>NZ_JBEYZJ010000005.1:0-775653 GCF_040645995.1 Nocardia sp. NPDC046473
TCATCGGATGACCGGAGTAGTGCTGGGCGCGCCAGGTGGGGTCCCCGACCTTAGTTATCGGTCAGGTGCGCGATGTCACGTTCCGGAGGTGGTCATCTGGCTGTGGTGCTGTTCGCGAGCGCTTTGAAGCAGCGAGTGTGTCGGGTGGGTGTTTTCGGGGCCGCTGGGGCTCCGATGTGCACTCTTTGTTCAGGCCGCTCACCGTTTCTGGAAGCCGCTCACCCGGTGTAGTGGGTGTCCGGGTCACAGAAACGGTGCTCGGCCGACAGAGAAGGTGTGGGGTGAGAGTCGGGATCGACGGCACGTGGTGGCGGCGATCTGGTTGACGGGGGGAGTGGTGCCTGTTTTGGCGTGATCAGCTGTCCAGCTAGCCTCGAACTCGGGCATTTTCGGCGGCGCGGAGGTTCATGAGCATGCAGGCAGCGCAGGATCCGGATTCCCTGACTGCGGGGGGCGATGCCGTGGGGGCGGTGGCGTTGACGCGGGAGCAGATGGTGGACTTGATCGGTGGGCAGGCCGGTGCGGCAATGGTTTTCGGTGCGCCGGTCATGGCCGGGGGCGTCACCGTTGTGCCCGTGGCGCGGGCGGGCATCGGGTTCGCTGGTGCGGAGGGCGGTGTAGGGGGCGGTGTTGATGTGCGGCCGGTGGGTTTCATCGAGATCAGTCACGGTGTCGCGCGGTATCGGCCGATTCGGGATATCTGGGGGCGTGTCCTCGCGCCGCTGACCGGGGTGGCGGCGGGGCTTGCCGCATCGTGGGTGGCCCGCTCTGTGCTCGATCTTCGCCGTCGTCGTTGACGCCCTCAGAATCCGCAGGCGGTACCCCGCACACACCGCTGTGTTGACACGGCATATAGTTGTTGCTGCGGCGGTGGGGCTCGCCGCTCCGGACATCGGATTCGGAACAACCGCGGGCATTGCCGGCCAACAGTCCCTACCCCATCACCCCGCCCCCGGGCGGCCTTGGAGTAGGAGACAGCTGTGCCCATCGACCCGCAAACATGCCCTTCCGTCGATCCCGATATCGACCTGCACAACGCTGACCAGCGAAGCGAGCTCGCGGGCACGCACGGCGCGGTCTTGGCGGTCATCGCGGTCGGTGGCGCGCTCGGCGCGTTGGCCCGCTATGGACTGACCCTCGCCTGGCCCGCACCGGCGGGCGCGTTCCCGTGGGCGGTGTTCGCGATCAACGTTGCGGGAAGTTTCCTGCTCGGCGCGCTGATGGTGGTGATCACCGAGATCCGCCCGGCGCATCCGCTGGTTCGCCCGTTTCTCGGGGTAGGGGTCCTCGGCGGGTTCACTACCTTCTCCACCTACGCCGAAGACATTCGCGCACTGCTCGACCCGGCCACGGTCATCGTCGCCGCCGTCTATCTGGTTGCCACCCTCGTCGTGGCACTGGTCGCCACCACGGCCGCCCTGATACTCACCCGCGCGGCCGCCCGGTTCATCCGGGTGGCGGTGGCGTCATGAACGCGTTGTTGGTGATCGCGGGGGCGGCCATCGGCGCGCCCGCTCGCTACCTGCTCGATCGATCCATCCAGGTGCGCCACGACAGCCGTTTCCCTTGGGGCACACTGATTGTCAACGCCTGCGGCTGCCTCATCCTGGGCGCACTGACCGGCGCCGGATTGTCGGCACCGTGGATGTTGTTGGCAGGCACCGGTTTCTGCGGTGCCTTCACCACTTACAGCACCTTCACCTACGAGACCGTCCGGCTCGCCGAGCAAGGCGCCTACCGGCACGCGATCCTCAACGCGGTGGTGGGCGTCGCCGTGGGTGTGGCGGCCGCTGTCCTCGGCTACTCCATCGCCCGCGCCTTCCACGGATAACGCCGCAGCACCCACACGTGACGTTGATCGACGAAGCTGGCCGCGCGACCGCACCGCTGTTCCTTGCCGCACTACTCCCTCATGAAACTCGGGATGTCCAAGTCCGCGTCCCCGTGACATGCCCCGCATTCCCACATCGGAGCGTTGGACCTCTTGACACACCCACCCAAAACGATCTCCCCACGCTCGGCTCTCTCGAACGCGGCGTGCGTCGGAAGGCCGTACATGATCGGCGTCATCGCCCCCGCCGCACTCTGGACACACCGCCCTCTCCTTCGTCATACCGCCACTCTGACAGCGGTCCCGCCCATCCGGCATATTCTTGGCCGCAGTGTCGCCTGGGCGCAGTGGCGCTTTCTCTTCGGCGCCGGTTACTCGGGCTCCTTGGCTCCGAACAGACGGTCGTAGGTTGCGGTAGCGCGTTGACGTAGTTGTTCATCGTCCAAGCCGCCGGCATCGGCCCGTAGCTGCGGATCAGAAACGTAGTCGTCGACATCGGCGAACAGCGAATCCAGGAGGTGGAAATCGTTGGGTCGAAGATGGGTCTCCTTTGATTTGAAAGCTGAAAGATATTCCGATTCGAACTTCGGTGCGCTGATATCGCCTGAGATGAATCTGCGGATTATATCTTCATATTTGGCAAGACTTCGAGATTCGATATCATTCTGATTCGCCATTATCTGCCACCCAGCCCTCGCTGCAATTGGGGTCAGTCTTCCAGCCTGTGATGAACCCGCCGGTCGGCGACTGTACCTCCGTGGACCTGTACAGTTGGCCTGCTCGTGCGCACCAAGGATGTATTCGTAGCCACGAACATCCTGGATTGATGCCAGTCTGCGTCGTCTACGTGGCGGCGTAGGGATCGGTCAATGTTGTTGGTGTGCGTGCGATCTCCAGTGCGGTCTCGGGGAAGTTCGAACCTGCGACGTAAAACCGTGCACGGGTGCGGCCGACCGGTGCCAGGACTTGCCTGCGCACTAGTTCGCGTAGGTCGCGTTGTGCCTGTTGTAGATTCAGGCCCTCGTTCTGTTCGTAGCGGGTGCGCCGTACGCGGCCCGACATGGCGACGTCGTGCAACGCGGTGATGAGCCGCTCGTCCAAGCCGTCGCCGGTCGCGAAGTCGGCCAATGCCTCCCACACCCGGCCAGACCGCACAAACCTCGCGTGGACGGTCTGCGCCTGCTGGTGGTAGGCGATCAGATTGAACCGGATCCATTCCGAGACATCTTGATCCGGTCGATACTCGCTGCCGCGACGCCCCAATACCTGGTAGTACTCCCAGGTATTACCCGGACGTCCCAACCATGCCTCGATCGAGGAGAACTCCGGGGCCAGCACGCCTTCCCGGGCAATCATCAATGTTTGCAGCGAGCGTGACATCCGGCCGTTGCCGTCAGCCCACGGGTGAATAGACACCAGATGCAGATGCGCCATCGCGGCGCGAACCAATGGATGCGCGCCCTTCTCGATATCGAGCCAATCTACCAACTCTTCCATCAACGCCGGCACTGCCGCAGCCTCAGGTGCGGTGTAAGCGGCAATACTCGGGTCACGCACATCGGTCACGTATACCGGGCCACGCCGCCATTGCCCGGCGGGCCGGCGCGGACCATGCCGGTGCCCCTGCAGCATCCAGTGCAATGCGTTGAGAAGTCCCTTGCTGTATGAGAAATCCTCGACATCGTGCAAAGTTTGGATGTAAGTCATCATCTGCTCGTAGGCGAGCGTCTCGGCCTGGTTCTCGTCGGAGACATCAACATCACGTTCTCCGGCCATCAGGTCCTCCACATCGACAGTGGCGACTTTGAATCCTTCGATGGAGTTCGACGCTGCCACCGCGTCTGCGGTCAGGAACTTTCCTAACCTCGCGGTCAATGTGGCCGGCGCGCTCTGTAGCTGTTGGCGCAGCGCATCGTGCATGTCGCCCACTTCGGACAGCACACGCTCGTCGGCGTCGCTCAGCGTGGGAGTGGGAAACAGCACTTCGCGAGAATATAGCGGTGTAATCACTGCTGTAAGCGGGACTTATGGATTTGTTCAGCTCAGCTTGATCAGCAAATCTTGTGGGGACATTCTTGGCAAGAGTTGGTAAGAATGCGTCCCATGATAGGGACTGCCTCCGGGGAATTGATGGTTCGGCGGGGGGATGTGGGGGACCGGGCGCGTGGGGTGGAGCCTGCGCGGGCGGGGTTTCGGTCCGATGTCGAGGGACTGCGGGCGGTTGCTGTGTTGGCGGTGGTGGCGTTTCATGCGGGGGTGTGGGGAGTTGGTGGCGGTTTTGTCGGGGTTGATGTCTTCTTCGTGATTTCCGGGTTTCTCATTACCGGGATGTTGTGGCGGGAGGTGGGGGCTACCGGGACTGTCCGGTTGGCGCGGTTTTATGGTGGGCGGGCGCGGCGGTTGTTGCCTGCGGCGGGGATTGTGCTGGTTGCTACTGCGGTGGGGGCGGCTGTGTTGTTGCCGCCGTTGCAGGCTCGGGCGGTGTTGGGGGATGGGATTGCCAGTGCGTTGTATGTGGGGAACTATCGGCTTGCGTTGACCGGGACCGATTATCTGGCGGCTGATGCGCCGCCCTCGCCATTTCAGCATTACTGGTCGTTGGGGGTGGAGGAGCAGTTCTATCTGTTGTGGCCCGCGTTGATCATCGGGGTTGCCTGGTTTGTGCGGCGACGGGTGAGGGCTGATGCTTCGCCGGTTCCGTATCTCGTTGTGCTTGCGGTGGTGGCTGCGGGGTCGTTTGTGGTGTCGCTGAATTGGACTCGTACGTTGCCGCCGTGGGCGTTCTTCGCATTGCCCGCGCGGGCGTGGGAGTTGGCGCTCGGGGGTGTTGTGGCGCTTTCGGTGCCACTGTGGCGGCGGTTGCCGGAGTCGGCCGCGACCGTTGCCGGGTGGTTGGGGCTGGGGTTGATTGTGTTTGCCTGTACTCGATTGGACGGGCGGACACCCTATCCGGGAACGGCGGCGTTGCTGCCGGTTCTCGGTGCCGTGCTGATTATTGTCGCGGGGTGTGGGATGACTCGGTGGGGAGTCGGGCGGGCACTGTCGGTGGATCCGCTGCGGTCGCTCGGTCGTCTTTCGTATTCCTGGTACCTCTGGCATTGGCCGGTGTTGTTGCTCGCGCCACGGGTGCTCGGCCATGGGCTCGGCTCGGTCGGGGCGGTGGGAGCGGTGGTCACCGCCGCTGGGCTCGCGATGCTCACGTTGTGGTTTGTCGAGGATCCGGTTCGATTTGCACGACCGTTACGGCGTTCAGCGGGGCTGAGTCTTGCCAGCGGCGGTGTAGTTACCGCAGTGGCGGTCGGTATCGCGGTGGCGTTGCTCGTGTTTGTGCCCGCACCGGTCGGGCGTGGGGCGGCTGCTGAGGAGCTCACTGTGGTCGCGGCGCCTGCGGCACCGTCCGCGGAAACCGTCGATCCGCACGATGCGGCGGTTCGGCAGCTGACCGCGCAGGTGCAGGCTGCCGTGGCGGCGTCGGCTGACCAGCACGCTGTTCCTTCGAATCTCTCACCGGCGCTTGCCGATGCGCCGGGGGACAAGGCGGCGGTATTCGGAAACGGTTGCGTACGTTCATGGCTTGATGTCGGGCAGCCGGAATGTGTTTCGGGTGATCCGGATTCGACCAGCCGGGTCGCGCTGGTCGGTGATTCGCACGCGGCGATGTGGAGCCCGGCGTTCGAACAGGTTGCCGAGCAACGGCATTGGCGCCTGGAGACAATGAGCAAGGTCACCTGTCCGCTGATGGAACTGCCCATCACCAGCCCCTACCTCGGCCGGGACTACACCGAATGCGTGCAGTGGCGCCACCAGATCCTGACCCGCCTGCAAGCCGAGCACCCACGACTGATCGTGCTGAGCATGTCCCGCCGATACGGCGGCGACTTCGGTTTCACCACCTACGACCAAGCCTGGATCGACAGCCTGTCCCGCCTGACGACCCAGCTACGCGCGACCGGCGCGAATGTCCTTGTCCTAGGCCCGATCCCGGATCCACACACCACCGCACCGACCTGTCTGTCCGACCACCTCGACGACGCCCTGGCCTGCTCGCCGACCCGTCAGATCGCCGTCAACGATGACGGCATCGCCGCCGAACGAGCCGCGGCGACAGCGGGCGGCGCGCAGTACGTGGACCTCACCGACCTGTTCTGCACCACCGCCCGCTGTCCACTCATCGCCCGCAACAACCTCATCTACCGCGACGACAACCACCTGACCGTCACCTACGCGAAAACCCTCACGCCAATCGTCGCCGCACTGGCCGACCGCGCGCTCGACGCATCCCGGTAGGTCAGCGATCTGCTCGCTCGAGGTCGGTGCGCAGATACTGGGCGGTGACCGACCTCTTGTCGGAGGTGAGTTGCTTGGGCGTGCCCTCGAAAAGGACTCGGCCGCCGTGGCGCCCCGCGTCAGGCCCGAGATCGATCACCCAGTCAGCGTGTTTGACGACTTCCAGGTCGTGTTCGACCACGATGACGGTGTTCCCGTCGTCGACCAGACGATCGAACAACACGAGCAGCCGGTCGACGTCGGCCATGTGCAGACCGGTGGTCGGCTCGTCGAACACGAAAACGGTGCCCGTGTCCTGGAGCCGAAGCGCGAGCTTGAGCCGTTGACGCTCACCGCCGGACAGGGTGGAAAGCGGTTGGCCCAGCGTCAGATACGACAGACCGACCTCACGAAGCAACGCGAGCTTCCCGGTCACCTTCTCCTCGGTGAAGTAGGAGAGCCCTTCTTCGACGGTGAGCCCGAGCACCTCGGCAATATTCTTGCCGCGCAACGTCTTCTGCAGCGCCTCTTCGTTATACCGACTGCCTTCACACACCTCGCAGGTCACCGTGACGGGGTCCATATAGGCGAGGTCCGTCTCGATTACCCCGCGCCCCTTGCAGGCTGGGCACGCCCCGGTGGAGTTGAAGCTGAACAGCCCCGGCTCGGCGTCGTTGGCCTTCGCGAACAAGCTACGAACGGTATCCATGATGTCGACATAGGTGGCCGGCGTCGATCGCGACGAGATGCCGATGCCCGACTGATCGACCATCACCGCATCAGGGTGCTGGGCCGCGAAAGCCCCTGAGATGAGCGAACTTTTACCCGAGCCCGCCACACCGGTCACCGCGGTGAGCACCCCGGTGGGAATGCTGACGGAGACGTCGTGCAAGTTGTTCAGCGTGGCCTTGGTGATGTCCAGCGTGCCAGTCGATTTGCGCACCCGATCCTTCAAACCGGTGTGCTCACGCAACCTTTGGCCGGTGAGCGTGTCGGCCTTCAGTAGCTTCTGGTAGGTCCCCTCGAACACGATCTCACCGCCGTGCGAGCCGGCTCCGGGCCCCATATCGACGATGCGATCGGCGACGGCCATCACGTCAGGGTTGTGCTCCACAACGAGCACGGTGTTGCCGTTATCGCGCAGCTGGGCGAGAAGTTCGTTGAGCCGGTGCACATCTCGCGGATGCAGGCCGACGCTCGGCTCGTCGAAGATGAAGGTCAGATCGCTCAGGCTACTGCCGAGATGCCGCACCGTCTTCAGTCGCTGACCTTCGCCACCGGACAACGTTGACGTCTCGCGACCGAGGCTGAGGTAGCCGAGCCCGATCGATTCCAGCCGGGTCAACGCCGTGACGGCCGCCTCGACGACGGGCTTGGCGACCCGGTCATCGATGTGCCCCAACTCGACGATCAGTTCACTGACTTCCAGGGCCGCGTAGTCGGCGATGTTCTTGCCGTTGATCTTCGACGCGAGCGCGGCCTTGTTGAGCCGCCCGCCGCCGCACACTTCACAGGTGCCGGTCGTCACGACCTGCTCGACGTCCTTGCGCTCCTTCTCCTTCAGCGCATCGAGGCCGTTCTTGAGATAGCGCCGATTGAACCGGACGACAATCCCCTCGTATTCGTTGGAATGCGTCACGTCCTTGCCAGGCCGCCGGACCTTGAAACCCCCGCCGTAGAGCAGCTTTTCCCATTCCTCGGCGGTGAATTTCTGCAACGGCTTGTCCGGATCGAACACCCCGGATTCCGCGTAGGTGATCCACGGATACCCGCCGACGGCGAACAGCGGTGAGGTAATGGCCCCTGCGTTGAGCGACTTCTTCCGGTCGAGCAACAGGTCCAGATCGAGTCGCGCGGTGCGGCCGAGCCCTTCGCACTCGGGGCACATGCCCTGCGGCACGTTGAACGAGTACATGGTCGACTCGCCCGCACTGGGCTTGCCGTGGCGTGAAAACAGCACGCGCAGAATCGGATTGATCTCGGTCATGGTGCCGACGGTCGATCGGGAGCTGCCGCCGATCTGTCGCTGGTCGACCACGATCGCGGTGGACAGGTGCGACATGCCCTCGGCGTGCGGCCGCTCGTACTTCGGCAGCCGGTTCCGGATGAACCAGGGAAACGTCTCGTTGAGCTGGCGCTGTGACTCGACCGCGATGGTGCCGAACACCAGCGACGATTTACCAGAACCCGACACACCGGTGAAGACGGTCAGCCGCCCCTTCGGAATCTCCAGCGACACGTTCTTCAGGTTGTGCTCTCGGACGCCTTGCAGCGTAATACTGTCGTTCGCTTGCCGTCCGACTCGATCCGACATATCCACTCCCCTCAGCGTGACCAGAACTAGTTTCCAATTGGAAATTATATCATTACGCTCACGTCATGGGCGGCCAGCCATTCGGCAAGGCGAATCGGGGTCTCGTTGTAAAGGCCTCTTTCCTGCATCGACGATGCGGTGTCGACCGGCGCGTTGAGATGCTTGTCGATCGCGTCCTGGTCGAACAAAGGCAGGGCGGGCGAACTCGGTTCCGCGACGATCTTTCCCAGTATCTGTTTGATCGCCCGGTCGTACCCGGAATCCTGGGTGGACGGATATGGCGCCTTGCGGCGTTTCACAATGGATTCCGGGAGCAGATCCGCCGACGCGGCGCGCAGCAAGCTCTTCTCTCGTCCGTCGAAGGTCTTGATCGACCACGGCACATTGAACACATACTCGACCAAACGATGATCGCAGAACGGCACTCGAACCTCGATCCCGCTGGCCATGCTCAACCGGTCCTTGCGATCCAGCATCACCGGCAGCCACCGGGTGAGATTCAGATAGCTCGCGATCCGCATCCGCCGATCGTGTCCGGTTTCGCCACTCAGGTGCGGAACCTCTTGCAGCGCAGTGTGGTACTGGTCGGCGATGTATTCCGGCAGGTTCAGTTTCGCGGTCAGCTCAGGATCCAGGAACGCCGTCGATTGCTCGGTGATCGAGCGTTCGCCCAGCGCATGCCATGGAAAAGTACTGGCCTGCACGGCTTTCTGGTCGTGGAACCACAGGTATCCGCCGAACACCTCGTCCGCGGATTCACCGGAAAGCGCGACGGTGGACTGCTCCCGCACCGCTCGGAACAACAGATAGAGTGACGGACCGAGATCGCCGTCACCGAAGGGCAGATCCCAGGCCCGCGACACCGCCGACCGGATGTTCGGGGCAACCAGATCCGCGTTGTTCAACAGGATGGTCTGATGGTCGGTGCCGACATGCTGGACCAATTCCGCAGCGAACGGCTGGTCCGGGGCCTCCCGAAGCGGCTCCGGCGCGAAGTTCTCCACCTGCCCTTCGAAATCCACCGAGAAGCTCCGAATACGTTCGCCGCCATCGGCGTCGAGCCTGCGCTGCGCGAGGGCGGTCAACGCGCTGGAGTCCAAACCGCCGGACAGTAGGGTGCACAGCGGAACATCGGCCACCAGTTGCCGGGCGACGATGTCTTCCAGCAACTCTCGGACCTTGCCGACGCTCGCGGGAATGTCGTCGGTATGCGGCCGGGATTCCAGTTCCCAGTACTTCTCCTCGGACCGCCGGCCATCGCGCACCCGCACAACATGTCCGGGACGGACCTCGTACATGCCCTGCAACGGTGTCTGCCCGGGCACACGGACAAACGACAACACGTCGCGCAATCCGTCGATGGTGAGTACCGCCCGGCTTTCTGGGTGCGCGAGAATCGCTTTCGGCTCGGACCCGAAGAGAACGCCGTCCGGTGTCGGATAGTAGAACAGCGGCTTGACGCCCAACCGATCCCGATACAGCAGCAGTTCCTCGGCCCGGCTGTCCCAAATGGCAAAGGCGAACATGCCGTTCAGCCGCCGCACGAATTCGGTGCCCCACTCCAGGTAGGCCCGGAGAACGACCTCGGTATCGCTCCTGGTCGCGAAGCGGTGACCGTGCGTCTCCAGTTCGTCGCGCAGCTCGGTGAAGTTGTACACCTCGCCGCTGTAACTGATGGCGGCCAGCGGTGTTCCGTCGGGCAACGTTTCCGGCGTGACCATCGGCTGCTTGCCGCCTTCGAGGTCGATCACCGAGAGGCGCCGATGCCCCAGGGCGCAATGCGGATGCAACCACAAACCCTCGGCGTCCGGACCGCGTAAAGCCATGGTGTCCACCATCTTCTGGAGAACGCGGCGCTCGGCAGTGAGATCACGATCGAAATCTGTCCAACCGACGATTCCACACATCGTCTTATCCTTTCGCTATCGTCGTCTCACGCGAGGGTTGCCCACACGGTCTTCGGTTCGAGATACGCGTCGAGCCCGGCGCGCCCCATTTCCCGGCCGACGCCGGACGCCTTGAACCCGCCGAACGGGGCGGCCGGATCGCCGGGTGCCCACGTGTTGAGATAGATCGAGCCCGCATGCAGGCGAGCGGCGAGAGTATGTGCGTGGCTGAGGTTTTGAGTCCAGACCCCGGCCGCGAGACCGTAGTCGGTGTCATTGGCCAGGCGCACGGCATCGTCGATGCTGTCGAACGGCGCTGCCACCAGAACCGGCCCGAAGATCTCCTCGCGACAGATCCGCATGTCCGGCGTGATATCGGTGAAAAGTGTTGGGCGAATGAAGTATCCGCCGTGCGGTACGGGTTCGGGGAGGTCGCCCGAGGTCAATGTCGCACCGGCGGCCACCCCGCCGTGGATGTAACCACGCACCCGCCGGTACTGCTCGGCCGACACCACCGGCCCGCACTCGGTGGTCGGATCGAGCGCCAGACCGACCCGTGCACTCTTGGCTCGCGCCGCGAGTCCTTCGACCACCTCGTCGTACACGCTCCTATGTATGTACAGCCTGGATGCGGCATTGCACGCCTGGCCGGTATTGAAGTAGATCCCGTGGTAACTCCCGCCGATCGCGGCCTCCAGGTCAGCGTCCGGGAGAATGATGTTCGGACTCTTCCCGCCGAGTTCTAGCGTCACCCGCTTGAGTTGTGCGCCTGCCTTCGCGCCGATCTCCCGCCCGACGGAGGTAGACCCGGTGAATACGATCTTGTCGACGCCCGGATGATCAACCAGCGCGGCACCGGTGTCGCCGTCACCGGTCAGCACGTTCACCGTGCCCGCCGGGAACCCCGCCTCGTCGATCAGTTCGGCGAGGCGCAACGCGGTAAGCGGAGTCTGCTCAGCGGGTTTGAGCACCACGGTGCATCCCGCCGCCAACGCCGCCCCGACCTTCCACGCCGTCATCAACAACGAGAAGTTCCACGGGATGATCTGGGCGCAAACCCCCACCGGCTCTTTCCTGGTGTAGCACAACGTATTCGGCACCGCGACCGGGATGGTCTCACCCTCGATCCGCGCGGGCCAGCCGCTGAAGTAGCGGAATTGGGCTGCTGCGGCCGGCGCGTCGAGCGCTCGGGTCATGGTGATCGGCTTGCCCCCGTCGAGGGCTTCGAGCTCGGCGAGCTCGTCGCCGTTGCGTTCGATGAGGTCGGCGAGACGGGCGAGGAGCAGGCCGCGATCGGCCGCGGACAGCCGACGCCACGGTCCATCGAGGGCGGCGCGGGCCGCTACAACGGCTGCCACGACGTCATCGCGGCCCGCGTAGGCGATCTCGGTGATGTACTCGCCGGTCGACGGGTCGACCGTATTGAATGTCCGGCCGGTCGTCGAGGCCACGAACCTACCGTTGATGTACAGCAGGTGCTTGCGGGACAGGAAGTTTCGGGCCGCAACGCCCACGGTGCCGCACAAGGTATCCACGAGTCCTCCCGGTCCGCGTCAGAAGCGGTCGATGACAGTGATGCCGTTGGTAGTGAAGTCGCTCATCGCGGACAGGACTTCCCCGGCACGGTCCAGTGAAACGGTGCGCTGCACCAAGGTTTGTGGCGCGAGCCGACCGGACGAGACCAGCGAGAGCAACTGCGGGTAGCTGGAATGCGGATTACCGTGCGAGCCAACGATGGTCAGCTCACCGATGGTGATGATGTCCATCGGCAGCGCGATCTCACCGGCATCCGCCGCACTGGTGAGTCCCACCTGAACGTGCCGACCGCGTTTACGCAGCGAGCGAACGGAATTCACCACCGTCGTCCGAGTGCCGAGCGCATCGAGCGAAACGTGCGCACCGCCGCCGGTGGCCTCCTGAACCGCCGCGGGCACGTCCTGCTCGACGCTCGCGTCGATGGTGTGCGCCGCGCCCTGCTCCTCGGCAAGCACGAGCTTGGCCGGATCGATATCCACCGCCACCACGGAAGCTCCTGCGGCACTCGCGATCTGAACGGCCGCCAACCCGACACCGCCGACGCCGTGCACGGCAACCCATTCACCGGGCCGAACCTGCCCCTGCCCGGTCACCGCGTGAAAGGCGGTCATGAATCGACAACCGATGGCGCTGGCCGCGACCGGCGTGAGCTCGTCCGGCACCGGCACACAGTTGAAGTCGGCATTGCCGATATGCACGTACTCGGCATAGCCACCGTCGCACCAGAACCCGAGCACCTGCATGTTGTCGCACACATTGGCCCGCCCCGAACGGCAGTACCCGCAGGTGCCGCAGGCCAGGTGGAACGGTGTGGTAACCCGGTCGCCGAGATGCACGCCGCGCACCTCGGCGCCGACAGCGGTTACCGTGCCGACGATCTCGTGCCCCAGCGTGCGCGGCAACGCGACCTGTCCGCCCATCCAACCCCAGTCACCCATCCACGCGTGCCAGTCGCTGCGGCAGATACCGGTGGCGAGCACTTCGAGCACGACGCCGTCCGGTTCCGGTGCGGGATCGGGGATTTCGCGGAGCTCGAGTGGCGCGCCGTACTCGACAATCTGTGCCGCTCGCATGGTCGCTCCTTTCAGGAGATGCGCATGGGGAGTGTTTCCAGTCCCCGGGTGATGTTGTTCGGTTCCCGGACGGGCGCACCGGTGAGTTCGAGCGTGGTCGCGCGTTTGGCGAGCGCGCCGAACAGGGCGTGCGCCTCCATCGAGGCCAGGGTGCGGCCGGGACAGTTGTGCACGCCGAAGCCGAAACCGACGGTGTCGGCAGGGTTTCGGTCCGCCTGGAAACGGTCCGGATCGGGGTAGTGGCGTTCGTCCCGATTGGCCGCGGCGTAGGAGATGAGGACCCGGGCGCCTTCAGGAATCGTCACCCCGTCGACATCCCTGTCTTCGGTCATAACGCGAGAAAAGTGCTGGATCGGTGTCTCCAACCGAACACCTTCCAGGAACGCGCCGGGGACAAGCTTCGAGTCCTCCCGAATAGCCGCCCACTGGTCCGGATTTTCCGCCAGCAGCCAGAGGGTGCTCGCCACCCCGGCGATGGTGGTGTCCAATCCCGCGCAGGCGTAGGCGCTCATCGTCATCAGGGCTTCGGTCTCGGTGATCTCACCGCGATCGGCTGCCTCCCAAACGATCTGGCCGAAGCTGTCGGGCAACAGTTTGTCCGGCGTCGCGTCGGTGACCAGATATTGCATGAGCGCTTCCACGTCCGGGAAGGTCGACAGCTGCCGATCACCGGGCGGACCGAAGTAATTGAACGCGCCGAGGGCCCAGACCAGAATCTTGTCCCGCTGTTCGTCGCGGGGAAAGCCGATCAGGTCCATGACGATGTCCACCGGCAGCTTGGCCGCGAAATCGGTGACACCGTCGAATGTTTCGCGCTCCATCAGATCGTCGACGAGCTCGTCCGCGAGCTGCTCGATATTGCCGGCGACCTGGCGCACGTACTTGGGCCGCAGCGCGTCGTCCATGACCTTGCGCACCGCCCGGTGCCGCGGCGGGTCCATCGAGAGCAGCGACCCGTCTGATAGCTCGTTGGCGGTGGGATTCATCGCGATGCCCCGGGCGGAGCTGAACCCCGCCCAGTCGGTGAGCGCGGCGCGCACCTGGTCGTACCGGAACAGGCCGTAGAGATCGTGTTCGGTCATCCGGACAACCGGGCCCAGGTCACGCAGGGTCTGGTAGCAGGGGACCGGATCGAGGAGTGCCTCGGTCGAAAACAAGTCCAGCTCGGTCTCGACCGCGGGCGTTCGGGTCGAGCTGGTCACAACTGGTCCTTTCCCGCCAGGTCGTAGAAGCACAACCGGGGCCCGGCCTCCGGTCGCGTGTACATCCGGCGACAGGTCAGCTCGGACTTCTCGAACACGTCGAACCAGGCGGCACGGTCGCGTGGCAGACCCTGTCCGGTCAGCACGTGGATCAGGAAGAAGTCGTCGTCGTTTTCCCTGCTGTCGTAACGGATTTCGGGCTCGCCGACCAGCAGGATCTTCAACGCGGGGAAGGTCGCGGAGATCTCGTTCAACAGATCGATCACCGCCTGCTCGCCGTGCCGGAAGTGCTCGTGCAACGCGCTCATCATGCAGAGCCCGTCGGCCTCGAAGCACTCCTTCGGCCAGGTCTTCGGGGCGAACGCATCACCGACGACGAACTCGACCCGATCCGCCACACCGGACGTGCGGGCGTGCTCGTTGGCCACCGCGACGGCGTCGGCATCGATGTCCAGGCCGATTCCGGTCAGCGAAGGGTCACGCAGGCACGCGTCCACCACCAATTGACCGCCACCGCAACCGATGTCGAGGATGCGCTCGACCTTGCGACCACGCATGGCGGTCAGCAGGGTAGGTGTGTGAAACGCCGAGAACAGGGTGTCGCAGTGCGCACCGAGCTTGCCGCCGTCGCGGATCACGTCCTTGCCGTAGACCGCCTTGCCGGTGAGCAGATCGCCGGTCCTGCTGGTCACCATGCCGTACGCGTCGACGTAGACGCCGAGGCGGGCCAGCGAGACATCGGTGGTGAGGAACTCACCGAGCCGGGTCAGGAAGAATTCCTCGCCGCGGGTTTCGAGGATGCCTCGATTGACCAGGTAGCGCAGGAAACCCGGCCCCATATCGGGATCGATCCCGGCCAGCAGGCCGTCGGCAGGATTGCGCGGGCCGTTGCGGAGTCGTTCCAGCAGTGGGGTATCGGCGATGGCCCGCACCGCGTGGCAGACGTGCATCGCGCTGATCATCTCGGGCAGGTCGGACAGCGTGAACGCCTGCCATTCCCTGCGTTGCTGCTCATCGGTGAGTTCGATGATCTCCGGACGGTGTTCGGTGATCGTCATTGTCGTTCCTTTCGAAAATATTGTCGCCCAGCATCATTCGGCTACGGCGTAGGCGTGCCGCTTGCGTGGGCTCGCGGCCGCCCTGACGAACTCGTGGTCGTCGGTGAACCCGGTCGCGCAGACCCGGCCGAGCGAGTACGCGGGGACGAGTTCCACCTCGTGGCCACGCTGTGCCAGCTGCTGGACAACCGCGGGATCGCAGGTCTCCTCGGCCACCAGCACGCCAGGGCGATGCGCGTGCGGGGTGAACGACGCGGGTACCTGATCGGTGTGGAAGGCGGTGGTTTCGGTCGCGGCCTGGAAGTCCAGCCCGAAATCGACCACGTTGAGGAAGAACTGCAACGTCCACTGGTCCTGTCGATCGCCACCCGGCGTGCCGAAGGCGACGTACGGGCGGCCGTCGCGCAGCACCACGGTCGGGCTGAGCGTTGTCCGCGGCCGCTTGCCCGCTGCCAGCGAGTTCGGGTGGTCCGGGGTGAGGTAACCGCACTGACCGCGGGTGCCGAGCGGGAAGCCCAGGCTCGCGATGGCCGGCGAACTCTTCAGCCAGCCGCCGCTGGGCGTCGCGGCGACCATATTGCCGTGCTTGTCGACGGCGGTGACGGTGACGGTGTCACCCTTCGTCGTGGTCTCCAGCAGGATCGTCGGTAATCCGTTGCGCAGCTGGGACATCCACTCCGTCTCGGCCGCCGGATAGTCCGGCACGGACCGGTCGGGAATGAACGAAGTGCGCCCGCCCGGTGCGCCAGGACGGAGATCCAGCGCGGCACGCGGGCCGACCAGCCTGCGCCGTTCGCGGCTGTAGTCCTCGTCGAGCAGGGCGGCCAGCGGCACATCGCTGAAGGCGGGATCGCCGTACCACGCCTCACGATCGGCCATCGCGAGCTTCGTGCACTCGGTCACGGTGTGCAGATAGTCGGCGCTGCCTTGGCCCATCTTGGCCAGATCGAACCCATCGAGCAGCGCGATCTGCTGCAGGAACACCGGACCCTGCGACCACGGTCCCGGTTTGAACACCTGGTACGGACCGTAGCCGTGGCTCGGCGCGGTCTCCACGGTCGCCTGCCATCCGGCCAGATCGTCCGCGGTGAGCAACCCGCTGTGCCGCCGTCCGGTCGAGTCCAGCATCGGCCCGGACGCGAGGAACTCCGAGATCGCCTCCGCGACAAAGCCTTTGTAGTAGGCGTCGTGCGCGGCCTGGATCTGCGCTTCGCGGTCGGTCGAGGCGGACTCCGCCGCCTTGATCAGCCGCTGGTAGGTATTGGCCAGCGCCGGGTTACGGAAGCGGCTGCCCGCGGCCGGGGCGGCGCCACCCTGCAGATACGTCTGAGCCGACCCGGTCCACTCGTCGCGGAACAGCGGCGCGAGCACTTCGATCGCCTGCGCGGTCTCGGGCAGCAACGGAAAACCGTTGTCCGCGTAGCCGATCGCGGGCTGCAAGACGTCGGCCAGGCGCATGGTCCCGAACTCGGCGAGCAGCCGCATCCAGCCGCCGAACGCGCCCGGCACACAGGCGGGCAGCAGGCCCGAACCGGGGATGCCGCTCAATCCGAGATCGGCGAAGGTATCGATGCTGATCGCACTCGGCATCGGTCCTTGGCCGCAGATCTGCTGCACGTCACCGCTTTTCGAGCGATGCGCCACGACGGACAGGTCACCGCCGAGGCCGTTGAAGTGTGGTTCCACGACCTGCAGCACGAATCCGGCGGCCACGGCGGCGTCGAATGCGTTGCCGCCGTTCGCCAGGATTCGCATGCCTGCGGCGGAGGCAAGCCAGTGGGTGCTGGCAACGGCGCCGGTGGTGCCGGTCAACTCGGGCTTGGAAGGAGGCATGGGGGGTTCTCCCGGTTACTTGTCCTGGAATATCTGCAGACCGCGCGCGAGGATGGCGCTCGGGTCGTAGCGTGTCTTCGCGGCGCGGAAGGCCGTCCACTTGTCGCCGTAATGGGCCCGCCAATCCTGCGCGGTGAAGCGCAGCGAGCCGATCGGGTAGAGGACCGCGCCGTACCGCTCACGCGCGTGGGCGAACATTCGATCGTTGCGATCGAGCATTTCTTCGATGAATGCCGGATCGACGCCCGGGGTTTCGGCGACGGTGTTGATGTCGAGGACGAAGACCCAATCGGAGCCGTTCGCCTCGGGCACCGGCGGATACGGCCTCGTCATGTGTGAACGTCGCTGCGGGTAGATCAGGCTGATCCCGAAGGGCCCGATATCGCGTGCGGTGAGCTGCGACTGCACCTCGCCGACGTACTCCTCGACGACCGCGCCGGACAGCCACACGTCGTACCACGGCTTGACCAGCCGATCCCAGCCCACCTCGTCCCGCATGCCGTCGACCAGCGTGTCGATCTTGTACGCGTAGTCCAGGTAGCTGGTGTCGTCGATGAGCGGCTCGGTGGTCAGACCCTTGGCCGCGACCTGATCGTCCGGCGGCGTGGCCGGGTCGTAAAGGACGGTGGCGTAGAGCCGGTGGGTCGGCGCGGACTCCGGCGAGTACATCTCGGCATAGACGTGGTCGATGGCGGGACGCTCGATGAGCGTGCGCATGTCCTGGAAGAACTTGCCGTTGTCGGTGTACTCCAGCACGTAGCTGCGGGCGCGTTCGGTCGCGGGTACGAGGTCGAGCACGGCCTTGGTGATGACGCCGCACTGGCCGAGCCCGCCGAGCACCGCCTCGAACAGATCGGGTTTGTGGTCGGGGGAGCAGCGCTCGATATCGCCGGTCCCGGTGACGACCTCGAGCTCGCGCACGTGGTCGACCTGCAGGCCGGTGTTCAGCGCGCCGACGAGACCGCCGAGGCCACCCACCGAGAGCGTCCCGCCGACGGTCAGTGAGGTGTAGCCGGTGACGGCGGGCGGGGTGAGCCGCGGTGACTGCGCATAGGCGGCGTTGATCAAGTCCTTCCACAGGATTCCGGCGTCGACCTCGGCGACATCCGTCCCGATGGAATGGATGCGGTTGAGGTACTTGTGCTCGATGACCAAGCCGTCGGTGAGGCCCTGGCCGAGAGTGGTGTGCGCCGCGCCTCTGGCCGACACGCTGACGTCGTGCGCGCGGCAGAACCGGATCATCGCGGCGATGTCGTCCGCCGAACGCGGCCGCAGTACCGCAGCGGGCCGGTGGTTGGTGATGTTGCCGAGATCGGTGGCGACCGCTCGGCGCGACTCCTCGTCGACGAGCAGCTCACCTTCCAATGCGGGTGCGGTAGCGAACGACAGGCCCGCATTCTCGCCGGTGACCCAACTGCGCTCGAGCGGATCGAAACCCACGACCGCGGAATGTATGGTGCCGGCGCTGAATTCAGGCACGGCAAACTCCTTTCGACGCAATGGTTTGGCCGATGGCAAGCACGATGGCTGCGGCCGATTTCCACTACATCGAACATATCCGGACTGCTATGCCCGGCACATCCAGAGAATCCTCAAGTTACTGTCAAAAGCTCTTGAAGCCGTAAATCAGTGCAGGCTATGACGATATCGGCGCGGGTTGGGTGGACGCGTGGACAGCCTCGGCTACCTTGCCGCACAGTTCGGCGAAGACGGCCTGCTCGGCCGGGGTGAGCACGGACTCGGCGATCTTGGCATTAGCACGCCTGCATTCCGCCGCGCGGTCCAGGAATTCGCGCCCGGCCGGGGTGAGCGAGGTCGTCTGTTCTCGTCGATCGGTCCCGAGCGATGCCTGCTCGACCAGGTCCTGATCCTTGAGCACGCGAAGAGCTTTCGACATCGTCGGGCGGGACACGCTCAACGCGTCGCTCAGCAGAGATGGTGTCATCGGCCCACGTAGACGCAACATTTCGAGCACGTCGTACTGCTGCCAGCTCACCCGCTCGGGTGTCGTCCGGGTGCGCTGCGCCACCAGCACGCACGTCAGGTGGGCCAGCGCGTTCTCGATATCGTCCTGCCAGTCGAGTACCTGGCTGTTTTCGTTTTCGTCAACAGGCACTGGTCTCTCCTCGCCGGTCGTGGACTTGATTTCCTGCTGGAAACTAGTTTACGGTATCGATTGCTAAACCAACTTGTACCCTGTCATACAGGAGGAGTGGTCATGAGCACCTCGGGCGCGAACCCGACAACTGTGGGGTGGTTCGAAATCGCCGCCATTGATCCGGAGCTCAATAAGCAGTTTTACCAGCGGATATTCGATTGGGAATTCACCTCGTTCGGCCCTGGCTATTACACGATCACCGCGCGGGGAGCGTCGGCGAGCATGGGCGCGTTGCGTCGCGGCAGCAGTGACGCGCTGTGGATCAGCGTCGTCTGTGACGACATCGAGGCGACGATTCCGAGACTGGAAACGCTGGGCGCCAAGGTTTTCGAGAGTCCCGCGCGTACCGCGGCGGGCGATGTGCACGCGGTGATCACCGATGTGCAGGGCAACAAACTAGGTCTGTTCGAACCCGCTGTGCGCGAGCCTCGTTCGGCCCCGGTGCCGAACTCGACGGCCTGGTTCGAAATCGGCACAACGGATTTCGCGGCGACACAGAAGTTCTACGAACAAGCCTTCGGCTGGACGTATGAGCGCGACGAGGCGGCCGAAGGGGTGGTCTACTACAGCATTCACCCCGGCGGGGCCGAGGAACCGATCGGCGGCACGATGGATGTGTCGACCCTGCCCAACCCCACCGACTACGCGATCCCTGGACTGCTCGTCACCGACGTTCCCGACCTGCTCGCGCGCTGCGAACAGGCCGGCGGGCAACGCCTGATGGATCCGTTCTCCGACGCGACCGGTCTGATCATCGGACAGTTCACCGATCCGTTCGGCAACCGGTGGACCGCGTTCGCCCAGCCGTGAGGGGAACCATGCCTTTCGCCGTATATGTGTTGGGCCTGGGCGTTTTCTGCCTCAACACCACCGAAATCATGGTCGCCGGGCTCATTCCCGGCATGTCGAGCGACCTCGGTGTCTCCATCGCCGCCATCGGCTACCTCGTCTCGATCTTCGCCTTCGGCATGGTCGTCGGCGGCCCGGTGCTGATCGTCGGCTTATCCGAAGTGCCGCAGAAGAAGTCGCTGATCTGGCTGCTCGTGGTGTTCGTGGTCGGGCAGACGATCGGCGCGCTGGCCCAGGACTACTGGGTGCTGGTGGTGGCGAGAGTTGTTACCGCGCTGGCGGCTTCGGCGTTTTTCGGGGTGGCGGCCGCGGTCTGCGTGCGACTCGTCGGCGCCGAGCGACGCGGGCGCGCGATGTCGGTGCTGTACGGCGGCATGATGGTCGCCCAGGTGGTCGGCCTGCCGGTGGCCACCTTCCTCGAGCAGCACTTCGGCTGGCGGGCCAGCTTCTGGCTGGTCGACGCGTTGGCGGTGCTGTGCATCGCGGCGGTCGTCCTGCTGGTGCCCTCCGGCGGCAATACCCAGACCATGGACTTCCGGTCGGAGATCCCGGCGTTCCGAAACCTGCGACTGTGGGGCGCGTACGCCACCAATGCCCTCGTGATCGGCTCGGTCGTGGCCGGATTCACCTATCTCTCACCGATTTTCACCGACGCAACGCACTTCGCGCCCGCGACGGTGCCGCTGCTGTTCGCGGTGTACGGGATCGCGACGGTGGTGGGCAACGCCGTCGTCGGCCGGTTCGCGGACCGCTACACGCGGTCGATTCTGTTCGGCGGGCTGATCGCATTGATGCTGGTACTCACCGCTTTCGCGCTGTGTGTCGAGTACAAGGCGCCGACGATCGTCGCCACCGTGCTGCTCGGCCTGGTCGGCCTGCCGCTCAACCCGGCCATGGCCGCCAGGGTGATGTCGGTGTCGAACGAGGGCGCGCTGGTCAACACCGTCAACGGCTCCGCCATCAATATCGGTGTCGTCATCGGCCCGTGGCTCGGCGGCGTCGGGATCAGTGCCGGGCTCGGCCTCACGGCGCCGCTGTGGATCGGTGCGGCGATGGCGCTGTGCGGGCTGCTCACGCTGATACCCGATCTCCTGCAGCGCGCGCACGTGTCCGCCCAGGGCAGTGGTGCGATGTCGCCGGTACCTGCCGAGGGGGCCGGGGACCGTTCGTGAGGATCGCCGATAAGTATTGCGGCGTAATGTATTAGTGGACGAAACCGTCCATTTAGAGCGTCCATCGAGGCTCCGGCTTCGGTGGACGCTTCGCCAATCCCATTGTGCGCTGGAGTAACCCCGTCGCGAACGCATCAAACCCCTGGCAGGCAAAGGTTTCCGACAACCATCGACAATTGTTGTCTGACAGCGATTTAAGAGTTTCTTGAACCCTATTTGATTGCCCCGGAACTCGCTGTCCGTCGACGATGGAAGGTGCTGGGACACCCCCTCCCGCTGCGGTGAGGGGCCCGCCATGAGCACATTCGCGACGGAAAGGCATCCGATGCACGGGCTTGACATCGCGCCGAGATTTCACCACCTCGCCATTCAGACCGACGACGTGGACGCCACGATCCGGTGGTACCAGGAATTCCTCGGCGCCACGGTGGAATGGAAGCTCGACAGCTTCTCGCCACTCACTCTCGAGCGACTGCCGGGAATCGAGAAGCTGGTCGAGCTGAAAACGGGGGACGTGCGATTCCACGTCTTCGACCGGACCGAGCACACTCAAGACGGCCCGGACCCGCTCGGCTACCAATACCAACACCTCGGTATCACCGTGAACCGACCGGAAGACCTTGTCGCGCTTCGGGAGCAGTGGCTCCAGGCGCGCGAGTCGACCGACCTCACCTGGGCCAGCGACGAGGGGCCCTCCGACATCGTGACCGATGCGGACGGCATGCAAAGCCTGTATGTCGTCGACCCCAACGGTCTCGAGATGGAGTTCATCTACTTTCCTGGAGCAGGGTCGTGAGCAGCCGTAACGGACGTGATTCGAAGGGGCGTCGTCCGCCCGCATTGCAGCCGCATGTGCTGTTCATGCCGCCGATCGGCGACGACTTCGAAGAATCGTCGGATCAGGACGCCACCACCGATGCCCTCGCCCGAGAGATGCTGGAGTACCACGTCTTCGGCACCGAGCTGGTCGAGGAGGAGCGGGTGTTCTGGTACCGCTGGATCGCTGGCCATCAGATCTCGTTCCTGCTGTGGCGGGCCATGTGCGACGTCGTGTGGCAGCACGCCGACGAAGACGCCGACCGGCCCGGCGAGCGCGAACTCGACCTGCTGTCCGCCTGCGTCGACGGATACAGCGCGGCGCTGCTCTACTCGTCCACTGTCCCGAGGGACCACTATCACGCCGACATCCGGGCGCGAATGGCGTTGCAGCACCCCGCATTCAGCGGCACCTGGGCGCCGGACTATCGACCCGTTCGCCGGCTCTTCCGCGGCAAGATGCCCTGGCAGGAAGACGCCTCGTGCGCGGCGCTGGACGAAGCGGTCGCCCGCAACGAGGTGACGCACAGTCACATCGCCGATCATCTTGTGCCGGACGGTCATTCGCTGCTACAGAAGTCGGCGGGCGCGCCGGGGGTGAGTGTTTCCCGGGAGAAGGAAGACCTGTACGACAACTTCTTCCTGACCGTCCGGCGCCCGGTGAGCCACGCCGAATTCGTGGCACAGCTCGATGCCCGCATCGCCGACCTGGCCGCGGACCTGAAGCACAACGGGCTGTATCCCAACGTCGACGGCCGGCATCACCCGGTCGTCACCCAACAGTCCGACGGGGTGTTGCGGCCGCTGGTCGGCGACATCCTGCACGTGCTCGACCGGGCGGCTCGGCTGGTATCGGATCTGCGACTCGAGGAGGCGCGCCGATGAAACACGGCATCGTACTGTTGCCCGAGCACGAGTGGAAGGTGGCCGCCGACCGGTGGCGGGCCGCCGAGCAGCTCGGCTACCAGCACGCCTGGACCTACGACCACCTGATGTGGCGCTGGCTCGCCGACCGCAACTGGTACGGCTCGATACCGACCCTCACGGCCGCCGCCACCGTCACCAGCTCCATCGGCCTCGGCCTGCTCGTGGCCACCCCGAACTTCCGCCATCCGGTCACGCTCGCCAAGGAACTCGTCACCGTCGACGACATCGCGAGCGGCCGGCTGATCTGCGGACTCGGCTCCGGCGCACCGGGATTCGACGCAAGCGTGCTCGGTGGACCGGACCTCGGCGCGCGTGAGCGAGCCGATCGATTCGAGGCGTTCGTCGAACTCCTCGACACCGTGCTCGTCCGCGGCTCCGTGACAAAGGTGTCACGCTGGTACACCGCGGCGGGCGTGGATTTCCACCCGCGCGCCGACGACGCGATGCGCCTACCCTTCGCCGTGGCCGCGACCGGCCGGCGCGGGATGGCACTGGCCGCCGGCTACGCGCGGTACTGGGTTACCTCCGGCCCGCCCAACGACTTCCGCATGCGGCCGCTGCGCGAGGTCGTGCCCGTGTTGCGGGACCAGGTGCGTGGCATCGACGCTGCGTGCGAGCGGGTGGGCCGGGACCCAGTCACCCTCGGCAAGCTGTTCGTCGCCGATGCGGCTGTCGGCGGGATCACCAGTTCGCTGGCCGCCTACGAGGACGCCGCCGACGAGCTCGAGGAGATCGGCATCACCGATCTCGTCGTGCACTGGCCGCGCCTGGGCCAGCCGTATCAGGGCGACGAACAGGTTGTTGTCGATTTCGCCGAGAAGCACCTCGGAGGCGAGTGATGCGAGTACTGCGAGTGGACATGTTCGGCGCGGCACCCGGCCGCGGCAGCACCCTGGATGTGCTGATCTCGGCGGGCCGGTGCGACGACGACGCGGTGGCCGAAGCCACCGAGTATGCGCGCCAAGGCAATTCGGACGAGAGCGCACTGGTCAGCGAATGCTCCAGAGCGCAGCGAACTTTCGCCTCGCGCATCTTCAACACCGACGGCGAGACCCCGTTCGGCACGCACTCGCTGGCCGGCGTGGCCGCCTGTCTGGTCGGCACCGGTCAGCTCGACCCCGGTGAGCTCGGCCGGACCGCCGAGGTCGGCTGCCAATGGCTGTGGACCGACGGCACCGAGGTGCGGGTGCCCTTCGACGGACCCGTTGTGCACGAACAGATTCCATACGATCCGGGGTTGTTCGGTTGGAACCTGGGTACCTCCCACGCGGGCGGCATCGGCCGCGCTTTCAACTTCGTGCGGGTCACCGAGGACCCGCGATCCCTGCCTGTCCCGGATCTCGACCGCATGCGGGAAGTAGGGCTCACGGATCTCACCGCTTATCGCTGGGACCCGGATCGACGGGAAGTGCTCGCCCGAGTATTCGCGCCGGGGTTCGGCATTCCGGAAGACGCCGGTTGCCTGCCTGCGGCGGCTGCGCTCGGTCTCACCGGGCTCGGCTTGACCGCCGACGGCAAGACGCCCGTGACGGTCCGCCAGGTGACAGGAGACGGCAACGAATCCGTCTTCGGCTGCACCGGTTCCGTCCACGACGGCACCGCCAGCGTGCAGATCACCGGGCAGGTCTGGGTTCCCGCGATCGATGACGAGCAGAAAGCGAGTCAGGCATGACAGTACGACCGGAATCCGGAGTAACCATGCCGAGCAAGATGCTCGACGAGGCGCGGCGTCGTGACGTCGTCGATCCGCTCGCCGGGTATGCGCGGGACTTCGCCACCGACGGCTCCATCCACCTCAACGGCAATTCCCTCGGCCCGCCGCTGGGCACTCTTTCGGCCGAGCTCGATCGGGTCGTGACCGGCCAATGGGCGCCTCGACAGGTGCAGGCCTGGTTCCAGGACGGGTGGCTGGAGCTGCCTCGCACGGTGGGCGACAAGCTGGGCACATTGCTCGGCGCGGGGCCCGGACAGGTGATGGTTGCCGGTGAGACGACGTCGACGACGTTGTTCAACGTGTTGATTGCCGCCTGCCGTATGCGTCCGGACCGCCCGGTGCTGTTGATCGAGGGTGAGTCGTTCCCGACCGACCTGTACGTCGCGGATTCGGTGGCGAAGCTGCTGGACCGTGAGCTCGTCGTCGAGTCGCGCACCGGCTTCGATGAATACTTGCGGGACAACGGCACTCAGGTGGCAGTGGCTCTCGCCGCACCCGTCGATTTCCGGACGGGGGAGCGGCGCGAGATCCGGCCGATCACCGCGCTGTGCCATGCCGTGGGGGCCTTGTCGGCGTGGGATCTCAGCCATGCCACCGGTGTGCTCCCGGTCGACCTCGACGCCAATGCGGTCGACCTCGCCGTGGGCTGCGGCTACAAGTACCTCGGCGGTGGCCCTGGCGCACCGGCTTTCACCTACGTCCCCACCCGACTCCAGTCGACAGTGGACTTCCCCCTGTCGGGTTGGCACGGGCACGCCAAGCCATTCGCGATGGTGCAGACGTTCATTCCCGCCGACGACATCAATAGCGCACGTACCGGCACACCGCCGCTGCTGAGCCTCGTCGGTCTGAATCATGCTCTCGCCCCGTTGATCGAGGTGGGCATCCACGAGTTGCACCGGCGCTCAAAGGATCTCAGCGGATTCTTCCTGGAGTGCCTTGCCGATCGCCGCCCGGAACTGCTGCACCAGCTCGCGTCACCCGAGGACGCGGACCGTCGCGGCGGCCACCTCGCACTGCGAGTTCCCCAGGCGGACAAGGTCGAAAGCACACTCGCCGACAACGGCGTGCTCGTCGACGCGCGGCCACCCGATCTGATCCGCTTCGCCTTCGCGCCGCTGTACGTGACACACGAGCAGGTGGCGCAGGCGGTCGACGTGCTGAGCAATGCCGTGGGAGTAGTGAAATGACCAGCGCCCCTGAGTATCTTGCGCCCGAGTATGTCACCTACGCGCATATGGACCAATTGCACGAGCTGCAGGTCCCGCGCAGCGATGCCCGCGGCGAGCTGAACTTCATCCTGATCAGTCACGTCAAGGAGCTGCTGTTCCGTGCGGTGATCGACGATCTCGACACCGCCCGCCGTGCGCTGGAGCGCGACGACGTAGCCGACACCTGCCTGGCCTTGGCGCGGGCGACCCGAACCCAGCGGGTGCTCGTGGCCTGCTGGGAGTCGATGAACGGCATGTCGGTCGACGAGTTCATCGCGTTCCGGCATGTGCTCAACGATGCGTCCGGCACCCAGTCCTTCGCCTACCGCGCTTTGGAATTCGTGATGGGCAACCGGCCGGAGCGACAGGTGGAGGCCGCGGTGCGCGACGGACACCCGTTGCTGCGGGCCGAGCTGGAGAAGCCGTCACTGTACGACGCGGTACTGCAACACCTTGCCAGGCAGGGCTTTTCGATCCCGGCCGAGTGCGTGACGAAACCGCCTGCGCAACAACATGAGTCGAACCCGCTGATCGAAGACGTGTGGCTGCGGATCTACCAGCACCCGGAGCGCCATCACGACGCGCACCGGCTGGCGGAGAGCCTCCTGGAGGTCGCCTACCAGTTCTCGCACTGGCGGGCCACCCACCTGCTGGTCGTCGAACGGATGCTCGGCGGCAAGAGCGGCACGGCGGGCACCGACGGAGCACCGTGGCTCCGCGCCATCAACGAACACCGCTTCTTCCCGGAACTGTGGACCTTCCGCACCCGGATGTAGACGCGCACCACCAATCGAGAACGACTGCTGGAGGAAAACGATCACGATGACGGAACTGAAGACCGAGCTGACGAAACCGGTCGACCTCACCTCGCTTGTCCCGGTGTTGTTCGGGTTTGCTGCCTTTCAGCAGCTACGCGCGGCCTCGGAGTTGCAACTGTTCGAATACCTCGACCTGAACGGCCCGTCCACCAGCGACCAGGCCGCCGCGGGTTTGGGGCTGCCCGCCAAGTCCGCGCGTCAGCTCCTGCTCGGCACCACCTCGCTCGGCCTCACCGACCGCGAGGGCGAGCAGTACACGCTGAGCGCGATGCTGCACGACGCGATGGCCGACGGCACCTGGCCGCTCATCCGCAACATCATCGACTTTCAACAGCGGCTGTCCTACCTGCCCGCGAAGGAGTACGCCGAGTCGCTGCGGACCGGGAAGAACCTCGGCCTGAAGCACCTGCCCGGCAAGGGAAACGACCTCTACACCCGGCTCGAGCAGACGCCGGAGCTGGAGGCGCTGTTCTTCCGCGGCATGCACTCCTGGTCGGAGCTGTCCAATCCGGTGTTGCTGCACCAGGTGGACTACAGCGGCGTGACCAGGCTGCTCGATGTCGGTGGCGGCGACGCGGTCAACGCGATCGCGCTCGCACAGGCCCATCCGCACTTGAAGATCACGGTGTTCGACCTCGCGGGTGCCGTCGAGGTGGCCGGTGACAATATCGCGGCCGCCGGACTCGGCGATCGGATCGACGTGGTCGCCGGCGACATGTTCGGCGATCCGCTGCCCGGCGGATACGACATGGCGCTGTTCGCCCACCAGTTCGTGATCTGGTCACCGGAGCAGAACCGGGCGCTGCTCGAGCGGGCGCACGCGGCGCTGCCGCCCGGCGGCCGGGTGATCGTGTTCAACGCATTCGCCGACGACGACGGGCGGGGACCGCTCTATACCGCTCTGGATAATGTGTACTTCGCGACATTGCCTGCAGAGGAATCCACGATTTACCCATGGCGTGAGCACGAAGAATGGCTCGTCGCGTCGGGGTTCGTCGATATCAAGCGGATCCGCAATGAAGGCTGGACGCCGCACGGCGTCATCGAAGGGCGCAAGGCCGATGAGTAAGCTACTCGACCGCGAGTACTCGCCGAGTTCGGTCGCGCGCGACACCGCCCGATCGCTACGGCGGTACCGGACACGCAGCGACGCCGCCCGGTCCGAGCTCGACGTGCACATCGCGGTGCCGTACGGCGAAGGACACGGCGAACGGTGTCATGTGTTTCCTGCTGTGCCGCAAGGCACTCGGGGCCCGGAGACGCCCGCGCTGGTCTTCGTGCACGGCGGTCACTGGCAGGAGTCCGGCATCGACGACGCCTGCTTTGCCGCCGAGCACGCGGTAGCGCACGGATGTGCTTATGTCGCAGTCGGTTACGGTCTCGCCCCGGACCGCACGGTGCCCGGCATGATCGCCTCGGTGGCCAGGGCGCTCGAGTGGCTCGTCACCACCGGTCCGATGCTGGGCATCGATCCCGAGCAGTTGCACGTGGCAGGCAGCAGCGCGGGCGCGCATCTGCTCGCCGCGGCGCTCACCGGGGACGGCGCGCCTCAGGTACGCAGCGCGTGTTTGATGAGCGGACTGTACGACCTCACCGAGATCCCGCAGACCTACGTCAACGAGGCCGTCCGGCTGACGCCCGAGCTCGCTGCCGCGTGCAGCCCGCTGCGGATGCCGCCGCCGCGGTGCGACTCGATCCTGCTCGCCGCCGGGCGCTACGAGACCCGAACATATCTGCGTCAACACGAGGTCTACGCGGAATATCTTGCCGCACAGTCGGTCCCGATGACGGCACAGATCGTGCCCGAGCGGGACCACTTCGACCTGCCGCTGGACCTGGCGGACCCGTCGACCCCGTTCGGCCGGACCAGCCTGCGGCACCTCGGCCTGGCGCCGCGCCGCCCAGGCCCATCCACACCGGAAGGAACGGTGACATCAGCGCGATGAAACAGACACTGACCGCCCCGGTCGAGTCCGTCACGACGGGCCCCACCGAGGGTGCGACCACCGAAACAATCGTCGACGCCTTCGTCCGGACGGCGCGCGAACATGCCGACCGCGAGGCGATCTCCGACGGCAGCAGCACGCTGACCTATGCGGAACTGGACAACCTCAGCAGCCAGATCGCCCGGGCGTTGCGTGAACGCGGGCTGACGACCGGGGCGCGGGTCGGGGTGCATCTCGAGCGCAGCCTTGCCACCTATCAGGTGTTCCTCGGCATTCTCAAAGCCGGTCTGGTGGTGGTTCCGTTCAATCCGGTGCACCCCGCGGAGCACAAGTCGCGCATGTTCCAGGTCGCCGAGCCTGACCTGACGGTGACGGATGCCGTTGCGGTGGACGGAATTCCAGCGGAGACGTGCTTGCCGGTCGGTGATCTGTTGTCGGCCGCGGCGTCGTTGTCCACCGAATCGGGGCCGTCGGCGGTCACTGCGGCCGCGCCGGCGTTCGTCCTGTTCACATCCGGCTCGACCGGCGTGCCCAAGGGGGTGGTGATCGCGCATCGCGGGATCTCCCGGGTTTCCCAGCATCTCACCGGTTTCACGCCCGGGCCGGACGACCGGTTCCTGCAACTTGCCCAGCCCGCGTTCGCCGCGTCGACCACCGACATCTGGACCTGTCTGCTGCGTGGTGGCCGCCTCACGGTCGCGCCGCAGGAGATGCCACCGCTGGGCGAGCTCGCGAGACTCATTGCCAGCGAGCGGATTACGGTGCTCAACCTGTCCGTCGGTCTGTTCAATCTGCTCGTCGAGCATCACTCGGAGAACCTGACGCACGTTCGGACGGTGATCGTCAGCGGCGACTTCCCCTCCGCGTCGCACCTCGAGCGCGCGCTGGCGGTGGTCGACGGCGACGTGTTCAACGCCTTCGGATGCACCGAGAACTCCGCGTTGACCGCGGTGCACAAGATCACCTCGGCGGATCTGTCCAATGCCGAGATCCCCGTCGGCCGACCCATGCCCACCGTCGAAATGACCGTGCGTGACGAGGAATTGGTGGAATGCCCGCCCGACCGGATCGGCGAATTGTGCATCGCGGGCGACGGCGTGGCCGCCGGGTATCTCGGCGACGCGGAACAGACCGAGCGGAAGTTCGTCCGGCACGACGGTCAGCGACTGCTGCGAACCGGCGATCTGGCCAAGCTGACCACCGACGGCGAGATCGTGTTGGCCGGCCGCACCGACCAGATGGTGAAGGTACGCGGATTCCGAGTGGAGCCAAGGCATGTCGAGCTGACGGCCGAGGCGTTCCCCGGCGTGCAGCAGGCGGTCGCGCAGGCCGTCCCGAGCAGTGGGGCCGCGGATCAGCTGGCGCTGTGGTGCGTGCCGACCACCGGTCACGAGATCGCCGAGCCCGAACTGATGGACCATCTGCGACATCAGTTGCCGGACTACATGGTTCCGTCGACGGTGCTGGTGGTCGACGCCTTCCCGCGCAACACCAACGGGAAGATCGATCGCAAGGAACTCGGCTCACGGCTCGCCGCCCACAGCGCCGAGGAGGCGGAAGAGGCCGCGGGCGACGACGCCGCACCCAGTGCGACGCCGGACCGGCTGGCCGCGGTCGTTCGTTCGTCGCTGGCGGACATCACCAAAACCGAAGAACTCGACCTGGACGCCGGTCTCATCGAAAGCGGGGTCACCTCACTGCAATTGATCGACCTCGGCGCCCGGCTCGAGGACGTGTTGGGCGTCGCATTGGCACCCGACGACATCGTCGGCGCAGGCACCGTCCGCGGTGTCGCCGACCTGATCCGCACCAAACGTGCGCGAGGCTGACCATGACAGCTACCGATCAACACACCGCGAACGGCGCGCAGCGCGTGCCCGCGTCACCGGCTCAACCTGGACTGTGGTTCGACAGCATCTACGGGGCCGATCCCACGGCGTACAACCAGCCACTGGTGTTGCGCCTGGGAACCCGGCTCGACCACGACTGTCTCGTGCAGGCATTGGACGTCGTCCATCGCGACCATGCCGCGCTGCGCACCACGTTCGAGATGGCTGCCAACGGTGATCTGCAACAGGTGGTGCACCGCGAGCTGGCACCGACTGTCGATGTGCGCGACCGGCCCGATGGCGACACCGATGCCTGGGTGGCCGAGCAGGTGAGCGAGATCGCTTGCGCCGCTTTCGATCTGCGCGCCGGTCCGCTTGCGCGGGTGCGCCACCTCCGGTTCGGCGATGCGGGCAACAGCGTGCTGGTGTTCAACATCCACCACACGGTTTTCGACGGCATGTCGTGGAAGCCGTATCTCAGTCAGGTAGAAGCGGCCTACACCGCGGTGCTGCGCGGTGACGAGCCGCCGCAGGAAGATCGGCGGCAGGCCATCGAGGCCTACGAGCGCTGGACCGAGCTGTCCTCCGATGCCGAGACACTGCGGTTCTGGCGGGACAAGCTGGCCGACGCACCGGCGGCGGCCCCGCTCGGGCTGCCCGCCGAGGGACCGGCGCGACACGTCACCCGGCAGGTGGTGCTCGACGAGCGGCTGTCGGCGCGGGTGCGGGAGTTCTGCGCCACCGAAGGCGTCACCACCAGTATGTTCTTCGTCGCGCTCAGCTTCGTGCTGCTGCACCGGCAGACCGGTCAACACGACGTGCTGCTCGGTATCCCGGTTTCCGTGCGGGGAGCCGGCGACGCCGAGGTGCTCGCGCATCTCACTAATACCGTGGTGCTGCAGCACCGATTCGACGGTGATTCGATCCGCGACGTGCTGAGTTCGGCGAAACAGGAAGTGCTGGACGCGCTTCGGTATCGGCACGCGCCGCTGGAAGCCGTGCTCGGCGAGCTGCGCGCGGCCGGTGGCAGCCAGGACGGCGCCCTGTTCAACGCGATGGTCACCGTAATGCCCGCTGCCGCACGCCGTTTGGACCTGCCCGAGTGGGGCGTCGAGACATGGGAGCACGAGACCGGCGGCGCCAAGTACGACCTGGCGATCACGGTGGACGAGACCTCGGACCATTACACGCTGGTCGTCGAGCACGCGACCGCCGCGGCCGACGGCGAGAACTTCACGGAGTATCTGGCGCAGCGCCTGCGGATCCTGCTGGACAGCGTGCTCGCCGACCCGGACGCACCGGTCGACGATCTGGACTGGACGAGCGACGCGGAGCAGTGGGCGATCGCCGAGCTGTGCGCGCGCCGGACGGACGCACCGGAGCTCGGCACCGAGTTGACTGCCGATCTGTTCGCGGCAACCACTGCGACGGCAAGTGCGGATCCTGCGATTGCGGCGGACGGCACAGTAACCACCTACGCCGAATTGGCAAGGCGCGCAGACGCGGTGGCGGCGGCCCTCATCGACCGAAGAGTCCGCGACGGGCAGCCGGTCGCCGTGCTGATGCGGCCCGGGCTCGACCTGATCGCGACGGTCATCGGCATCCTGCGCGCGGGCGGCAGCTACGTCACGCTCGATGCCGATCAGCCGTGGGAGCGACTGAACTTCACCCTGAATGACTGTGGCGCAACGATTCTGGTGCGCGCGCCCGAGATCGACATCACTGATGCATCGTTGCCGCCGGGACTCGAGGTCATCGATTCACCCGAAATCGCCAGTGCGGAAGCCTCCTTCGAGGATCAGCGGAAAACGCCGAAGGACACGGCGTACATCGTGTACACCTCGGGCTCCACCGGCCGACCCAAGGGCGTCCGACTGCCGGAGATCACCCTCGCCAACCTCGTGCACAACCAGGCGATCTTCACCTCGGACCGCCGGATGCGCACGCTGCAGTACATGCCGCCCGCCTTCGACGTGTTCGCCATCGAGGTGTTCGGAACCCTGTGCAACGGTGGCACTTTGGTGATCCCACCCGTCCAGGCCCGTACCGATTTCGAGGCGTTGGCCGCGCTGCTCGCCGAAGAGCGGGTCGAGCGGGCGTATCTGCCGTACGTCACGCTCCGTGAACTCGCCGCCGTGCTGCGTTCGTCCACGGTGGAACTCCCGGACCTGCGCGAGGTGTACGTCACCGGCGAGCGGCTGGTGATCACCGGCGACGTGCGGGCGATGTTCCGGCGGAATCCGGACGCCCGGCTGATCAACGCCTATGGACCGTCCGAGGCCCACCTCTGCAGCTGGGACGAGCTGCCCGCCGACCCTGACACGTGGCCGACCATTCCCTCGATCGGCCGGGTGGTCGCGGGCGTCGACGCGTATGTGCTCGATACCGATTCGACGGGCGCGGCCCGGCTGGCGCCGTTCGGCGTCGAAGGGGAACTGTGCGTTGCGGGGCCGGTCGTGTCGCCCGGATATATCGGGCTGCCGGACAAGACGCGCGAAGCCATGGTCCCCGATCCGTTCGTCGGCGGGCAGCTGATGTATCGCACCGGTGATGTCGTCGTGCTGGCACCGGACGGGCGGCTGCACTACCGGGGCCGCAAGGACGACCAGGTCAAGATCCGCGGTTACCGCGTCGAACCCGGCGAGGTCGAGGCCGCGCTGGAACGGGAACTGGGTGTGGACGCGGCGGCCGTGATCGTGGTGTCCGACGGTGGCGACCGCGCGCTGCACGCCTTCGTGCAGAGCGACGCGGAGCCGCCGACGGATTGGCGCACCCGGCTCGGTGCCGTGCTGCCCGCCTACATGATCCCGCGGCAGGTCACTCGCATCGACACCATCCCGGTGACACCGAACGGGAAGACCGACCGCCGTGCCTTGGCGGACCTGCCCATCGAGGCCACGCCGCACCCTGCCGCGAATTCCGATGTCGCATGGACGGATTCGGAGCGAATGATGGCCGAGCTGTGGGACGAGGTGCTCGGCCGCCGCCCGGCAACACCGGAGGACGACTTCTTCGTCCTCGGCGGCCACTCGCTGCTCGCCGCGCGCCTGCACCGGCTGGTCAAGCAGCGCTTCCACACCGATGTCGCGCTGTCGACGCTGCTGAGCACGCCGACACCACACGGGATGACGAAGAGCCTCGCCGACCGCAACGCCGCCGCGGCACCGGATCTCAGCACGGACGCGCGCCTGCACGACCTGGTCGTGGGGGAGCGCGAGGAACCGGCCAACGGGACGGTATTCCTCACCGGCGCAACAGGATTCCTCGGCAGTCACCTGCTCGACGAACTGCTGCGCACGGGGCACCGGGTGCACTGCCTGGTCCGTGCCGACAGCGTCGCGGACGGGCGGGACCGCCTGCGCCGGACGTTCCGCAAGTTCGCGCTCGACCCCTCCGGGCTCGACGAGGTGGGCGTCTGCCTCGGCAATCTCGACCAACCCCGGTTCGGCCTCGGCAACGAGTACGACGCGTTGGCGCGCGAGGTGACCGACGTCTATCACGCGGCAGCGCACATCAACTTCGTCGTGCCGTATCACACCGTCAAGCGCACGAACGTCGACGGACTGCGCAACCTGCTGGACTTCTGCGGGATCAACCGCACACCGTTGCGCCTGATCTCCACGCTGGGCGTCTTCCCGCCGGACTCCACGTCCGGTCAGGTCGGCGAGGACACGGTGCCGGGCGACCCCGCGTCGCTGGGCATCGGGTATTCGCAGAGCAAGTGGGTCGCCGAGCAACTCGCATTCCGGGCGCGGGCGGCCGGGCTGCCGGTCACCGTGCACCGCGTCGGCCGCATCGCCGGTCACCGCCGCACCGGCGCGTGCAGGCACGACGACTTCTTCTGGTTGCAGATGAAGGGTTTCGCGCTGCTCGGCTGCTACCCGGACGACATCGTCGAGACGCCCGCCATCGACCTGCTGCCGGTGGACTACGTGGCGCGCGCCATCATCCGGCTGTCGGAAGACAAGCGGGACAACGAGAATTGGCATCTGTACCACCCGGACGGACTCGCCTGGCCGACCATCATCGAGGCCATTCGCGCGGAAGGCTACGCGACGGACCCGACCAGCGGATCCGAGTGGATGGCCGCGTTGGAGCGTGAGACCGCCGAGAACGACGATGAACGGCGCGGACTCGGTCCGCTGGTGCCGCTCATGCGCGAGGGCGTGATGCGCCTCGGCGCGCATTCCTTCGACAACGAGAAATCCCGGCGCGCCCTCGCCGACGTCGGCTGCCCCTATCCGCAGGCGGATCCGGGGTGGATCCACCGGATGTTCGAGTATTTCCGCGCCGTCGGCGCCATCGCGCAGCCCGCCCATGGAGGAGAAGAAGATGTCTGAATTAGCGATGCGCTCGGTAGTGATCATCGGCGCCGGGCCGGTCGGCTGCGCGTTGGCCACGCTGTTGCGGCGGCAGGGCTTGGAGGTGGATCTCTTCGAGCGGCAAGCGGAGTCGGCAGGAACCGGGTCGGGCCACTCGTTCAACCTGACGCTCACCTCGCGCGGGCTCGACTGCCTGCCGCTGTCGGTCCGGCGCCGCCTGTATCTGCAGGGCTCGGTGCTGGCCAAGCGGATCATCCACCATCGGGACGGCGCGATCTCCACGCAGGCGTACGGGACGATGTACAACCATCACCTGCTGTCCATCCCGCGCGGCATCCTGCAGGACCTGCTGCGTGATCAAGCGCTGCGGGCGGGCGCGCGAATCCACTACGGGCAGCAGTGCATCGATGTGGATACCGCGCGCGCCTCGGCGCTGCTGCAGGATCGGGACGGTTCATCGACCTGGGTCAGCGGAGATCTGCTCGTCGGCTGCGACGGCGCCAACAGCGCGGTGCGCGACGCCATCGTCGCCGCGCATCCGGCGGACATGCGGATGACGCGCGACACCATCGCGCACGGCTACGCCGAGATCACCATGGACTACGGGGACGCCGACCCGACGGGCATGCACCTGTGGCCGCGCGGCGACCACTTCCTGCAGGCCCAGCCGAACCGGGATCAGACCTTCACCACCAGTCTCTTCAAGCCGACCGCCGGAGACGCTGCGCAGCGGCGCTTTTCGGGCCTGCCGTCGGCGGCGGCGATCCGCCGATACTGCGCGAGCGAGTTCCCCGATGTCTTCGGGCGGATGGCGGAGGTCGGCAACGAGCTGGCCAGTCGGAGTCCCGGTTACCTGCGGATCATCAATACCGCGCCGTATCACCATCGGCGTGCGGTGCTGGTCGGTGATGCCGCGCATGCGGTGGTCCCGTTCTACGGGCAGGGCATCAACTGCAGTTTCGAGGATGCCGCCACGTTGGCGAGTCTGCTGGAGAAGTTCCAGGCCGCGGTCCGGTCCGAGGGCGGAACCGTGAAGACCGTGGCGGAGGTGGTGGTCGACGAATACAGCGACGTGCGGGTGAAGGCGGGACATGCGCTCGCGGAGTTGTCGATGCGGAATCTCGAGGAACTCTCCGATCACGTGAACAGTCCGCTGTTCCTGGAACGCAAGGCGCTGGAACGTCGGCTGCACGAGCTGCGTCCCGACTTGTACACGCCGCTTTACCAATTGGTGGCGTTCACCCACATGCCGTACGACGCGGTGCAGCGGGTGCAGCAGGAGTCGAGCGCGGTGCTGGACTCGCTGTGCCAAGGCCGCGACGTGCGAGCCGAGCAGGATGCGATCATCGGCGAGTTCGCCGAGTTGTACCGTGGCACAACGCAGCTCACTCCATCGAAGACGCGGACAGGGTAGTCGGTCAGCCCGCGGCCCCGCCGGCGCGGGCCGGTTCGACCGCCTGCGCCGGCTTGCCGCGGGTCGCTTCGTCATTGAAACGGAACCCGACGCCGTGCACGGTGACGATCCAGTCCGGCGAGCCGAGCTTCTTGCGGACGCTGCTCAGGTGGGTGTCGATGGTCCGGCTGGCCAGCGACGTCACCTCGGCGTCCACGTCGTCATATCCCCACACCCGCTGCAGCAGCTCGGCCCGGGAGAAGACCTTCTGCGGTTCGGTGGCAAGCAGGCGCAGCAGTTCGAACTCCTTGCGGGTGAGCTCGACCAGCCGGTTGCCGACTCTGACCTCGCGTAGCGCCGAGTCGATCTCCAACTGGCCGACGATGAGGGCCGGTTGGGACATCATGTGCACGCGGCGCAGCAGGCCTCGGAGCCGCGCCATCAGCTCGCGGCTGTGATACGGCTTCACGACGCAGTCGTCGCAACCCGCTTCCAGCGCGAGGACCTGATCGAGTTCGAACGAGGAGAAGCCGATGATCGGGATGTCGCTGGCTCGGCGGATTTCCCGGCACAGGGTGAGTCCATCGAAATCGGTGAAGTCGAGGTCGATGAGTATGACGTCGAAGTCGGGGTAGGACGCCAGGGTTTTGGCTCCCGTCGAGGACGGCTCGGGTTCGAACCCGTGCCGTTTGAGGTCGTTGACCGTATCCTCGATCCCCGCACAATCCGACACGATCAACAAGCGCGGATGAAGCAAAGCGCCCCTCCTTCAATGGAGCCGACCGACCCTGCGGTGCGCACCGGGGCGGTCGGCGTGAAAATCAGCTGGAAGATAGTTCGAGGAGAACTCGAATAGACGACTCCAGTGCGTAATTCATCGAGCCGCCGTTCGGTTCGAACGCGGTGTGTTCACCGGCGAAATGTATTCGGCCCTCAGGTGTTCGGGTGTGGTCCATCAGCTCGCTGTGGCCCACTTCCGGCAGGACATAGGCGCCGCCCGCGAAGGGCTCGTTGTCCCAGGCCACGGAGGCGCCCACCTCGAAGTTGGCGCGGGCGCCCGGCAGCATCGTTTCCACTTCGTTCAGCGCGAAAGTCACCCGCTCGTCCTCGCTCATGCTCGCCGCCGCCTGGGCGGGCCAGCCGGTGAGCCAGCATTCGAGGATTTTGCGGGGGCCGGGCTGGCGTGGGGTGGCGTCGCGGACCGTGCAGATCGGGGTATCCGTGGACAGCATCAGGCGGTCCTCCGGCCAGAACTTCTTGCGCATCTGCAGGTATATGCGCAGGACCGATACGTACCTGAGTTTGCGGATGGCCGAGTGCTTTTCGGCCGACAGTCCGGCCATCGACAGGTTGAGCCTGCGCACGCTGCTGAAAGGTGCGGTGACAATGACGCGGTCGGCATTCAACGTCTGCAATCGGTCGCGGTCGAGGAAGGTGACCTGTGCCGCGTCGTCGGTTTGAGTGATGCGGACGACCGGCTTCCGGTAGAGGATGCGGTCTTTGACCTTGTCCGCCATGGCCTGCGCGAGTCGGTCGGTGCCGTCCTTGACCTTGTACCACTGCGCGTCCGCGGTGGAGAAGGAGCGCGGGCTCGACTCGTAGCGGGCCCAGGCCATCGCCGACGCGGATTCCAGTTCGCCGCCGCGCATTTCGAGGAACAGCGGCTCGATCAGGCTGATCGCGGCGGGGGATGCGCCCTGGTCCTCGAGTATGCGGCGGACCGAAAGTTGGTCGAGTTCCAGCAGATTCGGCGTCGGGGTCCAGTCGAGGTCGGCGACTTCCGGTCCGATGTTCTCGTTGAACTTCGTGACGTATCTGGCGAACAGGTCGGTGACGGTGAGGTTCCGCTCGTCCGGGTGCAGACCGAGGGTTTCGGCGTGGTCGGGGACCTGGTCCGGCCGGATCCGAATACCGTTGCGGTAGTAGCTGAAGTCGGTGTCGACGAGGTCGCTCGGTTCGGTCTGCACGCCCATTTCGCCGAGATAGTGCATCGTGTAATGGCAGTGCTCGGTGACCGTCATGGCGCCGGCTTCCGCGTGCAGGCCGTCGGCGAACGGGTGGCGGTAGGTCCAGGTACGTCCGCCCGGGCGGTCGTTCGCCTCGAGAACGGTGACCTTGGTTCCCTGTTTAGTTAATTCATATGCGGCGGCGAGTCCGGCGAGTCCGGCGCCGATAATGATTGCGGAATCGATGTTGTTCTGCGACGGGAGACCCCCGTCGAACGTATGTCGGACGTCCTCTTGCGTAAGCCCCTGCACTGCTTTCCCTCCGGTGAACTGCGCTTGATTTCCACCGGCTCAACCAGGTATTCTGAACCGAAATCATTGACAAATCATCACGCTGACGGAAATTCTGGTCATCATTGATCTTCAACCATTGGTTGAATGAAATTATCGTATCAAGATGCGCGAAGTGCAGCAAACAAGTTTCAGTAGCCAGAATTTAACTCGATAGAGGGGGTTGACACCTCTCTGGCCTGATGATGTTTGCCTGTTCCAATGTGACCGTTATCACACTGGGCTGCTGTTTGACTCGTGACTAATCGCAGGCGACTGCGGCCGGAGCGGTCTCTCCATGTGTGGATTCGACTGGTCATGTGCGGTAGTGGACGTGACATGTAGAAATCTTCAAGGCGCCTTCGTTAGCTTGTGGCTAACCTGCTGCAACGGTTATCACGTTATTACGGACCGGGCAGTTTGGCGTTCGTGGTGGCAGATGCCAAGCGGCTGCGCGGACGGGCCGTAGTGCGTGCTGTCGTTGATCCCGACCAGCTGTAAAACGGAGTGGTCGTAATTCGATCGACACGGAATATTGTCGCGCGGCAGTGCAACTGGTCCGTCTCAATCTGTCGCCCATATCGGCAGTGGCTCGCGTGCGGCCAGCCACTGTTCCGGAATACCGCGGATATCGGCGCGGCGTCCGATTCCCGTGTGGGCCGCCACGATGCCGCCGACTATCGCGGCGGACGTGTCCGCGTCTCCACCCGCTTCGACGCATGCGGTGATGGCGGACGGGTAGTCATCGAGGAAGGTTGCGGCTGCCCACAGCGTGAACGGCACCGTGTCTTGGGCGCTGACTGCTGCGCCGTTGCCGAGCTCGTATGCCGCCTCCGCGATCGGTCGACCGAGTAGCTTCCTGGCTCGACGGACGCCGTCGGCGGTTCGGCCGTCGATCAGATAAGGTTCGACCGCTTGCAGTAATTCGCCTGGCGTGCAGCCCTTTTCACGTGTCGCCGCGGCGTGGGCGGCCGCTACGGCGATCACCATGGCGCCGACAATCGCCTCCGGGTGTCGATGGGTGACCTCGGCGGACAGTGCGGCCTGCGCGGCCGCTCGGTCCGGATCGTCGGCGAAGTGGGCGCCGAGTGGGGCGACTCGCATGGCGGCACCGTTTCCCCACGATCCGCGGCCGCCGAAGGCAGCACCCGCGGCTTCGGCCCAGGGGCGGCCGTCGCGAATCTCGTGCAGCACAACGACTGTGCCGCCGCCATAGCCGCGATACGGTTCGCAGCGATCGGCGAAGACGGCCGCGAGAGCGTCCCGGTCGATGCGGCCGCGGCTGCGGATTTCCGCGTAGACCGAGCAGGCCATCTCGGTGTCGTCGGTCCACGGCCATGGGGCGGCCGGCGGTCGCCCGGCGAATAGATCAGGGACGGACCGGCCGGGCACGAAGAACTGTGCGCCCAGCGCATCACCAACGGACAAACCGTCGAGGCTGTCGGAAACGGGATCGGAAACCAGCGGCATAAGTGGGGCAATAGTGCCAAAACGCATCCAGTTACCGCAACCCGCGCTGTCGATTACACGCTGCGCTGCTCCGCACTGGGCATCATGTGCGAAACGATGCACTGCTCCAGATGAACAAGCCACTCGTAACCCTGTGTGGTGCCCGAGATCCACGCCGCCGTAGCACCGCTGAGAACGTCGCGCGGGTGCGGGGTTTCGGGATCATCGACCGGCACCTCCGGCTCTTCGCGACGATGTCTCCCGCCGGGCTCGGGCTTCGGCTTGGATTCAGGGACAGGGGTCACCTCGGTGTCGCCGAACGGCCGCTCGCCGCTCGTCGCGTCCGGCAGCGCTTCCGGTCCACTGGCCGGTGGCGGTGCGAAGAACGGGCCGCTCGGCTCGCCCACGGTGGTCAGGCCGCGGCTGGCGGTCGGCTCGCTGCGCTCTGAGTTCCGGTCAGCAGTGACCAGCGCGGTGAGCAGTGCGGCTGTCGACACCATGGCCAACCGCATCGGAACGTCGGGCTTTCGTGGTGCGCGGTGCTTACCCATCGGCTACTTTCCGTCGAATACCGTCGGGTCTGAGAGTTTAAGTCGCGCGACCAGTTCCGGCCACAAGGATAAGCGCACCTTCACAAACATTAAGCCGCACTTACACTTTGCACGCTGAAGGGCTACTTCGGTAACGCCGCGATGCCATTCACTAAAACATATCCGGCGTTCTCCGTCGAAGGAATAATTTTCGCGATCTCACGGACGACCACGTCCGGCTCGGTGACGGGAATGTAATGGCTCGAATGTTCGGCGATGACATGACGGCCCTGCGGCGATTGCGCCGCGCGGTGCGCATGTGAAGCAATGGCTTCGGCACGTGCCGCGGCACCCATGCCGTCGCCCGTGCGGGCACCCGATATCACGGTCGCCGGTATCGACTCGAGGTCCGGCGACTCGTCGCGCCAACCGGCGAGCTCATCGATGAGGCGGAAGGTGCGACTCGGCTCCAACCGAAGCCCAACTCGCCCTTGGTAGCGATGATCTGCTCCCACGACCGTGACACTCAGATCAGCGCACGTCAGCCATGCGAACGACTACTTGGCATACAGCGGCAGATCAACCGCGTACTGTACGGCACATCAACCACCGAAGTAGCGGCAGATCAACCAGAAAAGCACCGTGGATTCCACGGTGAACACCCTCGTCACCATCCGGGGCAACTCCGCATCGGGTAAGTCGACAGTCGCCAAGGCCGTTCAGCAGCGTTTCGACCACAGCCGATGCGTTGTGGTTCCACAAGACGTCGTGCGTCGGCAGATGCTGCGCGAGTCCGACGAACCCGGCGCCTTCAATATCACGCTGATCGAACAGATCGCCCGGACATGCCTTGCCAGCGGACGCCTCGTGATTGTCGAAGGCATCCTCGACGCGCACCGGTATGGGCCGATGCTGCAACGACTGGCCGCCGCGGCGACCCGATCTTTGCATTACAGCTTCGATCTCACCTTCGCCGAGACGTTGTCCCGACATGCTGGGAGGCCGCAGGCCGCGACCATCCCGGAACAGATGATGGCGCAGTGGTATCACGGCTGGCAACCAGTGGCTGGCCTCGACGAGGTACGAATCGACGCCACCTGGACTCTTGAACAGATCGTTGATCGGATCCACCGCGATGTTCTCGCTGCGCATTCGTCGTGATCAGGGGTTTCAATGACAGGCAGTCAGTAGGACGGTCTGCAGGGGGCGCGGCTGTCGCTGGCAGGAGTCTCGGGTCAGGCGACGACGGAACGTTGGGGGACGCCGATGTATTCGCTCAGGGGGCGGATGAGGGCGTTGGATTCGGATTGTTCGATTATGTGGGCGGCCCAGCCGGTGATTCGGCTCATGACGAAGATGGGGGTGAAGACTTCTATGTCGAAGCCTAGGAGGTAGTAGGCGGGGCCGGTGGGGAAGTCGAGGTTGGGTTTTATGCCGGTGGCGTTGTTCATGGTGCGTTCGAGGGTTTCGTAGATTTGGACCCATTTGTGGCCGTTGGTGGCGGTGGCGATGTCGAGGAAGGACTGCTTCATGGTGGGGACTCGGGAGTCGCCGTTGTTGTAGACGCGGTGGCCGAAGCCCATGACCTTTTCCTTTTTGGCGAGCTTGTTGCGTAGCCACTGCTCGGCCAGGGCGGGGTCGTCGATCTCGATCATGTCGTGCATGACCGCCTCGTTGGCGCCGCCGTGCAGCGGGCCTTTGAGGGCGCCGATGGCGGCGGTGACCGCGCTGTAGATGTCGGACATGGTCGAGGTGACGACGCGGGCGGCGAAGGTCGAGGCGTTGAAACTGTGCTCGGCGTAGAGGATCAGGGATACCTCGAACGCCTGCACCAGTTCCCGGGACGGGATCTTGCCGAAGCACATGTTCAGGAAGTTCTCGGCGAACCCGAGATGCGAGTGCGGGGCGATCGGGTCCTGGCCGTGCCGGCGACGATGGTCGGCCGCGACGATGGTCGGCAGCACCGCCATCATCCGTAAAGCCTTGGCGCGGTTGGCGGCTGGGCTGTTGTCTGCTTCGGCGGGATCCTCGGCGCCGAGGTAGCTGATGGCCGTGCGCACGATATCCATCGGATGGCAGTTGTCGGGCATCTTCGTCACCAGCGACAGCAGCGACCGATCGGCGCGGCGGGCGGCGCGCTCCTGCTGGCAGAACCGTTCCAGCTGAGCGTCATCGGGCAACTCGCTGTGCCAGAGCAGGTAGGCGACCTGCTCGAAACTGCAGTGCGCGGCCAGATCCTGTACGGCGTAACCGCGGTAGGTCAGCGAGTTGGTTTCCGGCACCACCTTGGACACGGCGGTGGTGTCCACGACAACACCGGCGAGCCCCTTGTAGATAGTAGGTATGGTGGTCTCAGTCATCACTGGTCTCTTCCCAGGCTGAAATTGAATACGTCGGAATCGAATTCGTTGTAGCGCTCGTACTGCAGTAACTCGTACAGTCTGCTGCGCGGCTGCATCCGATCAATCAGACCGGCCTGCGTACCCTCGGCGAAGATCTCGCGCAGACCGTTCTCCGCCGCCCACATCGCCAGGCGCAGTGTGGAAACGGGGTAGATGACCGCGTTGTACCCGACTGCCTCCAACGTCTTGGCAGACAGCAACTCGGACTTGCCGAACTCGGTCATGTTCGCCAGCAACGGAATCGAGACGGCAGCGCGGAATTTCGCGAAATCCTTCTCGTCGACCAATGCTTCGGTGAAGATCAGATCCGCTCCGGCATCGGCATACGCTTTGGCGCGTTCGATGGCGGCGTCGATGCCCTCGATCCCGGCCGCGTCGGTCCGCGCGCAGACCACGAAATTCGCGTCCCGCCTTGCGGATACGGCCGCCCGCAGCCTGCGCACCATCTCCGCGGTTGGCACCACGGCCTTGCCGTCGAGATGGCCGCAGCGCTTCGGATTGACCTGGTCTTCGAAGTGGCAACCTGCGATCCCGGCGTCCTCTAGGACGGTCACGGTGCGCGCAGCACTCATCGGCTCACCGAACCCGGTGTCGGCATCGATGAGCGTCGGCAGCTCGGTCACCCGCGCGATCTGCTGCCCACGCTCGGAAACCTCGGTGAGCGTGGTGAGCCCGATATCGGGCAGCGCGAGATCGGCCGAAACCACCGCACCGGAAACATAGACCCCCTCGAACCCGATCTCCTGAATCAGCTTGGCCACCAACGGATTGAACGCACCGGGAAGCCGCTGAATCGAACCCGAAGCCAGACCTGCGCGGAAGGCGATGCGCTTGTCGGCGGCCGAAGTATCGGCCGCAATCAGGCCCGGCATCAGAACAGACCCTTCGGCAGCTGCGGTGCCCGCGCGAGGACCTCGTCGGACACAGTGAACGAAAGCTGGGACAGCTCAGCGGCACTCAGCTCGGCGGTGCGTTGCGCGACATCGAGGAAGCGATCCTGCTCGGCCGGTGCGATGACACCCTCGGCCAGCGTGCGGAACTTGGCGATGTACTGCTCACGAGCGAACGGACGAGCCCCGAGCGGGTGCGCATCGGCGATCGCGAGCTCGTCGACGATCACCTCACCGCTCTTCAGCGTGACCTCAGCCCTTGCGCCGAACGCCTTTTCCGCCGGATCGGTGGAGTGATAGCGCCGGGTCCACTCGGGATCCTCGGCGGTGGAGATCTTGCGCCACAGCTCGACGGTGTCCGGCCGCTGCGCGCGTTCGGGCGCGTAAGACCGCTCGTGGTGCCAGGTTCCGTCCTGCAACGCGACCGCGAAGATGTACATCACCGAGTGGTCCAGGGTCTCGCGCGAGGCCGTCGGATCGAACTTCTGCGGGTCGCCGGAGCCGGTTCCGATGACGACGTGGGTGTGGTGACTGGTGTGCAGCACGATCGAGGCGATCTGGTCGAGATCGCCGATCCGGTCGCGCATCCGGCGGGCCAGGTCGATCGGCGCCTGGCTCTGGTACTCCGCGGAATGTTCCTTGGTGTAGGAGTCCAGGATGGCCCGCTTGGGTTCGCCGGGGCCGGGCAGCGGGACCGAGTATTCCTTGTTCGGGCCGCCGAGCAGCCAAGCGATCACCCCGTCCTCGCCCTCCCAGATCGGCGACGGCGCACCCTCGCCGCGCAGCGCCCGGTCGACCGCCTCGACGGCCATCTTGCCTGCGAACGCCGGTGCGTAGGCCTTCCAGCTGGAGATCTCACCCTTGCGGGACTGCCTGGTCGCGGTGGTGGTGTGCAGCGCCTGGCCGACGGCCTGGTAGCTGGTCTCGGCGTCGAGGCCGAGCAGGGTACCGATGCCCGCGGCGGCGGACGGGCCGAGGTGGGCGACGTGGTCGATCTTGTGCTCGTGCAGGCAGATCGCGCGCACCAGATCGATCTGGATCTCGTAGCCGGTGGCCAGGCCGCGGATCAGGTCCCGCCCGGTGCGCCCGGCGTGCTGGGCGACGGCCAGGATCGGCGGGATGTTGTCGCCGGGGTGGGAGTATTCGGCGGCCAAAAACGTGTCGTGGAAATCGAGTTCACGCACCGCGACGCCGTTGGCCCACGCGGCCCACTCGGGGGAGTAGCTGCCGCCGACGCCGAACACGGCCGCGCCGGGCTGGTAGGGGTGCGCCCGTGCTTGGGCGCGGGCATTGGCGACCGGGCGCCGGGTGAGCGAGGCCGCCGCGACCGCGGCGTTGTCGATGATCCGGTTGATGATCATCTCCGCCGTTTCCGGCGCCACCTCGACCGAGTCGGCGGCGACCTCGGCGATGCGCCACGCGAGGTGTTCTTCGCGCGGGAACTGCTCGGCGGACCGGTGGGTGCGAACGAGATGATTCTTCATATTTCGCACGCTACACACGTCGGTTCGGTGCGGAAATACCTCGCAAATGCCTATATTTGCGGAAGCCGACCGGTGAAGTTGTAAAAGTTGTGTAGGACGGTGGTGCTAGATTTCGAGTTATGCAGAAGATGTACGCGGGCGGTCGGATGCGCGCGCTGCGTGAGCAACGCGGGCTGACCCAGACCGGGATGGCCGGCACGCTCGGGCTGTCGGTCAGCTACATCAATCAGCTGGAAAACGACCAGCGGCCGTTGACCGTGCCGGTGTTGCTACGACTCAACTCGACTTTCGACCTGGATATGCAGTTCTTCGCCGCCGACACCGACGCGCGGCTGCTCGCCGATCTGCAGGAGGTCTTCGCCGAGGATCCTGACGGGTCGACCATCACGACCACCGAGATCGATGAACTCGTCTCCCGTATTCCCGCCGCGGCACGGGTGCTGGTCGGCATGCATCGTCGGTTGCGCGGCGCCACCGAACAGCTCGAACGCGTTTCCGCCGGTATCGACCCGCGTTCGCACGACGCGGGCACCGGCATGCCGTACGAGGATGTGCGCGATTTCTTCTACGACCATCGCAACCACATCCCTGACCTGGACACCGCCGCCGAAGAACTGTTCACCCGTCGCGGATTCACGCTCGGTGGAATGGATCTGCAGCTGACCCGATTACTGAGGGAGGAGCACGACATCGCGGTCGCGATCCGCACCGATGATCCCGATCAGCCCGGCCCGAAGCGCACCTTCGACCCAGCCACCCGAATTCTCACCCTTGCTCGCAGGCTCTCGGCCGGGCAACGCGCGTTCCAGCTCGCGACCCAACTGGCGTTCCTCACCCAAGCCGACGCCATCGACGCGATCATCGCGCGGGCCGATTCGCTGGCCGCGCAATCGCGCGGACTACTGCGGGTCGGGCTGGCCAACTACTTCGCCGGCGCATTGATCCTGCCCTACACCGCGTTTCACGATGCCGCCGAGGCGCTGCGCTACGACATCGACCTACTGTCGGCGAAATTCGAGGTCGGTTTCGAGACTGTCAGCCATCGGTTGTCTACCCTGCAACGGCCGGGCCGACGTGGGGTGCCGTTCTTGTTCGTCCGCACCGACCGGGCGGGCAATATCTCGAAACGTCAGTCCGCCACCGCCTTTCACTTCTCCCGAGTAGGCGGCAGCTGCCCGCTGTGGGTGGTGCACGAGGCGTTCGCGACGCCGGGTCGCATCCGAACCCAGATCGCCCAGATGCCCGACGGTCGCCGCTACCTGTGGCTGGCCCGCACCACCGACGAAAGCACCCCCGGCTACCTCTCGCCCAAACGCGACTTCGCCATCGGCCTCGGCTGCGACCTCAGCTACGCGCACAAACTCGTGTACTCCCACGGACTTCCGATCGATGACACCAGCGCCGCCATCCCGATCGGCCCCGGCTGCAAAGTATGTGAACGCCCAGCCTGCGCCCAACGCGCCTTCCCGCAACTCGGCCGCCCCATCCGCGTCGACGAGAACAACGCACTCAACATCCCGTATACGCCGGGCGATCAACGCAGCTGATCAGTGCGGAATGAGGCTGTGCGGGCGAGGTTTCGGGCGGTCCGCCAGGTGCGCTTCGATGAGCTGAACCACCTGGTAGGCGTCGTCGGTCGGCTCGAGCAGCGGTAGGTATTCGACGCTGCGCGCGAGGGCGGGAAGGTCGACGGACAGATACATCGCCATCAGTGGATTCACGAATAGCTTTGTGCCGCAGGTGCGGTCGGTGGCATGGGTATCACCGAACTTGCCGTGCAACGCATCCGCGATCTGGGAGTGAACGATGCTGGGGCGCAACGGAGTTTCGGCCAGACAGTGGCTGACAGCGGCGAGGTACGCGACTGCCTCCTGGCTGTCCGGCGGGATGGAGAACGCGCCGAGGAATGCGTTCTGGCGTTGCAGCGCAGCGAGATTCTCCAGTACGTGGGCATGACAGACACCGTGGTAGGCGTCGATACCGAACCCGACCGACACCACGAGGCGAGCGATGTCGTCGAGTCCCGCGACCGCGGCGAGACTGGTCATGTCTTCGTGCGGCGTGCCGAGCCCGGCCTCGTCGCCGCGGAGCAGGATGTCGGTGCCGCCGTCGATGAGCACCAACGTGTCCGCGCCGAGATGATCGATGAGCGCGCGATAGGCGGCCCGCAAGGGGCGGACGCCGGACTTGGGGAAGGCGTACACGATCGGTTCGCGATCGGTGCTCGCCAGCCATCGAGCCAGGGTGCGTTCAGGGAAGTAGTCATCGTTACCGTCGGTCTCGGGATGTACAGCGGCCACCCCCGGCGCGAGCCAGTCATCGAGCGGGGTCCTGCTCAGGTTGCTGAACGACAGGTTCGCCAGGTGCACCTGCTTACCGAGCCCTTCCAGCGCAACGGCGAGTGGGATGCCACCGTACACATCGAATCCGCCGCCCGCCCCGGCTATCAACACCTTGGAGGCGTCCCGCAGACGGGTGAACAGAGGGGGCTCGACCAAGCTGAACGACGACACCCAGCCATTATCGCGGCGGCGACCACCGGCTGATCGTGCTGCCGTTATCGAGCCTCACACGGACCACACAGCTGGGACGTAGCTGATCAGCCCAGTTCCAGCAATATGTCGCCAGTGCCGACATTAAGTACTTCATCGCCGACGACGCCGCAGACACGGTCCGGGCCACGAATTCGAGGGCAGTTCAAGCGAAATCACCGCCTGGGTGAAATCTAATTTCACCGCGACAACTGTCGGTGACAGCATGATTTACAACCTCAGTCAGCCGAGGTGATACAGAGCGGGCCCTCCTACCGATACAGGGTTGCCGGACCGGACGCTTTGTCCGTCCGGCAACCCAGCACCGCTGTAGCTGCTGCGGCAACTCGAGGGAGATTTACGATGGCGTACCGACTGGGCGACATAGATTGTGTCAGTGCGCGAGGGCATTCCGCTTTGGGTGGGACCTTGGCAATACAGGCGGTCTGGCGTTACGACCGTCCGGTGGATATGGCCGGTCTGACGGACTTTCACGCCGCGTTGCAGGACGGCAGGTTGGGGCGGGTGGTCGCGGCCGCGACGATTCCGGCCGCGGGCGACCGGTGGAGTGCGCGAGCGAAATTCGGTCCGGTCGAGGTGACCGAGGCGCCTATTCCGCATGGTGAGCTGGCAACGTGGATAGCCGAGCAGGGCCGCGCGGAATTGCAGACCTTCGGTGGTCCGGCGTGGCGGTTGGCGGTGACCGCCTGCGATAACGGCGAAAGCGCGGTATCGCTGCTGGCTTCCCACACGATCGCCGATGGTCGCGCATTTTGCGACGCGATTGCGGAGGCGGTCGCGGGAAAATCCTTCGATCTGGACTATAGATCGGATGAATTCGGGCGAATGCGTTTGCTGTCCGACGATTTTCGCGATGCCGCGCGCCGCGGCCGGGTGCTGGTGCAGGCGGTCGGCCTGGCGGTGCAGATGGCGGTTGTCCGGCGCGGCGAAGCCAAGGTGCGCGATGAGGAAGACCCGAACTTTCACCTGCCGTCGGTCGACGCGACGGTTCCCGCGCCACTGTGGCATGCCGCCGCCCGGACTCGCGGCGGCTCCGCGACCACGTTGGCGGTCGCGGTGACCGCGGCCATCGCCACCGAGATCGGTCGCACCGACGACCAGGGGCGGGCCCGCATAATGATGCCGGTCAGTACCCGCACCGAGGCGGATCGTCGCGCGAATGCCTTGGCCTCCATTGATTTCGAGGTGGATCTCCGGGACGGCATGCTGACCGACCTGGCACCGTTGCGCGCGCTGATGAAGGAGAAGCTGGGCGCGGCCGCGGGACAGCCTGCGCCGCCGCTGATTCCGCTCGCGGTCGCGCTGCCGCGCCGGTTGTTCGCCGTGCTGGTGCGCAAGGTCGCCGCCGACGCGACCGTCTCGGTGTGCTCCAACCTCGGCGAAATCGACCCCGCGATGCTCCGCATCGACGGCGGCCCGGCCGCGACGATCAGGCTCGGCCTGGTGAATCAGAGCCTCGACTCGCGCACCGTCGTGACCGAACGCGGCGGCAACCTGTATGTGTCGCTCTTCGAATCCGCCGGGGAAGTCACTATGCGCGTCAACGGTTTTCACGCACCGAAGCTGGTCGACGTCGAGCAGCTGACCGAGCTGATCCAGCGGGTACTCGCCCAGTACGAGCTCTCGGCGACCCTCGGGTAACTCAGGCCCGCGCCCCGGTCGGGTCGTTGACCGGGACCGGCGCGAAGGTCTTGGTCGGTGTGGAGCGGCCGCGCAGCATCAGCGTGTTGTGCGGTTGCCACCACCGGGCTTCGTCGGCGGCATCGGCGATCGTGTCGTATGCGACCAAGATCCGTTCGGGCACCATCTTGGCTTGTTCGGTGAGGCGGGCGGCCACGTTGACCGGGTCGCCGATCACGGTGTATTCGTAGCGATGCTCCGCGCCGATATTGCCTGCTACGACGACTCCGGTCGACACCCCGATCGCGGCATCGAGTTCGGGATAGTGCTCGGCGAGGGCGGCCAGCGCGGTCCGCAGCGATCGTGCGGCACGCAGAACCGCGGCGGCGTGCCCGATGGTGTTGTCGGGTGGGCCGAATACGCACAGCGCGGCATCGCCCTCGAATTTGTTCACCCACCCGCCTTCGGCGCCCACGCAGCCCACCACGGCCGCGAACATGTCGTTGAGCATCGTCACCATGGCTTCCGGCGCCAGCCGCTGAGCCAGCGCGGTCGACCCGATCAGGTCGACGAACAGCACGCTGGCCGGGCGCCGCTCGCCGCCGACGCGCACGTCACCGGTCAGCGCGAAGCGGGCGACCTCGGTGCCGACGTGGCGACCGAACAGATCGTGCAGCCGTTCCCGTTCGCGCATTCCCTCGACCATGTGGTTGAACCCGGCCTGGAGTTGTCCCACCTCACCGCCGTAGTCGACCGGGATCTGCGCGCTCAGGTCGCCGTTCTGCACCCGTCGTTGCGCCGCCTGCAAGCCGACCACCGGCTCGACCAGCGACCATGCCATCGCGGCGGTGAAGGCGAGACCCGCGACGACACTCAACGCGGCGAGCACGGCCAGCGACACCGGCAGCCAGGTTCGCTCCGCGGGCGTCAGGCCGAGCGCCGCGGTGCCGAGCAGCACCACGGGCACGGCGCCGCTGAGTAGCCAGGACAGGATCAGCCGCCCGCGGAGTCCGAGCACCGCACCGGCCGGCGGCGCCTCGCCGTCCAGGACGATCCGCAGGACCGGCCGGGCCACCCGTTCCAGCAGCAGATACGACAGTGCCCCGCTGGTCAGGCCGCCGAGCGCGATGATGATGCCGACCCGCACGGTGTAGAGCACCGGATACTGCAGTACCGCGTGCACGATCGCGATCAAGATCGCCCCGAGGAACCAGCCGCCGAACTCGTCGATCGCCTCGGCCGAGGGAAAGCCCAGCGTCAGCGACCGTTCCTCGGCGGTCGGCGCCCGCCGCTGGCGCACCCAGCCGAACGCCCGATCCGCTCGGCGCTCGCCTCGATGGACACCGACGAGTATCGCGAGCGCGAAGTACACGACCCCGAACGTGCTGATCACGATGGCGTCGTGCCGGAAGTGCGCATGCCCACCGGTCCACGGAATGCTGAGCACGGCCAGCTGCACGGCGACCAGGACGAACCCGACACCGTTGGCGGCGATCGCCGCCCGCCGTCCGGTATGACGCTCGAACGCCGCCGCGACCGCGTCCCACAGATTGTCGTCGAACGGCAGGTTGTGCCGTGCGACGTCGGCTTGATCGTCGATCATGAGGAACCCTTCCAGGCCGCCATGCGTAACGTCCAGCACCGAGGACACCGCGTGCTGATGAAACCGTACGACACTTATCAGACCTGGGTTCGGTCACTCTTGGATAAACATCGCCGAGGCTTTGCTGGTGCGGGCGTATCAGGTGGTTCCATGTGCGGCATGAACCAGCGCGGTGACCTGCGTGTGATCGTCAGTGATCTGCTGCCGGAGCTCACGGAACTGCTCAAAGAGTCTATTTCGATACCGTCCATCGCGTTCCCGGGCTATCCCGTCGAGAACGTGCGGCGCGCGCACGATCGCGTTGCCGATGAGTTGCGAAGGTTCGGGGTCGATGACATTCGGGTGCTGCGGTTGCCCGATACCGCCCCGGTCGTTTACGGGCGCATTCCCGCCCCGCCGGGCGCACCGACGGTGCTGGTGTACGGGCACTATGACGTTCAGCCGCCTGGTGCTGAATCCTTCGCCGTCGGGGCGCGCCGGTGAATGATGTCGAAACAGCAACGGCCGCACCAGAATCCGAGCCATCGGCGCACAAGAAGTGGTTCTTTCCCTCGACCTACACGATCCTCGCCGGTGTCGCGCTGCTGGTGTGGCTCGCGGCATTCATCGTTCCGCCTGGCGTCTACCACACCGACGACAAGGGCCGTCCGATCGCCGGAACCTACCACCGCGTCGAGGACGCCAAGAATTTCGGCGCGCGGCTGCGCGACCTGTTCCTCTCGCCGATCAACGGGCTCTACGGAATTCAGGACGCCAAGACCGGACAGGTGGGTCCCGACCTGTCCGGCAATCTCTACGGCGCGGCGGCGGTGTTCCTGTTCGTGCTGGCCGTCGGCGCGTTCATCACCGTCGCCTTCGCCACCGGCGCGCTCGACAGCGGTATCGGGCAGCTGGCCTTTCGGCTGCGCAGCCGGTCGGCGCTGCTGATCGTCGGCGTCATGGTGGTGTTCGCGATCGCGGGCACGGTGGAAGGATTCGCGGAGGAAACCCTCGGCTTCTACGCGCTGTTGGTGCCGTTGACCTTGGCGCTCGGCTACGACCGGATGACGGCGGTCGGCGCGATCATCTGCGGGGCAGGCGTCGGCATGTTGTGTTCGACCGTCAACCCTTTCGCCACCGGCACCGCGTCCTCGGCCGCCGGCGTGCCCATCGGCGACGGCATTCTGCTGCGTATCGCGATGCTGGTGGTGCTCACCGCGGTCACCGTCGGATATGTGCTCTGGTACGCACGACGGGTCGAGCGTGATCCCGAGAAGTCCTGGTCGGGTTGGCAACCCGGCGACCGCGACGTGCGCGCCGAAGATCACGCGCCGGACCCGATGACCCACCGGCAGGCCGCGGTGCTCTGGTTGGTCGCGGTCACCTTCGCGTTCATGATCTTCGCGATCATTCCGTGGGCGGAGGTGATCAAGGGACCCGAGGCCGAGCGGTTCGGGTGGGAATTGGATTGGTATTTCCCCGAACTCACCGCGCTGTTCCTGGTCGGCGCGGTGCTGATCGGGCTCGTCGGCGGCCTTGGCGAGAACAAGGTGTCCGAGGCGATCGGCAAGGGCTTCGGCGACTTCGTCGGTGCGGGCATCGTGATCGTGCTCGCTCGCGGCGTGACCGTCATCATGAACAACAGCGAAATCACCAGCACCGCACTGCATGCGCTGGAAGGCGTGGTGACCGGTACCTCGTCGGCGCTGTTCGCGGTCGCGGTGTTCCTCGTGAATATTCCACTGGGCTTTCTGATCCCGTCCAGTTCCGGCCACGCCACCCTCGTCATGCCGATCATGGCGCCGCTCGCCGATTTCGCGAATGTGCCACGCTCCCTTGTGGTTACCGCATGGCAGTCGGCGTCCGGCTGGGCCAACCTGGTCACCCCGACCACGGCGGTGGTTACCGGCGGTATCGCCCTGGCGAAGGTGCGCTACGACCGTTACGTGCGGTTCGTCGCGCCACTCATGGGCATCCTGTTCGTGCTGATCTGCGCGTTCCTCGCCATCGGCGCCTGGTTCTGACACCCATGACCGCCACCCAGTGCGTCATCGGGCTCCTGGTTTCGGGAGTCGTAGCGGCCACGACTTCGGTGTGCGGCGGTCCCGATCTCACGCCCGTGCTGCACGCTCTCCCGGCGACCACCGGCCAGGCGGTGATCGTGCATGCGCCTACCGCCGCAACCACTTACGCGACGTTGGAAACATTCGAGAAGGTCGACGGCGACTGGCGCCCCGCGTTCCCGGCGATGGTCGCCAGAATCGGCGAAAACGGCTTCAGCGACCACCATCGAGAATCGGAGCCGTCGACTCCGACCGGCGTATACGGCTTCGGGGACACCCTCTACGGCCTCGAACCCGACCCTGGCACCCGCTACCCCTATCACGTTCTAGCCGTGGATGATTGGTGGAACGCCAACCCCGCCACCGCGGGCTACAACACCTTTCAGCACGGCGTCGATCCGGGCGGTGCCAGCGAGGCCCTCTGGCAGGTCACCCCGCAGTACGCCTACTTCGCCTTCATCACCTACAACGTGCCACCCGTCCCTGGAGCCGGTAGCGCAATCTTCCTACACGCCAACGGGTCCGGCGACACGTCAGGCTGCGTCAGCCTCGCCCGACCCGACCTACTGCACGTCCTACGCTGGCTGGACCCAACCCGCTCACCACGCATCGTGCTCGGCCCCGACAACGAACTGGCATGAATCAGATCATTGCGCGCACGGACACCTGCGGCGGTGCCCTCAGCCGTCCAGCGCTGACGCGATAACGGTCGCTATCTCTCGAATCTGGCTGCACGCCTCGGGAACCGGAACGGGTGCGGGCGGAACGGTCAGCGAGATCAGCAATGTTCCGTCCGGTGCTTCGACGGCGGCGTCGCAGGTGGGAATGGCCACCGCCGATCGGTAGACAACGGCAGGCCGTCCATTGATGGGATCGGTACCGACGACCTCGTTCCGCTTGCTTCCGCCGAACTCCGCCACCTTGTCCGTGTTCGTCGTAATAGAGAGGGATCCGGTGAGTGCCTCTGCCCCGTCGACCGTCGCCACCCTGCGGAAGGTGCAACCGATATGGGTCAACGTTGTCATGGACGTCACTTCGGCGGCATACCGTTCGCGACTCCCCGGATCGAATCCGACTTGCTCGATGAGCGAATCACGCACCCGGAAGCACGGATCGAACCCGACGAGCCGCGGCACGACCTGATCGGCGGCGGGCGGGACCGCCACCTTGATCCCGGGCACCGGCTCGGCCGCAGGCGTCGAAGACACCGGACCCGCGACCGCGGTAGTGGGCGTGGCATCGCCCCGCTCAGCGGAAGAACAGGCGGCAAGCACGCCGATGGTGCTCAGGAGCCCCAAGCCGGTCGCCACGGTCCGCCTACGACGGCTGAGCCGCAGTGGCCTGCCCGCTGTCGATGAACTCTGTCGCTGGATCACGTTCGGATCGTCCCCCTGTCGTGCCGGGCAGCTACCCGGTCGGTAATCGTCGGCCGCTCGCTCGCGTCGGCACGATGCTGACCCGACTGTATCGGGAGCGGGGACATGCGTCGGGCTCGGCCTCGACGGCGATGTTATCGTTGCCAACGATTTGCAGTAGGAGGGGAACCGTTGGGGTGGGATCAGTGGAATCGCGTCGGCCCGTTTCTGCGCGATCTCCTTCGCCGCGGTCCGGTGAGCTGGCGAATTCGGCTGGTGCGCATCGTCCTGGCGGTCGGCTTCGCCGCAGGTTTCATGGTGTACGTCACACAGACCGGGAATCCGCACCTGAACAACCAGGGTTCGGTCGAGAGCGCAGCTTCCGCGTGGCGACCGCCACCACGCAACTCCGGCCCGGTCGACCCGGCACCGCCGCCGGGTTTTCCGTACCTGGAATTTCCGCCGTCGATGACTCCCGCGTCGAACGGAATGCCCCAGCCCGTGCCGACTCGATACGGGCTTACCTACACGGTGCCGTCCGAGAAGGACTGGATGGCGAGCAACGAGACGGTACTCGGCTTCGTCGACGAGTCCGGGCAGGCAACGATCGCCACCTATGCGGCGGTGAGCAGGTACCGAGTGGGCTATTGCCCGGAAATCGACACTTCGAAGCTTGCCTATGTCGGCGTCACCGGCCGCAACGGTATCGACGTCGGGTCGGCCGCGCGGCAAGAGATCGACAAGACGGCGCAGTTGTTCAGTGCTGCCGAGGTCGGGGGACGGCCGACGGTCGAGATTCGCGGACCGTTCGAATTCGAGATCAGTGGCCGGCCTGCCGTGCGCTACTCCGCTGCGGTCTCCAACATCGCGAAGCGCGCGTCGTGCGAGCCCGACGCGGCGGAGTTCGACGTCATCGCCACGCCGGGCTACGCGAGCGCGGAAGTGGCGGTGTTCGTGGTGGAGCGTCACATCGACATGAAGAACTCACTGAAGAGGGCAGACATCGATTCGATCGTGCAGTCGATACGCAAAACCGGCTAGGGGATAGGGCAGAAGTAGATGGGTGAACAGTTCGAGGCGACACCGTCGGAAATCGCCGGACTGAGCAAATTGATGACCGACATCGGCCGGGACGCATGGCACGCGTCCGAGTTCATCCAAAAGGAGGGGCCGCCCGCGGAGTGGGTCAGCGCGATCATCATCGATGACTTGCTCGATCCGTTGAAGTCATTCGCGGAGCTGACCCGGCAGCGCATGCTGAGCATCGGCACGGTGACCGCCGATACCGCCCTCGAACTGAACAACGCGGCCTGGCTTTACCACGACAAGGACCGGCAGACCTATGAGGCGCTGAACCGGCACAAAGCCAACCTGCTGGCCACCGGCGATCAGTCGGTACCGGTCTACTCCGACAAGGAGGCGGTCGGCGCGACGAGTCCCTACGAGTCGGCTGCGCAGTATCCGAAGCCGGAGGAGGTGAAACTCGATGCGCCGTCTGGCAACAAGGAGGAGCTGATCGCACTGATCGGGGATGTGGCGCCGCCGCTCGGCGCCGTCAACGACACCGTGAAACGCCTTACCAAGAGCGTCGGCAGGGAGTACGACCCGCTCGGCGAGGCGTTGAAGCCGATTCCCGGAAACTGGACCGAGATTCGGCGAATCGGTGAGGCCTACAAGATCGCCGGCGAGGCGATGGAGAACTGCGGGAAGAATCTCGAGTCGGGCGTCAAACGCCTCGACCCGCATTGGAACGGTAAGGCCGCGCTGTCGTTCAACGACTGGGCGAGCCGGCAGGTCGCGGCGATGCAGTGGGAAGGTCCGACCGGGCGGATCCTCGGCGAGGCGCTCGGGAAGGTCTCCGACGAGATCCGTGACGCGGTCCGCTCAGTGCTGAAGTGGCTGTGGGAATTGCTCGAGAGTCAGGTCAAGATCGACGGCATCACGGATGCATTCAAGTTTGCGTTCAAGAAGATTCCGGTGGTCGGTTGGACCGCCCAAATCACTGAACTGGCCATTAAATTGGCAAAAATCGTGAGTGACGCGCTGACCCTGGTCGATAAGATCCAGAAGCTCGTCGACGCGACCAAGAAGTTCCTCGAGGTCATCAAAGATCCGGCGAAAGCCGCGCAGGACAAGGCCGATCAGAAGTTCGAGGAGCTCGTCGAGCCGTTCGCCAAGGGCGTCAAGGCCGCCGACATCCTGAACGATGCGCGCAAGGCAGCCGACCTCAGCCAGACCAACAACCGGCCCACCGACTACGACGTCGGCTCCGGCACGCAGCCATGGGACAACGCATGAGGCCGCTGCGCGGTTCCGGCCCCGACCCGAACGTCGATCCGGCGGTCGAGGCCGCCTACCGCGGATTGATGGACGCGGTCGACGATCTGCGGACGGTGCGGATTCGGCTGGACAACTTCGATCTGCAAGCCTTTCTCGACGAGCCGACCGAGATCGACGAAGAATTCATGCGACTGTTGGCGGCGCGACCGGGGGCATCGCCGGAACTTGTCGCCTTTGCGATCCGGGTGCAGAACGGCGAGTGCCGATGGCCCGACATCGAGGCGCTCGCACGGCCGTGGCCGCCCGAGCTCGCGGAGCTGCGGACCTCGGACCGGTTCATTTGGAAGTGGACCCCGGAAACCCCTGTGACGCAGCCTGATTCGCATATTTCTGCACGCGCTGATCCGTCGGTGGTCGGCCCATCCGACTGGCCCGACGATTTCGACGATTACCCCGGACGGAAGTCCTGGCTGGTCTGACATTTCCTTGCCCCGGCAGGGTAACTGCCGGGGCCGGAAGTGAAACCGTCAGCGAGGCGGTTCCAAAAGCCAGTTGCCCGGCGCGTTTTCGTCGTCGCTGAGGTAGAACTCGGTGATGGCGGTGCGGAATTCGGCGTAGCTGAGGGAACCGTCGCCGTCGCGGTCCAGGCGGCGGAAGGCGTCGCTGGAGTGAGCGGGGTCGATGCCGAGGCTGTCGTACATGCGGACGTACTCGTCGAAGCTGAGGGTGCCGTCGTTGTTGGTGTCGACGATGCGCATGAAGGCGTCGGCTATGGCCAGTACTGCGGTTTCGAAGTTTTCCGGGGTGGTGACGCTCGATTGCATGACGGTGCTGAATTCTTGGCGGTCGAGCTTACCGTCGCCGTCGCTGTCGCCGCCGGCCAGGAGCAGGCTCCACCATTTGTCGAAGGCGTCATGTAGTGCCTTCGCGTTTTCCGGGGCCTCGCCGCCGGGCAAGGCGGTGAAGAGGATGGCCATCTGGTGGAAGTCGGATTCGGAGAGGTAGCCGTCTTTGCCTTGGTCGAACCAGTCGAAAAGGGTGCTGAACTTCTGATTCTTCGCACGATCTGCCATGGAAATGTCCTTGTCGCTGACCGAGGTTCATCGGTCGTGGATCGTCAGGTGTGTAGCAGCGGGGCCGAGCCTGAGCGGGCGCGGACACCCGTTGTGGGGCCCGATTGTCGGAAATCGAACCCCACCGAAGAACAATTCCCATTGTCGCTTGAATCGACTGTGCTGGTGGCGCTTTCGCACGGCGAACCGGCGAGCAATCATAAACCGAACGCTCGCAACGGATATCGGCGTCGAAGGTCACCGTCGAACAGTGCGGCTCGCTGTCAGGCCGGTTGGAAAGTGGCCTCGACTTGCGCGGTGTCTTCGGTGCCGCGGAAGTAGACGATATGGTCGTCGTGGAAGGTGAATTGGTGGTGCAGGTCCATGGTTACCTGACGGCCGGTGGCTCGGTTGGTGGCGTGGAAATGGACGACGGTGAGGACGTCGGAGTCGGTGACGGCGTAGCGGACCGGGGTGAAGTCTTTGACCTCGAGTGTTTCGGCGAGTTGCTGCAGGTACGACGCGACGGCGTCCTTGCCGTGGCGGATGCCGTACCAGGGGGCCACGGTGGAGGTGGTTTCGCTGGCCCAGTCGATGTCGTCGCCGAGGGTGGCCAGCAGGCCGGGCACGTCACCTTGGACGAAGGCTGCGTAGAGGGTCTTGACCGTCTGGATGTGGGACTCCGCGTCAGATGGCGCGCATCGCCTGCTGGTCGGGTTTGCCTTGTTCGGTCAGTGGGAGGTGGTCGGCGAGGGTGACGGTGAGGGGCACGTCGAGAGCTGCGGATACGTCGGCGGCCAGTTTCGTCGGATCCACGGTAGCTTCGGGTTCGGGCACGACGACGGCGCAAAACCCTTCTGTACCAGGGAAAGTCGATGCGAGGCGAACTTCAGGGAATTGGTAGAGCAGGTTTTCGACCTGGGCGGGGAAGACACCATTGATCAGGTCGCGGCGGCGGCCGAGGATGTGCAGGTAGCCGTTGTCGTCGAGGAAGCCGACGTCGCCGGTGTTGAGCCAGCCGTCGGCGATGGTCGCATCGAGGTCGGGGCGGCGCCAGTAGCCGACGGCGACGCCTGGTCCGGCCACGGCGATATCGCCGGATGTTCCGTCCATGTTGGTGAAGCGTATTCGGCTGTCGGGCAACGGTTTGCCGGCGGTATCAGCCAGTTCGAAGGTGTATTCGGCGGGGTCGAGGATGGCGATGAGTCCGGTTTCGCTACTGCCGTAGCCGTGGCAGAGGATCGGGCCCAGTCGTTTCAGCGCGGTGCGGCGGGCGGCGGCGGGGGCGGACGCGCCCAGGTGTAGGAGGCGTCGCATGCTGGATATGTCATAGCTGGCGAGCTCGGGATGCGTTGCGAGAGCGAACAGTTGGGGTTCGACCAGGAATAGGTTCGTAATGCGATGCTGTTCGATCGCGGTGAGGACGACGGCGGGGTCGAAGGGAGTGGGGGAGTCCAGCAGGACGACCTGGCCGCCGGCCACTAGTGCGCTGTCGACGAGGGTCTGTGCCAGGTAGGCGAGCGGCGTGACGACCAGCAGCCGCGGTCGCGGCTCGCGCACCGTGCCGACGAATGAGCTGTGGTCGGCGTAGGTGTGGCAGCTGCCTTTCGGGGTGCCGGTGGTGCCGCCGCTGAACACGATGAAGCACAGATCGTCGGGCGAGGCCTGGCCGTGGATCGGCGTGGCGGGCATGGACTCCGCGAGGGCGAGCAGATCGACGCAGCCGGGGGCCGGGCCGAGACTGTAGGCGCCCGGTCGGGCGAAGCGCGGCGCGGTGACCAGCAGGTCCGCCCCGGTGAACGTGACGAGCTCATCGGTCGCGTGGGTCGGGAAGACCGCACCGCACGCCCCGAGCAGGTGGGTCGCCATGCGCACCGCGATGACCTCGGGGCTGTTCGCGGCGTGGATCGCCACCAGGCGACCGGCGGACACTCCGGCGGCACGCAGGGCGCCGGCCAGCCGATAGACGAGCTCGGCCAGTTCGGCCCCGGTCAGGGCGCGTTCGTCGTGGACGAGGGCGACGTCGTCTCGCCTGGCCAACGACTCGACCGCGCGATCTGCTTGGGACCGGAATCCGTCCATCGAGAGCTCCTCCGCGTCGGAACCTTATTCGTACCGTACCGACTGGTCTGAAACATGATTCCAGCGGCCGGTCGGCGCGCCGCGGCCTACCTCGCCGAGTGCGGGTTCTGGTGAAGGGCTCGAATCGCGAATGGACTGCTAGCCAACGGCTTTCGGCAGCAACGTCGAATGTCGCCTGCGTGTAGTGCGGCCAGCTCTCAGGCTGGTTGGAAGGTGGCACCCTCGTGCACAGCACCATGTCCTGGGATGGTGACCCGGTCCGGGCCGACCTCGACAATCAGCGTGACGGGGTGGCCAACTCGATGCATGGGTGGCTCGAAAAGCTGCGCGAGACAGCGGAATCGGCGGCCTGAGTCGGCGTTGATCGGATGAACGAGCCGGCGGTACGAGTGCGTACCGCCGGCTGAATCCAGTCAGGGGGTGGCGCCGACCATGCGGAGGGCGAGGGTGGCGTAGTGGTCGGCGATGGCCTCGGGGGTGAAGCGTCCGTTGTCGCGGAACCAGCGCGCGACGTCGATGCCGAGGGAGAGTATCGCGACGGAGGTCATGTCGAGGTTGTCTGCGTGGAAGACGCCGCTTGCGTTGCCGGCGTGCAGGACCCCGCGAACCATGGTGAGTGCCTCGCGCCGGATCGTGAGGATCTGCGCGCGATGTTCCGGGGCCAGTGAGGCGAGTTCGTAGCTGACGATGCGCGCGAGCGTGTGGTTCACCGCGTAGTCGCGAACGAAGCTGCGGACCAGCCCGGTGAGCTGCTGTACCGGGTCGTCGGTCGCCGCGATCTGCTCGGCGAACGCGCGTGCTGTGCGTTGGTGGCCCTCGAGCGCGATCAGGTAGAGCAGGTCTTCCTTCGACTTGTGGTGCACGTACACCGCCGCCGGGCTCATTCCCGCGCCCGCGGCGATATCGCGGGTGGTCGTGCCGTGGAAGCCCTTGACTCCGAAGGTTTCGATCGCGGAGGCGAGCAGGCGGTCCTTGGGATTGGCCGAGGGGTGTGTGGTGTCGGTCATAGGCCTCCTTTGTTGACGAGTATGGCAACTCTATAGCAAACTAAGCAAGCGCTTAGAGGTAAGCAATCGCTTAGTCGCTGTATTCCGTTTCGGCAGGTCGCTCCACTCTCGAGAAGAGGACGGACTGATGAACGAAGACGAGTTCGCGCGATACGTAGAGCTGTACAACTCCGGTAACTATCGCGACGTGGTGGACGGCTACTACCACGAGAATGTTCGGATCGACATCTACGGCGTGAACTTCACCCGTGGCGCGTCGGACACCCTGCACTGGTTGCAGAACACTCATGTCGGCCTGCTGGAGATCATGATCGTCGATGGCCTCCGGGTCAGTGCGAACGGTCGCGATATCTACGCGCGGGTCCGGGAGACCTTGGTGGCGCTCGAGACCGTGAAACGGTTGGCCTCCGGGCCGTTGGTTCCTGGTCAGGTCAGAACGACCAGCTTTGCCGCGCACTACGTCGTGGTGGACGGCAAGTTCACCCACGTCACCCTCGACGTCCCGAGAAGTCCGTTGCCGCAGGCCGATCGACCGAACGGTGTGCCGGCGAGAGCTCGCGACGTTCGGCCTGCGCCGGTGGTTACGCCGATTATCGGGTGCGACGACGAACGTTTGATGCCCGGTCCGGATCAATGGATCACCGGCACGCAACCCGAACGCTCCTATCTGAACTGAAGGGGACCGTCATGCCACTGGATCCAGCCATTGAAATCCTCGTCAAGCAGATGGAAGCCGTGCCGAAGCCGGCCAGGGAACTGACCATCGCCGAGAAGCGGGCCCGCAATGCGCTACTCGCGCTTGCCATGTCGCCGAATCCGCCGCTGCGGGTCAGCTCGATCGGCGACGACAATCTGGCCGGTGTGCCGGTGCGGGTCTATCGGCCGAAAACAACCGGACGGGTGCCGACCGTCGCCTATTTCCATGGTGGCGCTTTCGTTTACGGCGATCTGGACACCCACGATGAGATCGCTCGTCGGCTGTGCCGGGACCTGGACGCGGTGGTCGTCAGCGCCGGCTATCGGCTCGCCCCGGAGTACCGCTATCCCGCCGCGCATGACGACTGCCTGGCGGTGACTCGATGGATCGCCGACCACATCGATGAGTACGGTGGCGCGAATCTAGCAGTGGCCGGGGACAGTTCGGGGGCGAACCTGGCGGCCGGGGTGGCCCTCGGCTTTCGAGATGAGGGCAGACCGCTGGCCGGACAGCTGCTCGCCTATCCCAATCTCGATCTGTCCCACCGCATCAACTACCCGTCGTACAACATCTACGTGACCGGTGATGTGATGGCGGCGGGCGAAGCCGCCGACTTCGCCGAGCTCTATCTCTCCAGTGATCCCACCGCCTGCGATCGCGCACCCGCCTCGCCGCTGTTGGCGACGGACTTCACCGACCTCGCCCCCGCCGTGATCGCGACCGCCGAGTTCGACCCGGTGCACGACGAATGCCTCGCCTACGCGCACGCCCTCACCACCGCGGGCGTACCGGTTACCACACTGGTCTACCCCGGCCTCATTCACGGATTCCTCAATCTGGAGGCCGTGTCCCCGGCCGCCGCCGGTGCCGTCGGCGAAGTGTTCGGTGCGTTCGCGGCGCTGATCAATAATACTGTGGTTCAAGAGAATCCGCGCGATCGGAGTGCCGTGGCATAGTGCCGCGGGCCGGATTCGCCGAATAGCATTCGCACAGAACAGGAGACACCCATGTCCGTGTTCGACACGCTCGGCGATGTCTATCAGCGTTCCGCGACAGAGCTGCCGTTCCGGGAACACCTGGAGCGCTACTCGATGCATCGAGTCGTGGGCGACGTGACCGGGCTCGAGGTGCTCGACCTCGGCTGCGGGTCAGGTCTCTATGCTCGCCGCTACGCCGAGGCGGGCGCCGCATCGGTTGCGGGCGTGGATATTTCGGAGGGAATGCTGGCCACTGCGCGGGCGGAATCGAGTGCAGGCCCGGCGACTGTCGAGTACTTTCTCCGCGATGCCGCGCATCCGGCCGCCGCGGCTGATCCCCTCCTGGACAGCCGGTTCGACCTCGTCACCGCCGTGTACGTACTGTGCTACGCGACCACGCCGACCGAACTCGCCGGGTTCTTCGCGACCGCGCGCCAGGCGCTGCGCGACCCCGGCGGCCGAATCGTCGCCATGACGTTGAACCCGGACTATGGGCTCGGCCGCGACTACTTCGCACACTACGGATTCACCATCACGCAGGACACCGACGGCGAAGGTGCACCGGTCACAATGAGCGGGGCGATGCCGAATGGTGCGCAGTTCAGCGTGACCGCACACTGGTGGTCCCGCCAAGCGTATGAAATCGCGGCGAGGGCAAGCGGATTCGTCAACATGCGATGGACGGTCCCTACTGTGTCGGCGGCAGGTGTCGCCGAGTACGGCGAGGACTATTGGGCCGCTTGCCGCGCCGCACCACACGCGCTGATCCTCGAAGGTGAGGCGGATGCGGACTGACGGGGCCCGGCGATAGTCGATCAATACCAACGTTATATAGACCGGATCACCGAGGCCTTGGCACACTGATGGCGACTTGTTCGGCTCATTTCTCCATCGAGGTTCGCTCGGCGACCGTCGATCGCGTGCGGCGTCCGGGTGTCCGAAAGGAAGCCGCATCCATGAACCCGACCGATCTGGTGGCCCGTCTTCGCGTCCCGGTGCGCGCGGGAACCACCCGGCCACTGGCCTGGCGTACCCACCAACTTCGCCAGCTGCGTGCGTTGTTGACCGAGTGCGGGCCCGATATCGCCGCCGCGTTGTACACCGACCTGCACAAGCCCGAAAAGGAGTGCTACGACTACGAAATCGACTTCGTGGTCCGGGAGATCGACCATCTGCTCAGTCACCTGGAGTCGTGGCTGACTCCCGAATCGGTCCCGACGGCGGGCTACGGATATCCCGACGGGACCACCGCGAGCACTCGATACGACCCGCTGGGCGTGGTGCTGGTCATCGGCACCTGGAACTATCCGGTGCAACTTCTGCTCGCGCCCATCGCGGGCGCGTTGGCGGGCGGCAACACCGTGGTGGCCAAGCCGAGCGATATCGCGCAGGCGACCTCGGCGCTGTTGGCTCGGCTGCTGCCGCGCTACTTCGACGCCGACACCCTGGTTGTGGTCGAGGGTGGCGTGGCCGAGACGACCGCGCTGCTCGCCCAACGGTTCGACCATATCTTCTTCACCGGTGGCGGCACCGTCGGTCGCATTGTGATGGCCGCCGCCGCCGAGCATCTCACGCCGGTCACCCTCGAACTCGGCGGCAAGTCCCCGGCGTTCGTCGACCGCGCCGCCGACCTCACCGAAATTGCTACCCGATTGGCCGCCGCCAAGTTCTCCAACGCCGGACAGACCTGTGTCGCACCCGATTACGTGCTCACCGACCCCGAGACCGCCGCCGCGCTGGAAGCAGCATTGCCCTCGGCCATCTCGACACGGTTCGGCTCAGATCCCGGGACATCGCCGCACTACGGCCGGATCGTCAGCCAACGCCACTTCGATCGCCTTGTCGCACTGCTGGATTCCGGCCGCCTGGTCGCCGGCGGCACGCACGACCGCGCCCAGAACTACATCGCACCAACGGTATTGACCGACGTCGCCCCGGATTCCCCGGTCATGCAACAGGAAATCTTCGGACCGATCCTGCCCATCGTCCTCGTCGAAGACCTCACCCACGCCATCGAATTCATCAACGACCGCGACAAACCCCTGGCCCTCTACGCCTTCACCGACTCCGGCACCACCCGAGAACGCCTGACCACCGAAACAACCTCCGGCGGAATCTCGTTCGGCCTCCCCATGGCTCAACTCCGCGACGCCGACCTCCCCTTCGGCGGCGTCGGCGCCAGCGGTATGGGCCAGTATCACGGGCGGTATTCCCTGGAAACGTTCAGCCACAAGAAGGCAATCCTGGATGTGCCGCTCGGCTGAGCTCGATGCTGCCGAGCGAAATGGTGCTGCTCCGACAAGCGTTGATATTCATATCAGCGTTCGACCGATGATCAGCCGGTGATTCCGGCGCTATCCTGGCGTGACTCGAGCATGCCCCGGATAAGGGGTCGGCGGCTTTCGGCCACACTTCGCTCGAGTTCAGCAAGGAGCGTGGCAATGCCGATCGAGGTGGCTCCGGAAGACTCGCGGTGGGCGCGGCCGAAAATTCCGGCCGCACTTTTCGGTAACCAGGACCGGGTCCGTGCGATATTGGCCGAACGGGTCGCGGTGAAGTCGCCGAACATGGTGCTGGCGAGTACCTATGTTCCGCCGGATGGTGCTGTTGCGGCATATCTGCTCCATCGGATGTTCAGCCGCGGCGATTCCACCGGAACCGCATGGCATTCGGTGTTCGTGAATTCCGGCGTCGAGGCCCTCGGCACGGTGCTGAAGTACCTGCGCAACCGGCATAATCGCGCTGCCGGCGACGGGGTGTGCCGCATCCTGGTGCTCGACCCGACCGCGACCGCGCGGTATGCGTTCGGGCACGCGGTGCCGGGGCTGCACGCGGTGGTCGCGGACGGCTTGGTGATTGTCGGCGCCATCGAGGAATTTCTGCATCGGGTCGATACGGGCTGGGACTCGTATGTCGTGATCGCCGACGGTCTCGCGCCGGATGACGCGGCCCCGGTGCGCGCCGCGCTCGAGCTCGCCCGCGAGCGCGGCGCCGTGGTGGCCTGGGGTCTGCTCGGCGACGAGAGTGCCCTGGATACGCTACGCGGGTCGGTGGCCGCGGCGGACCTGGTGCTGCTGGGCGAGGTCACGGTCGGCAATGAGATGCCCTGTGGCACTGTCTCGTTCACTCGCGAAATGTTCGCGCTCTGGAACAACACCATGGACAGCATCGCGCACGTGTCGACCTTCGGTGGCAACGGACTGGCCACACAGATGTTGACCGAGACCTTGATCCGCTGGCGGCCGACGGATCGCCACGAGCGTGCGGCGATAGCACGGATTCGGCGCAACAGATTTACGCGCAGTGCGCGCCTGCGCCTGCACAGCAACACCTGGCAGACCCGGGCGATCGATCTGGCGGCCATCAATATGACCTTCGATCAGGCCGATGGCGTCACATATCGGCTCGGCGAGCGCACCTATACCGACCTCGCTTCCGGTACCGGTCCCGCTTTCCGCGGGCACAACGTGCAGTCGCCCGAAGCGATACGGATGGCCGGTACGACCGGCGACGAAACACCCGGGTTGGAAGCCGAGTTGGCGCGACTGACCGGATTGCCGATCATGCTGCCCGCGGTGAGTGGGCAGAGCGCGGTCGACAATGCGATACTCGCCGCACTGTGCTGTCGGCCCGGTCGCGCAACGGTGATCACCTGTCGGGGAAACTATTCCGGCAAAGGCCCGATGTCGCTGGCGGTGAGCCGGACGAGTTCATTCTTCCGCGACCGTGATCAGCATGCCTTCAGTCCGTATCCGATCGACGTGGTCGAGGTCGACATCGACGATATCGACGGGCTGCGACAAGCGCTGCGGCGCGACGACATCGCCCTGGTCTGGCTGGAAGTCGTGCAAGGCTACGACTGTGTCGAGATACCGCAATCGATACTCGATGAAATCGAGGATCAGCGCGCGGCCGCCGGCTTCTTGGTCGGCGTCGACGAGGTATTCACCGGCTTCTGGCGCTGCGATATCGACAACTTCCTGACCTGTACCGGGCGTGGTTTGCGGCCCGATCTGGTCGCGCTGTCCAAGGCACTCAGCGATGCGCTCGTCCCGATCGGGGCGGCGCTGATCTCGGCCGAGGTCTTCGAGCAGATGTCGCGCGCGGCACCGGATATGGCGTATTGGCTGCGCACGCACTACCGCAATGACATGGCGGCCGGGCTCGCCCGGGCGGCGATCGAAGCGGCCGAGCACGACCGGTCAGGGGCGGCCGATATCGAGGCGGCCATGGACGCCATGTTGCGCCGGGCGGTGCGATCACCACTGTTCGCGGAGTATCGGCGGATCGGATTGCTCGGCAGATTGGTGCTTTCGCCGCGCGCGATCGGCGCGCACCCGAGGCCGTCGGTGCAGAATTACGCGGAGGCGGTAGTCGCTCGACTTATCGGAAAACGGTGCGGCGCAATTACTTTGCAAATGCGGATCGCGCCGAGCACGGCAGGCGACGGAGCAGTCGAGTTGATCACGACCATGGCCGAGGTCGGCGAGTTTCTCGAGCACCTGCCGCGCTGGACCGTAGATCGCACGACGCTGAGCTCATTATTGGGAACGGCAGGCCGCGAAATTGCCGCCGCGCTGCTTCGGGTGCGCGAGACGTATGGTGATCGAAAGGATAAGACGCTCGATTGAAATGGTTCCAGCGCGGGCTCGGGTAAATCGACAGTATGCACATGAAGAATCGTTGATTTGCACAATGTATTCCGGATGAAACTGCGAAGTAATGCATCATTGACGTGCTACCCTGGTGAACATTCGCTGGGACCGATAGGAGCGTGAGATGCTTTGTCACGCAATGGAACTGATCAAGCGGAATGGCGTGCGCCGCACGTTCGCGGCGCGATTACCGAACCCGTTACGGCACCGATCCTCGGATCGGTGAGCGAGTGCCGAGGAACGGGCATGTCGGCGCACCGGTCGGTCACCATTCGCCTGGTGGTCTGTGCGGACAGCGCCCTGATGCGTTCGGGTTTGTGCGTGCAATTCGATCGCGAGCCGGATATTGATGTCGTAGACGACGTTGCCGGTGGACACAGCCTGCTCGGCGCGATCAAGGCACATGCACCCGACGTCGTCCTGCTCGTCGGCGCGGTGGAAGGCAAGCATCGTCTCGCGGAGATCGTCGCGGCCTCGAAGGTCATCATGGTGATGACGGAGGAGGATGTGGCCCGCGCCGTCAAGCTCGTGCGGACCGGCGTGCGCGCCCTGTTGTCCTCAGGCTGCTCGCCGTTCGAGCTGCTGTGCGCCATTCGGGTTGTCGCAGTGGGCAATCGGCTGGTGGTTCCACCGCAGATCGTGGGCGGGCTCGACCATGTGGTCGCCTCCAGCGTCACCCGGAACCTGGATATTCAAGTGGCCGGGAGCCTGACTCGCCGCGAGGCGGAGGTGCTCGGACTGCTCGCGCACGGCCGCTCCAACGCGGAAATCGCACGGCAGCTGTCGGTTTCGGCGACGACCGTGCGCAGCCACGTGCATCACGTCTTACAGAAACTAGCGGTCGGCACGCGCGGGCAGGCCGTCGCGGTGGCCTACGAGACCGGATTGATCGCGTTGCTCGACGACAGTGTGGGCACCGGGCAGGCCCGCGCGCCGCAACAGGCCAACGGCGTGCGCCACGGTCGTCAATGGCCCATGCCGAGCCCGCCATCCACCGGAATTACCGCGCCGGTGATGTAATCCGCGTCGTCGCTGGCGAGAAAGCCCACCACCCTGGCGATTTCGGCGGCGCAGGCGATGCGGCCGAGCGGGATCTTCTTGGTCACCTCGGCCCGCCACCGCGGTGTCAGCGAAGCCGTCATGTCGGTGTCCACGAATCCCGGTGCGACCACGTTGACGGTGATGTTGCGGGCGCCGAGTTCGCGCACCAGGGAGCGCGCCAGGCCGATCATGCCCGCCTTGGACGCCGCGTAGTTCGTCTGTCCCGCCGAACCGAGCAGTGCCGTCACCGACGACACCAGGATGATCCGGCCGCGCCGCTGTCGAATCATGGTCTTGGCGGCCCGGTTGATCACCCGGAACGTGCCGACCAGGTTGGTGTCGAGCACGGACGCGAAGTCGGCCTCGGTCATCGACGCCAGCAGCACGTCTTTCGTGATGCCCGCGTTCGCGACCAGCACGTCTACCGGGCCGAGCCGCTGCTCGACGGTGGCGAACGCGAGGTCGACCTGCCGCTGGTCGGTGACATCGCACGGCACACCGAACAATCCGTCGGGTGGCACGCCCGAACGCACCGACACCGCCACCGGTTTGCCACGCTCCGCGAGCTCGCGGGCGATGGCGAGGCCGATGCCGCGGTTGCCGCCGGTGACGAAGGCGGAGTGGTTCATCAGCACACCTCCCGGGTGGGTGAGCACGGCGGCTCAATCGGACCGTTCGCGCATGATCGCGGCCAGGTCGAGGCCGCGAACCGCACGCAGCCCCGGTAGCAGCGACACGGTCGCGACGGCCAGGACCACGAGCGTCGCGATGCCCAGCGTGCTCGGCCGGACGACGAGATCGAGCTGGAACTGGTCGTTGGTGTAGGTGGCCAGGAAGGCGTGACCGCCGAGCACCCCGAGCGCCAGCCCCGGTCCGATGCCGAGCAGCGTGATCAGCAGGTTCTCCCCGGTGATCAGGCGGGCGACCATCCCGGGCGGCATACCGCCCGCACCCAGCACGCCGACCTCGCGGCGACGCTCGACGATGTTGATCGACATGGTGGTGAAGATGATCGCGAAGGCCATTGCGCTGCCCAACGCCAGCATCACGCCGACGAACACGAAGAAGAATCCGGCGTAGCGGTCGATCAGCCGGTTCAGCTCGGCCAGATCCTCGTAGGCCGCGATGCCGGGACGGCCGGACAGCTCGCGCCGGAGCTGATCGGGATCGGTGCCCGGCGCGAGGCGTAGCAGTGCCGAGTCGACCGGCACCGGCGCACCCGCCACTGCGTCGAGCTGTTCGATCGGAAGGTAGGCGAAGGTGCCGATCGGTTCATCGAGCACGCCCGCGATCGGCACCTGAACAGGCTGCACGCCAGGTGCTTTCACCTCGACGGTGGCGCCGGAGCCGACGTGCAGCATGTTCCGGATGCCCTTGCCGACGAGAATGCCGCCGTCGGACCGGGACACAGTGGAACCGGCGACGGGGCGAAGTCCGTGCATCGTGGTGTCGCGCGGCAAAGCGATGAGTGCGGTCGAATAGGTATGTCCGCCTGCGGATATGGTGACCGGCAGCTGCACCATGGGTTCGGCGGCTACCACTGCCTCGGCGCTGGTCAGCTCGGCCAGCCGGGCCTGATCGACCGGCGTGGTGAAATCGACTCGCGCGTCGGCGGTTTGCACCTGATGGAAGGACACGTCCAATGCCGAGGCCATGGTGTCGAGCATCGTCCAGGAGGTGAGGATGACCAGCAGCGACAAGGTGGTGCCGAGTACCGTGCTCCAGGTGCGGCGCGGACTGCGGCCGATATTGCGCAGCACGAGCAGCCACCGCGCCGGAAGTCGGCGTAGCGCCGGAATCACCTTTTCCAGCAGGCTGATTCGGCCGGAACCGAGTGGTGCGGGCCCGCGCATGGCCGCCGCCGGCGGGGTGCGGAACGCGAGTAGCGCCGGTGCGAGTGCGCCGAGTGCGCCCGCCGCGACGCCGAAGGTCAACCCGGCGACGATGGTGATCGGCAAGACCTCGACGACCGCCGCCGACGCCGGTAGGTCGATCGCCCGGAGGTAGACACTGCTCAGGGCGCCGGATCCGGCCGGCCCGAGCAGGATTCCGCCGAGCGACCCGGCGAGCCCGGCCACGATGCCGTACTGCAGGTAGTGCCACAGGATCGTCGCGCGGTCCATCCCGCCGGCCAGCAGCAGACCGATCACCGGACGTTCGGTCCGGACGCGCCGGTTCAGCAGGATGTAGGCGACCAGTCCGGCGACGCTCAGGAACAGCAGCGGAAACAGGTAGGCCAGGCGGCCGAAGGCGTCGATGTCCATGCGCAGCAACCAGTTCGATGGTTGATCGGCGCGGTCGAGTATCTCCTGCGCCCCGTGGCTGTTCGCGATATCCCGAATCCGGTCCACCGCTGGGCCCGGCGTTCCGGCGAACCGCATCAGGGCTTGGTCGGTCGCGTCCGGCGTGACCGCGGTGGCCAATGGCTCGGCCGCGAAGATCACGCCGAAGTTGTCGGCCAGTGGGAACATGTCCAGTCGGCTGCGGGCCGGCCAGAGATACTCGGCCGAGGACACCACGCCCGCGATCGGCACGTCGTGCCAGCCGTCGGGGCCGAGTACCGAGAGTGTTGCGCCAGTGCGCAATCCGAAGTGGTCGGCCATGTGGTGCTCGACCAGTACCTCGTTCGCGGCCGGATAGTGTCCGGACAGGATGGTAGGTGCGTTGATATCGGGTGGGTGGTCCGGCGGAATGCCGACAATCCGACCGCGTAGCTTGTCCGCGCCGACGCGTAGCGATATGTCGGCCTGCCTGCGCACGATGGCGTCCGCGACGCCGGGCACGGTGCGGGCCTCGGCCGCGATGGCGATCGAATCACCGCCGCTCACCCAGACATCGGCGAACCGTTGCGTCTCGAACGTTCCGGTATAGGAGGCGGTCAGGTTCCGGTACGCGCCATAGGACGCGGTGAACAGTGCCACCCCGAGCACGATGATCATCGTCTGCGCGGCGAACTGTGGCCATTGGGTTTGGATGTCGCGCAACAGTTTCCGGCGCAACGTGGGGTGCCGATTCACCAGGAGACCTCGCTTGCCGCCAGCGGTGTGCTGTGCTGCACGTCGTCGACGATGTCACCGGAGCGCATGCGCAATACTCGGTCGGCGATGGCCGCGATGGCTTGGTTGTGGGTGACGAGCACGACGGCGCGATCGTCGCGGTGACACAGTCGCTGCAGCAGCGTCAATACGGTGCGCCCGGTGTCCAGATCCAGTGCGCCCGTTGGCTCGTCGCACAGCATCAGCCGTGGCCGGTTCACCAGCGCCCGCGCGATCGCGACCCGCTGCTGCTGGCCACCGGACAGCTCGGCCGGAAAGCGGTTCGCGCACTCGGCCAGTCCGACCTCGGCAAGTACCCGCTCGACCCGGAAACGGACCGCGCCGCCGGTCAATTCGGCGAGTACGGCGATGTTTTCGTAGGCGGTGAGGGTCGGCACGAGGTTGAAGAACTGGTAGACGAAGCTCAGCGATTCCCGGCGCAGCGCGGCCATCCCCTTCGCATCCAGGCCGGTGAGTGCACGGCCGTCGACGCTGATCGAACCGGTGGTCGGGGCTTCGATTCCGCCGACTACGTTCAGCAGCGTGGTCTTGCCCGATCCCGAAGGGCCGAGTACCACCAGCAATTCTCCGGCCGCGATGGTCAGGTCGAATCGGGCCAGTGCGTGCACAGCGGTGTCCCCACTACCGAACGTCTTCGAAACACCCTGCAGCACAGCAAGTGCGGAAATGTTGGGGATGGTGGTGGTGTCGTGCTCGCGCCGTGCTCGGCCTGCGGAGTGGAACATCGGCTACCCGGGCCTGCGGGTGGCGAGCAGCCGGACCTGTCCGAGTCGGCCCGCCGATCCCTGCTCGCCGAGTGTGTCGAAGAAGGCCAGGCCATCATCGAAGAGCGTGTCGCCCAGCACCTCTCGCCCCTCGGTCTCGAACAGCCGATACGACTCGGCCCAACGTCGGTTGATCGCGACGAACGTCGCGGTGCTGTCCTGGATTTCGATGTCGACGAAACCGGCGTGTGCCAGTAGTCGCCGATACCCGGATGGCGTCTGGGGGAACAGGCGGCCATAGACGGACAAGGCGCGCAACGTGTCCGGGTCGCGCGGGAACGGACCGGTCAGCACCTCGTCGGTGCAGACAAGGCGCCCGCCGGGTTTCAGCACTCTGGCGCATTCGGCGATGACCCGATGCCGATCGGGCACGATGACGAGGCTGTCCACGCTCACCACCGCGTCGAATGTTCCAGTTGGGTAAGGCAGTTCGCGGGCGTCGCCATGATCGAATCGGATCGGCGGATCGACGGCGGTCGCGGCGCGCCGGGCAATGGCTATCGCAGGCTCGGAGTAGTCGAGGCCGGTCATCGAGCAGCCGGTGCTCTCGGCCAGGTAGCGGGCGATTCCGCCGGTGCCGCAACAGAGATCGAGGCCGGCCTTGCGCGGTGCCAATGCGGTGGCCCGCACCAGCCCGCGCAGCTGATCCCTGGTCGTCCAGCTGAGCTGGCCGACGTAGCCGCCCCAGTCCCGCCAGAGATAGGCCATCATCGCCTGACCGGCGGGGGTGAGCGTGATCTGACGGTGGGTCAGGTCGTAGATCTCCCGTGTTTGCTCGATCACGGTACGCACGCCGAACTCCTTCTCGTCGTTGGTTATCCGGACGTCAGGCAGGCGCCACCGTCGACCACGATGGTCTGGCCCCTGATCCAGCTCGCGTCGTCGGTGCACAGGAACGCGACGACCTTGGCGAGATCCTCGGGCCGCCCGATCCGCCGCATCGGACCGGCCGCGGCGGCCTGCCGCAGCCACTCCTGCGCACCGGCGAGCGCCCGGACCGACTCGGTCTCGATGAGCCCGCCGCAGACGGTGTTCACGTTGACACCGGGGGCGAGCTCCACGGCCAGGTACCGGCCCATCGATTCGATCGCCGCCTTGCACACGCCGAGGCCGCCGTAGCTGGGGAGGTAGCGGCGGCTGCCCATGCTCGACAGCAGCACGATGGCGCCGCGCCCGTCCGGCATCAACTCGTACGCCGCGCGGCAGCCGAACAACGCCGCGGTGATATTCGTGTCGAGGGTGTAGCGCCAGTGCGGGGTCTCCAGTGCGAAGAGCGGTTTCATGATGGCCGATGCGGCGTTGTTGACGTAGAAGTCCACCGCGCCCCACTGTGTTCCGATATCTGCGAAAAGCCGCTTCAGCTGGTCTCTTTCGCCGACGTCGACGCGCAACGCGAGCGCCCGCCTGCCTTTGCGTTCGATCTCTGTGACGACCTCGCGGGCGGCCGAACGCCTGCGCCAGTAGGTCAGGATCACGTCCGAGCCGCGATCGGCGAACTCCAGCGCGATGGCCCGGCCGATGCCCCGGGAACCGCCGGTTACCAGGACGGAGCGTCCCGCGAGATCCTCTGACATGGCACCTCACCTCTCTTCCTGCGGCGCGCCGAGCAGCAACGCGGCGACTTCGGGACCGTCCACGTTCCGGCTGAGCGTGATCACATACCGGGCGCCGAGTGCGCACGGCCGAGCCGAGACGACGTCGATCTCGCGTGCGGCGCTGTCGAGCCGATCGAGGTTGAGCGTCGGCGGGATGACGCCGTCGCGCACGCTCAGGCAGGCGAAAGCCGCCTCGGCGACGTCGGTGGCCGGGCCCATGTGGCCGGTGGCGGCCTTGGTGCCGGTGAGCCGGATCCGGCGTTCGCGCGCAAGGGTTTCCGCGATGCCGCGCAATTCGGATCGGTCGCCTGCCGCGGTGGCGTCGCCGTGTCCGTAGACGAAGCCGACCTGTCCGGGATCGATGTCGGCGTCCGCGACGGCGCGCATGATCGCGCCGCGGACGCCACTGCCCTCGGGGTCGGGGGCGAGCGGTCGCCCGCGATCGGTGGCGGCACCGAAACCGACGATCTCGGCAAGGATGCTCGCGTCGTTGGCGCGGGCCAGGTCGACATCGGCGAGGACGAGCGCGGCGGCGCCTTCCGCGCAGATGTACCCGTCGCGGTCCCGGTCATAGGGCCGGACCGACCGCGCACCGGCCGCACAGGCGGAGGTCAACCCGAATTCGCGCAGTGCGAGACGCGCGAATTCGTCGGCGCCCGCATCGGTTCCGCCGCAGACCGCGACGTCGACCCGCCCGTCTCGCACGGCGCGGAAGGCACGGCCGACGGCACACAGACCCATTGCCGAACCGTCGACCAAAGTGCTGTTCGCGCCGCAGATCTCGTGCCGGATGGTGATCTGGCACAGCGCCGCGTTGGGCAGCCCGGACAGCAGGAAATCCGGCTTGGCGCGGTGCAGGGCGGCGTGGCCGAGTCGTGCGTAGTCGAGGGTGCCGTCCGCGCGCCGCGCGGTGGCCAGTACCGGGGCGAACCGCTCGAGGTAATTCTGCTCGTCCTCGTTCTCGTTGGAGCCGATGTAGATTCCCCGTCGCGGTGCCGCCGCGGCGTGGAACACCGGTCCCGCGTCGGCCACCGCCAGATCGGCCGCGAACACGCCGAGCCGGGACGCTCTGGTCAGCCGTTTGAGATGCTTGCGGTCGGCGGGTGCGACCGCGTACTCGGTATCGTCGACCGCGCCGAAATAGCCGAACTCCGGCGGGCTTTCGCGATCCCGGCGACGTAATCCGGTCTCGGCGGCCAGAATTCGCCGCCATTGCCCGCGATAGTCGGTGCCGAGGCAGGACAGTATGCCCGCACCGACCACGGCGACGCGGCGCCTCATTGGCCGTTCACCTTCGCGCCGTTGAGCCGCAACACCTGATAGTGCCGCCGGGTACTTTCCGGATCCTCGAACTCCGCGAGCGGGTAACTGCGGCAGCGGAAGGTCGCGGTGGCGATCTTGCGCCCGTGTGCCTGCGCGGTACCGCGGAAGTCGAGCTCGGCCGGCGGGATCGGCGCGACACCGCCGTCGAGGCTGTCCACCTCGATGGTCAGTCGATCACCCGGCACCGCGAAATCGATGAACTTGCTGTGCTGCACCGCGCTCAGCACGACGGTCGTGTGGAAGTCGCTGCCGGTGATCACCAGCCAGCGCGCGAGCTGGGTCATCGCCTCCAGGACCAGCACGCCGGGCAGCACCGGCTGCTGCGGAAAGTGATCGGCGAAGTAGTCTTCGCTCATCGCGGCATTCTTCACGCCGACGGCTCGGCGTCCGCCGGCCAGCTCGGTGATCGCGTCAACCATGAGGAACCGCACGGGTACTCCTATCCCACTCCGCCGACCAGGATGGCCTGCCCATTGAGGTATGTGCTTTCTCGTAGGCCGAGAAAGACGGCGATGGCGGCGACGTCGTCCGGCGCGATCGGCCGCGGCATCGCGGCGCGCCGGGCGAGATAGCCGGCGACCGCCTGGATATCGACGTCGAAGCCGCCGAAATACTCCCGGCTGACGCCGCTGTCGGCCAGCGTGGGACAGATGGCGTTGACACAGATGCCACGCCGGCCGACCTCCTGGGCGACACTGCGGGTGAAGCCGATCACCGCCGCCTTCGCGGTCGCGTACGCGACTTCGTCGGCGCCGCCGGTCAAGCCGAGGGCCGACGCGACATTGACGATCCGGCCGCTGCGCCGCGGCAGCATCCGGCGCACCGCCTGCCTGCTGCAATAGAAGACGGTATCGAGGTTGACCCGGAGCATCCGGTGCCAGTCGGCGTCGTTGTGGAAGACCAACGGCGAGCGCAGTGCACCGCCCGCATTGTTGATCAGGATGTCGATTCGGCCGAATGTCTTGTCGGCGTGTTCGAACAGTCGCGTCACGTCGGCGGGGTCGGTCAGATCGGCGACGCACGCGGTAATCGGCACGGCGGCAATGGCTTCGATCGCTTTCACCGTCGCCTGCAGGCGGGTCTCGTCGACATCGGTCAGCAGCAGCGACGCACCCTCCTCGGCGTATCGGGTGGCGATGGCGGTCCCGAACGCGCCTGCGGCACCGGTCACCAGCGCGACGCTGTCACCGAGCCGGTTCATCCGCGCACCGCCTCGGTCGCGAGCAAGACGTAGGCGACGGCGTAGTCGCCGTCGTGGCTCAATGACAGTGCGCCACCGCTGATGCCGAGCCGCCGCGCGAGCGTCACCAGACGGTTGTGCAGGAGCAGCCGCGGTGCTCCGGTCGACCGGCAGACCTCGATATCGCGCAGCCGCCGCAGCGCCGGTGGCAGTCCGAGGCCGACCTGAAAGGCCTTCAAGGTGGCTTCCTTGGCGCTGAATCGCGCGGCGAAATGCGGTGCCGGATCATGGAATCCGGCGCAGTAGGAGATCTCGGCCGGTTGGAACACCTCCTCGGCGAACGCGTCGCCGGCGGCGAGTAGTGCCCGCACTCGACCGACCGCCGCGATATCGACACCGACGGTCATCGCCGTCGCACCCGAGATCGCAGGCAGCAGCAGCGATGTCGCGGCGAGCCTCGTCGCGGCGGTCACGACCGGCGCTCCGAGTCCCCCGGGGTACCGGAGCCACCCGCGCCGACGGCCGATCCATAGTGTCGCTCGACGGCGCGCCGGTAGGCCAGGTTGAGGCCGATGACGGCTCGCTTCTTGGCTGCGGACTGCGGGCCGGGCAGTGGCTGTTCGGAGGTGTAGCGGCGTAGTCGTTGCCGGGTCACCGCGCGGGAATACGTACTGGTGTAAAGGTATTCGAGGCCGTCCTCGAGCTGTCCGACGGTCATCGATACCGGCGCCACCGACGCACGCAGGTGCGAGGGCCCGGCCGGGCCTGGATCGATCATGCGGCCTTCGCGCCGATGTTCCTCGTACAGCGGAACTCCCGGGCCGCTGCCGAGCGGGTTGAAATGAGCGATCTCTATTTCGTTCTCGACGACGAACTCCAAGGTCCGTTCGAAAACATCCGGCGTATCGCCCGCGAAACCGAAGACGAACGAGCCGATCACGCCGATGCCCGCGTCGTGCAGACGGGCGATGTGCGCACGGTAGTCGATGGGACGGCTCCAGCCCTTGTCCGAGGAGATCAGGTTCTCCGGGCGCACAGATTCCAGGCCGATGAACACGAGCATGCAGCCTGCCCGCCCGGCTGCCTCCGCCAGCGACGCCCGCTGGGCGATGGTGATCGTCGCCTGACTGCCCCACAGCACCCGCAGCGGTTCCAGCTCGGCGAACAGTGTCCGCGCGTAGCGCGGGTTGCCCACGATGTTGATATCCGAGAACTGGACGAAATCGCCGGTGCGCGCGTCGATCTGGGCGAGCACCTGATCGATCGGGCGGGTGCGGAAGGCCTCGTGGTGATAGCGGGTCTCGATGCAGAAGTTGCACGAGAACGGGCACCCCCTGGTGGCCTCGACCGGGAAGACGTAGTCGTGCGGCGGCAGGTGCTCGGGACCGTACTGTGGCAGCGACGACAGGTCGACGGGACCGCCGAGATAGCGCGGACGCAGGCCGGCGTGGCTCGCGTCGGCGAGTACCTGCGGCCACACCTGCTCGACCTCACCGCGGATGATCGCGGCGGCCCCGATCCGCTCGGCCTCGGGGTCGTAGCTGGGGAAATACCCATCGACAACGACCGGAGTCGCCAGGTCGGCGAAACCGCGGACCAATTCGCCGGTCCGGCGCTCGCCGAAGAACTTCGAGGTGACGGCAACCAGGTCGACATCGGCGAAGTCGGCGAAATCGGTGATGGGCGTGGCGTTCTCGTCGATCACCGTGACCTGGTGCTCGACCGAGGTCATGGCCGCGCGATAGGCGAGGTTGACCGGGACCGGATTGAGCATGCGGTTGCCGTAGATCACGCTCTTGTCCCTGACATCGGGGTTCACGAGTAGCACGTGCATGTGCGCCGATCCCATCCTCAGACTGGTGTCATCGCGTCGTCGGCGGCGCGGCGCACCACCAGGCTGCCGTTCTGCCCACCGAGGCCGAACGAGTTGGTCAGTGCGGCCGCTACCGACAGCTGCCGTGCCTTGCCGGGCACGTAGTCGAGATCGCATTCGGCATCGCGGTGGCGGTAGTTGACGGTCGGCGGCACGGTGCCGGTGCGCACGCTCAGCACGGTGCTGATGAATTCCACGGCGCCGCAGGCGGCGATGAGATGGCCGGTCATCGACTTGTTCGCGGTGATCGCGAGTTGCGCTGCCGCACTGCCGAAGACGTGTTTGATCGCGGTGGTCTCCACCCGATCGTTGAGGATGGTGGCGGTGCCGTGCGCGTTGACCAGCCCGACCTGTGCCGGGGACACGTGCGCATCGGCCATCGCCGCACGCATTGCCAGCGCGGCGCCCGCGCCGGCCGGGTGCGGCTCGGTAAACCTATGTGCGTCAAGGGATCTGCCGAATCCAGCGACCTCCGCGTACCACGGCGCCGACCGGCGGCGGGCGTGTGTCTCGGTCTCCAGCACCACCATGCCTGCCCCCTCGCCGACCACGAAGCCCGTTCGGGTCGCGTCGAACGGACGCCCGGTTCGGCCGGGCAGATTGTCGGTGGACGGTGCGCCGAGCGCGACCAGGCCTGCCATGCCGAGCGGGTTGATCATGGAATCCATTGCGCCGCACAGCACGACGTCGAGGCCGCCGCGCCGGAGCAGCCGGAACGCGGTGCCGATGGCGTGTGCGCCCGCGGCACAGGCTGACGTGATCACCGTGGTCGGTCCGCGCACGCCGAGATGTCCGGCCAGCAGTCCGATCACCAAGTCCTGCGGGTCGCGGATCAGCGACACCGGATCGATCGTGGCCTCGTCGGCCAGCGGGGCGGGCAGGCGGAAACGGCCGTCGGTGTCGAGATGCCTGGCGATGTCGGCCATTCCGACGATGCCGAGCCCCGCGCCGATCACCAAGCCGACTCGATCGGCCGACCACGCCGTGATCGGCTCGCCTGCCCGGGTGAGGCCGCTGTCGGCCAGTGCCATGGCGCAGGCCGCGAGTGCGAAGCGGGCCTGCCGGTCGGCGCGCAGCTCCGGGGGAAAGGGGCCGTCCCAGTAGTCGTGCACGTCGAATTCGGCGACCTCGGCGGCGATCCTGGTGGGGAGCGCGGACGCGTCGAACAGCGTGATCGGCGCCTCGCCCGAGGTGCCCGCGACCAGGTTGTCCCAGAATCGGCGGCGGCCGAGCCCGATCGGGGTCACCGCGCCGAGCCCGGTTACGACCACGCGGTTCACCGGGGCACCGGCCCGGTCGGCACGGCCCGGATCCGGTCGAGCGACCAGCCGGAGTAGTAGCGGAACCGGTTTTCCTCGGCCGCGACCTCGGCCGGGTCATTGATATCCTGCAGGACGTAGTTCAGCCGGGCAACGCGTGCGATGGGCGTTGTTTCGTCGTATGCCGCGCAACTGAGCTGCGCCCAGCGCTTGCTGAGGCCGAGCATTCTGGCCTCGACCCGCAGTGCCCGGCCCGGCGGGAGCTCGCCGACGATCTCGGCCCGATCGATGAGGCACAGGAACGCCGAGACGGTGAAGTCGGTGCTCAGATGCACCAGCCAGCCTGCCACCTGGGCCATCGACTCGAGCAGCAGCGAACCGCTCAGCAGCCTGCGACCCGCGTAGCCCGCAGCCAAATGGTCCTCGGTGAGCGAGACATGTTTCACCGCGACCATGGACTCACCCTTGGTCGCATCCAGCACCCGGTCGTAGAGCAGGAATCGCATCAGGTCCCCTTCGCCTCGAACGCGCCGAACACGACGCATTCGCTCTGTCCTTGGAACCCGGCGGCGAGGCACGCCACGGCATGGCCGGTGTCGATCCGGCGCGGACCGGCATGCACGAGGCTCAGGCCCGAATCAGGTTCGGGATGAAGAAGATTGACGATCGGCGGGACATAGTGTTCGGCCAGGCCGCACACCGCGAAGACACTGTGCAGCGGCAGCGCGGCCGCCAGCAGATGGCCGGTGGCGCCCTTGGCGGACGTCACGAGGACATCGGCGGCGCGATTGCCGAGTACGGCGCTGATCGCGGCCGCTTCGACGGCATCGCCGGTCGGCAATCCCGGCCCGTCGGCGTAGACGCAGCCGAGCCGGTCCGGGGTCAGCGCGGCGTCGTCGAGCGCCGCGGCGAGCGACTGTTCGATGGTCTGGCGCGGCGGGTGCGGCTCCGGCCCGGGCGGAATGCCCACTGCGGCACCGTGACCGAGTACCTCGGCGAGAATGTGCGCACCTCGGGCCCTGGCGTGCGGAAGCGTCTCGAGCACCAGCACGGCAGCGCCCTCGCCGGGCACCGTTCCGGTGCGGTCCCGATCGAACGGCCGGCACGAGCCGGCCGCCGGATCGGTGGTCTGCGCGACGATGCCGAGGTAGAGCATGCGTTGCAGTGCGGACAGATTCAGCCGCGGGCTGACCCCGCCTGCGAGCATGACCTCGGCATCGCCCTCCTGCAGCATGCGCAGTGCGGCACCGATGGCCTGCCCGCCCGCCTCACCGAACGGGCTGAACGACGCGTTCGGCCCGTGCAGGCCGTACTGCATGGCGATCTGACAGAGCGTGGCGTTGTTGAGCATCACGATCGAGACCATGGGGGAGATGGCGCGCCACCCGGTGCGGCAGAATTGGTCGATGTCGAAGCCGCTCGGATCGTGCAGTGAGCGCCGTGCGGCCAGTTCCAGATCGGCGATGTCGTAGTCGATCATGGTGACACCGAGCGTGATTCCGGTCGCGTCGGCGTTCATGTTGCCCGGGTGTATCTTCGCCGATGTCATGGCCTGTCCGGTTGCCGCGAAGGCCATGTGCGTGTGCAGCCGCATGGCCCGCGCGCCCTTACGGTCGGTGATCCAATCTCGTGGCTCGATACCGTGTACCCGGCCCGCGGCCCGCGGCCGGTCGACCTCGTCGCGCAGCGCGATGGCTTCGGCGAGGCCGTGCAGCGGGGCGACGCCGGATTCGCCGCGCAGCAGCGCATGCCATTGCGTCCGCGGATCATTGCCGAGCGCGGACACCGCGCCGACACCGGTCACCACCACACGTTCACCCATGACCGTTACCGTCCGCCGGGCCGGGCCAGCGGCGCAGCACGATGCTCGCGTTCTGGCCGCCGAAGCCGAACGAGTTGCTCATCGCGACTCGAACCTGCTGCGCACGAGCCGTATTCGGCACATAGTCCAGATCGCAGTCCGGGTCCGGGTATTCGTAGTTGATGGTGGGGGGAATCAGGCCGGTGCGAAGCACGTACAGGCAGGTGACGCATTCGATCGCGCCGGCGGCGGCGATCGTGTGACCGATCATCGACTTCTGCGAGCTGATCGGTATCGATGTCGCCCGGTCCCCGAAAACCTTGTGCACGGCCCGTGTTTCGGCGCGATCGTTGATCAGCGTCGAGGTGCCGTGGGCGCTGATGTAGTCGATGTCCTCGGCAAGCAGCCCGCCGTCGATGAGCGCACCGGACATCGCCAGCACGGCGCCCTCGCCGTGCGGCGGACTGTCGGTGATGCGGTAGGCGTCGCAGGACGCGCCGTAGCCGACCACCTCGGCGAGCGGTTCGCGGCCGCGCCGGAGCGCGTGCGCTAACTCCTCGAGCACGACGAAGGCAGCGCCCTCGCCCATCACGAAGCCGCATCGCCTGCGGTCGAACGGACGACTCGCCGCGGCAGGCCGGTCGTTGAACCGGGTGGCCAAGGCGGTGAGCAGGTCGAACGATGAGATACCGAGGAAGCTGAGCAGCGAATCGCAGCCACCGGCCAGCACCACGTCGGCGTCGCCCTCCCGGATCCAGAGGGTGGCCTCGCCGATCGCCTGGGTGCCCGAAGCACAGGTCGCCGAGACCGTCATGGTCGGCCCCGCCGCACCGCAGGCATTGGCCAGCGCCGCCGCGCTGGCATTCTTGCGCATGCTGTGGCGTTGCGCGGCGAGCAGGCCGACGAACTCCTGGCCGGGCTCCGCCGTACCGGTGGCGAGTTGCTTGCTGCGGATCAGCCCGTCCAGTGCGCCGATGTCGTACATCTGGCCGGAGGTGCCGACGCACACCCCGAACCGCTCTGCGGGCGTATCGCTCAGCCCGGCACAGTGATTCGCGGCCGTGCCGGCCGCGAGGCCGAGTTGCACCGCGCGCGGTGCCGTGCTCGACAGGTCCTCGACGCCCGCCAGATATCCCGCCGACGTCGCCGCGGCGAGAAACCCGTCATCGACCTCGCCGGCCACCTGTGAGCCGAGTCCGGATGCGTCGAATCGTGAGGTGGTGCGCACGCCGGAGCGACCGTCGACGAGGCCGCGGAAGGTCGTCTCGGCATCCCAGCCGAGCGGCGTCACCATCTCCGCCGCCGTGATGACCACCCGTCGTTGCCGCGCCGCGCCGCACACCGGTCACTCCGCGACAGCGTTGACCGGCGCGGGCTCGCCCGCCTGGGCGGTCGCGGCCTCGGCTGCGGCGGCCTGCGCCCGGCTCTGCTCGAGCAGCCGCGCCACCTCGTCCAGATCCCGGATCTCCTCGAACCAGAGCTGGTTCAGCTCGTCGCCGGGGGTCGCGGTGAGTTCGGTTGCGCACCTGTCACATTCGGCATGGAACTCGCCATCCTCGTTGCGCAGGAAGGTGCGGCCGCCGCCGCACAGCGGGCACTGCTCCGGGATGGTGTCGAGCAGGCGCTGGCACAGGCCACCCCAGGTGTGCACCGTCCAGAGCGCGGCAACATCCTCGACGCGCATTCCCGGCTCGACCTTGCTCAGATCGACCCCGAGCAGTCGCTCGCGCACCAGGTAGGCGCCGAGCGGAGTCAGCCTGCGGAGGGTGTCGACCGCCGCTCCGGCGCCGAACACGTCCTCGGCCTGTTCGTTCAGGTCGTCGCGTGGCACGGAGATCGGCAGGAACTGCTCGAGCCGGAACGTGATGTCCAGGAAGTCGATTGATTCCGCGCCGAGCTCCGGAATCAGCAACTTGTCCGACGTCACGTCGTCGAGTTCGACGGCGAGCGCCAAAGCGACCGCGCTGCGTACGATGTCGTCGAGTTCCTCCGAACTCAGCATGGATCCCACGGCGTTCCTCCTCGGATCGGTGTATGTGGTGGTTTTCGCACTGCGGTACTGGGTTTCAGCTCTTGGCCGTGAGCCGGGAGTACCTGGCAAGTACGCCGTCGAGGCGTCGATAGAGCTCGTCGACCTCGTCGGCCGTGATGGTCAGCGGCGGGACGATGCCGATCGTGCCGCCGAGGCCCTCCGCACCCTGACTGCCGATGATCAGTCCGCTCAGCGCGAGCCGGTCCTCGATCACCTGCCATTGCTGTTGCGGGATGGGCTCTTTGGTGTTCCGGTCCCGGACGAGCTCGATGCCCATCAGCAGTCCCGCGCCGCGAATGTCGCCGACGATCGGGTACTCGCGCAGGCTCGCGAATTTGTCGAACAGGTACTTGCCGGTCTGGCGCACCTGATCGACGATGCCGTCGCGCTCCATGATGTCGAGGGTGGCCAGCGCCGAGGCGCAGCACAGCGGGTTGCCGTTGGTTGTGCTGCCGGTCGCGATGAAACCGTCGACAGTGGAAAGGAATTCGCGGTATATCGCGTCGTGAACAACGACGGCGCCGAACGGTAGGTAGCCGCTGTTGATCCCCTTGGACAGCGCCATGAAATCCGGTCGCACCCCGAAGTAGTCGGCGCCGAACCATTCGCCGAGCCTGCCGAATCCGGTGATCACCTCGTCGTAGGCCAGCAGCAGGTCGTTGCTGTCGCAGATGTCGCGCAGTCGCTCGTGGTATTCGCGGGTCGGCACGATGGCGCCGCCGACCCCGAGCGCCGGTTCGACGAGCACCCCGGCGATGTTCGCCGCCCCGAGCCGATCCACCATCGTCTCGACGGCGTCGGCGCAGGCCAGGTTACACGTTCCGGCGCAACCGGATTCGCATCGGTACGCGTAGGGCGACGGCGCGTGGTGGAAGCCCGGCACCAACGGCTCGAACTGTTGGCGGAACCGGCGGAACGCGGAACCGGTTGCGCTCAACGCGCCGTAGGTAACCCCGTGGTAGGCCCGGTCCAGGGCGATCACGCCGAGCTTGCCGGTGTCCGCACCGAAGCGGAGCCGTTGATATTGGCGCATCATCTTGATGATGGTTTCGTTGGCCTCGGATCCGGTGGACGCGTAGAACACGGTGTTCATGCCGTCGGGAGTCACCGTGGCCAGGCGGCGTGCGTACTCGTCGGCGGCCTGATGAGTCGCGCGCTCGATGGGAAAGTACAGCAACGTGCCCGCCTGCTCGCGGATGGCCTCGATGATGTCGGGGTGGGCTCCGCCGAGGCTCAAATTGCACAGTCCGCCGAATGCGTTGAGGTATCTGTTGCCTTCGGTGTCCACCACCCAAACGCCGTCGGCCGAGGCGATACTGATGCCGCGCCTGCGGAAGCCGCGCATATTGGTGAATCCGTGCCAGAATGTCGAATCGGTCTCCGCCGCAATCTGATTCGGCATGACACTCCTCGCGTCGCCACTTCGAGAGCCGGCCGGAGTGGAAGATGTTCCGCAGGAACCGGTCTCGTCTGAAAACGACGATATCCTTGGGTACGGGCCTGTTTCCTCGACCGAATGGTCACACCTGGCTCAACAGTTGATGGAGGGCGGCGCGGCGCTCCGCTGAGTATCGAGGGCGGCGACCGGGGCGGCGGACAACGTCGCGAGGTCCCAGCCGGCGCGGCGGCAGATGAGACCCGCCTCGATGGCCTCGGCCGCGATGGTCCGCATATCCAGGGCCCACCATTGCACCGTGCTCACCGACTCGCGCACCGTTCGCCCGTCCTCGCGTACCCGGCAGATCGTGGTCAGTTCGATCCGCCCCGGAATGGCGGCAGGGCGCGAGCCGAGCCAGATCTCGTGCTGTCGCACACCGAATCTCGTGACACCGACCCGAATCGGCCGGACCGTTCGGGTCGAGGGAAACGGCGCGGCGTCGACCACCGCGTGGCAGCCGGGGGCGAGCCGGTCGACGAGCAATCGCCACAGCCTCCGCCGATCCTCGGGCGTCAGATAGCCGAGCACGCCGCACGCGACCACGCCGCCGAGCTGGTCGGGCAGGACCGTGTTTTCGAGAGTGCCGGCCTCGATGGTCACCCGCCGCGCCAGCGCCGGACTGGCCTGCACCCGGCTGGCGAGTGCGGCACGCATCGCTGGTGAGGGTTCTATCGCGATGATCGGAACGTCGGTCAGGGCGGCGCCGATGATCTCCACGACAAGTCCGGTGCCCGCACCGATATCCACGATCGGTGCATTCGTTTGTGCGGCAGCGGTCAACGCCGTCGCCAACGCGGTGGCGCGCGGCTTCCAGTACGGGCGACCGGCGATATCGTAGAACTCCGCCGCCGCACCGTAGCTGTCGGCCACGGCGGATCACCGCCCGCCGACGGGCATCGTGCGCGCCCGCATGCGATGTTCGAGGATCTGTTGCATATTGCGAAGTTCCAGCACATCGCAGGCGTGGAAGAGCGGCCAGAACGACCCGGGCCAGACCCGGCCGCGACGGGGGGACAGGTGTGGGTACGGATTCTTGGCGTAGTACGGATGACGCCAGATCGTCCACGACACCAGCGCGCCACTGCGGCGTTGTACCCGGCGAGCGGACAGGACCCGGCCGCAGAACACCATCCACAGGTCATCGCCCTGATCGAACGCGGACTCGTAATCGACGGTGCCGACCTCGCGATTGCCGCTGATGCGCAGGTGGATCTTGGTTTCCGGCTCGGTCGCGTCCACGCCGACATATTGTCCGTCCGCGCCTTCGGGCCGGAAATCGCGCATGCTGTAGGTGAATTCCGCGACGCTACGGATATCCAGCAGATAGTCGTAGAGCACTTCGGGCGGACAGTCGACGTGCTGATGCACCGTATACACCTCGCTGTCGCCGCCGCGCAGCTGCTTGGTCAGCGCGAGCAGCTGGTTGGTCGCCGCGGCGCGCGAGACCGTTTCGCACCGGAAGAGTCCGGGAATATCGGCCAGATCCGTAGCTGTCATGGGCGCTCCCTGGGCGAGGTGGGTTCACATCGGATCATGAGGTCGCCGAACACCCTGGCGCGCTGCTGCTCCGCGTCGACCCGGGGCATGCGGCGTCGCGCGAATCGGGTGAGGGCGATGTCTATGTGCGCGGTGTCGACGCGAACCAGTTCGTCGTCGAGCACTGCCGCCGACTCCATGGCGAGCGACGCGCCGATACCTGTGCTCGGCACGAGTCCGGCGGCGGCGTCGCCGAGTAGCACGATTCGGCCCCGAATCCACTGGGGGACGGTGACTTCCATCAGGTCGAGGCATTCGACGCGGTCGGCGTCGGGCAGGGTGCGCAGGATCCAGCACTCGTCGCCCGGCGGCGACTGCCTGGTCGTCAGTGCGGGGGCTGCGCTGTCGAACGCGTCGGCGACCGCTACGAAGCAGGCGACCCGATCCTGGGTCGGATACGCGGACATGATCCGCCGCAGCCCCCACATCTCATGCAGTTCGCCGGGTGGGGTGATACCGCGGCGGGCCCACCACCACCAGATGCGCCAGCCGAACCGATGTTCGGCGGTGTCCAGCTCTGCCTGCCTGCGCGTGCGGGAGCGAAGACCGTCCGCGCCGACGACCAGGTCGAAATCGCGCTCCCTGCCGTCGTCGAATCGGACCCGCACGGTCGAGCCGATCTGGCGCATCCGGTCGACCTCGGTGTCCAGATCGACCGGTGTTCCGCCGTTCGCCGACTCGAGAACGGCGAGCAGCTCCGCGCGTAGGGCCGCGCGGGGCAGCCCGTTGCGCGCGTCGAGGCGCTCGAGGTCGAAGGTGCGCAGGATCGCGCCGTCACGATCGTGTACGACGTAGCGTCGCAACGGTGCGCTCATGTCGATGAAGGAATTCCACAGGCCGAGGCCGTGCAGGACTCGACTGCCCGTCGGCCACACCGTGATCGCGTATCCGACCCGGCCGTAGCTGCTGATCGTGTCGATGACGGTGGGGCGCAGCCCGCGTTGGCGCAGCCGCGCCGCGAGGGTGAGCCCGGCGATCCCGCCGCCGACGATCAGGATTCGCACCGAGTGGCTCCCTGTGGCACCGGTGCCGAAAGCAGTGCCGCGGCAGCGGTTTCGCCGGAGCGGCAGCAGGCCTCGATCGAGCCGCCGAGGAGATAGTCGCCCGCCAGGGCGATACTGGCGAGCGGCGCGGCCGCCGTGTTCAGCGCGTCGAGGAAGTCGCCGTAGTGCGGGAGATAGCCGCAGTAGGCTTGCGGCCAATGTCTCACTGCCACAGCAGTTCTCGGTTGTCGCACCACCCCGAGATGGGTGTGCAATTGTGTTTCGGTGTCGGTGACCAGGTCGAGCACGTCCGCTTCCGTGGGATCGATCAGCCGGCCGTGTATTCCCGAAAAGGTATAGCGCACAACGTTTCGCGTCTCCTTGCCGTAGCTACCCGCGTTGCTGCACGGTTGGTCGTCCAGCGCGATTGCGCGGACATCGGCGGCGAAGACGTCGTGCGTGTACCGCACCACCGCGACCGTGGCCGGGAAATAGCGCACCGAATGCACAAGGTCGGCCAGCGCTTTCGACAGCGGTGCGAGCAGCGGGGCCGCCGCGTAGGCGGGCGTACAGACGGCGACGGCGTCGTAACGGGCCTGTCGCGACCGGCCGCCCGGGTCGACGAGGTCGAGGGCGACGCCTCCGTTGACCTGGCTGATGCCGGTAACCGCAGTGCGGTAACGGATCTCGACGAGCTCCGCGGCTCGGCCGAGCAGTGCCGACAGCCCGACGGTCGGCTGGTCGAACGTGTCGATCAGCATTCCCATATTGGTGGCGAAGTTGCCGTAATACGCCTCGTCCGGCTCGGCACCGTTCATCCGGACCGTGATCGGGCGCAGGAAGTTGGTGGTGGTGCGCCTGCCGAAATGCTCGGACAGTGGCCGATCGTCGCGGCGGCCGAGCTTCCTGGCGAGATCGGAGCCGAGGAACCGGGCCGTGTCCGCGGACTTCACCTTCCTGGCGATGCTGTCGAGTTTGGCCAAGTCCCGCCAATTACACATCCGCAGAATGCCGTTCATCGTCTCGGCACGGTTGTCGCTGTCGAGGCTGACGAGCCGGCCCGCCACGACCCGGGACGTATTGATGCCGAACGGTTCATATCCGGTGCCGCCGAGCAGGTCGAGCATGGCCCGGAAGCGGGAGTAGGCGCGCCCGATGTTCTTGCCGCCGAGCAGCACTTCGCGATCGCCGAGTTCGGCCAGGCCGAGGCGGCCACCGATCCGATCCTCGCGTTCCAGTATCTCGACCGCGCAGCCTGCGCGGTGCAGCGCCAGTGCGGCGGCGATACCGGAAACTCCGGCCCCGACCACCGCGACGCGTTCCGGTGTCGTCACGTGGTTCTCCCGTCAGCCCGAACCGGATTCGTCGAGTACGTCGAGAGTGATCGCGCCTAGTGACTCGCCTGCCTGCTCGAAGGCGACGCGGACGCGATGTCGCCTGCTCGGACCCGGCTCACCGGAATCGGCGATGGCGGCCTGGCAGTCGGTGCGCAGATCGGGTTCACAGAAGTTGCCGAAATCGACGTCACAGCCGACGATCAGTGCCCGGCGCGGGTCGGTGTTCCGGTGTTCGGCCAGCGTCGCCAGGCAGGCCTGCCTGGCCGCCTCCAGCATCAACATGCCGGGGACGTGATCCATCGGATGGTCGAAGAACACCGGATGCGTCGGGTCGAAGGTGAGCAGGAAGGCCATGCTGCCGGCCCCGGTCGCAATGCCGTTGGTGAGCAGGATATTTCGCGGGTGGTGTCGGCCGACCTGGTGCGGGGCGAGCAAGGCAGCCGGGTCGATCGGACGCGCGGGCTCCGGGGCGCGTTTCAGGGTCTTGTTCCGCGCCCGTTCGCGGATGTATTCGTAGTAGTGCTGCGGCAACGGCAGCCATCGCCCGCCGGCCCGGCCGCACTCGTGGCCGTCGACGATGATGGTCACCGGGTGCTGCGCCAGTCGCTCGGATGTGCGCGCATTGACGATGATCAGCACGCGGGCCGGGTCCGGTCCGGTGTGCAACCACTCGGGTGCGAAGACATCGATTCGCATATCGCGGAAGACCAGGAACTGGTTGTCCGGCACATTGACGAACTGGTGGGCGACATACTCGGTCACCTGCCGGGTGACCTCCATGATGGCGATGGTGTCCAGGTAGTCCGGATTGCCGCCGTCGTTGAACAGCATGTGACTGCGGGGGAGCATGGCCGCGACGGCCCATTCGCGTTTGCCGATGACCGCCGAGTCGGTGAGGAACACCTCGTTGATCGCAGCACGGTGCACCAGGGCACGTGGCACAGTCTGCTCGAAGCGCAACTCGGCCAGGGCTTTTCGGTCGCCGTCCGGCGAAGGGCGGGTAGTCACTGCGGTTTCGTCCACGGTTGCCTCTCCCGGGCCTCGTGTTTCGAGCTACCGCGAGCGTATCGACGCGACCAGCGCGGATCATCGTGCGTTCGGTGAAGTGATCTCAACGTCTGACCGAATACCGGTGCCGCAGCGGGCGATACGCTCATGCTGTGCTCGAGAGCGACGACAGGGTAGCGGTACCGGCCCGGTCCGGCGAGCCGACCGGATGTGCGTTGATCTTCCCGGGTCAAGGCGCGCAGCGACCCGCCATGGGTTATCGATGGCGAGACACACCGCAGTGGCGGATCGTCTGCGACGTATCCGAATGGACCGGGTATGACATCGCCGAGCTGGTGCTGCGCACCGGCGAACAGCGCTTGCGGAGTACCGATTCGGCGCAGCTGTCGATCTTCACGATGTCGCTGATGGCGCTGGACTACCTGATCGAGCATCGGCTGGTCGACGGGGTACTCGCGTGTGCGGGGCACAGCCTGGGGGAGTACACGGCGCTGGTGGCGGCGGGTGCGCTGACGCCGCAGGCCGGTGCGCGGCTGGTCGCGGCGCGCGGCGCGGCGATGCGGACGGCCACCCGGCAGCGGCGCGGCACGATGGCCGCGATCCTCGGCGCGAGCAGTGACATCGTCGAACAGCTCACCGCCGCAGTGCGTTCCGGTGGGGCGCAGGTCTGGGTCGCCAACGTGAACGGGCCGCGGCAGGTTGTCGTGTCCGGCACCGTCGACGGGGTTGATGCGGTCGCCGAACAAGCAAGGAAATCCCGGCTGAAGGTCGTACGGATCCCCGTCGACGGTGCATTTCACACTCCACTCATGGCAGCCGCGGCACCGCTGCTGCGCCAGGCTTTGGCCACGGTCGAATTCCGGTCCACCGACATCGAGGTGGTCGCGAATGTCGATGCGGGGCTGTTCACCGCCGCGCGGTGGCGAGACCTGGCCGAGCGGCAACTGACCGCGCCAGTGCGGTGGACCGATGTCATCGGCAGGCTGACTCGACTCGGTTGTGCGCGGCTGATCGAGGTGGGACCGAGCCGGGTGCTCGCGAAATCCATCGGCCGGGGCGAGTCGGTACCGACGGTGCGGTACTTCGGCTATCCGGGGGAGCTCGGCTCGTGAGGCGCCGGAATCGGTTGAGCGAGTTGGATTGCCTCCATCTGCGCCTCGACAGCATCGGGCACCCGATGCACTGGGTGCTCGGCCTGCGGCTCGAACCGGGTGATCCGATCACCGTCGAGCAGTTGCGGGCCCGGGTGGGCGATCGGGCCCGCGAGCACGAGATGTATGGGTGGTGCCTGCCGGATCGCCTGCGTCGGCGACCGAGATTCCTTGGTGCGGAGGTGGATCCGCGGCAACGGGTGCACCGGTCCGCGGTGGCGGACCGGGACGGGTTGTTGCGTGCGATCGAGGGGCTCCTGGCGACTCCGATGACGCGAACCGCGCCACTGTGGGACATCACCCTGGTCGACGAGGCGGACCGTGCGGGTCAGACGGTGTTGCTTCGCGTGCACCATTGCCTGAGCGACGGCCTGGCCGCCCCTGGCTTTGCTGCGCTGATCGTCGATACCGTCGATGCGACGGACTACGACAGGTTCGTTACCGCGCAACGGTTTCCGTTCACCAGGGCGCTCACCTGGCGGACCTGCACCGAGGTCCCCCGCCAGTATCGCGCCGCGCGCTCGGTGCGCCGGGGCGGGCGGATGCAGCCCTTCCCGCCGCGAGACTGCGTCCGCCAGGTAGCCACGTTCTCGATTCCGGTGCGGCGGTTGCGGCAGCACGCGGCGAATGCCGCCGGGTCGAGCACCGAGTATCTCTTGGCGACCGCCGCCGAAGCGTATCGGCAGGTGGCGCAGCATGTTTCGGGCAGCGGTCTGCGAATCATGGTGCCGGTCACCTTCGACCAGGAACTGCGCCACACCGGCAACGCCACCGGAGCGGCGTTCCTCGATGTCGAAATGTCGGGTACGCGGATAGCCGATCGGGTCAAGGCGGTGCGGGAAGGGCTGGCCGCCATCGACCCGGTGGATCAGGCCCGCGCGCTGGCCTCGGCCGGTGTCGATCTGCAGTATCTGCCGTGGCGGGCGCAGACCCGTCTGATGGCGCGGATGGTGCGCGACACCTGTCAGCTCAGCGTGAGCATCACCCCGGGATTTACCCTGCGGCACAACGTATTCGGACGCGCGGTGACCGCCATGCTGCCACTGTCGCCGCTGATGGCCGACGAGCTCATGGTCACCGCGGTGATCATGCGCGACCAGCTGAGCGTAGGTCTGGTTGCCGATCCGCGGGTATTGCCGTGCGCCCTCGAAGAATTCGCCGATTACCTGCACGACCTACTACTGGATGGGGCCGAGCTGCCGGTGGCCTCGAACTAGCCGGCTCACGGATTCCAGCGCGTGATCTCGGAGATCACCATGTTCTCGGGCATCGCGCGCATCATGGCGTTGCGCAAGGCGGTGCCGAACCTGGTCCGGCGCAGCATCACCGGAATCAGCCACCGTGACCGGTTCTGCACCGCGTCGACTCGGGTCCGGCGTCGGCACACGTACCGCTGCAGCGCATCCGGTATCTGGGCCGCGTCTACCTTCGACAGTTCCTCGGCGAGCACAAGCGCGGATTCCATTGCCATCGACGCGCCGACACCCGCCGTCGGCAGAAAGGCCGCGCCCGCGTCACCGAGCAGCACCACCCGGTCGAACCGCCAGCTCGGCAGCCGTAGATCGTCGAGGTCGAAACTGCCGATCCGGTCGATGCCGTCGAGTGCGTCGATCATCCAATCCATCGGTCCCGCAACGCCGTACAGGCGCTCGCGGAGCTGTCGTGGGGTCGTCGGGGCACCCGAGGCGGGAAGCGCGGCCGCACAGCCGACCGATCCGGTCGTCGGGTTGTAGCCGAAATATCTTGCCGTACCCCAGAATTCGTGCGACTCGTCGGGCGCGACGCCGTTGCCGCGCGTCCACCAGGTCCACAGCCGCAGCCCCGTGCGGTGCATCGGCACGTCCCCCGCGACCAGCCTGCGCACGCCCGAATCGATGCCGTCGGCACCGACCACCACATCGTATTCGGCGATCTGTCCGTCATCGAAACGCGCAACGACGATGCGACCGTCCTGTTCGATACCCGTCACCGTCCGCGCCATCCGCACGTCGGTGCCGCCGGCATAGGATCCGAGCAACTCGATCAGCTCGGACCGTCTGAGCGCGCGCGGGACACCGTCGCCGAGCCGCCCGCGAAAGTCGAAGTCGCGCAGTCGGCCACCGCCGTCGACGTGCGTCGAGTAGGTGTTGATCGGTACCGTCAGTGCGTTGAAACGCCGACCCAATCCGAGGTGTTCCACCACCAGGCGGCCCATCGGCCACAGCGTGATGACATACCCGACGTCGCCGTACCGCGCCACCCGCTCCACGACCGTCGGCTCGATACCGTTCCACCGCAACGCCGCAGCGAGCGTCAGGCCCGCGATGCCGCCGCCGACGACCAGAACCCGCGGCGTGCTCGTCGTCATGGCGGCGAGTCTATTTCCGCGAGGCGATCGACTCATCGGCCGAAAGTTGATCTGTGCTCGCAACCACGCCGTTCGTTGAGCCCGGTCCGATCATTCGATGCATGACCCGCTCGGATCCAGCCGATACGCTCGGACCGTGTCCGATCACACGCTGCCCATCGTGCTCGATATCTTCGAGACCGACCTGGGCATGGACGTCCGGCGGCCCGAGCCCGAGACGATTCTGATCGGCGATCTGGGATTCGATTCGGTGGCGGTCGCGATCGGCATTGTCGCCATCGAGGAACGTCTCGGCGTCCGGTTGACCGTGCACCAGCTGCTGTCCTGCTGGACGGTCGGCGACATCGTTCGCGTCATCGACGCGGCACTGCCGTCGACGACCGCGGCGCCCGACTCCCGCGGCGGATAGCCGCTCAGTCCCGCAGCGCGGCGAGCATACGCTCCTTGCCGGAAAGGATGTGTGCCTCCATCAATCGTCCGGCGGTCGCGTGGTCGCCTGCCGCGATGGTGTCGAGGATTTCGGCGTGTTGGTGGTTGGAGATGGTGCGGGCGGTGTCGGATTCGAGGCCGTGGCGGCGGAAGAGGTGGAGTTCTTTGGAGACGTCGTCGTAGAGATCGGCGAGGCGGGGGTTGTTCGAGAGGGCGACGAGGGTGCGGTGTAGGTCGACGTTGCGAGGGTAGTAGTCGTCGACGGTGGGGACGGCGGCTTGGAGTCGGTCGACCTTGGTGCGTAGTTCGGTGAGCTGGTCGGGGGTGATGTGTTCGGCGGCCAGGCGGCCGGCCAGGCCGAACAGGCTGGCGCGGATGTCGTAGAGCTGGGCGGCCTCGGCGACCGAGACCTCGCGCACGAACATGCCTCTGTTGGTGCGGAATTCGACGAGCTTGCCGCGTTCGAGCTGGCGCAGCGCCTCGCGCACCGGGCCGCGGCTGACGCCGAGCCGGGCGGCGAGGGATGACTCGTTGATCCGGTCGCCGCCGGTGAGGGCGCCCGCGATGATCAGCTGCTCGAGTTCCTCGGCGATCACCTGCAGCAGCGAACTGGACTGATGTTCGGCCACCCGGCGTTGCAGCGCGGTCATCGCCTGTGCCTGTTCGGTCATCACCGTCTCCCTTGCCCGCACCCAGTCAACAGCTTCGCAGCTTCGCATAGTCAATCGTCAATTGCAAATCGTTGACAGTTGACGATTTGCGCGCGCAGACTCGATCCACCGTCCCGAGCGAACAAAGGAGGACGGAATGAGAATCAAAGACATCCGGGCCAGCGTGCACACCACCTCGATCGATGTGCCACTACTGAGTGAACGGGTCAGCGGCTACGGCCGCGAGGAGCAACGCGAGTTCGTGTTCTGCGAGGTCGAAACCGACGAGGGCCTGACCGGGGTCGCCCTGACCGGTCACTTCCTGGCCAGAGCCGTGGTCGTCGCGCTGGAGCAACACTTTCTGCCCGTCGTGGTCGATATGGATCCGCGTGAGCTGGAGGCGATCCACCAGCGGGTGTGGCGAAAACTGAACCCGCGCACCATGACCGGCGTGGTGTCCAGCGCTCTGTCGCTGCTGGACATCGCGCTGTGGGACATCAACGGCAAGGCGGTGGGGCGTTCGGTCGCCAGCCTGCTCGGCGGCGCGCGCACCGAGGTGCCGGTGTACGTGACGTTCGGCTTCCCGCAGTACGATCGCGAAACCTTGTGCGCCGCAGCGCAACTGCAGCTGGATCAGGGCGTCACCGCGCTGAAGCTGGTGGTGGCGGTGGACGAGGGCGGCTGGCGCGAGGACGCGGCGCGCATTCACGCGGTGCGCGATGCGGTCGGTCCCGACATCGACCTGATGATCGATGCCAACTACCTGTTCACGCCCGCCGAGGCCGCGTGTCTGTGCCGCGCGGTCGAGGACGCGAACCTGACCTGGTTCGAGGAACCGTTGCACCAGAACGACGCTCGTGCGATGGCGGATCTGCGCAGGCACACCAGAATTCCGTTGGCCGCCGGGCAGATGGAGGGCCATCGGTGGCGGTTGCGCGAGCTGGTCGAAAAGCAGGCCGTAGACATTCTGCAGCCCAATGTCTGCTACTGCGGCGGCTTCACCGAGGCGCGTAAGGCCGCCCATCTCGCACAGATCTACAACCTGCCGCTCGCGCACGGCGGCGGCTGGCCGCTGTTCAACCTGCACACTCTGGCCGGGTTGATGAACGGCTGGATTCTCGAATGGCATCTGGGCATGGTGCAGGTCGGCGAACTGCTGTTCCCGGACGCGCCGAAACCGGTCGATGGCCGGATCACCGTGCCGGACCGGCCTGGTCTAGGCCTGACGGTCGATCGCGCGGCACTGCGCGACACCCTTGTGCGCGACCATTGATGTGCGGCGATTCCCATGAGTGACACGGCAATCGAGGCTGCACCAGAGTCGGCTACGCCTCATCCACGCTGGCGCAGGCTGGCCACCAATACTAGTTTCCAGGTGCTCGTCGCGGCCATCGTCGCCGCGATCTTCGGCATCGTCGCGCCGGAGGCGGCGGCCGCCATGCAGCCGATCGCGAAGGCGTTCATCGCACTGATCCAGATGCTCATCGCGCCCATCGTGTTCCTGGTGATGGTCACCGGGATCGTCGCGACCGGCGGGATGAAGGCGGTCGGCCGGATCGCGGCGCGGGCGCTGATCTACTTCGAGATCGTCACGACGGTGGGCATGCTGCTCGGCCTGCTCGCAGTGAACCTGTTCCGGCCCGGCTCGGGTGTCGCGCCGCCGGCCCACGCCTCCGGTGACCTGTCCACCTATGTGACCGGCGGCGCCGACCACAACTCGTTCGGCGAATTCCTCTCGGAGATGGTGCCGGACAACGCCGTCAACGCGTTCGCCACCGGCAGCATCATCCAGGTGCTGATCTTCGCGGTGCTCTTCGCCATCGCGTTGCTCCGGATGCCGGATCGGATCTCGCAACCGATCGTGGCGGGCTGCGCGAAACTCAGCGACGTCTTCTTCCGGATGATCGGCATGATCATGCTGCTCGCGCCGATCGGCACGTTCGGCGCGGTGGCCGCGACGGTCGGCAAGTACGGGCCGGAAACCCTTACCGCACTGATGAAGTTGGTCGCGGTGTCCGCCGTCGCGTTGCTGGCCTTCGTGGTCGTGGTGCTCGGCGGTGTCTCGCTGCTCGCGGGCTTCTCGCTGTGGCGGCTGATCAAGGTGCTGCGCAGGGAGTTCGCGGTGGTGCTCGGCACCTCGTCCTCGGAAGCCGTGCTGCCGCAACTGATGCAGCGATTGGAGCAGGTCGGTTGCCGCCGCAGCGTGATCGGCCTGGTTGTGCCGACCGGATTTTCGTTCAATCTGGACGGGGTGGCAGTGGTGGTGCCGATCTGCGTGGTCTTCATCGGCCAGGTGTACGGCATCCCGCTCAGCTTCGGTGACCAGCTCGGGTTGTTCCTCATCTTCCTGGTGCTGTCCAAAGGCACTGCCGGAGTGAGCGGTTCGGCCTTCATCACGCTGGCCAACACGGTCGCCGCGACCAGTTTGGTGCCCGTCGCCGGACTCGCGCTCGTGCTCTCGGTCGACCGTTTCCTCTCGCTGATGCGTGCTCTCACCAACGTCCTCGGCAATGCGGTCGCGACCGTCGTCATCGCGCGATGGGAACCCGACGGTCTCGATCGTGAACTCGCCGCCCGGACCATCGGGCTGACCCGCCCGAAAACCACAGTAGGAGAGAAGTAATGCCACGAATCGTCGCTATCCACGAAGGTGTTGTGCCGATCAGTTCGTCGATGAGCAACGCGTTCATCGATTTCAGTGCGATGGACTGTTCGATCGTCGCGGTCGTCAGCGATGTGATCAGGGACGGCGAGCCGGTCGTCGGCTATGGCTTCAATTCCAACGGTCGCTACAGCGCGGGGGAGATCCTGCGTCGGCGCATCATTCCCCGGCTGCTGCGGGCTGAGCCCGACGAGCTGCTGACCGACGACGGCGCCGCCATCGATCCAGCTCGGGCGTGGAACATCATGTTGCGCAACGAGAAACCGGGCGGGCACGGGGAACGATCGGTCGCCGTCGGCGTGGTCGATATGGCGCTGTTCGATCTCGCCGCCAAGCTCGCCGGACGGCCGCTCTATCAATGGCTCACCGAGCACTATGGTCTCGGTGCACCGGATACGGACGTATTCGTCTATGCCGCAGGCGGATACTACGCACCGGGCAAGGGGCTGACTCAGCTCCAGGACGAGATGCGTGGCTTCCTGGCCCAGGGCTACGACGTGGTGAAGATGAAGATCGGCGGCGCGAGCCTGGCCGACGACGTCAAACGCGTCGAGGCGGTGCTCGACGTACTCGACGGCGATGGATCGCGATTGGCCGTGGACGCCAACGGCCGATTCGACCTCGACGCCGCGCTCGAGTACGGCCGCGCCCTCGCGCCGTACGGCCTGTTCTGGTACGAGGAACCCGGCGACCCGCTCGACTTCGCCTTGCACGCAACACTTTCCGAGCAATACCCGGGCCCGCTGGCCACCGGCGAAAACCTCTTCTCGTTGCAGGACGCCCGCAACCTCATCCGCTACGCGGGCATGCGCCCCGACCGCGACTACCTCCAGTTCGATCCCGTCCTGGGTTACGGACTCGTCGAATACCTCCGGATCCAGGACATGCTGCGCCAGCACGGCTGGTCCGCCCGCCGCTGCGTCCCACACGGCGGCCACCAGTTCTCGCTGCACATCGCCGCGGCCCTGCGGCTCGGCGGCAACGAGTCCTACCCCGGCGAGTTCCAGCCCACCGGCGGCTTCGCCGACGCCGCCGTCATCGAACACAGCCGCCTGCGACTCACCGACACTCCGGGCATCGGCTTCGAAGACAAGGCTGACCTCCACCGGGTCTTTCGCGCCCTGCACACCGACAGCGGCCTCCCCGCCGCCGGGCCCGGCACGGGTTAAGATCGGTCCGGCCCAAGCGGACGTGGCGGCGTCCCTGGGTGTACGGGGAAGTGGCCCGCCCAGTGGAGTTCGACCCTGCTGGGCGGGCCACACACCGTCTGTAGGCGGCTGCGGTCCGCTGATTCGAAATCCGCCCGTCAGGCCGCCGTGCATGTGCACTATCGCCGATCGGCAATCTTCATTCTTATGTCAATGGTGGCTGTCCTGCGGGGATGGTGTGCTCGTCCTCGACGATGCGGTCGGCAGTAGTGAGCTGCGATCGTGCCATTCGGACAGACGAAGGGAGCCGATCCGTGGCTTCGATTGCCTATACCCGTTGGGGACACTCGGTCCGCGACGGTCTGCGCTGGTCGGTCATCCTGGCGGTCGCCGCTGCGGGCATGGTGGTGCCGGTCGGGGCCGCGTCGGCGGAGGAGCCCGCGCCGGTCGGTGTCGCGACCGATCGTCAGGAGCAGGTGCTCGAGGTTCGCGACGGCGTGATCGTGTCCGATGTCAGCTATCTGCTCCCGCTGCCCGCGGGTGCGCCGGCTCATCCTGCCGCGTGCGATCGGACCGGATATCTTCGCTACCGTCCCGTCGGCGGACCGGCGAACTCCAGCGACGCCGACCACGTGATCGTGCAGCAGCCCGGCGCTATCGGTGGTGCGGTGAACTCCGACAGTGTCGCCGCCAATACCGTCGCGGCCGCGCACGCCGCCGGACAGAACGTCGAATTCTGGGCGCTGGCGCGGCGTAGCGCCTGCCTCGATGAGAATGTCGGCTTCGACTACGCCCTGCGCACCGGCAACTATCTCGACGCGGTCGACTACTACTTCAATCGCGAGCCGATCGATGGCCAGGTGTTCCCGGGGTTCAAGGAATCCCAGGACCTGGCGGTGCTCGATGTCATGGGCATGGAACGGGTCATTCGCGACCAGTACGAGATGATGCTGTTCGAGATCCCGGAACAAGCTGTGCGGCAACAGAAGTACGTGTGCGCGGGCATCTCACTCGGCGGCCTGGTCGCCGGGTTCTTCTCGGACTGGGACTTCGACGGCAATCCGGCGACGACGCGGGACGCGGGCTACAACCAATGTGCCGCGTTCGCGGCCCAGGACACGATGATCACCTCCGACCCGGTGGCGATTCAGAACACGCCGTTCCTGCACGACCTCACCAACGCGATCGTCGGCCCGGCCAATGACGTGGTGAAGGCTGTCGCGAATGTCGGTGTGCTGCCCCGCTCGCTCGTCTCGGTGCCGCTCGTCGGGGCCAGGACGTTCATGATCTACCGATTGGCCGGTCTCGCCGCGCATCTGGAGCCGGACGCGGAGAGTCAGCTGCTCGCGCATCTGCCGCATGACCTGGATATCGACGCCACGCTCGATTTCATGTTCTCCGGATCGCTCACCGCGTTCGCCACCAACGGCGCGGACGGTTCCGGCGGCATGCGCGACTTCCGATTCACCAACACCGCGCTGCTCGGCGAGTTCATCGACAACAACTCGGGCAATTTCGCGCTGTTCCAGCAGGGCGTCGGCGCGCTCGCGGGCGGGCCGGTGTCGGAGAAGACGTTTCCGGTGCCCGGCTCGGTCACCCAGGTTCCGCTGCTCGGCGGGTTCCTGCGGGCCATCGCCGGTCCGCAGCAACGCGTTCGGCCCACCGATCGCAGCGTGCTCTACACCTGGCGTAACTATGACGATGTTCGCGGGGTGCCCTACACCGCGCCCAATCACGAAGCCTCCGATATCCGTGACGCCGCAAGGCAACTCGGCACGGGCGCACCGTATGCATACTGGGAGACCTACTTTCCCGCCCGGCTGTTCATCGATATCGGCGCGGGCTACGGCGGCGCGCGCAGCGGGGATATGACGAATCTGCGCTACCACAACATGGCGCGCACCAGGCCGAGCTACATCGCCTATGCGGGTGACGGTTTCGTGCAGCAGGGAGTCGGCATTGTCGTACCGCCGCCACCGACCGCTCAGGTGGTCACGCTGCCCGGGTACAGCCACGTCGACACGATCGGCGCCGCGCGGGTGCAGAACGACGGCAAGCCGGATGCCAGCGCGCAGAGCCTGGCCGACTTCGTGAAAAGCCTTGGATGAGAACACGTAACGGAGCAACCGATATCGGAAGGCGGGGAGCGATGCGGCTCACCAGTCGGATCAGAGTGTTACCGGCCATGGGGATTTCGATGGCTGTTGCGGCGGCATTGCTGGTCGCCGGACTACCGGTCCCGGTATCGACTGCCGCACCGGCGGTTTCGGCGGCACCGGATCGCACGGAGGTCAGCCCGGTCAGTGACCCGGCCCTCGGCGACGATGTCGAGGAAACCTATGTCCGGCTGCACTATCCGAGCCCGTACTCCACCATGGCTCATCCGGAAGCCTGCGACTGGATTTCGTTCGTGCGGTATCGGTCCAAGAAGGGGCCGGAGAAGTCTTCCGACGCGGATGCGGTGCTGACTGTGCAGCCCGGCACCTTCTCGGGTGCGGCGAACATGAATCCGCAAGCCCCGCAGGTGGTTCGGAAGGCTGCGGCAACCGGTAAGTTCGTCGAATACATATCGCTGGATCGCCGGGCGAACTGTGCCGAGGACCGAACGGGTTGGGCGGCCGCGGACAAGGCGGGGGACTATCACGTCGCCGCAGACTATTACTTCGGTGGTAAGGCGATCGACGGCAAGTCCTACCACTATCAGACGCCGCAGGATCTGAACTATCTCGGTGAGTACGGTTTGGCGCTGACCATGGACGACTGGCGGGTGGTCATCGAGTATCTGCTGCCCGATCCCGGCACCCGGACCAAGAGTTTCTGCGGCGGTCACTCGTTGGGCGCCTTCCTGACCGGGCCGATGATGGCGTGGGATTTCGACCAGAACGCGGCCACCACCGAAGACGCGGGCTTCAACCTGTGCGGTGGCGGCATCATTCCCGAAGACGGATTCGCCATGACCGACCCCGTTGGGTTCGCAAGCGCACCGCCGTTGGACATGTTCTTCTCCGCGGTGGGTGGCGCGGTGAAGAACGGCGTGGACTGGTTGTTGAAGAACGGCCTCGGTGTCGCCCAGTGGCCGGTGCTCGCGGCGAGCGAGATCATGAACGCCTATCAGCTGGCGGGCATGGCCGCGGACCAGAACCCGGACGGCGAAAGCGATCTGAAGACCCTGGTGCCTGCGGATCTGCGGACCGAACCGTGGATGCGGGCGTTCTACGGCAAGGACTATCTGGACCTGTTCACCGGCCAGAATCTGCCGCGCGATTTCCGGCTCACCAACACCGCGGCACTTGGCATGTTGTTCGATCAGAACTCGGCGGAGTATGTCCTGCAGGCGGGGCTGGGATACTACGACTGCCCGACGGTCGGCAAAACCTACCCGATTCCCAACGGGCTCGCCTCGGTGCCGGTACTCGGGCCGACGCTGTTCATCATCCCGCTGCGGGTCGGTTACGGCCAGAACTACACCCCGGTCGACCACAACCAGCTGTGCGGCTGGAAGAACTACGACCAGATGCCCGCGTCCACGATCGACGGCATCGACCCGGTGCGCGGCCAGCCGACCGATCGCGACCACGAGGTCACCGACGTGCGTGAGTTCGCACGGGCGATGAACCCCGGCGGGCAGCCCACCGACTTCTTCGAGGAGTACACCCCGCTGCGCATCATCACCGACACGATTTTCGCGCTCGGGCTCGGTCGCGACGGTGAGCTGCGGCAGTTACAGAACCGCAGCGGCGGCATCCTGAACTTCCTGCTGCACGGTGACCGTTGGCAGAGCACGCCGTCGGCCAGGCGCAACCTCACCTTGCTCTCGGGTGACTCGCCCCTGCAGAACGCGGGCTACGGCGGCCTGCTGCCCGCCAACGCCAAAATCATTCCCGGCTACCGGCATTACGACGTGGTCACCGCCGCGGAGCGGCAGAACAACGGGATGCCGGAAATGGCAAGCACTCTCATCGCCAATTTCCTCACTCAGCCATGAGCTGGGCCGGTGCTCATCGTCGGCGGTAGCGGACGCGGCATGGCTGCTGCAGCTGCACCACCATCTTGGAGTGGTCGTTGCGGTAGGTCTCCGACGGCTGGGACAGCTCGAACTCCCAGTCCCGCAACAGGATCGAGAAGATCGCTTTGAGTTGCATGAGCGCGAACGGCGCGCCGACGCAGCGGTGGCGGCCCGCACCGAAGGGAATCCAGGTCCAGCGGTTGATGATGTCTTCCTGCCGCGGATCGAGGTAGCGGCTCGGGTCGAAGGTGTCCGGGTCGGGGAAGTCCTCGGGGATTCGGTTGGAGATCGCGGGCGTGGCCGCCACCATGTCGCCGGGTGCGATGCGGTGCCCGCACACCTCGAATTCGGCGCGGGCGATGCGCATCAGGATGATCAGCGGCGGGTGCAGGCGCAGTGATTCCTTCAGTGCTGCTTCGAGATTCGGGATCTGGCGTAAGGCGTTGTGGCTGACTTCCGAGCCGTCGGCGTACAACTCGTCGAGTTCGGTGACCACCGTGCGCAATAGGTCGGGACGCCGCAGTAATTCGATGGTTGTCCATGCCGCGGTACCGGAGGTGGTGTGGTGTCCGGCGAACATCATCGAGATGAAGATGCCGGTGATCTCGCTCGCCGAGAAGCGCGGTGCGCCGTTCTCATCGCGTATCGAGATCAGGATGTCGAGCATGTCGCGAGAGTCTTTGCCGGACGGCGGGTTTGCCGCGCGGCCAGCCATGATCGCTTGCACCAGCTCGACGAGTTGTGCGCGGGCCTCGTCACGGCGGCGGAAGCTCTCGATCGGGGCGTAGGGATCGACGTAGGCCAGTGCGTCGGTGCCCTGTTCGAGTTCGTGGTACAGCTGCGCGAATCGCGCGTCGAGCTCATTGCGGAACTTGACGCCGATGAGGCAGGCCGAGGATGTGTAGATGGTCAGCTCAGCGAAGAATTCGAGGAGGTCTATTTCGCCCTCGTCGTCCCAGGTGGCCAACATCCGGTCCACCTCGGCGGCGATGGTCGCGGCGTGCCCGCGCATGGCGTCGGCGCGCAGAGCTTGGTTGTGCAGCATCTCTTTTCGGCGTTCCGGGCTCGCATCGAAGACCACGCCCGCGCCGAAGATCGGTGTCATGAACGGATAGGCCGCGCCTTGGTCGAGATCGTCGTCGCCGGCCCGGAAGAAGAATTCGTTGGCCGCCGCACCGGACAGCAGGACGACATCGCGTCCGGCGAGTTCGAAGGTCCCGATGTCGCCGCATTCGGCACGGACGCGCCGCATCAGCGCGATCGGATCGGTGCGGAACTCCTCGAGGTGTCCGTGCTCGTCCGCTCCGCCGGATACCCGCTGCGGCTTGACCGGTGTCATCAGGGAAATCCTCTCCGCAAGCCTGCCCAGATACCTGCTGGACATGTGTCTGGACAGTACTGCGAAGAGTCGTCCGGTACAAGACCTATCGCGGTGTCTGCCGGCTGCCTATCTGGTGAGTCGGCCGCACCTGGGAAACCCGGCCGGTATTACGTCAAGCGCAAGCCCGCCACAACCTCCCGCCAAGCCGACGACACCGAACTCGCCGCCCAATTGTGGGATCGCAGCACGCAATTGGCCGCCCTGGTTCACTGACCGCGAAGCAGAGAACACCTGCTGGGAATACCCCCGCGTGGCTACTGGTCAGGCGATCATGGGGAACTGAGGCTGGCATCGCCCGAGAGGGCAACAGCACCAGTTCCTCGTGAGCGCTTGTCCAACTGGGCATCTCGGCCGCTTCAGGGCAGCTGTTTTGCCATCGCGTCCATCATCGGCCAATCGGCGAACGGTTGGTCTTGTCCGATGGGCTGCCAACCCCACGATGTGTAGAGCGACCTGGCCGGGTTCTCGGCTCTGACGAGTAGGTATGCGAGCCGTTCGGGGCGTTCGGACAGTGATGCGTCGTGGATTTTCCGCCCGTAACCCTGACCCTGATGGTCTGGATGGACGGAGAACTCTCGGAAGATGTAGACCGGCGCGTCGGCGGCTTCGGCAGCGAGCGCGGGGAAGACGTGCGCGGCCGTGTCTCTGACCTCCTGTGGTCGCCTGTGCGGCGTGCCGAAGGCGTAGCCGACTATTCGGCCATCGAGCCAACCGGCGACCAACTCGAAATCGGGGATCGGCGCGTACAGTTCCTGGAGTCGTTCCCAGAACTTCGCCGGGTGGTACCAGGGATTGTCCTGTTGCCGGAGATGAGCGGCGAGGTAGACCGCCTTGATCTCGTCGGCCTGGCGCAGGGTGTCGGATGCGTCGTAGCGGACAACCTTCAGGCCAGCGTCATCGATGTTCAAGCTTCGATCTCCTCTGCCGACTCGACGTGCATCGGTGAATCCCTCTCCGGCTCAATGCTAGTGAGGGGCGCGGCGCACGAGACGCGAAGGCTGCTCACGATTTTCGGCACGGAAGCGCCGCATCAGCGCGATCGGATCGATGCGGAACTCCTCGCGGTGTCCGTGCTCGTCCGACCAATAGTCCACGCAGGGCGTCGACTTCGTAGCTGAGTGGGGTGATTTGGCTGGCGACGCGCAGCCAGCTGGTCCGCTACTGCGCTATGACAGGTCGAACTGGCGTGGGCCGAGGTCGATGATGGTCTGGGCGAGGGCGCAGATGAGATCGGTTTCCGCAGCGGTCCGCCAGATGAGTGCGAACTCGGCGGGTGGCGCGTCTCGGATGGGCAGATAAGCGATTTCGGGACGGGGTGCGAGTCTGATGGCTTGAGCGTGGACGGGCGACACGGCCTCGCCGGTAGCCAGAATGGGGATCATTTCCGCGAAACTCCCCACAGTTGGCCCGATGGGGATCGGACGGCCGCTGGGGGTGTGTGCGGGCACGAGGCTTCGGCGCCAGTAGTCAGGTGTTGCACCTGCCATCACCGGGTGGTCTGCCAGATCCTCGTAGCCGACCGATTCTTGCTGTGTCAGTGCATGTTCGGCAGATACTGCCAGGACAACCGGGTCGGTGAAGACAACGGGGCCGACAGTCAGATCCGGCTCCCGCACCGGCAGCCATAGGATCGCCGCATCGATGATCCCTGCGCGTAGCGGGCCGAACGGGTCGCTGAATTGCACCGCACGGATCTGAATTCGGCATCCGGGTCGCCGAGTGGTGAAGGCATCGAAGACGGGCCGCAGATCATCGGTGTTCCAGCCGAGCATCCCGATCCGCAAGACGGCAGCGGTCGTGCGCGCGGTCTGCCGGGCACGATCGATACCGGCGTACAGCCCGGTGTAATGGGGACGCAAGTCGTCGCGAAGTTGTTCCCCGAGCGGGGTCAGGCAGACATTCCGGCGAGTCGATCGGTCGAACAGTGCCCCGCCGATGAGACGTTCCTGATGTTTGATGGCCTGGCTGACGCGCGCCTGCGTGACGTGCAGGCGGGTTGCCGTGCGGCCGAAATGTAGCTCTTCGGCCAAGGCCAAGAAGATCTCGATATCTCTCAGTTCCACAGTCACCCCAGCCGACATAACACCTTGGTTATGAAATCTTACGTGATCAGCCGTTGATCCCGGATACCTGGGCTGGGCATTCTCGAACTTGCGCTGCCGCAGCGGTCCGGGTCTACGACAGACCGGTATCAGCCAGGCAGGCAACAACATTCACACACCGACCGCGCAACGCAGGCAAGGAAATACATCACCATGTCGATCACCCTTTCCGACCAGGACAAGAACACGCTGCGAGTAGCAGCGTGGGGCGCGGTTTCGCTGCTGGCCGCCACCGGCGGCACACCCCACAAGGCCGCCACCAACGCCTCCCTCGCCCTGACCTCGGCGACCGGCCCGATCGGGCACGTACTCGCCACGAAAGCCAGCGAGATCAAACTGAACGGCAAGACCGTCGCCGAACTCGCTGACCAGGTACTGCCGGCCCTGACCGCGACGATGAAGCTGCTGGCACAGCAGGATCGCGCCGAGGCCGACAACTTTCGCACGACCATCGCCATCGCCGTCGACGCCGCAGCCCGGCCCCGCAACGGCGAGCCCGGCCCCGCCGCCACGGCAATGGCCCGCAAGATCACCGCCGCCCTCGACGCGGGGGCGGACACCGTGGACAGCGAGGCCCCGGCTGCCGGGCAGGATCGTGCGGAACTGCAGAAGGCGATCGAGGAGATCGTCGATTCCGGTATTGCCGGGCTGACGCTGCGCGTGCACGATGAGCGAGGCGGGTGGGTCGGCAGCGCCGGGGTAGCCGAGCTGGGCGGCACCGCGAAGCCACCGATCGACGGGTATGTCCGGATCGGCAGCAACACCAAGACCTTCACTGCGACACTGGTCTTGCAATTGGTGGGCGAGGGCAGGATCGGGTTGGACACCTCGGCGGCGGACTACCTGCCGGAGTTCGGGCTCGACGAGCGGATCACAGTGCGAATGTTGTTGCAGCACACCAGCGGAGTGTTCAACTTCACCGGTGAGCTCTACCAGGATGGGACGATCGCGCTGGGGATCGCCTCGGCGGGCACCCCCTTGGCCGACGAGTGGGCCGACAACCGGTTCCGCACCTACCGGCCGGAGGAGCTGGTGGAGTTGGCGTTGTCCAAACCGGCGCGGTTCGAGCCAGGGACGGGCTGGAGCTATTCCAACACCAACTACGTACTGGCCAGGCTGTTGATCGAGAAGGTCACCGGCCGCTCGTACGCCGCAGAGATGCAGCGGCTGATCCTGGGGCCGCTCGGACTGTCGGGCACCATCGCGCCGACCACACAGTCGGAGCTCCCCGAGCCGCACGCCCACGCCTACTACCGGTACGACGGCGATCAGGAGAAGACGGTCGACGTCACCGAACAGAACCCCTCCTGGATCTCCAGTGGCGGCGACATGATCTCGACCAGCCGAGACCTGCACACGTTCATCTCCGCGCTGGTGACCGGCAAGCTGCTGCCTGCCGAACTGCTGGCCGAGATGTACACGCCGCACCCGACGGGCATCCCGGGCATGGACTACGGCCTGGGGGTATTCGTGAAGGACAGCGGGCCCGGCGGCACCGTCATCACGCACAACGGCGGCGCCGCAGGTCACGCGGCCTTGATGTACAGCACACTCGACGGCAGCAAAACTCTGACCGCCACGCTGAACTATGTGGACGACTCCGCACTGTCCCTGGGAGGACCGTTCCAGGCGGCGAACGAGCGGCTTGTCACCGAGGTGTTCGGCGGCGGGCAGACCGATCCGACGCAGCCGACGAGCTGAACACCCGCGAGCACACGTCCTGGAAGACGGATTGGTAGCCGTCGAATACGAGCGGGAACGCGAAGGGCCACGCCGATCTCAACGAGCTCGGCGTGGCCCGGTTTGCGTCCTCCACGGGAGAATCAGTGATGCTCCGACCAGAAGCAGCCAATCGGACCAGGCGGGTTGCTGTAGCGGTCGCGTCTACGACTGCCTGACTTGCGACCGCAGGCTTGATCGGTGTCCGGCCGGAGGTAGGGGTGGGAGTTCGAGGTTGTCGCGGAAGGTGGGGCCGAGGTAGTCGGGATCGATGATGTTGCGGCGGCGGAGTTCTGGGAGGAGGCCGTTGAGGAGGAAGTCGCGGGTTCGGGGGTCGGTCAGTCCGCCGAGGGTTATTACGTCCAGTACGCCGGCGTTGTAGCGTTGGGCGATTGCGTCGGCCAGTTGGTCGGGGGTGCCTGCGGCGGCCCAGTGGCCGGTGTCCTTGGCGGCGATGATCAGCTCGCGCAGGGTTTTTCCGGAACGGGCGAAGCTGCTGAAGATTTCGACTCGGCCGCGGCGTCGGTGTACCGAATTCACTTCGGGCAGTAGGTGTTCCGGGATCGGCTTGTCCAGGGAGAGTTCGGAGAGGTCGATGTTACCGCCGAGCATGTCGGCGAGCTGGATGCGGCCCGCGTCGAAATCGGTGGCCTCGTCGCGCTCGCGGACCAGTTGGCGGACTTCGGCTTCGGAGGCGCCGTAGGTCGCGTGGAATGAGCTCATGATCAGCGGCAGGCCGTCCGCACGGCCCAATTCTGCTGCGCGAGTGCGGATTTTCTTGGTGTAGGTGATGGCGTCGTCGAGGGTTGGTAGGGAGGTGAAGACGACTTCGGCGAAGCGGGCGCCGAGTTCGAGGCCTGCCTCGGATTGACCGGCTTGGAATTGTACGGGGCGGCGCTGGGGGAGCGGCGGGATGTTCAATGGTCCGCGGACCGTGAAGTGCTTGCCCGCGTAGTCGATCGGGCGGACCAGGTCGGCGTTCAGGATTGCGCCGCCGCGGCCATCCGGTGTCAGGGCACCGGGCTGCCAGCTGTCGAACAGCGCGTTGACGACCTCGAGGGATTCAGTGGCGCGCTCGTACCGTTCCTCCGGCGACGGCAGGTCCTGATCGCCGTAGTTCTCCTCGCCCAGCGACGAGGTGACCGCGTTCCAGGCGGCACGCCCGTTGCTGACGTGGTCGAGGGTGCCGAACAGCCTGGCCAGGTTGTACGGATGATGGAAAGTCGTTGTCACCGTGGCGATCAGGCCGACGTGCTCGGTCACCGCGCTCAATGCGGACAGGAAGATCAGCGGCTCCTGCGCCCCGATCGCACCTTGTGCGCCGAAGCTGAGCAGGTCCGCAGCGAAAAGCGCATCGAACCCGTTGGCTTCGGCGAGCTGCGCGATCTCGATGGCCGAGGCCACGGTGGATTGTCCGGGATCCACCGCGGCCCCGTAAACATCGGCCGAACCACTCACTCCGGTAACGGTTTTCAACGGCCGCCGCCGTGTAGCACCCACCCCTCGACGCTATGGGCTCCGGCCGCGCAGCGCGACGGTTACCTTCTGCGTGAACGAAACCGCCGGACCGCTGTCCGTCGAACGTTCCGCGCGTCGGAACGGCACGGACGCCAGAGGCGCTAGCTCCCTGAATAGACTTGGTTGCCGTTCATCCAGGTTTCCAGGACTGTGATGCCCTTGATCTGATCAGGTGGGACGGCGCGGGGGTCTTGATCGAGAATGACGAAGTCGGCGTATTTGCCGACCTCGAGGCTGCCGACTTCATGTTCGGAGGAGAGCTGCCACGCCGCTTCGGACGTCACGGCGCGGATTGCCGATTCCACCGATACGCGCTCTTCGGGTGCCAGCACATAGTCGGGTTCTTTCCAGGTACGCCGGGTCACGGCCATCTCGATCATGTGCAGTGGGTCGGGGTCGGTGACCATGAAGTCGGAGTGCAGCGTGAACCCGATTCCCGCTGCCTCCACGCTGCGGCACCGGTCGAGCAGCAAGGCCTTCTGTGCGCCGAAGACGTTGTCGCGCATCGCGATACCCCAGTAATGGACATGCCCGATCAGGAAGCTGGCGGATACGCCCAGGTCTTTCATGCGGGTGATCTGTTCGTCGTGCAGGATCGAGCAGTGCTCGATCCGCACTCGCACAGCGCCCGGCTCCACCCCGGCTTCGCGTATCGCGTCGCAGGCATCCAGGATGTTGTCGATACCGGCGTCGCCATTGCCGTGGATCGCGAGCGACCAGCCTTTGCTCGCGCGGTCGACCGCTTCTGCGGCGAGCACTTTGGGCTCCATGTACGCGATTCCGTAGTTGTCGGTATTCAGATACGGCTCGCGTTGCAGGCCGGTGAATCCCTGGTTGGAGCCGTCGGCGACGAGTTTGTAGCCCGCGATACGCACCAACGCGTCGCCATCGCCCGGCCGCACCCCCGCTGCGTCCCAGGTGTCGGTTCCGAGGGTATAGAAGGGGTAGGCGCGGATACGGGTCTGGAGCTTGCCGGTGGCAGCCGCCTGCGTCAGCACGGCGAGGTCGTCAGGGGTGTGGCTCAAGGTGCCCAATCCCAGTTCGCTCACCGTGGTCAAACCGACCTGCCGCCAGCTTTCGAGTAGGTCGACCAGCGCGTCGACCGGGTTCAATCCGGCAGCGGCGTCGCATTTCCCCAGGACCTGGTTGTATGCGACACCGTTTTTCATTGTCCCGGTGAGCTTTCCGTCGGCATCGCGAACGAACTCGGCTCCGTCCGGATTCTCCACATCCTCTCCGATGCCTGCGGCGGCGAACGCCGCGGAATTGGCATAGGCGATGTGCCCGGAGGCGTTGAGGACGAACACCGGATGTGTGGTCGACACCGCGTCGAGTTCGGCGAACGTCAGCGCTGCCAGGTCCGGCTGCACTGCCGGATCGAAATTACGGGCGAGGATCCATTTGCCTGCTTGCGCTTGCCTTGCCAGGTCTGCCAGATGATCGAGTACCTCACGCGCGGTGGCGAAGCGCGCCATGCCGACGTACTCCATCAGAGCCGCCACCATGCTGCCGGTCAATACGTGGGTATGCGCATCGACGAAGCCCGGCAACATCGTTCGGCCTGCGAGATCGATCTCCGTGGCTCCTACCCCCACGATCTTGCGTACCGTCGCCTCCGCGCCGACCGCGACGATGCGATTGCCCTGCACCGCGATTGCCTCGGCAATCGAGAATGCCCGGTCAACGGTCAATATCGTGCCGCCCGTGAACAAGTACAGCTGTTCGCCCTCGGGAATCCCTGAAGTGTCCATCGATGTCCCCTGCACTGGTATCTCGACGACACCATCACCCCACGCTCCGCGATCGACCCGCGATATCGGGTGACAGCTCGCCGCTGTGATGAACGTCGGTCGCGGCGAACAACATTCGACACAACCGGGGTCGCACTGTCATTGTCCGCGAAGTGCTGCGTGGCCCGCAGGCGAACCCGAACTCTCGTGCCGCTCGAGTTGATCCGAACCTGTTCTGTACCAGCCGAATTCCGATGGGTGACCGGTACGGTCAGACCTTCGCGCGGGATTACCGCTGAATGACGTCGGCCTGGCCGGCTTCTGCGTCCGGACCGCCGCTGGTCGATCGGCGCCAGGACCGACTGACCGCGGCTACCGGGTCAGCTCCTCGATTCGGCCGCCGCCCCGTCGGCCAGTGGCGTCAGGGCGGTGACCAGGCGTTCGGTCAATGGCATCGGGATGGTGTGCTGCTGGGCGATGCGGAGTAATGCGCCGCCGATGGCGTCGAGTTCCAGGGGGCGTCCGGCCTCGGCGTCGCGTTGCATCGAGGACTTGGCTTCCGGTGGGAAGGCGTCGTAGAAGCGTAGGGCTGCTTCGATATCGGAGGCGGGGTTGAGTGCGGCGATTTCGGTGACGAGATCGGTGAGCTCGGCCCGATGGTCGGTGCGGAGCGAGCCGACCGAGCATTGGTGGTGCGTGGTCAGTAGGGCGAAGGGGGCGAGGAAGAAGAGTTTGCCCCAGAGCATGGCGGATTCGTCGTCACGTGTCTTTGCCTGTATGCCAGCGTCATTGAGGATCGCCGCGAGCGCGTCGAGCTGTTCGGGGGGTGTGGTGGCGCTGGCCAGATCGATGTCGACGAACGGGCTGCCGTGTTCGATGGAGCCCGGTGCGACGCGGTTCGACGCGACCCGGATCACGCCGGGCACAACCAGTTCCGGGCGGTATCGTTCGCGCAGGACCGCAGGGTGTTCGATCCCGTTGAGCAGCGGTACGACCAAGCCGTCGCCCAGCGCGGCGGGCGGTACCCGGTCGACGGCTGCGCCGAGGATGTTCTGTTTGACCGTCACCAGACAAAGGTCCACGGGTTCACGTAACTCGGTGTCCGCCTGGGCTTTTACGGTGAACTCACCGAACATCCCACTGCGCACGTGCATTCCGTGCTCCTGCACGGTACGCACCGTCTCCGGTCCACTGAGGAAGGTAACCCGGTGCCCGGCACGGGCCAGCAGTGCACCGACCAATCCACCGACACCGCCGGGTCCGAGTACTGCCACACGCCACTGTCGCTCTGTAGTCATCGCATCCTCTCCTTGGTAGCAGGGAACCATATGTCCTCGGCGGCCAGATCCGCGATCCGGTACTTGCCGAGCGCGCTGATCAGGAGCCGGAGCTCCAGGTCGAACGCGGCGAGCAGGTTCGTCAGTCCATGATCGGCGTTCTCGTCGGCGGCGACCAAGGCGGCCCGGCCGAGGCCGGCGGCGGACGCGCCCAGGGCCAGGCACTTGACGACTCTGGTTCCCTCCCAACATCTTCCGGAGACGAGCAGGCTGTGCTCGTGCCGGTCGCGGTCGGCGACCCGGCGCAGGCATTCGGCCAGCGGCAGGCCGACGTGGTCGAGGAACCCGTGCGGTGCCCAGCCGGTGCCCGCCTCGGCGCCATCGATGGTCACCGCGTCAGCGCCCGCGGCCCAGGCCACCTCGGCCGCGTCGGCGACGTCCCGGGCGGGCGGCAGCTTCACCCAGACCCGGCAGCGCGGATAGTTGTTGCGCATCAACCGGATCTGCTGACGCAGGATCTCCGCGGTGAAAGTGCCGGGCGTGGCCGAACGCAGCACCGAGGCGTCGGTAGCGTCGTAGATGTCCAGGATGTCGTACTGCGCCGACAGGTGCGCGGCCCGTTCACGGGGGATGAGGGTCATGCCGCCGATGCCGGGTTTCGCGCCTTGGCCCACCTTCAACTCGAAGGCAAGGCGACCGCTGGCCAGCAGTGGCTCGCTCGCCGGGTCGCTGTACACCAGATTCCAGACCTCGGCGTCGGCGTCCTCGGTGCTCTGCTGGACGATCACGCCGCCGAGATCGTCGGCGGCCATCTTCGTGTACTCGGTGAGCCGCCGCAGCAGCGAGCTCTGCTCCTCGTCCGCCATCCGGCCGTAACCCGATACGGGCACGATGTTTTCGCCGATCACCATCGGCACACCTGCGGCACCGGCCTGTCCGGCCACCGCGACACCGAGATCGCCGTTGGCCACCGCGGTGGAGCCGAACGCCGAAACGTACACCGGCAGCGTCGAACGCAGGCCGCCGATGGTGGTGGTCAGGTCCACGTCACCTGCTAGGGGTTCCCGGCCGAGGTCGAACATCTTCTCCGCGCGCAGCGGCACGAACACGGGCGGTACCAGCCGGGCGTGGTCGATCGCGTCCATGGCGGGCGCGTCCGCGTGCTGCCCCTGTCCGAACAGGGTCGAGCCGTATCGCGCATTGTCCGGAAATACCGAACCCGCCGCGGTGCGCGCCCGCGCCCGCACCTCCCGCTCGGGAAATCCAGGAGCCGACAGCACACTCATGGACGTAGCTCCCCTGGAATCTTGGGGTAGGCGGTGGCCTGCCAGACCGCGGCGAGACCGCCGAGGAATCGGGTGAACCGCTCCACGCCGAGGCCGAAACCCGCACTGGGCGAAAGCCCTTCGCGCGCCACGGTGAGGTACCACTCGTATTTGGCCGGGTTCTCACCGGTTTCGCGGATACGCGTCAGCAGCGTGCGGTAATCCGACTCGCGCGCACTGCCGCTCATCATTTCGCCGAACCCGCCGGGGAAGATCAGGTCGAAGTTGCGCAACATGCCTGGCTCGTCCGGGTTTTCGCTGTCGTAGAAGCCGCGCGAACCCTTGGGATAGTCGGTGATGAAGAACGGGCGAGCGGCCGCCGCGGAGATGATTTCCTCACCCTGCCAGTCGATTTCGGTGTGCTCGCGCTGGTCGTAGCCGAGGTCGCGCAGCTCGGTCACCGCAGTGGTGTGCCGCTTGCGGTCGTAAGGACCCGCGAGCACCTGTTTCAACTGTTCGAGATCGCGGTCCAGGACTTCCAATTCGCGCTGGGCGCTGCTCAGCACGTATTCCACCGCGTACTTGGTCAGCCGCTCGGCCACGTCCATGGCGTCCTCGCGCGACCCGTTCGCGATCTCCACATCGAGCTGGTGGAACTCGGCGAGATGCCGGTGCGTCACCGCGGTTTCCAGCGGCTCGAGCCGCACGTTCGGGGCCACATGGAAGATCTTGTCGAAGGCGAGCAGTGAGGTCTGCTTGTAGAGAATGCCGCTGGTCATCAGCTTGTAGCGGTGCCCGTAGTAGTCGATGTCGACCTGTTTCGCGCCGCGTGCCCCCGGGTCGGTCACCGGACCGATGATGGGCGGCAACAGCTCGGTGAAACCCTCCGCGGTCAAGAACTCACGCGCGGCGGCCAGAAATCGCGCCTGCAAGGTCAACGCCGCTATGGTTCGTTTCGACGTGAGATGCGCACGCGGTAGTGGCGGCGTGGCTGCGGTCGGTTCAGTCAATTCAGGCAAAGTCCGATCCGTTCAATAGTCGTGCGGGGGAGCTCGTCGTTCATCGGTGCGATGTCCGTCGAAACCGTGAAATAACAAGACCGGACGCGTGTGGCGTCGGCGCTCCATCCCGTATATTCGCCATCTGAAAATATGTAGGCAAGCCGATGGTGTTAACAGACGCCCGGGGGATCTCCCATGGGCAATGCGTCGACTATCGGCTAACGTATATATCCGAGATTCTTTCCGGAATGCTCGGTAACTGGTGGGAAACTATTGCTTGACGGTTACGTCGAACCCCCCGTTCCTGTTGTAACTTCCTGCTAACACACTGGTAGCGGCCCAATTCTCCCCTGTCCGGGCGTTGCCGTCCACCCCCCGAATGGGGGGTTTTCCGCATAAGATCGTCTGCTCGAAGCGGACGTGTTCCGCTGGCCGAATAATTGTTCAACTGTAACGCTGCAGGCAGCTTATACTTCTTTGACAGCGACGAACAGTCGATGTAACTTTGCCTTAACAGGGCAGGGGGAGTCGCCGCGGGGATGCGACTTCCTTTGGGAGCTTCTGGGGGTACAGCTCCGGACGCGTGCATTCTGAGAGGGTGGTCTTGGATCAGCTATTGTCTGAATTGGTGCCGAACACCTTCTGCTGCCTCCGTTGCGATACCGGAAGTGAATCCCGATAACAATGAACTACGACCGTACGAACTTCGCCCCGCTGTCTCATACCCGAAACCCCGAGCACGGGGAGTTGCGGTTCCACTGGTGCGCACCGCTGGACAGCGGGCAGCAGAAGGCGACCGAGAAGTACCGAGTCGGCGAACTCGACTTCGACGGGATGGTGGACTTCGTACAGGAGGCGGACGCGCTGGGCGTCGACTCCCTGCTGATGGGCATCGCCGACTACATGCCCGATCCGCTGCCGATGATCGGCGCGCTGGTCCGGGAGACCGAGAACGTCACCTTCATCCTCGCCTACCGGCCCGGGCTGCTCTCGCCGACGCTGTTCACCCAGGTGGTGAACACGATCTCCTGGATGTCCGATGGGCGCATCTCGTTGAACCTCGTCGCGGGCATCTCGCCCGCGGAGCAGGCCGGCTACGGCGATTTCGTCGCGCATGACGGACGGTATGCCCGCACTCAGGAGTTCCTCGATATCTGCCACCGGTTTTGGAGCGGGCAGTCGCCGCTGTCGTATGAGGGCGAGCACTACGTCATCAAGGAGGCCGCGCTCGGCCTCGGCTACAAAGGTGGCGGACGGCCCGAGATCTATCTGAGCGGTGCCTCGGAGATCGCGCAGGAGACGGCCGCGATGTACGGCGACTGTTGGCTGCGCTACGGCGATACGCCCGAGGGCATGGGCGCGGCGGCCCGGCCGGTGCTCGACAAGGGCGCCCGGGTCGGCACCCGAATGCACATCCTGGCCAGGGAAACTCGGGAGCAGGCGCTCACCGATCTTGCCGCTATGCAGGAAAACCCCGACGAAAAGCATCGGGAGTGGGTCGCGCAGGTGGTCGCCGCCTCCGATTCGGTGGCCGTGAAAACGTCGTTCCGGTTGGCCGAGCAGGCCGCCGACGACTGGCTGTCGCCGATGATCTACTCCGGCTTCGTGCCCTATCGCGGCGGACCCGCGCTGTGCGTGGTCGGCAGCTATCAAGAGGTTGCCGACTACCTCTATCAATACAAGGCGGTCGGGGTCAGCGAATTCATCTTCTCCGGCTGGCCGACTCGCGACGAGATGCGCATCTTCTATACCCACGTGCTGCCGCTCATCCGTGAACACGAGAGACGGCTGGGGTGAAGCAACGGGCGGTGCCACGGCGCCCAGGGACGGCAGCCGACAGGGTGGGTAAGCACAACGCGTTGTTCGCCACCGGCGTTCTGCTAGGTCTGATTGCCGAACAAGTTGTGCTGTTCGCGGTGCCGCTGTTGATCTTTCACGACACCAAACAGGTCTCGACTCTCGGCTTCGCGTTCGCCCTGGAGTGGTTGCCCGCGCTGATCGCCTACCCGTTCGCAGGTCTGCTCGCGGACCGCGACGGTGGCGCAAGGCTGTTCACCCGGGTCGCGGTGATGCGCGCGGTCATCCTGGTCATCGTCGTGCTGGTCTGCCTGACCCGGCCGGGCTGGATGGTGCCCGCGTTGATGACCGGCGGTGCGTGCCTGTCGGTCTGCGTGGCACCCATCCGCATGTCGATCGAGCGGATGGTGCCGCAGATCGCCCGCGACTCGCAGATCGCCACGGTGCAGTCGTTGGTGCAGAACATGGAATTGCTTGCCATGGCCCTCGGGCCCGCCCTGGCGATCTTGGCCGCGGCCTTCCTCGGCAAGCTGTGGCTGCTGCTCGTGGCCGCCGCCGCGTTCGCGATCAGCGCGGTCACCTGGCTGCCGCTGCCCCGACCGAAGGTGCGCACCGCCGTCGGGTGGGCGGCCCGAGAAGTGTTGGCGGAGTTGGCGATCGGCTGGCAGCTCATGGTGCGCATCCGGCCGGTGCTGCTGCTCGGCATCCTCAACTTCACCATCAACCTGGTGGTCGGCGTGCTGATCGTCTCCAACGCGGCACTGGTCACCGATGTCTTTCACGCGCCCGACTCCGCGTACGGCCTGCTCAATGCGGCCGTCGGTGTCACCGGGCTACTGAACCTCCTGCTGATGCCGGCCTTGTTGCGTCGCTTCGGCGTCGAACCCATTGGGGCGATCGGCTTTTGGCTGATGTGCGGCACAGTACTGATAGCCGCCCTCGCACCCTCTTATCTGGTCTATGCCCCCGCCTTTGTCGCGATGCTCGTCGGGGATGCGCTCTACAACATCTACAACCGCACCCAGCGGGTGAAGGTGATTCCCGGCGAGCATCTCGGCAAGGTGATGGGTCCCTTCTATCTGCTCAACCTGTTGTCCTATCCGATCGCGGGCCTGCTGATCGGTGGTCTGGGCGCCTCCATCGGCGCACAACGACTCGCGCTGTGGATGGGTGGACTGCTCTGCCTGTTCGGCGCGGTTTTTCTGCCGTTGACGATGGCCAGTTTCCGAAAAGCCTTGCTGGCCCGCGAGAACGCTAACGTTGAGGTCGTGACATGAACGCTCGTTTCCGGTGCGTGCTGAGCACCGTCGAGTCCGATTCCCATCTCTGGAACCTGGTTTATCTGCAGAAGCTGCTCGAGGAGCACGGCGCGACGGTGAACAACCTCGGCACGTGTACGCCGGTGCAGCATGTGGCCGACGCGATCCGCGCGGACCGGCCCGACCTGCTGGTCGTGTCGAGCGTGAACGGTCACGGATTCCACGGCGCGCAGGTGCTGCTGTCCGGCCTGCGGGAACGCGGGCTGGAGGTGCCGTGCGCGATCGGCGGCAAGCTGACCACCGCGGTATCCGACGACGACCGAGTCCGCCGCGAACTGCTCGCACTGGGATACACCGACGTGTTCCTCGGCGACGACGCCATCGAGCGGTTCCGCGGTTTCCTGCGTTTCGGTTTGGCCCAAGGATTTTCGGCCTGGCGCGCGGATCGGGCGCTCATCAGTCCCTGGGACAGTGAGGACGCGGCAACGCGAGAGGTGTTCTGATGCATATCGTCATCGTCAATCGGTGGCCGCGGTTCTTCGACGGGATCCGCTGGGACAACGAGCTCACTCGGTACGAGGAGTTCGTTGATCACGAGGCCAATCAGGTCAGTTACGTCGTGGACGGTCCCGGAGCCGATGGCGTGCTTGCGGATCCGGCGAAGATCGCCTGCCAGGTGCGGGTCGACGACGTCAATGATGTGGCGGCGCTCGGCGCGGCCGTTCGGGAGATCATCGAACGGGTCGGGCCGGTGGACGAGCTGATCGCGTTGTCGGAATTCACGCTGGAGATCGCTGCCAAAGTTCGTGCGGAGCTTGGTATTCCGGGTCCGACCGTCGATGAGGTCGCCGTGTACCGGGACAAGGTACGGATGAAGCAGGTGCTGGACGAGGCGGGCATCCCGGTGCCGCGGTTCGCCGACTGTACGAGCGTCGAGCAGGTGCGGGCTTTCGCCGAATCCTGCGGCTATCCACTGATTCTCAAGCCGCTCGGTGGTGCCGCGAGTATCGGCGTGCGCAGGGTGGACAACGCTGCGGAATTGGATGCCGCGCTGGCGTCGATCGAGTTGGCGGACTACGAGATCGAGGAGTTCATCGCGGGACAGATCTACCATGTGGACGGCTTCGCGGACGACGATGCCCGCGTCGCGTTCCAGGCGGTCTCCCGCTACCTCAACGACTGTCTGTCCTTCGCGCACGGAACGCCGCTCGGCTCGGTGCTGATGGGGCCGTCACCGCAACGGACGTTGATCGAGGACTTCTCGCAGCAGATCATCGCGGCACTCGGCTTGCGCCGCTTGCCCTTTCACCTCGAGGTGTTCCTCACCCCGTCGGGCGATCCGGTGTTCCTGGAGATCGGTGGGCGAGTGGGTGGCGCCGAGGTGCCGCATCTGCTCTATCGAGTGTTCGGCGTCAACCTGTACGAGATGTTCCTGCGGGTGCTCTCGGGTGGTCCGGTCCCGCCGGTCCCCGAGGTGGTCGACTCCTCCGGGGGTTGGCTGATCATGCCCAAGTCGGCCGAGCGGTCCGAACGGGTGCTGCGGGTTTCGTCCATGCGGGACCAGGTGCCGATCGTCTGGCGTGAGCTGCTGCCCGCGCCGGGCGAGGTGCTGGCGCCGGGCGGCGCGTACGACGCGCTGCATCGTGGCCGCTTCATTGTGGTGCACGAGGATGAGCACGTCGTCGAGGCCGGCATCCGAAAGATCATCGAGAACTTCGACTTCGAGGCGGAACCGCTGTGAATGCTGGACATGATGCCAAAGACGATCTAGCGCGTTACGAGCAGCTGATCGGATTCCTCACCGAGGACGAGCGCCGCGGGGTGGCGGCGGTCGGCGACAAGCTGATCGAGGACGCGGGCGGTCTCACCAAGCTCGCCGACTACAAGGTCATGGTGGCTTACGGCGGCGGCAAGGACAGCACCTATGTCGTGGCCTTCGTGCGGGCCGTGCAGTTGCGTCTGCAACTCGCCTACGGCAGAACGTTTTTGATGCGGGTGGCCAACATGCGGCACGCCGGTGTGGTGAGCGCGGTGATGGAGAACATCGATCGGGTGTACTCGGCGCTGGGTCTGCTCGACGATGATCGGGCCGAGCTGCTCACCATCGACCACACCGAGATCCGCCGCTTCCGTGTCGATTTGCCGCTGCCGGACAAGCTGGTGGCGATCAACCGGCTCGACGTGTTGATGAACGGACACCGGTCGGCCGGTGACGGACGACCCACCTTCTGCAACAGCTGCAACCTGGCGGTCGCCGACTTCTACGGTCGGGCCGCCTGGTGGCGCGGCGGCGTCGACGCGATCATGACCGGCGACTCCCGACGGGAACAGGCGCTCTACGCCGCGTGGATTCTGCGGCTGGCCAAGGGAATCGGCATCGACGTGCAGCGCAAAGGTATGACGTTCCAGGATCTGCTTGCCGCGCTGCGTGGCGTCGGCGACGCGTATTTCCGCGAACTGTTCGGCGACGACGAGCACGAGCCCGCCGAACGCGAAGTGGCCGTGGGTGATCGGTCGGTGCAGCCCACCTTTGTGTCGATCTATGACCTGGTCAGCTATCGCGTGCACGATCATTGGGATCTGATCGTCGATTTCCTCGGCTTCCGGTTCGATGACCTGGCCTTCAGCTTCACCGAATCCGATTGCGCCAACCCGACTCTCATGGCACATCTGCGCGGGCTGCGGGTCGAGTACGTCGAGGGGCGGACCTATCAGGCCGGGATTTCGGAGTATCTGGAGTTCGCCGAGACGATGATGCGCCGGAAGGAGATGCCGGACAGTCTCATCGCGCTCGCCCTCGGTCGCTACGAATCGCCGGACAAGGTCGTCGAACAGCGTCGAGTTGCGGCCACCTACGCCGAGAATGCGTTCGGGCTGGGCGAGGACGAGCTGGTCGCGATGGTGTTCTCGCCGTTCACCGATGCAGGTGCGCGACTGGCGGAATTCGTCGAACGGTGCCATCCCGAGCGGGTCGACGAGGTACCGGCCTTGCACGCCGCGCTGCGTGGTGAGCCGGGGAGCGACAGCGCGGCGGGGTGGCTGGCGGAGGTGTCCGGGCTGTCCATCACGCACCTGCGCACGCTGTATCGCAGCGCGCTGGTGGACTTCGCGGCCGGTGACACGGTGATGGCCAGGGTGCGCGCGGGTGATCCGCACAAATCCCAGGTGCACACCGTCGACGCGCGCTCGGGATTGCCGACGCTCGAGCTGATCTCGGGTCGGTGACGTGGCTGGGTTCTTCGACAGTTTCGTAGCGGACCGCGCTGCCGCCGGGCAGTTGGTCGTCCAGCCGCGGATGGGCATGGGCAGCTTGTCGGCGATGCGGTCCGGTCTCGCGCGGGTGGCCCACCTGGATTTTCCGGTGATCGGCACGCTCACCCTCGACAGCTACACCCGGGTCGGCGACTACCAGAGCCCGCTGGAACGCCTCGCCGCGGGGGAGGAGCTGAACGGGTATCCGCTTGTCTCCCATTCGATCGAGGAGACCAAGAAGGTGCTCGCCGACCTGTACGGACCGACGTTCCCGGTTCAGGTGCGACACGGTACTGCGTTGCCGCTGCGGGTCTTTCAACGGTTGGTCGAGGTCGGCCTGGACGCGACGGAAGGCGGGCCGGTCTCGTACTGCCTGCCCTACAGCAGGCTGCCGCTGCGCGATGCGCTCGAGGCGTGGGCGGAGAGCACCCGGTTTCTTGCCGACGCGGCCGAATTCGGGCATATCGAGAGCTTCGGCGGTTGCCTGCTCGGCCAGCTGTGCCCGCCGTCGCTGCTGGTGGCGATGGGGATTCTGGAGGGGTGTTTCTTCCGGCAGCACGGCCTGCGGTACATGTCATTCAGTTACGCGCAGGGGACACTGGCCGAACAGGACCGGGGCGCGTTGCGAGCGTTGCGGACCCTTGCCGCGGAGTACCTGGGCGATGTGACCTGGCATGTCGTGTTCTACACGTATATGGGTCTTTTCCCGAGGACACCCGACGGCGCGACTCGGCTGATCCGCGACAGTGCCCGGTTGGCCATGGCGACCGGGTGTGAACGGATGATCGTGAAGACGGTGTCGGAGGCGTGGCAGATTCCGTCCGTCGCGGAAAACATTGCGGCGCTGCGTATTGCGTCGGAAGAGGCGGACGGGCCGCTGGATCCGGCGTCCCCGGCCGAGGCGCAGTATTTCGGTGAGGTGCTCGATGAGGCGCGGACCCTCATCGATACGGTGCTCAACCTCGACGCGGACGTGGGAGTGGCGCTGCTGCAGGCCTTCACCGAAGGGCTGCTCGATGTCCCGTTCTGCCTGCACACCGACAACTTCGGGGCCGCCACCTCCGTTATCGATGAGCAGGGCGCGCTGCGCTGGGGAAAATTGGGCCGACTTCCGCTGCCCGCCAGTGCCGGTCGCGAGGATCTTGCGCGCCTCGGTTCCGACGCGCTCTACGGGATGCTCGACCACGTTGCGAATAGTTATGACAGCAGGCTGATTCCATGACCGAACCGATGAGAGATGCCATGACCGAGGTTGATTCGTCCATCGTTGTGCTGGTGGATGCGTTTTCCACGGGAGCGCTGCTCGCTCAGCAGGCGCGGCACAAGCACCGGCTGATCCATGTCCAGTCCCGTTCCCAGCTGCCCGCGACCTTCTCCGCGAGCCTGCCTGCCGAGCTGTTCGCCGAGGATCTCTCCTACGCGGACCAGGCCGACGACGTACTGCGCAGGCTCGCCGAACTGGGACCGGTCGCGGTCATTGCGGGCAGCGAGTACGGCGTCGAGGTGGCCGACGAGATCGCCGCGAAACTCGGCTTGCGCGGCAATGATCCGGCGCTCTCGCACGTGCGACGGGACAAGTTCTACATGCTGGAGGCGGTGGCCGGTGCGGGGTTGCGGACCACGCGGCAGCGGCGCGGCAGCGATGCGGGGCGGCTGTTGGCATGGCGGCGGGCCGAGGGCCTCGGGCGGGTGGTGGTCAAGCCGCTCGACAGTGCGGGATCCGATGACGTGTTCATCAGCGATTCCGAGACGGAGGTTCGGGCCGCCGTTCACGCGATCATCGGCAAGACGAACCTGATGCTGCGGACCAATGCGGCGGTGCTGGCGCAGGAGTATCTGGTCGGGGACGAGTTCATCGTCAATTCGGTCAGCCGGGACGGCAAGCACTGGTTCACCGACGCGTGGATCAGCCACAAGTTGACGGTGCGGGACAACCGCCGGATCTATGACTGCGAGGATCTGCTGTCGCAGGAGGATCCGCGGTTCACCGAGATCCTCGACTACGTTTCGGGCGTGCTCGACGCGCTCGGCATCGCGAACGGGCCGGCGCACACCGAATTGATCTATACCGCAGCAGGTCCCGTGCTGTTGGAGACCGGGGCACGGCTCTCGGGGCTGGCCAACCCACGCGCACTCGATCGCGGCACGGGCGTGAACCAGGTCGACCTGACGATGGACTGTTACCTCGGCGAGGGGCGCGCGCTGGCGGCGCAGCCGTCGGTGTATTCGCGGCGAGAGCGGGCACGCTGTGTGAATCTCATTGCACACCGGGAGGTTCCGCTGCCCGCGCGGACGCTGCGGGCGGAGCTCGAACGACTGCCCGCAATCGAGAGCGTGCGGTTCCGTATCGCCGATCAGGCGATGACCAGGCCGACAGTCGATCTCAATTCGTCGCCGGGCGTGGTGTTTCTCGTGCATCAGGATGCCGCCGAGATCGAACGGTCGTACCGGACGCTGCGCCGGCTGGAGCACGAGCTCCTGTAGGAGCCGCCGCACAGACCGAGAGCGTCGACGACGAATACATCGGTGCGGACGCGCCGATCCAACGGTCTACTCGTGTCCGGTGAACATGGTGACCAGGCTGTGCGGTGCTTTGTCACCGGACATGAGCTCGTGCAGTTCGGCGCCGTCGATGGCGATTTCGGTGCTGCGCGGGAACAAGGCGAGCTCGTATTCGGTGATCGCGGCCTCGATGTCGTCGGGGTGGGCGGCGAGGGCTTTGCCGAGTTCGGCGCCGTCGAGCATGGCCAGGTTGGCGCCCTCGCCGTTCGGGGGTGCGAGGTGGGCGGCGTCGCCGACCAGGGTTACGCCGGGCACTCGGTCCCATTGGTGGTCGATCGGCAGGGTGTAGTGGGGGCGGAAGACCGGTGCGGTGTCGGCTTCGGTGATCAGTGCGGTGAGTTCTGTTGCCCAGCCGTCGAATTCGTGGGCGATGCGCGCCTTGGTTGCGGCGGCGTCGGTGAAATCGATTGCGGCGAACCAATCCAACGATCTGGTCAGCGACACGTAGGTGTGCAGGGTGTCGCCGCTCTCGCGGTGCGCCTGGATTCCCTTGCCGGGCGCTGGTGCGATCAGTGACCCGCCGCCGACTGCTTTCGCGGCGGCGGGGTGGCGGGTGTCGGCGTCGTACAGGTAGGTCTCGACGTAGGAGATGCCGGTGTATTCAGGTGTGGCAGTGGACAATAGGGGCCGGACCTTTGACCACGCGCCATCGGCGCCGACCAGCAGGCTCGTCGTGATAGTGCTGCCGTTGGTGAAGGTGACCTCATGGCGGCCATAGCCGAGTGCGCGGGTACCGCTGACCTTGTGCCCCCACTGGATGGTGCCGACAGGTAGCGAGTCGATCAGCATCTGTCGCAGCTGGCCGCGTTGCACCTCGGGGCGGCCGCCGGTGCCGTCGTCGGGCTGGTCGAACAGGACGGACCCGTCGCGGTCGAGGACTCGGATCGCCTGGCGACCTTCCAGGATGAGGCTGCGGAACTCGTCCGATAGGCCGGCCGCCTCGATGGCGAGCTGCCCGTTGTAGTCGTGGATGTCGAGCATGCCGCCCTGTGCGCGGGCTGTCGGTGAGGGTTCGGCCTCGTAGACCGTGACCGGGATGTCGTGGACGTGCAGGACGCTGGCGAGGGTGAGTCCGCCGAGTCCGGCGCCGATGATCGTGACTGGAGTGGGCATGGTGGGTCCTTCGGGATCGAGGCCGGTGCGGTTCGGCAACTATGGAATGCCGTTCCAACCTAACACAGGTTGGAACGGCGCTCCAGACGTGTCAAGATGGCGGTATGGCATCGCGGGCGGGTAAGGAGAAGCGGCGGACGGATGCGCTGTCCCGGGAGCGCATCGTCGAGGCGGCCGTCGAACTGCTCGACACGGCCGGTGAGGGCGGGCTGACATTCCGGGCGCTGACCGAGCGTCTCGCCACCGGGCCGGGGGCGATCTACTGGCACGTGGCGAACAAGGGTGAGTTGCTCGCCGCCGCGACCGACGTCGTTGTCGCCGCGGCACTGGCCGCCGAGCCCGCCGAATCCGTGGCTTCCCCGCAGGACGAGATCCGTGCCGTCGCGCTCGGGCTGTTCGACGCGATCGACGAACACTCCTGGCTCGCCACGCAACTCGCCGTGCAGTTCTCCCGCAGCCCATCGGGGTCGGTAGCGCCGCAGATCGTCGAGAGCATCGGGCGACGGGTCCAGGCGCTCGGTGTCCCCGAGGGCAGCTGGTTCACCGCGACCTCGGCACTCGTGCACTACATCCTCGGCGCGACCAGTCAGTACGTCACGAACAGTCAGGTCCTGGCGGCCGACTTGGATCGCGGCGAGTTCCTCGGCGACGTAGCGAAGGCGTGGGCGGAACTCGACCCCGCCGACTACCCATTCACCCGGGCCGTCGCGGGCCAGATGCGCGAACACGACGACCGGGAGCAGTTCCTCGTCGGCATCGATCTCGTGCTCACCGGCATCGCCGGTCTCCATCGGACCGAGGGATAGGTCGAATGCGAGCTGCGACATGGCGATTGGCTCGCCGAAGGTGGTAATCGCTTGTCGTGCAGCCGAGTTACCGAGATGACTCGGGCACCTTGCGAACTCGGGTGGTCGCCGCGGTGACGCGCTTGCCCGCGTGGTCTTCGGGGCGTAGTCGGGCGACGGGTCGGCCGTCGTGGTCGACGAGGGTCGAGTGGGGCTCGTTGCCGGTGAAGGCGTGGCGTTCGCCCCATTGGCGCAGTGCCACGACGGTGGTGAAGAGGTCCTGGCCTGCTGCGGTGAGTTCGTAGCTGTGCCGCTTGCCGCCGGGGGCGGTGCTGGTGGTGAGGATGCCGTGGTCGACGAGCTTGCGCAGGCGATCGGTGAGGATGTTGCGGGCGATTCCGAGGCGCTGCTGGAAGTCGGTGAAGGTGGTTGCGCCGTCCATGGCGTCGCGCACGATCAGCAGGCTCCAGCGGTCGCCGACGAGGTCGACGGTTCGCGCGACCGGGCAGGTGGGGTCGGTCCAATCGCGGCCGGCGCCGGGTGTCGCGGTCATGTGCCTCCGTTCAATCAGTTGCACTTTGAAACTATTATGCCCTATCGTCAAATAGTTGCATTTTGCTACTAATTTCGGGAGGTGTTGTGGCCATGGGAGTCACAAGATCGCAGCGGTGGGTGCTGGCGCTGGTGTGCGCGGTGGCCGTGTCGACGATCTATGCGATCCAGCCGGTATTGGAGACGGCGGGCACTGGCCTGGGGCTGGCGCGCGGGTCACTCGGCTGGCTGGTCGCGGCCGGGCAGGTCGGCTACTTCGCCGGTCTCGTCCTGCTCGTTCCGCTCGGCGACGTGCTGAATCGTCGTCGGCTCATCACCGTGCATCTGGTACTTACCGCCGTGGGGGCCGTGGTCGTGGCCGTTGCGCCGAATGGTGTCGTCGCGGTGGCGGGGCTGGTGGTCGCGGGTCTGTTCGCGGTGGTGGTTCAGGTGACGGTGGCCTATGTCGCCGCCGTTTCCGCGCCGAACGAGCGGGGTCGCAATATCGGTGCGGTCACCTCCGGTGTGGTGATCGGCATCCTCGGTGTCCGCGTCCTCGCGGGCGTCCTCGGCGACACGGTCGGCTGGCGGGCCGTGTACGCGCTGCTCGCCGTGTTGTGCGTGGCACTGGCGCTCACCGTTCGCGCGACGCTCGACTCGGACAGCAGGACGCCCGGCGCACGGTACGCACAGGTTTTGGCATCGATGGGGCGGCTCGTGCGCACGGATCGGCTGTTCCTGAGCCGAGGACTGATCACCCTCTTCCTCTTCGCGTCCTTCGGAACCCTCTGGAGCGGGCTCGCCCTACCGCTCGGCACCGATCCATGGAACTTCGGCACCACGCAGATCGGCCTGTTCGCAGTGGTGGGCTTGGCCGGAGCGCTCGGCGCAGGCCGCGCCGGACGGTGGGCCGATTCCGGTCGCGCGCAAGTGATTACGGGCTCCGCGCTGGTGTTGCTCACCGCCTCCTGGTTACTCATCGCCCGAACCGAATCAACCCTGTTGCTGCTCATCATCGGCATCGTGCTGCTCGACTTCGCCGTCCAGGCAGTACACGTCAGCAGCCAGCACCTGCTGACCGCAGCGCACCCGAACCGGGCCAGCAGCGTCATCGGCGCCTACATGGCCTGCTACTCCCTCGGATCCGCCCTCGGCGCGATCACCACCACCTGGGCCTACAGCACCTGGGGTTGGTCGGCCGCCTGCTGGCTCGGGGCCGCCTACTCACTGTCCGCATTGGTCCTGTGGGGACTGGCCCAGGTCACCGGCCGCACCGCCGCGAGTTCGCCCGAGCCCCAACCGAAGTCCCGAGAAGCGGCAACCCTGCAATGCTGATGAGGCGTGGGCGGCGCGGGTTTCGGTCCATGCGGCTCAGGTGACAGCGTCGCCTCACACCGTCGAAGAAGATTCAGCGATCGGCGCTGAGCCGGCTCGCGGTAGTGAACCGACCGCTTCCCGTCGGCGCAGTTGTGCGCCGGTCACGAGTCGGTACACCGAAGTGCCGTCGGTGGCCTTTCGACAGGACACAGCCTGGAAACCGCTGGCGATCAAGTCGCTGAGGACGGCGCATACTCGCCGTCGCAGCGCCGCGCCGTCGTGTCCGCATTGATCGTCGTACGCGGTCGGAATGGCCAAGAGCATGGTCTCGGCGTCGCCGCGCGGATCGAGCTCGGGGCTGCCGACGACGAGCCCGGAGGGTGGTTGCGGCCAGTGGACGGCGGGTTTGGTGAGTTCCCAGCGGGCGATGATCCGGTCGGTGGGGTGCCCGCGGTCGCGTCCGGAGTCCTCGATGCCGTAGAGATTGGGGGCGAAGCCGCAGCCGCGGGCGCCGAGGACGTCGAGGTAGAAATATGCGTTCGCGGACCGTAGTGGGTCGTAGGCCCACTGGATGGTGCGTAATCCACGGGTGAGGGAAATACTACGCAAGAAATGCATCAATGCTCGACCGATGCCGGTGCTTTGCCGGTCGGCTCGTACTACCAATAGCTCCATGTAGTGGTATATCGAAGCAATGCGTCCGCCGCCATCCAGGTCCAAACCGGGAAAGCCGTAGCTGAAGCCGACCAGTTCCCCATTTACCCGTGCCCCGAGTGCGATGCTGCCATTGTGTGCCAACGCGGTCAGCAGTCGGGGGCTCGGCGCGGGGTCCTCCGGCCGTAAAGCGAAGACATCACGATAAAGAGCTATGGGGTCCGACAGGCTGCCGGGCTCGATCAGTTCGCTGACGATCACGTCAGTAATCGCGGTCATATCGCGAGGCTACCGTTCGCTTCCAGATGGAAGTGGTAGACATGAGCTAGCGTTCACCATTCGGTTATCAACCGGCAATCGCGCGGACCGGCTCGGTCTGCGTGATTCAGCGGAGTCCGGCCACTCGGGCGAGTTCGTGCAACTCCGGGCGTATGAGTCGATTGTCCTGCTTGATGAGATATTGCAGCGTCGACTGAGTGCCGGAGCCATAGCGAAAGTCCTCGGGACAGACATCGACGGCCTTGCCGAGAGCGGACGAGGCTCCGGCATAGTCGTTTCGGCGAGCGCAGGCGTAGGCGCCGGCCAGGTGGAATCGCATTCTTCCGCCGACCGGGTGGGCGTCCGGGACATGCTGGTGCGCCGCGAGCTCGGCGGCCTGGTCGCAGTGGCCGCCCCAGAGCATGATCTCGAGGCGAGCGATCAGGGATTCGGTGGGGCCGAACGGAATACCGTACACCGCGTGATCGCGATCGAATCGGTTCGCCTCGTGCGTCGCGGCGACAGTCAGCCTGTCCGACTCGGCAATATTGCCTGCCGCGGCGGCGCCTTTTGCCGCGAGTAACCGCAGCGCGCCGACCAATACGGTTTTGTCGACGGAATCGGCGGCCTCGGTCAGGCGCTGCGCGGCGGCCATGGCGTAGTCATAACACTCGCGCGCTTGCGACAGTCCCAGCATGCCGTTGCCGGTATGCCAGGCGCAGGCCGCCAGCTGCCATGGGTTTTGCCGCTGTTCGGCAACCATCGTCGCCCGATCCGCAGCGGTGAAGGCAAGGTGGTGTGAGCCGACTCTGGTAAGAAATCGCCGGGACAGATGATAGCTGAGTAACAGTATCTCCCCGGCTTCGTCGTCGGGCGACAGCGAATACAGCAGGCGAGCGTCGGTCACCACCGGGGGGAGGGATTCCGCCAATTCCGTGTACCTGGTCGGTGAGTGTTCCCATATACGCTGGCACCGATGTAACCGTTCGGTCAGATCGCGAATCGATTCGGTGGCCGCTCCGGTGTGGCCGTGGCCTCGAATTGGCGAATGGCCGATAATGCTGTGTTTCAAGGATTCGGCGAGGTTATCCCCGGCCTCGACGCTCGCGGGCGCCAACTGTGGCGGCAGTGCTATCAACTCGCCCATGTCTTCTATATGCAATGCCTCGGCGAGCCGGAAGATCACCGCTATGCTGTCTAGCGGCTTATAGCCCGACTCGACGAGACGTAGCCATTCTTCACTGCGGCCGACTTGCTCAGCGAGGGCGCGACGGGACAGGTCGCGTTGTCGCCGCCGCAATTCGAGTCGCTCCCCGATGGTCAGCGGTCCTGTTCTGGGACCTGGCATGCTGTTCACAAATCCCCCGTTCGGCTATCGAATGGTTGCGGCGACCGGTACGTGCGAACTGACTTGTGACAGCATTGTCATCTGGAGTTTTACCCATCCGTCGGCGGAGTAATCCGCGAACTTTCTCGGCTTCGGCCGATGGGTCAGGCCAGGCCGGCGGCGGCCAGTAGCTTGGCTAGGTCACGTCTGGTCAGGTGATGGTCGTGGCGGGAGAGTTTCTGCAGCGTGCGGTGTGCCATCCAGTCGAAACGGAGGTCTTCCGGACTGGCCAGCTCGGCTTGCTGCAGCGCGAGGGTCGCGGCGAAGTCTTCACCTTTGCGGCCGTAGGCATAGGCGGTGGTCAGGTAGTAGCGGGCGCGGACATCGACAGCGGCGTTGTCGGGCAGGTGAACCTCGGCCGCGAGCCGGATCGCCTCGTCGACCTGGCCGAGGCGCAACGCGATGTCCATGCCGGTGATGGCCACTTCGGGGACGCCGAACCAGATGGTGCGCAGGCCGGCCGCCGGGTCGAGTCGCTCGGCGATGCGGGCTGCCCCGGCGAGGAGTTCCTTGGACTGCTCGAGGTCGCCCGCGCCCGCAGCGCATTCGGCGGCCAGTAGTAGCAGCGCGCCGTACACCGGGCCTTCGGTTTCCGCCGATCGGGTGGCCGCGGCCAGCCGATGTGCGGCGGCGAGCGCGTAGTCCCGGCTTTCCGCGTGATACCCCATCGAGAGCAGGGCGCTGGCGACGTGCCAAGAACTCACCGCGACGAGGATGGGTTGTGCGGGTTGGGTGAGGATGCCGATCGGGCGGTCGGCGACGAGCCAGGCCAGGTGGTAGTCGCCGACCCGGGTCAAGACGAAGCGGGCGAGGTGGTACGCCTCGACCAGAACTCTGCCCGACTCTTCGAGTTGCCCGTCCGAATGTGCCTGGGCGGCTGCGCGAATCGACCGCGCCGAGGCCAGCACCTGGGGTAGCCGGGCAGCCAGTTCGGTGTAGCGGTGGCCGGAGCCGAGCCAGCTGTACCAGCATTGGTCGAGGCCCGCGCGGACCGAATCGAGGGTCGGCAGCGGGTTCGCGACCGCCGTGGCGAACACCTGCGTCGACGGGTGATCCATGATGGCCCGGTTGAGTGCGGTGAGCTGCAAACCCATTTCGCCGATGTCGCGTGCCCCCGAGCGGCTCGACGAGGGCAGGCCGATCAACTCGACGGGATCATCGAAACGCAGAACCTCGGCGAGCCGGTACATCATCTCGATACTGTCGAGTCGACGGCTGCCGCGCTCTATCTGGCGCAGCCACTCTTCGCTGCGTCCGGTCAGTTCGGCGACCACCCGACGGGAAAGCCCCAGCCTGCGGCGGCGTAGCTCGATTCGCTCGCCCGCGCTCAGCGTCCGGTGATTCACGACCATCTGAACCCCTCTTCTTGGTGGCTCGTGATCGGGTGTCGCTCCTCGCTTTCACGGGTCGTCGTACCTGCTGAACAATGAAGTTTAACCGAAGAATATTGCGGGGAAATGTCTTTCGATCCGACTGCGCGCTTGCAGATGCACGTGCGTCCGCCAGCGCATCGCGGGATGCGCTGGCGGATAGCTGGGGATCGGTCGAACGGACGAAAGCGCTGGTCGCTATCGTCGATACCGACGGAGGAGGGTGCCTGCGGCGCCTATCGCGCGCGGTCATCCATTCGATCGTTACCTCGCCGTGACCTGCTGGTGGCGGTTGTCGAGGCTCGGCCGAACGGACCCTAACTGTTGCATCGACAAGCCGGTCATTTCCAGCAGGAGCAGGCCATCCGGTGCGATCGCCCGGAATACCCCGGTGCTGGCCAGCTCGCCGAGTAGCCGAATGTCCGCGCCGTATCGCTCGGCCAGGCCGATGTCGTTGGCGGACAAGGTCGCCAGATCGATTCGGTCGATCTTGCGTGGCACGAAGACCGGCTGGTCGGTATCGGTCCCGGCGGCCAGTGCGAAAGTGCGCAGCATCGCGTCGAGCAGCAGCCACGGGATGCGCATGCCGTCGAGGCAGCTCGCCGTGTCCGACGGCAGCGACCACCTGCCGAGGGACCGCCGATCCGCCGCCCGGCAGCACGTCAGGTTGGCGAACATGCCACCGAGGTGTACCGGCGAATCAGCCAGCCGATATGGATCCTGCACGGATCGGCCGTCGAGATCGGGAACGTCGAGCCGGGGCCGTTCGACGGTCGAATCGGCTGGGCAGACCAGGACTTCCGTGCGGAAGTGGCGTCGTCGAGCCTGGTGCGCCCCGCCGTTCGCTGCGGCGACGGCGGAGCTCAGTTCGACGGTGATCGCCGAGGTGGCCGGCTCGTCGGCGGTGTCGAGTGTGGCCGTGATCCGCAGGTCGACCGGCCGACGGCCGGCGAACGGTTTGATGAACGCCTCGAACCTGGTGTTGCGATATCCACCGACGATGGTGCCTGGACACAGCGCCAGCGCCGCCCGTGCCGCGATTTCCAGCATCAAAGTCCCTGGCACGGTCGGCTTTCGATCGACCAGGTGATCGGCCAGGTAGGCGTCGCGAACGGGATCGAACGTGTAATGCCAGCATCCCCGGGTCGCGTCGACCCGGGTGGGTTCGCCCAAGTATGTATCGACCGGACGCCCGTCGGTCGAAGCATTCTCGACCACGACGTGCGGTCGATCACCGCGCAGCATCCGGAGTTCGTTGTCGCCGAGGAAGACCGCGCAGCCGGCGCTCGGTGCGAGTTCGGCGAGGAAGAGGGCGGTCCCCTCGTCGGTGGTGATCGAGCTGAGTTGGCCCTGTCGTTGCAGGTAAGTGCGGTTCAAGTGGTCCGAACGAAGTCCGGTTTGTCCCCACAGCGGGAATGCGACGGTGAACTCGTGGTCGTCGGAGAACCGGCCGCAGGCGGCCAGGAAGTCGTTGGCGGCGGCATAGTCGACGTCGCCGGGCAGTCCGATCGCGCCTGCCACGGAGCCGATGTTGCACCAGCGAATCGGCGCGTGCTCGGCCAGCGCGGCCTTGAGGTGCTGATAGCCGAGGACCTTGGTATCGCGAACCGCGCGGAAGGTCTCGAACGACTTGTTCGTCAGCAACGCGGGCTCGGACAGCCCGGCCGCGTGCAGCACGAAGTCGAGTCGGCCCGCGGTCGACAAGACGGTGGCGACGGCGGCCCGTACCGAATCGGGGTCGAGTACGTCGCAGGAAAGGCAGTGCAGCCGGTCCGCGCCGAGTCTGTCGGCGAGTTCTCGGTAAGCCCGTTGGCGGACAATGGCTTTCAGATGGCCGTCGGCCTGCTCGACGATGGACCGGACGGGTCTGGTCGGGTCGTCCTCGCGGAGCTGCCGGATCAGCTCCACGCGCAGGTCCGCCACTGCGGCGTCGTCGGCCGCGTGCACCGGCTCGGCGAACTCGGTGGGGTCGGTGCGGGCGAGTAACCAGACCGTGGGCTTGACCCGTTCACTCAGTGCCCGCAGCATCGCGATCGGTAGCCCGCCGGTTCCGCCGGTGACCAGGATTACCGAGTCGTCGGTGATCGGCAGGCCGGTGCCGGTCGTGGGCAGCGCGGCGGGCGTGAGCACCTCGCGATATCTGGTTCCGCTCCGATACCACGCCACCGATCCGGCGGTGGCCGAAGATCTTTCGCGCGCCAGCAACCGGATGGCCGCGGCGGGCGGTGCGTCGGTGAGCACCGCGGCAATGCGCGCGCCGCTGCGTTCCCACCCCAGACTCTTCACGAAGCCGGTGAACAGGGCGGCGTACGGATATGGCCGGCCTGTTGCCGGCTGACCGGGCAGCAGTACCATGAGCGAGCTGTTCACGGTCCAGCGTGGCCACAATCGTTGGGCGGCAACGAAAGTGAGATCGTGTAGGCGCAACTGAGCGGTCAGGTCGGTACCGGGCGGTGCTGCATCGGCGGTGCAGATCACCGTCAACGCGGGAGTCGCCTGGTCGATCAGCGCCTGCACGCGACTCTCGCCCGGATCATCGACGTCCGCGTACAGCACCGTTGCTTCAGCCTGCTCCAGTTCGGCGCGCAGGTGCTGTGCCAACTCGGCGGAGCCGACAAGGACGACGCTCCTCGCTGGGATCGCATTGTGCGACAACATCTCTCGCTCGTGTGGCGCGGCAACCAACGCAGGGACATAGCGTTTGGTGAGGTGGTCCGGTGCCGGCTTTCCCGCCGTCACCACCCGGACTCGGTCGCCGTTCGGCAGCGACAACTCCGAAGTCGCGGCCGTGCCCTCGACGGCGCGCAGCAGTTCCACCGCTCCTGCGGCGCCGAGATAGTCCGGGGCGGTGGCCGGGTCGGCCACGGTATCGCGTTCTCCGCGAGCGAAACTCACTCGCGCCAAGATCGGCCAGCCACGTCGGCCCGCTTCCTCGGCGGTGGCTATCGCGATCAGGAATGCGCCTTCGGCTAGCGATTGCGCCGGGCGGCCGAGAATGTCGGCGAGCTCTCGGCTGGAGTTACCGTTGAGCGCAAGCAGCATGGCGAGATTCAGATCGCCGGTCTGCAGATACCGTCGAGCGGTGCTGAGGGCGGCCAGCGCGGAGTCGTCGCCGGCGTCGATGGCAACGCTCATGCCACGCAGGTTGTGTCGACTGGTGATGCGGGACGCGATGACATTGGTCATCACGCCCGCATAGGTGTCCTCGTTGCACTCCGGTACCCGGGCGCGCACCGCCGCCAGCATCGACTCGATGAGTGGCGTCAAGGTCTGTGCGGCAGCGGAATTGGTGACAGCGCCGAGCGCATCGTCGCCGTAGGTGCGGGTGATCGCGTCGGCGAGTGCGACGGGGACACCGGTGTGCGCGGTGATGACGCCGGTCGATTCGCGTACCTCGGCCCATAGTTCGCCGTGCTCGCGAAGAAACGTGTCCGCGACCTGGATGGCCATCAGATGACAAGGATCGATCGTCGCGATCGTTTTGGGCGTCAGCCGTACTTCGGCCGGCGTGGGTGCCGGATAGGGGACAGCGAACCGCCGATCCGGTGCGTCGCACTCGCCGCGCAGCCAACCGGTTATCCGCTCGCGACCCGGGTTGCCCGGCAGGTGGGCGCTCCACGCGACCACGGCCAATTCTTCGCTGCTCGTGTGCCTGCCGGACCGAATCCGGTTGTCGCGCACGCGATCGGTCACCAGCAGGTGGCCGTTGGTGCCGCCGAACCCGAAGGCCGAGATACCCACCAGCCGCGGCCGCTGTGCGTCGGCCGCAAAGGCGGTGTCGCGCGCGGATACGCGGGTGCGATCGGTCTGCACCCCGGCCGGCGTCGCGGTGAATCCGTACTGCCCCGGTATGTTTCCGGCCCGCAGCGCCTCGACGGCATGAATCAGCGAAACGGCGCCCGCGGCCCAGCCGGTATGACCGACCACCGCCTTGTTGGAACTGCACGGATAACCGCCGGGTGGCGCAACGGCGGCCAACGTCTGCAGTTCGGTGCGGTCGCCGGCCGTGGTGCCGGTGGCGTGCGCGACGATCCAGTCGACGTCCGCGGGCGATGTCTCGTTGACGCCGCGGGCACGTTCGATGGCCAGCCGCTGTCCCGCGGGGTTCGGGGCCGCGATCGCCTTCCCTCGGCCATCGGCGGCAGCACCGAATCCGGTCAGCACGCCGAGGATTCGGTCGCCGTCGGCGCGGGCGCGGGCGAGCAGCTTGAGCGTGACGACAGCGGCCCCGTCGCTGAAAAGCGTTCCGTCGGCCGAGGTGTCGAAGGACCGGACCGCGCCGCCGCGCGACAGGCCACCGAGTTTGGCGAACATCACGGCCACTGTTGGGTTCAAGACCTCGAACCCACCGCAGTAGGCGATATCGCAGTCGCCGGCCAACAGTGCTTTGGCACCGAAGTCGACCGCGTAGAGCGAGGACGCGCACGCGGTATCGATGACCGTCGCCTCGGTGACCCGGTCGACGATTCCGGCGATGGCGGCGTCCACCACCTGCGTGGGCAGCACCGGCAGGCCTGTGCCTGCTCGGTGGTAGCGCTGCCGCAGCAGGCCGCGCAACCGGGTCGCGGCCGCCGGGCCCGCGGCCTGGTCGACCGCGCTGCCGAAAGTTTCGGTGACCAGATGTTCGGCCAGGGTTTGGCTACCGCCGGGCCAAGCACCGACATAGACCGCGCAACGGTCGGTCGATGTCAGGTGGACGCCATCCCTGGCCTGCAGCAGGCTGTGCCGGAGCCAGCGCGTCGCTTCGTCGCGGAGGGGGCCGTCGGCGGCCTCCTGCGCGGCGAGTGTCGGATGGGGACGGAAATCGTGAATGTGGCCACCGACTCGGCAGTAGGTGCGATCGATGGCGGCGCGATCGGCCGCGTAGAAGTTCTCGATCGCGAATCGTTCGCCCGGCTCAGTGAATATCGGTGCGGGCCGCGACAGCAGATCCCAGAATTCCCGCGGGCTGTTGGCGCCCGCGATGGCCAGGCCGGTGCCGACCACCGCGACGAGCTGGTGGTCGGAATCGGTGGATTCCGGTGGTGGAGTAGGCGGATCCGCGGTCGGCACACCGTCGGTGACCGCGGCTTCGGCAGCGGAACTCGCAGGCTCGGCGGCCGGCGCCAAACTTGCCGATCCGAGGGAAAGCCCGCCGTCGGCGAGGATCACCTGCCCCGTGATGAACGCCGCGCGATCCGATGCCAGGAACAGCACGATCTCGGTGAGGTCGGCCTCGGTCGCCAGCCGGCGCATCGGCGTCGCCGCGAGCACCGTCTGCCGGAAAGCGCTGCTGTCGGGGAACAGATGACTGGTGGAGTTGTCGATCAGGCCGGCGGATGCGGTGTTCACCCGGATGCCGGCGGCGGCGAATTCCACTGCTAGATAACGAGTGAGCGCCTCGAGCGCGGCCTTGCTCACCCCGACCGTCGCGTAGTTGCCGATGACGAGACCGGCGCCGATGGAGGACAGATTCACGATCGAACCGTGCCGCCCGGCCATCAGGGGTGCGGCAGCCTGTGCGCACCGCCGACTGCCGTCGAGGTTGACGGCGAGAGCCTTGGACCAGTCACTGTTGCGCAAGGTCGACATCGGGGCGAGTGTTCCGCGTGCGGCATTGTTGATCAGGATGTCGAGTCCGTCGTGGCGATCGGCGATCTGGCCGAACATCGCGCGAACGGATTCCTCGTCGGCCACCGAGCCACGGACGAGCTCGGCGGAACCGCCGAGCTCGTGTATCTCGGCGAGCGTTGCGCGCGCGTCGCTTTCGGAATGAAAGTAGTTGACGAGCACATGCGCGCCCTGCTCGGCCAGCCGCAGGCCGATCGTGCGCCCAATGCCCTTGCCGCCGCCGGTGATCAGCGCTGTCTTTCCGGTGAACTCACCACTCATCGCGGGATACCTCCCGTCGGGACCGGTGCCTGCTCGGCGCCGTCGGCGAGACGACGCAGCAACTCGGTCAGCTCGGTGAGGGTCGAATAGGACGTGACGCGCAGTTCGGCGGCGGGTTCGGGCAACCCGAACCGCTGCCTGACCAGCCGGAACGCTTCGATCTGCTTGATCGAGTCGATGCCGAGATCGGCCTCGAGGTCGACGTCGGCATCCAACAGATCGACCGGATAGCCCAGCGCTTCGGCGTAGATCTCGCGGATCTGCGCGAAGAGTTCGTCCGCCGCGGGCAGCGACGCAGGTGGGGCGCTCGCTTCGGCCTGCGGTGCCGGTGCGGCGACCTGTTCGGTGGCAGGTGCGAACGAGGTCGGTCGGTGGCCGTTCGTGGATTCGATGGTCGGCGGCGTAGCGGCCGGGACAGCATCGGTCCCTGCGGCGTCGACCGAGCCGACCGCCTGCCGGAACTCTGCCGCCGAGCACCGCCGCCGCAGCGGCGCGACCGTGCCCGCCGCAGCGGGCAAACAGGTAGAGACCATTGCGGTCAGCGTGTCCCGACCGCCCGACTCGACGTAACGGCGTACGCCGTCGCGGTACAGCCGCAGCAACCCGTCGTAGAACAGCACCGGCTGGATCAGGTGACGTGCCACCCAGGCGCGGACGTCCTCGGCGGACGTCAGGTAACGACCGAGCACCGGCGAGTAGACCGGGATTCTCGGCTCGGCGACCGGAAGGTCGGCGAAATCTCGGGCGAATGTCTCGGCGGCGTCGCGCAGCAGCGGGTGGTGGAACGGCCGGGCAGCGCGCAGCCGGGTCGCCCGAATGCCCGCCGCCGCGGCGATGTGCTCGACTGCGGTGAGTGCGGTGGTCGGTCCGGAGATCACGCATTGATCCGGGCCGTTGTCCACCGTGACGACGGCGCTCGGCTCATCGATGAAGCCGACCAGGTGCGTCGCGCGGTCCCTGCCCAGCGCCAGCGCCACCATGCCACCGTCGGGGATCGAACAGCTGCGCAAGGCTGTCGTTCTGCCGAAGACCAACCGGGTCGCGTCGCGCAGGGTGAGGGCACCGGCCGCCGTGAACGCCGATACCTCACCGAGGCTGTGTCCGACCACGACGTCCGCGTCCAGGCCGGCCGCGACCAGCATCTGATAGATGACGATATTGCTGGAGAACAAGGCCATATCCAGGTCTGGCGATTGATCGGCCACCAAGTCGTCCAGCGATGCGGCACCGGGGTCGATCAGCAGCCGTGATATCGGAGCATGTCCCTGTTCGTCGCACATCTGATCTAGTTGAGCCAATGTCGCTTGTGCCGAGGGGAATTCGTCGATCAACTGGGCCAGGACGCCGGGTACGTACGATCCTTGCCCGGGGAACATGAAGGCGGTACGAGCGCTCATTGGTGACTTCCTTTGCGGAGTTTTACAGTTCCGGCAGGTCGAAGGTGGCCGCGAAATCCGTTATGTGCGGGACGAGTTCGTCACAGCGGGCACGACGCCGTTCCCAGATATGGTCGAGCAGCGGCGTCGGGGTCAGTCGTTGGTCGGCCAGGAATCCGGCGTTGCGTTGAATCCAGGACAGTGCGTACAGCTCCAGCAGCCCGCGCACCGGCGCGGGCGCGCTGTGATGCGCACTCTGCAAGAGCTCCAGGACGATACGATCGGCCTGTGCCGCGGCGGCCGTCTGCGCGAGTGCGAGATTGTCGTTCCATGCGGTGAACTGGTCGTGCCCCGCGCGACGCGCAGCTTCGATCTGGCTGACCAGGCGGTGGTGGTAGTAGCGTTCGGTGGTGCGCGCCAATGAAACCCAGGCGCGTGGTGAGGTCAGATCGGTGGCATCGGGCGGCCTCGGCTCCGGGCGGGGCGGCCGGTATCGATGCGGATCGGCCATCGCGTGCGCGGTATCCAGCAGGATGAGATCGTTGTCGCCGCCCGCGCAGAAGTACGAGTTGACGAAGCCGTGAAAAGCGTTGAGGCGATTGTGCGCAACGAAGCCGGTCGCGCCGCAGTGGGTGCGGCAGCTCGCGATCACCTCCAGCGCGAGGCGGGTCGCGAAGGCCTTCAGCAGGGGGAGTTCGCTGTCGACCGCCGACCAGGGAGCCCACGTGGCCGCGCCGTCGGGCGCGGGAAGCGTTGCGGCACTGGCGCGGACCACGTGCCGGCCGACGATGGCCAGGGCGTACGCGGCCGCAAGCGCGCCGAGCACCGCTTCTTGTTGATTGCGATAGCGGATGAGGCCTTGCTCGGGTGCCAGCCGCCCCATCGTCAGCCGAGTTGCGGTGTGCGACTGCAGAATTCTCGCCGAGTCCTGGGTGACACCGGCGCACGCCGCGATGACGCCGCGCCACACATGCGGTGCCCCGATGCTCATCGTGCGGGCGAGGCGCTGCGCGGCATCGCCCGCGTCATCATGGAACCGGCCGTCGGCGTCGATGGTGGCGCCATCACTGAGCCAGGCATGCAACGGAATTCGCATCCGGTCGAACCGCACATAGGCGAAATCGCAGGGCAGCGCGTAAGTATCGGGTGCCGGGGTGATCTGCACGCCGGGCAGGGCGGCGCCGTCGGGGCCCCGCACCGGGACGATGAACACGAACGTGCCCCGTTCCTGCCCGCCGACGATCAGCTGCGCGTAGACCGCGCCGGTCTTCGGGACGCCGGGATGGCCGGTGCTGCTGGGAAACTTCCGCGCGTCGGCATCGGGGGTGTGCAGGATGAAGCCGCCGGTCTCCGGGTCGAACGAAGCCTGCGTGCGCGGGTGCAGGTGACTGTTGCTGCGGGCGCCCTCGGTCATCAACGCGGAGCCGAAGGCCTCCATCGACTCCAGCGCGGCCCGGGTCTCGGCCAGGCCTGCGGCGGGCCCGGACCGCAGAATCGGCGCGAGCACCAACGTGTAGTGCACCAGCAGGATATGGAACAGGTCGGGATCCGCGAGCGCAGCCCTGGCCAGCAAGGCCGACAGCATGCGTGGCGAGTCGAGCAGCTCGGTGGCCGGCGGCGCGGTCCGTCCGGCATGCCGTGCTCGGGCATACGCCAGCGTCAATCGTTCCTGCCGGGAGATGCCGTCGGGCCAGCTGAAGAACGCGTCGGGGATCGCGTCGTGCAGCCGAGCCCGAGTCTCGTGTTCGGCCACCTCCGATGCGGAACCGGCCGAGAAGCGCAGCAGCTCGGATCGTGGCGGACTGCTCGAGCCGATCGTGGCGAGATCGTGGTCGATGGACATCGCCGTTCCTTTCCTCACCGCTGTCGAAGGGGGACAGGGGATTTCGACGGTGTGCCGGTCAACCAGGACAGATCGCCGGCCAACGGCGCCAGGGTGCGGGCCGCGGGCAGGGTGGCGTGCACGCACCGGCTCAAACCGTCGCCCACCCCGAGCTCGATGAACAGCGTGGTGCCCGGTGTGTCGGTGTGCCGCAGTGCTTTCACCAGATCGACGGGTTTGACGACACAATCGACCAGGGCTTCGCGCAGGTCTTCGGTATCGGCATAGGTTCGCCGCCCGACCGGCGAATGCACCGGCACGCGCAATGGGCGTTGGCGGGTCCGGCGCAGACCCGCACGGAATCGGTCTGCGACGACGACAAGCCCCGGATGGTGTGAGGCGTAGGGCACCGCGAGTCGCACCAGCCGGGGACCGTCGCCTTGCCGCTCGAACAGCGCCGCGATCGCGTCCGCGGGACCGCTGACGATGGTCTGCTTCGGGCTGTTGACGCACGCGACAACAAGATCCGACCGACCGACCTCGTCGAGCAGTAGGCGAGTGTCGGGCTCGGACGCGAGCACCAGCACCATGGCGCCGCGTCCCTCGAAGCCGCGGAACGCGGCGTTGAGCGCACAGACCGCGCGGGTGCCATCGGTGACGTCGAAGACGCCCGCACAGACCAGGGCGGCGATCTCGCCGAAGCTCTGTCCGACTATCACGTCGGGGCGAAAACCCGCCGCGGTCAGCAACCGATCGAGGACCACGGAAACGGCGTAGCTCGCGAGCTGCGGGATTCCCGGTGCCATCGCCGGACTCGTGCTATCGCTGAGCAACACCTCGCGAAGCCCTTGTCCCGCACCGTCGGACGCTCGTTCGATGTCGGCTATGAGGTCGTAGATGGTCGCGCGGGACGCACTGTCCGCGCGATAGAGATCGCGCAGTGCGCACCGTGGATCGCCGCCCTGCCCCGGGACGAGGAAAACGATGCGGTGCGGCGGTTGCGGGTCCCGCTCGTTCATCGACCGACCCCCTGGTCATCGATGCTCCAGGTGAGAACCGTGCTCCCCCAGGTGACACCGGCGCCGAACCCCACGATCAGTATTCGGTCACCCGCGTGCAGCCGTCCGGCGGACTGGGCTTTGGCCAGCGCGTATGGCATCGATCCCGCGCCGATGTTGCCCACCATGTCGCCGACGATGATCAGGCGCTCGACGTCGAATCCCGCGTCCGCGCAGGCCCTGCGCAACAGCACGGGATTGGGTTGGTGCGTGACGATCACGTCGATCTGGTCGGCGGTCAAACCTGCTCGCCGTAACGCGCTCGCGGCCGCTTTGGGGAAGATCTCGAGAATGAAGTCGCGTACTGCCTTGCCGTCCATATGGATGCGATGCTGTCCACGTTCCAGGGTGTCCGTGCTCGCCGGACGCCGGCTGCCACCCGCCGGGATGAGCACGTCGCCCGCGTGGTCGCCATCCGAGCCGAGTTCGATCTGGTCGAATCCTGTTCCGGCGGCGACCGGCCCGAGAATCGTCGCGCCCGCACCGTCACCGAACAGCACCGCGGTGGCGCGGTCGGCGGGGTCGAGGAAGCGCGAATACGCCTCGACGCCGACCACGGCCGCGCACCGACCTGCGGTATCGCCGCGGAGGTAATCGACGGCGACACGGGTGCCGAACAGCCAGCCGGTGCAGGCGGCGGACACGTCGAAGGCCACCGCCTGGTGTGCTCGCAGCAGGGCCTGTACCCGGCATGCCGTGGACGGGCCCAGTTCGTCCGGGGTGGAGGTCGTCACGATGATCAGGTCCAGATCACCGGCGTGGAGCCCGGCCGCGTTCAGCGCATCGCGTACCGCGTCGGCGGCGAGTTCGGACGCGGACTGGTCGCGGTTGCAAACGTGGCGTTCGTGGACTCCGGTGCGTTCGACGATCCACTGTGGCGTCACGCCCGCGGCTTCGGCGACTTCGGTATTGGTGCGCACTCGCTGTGGAACGTAGCCGCCGGCTCCGAGAACTCCGATAGCAATTCTGTCGCTACCGAAGTGACGGTTGCGATTGTTCGAGATCCGATCGAGGTATCCGAGATTGTCGTCTGCCATCGATATCACTTACTTCCGTTTCGGGAGGACGATCTCCGAAACGTACTATCGGTCTCCGGCCGCCTGCCCTACCGCGGATGGGGCCAACGCCCTCGAATCTGTGGTCCCGACCACCGCCGTTGTTACGCTCGCCCATTTCCAACATGCCTTGGGTACCAACTTCTGCGGTGGGCCGGTACCTACAAATTTTGTTGGATTGTCCGCCGGGTGGTCGTTCTATGTTCGTTGGACTCGACGGCGATGCGGAGCGGCTGGCGGATGTTACCCGGATTCGCATGACCGTATTCCGACGACCCGGGAGGTCTCATGCGGAAGGCGGACAGATTCCGTACCGGCATACTCGACCTGAGTTTGCAACCCCGAATCGCACCCGATCTGACATTCCGCGTCAATCGGTGGCTCGCCGCCGCGAGTCGGGCGGATTCGCTCTTCGTACCGGATCACCTCACCGGTTTACTGCCCGGCTCGATCTGGCAGCCGCGGTATATCGGGGCAGCACAGCTGATACCCAAGGCGAACGCGCATTACGATCCGTGGACCGCACTCGGGTACATCGCCGCGCAGAACAGCCTCAAGCGACTGCGGCTCGGTGTCGGCGTCACCGACGCCGGACGCCGAAACCCCGCGGTCACGGCTCAAGCGGCCGCCACCCTGCACCTGTTGAGCCGGGGACGCGCGATCCTCGGTATCGGACCGGGGGAGCGAGAGAACAATGAGCCGTACGGGGTTCCGTGGCACGCGCCGGTGGCCAGATTCGAGGAAGCCCTCGCGACGATTCGGCTGCTGTGGGAGTCCAATGGCCGCCCGGTTACCCGAGATTCCGAGTACTTCCCGCTGCACGACGCGATCTTCGAGATTCCGCCGTACCGTGGCACCAGACCGGAAATCTGGATAGGGGCGCATGGCCCGCGCATGCTGCGTTTGGCGGGGCGATATGCGGACGCCTGGTTCCCCGCCTATCCGCAACCCGTGCCCGAATACCGGAGTAGTTTGGCGCAAATGCGGACCGCGGCGTCCGACGCGGGCCGAGATCCGATGTCGGTAACACCGGCGGCGATGATCTTCGTGATCACCGGATTGACTCGGGCCCATATCGACGAGACGGTCGAATCGGTGGGTGCGCGGGCGTTCGGCCTGTGCATATCGGCCGATATGTGGGCGCGGCACGGCGTCGAACATCCAATGGGGTCGAATTTCACCGGTATCCAGGATCTGCTTCCGCAACTGCTGGACGAGGACACCGTCCTTTCGTATGCCGAGAAGGTGCCGGGGTCGTTGGTTCGGGATTACTGCGTCACCGGAACCCCTGCCGAAGTCGAGGAACGTATCGCCGAATTACGCGACAACGGTCTCCGGTACGCCGTGCTGGTAGATCTCAGCACATTCCATCCTGATATCAAACGAGGACTCGCCGCATCCATTCCGTTCCTGCGCATACTCAGAAGGCTGCGCAGGTTGTGATCGCTGATTTGTCTGCCAGGGCCCGGAAGATTACCCAATTCAACGGAGGAGCGCCGGAAATGAGCGTCGAATCAACCCATCGGACACAGTGTCGCGCACCGTGCGGCAGGCTGGTCGATGACGATCATGTCGAGGATTCCGACGGATTCGGGATGATCGTTCGGATCGACCGATACGCCTGCGGGTGCCAGTACGTCCGCCGCGACTATCACGACGGCAGCATCGGCGAACGCACGATCCGCCATGACGGGAAAGAGCTCCCCGCGGAGCTACGTCCAGAGCAGGGATGTTAGGGACCGGCGTCGTCGAAGTATGTTCCGGTAGAGCCCGAGGGCCCGCTGACGCGGCTGGCATGATCTCGGTGTGAACTTACGATTCGGGATTCAGGTGGCGCCGACGGCGACCGAGTTGCCGCAGCTGCGTGCGATGGCGAAGGTGGCGGACCGGGAAGGGCTGGAGCTGCTCGGCATTCAGGATCATCCATACTCGGGTGGGTTGGCGGATACGTTCGCGGTTATCGCGACGGTGTTGGCGGAAACCGAACGGCTGCGGGTGTTTCCGGATGTCGCCAGCCTGCCGTTGCGCGGACCCGCGATGCTCGGGAAGCAGGCCGCGACCTTGGATCTGCTCAGCGGCGGGCGATTCGAGCTCGCGTTGGGAGCGGGCGCGTTCTGGCCCGCGATCGGCGCGATGGGCGGCCCGGTGCGGTCGAATCCCGAAGCGTTGCAGGCGCTCGAGGAGGCCACCGCGATCATCCGGGCCATGTGGTTGCCGGGGACGAAGGCGAAAGTCCACGGCACGCACTACACCGTGCACGGCGTGCAGGCCGGGCCCGCACCCGCGCATCCGGTCGGGATCTGGTTCGGCAGCGTCGGTCCGAAGGCCAACGCCCTCACCGGGCGGATCGCCGACGGGTGGGCCGCGCCCATCCCGCACTACCTGCCGTACGAGAAATGGCAAGCGACACAGGACATTATCTCGGCCGCCGCGATCGATGCGGGACGTAAACCGGCCGACATCACCCGGATGGCGCAACTCGTCGGCACCATCACCGACGCGCCCGGCCCGGTGACGCTGCGCGGCGAGGAACCGATTCGCACCGACGCCGCGGGCTGGGCGCGCATTCTGGCCGACCTCGCCGTGGACACTGGCTTCGACACCTTCGTGTACTGGCCGGAATCCGCCGACGACACCCAGCTCCGTCGCTGGATCGGTGACGTCGTCCCGGCCACCCGAGCCTTGGCCGCCTGACCATCCCCGGAATCTTTTGAGCGACCGCCGGGGAGAGCGGGACCTATCGGAGTAGAAAGGGGGGATGGGAAAACAGGCCGTCGTGGTGTTGTATGTGCTCGCGCTGGTGGCTGTTGTGGTTGGCGTGGATGTCCTGTTCTTCAGGCATCAGTTTTGGGCGCGGCTGATGGTGAACGTCGGAATCGTGTTGGTGTTCGCGGCGTTCTATTTGCGGTTTCTGAAATAGGTTCGGCCGGTCAGCGGAGTGAGCGGCGCAGGAATTCGAGTTGGAGGAGGAGCAGGTTTTCGGCGACCGACTCCTGGGGGGTCATGTGGGTGACGCCGGACAGGGGGAGTACTTCGTGTGGGCGGCCGGCGGCCAGTAGGGACGAGGACAGGCGGAGGGAGTGGGCGACCACAACGTTGTCGTCTGCGAAGCCGTGGATGATCATCATTGGGCGGTGTGGTTCGGCTGCGTCGACCAGGCCTGCGTCATCGATGAGTGAGTTGCGCCGATAGATTTCCGGCTGCTCGTCCGGGTGGCCGAGGTAGCGCTCCATGTAGTGGGTGTCGTACAGGCGCAGATCGATGACCGGCGCACCTACTACGGCTGCGTGGAATACGTCCGGGCGGCGCAGTGCCGCGAGCGCCGCCAGGTAACCGCCGAAGGACCAGCCGCGGATGGCGACTCGGTTCAGGTCGAGGGGGAAATCGTCGGCGAGCGCCTGCAGCGCGTCCACCTGGTCCTCGAGCACGACTGCGGCGAGGTCGTCGCGGATCTCTTTCTCCCAGGCGGGGGAGCGGCCGGGAGTGCCGCGGCCGTCGGCGACCACGACGGCGAAACCCTGGTCGGCGAACCATTGCGAGGTGAGATGCGGATTGTGTGCGGCGAGCACCCGCGGGCCGTGTGGTCCGCCGTAGGGATCCAGGAGGACCGGGAGCGGGGTCGAGCCGTCGTAATCACGGGGGAGTAGGACGGCGCAGGGGATGCGCCGTTTGCCTGCCTCGGTCAGGGTCACCCGCGGGGACAAGCCGGGATCTGCCGCATACGTGGCAATCGTCGCCACCTGCGTTCCGTCGCGAAGCACCTGTATGTCGGCGCCCGGCCGGTCGAGTGTGGCAGATGTCAGCACGGTGATGCTCCCGGCGCGCACCGCCGAGTGCACGCCCGGCTGGTGCGAAACACGTTCCAGGCCAAGCTCGTTGACGCGATAGACGTGAACCTCGCCGGTTTCCGGCGCGTCGGCCTCGGCGCCCGCGGACGCGGTGATCAGCACGTCGTCCGGCCCGACGTCGAGTACCGCGCGGACGTGCAACTGTGGGCCGGTCAGCGCGCGTTCACCGACCGCGAGGACCCGTGCGTCGCCCTCGTCGGCGACTCGTACGAGCTGTCCCGACGGGTTCCAGCAGGGCACGCCGGGGAAAAGATCGAGCCACACCGGATCTTCGTCGGTGTGCACGGTCTGAGTCGCGCCGGTCTCCGGGGACACCGCCAAGTACAGCTGACTGCGCTGATCGCGCGCCTGTACGAGCAGCAGCGGAGCACCGGCATCTGACCAATGCACCTGCGCGAGATACGGATAACGCGCCCGGTCCCAAGCGACCTCCGTGCGCACTCCATCCAGGCCGATCACGAACAGCTGTACGTCCGCGTTGTTGGTTCCGGCCGCCGGATAGGCGACCTGTCGTGGGTCATCCGCGGGTCGGGCCGGGTCGGCGATCCACCAGCGCTGTACCGGCGTGTCATCCACGCGGGCGACCAACAGGTGCTGCGAGTCCGGCGACCACCAGAATCCCCGGTAGCGGCTCATCTCCTCCGCCGCAATGAACTCGGCGAGACCGTAGGTGACGTTGGCCGACTCCGGCTCGGCGAGCGCCCGCTCATCCTTGCCCTCGACGCTCACGACCCGCAACGCACCGTGCGCGGCATAGGCGACGTGCCGACCGTCCGGGGATGGGCGCGGGTCGATCGCCGATCCGGCGGCAGGGAGTTCACGTGTCGTGCCGCCCTTCAGGTCGGCCACGAACAACCGGCCCGACAAGGCGAAGGCCGCCATCTCCACGGCCGTGTCGGTGGCATAGCCGACGATGCCTGCACCGCCCTCGCGGCTGCGTTCGCGACGCGCGAGCTCTTCGGGTGGCAGGTCCTCGGTCGCGCTGCCCAGCAGGACGCGCGGATCGGCCGCCACACGCTCCTCGCCCAGCGCCAGATCGAGAACCCACAGGGAACTCGCCCGGTCTGTACCGGAGGTAGAGCGCAGGAATGCGACGCGTGCGCCGTCGGATGCCACGGTGAAAGCACGCGGTGCGCCGAGCGTAAATCGCTGGGTGCGAGCGCTCAGACGGGGGAAGGAGTCGGGCGTCGTCGACATGCCTCCGACCCTACTGGCTGAGCCGAAGGTACTATCAACCGCACGGGATTTCTTCTGTCAGTGAGTGTTTCGGCGGAATCAAATCGCGCGTCCCGGCAGAGATCTCGGGTTTCGGGGAGGTGCTGAAAGCCGGCCGGCCCAGGGCGTTACCTCCCTGCCGAAATTACCGGTGTGTCGGCGGACGGTCGCGCCGATAATGGCGGTGTGATCCAACGATTCCTGGGGTGGGCGATCGGTCTTGCTGGTCTGATCGGTCTCGGATGCAGTATCTGGCTGTTCGTCGCGGTCGGGCTGGACAAGGCCGACAAGCTGGCGAGTGTGCTCAGTTTCTTCCTCGCCGCCGCCGGGGTTGTCGCTGCCGTGTACGGCGTGGTGCTGACCCGGCGGGCGAGCGCCGGCGATATCACTCAGGGAGTCAGCGACTCTGCGGTCGGTGGCGGGGTGCTCCAGGCGGGCCGGGTGCGCGGCAAGGTCACGTTGCGCCGTACCGGGGGGAGTCCCGCCGCCGCGCCCGGTGCCGTTCCGGCTCCTTCCACGGTGAATCCGCCACAAGGTCAATCGGTTTCGCACAGCCGGATCGCCGGGCCGGTGGACCAGATCCATGACGCGGACGAGCTAGACGCGGACCGGTGAAGTTTCCGTGGCGACGGTCCGTCAAGGGACAGTCGATCAGCAACACCGTCGTCTTCCGCGACGTGATCCAGATCGCCGGCTCCGGCAATGTCACGATCTCCGGAAACCAGCAGCAGCACTACCGGATCGAGAATCTGCCTACCGCCACGGCGACCGTGTCGAAGGAGCGTGCACGGGCCCAGCCCGCCCGGCTGCTGCACTCCAGGTACGAGGCGGTGCCGTTTATCGGCAGGCACGATGAGATCGCCAGACTCGACGAATGGATGAGCCAGCCCGATCAACTCGGGGTCCGGCTGATCCACGCCGGTGGCGGGCAGGGCAAGACCAGACTGATGACGCACTACGCCGCCCAATCCGCCCGCGCGGGCTGGGCGGTGTGGCGGGCGCTGTACGCGCCCGATTCCGATATCCCGCAGGATCCGGTCGAACTCGGTGGCAGCAGCGGCGTTCTCGTGCTGGTCGACTACGCCGACCGGTGGCTGCTGACCCATCTGCGCAGGCTGGTAGCCCAGCTGCACGTGCTCGCGCTGGAGCGTGGTATTTCGATAAGGGTGCTCATGGTGGCCCGTTCGGCGACCCACTGGTGGCCCACCCTCGCCCACGATCTGGAGGGCGGATTCGATATCGCTGCCGACACCATCGAGCTGACGCCGCTGGGCACACAGCTCGACCGGGCCACCGTCTTCAGTTCGGCGGCAGCGGCTTTCGCCGCCGCGATGGGCGTCAACGGCGACCGGCCCGTGATTCCACCTGCGGAGATCGATCTGGCGCAACCCGGGTTCACGTCGGTGCTTTCCCTGCATCTCGCCGCCCTCGTCACCGTCGACAGCCAGTTGCACGGTGCCGATCTGCCTGGTGACCAGGCCGCACTGTCCGGCTATCTGTTGCGCCGCGAACAGACGCACTGGACCCGGCTGTTCGAGATCGGGCACATCACCGCGCGCCCCGAGGTGATGCACCGGGTGGTCTGGCTGGCCACCCTGATCGGTCCGGTAACGCCGCATCCGGCCGACGGCATTCTTCGGCACGTTGGGCTGGTGTCCACCTCGGATCGGGCGCACGAGCTGATGGACGACCATTCGCGCTGCTACCCGTCGGAAGACCCGCACACGGTATTGGAGGGACTGCATCCGGACCGCCTCGGCGAGGACTTCGTCGCACTCTCCATCCCGGGCCGGGCACCTCACGGGGCGCAGGACATGATCCTGCCGGACCCCTGGACCGGTGCGGCGGTGCAGCGGTTGCTCGACACCGCGACCGAACAGGCGACGCCGGTGGCCTGGTGGACCCCGCAGGTGATGACGAACCTGGTGGAGACCGCGCGCCGGTGGCCGCACGTCGCCGCGGAGATACTGTTCCCCGTGGTGCGTAACCACCCACAGGCGCTGATCGCCGCGGGCGATGCCGCGGTCGAGCGCTTCGTCAGGTTGGACGGCATCGACCTGACGGTTCTGGCAGCCATGGAATCCTGCTATCCCCAGCACTGCCGCGAGCTGGACATCGCCCTGACGGTCGCGCTCATCTCCACCAAGGCCTATCCGGATCGGCTTGCCGCGGAGCAGGATCCGGCGCGGCAGGCCCGGATTCACCGCATCCACGCGCAACGGCTCAACGACGCCGGTTCGTACTCGGCCGCCCGCGCCGCCGCCACCGAATCCACCCGCCTCCTGCGGAGCAGGGTGGCCGTCGATCCCGCCGAACTCGCGGCGGCACTGATCCAGCTGAGTATTGCCGAATTCCGGCTCGGTCTCACCGGCGACGCGGTCGGTAACGCCCGCGAGGCGATGGCGCAGTACCTTGGCCTGTCCTCCCGCGATCGGCACGATCATCTGGACGATATCGCGGTGCTGGCCAACAACTATGGCACCTGGCTGGCGACCGAGGGCGATACCCGCACGGCGCTGACCATGACCGAGACCGCCGTCGAGGTCGGCCGCGCGCTGGTCCGGGAAAGTGTGGATCAGCATGTCCTGCTGCCCGGGCTGGCCTCGTCGTTGCACAATCTCGGCTATCAGCTGTCGATCATGGGACGCGATACCGAGGCGCTGACCGCGATCGAGGAAGCGGTGGCGTTGCGCCGGGATCTGGTGCACTCCAAACCTTATGACCACCTGGGCGACCTGGCCGAATCACTGCGCCTGCTCAGCGCTCAGCTGGCCCGGCTTGGGCAGACCGACGAGGCGCTCACGGGCCTGCGCGAGGCGATGCTGATCATGGAGGTGCTGGTCCAGCGCAAACCGACTGTCTACCAAGAGGCTTCGATCACCGTCTGCCGGCAGATGGTGGGACTGCTGCTGGATATGGACCGGCGCGGGGATGCGGTGGAACCGGCCGAGCAGGCGGTACAGGGGCTGCGTACGTTGGTCGGATCGGGTGCGGTGCAGCACCGATCCGCCCTCGCGGAGGTGTTGCAGCTGCTCGGCGATCTGCTGGCGGATCAGCAGCGTTCGGCCGAGGCGCTGCTCGCGGCCGAGGAGGCGCTGAGTCTGCGACGCGAGTTCCAGACGACCGGGCCGGAGGCCGAGTCGCCCGCGCTGGCGGCCTGTCTGGCGACGGTCGCGATGCGGCTTTCGCAGGCAGGGCGGATGGAGCAGGCCGAGCCGCTCGCCGGCGAGGCGGAGCGGATCTATCGTGGCTTGGCCGAATCGGACGTGTCCTACCGGCTACCGTATGCCGGTGCGCTCGAGATACACGACGCCGTGCTGGTGGGGCTCGGCCGTGACGCCGAGGGCCTGCCGATGCTCCGGGAGACGGTGACGCTGTATCGCCGCCTGGTCGAAAACGATGCCGTACACCTGCTCGGCCTGGTCGCGGCGCTGGCCAATATCGGCAGGCGCGCAGCCGATTCCACCGATGAAGAGGAAGCGGTAACGGCGAGCGCGGAAGCCGTCGAACTTTGTTGGCAGCTCGCGGCGGGATACACCGGTATCGACTCGGCCGTACTCGCCGACGCGCTACTGGTGCACGGCACGAATTTATTTGCGAAGCAACGTATTGCGGATTCGGTGGCGCTCTGCGACGAGGCTGTTGGGCTTTACCAGCAGCTGGTCGCCGACCGGCCGGACGCCTACCTGCCGAATCTGGCCGACGCCTGGCTACAGCTGGCCCTCGGCCATGCGGCGGACGAGCAGTTTCAGGATGCGCAAGCCGCGGCAGGCCAATCCCTTTCGCTCTATCGATATCTCAGCAAGGCCGATCCGTACACGCATCAACTCGGCTTCGCCCGCGCTGCGGAATACCAGGGGATGTGGGCGGTGCAGTCGGGCGATCCGCTCGCGGCCATGGCCCCGTTCAACGAGGCCCTCGCCGCCTACCGGAACCTGTCCGAGCGCGAAATGAATCCTGACCATCTGGCTCGTGTGGCCGCGACGCTGCATCAAATCGCACACGTCGGCATGCTGACCGGACGTGTCGGGAACGTGCACTCCGCCATCCGGGAGTCGGTCGCGATCTACAGTTCGCTCAACGCGCATCACGCCGACCGATACCAGGAGGAACTGAACGCGGCCACCAGCACCCACACGGCGATCCTCCGGTACTTCGACCACTATTGGGCCTGGGTCCGTGAGCAGGAGGAGGCCAAAAAGCAGCAGGACCGCTGGGTCGAGTGGATCGGCGGCCACGAGCAGTAGAGCGCAGCGGTTTTCGACCCTGTCTGCCGGGAGCTCAGCAGAACCACCCAAGTGCATTGATCGAGTTGGTGGCCGGCACCGGCGAGATCGCTTCGGCGGACGCGGTCCCTACCTGCTGACGCCCGGCACGTCAATCGAAATCTTGGAGAAATTATCCGCAGGGGATTTTCTTTACCAAATTTAAATGCCTCACCTCTTGCCTTATCGGCGATTCGGAATTTCGGTCAGTTGTCCAACTTTGATCTGATGGATGAATCGTTAACTGGCGGCGAATCGGACCAGTAGATCCATGTGAAGCGCTCGTCAGCGTGCGATAACATGACGGAGATCGAAGTATTTCCCCTGTTGGGGCGCATATCACGCCGTCACGGCGGCACTGTGAGCGGTGTGGCCAAATTCATAGACAATAGCTATTGTCCCATTTTGGACATTGTTCTTTAATTAGGCAGCTACGATCAGGCAAATTACATTGCATGTGGTTTTCCGTTATCCAGGATGCTCCGCATGCGCCCCTGGGAGAGCGGTGCAGAAATGCAAAACTTGTCACAGATGTTGAAGTCGTCGAACGGCGGGTTCGAGGAGTACGCCGCCAGGACTGCCCGCGCGCTGTATCCGGCGGTGTTGGTGTGCGCTCTCGTGAGCATGGTTGTCGTCGTGGCCGCCGTGTCCAGTGCGCCGGCGACATTCCGGGTCCCGCTCGCGCTGGGCGCCACCATGGTCTCGATAGTGTTGTGCGTCGCGGTGGCCGCGGCTGTGCACTACCGGCAGGCCAGCGCATCGTCGGCCACCGATGCGGCCGTCCGAATCGAGGCCGCGAACGCGGCTGCGGCCGGGTGGGCGCGGGAGGCGGCGGATAGTGAGGGCCGCCGAAGTGCGGCAATGGCGGCATTCGCGGTCGCGGCAGGCCGGATGCAGGCGATGACCACCGGCATGCTGGCGGAGCTGCGCGCGATGGAGGACCGGCACGACGATTCGAGCATGCTTGCCGACCTGTTTCTGCTGGATCATCGCTCCGCGCAGGCGGGCAGGCTCGCCGACAGTCTCGCCGTGCTGAGCGGGGGTCGGTCAGGGCGGCGGTGGCCCAACCCGATTTCCGTCGAGTCGATCGTGCGTGGCGCCATGGGGCGCGTGGCGGGTTATCAGCGGGTTCGGCTGCGGGTCGCGATCGATATCGCGATCGCCGGGCACGCGGCGGAGGGCGTGATGCACACCGTCGCCGAACTTCTCGACAATGCCTGCAACTTCTCCCCGCCCACCACCGAGGTCCAGGTGTATACGGCCGAGATTCCCGCCGGGCTGGTGATCACTATCGAGGACAGTGGATTGGTCATGAGCGAATCGGCGCTGCGGCGGGCCGAGCTGCTCGTATCAGGTTCGGACCTGGGGGACGGCAGGCACGGTCCCACCTCGGATCCTTTCTCCTTGATCGGCACCCGGCTCGGTCTTGCGGTGGTGGGATCGCTGGTGCGCAAGCACGGACTCACCGTGTCGTTCCGCCCCTCCGCCATCGGTGGGACGGCAGCGGTTGTGCTGGTGCCGCGGGAGCTGACCACCCCGGTCAATCGCTCGCCCGGGTCGATTCCCGCGGCCACCGCACGAGAGTCGCTGGCGCCGGTCATCCGGCCCTACGCGACTGCGCAGGAAGACGCACCCGACGTCACCGATTCGAGGCCGCCGCAACGGCGGGACCGCACGCTGGTCGGGCTCCGGCCCGTATCCCCGGATGGTATGTCGATCCATGGGGCTTGGGCCCCTCGCGCGCGCGTGCCGGTCGGTCCCGAAACCGACAGTGCCCCTTCGTCTTCCGCCGTGAACGGCGACTACGCTGGGTCCCCGCCCCACACCGGAAACGGGGAGGTGTCCCAATGATCGAACAAGCGATGGGCGCGAACAAGATTACCCTGCGCCATCCGCATGCTGCCCCGAGAATGCTTGACGCACTGTGGAATTCACCGCCCGCCACTACAGCCGAGGAGGTGCCCAGTGGACTCCGCAACCTATAACTCGCTGCCGGTCCAACGCGATGCCGCCACGCAGCACCGGTCGCCGCTGGCTGATGACAGCACCGAACCCAGCGGTTGCCCGTTTCGCCCGGAGTCGACACTGGTGCCATTGAGCGACAACGGTTTCCGCGCCGACCCCCACGAGCTCTATCGGACGATGCGCCACGAGCACGGGCCGGTGGTCGCCGTCGAACTGCCAGGCGGTGTTCCGGCGTGGCTGGTCATCGGCTACCTCGAATTGCATCAGGTCACCGGCGATCCCGTATTGTTTCCGCGGGACAGCAGACTGTGGAACCAGCGGGCGAACATCCCCGCGGGGTGGCCACTGCTTCCGATGATCGACCAGCCGAATCCGTCGATTACGTCTACCGTGGGCGCGATTCATCGCAGTCATGTGGCGATGGTGGAGCCCGCGCTGGAGTCGGTCGACCTCGTCGCCTTGCGGCGCACCTGTGAGCACCTGGCCGATCACCTCATCGATACCTTCTGCGGAAGGGGCACAGCCGATCTCGTCGCCGACTTCGCCGAACCACTGCCGATGTCGGCGCTGGCCTGGATCTTCGGCTTCGCCGAGGAGGATGGGTCGCAGTTCATCGGGATGTTGAAGGCGCTGACCGGCGGCGGCCCCGACGCGGGGTCGGTATATCCGCGCCTCGCCAAGCGGATGCAGCAGTTGCTCGCTGCCAAAAGAGCCAGGCCCGGTGCCGATCTGGTGTCGCGGATGCTGTCCCGTCCCGAGCCGTTCACCGATGCTGAATATGCGCTGGATTTGCTGGCGGTCATCGCTGCGGGGTATCTGCCGACCGTCGACTGGATCGGGAACTCGGTACGGCTGATGCGCACCGACGATCGATTTGCCGGGGCACTCGGCGGCGGACGGCACAGTGTGGCGCACGCGATGAACGAGGTGCTGTGGGAAGACCCGCCGATCCAAATCTTCCCGGGTCGCTGGGCAGCCAGCGACACCAGGCTGGGCGATAAGGACATCCGAGCAGGCGACCTGCTGCTGCTCGGATTGGCCGCCGCCAATGCCGACCCACACGTCGACAGGCAGCCCACCGAGAACTGCACGGCCATCGACACCGGAAACAGCGCACACTTCGCTTTTGGTCACGGGGAGTACCGGTGCCCGTTCGCGGCGCAGCAGATCGCCGAGATCATTGCGCAGACCGGCATCGAAGTGCTCCTGGACCGGCTGCCCGATCTCGATCTTGCCGTGCCCGCGGCGAACCTGGTCCGATGTCCGTCACCCTTTCTACGCGGAATCACGTCCCTGCCCGTCCGTTTCACCCCTGTTCGCACGACCGGAACTCCCCCGTTGGCGGGCGCTGCGCACACACCGGGTCTCTGGCGATCGACCAACTCGCATTAAACGAATTGTTCGTCGCAGGCGATAGATAGTGGAGACATGTTGCCTGCATGCGATTGCGAGGTCCTCATGGACAGCACTTTCCTGACCGCGGCCGATACCGCGCGCGCTGTGGCCATCCGCTCGGTGGAGATCATGGCCGCCGGTGAGCTCGCCGATTTCGACGCGATAATCCACCCGGCGGCGACCAACCGGGAGGCCAAAGCCGAGCCGCCTGCCGCCCGCGGTCGCGGACCCGCCGCGTATTACGCGACAGCGCTGTGGCTGCGCGCTGCGTACGCGGATCTGCACCACACCATCGAGGCTGCCGTGGTGGACGGCGAACTGGTGGCGCTGCACACCACCATGCACGGGCGTCATGTCGGGCCGTTCGTGGCGTATGCCGAGGATGGGCAGGTGGATCAGGTGTTTCCGCCGACCGGCAAGACTTTCGCTGTCACGCAGTCGCATTGGTTGCGGATCGTGGATGGCAAGGTGATCGAGCACTGGGCGAATCGGGACGATCTCGGGCAGGCGATGCAGCTGGGCTGGGTGCCGCCGACTCCGATCTATCTGCTGCGGATGGCGCGGGCCAAGCGTAAAGCTCGGCGGGAGAATAAGACTCGCTAGTCGAGACCGACGGCGTACTTCGAAATTTGTCGGCGGATCCGGGCGTAGCGCGCAATCTGCTGACGAAACCTCTTGTATCTCTGAGAAGATGGGGGCGGTTGTAAACACATTGCAATAGCCCGGGGGGATGCGCTCATGTCGCGCAGAGAATCGATTTCCTTGCCAGCTGTTCGTTGGAACAGACTTTCTTCGATGCTGGCAACGGTGCTGGTCAGCGCTATCGTTGCGGCCGTAGTGGCGGGTGGCGTTGCGCCGCGCGCCGCCGACCCGACACTGTCGAAGACAGACAGCTCGTTGTGGCGGTGGCCGTGGCGATGGTCTTGGACATGGCGATGGTCGTGGGATTTCACAGTGGTTGTGGGAGCAGCTGATACGAAGAAATCATCCACCTGAACGATGCCGAGTCACGGCATTCGGGTTCACGGATGCATTCGCGCACCTTTGAGTATCTTGTCGACGACGTTGCGCGGCCCGTATACGGTGAGGCCGACGAGATCCAGGTCGGCCGCGCCGACCGCCCGCACCGCGGCCCGATTGTCGTGGTCGTTTCCGGTGGTGAACAGGTCAGAGGTGAAGATCGCTGTCCGCAGTCCCCGCGTCCCTGCCTTGCTGTGCGCGCTTTGCAGTACCTCCTTGTCGCCCTCGAAGACGAGCACCGGCTGCCGGAACATCGGGAGGTAGCTTGTCGCGTCCGCGTCCTCGTATGGCTCGCCGATCACCCCCGGTTCTGCCGTGCCGAGGCCGCTGACCAGAAAGGCCGTCACGTTCAGCCGCTGCCAGGTCGGGAGGTCCTCGCGCAGCAGTACGGCGATCTTGGTGTCGAATCGTAGGTTCTCCATGCCGATGACTCTGCCGCCGACCGGCCCGCCGCGGCTTGTACGATCCTGGCATGGTTGGCGGCGCGGTCGAGCAGGTCAGGGCCTGGCAGCCGCGGGTGCCGGGCATCGTCGAGGTCTTTCATGCCCGTTTCATCGGACACGTCTATCCGATGCACGCCCACGATTCCTGGACGCTGCTGATCGTCGACGACGGTGCGGTCCGCTACGACCTCGACCGGCACGAACACGGAGTCCTCGGCTCGGTGGTCTCGCTGCTGCCGCCGCACGTTCCGCACAACGGCCAGGCCGCGACCGCGCACGGATTCCGCAAGCGGGTGCTGTACCTCGACGATGCCCATCTGTCCGAGGCGATGATCGGTAGGGCCGTCGACAGCCCTACCTTTACCGACCCACTGCTGCACCGTCGCGTCCGCGAGTTGCACACGGTACTCGGCCACGTCGGCGACGAACTAGAGGCAGCCAGTCGCCTCGCGCTGATCCATGACCGGCTCGGCGACCTGCTGCGCGGCACCGATCCGCCGGCCCGGCGCGCCGATCCCGGATTGGCGCACCGACTGCGCGAACTGCTCGATTCCCGTACCGCCGAAGGTGTTTCGCTCACCGAGGCCGCGGCCGTCCTGCACGCGGACCCCACCCACCTCATTCGGGCGTTCAGCCGCGAGTTCGGCATGCCACCGCACCAGTATCTGATCTCCCGCCGGGTCGATCATGCCCGCCCGCTGTTGCTCGGCGGCATGCCCGCGCGAGAGGTGGCCGCCGCCACCGGTTTTCATGACCAGCCGCACCTGATCCGGCACTTCAAACGCATTCTGGGCACGACGCCCGGGCAGTATGCGCGCAGCGCGGACGGCCTGCGCTAGGGAGTGCAGCACGAGTAGACGCCCCCGGTGGTCACGAAGGCGTAGCTCGTGCGGTGATCTCTCGGGGCGTGCGGACACGAGTGTCGGATCCGGACGCTGCGACGGCGATCATGGCGCGACCGATCTCGCGAGGCATCTTGCCTGATGGCGATGGGGATTGCCGGGATCCGCCGCTTCGACATAGGGCGCTACCCGAGTTCGGCGAGCTGCGGGACGGCTGGTGCCATGCCGTCGATCCAGGCCGCTGGTGCGCCGCCCATCGGGATGACCAGGACCTCGTGGACGCCGAGTTTCGCGTAATCGGCCATCCCGTGGACGAATTCGTCGCGGGTGGCGGGTGTCGGGCGCGGGTTGCTGGCGACGATTGTTGTGCGTATTTCGTTGTAGTCCCTGCCGACGTCGTCGCAATGGCGGCGCAGGATGTCGAGTTTGTGCGCAACGTCCTCGGGAGACGAGCCGACGAGGTTGCAGGCGTCGCCGTACTGGGCGACCAGTCGTAGCGTCTTACGCTCTCCGCCACCGGCGATGAGGACCTTGGGTCGGTTGATCGGCTGTGGTGAGCAGAGGGTTTCGGCCAGTTGATAGTGCTTGCCTCGAAATGGCTTGTTGCTCTGCGGGTCCCACATCTGCGCGCAAATGCGCACTGTCTCTTCCAGTCGCTCGAACCGTTCCGCGACCGGCGGGAAGGGCACGCCGAGCCCGCGATGCTCGCGTTCGAACCAGGCGCAGCCGAGGCCGAGTATTGCCCGGCCGCCGGACAGCACATCGAGGGTGGACACGATCTTGGCGAGCAGGCCGGGATGTCGGTAGCTCACGCCCGTGACGAGTAGGCCGAGGCCGATCGTCGAGGTGTGCGCGGCGAGATAACCGAGGGTGGTGTATCCCTCCAGCATGGCGGACTCCGCTGGCAGGCCGGTCAACTCGATCTGGAAGTAATGGTCCATGAACGACAGCCAGGTCGCCCCCGATGCTTCTGCCGCGGCGCCGACCCGGGCCAGTTCACCGGCGATAGCGGCAGTGCCGCCGTCGATTTCGAAATCGGAAAGATGGAAACCGAGATCCATGAAGTCCCCCCGTGCATGGATGATCTGTACCGCCACGGTAGGTCCTGCGGGCGTAATTCGCCACGCTTCGCGCAGGAACAGTCGAAACCGCACCTGCAGTTACCGGGTGCCGTGACGCCGGATCCGGCACGAGCGTGCGGATCCTGGGCAGGTGTGGCGTTACCGTTCGGGCGCTGATGCCTCGGGAATGGATTCGGCGGGTGGGATGTCGGCGGCGTGGCTCGGTACCTCGGTGCGCCCCAGTCGGACTGGCAGTTCGATGAGGGTGGCGAAGCCGAAGTTGTTGTGCCAGGCCAGGTCCGAGTAGGCGCAAGCCAGTCGTAGATTCGGGAAACGCTGGAGCAAGGCCGAGAAGGCGATTGTTGCCTCCATTCGGGCCAAGGGGGCACCTACGCAGAAGTGGGCTCCGTGACCGAAACTGAGGTGCTGGCCCGCATCGCGGCCGATATCGAGCCGGTCCGGCTCCGGGAAGATTGCCGGGTCGTGGTTCGCCGCGGCGACGGCGATGTGCACGAATTCGCCCGCTGGGATTTCCGTATCCCCGATCAGCACCGGTTCCGCGGTGTAGCGGATTGTGGAGAAATGGATCGGGCCGTCGAACCGCAGGAACTCGTCGACGGCAGCGGGTAGCGCGGAAGGGTTGGCGCGCAACGTATGTGAGAGCGAGTCATCGCGCAATAGTGCGAGCGATCCGGTCGTCAACAGATCTACCGTAGTTCCGTGCCCGGACACCAGCAGCATGACGGCCATGTCCAACAGTTCGACTTCGGAGAGCGAGTCGCCGTTGTCGCGGGCGTGTATCAGCTTGGAGAGCAGATCGGCACCCGGGTGAGCCCTTTTTTGCACCACCAATTCCCTTAGGTACGAGCGTAACTCGCGGAAAGCGTCGGCGCGCTCGTCGCCGACGACCTGGAACAGCTTCCGGGCCCACTGCTGAAATCCCGGCACGTCGCTGCGCGGCACTCCGAGCATGTCGCAGATCATTCGGACCGGCAGCGGGAAAACGAATGCCGCGAGCAGGTCGATCTCGTCGTGCTCGGCCATCTCGTCGAGCAGTGACTGGGTGGTCTCCTCGATGTGTGGCCGCAGTTCGGCGATGGCTCGGTGCGTGAAGGCTTTGTTGACGAGCTTGCGCAGGCGGATGTGTTGGGGCGAGTCACTATTGGCCATGTTGTGATCGAGGTTGGCCAGCGGCGCGTTCGCCGGCGCCGTCGGATGCTTTCGGCGGAAGAGCTCCTGGATGCCGTCGGCGCTCTTGCGTAGTCGCGGATCCCGCAGTGCGGCACGGGCTTCGGCGTAGCCGACAACCAGCCAGCTCACCACTCCCGAGGGCGCGCTGACCCGCAGCACCGGTCCCTGCTCCCGCCACCGGTGGTAGTACCGGTGCGGATTGGCGTGAAAGTCGGCGTCCAGCGCTTCGATCCGAGTCGAGGCCGCGAGATTCATAATGCGCCTTCGTTATTCGTCGCGTGTGCAAGATTGACCATTTTGCACGGTACGCAAGGGCGCATAATTTGTGCGTCACAGGCCCATCATTCTGCGCTAACTTCTCCGAAACGCATCTGCGCGCAACATGTTTCGCTTACCCTCGACGGGTGCCTGTGATCCAGGTGCATTCACCAGACACACTCACAACCGGAGGTGGAGTCATGACTCTCGTACGTATGGTCAAACGGATGAAGCAGCAGAAGAGCCTGAAGAAGTACGCCTGGTACGGGTGGATCTGACGCTCCTCCGCAGTTGTTGCACTCGCGCCCGCTGGTTACCGTAGCGGGCGCGAGTCCCGTCCAGACATCCGGGAGTTCGTCATGTCCATACGGCACAGTGCCGGAGATATTCGGACCGTTGTGTTTGCGCCGCGAATCGCCGAACTTTTCGAAAAGTACCGTGGCGAGGACCTTTTCCGCCTCGAGCCCGACACTATCGGCATTGCCGGAGCTGATCTGCTGGACGCGGTGCTCGACGCCAGGCCCGCGCGGCACGACGAACGACCGACCTTCAAGCCCGTGCGTCGACGGCTGGTGAGCCGGGCCGATTCCGCCGCATTCATGCAGGCCGTCAGCGCGGACGTGCGCTCGGCGTTGAAGGCTCCGCTCGATGCCGACGGTCCGCTCGTCGGCGTCTGGCCGCAGCGCGCGCACGATTACGTTCGCGATCTCGTCTTCGGCGGTGAAGATTTCCGATTCCGGCTGCTGGTCGACCGCAGGCTCGAGTTGACCCCGAAGCTGACCTGGTCGGCGGTCACCTCGGGTGCCGCGCTGATCGGCCGGACGGGACAGCGACGACCGCTGTCGAAGCTGGCGACACAGGTGTTCCAGGCCAACGGTTTTCGCGATCGCCGGTACGCCATGTACCTCTATCGCCGGGTCGCGGCGCCGGTGTGTTTCACGGTGGCGGCCCTGGTCACCAGCGCGATGTGGCTGGCGTCGCCGTTGGATCCGGAAACCTCGAATCGCAACATTCTGCTCGAGACCCTCCGGTTGCTGCCGCCGTCCTGGAATATCCTGCGTCTCAAGGGTTCTGAGTATCCGGCCGTCGACGCACGGATCGGCGGGGGAGACGACCTGCTGCTGCTGCCGTTACTCAGCCATCGCGACCCCCGCCTCTGGGAAGCGCCGGACGAATTCCGTCCCGAGCGCTGGGACGGCCTCGACCCCGAGAGTCACCCCGGTTACCTGCCGTTCGGCCCTGCGGCGGAACGATGCTGGGGCCGTCACATGGTCATGCCGCTGGCCGAACGCATCCTCGACCTCGCTCGCCGCGACGGGCTTCGAGTCGACCCGAAACAGACCGTCGGGAAGGTTGAACTCGACGGTCTGCTCGAGATCGCTTCCGTGCGGGTGTGCGCCGGATCGACTGTGGGGCAGTAGGTTCCGGAGAGGTTCCGTGGAAGCTGCCGCCGACCGGATCGCGGGCATATCGCCCTCGTAGCGTGGCTCGAGCGGCCGTAGCTAGGCAGGGTCGCTGAGGCGACGGACGCGATCATTGAGGTAGCGCTGTTCGGGGACGCTCGCGGTGAGTTGCGCAGCGCGCCGGTAGCTTTCGATGGCACCGGCCTGGTCGCCGATCATTTCCAGGAGATGTGCACGTACCGCGTGCGTCCGGTGATGACGGCGCATGGCCGGGTTGTCGAGCAGGGGTGCTATCAGGTCCAAACCGTGCTTCGGGTCGACGGCCATGCTGATGGCGACTGCTCGGTTGAGCGTCACGATCGGGCCTGGTGCGACGCGGTCGAGCAGGTCGTAGAGGATGCTGATCTGCCGCCAGTCGGTGCTCTCCCAGGTGGGTGACTCCGCGTGCACGGCGGCGATCGCCGCCTGCAACTGGAACCGGCCGACATGGCCGCGGGGCAGGACCCGCTCCAGGATGCCGACGCCCTCCGCGATCAGGTCACGATCCCACCGGGAACGGTTCTGCTGGGCCAGCGGGATCAGATTGCCGTTCTCGGTGCGGGTCGCGGCCCGGGAGTGGGTGAGCAGCATGAGGGCCAGTGCGCCCGCGACCTCGTCGTGATCCGGTATCGCGCAATGCAATTGGCGAGTCAGTCGGATCGCTTCGTCGGTGAGGTTGCCGTCTACCAGTACGCCACCGGCGGAACGGGTGTGGCCCTCGGTGAACAGTAGATGGCACACATCGAGGACGGATGCGATGCGCGTGGGCAGGTCCGATCGGCTCGGGAGTTCGAACACCGCACCGGCCGATCGCAGGGTCGACCGGGCTCGGGTGAGGCGTTGCGTCATGGTGCGTTGCGGCACGAGGTAGGCGGCGGCGATCTCACTGACGCCCAGGCCGCCGACGGCGTGCAGGGTCAACGCGACCTGCGAGGAGCGGCTCAGGCTGGGATGGCAGCACAGTACGAACATCTGCAGCATGTCGTCGCCCGGTTCCCCCGACGGTACGAGGTGCGCGTCGCTCGGCTGTGCGACGGCCACTGCCTCCTCGCGCCCGGCTCGCGCGCTGTCGGCACGGAGCCGGTCGATCAGTCGTCGCGACGCCACGGTGATGAGCCAGCCGCGTGGATTCGCGGGTACTCCGTCGCGCGACCACTGCACCGTCGCCGCCTCGGCGGCCTCCTGGGCCGCGTCTTCGCAGTCGCCGAGGTCACCGTGCCTGCGCAGCAGGGCGGCGAGGACGTGCGGCGACTCGTGCCGCCACATGTCCTCCACCACCCGGTTGTTCACTGGTCGTCGCCGCCCGGCCACATCGTCGGCCGCAGTTCGACGGTCTCACCAGGACCGGCGAACTGGGCGGCGATCTCCTCGGCGCGCGTGTGGCTTTCGACATCGATCAAGAAGAACCCGGCCAAATGTTCCTTGGCCTCCGAATACGGACCATCGGTCGCCAGCGGCTTCCCGTCGGCCCACCGGTACAGCCGCGACGACTCGGGCGCTCCGAGGGCCTCGCCCGTCACCAACTCACCCTTCTCCTGCATCTCGCCGAGCAACTTCTCGAAATCGGCGGTCATCCGCTCCCGTTCTTCCTGCGGCATCGCCTGGTACTCGGGCAGAAAGTCGCCCGTCGGATGTCCCCAGGGCTGTGGGTTGGAGTGAATCAGGATCACGTACTTCATCGCCGCTCCTTCGCGATTGCGGATGCGTCCGGCTGACCCATCCATACCCGAACGTCGGAGCGGACGCCACGATGTCGACATTCAGTATGCGGTTCCCATCGCGGCGTGCACCTCGTCGAGAGTGCGGGTTGCGATCTCGTTGGCGCGGCGGTTCCCATCCCCCAGAACACTGCGTGCATAGTCCGGATCACGCGCGAATTCGCTACGGCGTCGGCGATGTGGCGCGAGGAAATCGTTGACCGCGTCGGCGGTGACCTTCTTCAACGTGCCCGCCCCGGCATCGCCGATGTCATCGGCCAGCGCTCGTTCATCGCCACCGGAACACAGAGCGGCCGTGGTCAATAGCGCGGAGACACCGGGACGGTCGACCGGATCGAAGGTGATGAGTCGTTGCGAGTCGGTCGGGGCGCGGCGGATCACAGCGGTCGTTTCGTCTGCGGTCATCGACAGTGCGATCGCGTTCCCATAGCTCTTGGACATCTTCCTGCCGTCGAGACCGGGAACTTCGGGTGCGGAGGTGAGCAGGGCCTGCGGTTCGGGGAAGACATCGCCGTAGCGTTCGTTGAAGCGCCGGGCGATCACCCTGGTCAACTCGACGTGCGGCAGATTGTCCTTCCCGACGGGAACCAAGTTTCCCTTGCAGAACAGGATGTCTGCGGCCTGGTGGACCGGGTAGGTCAGCAGCAGTCCGCTGAGTGCGCGTCCGGATGCCGCGTGCTCCGCCTTGACCGTGGGATTGCGGTGGAGTTCGGCCTCGGTCACCAAGCTGAGGAACGGCAGCAGCAGTTGGTTGAGGGCGGGGACCGAAGAGTGGGTGAAGATGGTCGCCCGGCTCGGGTCGATACCGGCGGCCAGATAGTCCAGGACGGCGCTGTAGACGTTCTCGCGGACCTTCCCGATCGCGTCGCGGTCGGTGATGACCTGATAGTCGGCGAGGATGACGAACGTGTCCACCCCCAGCTCGTGCAGGCGCACGCGTTCGGAAACGGTGCCGAAGTAGTGGCCTAAATGCAAAGGGCCGGTTGGGCGTTCGCCGGTGAGAATGCGGTACCGATGCGGGTTCTCGGTGACCGCGGCACGCAACATTTCGCTGCGTTCGACGGTGGCGGAGAAGGTATTCAACGTAGGGCTCCTGGATGGTCAAGGGGCCGTACGAAACCTCGTGCACGTCAGATGTGACCTACGGGCTGCGTACAGCCCGCGGACATGGTTAGTCGGGCTGCTGGAGCAGCCACCACCACGCCTGTCGTATGTTCGTCACCCTGCAACGATAACAACGACGGTACGCACAGACGAGCGTGACGGCCATCCGGCGCTGGCGTCGACCGAGCCCATTGCGTTCCGGCGGGTGACTACGAGATTCCCTCGTTGGACCTGCAGGAAGGGCTGGACCCCTTGGGGCGCAAGGGTTTCAGGTTGCACGTGCGCGGTTGACCGTCGATCCCGCAGCCCAGCGCCCGCCCGTTCTACTGATTCGGGCCGCTGGGGTGTGGAGCATCGAGTAGTGCGGTGACGATGAGGTCGGGGTCGATGTCTGTGGGAAGGTCTGAGACCTGGCCGTCGCCGACTTCGATCACCCGCCAGACACCGTCGGTGCGTAGGGCGAGGTCTGTGGTGATGAAGCGTGGGCCGAGCTGCTTCACGCGGTCGAGGGGATCATCCAGCCGCGATACCAGGCCGGTCCGCGATCGCGTGGCACGGAACGCACCGCCGCGGCGGGATCGCCGGCCAGCAGCAGGTCGTGGTCGATCAGCCCGATTTCCGCGCCGAGTGCGCGGGCGGCGGCTGTCTCGGCGGCGAAATGAGGATCGGTGCGGCGCTGGTTGAGCGGATCCGTACACGAGAGCAGGGTGGGCATCGGATCATCATCCTGCGTTGCCTGTTTCGGGCGCACCGCATTTCTGCAGCGGTCGTACCAACCCCTATAGCCAGCGGAGTCCGCCGCCGAGACATCCACGGGATGGTCACCCGCACAGGGCGTGGTCCAGCAAGTTGCCGATGTCCACGGTCGTGGGTGTGCCGGTGAAGGAGATGGTGATCGCACGCCCGGCTGCGGTGGCACCGGTGATGCCAGTGAACCCGTGGACGCCACCGACATTGCCGACATATTGTGCGCCGCAAGGGAGTTGGGTGTATCCGACGCCGAGACCGTAGGACATGCCGTCACCGTTGCCCATGTCGCTGCCGTCGAGCATTTGCCGCAGTAGGGTCTGCGACACCACCTGCCCGGCCAGCAGCGCCGTGAAGAACCGGTTCAGGTCGGCGCCGGTGCTGATCATCGCGCCTGAGGCCCAGGGCAGCGACGGCTCCATGAGCGTCTGGTCGGTGACGGTGCCGTCGACGGTGTCGTAGCCGGTCAGATGCGGGTCGCGCAGGCCGGTTTCGCCGGTGGCCGGTAGGTAGGTGTTCGACAGGTCCAGCGGAGTGAGGATGCGGTTGCGCAGCGCATCGGTGTAGCGGTGTCCGGTCACCGCCTCGATCAGCAGGCCCGCGACGATGTAGTTGGTGTTGGCGTATTGGAATCGGGTGCCGGGGGCGAACTGCGCGGGATGCTGCAGGGCGAGGGCGACTTCCTGTGTGGGAGTGTAGGTTCGGCCGTCCAGCGCTGCCCCCAAAATGGCTGCCCCGAAAAGTGTGGCGGCCTAGGTGAAGGGATGTGCTGCGGGGCACGCGCCCGATCACTTGATTCAGTCGAGTGTCACCAGCACGCATTCGTCCAGGTCGGCGGCAAGCCGATACAACTTTGCATACTCGGCCAGTAGATCAAGAAGGTATTCGCGATCCTGCGGACCTTTATAGACGCCGGACGCCACCATCGCGTCAGCGTCGAACAGCCGAGCCGCACTCTCCACACTGTTTTCCACGTAGTCGGCTACGATCCGCGCCGTAGTCGGACGGACGAATCGGAGTGTAATCCCTTGTCCCGCAGTCGCATCCGAGGCAAACGGCTCGGCCCCGATTACGGTGATCTCGGCCAGCCCGTCCGGATTCCGCCCTTCGCCCTCTCGACGGTTCGGCGCAAGTAACCAATAGACGGCATCCCACGCCCGCGTCGAGAAGGTTCGGTCGAGGATGCCGGGTCGCTCGCGCACGATCTGCCGAGCGACGGGTGCCAGCTCCCGCCAGACGGGATCGTCCCGGTATTGCGAATTGGTCAGATCCTCGGTTGCCAACCTGCTGAAGAACACAATCGCCTCCTCGGCCGCCGCCCGATCGTGCATCGCACGTTCCAGCAGCGGATCGTAAGGAATCGCCTGGTATCCAGCGTCGAGGCCCATCCTCAGACCATAGAACTTCTCGGGTTTCAGCCCCGCAGGGTGGCGATGACGGCGTGCACGTGCTCGCGCTTGGGCTATGGGCAAGGTTGTCGTAGGCGGCTCGGGCGAAGTCCGGTGGCTCAGCTCGCCGCTTTCGCGACCAGTGCGCCGATCAGCTGTTCGTCGGCGGGAGTGAGGCCGGTGACGGCGAAGGAGGTGGGCCAGACGGTGCCCTCGTCGAGGGTGGCTTTGTCTTCGAAACCGAGGGTGGCGTAGCGGGATTTGAACTTCTCGGCGCATTTGAAGAAGCAGACGATCTTGCCGTCCTTGGCATAGGAGGGCATGCCATACCAGAGTTTGGGAGTCAGGTGCGGGGCGTGTTCGGTGACGATGGCGTGGATGCGTTCGGCCAGCGCGCGATCGGAGTCGTTCATTTCGGCGATCTTGGCGAGGACGTCTGCGGTGCCGTCGGCCCTGGTGGCGCGCCCGCCGCGGCGGGCGGCGGTCCCGAGCTCCTGGGCGTGGTCCTTCATGGCGGCGAGTTCCTCGGCGGAGAAGCCGACGGTGGGCTTGTTCTTGGGGGCGGTGCGAGTGGTCATTGCTGTTTCCTCCGTGGGATTGCGGGTTGGTTTCGGTGGGCTTCAGCGATCTTGGAGCAGACCGAGGACGTTGCCGTCGGGGTCGGCGACCTCGGCGACCCGGCGGCCTTGGCCGACATCGCGCAGCGCCTGCTTCACCGTCGCGCCGGCGGCGGTCAGTTCGGCGAGTTTGGTCTCGATATCGGGCACCTCCCAGTAGATGACCGGGGTGGTGATGGCCTGCGGGCCACCGTCCGGCACCAGGCCGATGTGGTGACCGTCGATGTCGAAGCCGACGTAGTAGGTGCCTTCGATCTGCGGCGGCACACCGAGCAGGGCGGTGTACACGGCAGTGGCCGTGGCTAGATCGGAGACGGGGTGCAGCACGGTCTTGATGCCCTTGGCTGCGGTCATGTTCACTCCTGTATGTCCGATGTTTGTGCTGGTCGGTATGGGAATTACGTTATGTCCGGCGAGACGGCGTGACATCCGTGGTGACCACGGAACGCACCACTGAGAGACCCACCTAGGTGTCCTCGCGCGTGTGAAATGGCGGTACGTGAGAATGTGGGTGTGTCGAAGTCGAAGCCCGCCGCCGGGATCTCGGACCGTGAGGCCGAGGTGCTCGCCCTGGTGGGGCAGCATCGCAGCAATGCCGAAATCGCTGCGCAGCTGTTCATTTCCGTGCGCACCGTGGAGACCCATGTGTCCTCGCTGCTGCGCAAGGTCGGGGTTGCGGACCGGCGCGCGCTGGCCGGCCGGGCGAGCGAGTTCGAGGAGGCGACGGACAGCGCCGCGGCGGTCGCCGTGCTGCCCTCGCCGCTGACCTCGTTCGTCGGCCGCGAGCGGGAACGCGCCGCGTTGCGCGAGGCGGTGCGGACGCATCGGCAGGTGACCGCGCTGGGGCCCGGGGGAGTCGGCAAGACGCGGCTGGCCTTGGCTGTCGCCGCGGACCTTGTCAGTGAATTCACCGGCGGCGCATGGTTTGTGGACCTGGTGCCGGTGACCGACCCGGCGATGGCCGGGGCCGCGGTGGCGCGGGCGCTGGGGCTCGGCGAGCAGCAGGGGCGCAGTCTCGACGACTCGGTATCGGCCGCGCTGGGTGAGCGTCGGGTGCTGCTGGTGCTCGACAACTGTGAGCATCTGCTCGACGGGGTGGTGCCGTTCATCGAACACCTGCTCGCGCATAGCTCGAACGTGACCGTGCTGGCCACCAGCCGGGCGCGGCTCATGGTGCCGTTCGAGCAGGTCTACCCGGTGCCGCCGCTGTCGCTCGGCGACGACGCCGAAGACGCCGTGGCCTTGTTTCTGGATCGGGCCACGGCACTGGGCTGGTCGGTGGACGCCGAGCAGCTGGACCAGGTACACGAGATCTGCGGACGGCTCGACGGGTTGGCGTTGGCCATCGAACTCGCGGCCGCTCGGTTGCCCACCCTCGGACTCGACGGGCTCGGCGCTAGCCTCGCGGATCCGTTGCGGCTGCTGGTCGGTGGCCGCCGCGCCGACGAACGGCATCAGTCGGTGCGGGCCACGCTGGATTGGAGTCAGGCGCTGCTGACCGCCGAGGACCGATGCGTGCTGCGGCGGGTTGCGGTGTTCGTCGCGCCGTTCACCGCCGTCGACGCGATGACGGTGGCGGGATCGCCGGAATTGGATCCGATCGCGGTCGCCGATGGGCTGGCTCGGCTCACCGAACAAAGCCTGCTCGCCGTCGTGCGCGCCGCGCGCGGCACCCGGTACCGGGCACTGGAGACCATCCGCCAATACGAACGCGAAGAACTGGCCACCGCCGGTGAACTCGACGAAGTTCTTGCGCGCCACCTCAATTGGTGCACGGCGACCGCCGACAAGCTGGTCGCCGACCCCGCGCCGAACACCCGCGAATGGCGCTGCGCGTTCGATGCCGCCGCCGACGATATGCGCGCGGCACTGACTTGGGTGGCGGCGCTACCCGAGCGCAGGGCCGACGCACATGAGCTGGCGATTTCCCTGGCGCAGTTGGCTTTCCGTCGAAATCTGATCGGTGAATCCCAGCGACGCTACGAACAGGCGGCGGCGCTGACCGATGACCCGGTCGCCGCCGCTGCGGCGTTGCGGCGTGCCGCCGAGGTGGCCGGTTGCCGGATGCGCGGCGAGGACATGTATCGCCGCTATCGCGCCGCCGCCGAAACCGTCGGCGGTGCAGGCGATTCCGCGGCGTCAGCCCGGGATCTGGCCACCGCCGCGATCACCGTCTACCGCATGTCCGACACGTTCGCGCAGCCGGTTGCGGCGGGCGAGGCCGCGTCGCTGCTGTCCGAGGCGCGCGAACTCGCCGGTGCGGACCCGGCCGCACTTGCCGCCGTGGCCCTCGCCGAATGCGGCGTGCTCGCCGAGGGCGAGTCGGAAACCGTTGCGCCCGAGGCGATCACAGCCACCGATTCCGCACGCACCGATCTGCCGGAAACGCTTGGCACTGTGTCGATCTCGCTCGCACAACGGGCTGTCGAATTGGCCGATCGCACCGGCGACCCGCTCGCCGGCAGCGCGGCGCTCGACGCCCTCGCCGCGGCTCAATGCTGGGCCGGGGATGTCTTCGCCGCCGCCGAGACCACCCGCCGGCGGGTCGCCTTGCTGGCCGCCCTGCCGGTGACGCCCGCCAGCGCCCTCGAACGCGTCAACGCGTTGTCCGAGTCGGCCGATATCGGTATCGGAGTCGGCGACCTCCGAGATTCCCGCCGTTGGGCCGAACAGCTGCGTGATCTGCCGTTGCTGGCCGAGCGCGGTGATTTCGCCACCTCCGCGCTCCTTGTCGTGGACGCCCTGCTCGGCAATCTCGATGAAGTAGTTGCCAGCAGTGGACAATTCGTCGATTCCTGGGAGCTCTCCGGCCGCCCGAGCGTCCCCAGTCTCGCCCCGGCCGCCGCGGCCGTCGCGATGGCCCACGGTCTGCGCGGTGACGACGCCGCACGCGCCGAGTGGCTGGCCATCGCGGATGCCCTCGGCGGCACGTCCGACCGTGGGGTCGCCTACCGTGCCGTCTTCGACGCCATCGTGCTGCTCGACCGTGGGCAACCCGAGCCGGCACTGGCCGAACTGGCCGCCGAGCCGGACACATTGGACGAGCGCACTATCTGGATTTGGCGACACTGGTATGTCGCTCTGCGCGCCGAAGCCGCGGTCCTGGCCGGCCATCCGGATGCCCGCGGCTTCGTCGCTGCGGCTCGGATCACGGTGTCCGGCAACCCGATTGCCGGTCCGATCGTCGAGCGGGCCGCCGCCTTGCTCGACGATGACCGCGGCCGACTGCACGCCCTCGCAACGGAATTCGAACGCGCCCAGTGCCCCTACCAGTACACCCGGAGTCTGGCACTTGCCGCGGGGGCATGATCGCCGGCTCAGGCCGCTGCCTCCCACACATAACCGTCCGGGTCGGTGAACGAACCGATGCCGCTGTCCATGATGAGGCGGTGCGATCCGCTGCCTGCCAACGCGACCCCCGCCTCCTTGGCGGCAGCCTTGCGCGGGTACAGCGCCAGGGTGACCGGCGAGCCCGGCTTCGCGAACTCGGCGTACTTGCCGCCGAAGCTCTTCGACGCGGTCAAGCCGCGATCGACATAGAACTTCTTGCTGGCCTTCACATCCGCCACGCCCATCAACAACACCAGGTCGTCGATCTCGCGGGTGAACGGGCCCACATCCTTCTTCTTCGAGGTGGCGACCTTCCAGATCGTCCCCTCCGGCGCCTGCACCACCGCGCTGTAACCCCACAGGCTCTTCTTCGCGGGCTCGAGGACGGTGAACCCGGCGTCGACCGCGGTGCCGACGAGGCTGTCGACGGCGGAGGGCTGCGACACCACCAGCGACAAGATGAATCCGCGGAAACCGGTCGTCGGCGCCGACGAAGCCCGGAACCCGAGCCGGTCGCCCAGACCGAACGCGGCGTCGTAGATCGCGGCGGTGGCCCGGGGATCGGCCACCTCGAGGTGAATGTTGATGTCGGTGCTGATGTTTGCGTTGATTTCCATGCTCATAACGCTAGGCACAGGCCGCCACGGTCACATCCGTGCCGACCACGGAACACACCACTGAACTGAGACCGAGGGAGTACGGAAAGGCCGCCGCCCGAGCGATGTCGGGCCCGTGGGTAGGTGCGCCGCTACCAGGAGGTGCGCGGCCTGGTAGTCCGGCTGTTCGCTGCCGATCATCGATGGATGAGACGAGCAGCGAACGATGCAGAAGACCGGGGCCATGCGGGCGGAGTCCGCGTGCTGACCGCCGTGGAAACCGTGGCGGCGGCCCATGTGCGGTGGTTGTGGGGCTGGGATCGTCAGCAGGGTGATCCGCCGTTCGACCTCCGTGCAGTCCAGGGTGAGTTCTACGACTGGGATGCCGAGGACGTCCTGCTCTACGACGACGCCGACCCCGAGCACCGCGTGGCGCGCAGTGCCGAGGAATACCGGTCGCTGTGGGAGCCGGTCTTCGAGCGGCTGGTGGCGGCGGACCATCGGCTCGCCGACGGTCCGCACGTACTGGTGTCCGGCGACCTCGCCGCCTCGCGGTTGGTCTTCCTCGCGCGGCTGGTATCCGCCGACGGCACCGAGACCGGCTTGCGCGCGACCAGTTCGCTGACCTGGCGGCGCGCGGCCGCAGGTTGGCGGATCGTCTGGGACCACACCTCGTCAGTCGCCGTGGATGGGAAAACCCTTGCAGCCCTGATGGACTCGTTGCCTGGCTCAGATCGCTAGTTCTTTGCCATAGTCGGGCGAGTGCGTCAGGTGAGGTTTTCTACGGTTACCGGGTCGATGTTTTCGGCTAGGGGTGGTTTGAATCCGAAGACTTGGGCGTAGAAGCTCAGTTCGGCGTCTAGGGCGCGGCGGATGTTTTCGGCGCGGCGGAAGCCGTGTTGTTCGCCTTCGAAGACCAGGAAGGCCACTGGGATTCGTCGTTCTCGTAGGGCCTCGACGATCATTTGTGACTGGTTGAGCGGGACTATCGGGTCGTCGCTGCCCTGCAGGACGATCAGGGGTTTGCGGAGTTGGTCTACGTGGTGGATGGGGGATCGGTCGCGGTAGATATCGCGGCGGGCCGGGTATTGGCCGATCAGGCCGTCGAGGTATCGGCTTTCGAATTTATGAGTGTCGGCGGCGAGGGCTTCGAGGTCGGCGACTCCGTAATGGTCTGCGCCGGCGGCGAAAGGGGTGTCCGGGCGGGCGAGGGCGGCGAGCGTCGTGTAGCCGCCCGCCGAGCCGCCGCGGATGGCGAGCCGTTGTGGGTCGACTCGGCCGTGCTCGCCGAGCCAGCTGGCCGCGGCGATGCAGTCGGCTACGTCGACGATGCCCCACGCGTCTTTGAGCAGGTCGCGGTATTCGCGGCCGTATCCGGTTGAGCCGCCGTAGTTTACGTCGACGACGGCGAATCCTCGGCTGGTCCAGTATTGGGTGGTCAGTGACAGCGTCGGCAGCGCGGAAGCTGTTGGGCCGCCGTGGATCATGACCAACAATGGTGGCAGTTCCCCTGCCGGGCCGCCGTATTGGTTGCTCGCGGGTGGGTAGAACAGCGCGTGCGCGGTCCGGGGCGCGCCGGTGCGGTCCGTCGAGGGAAAGGCGATCGGCTCGGGCACCGAGAGCGTCGCGGGGTCGAGGCCGAGCTCTCGTGGCAGCCGGAGCGGTTCGACATGTGGGGTGCCGCCGCCGAATTCGATGCGGTAGACACCGAATTCGGTAGTCGGCGTGGCCGCCACCACGACGACGGCGTTCGCATCGGCACGCGCGATCGAGGTGATCGTGGAGAAGGGGAGGTCCTGGTCGGCCACCGTGCCATCCGGGTGGCGTACTCCGAGGGCGTCGTAGCCGTCGCGCCAGCGGGCGAAGACGATGCTGCCGTCGTCGAGTGTGGTGTAGCGCGCGGACCCCAATTGCCAAGCGGGCATGCCGATCTCGGCGTTGAGTTCGATCACGGGGGTGACCGTGCCGCCGGGCGTCCAGCGGTAGAGGTTCCACCAGCCGCTGCGGTCGGCGAGGAACAACAGCGAGCCGTCGGGCTGCCAGCGCGGTTCCATCACGGATTCGCCCGGGCCGCCCGCGACGACGGTGTCGGCGCCGGTCGCGAGATCACGCACTCGCAGTACGGTGTCGTCCCACGGCATGGACGGGTGATCCCACGAGACAAAGGCGAGCGAACCTCCATCCGGACTCAGCCGGGGCGCGACGACGAAATCCGGTCCGGTCACCAGGACTTCCGGCTGCGACTCGCGGTCCGCGGACAGACGCACGATCTCGTTGCGAACATCGATCGCGCCGCGCCCATCGGCTGGATGGTTTTCGCGGACGGCAAGGACGGCACTGCCATCCGCGGCGAGCTCGCCGTCGCCGTATCGGTCGCCGCGGGGCGTGGTGGGGACCGGGGTGAGCGGTACGGGCACACCGCCGGGCTCGAGCCGGTACAACCGCTGGTCGGCCCAGTTGGTGAACCAGAGCACGCCGGCGCGCACGAACCAGGCCGCGCCGCCGTATTCGTGGACCGCGGCACGCGCGTCGATGCCCTCGGGCAGCAGGTCGGTGACGGTACCGTCGGCGCTGCGACGCACGACCTGGGTCCGGCCACCCTCGGCGGGACGGCCCTCCGACCAGTAGACATCGGTCCCGTCCACCCGTACGTCCCACAGCCGCACCGCGGCCGTGACGACGAATTCGGAGGTGATAGCGGTCGGCCATGACCCGAAGGGCAACTCTGTAACAGTCACCGCGCCCAGACTAGTCGTTGTGCCAGCGCCCGGATCATCCCAGCTCTTCGGCCCTATCCGACCGACCGTGTCCATCGACACCCTCGCCGGAGCCGAAATGTACTCGACCAGGCAAGCATGATGGTGGGATGACCGAGCCGGTGAGCGCATGCGCGCATTTCTGATATTGATCATTGTGCTGGCGATCGCGCTGGTCGTCGGCGACCGAGTCGCGGTCGTGATGGCGCAGAACGAGATCGGCCGCAAGATCGCGGCGGACTACAAGCTGCCACAGCAGCCGAGCGTCGATATTCGCGGCGTCCCGTTCCTGACCCAGGCGCTGGACGGCAAGTACCACGACATCGGCATCCGGGTCGGCGACTGGAGCGAGCAGAACCTCTCCGTGCGCAACCTCGATGTCACGTTGACCGACGTGGCCGCGCCGCTGACCGACCTGCTCAACAACCGGACCTCGAATCTTGTTGCGGCAACGGCGATGGCGACGGCCGTGGTGCCCTACGACACCGTAAAGGGTTACGCGCCGAAGGGAGTGGAGTCGATGTCCGACAGTCCGGACGGGCTGCGGGTCACCGGGACGTTCTCGGTGGAAGGTATCCCGGTGCCCGCGACGATCGTCGTCACCGTCGCGCCGACCGACGACGGGATCGAGGTCACCCCGGTGTCGGTGCAGTCGGCGGCAGGCGGACCGACGATGCCGCTGGCGCTGCTGCGTCGAGCCCTCACCTTCGTCGTGCCGCTACAGAAGCTGCCGCTGGGTGCAAAGCTGACGGCCATCCAGCCGAGTGCCAACGGACTTCAGGTAACCGCCGTGGCGCACGACGTGCACTTCTCCGATCTGCCGTAAGCGTCGGAATCTATTGCAGCGCTGCGTCATACACGCACTGAGGTCGTCCGGGTAGCGCTCTCGCTCGCCTGTCGAAGCAACGCGATGGCTTCCTCGGCGGGGGAGCCCGCAGGGGTCGTGCACACGATCAGCGCCTGGTCGGAGGCACGGGCGATCGAGAGGGTCTGCTGCGTCACCGTCACGGTGCCGACGACGGGATGGTGCAGTTCGTAAGACGCTGCGTCGCAGGGCGTCACGCGATGATCGCCCCAAAGTGCCACGAAATCGGGGCTTTTCATCGTCAGCTCGCCGATCAGTTCCGCGAGCAACGGGTCGTCCGGGTGCTTGCCGACGGCGATGCGCAGGTTGCCGACGACCGCGCGGGCCTTGCGTTTCCAGTCCGCGTACAGCTCGCGGCAGTGCGGGTCCAGGAAGACGATCCGGCTCATGTTCGGCCGCCGCGCGGGGTCGTCGGGGCTGTGGAAGTCCAGGTGCCCGGCCAGCAGGGCGTGCCCGAGAGCGTTCCACGCCAGCACGTCCGTCCGGCGGCCGAGCACCAGCGCGGGGACGCCCTCGACCGCGCGGAGGAGGTCGCGCGTCTCGTCGACGAGCTTCTCGGGCCGTGGCCTGCGCACCCGGGGTGTATGGCGAGCGGCGTCGGCGAGGCGGTCGAGGTGCTCGCGCTCGTGGTCGTCGAGCAGTAGCGCGCGGGCGACCGCGTCGAGCACCTCGGCGGAGGCCCCGCGCGACATCCCCTGTTCCAGCCGTGCGTAATACGAGACGCTGACCCCTGCGAGCTGGGCAAGTTCTTCGCGCCGCAGGCCGCTCACCCGCCTGCGGGGGCCGGTTTCGCGCAATCCGACGTCCTCCGGCCGCAGCCTTGCCCGTCGGGCTTGGAGGAAGTCGCCGAGTGGTCCGGGTCCGTCCATGTCTCCAGTATCCGGGGACGGGTCGGGCGCAGCCACACCCTGCCGGTGGTAGGACAAAGCGGGAGTGGTTGGTCCGCGTCCGGATGTCCAGGCTTGACCACATGGAACAAATCACTTTGGGCAACGTCACCGTCACCCGCATCAAGGAGTTCTACGGCACGGTCGAGATGGGCCCCGGCCAGTTCTTCCCGGACAGCCCGGCGGGCTCGTGGGCTGAGCACCGCGACGAACTCGCACCGGACTTCTGGAACCTGGAGACGGACGAGTGCCACTCGGCGCTGCAGACCTGGCTGCTGCGCAGCGAGGGACGCACGATCCTCGTCGACACCGGCGTCGGCAACCACAAAGACCGGCCGTACGCACCGGTGTGGAGCCGCCTCGACACCAACTACCTCGACAACCTCGCAGCCGCCGGGGTTCGCCCCGAGGACGTCGACGTTGTCATCAACACCCACCTGCACATCGACCACGTCGGCTGGAACACCCGCCTCGACGGCCGCACCTGGGTGCCGACCTTTCCGAACGCCACCTACCTGATGCCGTTGCGGGACTTCGAGTTCTGGGATCCGGCCAACGACAACTACACCGTGTTCGGCCGCGGCAACCAGAACGTCTTCGAGGACAGCGTCATGCCGATCCAGCAGGCCGGGCAGGCCCACCTCTGGGACGGGTCGTATCGGATCGACAAGAACCTGCGCCTCGACCTCGCACCCGGCCACACGCCGGGCTCGTCCGTGCTCACCCTGGAGTCGGGCACCGACCGGGCGCTGTTCGTCGGGGATCTGATGCACACCCCGCTGCAGATCGTGGAGCCGGACATCAACTCCTGCTTCTGCGAGGATCCGGCCGAAGCCAGCGCCACCCGGCACCAGCTGCTCGGTAACGCCGCCGAGACCAACGCGCTCGTCTTCCCCGCGCACTTCGGCGGCCAGGGTGCGGCGACCGTCGAGCGCACCGGGTCGAAGTTCTCGATCAAAGAGTGGGCGGGTTTCTCCCGCATCTCCTGAACTCTCCCAGATAGGAAGCGTTTTCCGATGCCTGAATATCCAGACCCGGTCGTCGAAACCCCGGCGGGCGCCGTGCGCGGCGGTCGCGACGAGTCCGGTGAGTTCTTCCGTGCCATTCCCTATGCGATGGCCCCGACCGGTACCCGCCGTTTCGCACCGCCCACGCCGCATCCTGGCTGGTCCTATGTCCGCGACGGCACCCAGTCCGGGCCGACGGCGCCCCAGCCGGCCCGCGATTTCGGCAAGCTCGACATGATTCCCTACTTCGGACCGGGCTGGGTGCGGGGCGCGGAGTACCTGACGGTCGATGTCCGCACGCCTGCTGCGGACGGCGGCAAACGACCCGTCATGGTCTTCGTGCACGGCGGCGGGTTCGTCACCGGCTCGACCCGGGCCGCGCTCTACGACGGCGGCGCTTTCGCTCGTGACGGCGTTGTCCTCGTGCGGGTGAATTACCGCCTCGGCGTTCCTGGTTTCCTCGACCTGGAGGGTGCTCCGGCCAACCGTGGATTGCTCGATGTGGTCGCCGCGCTCGGCTGGGTGCGCGACGCGATCGCTGCGTTCGGCGGCGACCCGGAAAACGTCACAGTGTTCGGTCAGTCCGCGGGCGCCACGATCGTCGGTGCACTGCTCTCGACACCGGAGGCGAAAGGGCTGTTCGGTCGGGCGATCATCCAAAGTGGTAATGGCACCGGTGCTTTCACGCCGGAGCAGGCGCGGCGGGTTACCTCGGCGGCGGCCGCCGCGCTGGGTGTCGCACCGACTGCCGAGGCGTTCGCCGCGATCCCGGACGAGCGTTTCCTGGCGATACTGCCTGCCTTGGGCGGCCTGGACCTGCGCACCGACACCGCCACGGATCCGTTGGTCGGTCTCAGCCCGTTCAGTCTGGTGCTTCCGGTCCAGCCCGCGGACAGTCTGGCCGATGGCCCGGCCGGTGACGTCGACCTGCTGATCGGTACCAACACCGAGGAGGGCCGCCTATACGTCGTGCCCGCAGGCAATCTGGAGTCCTCGACAGCGGCCGACCTACTCGATGTGGCCGCTCGCGTGTACCCGGATCCGGACTCGGCGGTGGCCGAGTTCCGCGCGGAGCGGCCGGACGCGACACCGGGCGAGCTGCGTTCCGTGGTGCTCGGGGACGCCCTGTTCGAGACCGGTACGGCGCGGATGGTGCAGGCGCACACGCGGATCTCGGGTGGCCGCACACACGTCTACTCGTTCGGGTTCCGCTCGACGGCTCTGAACGGGCGGCTCGGCGCTACCCACACCGTCGAGCTGCCGTTTGTGTTCGACACGGCCGACGAGCCGTGGCTGCGCGGGGACACCGGGCTGCTCGGTCCCGGTGACGTGCCGGTCGGTCTCGCGTCCGAAATGCACACTGCCTGGGTCACTTTCGCCCGGACCGGGAATCCGGGCTGGGCTGCATACGACCCGCAGCGACCAGTGGTGCAGACCTTCGCCGACGTAAGCTGATGCCGTCTATCGCGCGTGATCCGATTTGAACCGTCGGGTTGCGGACACGGCTGCTGGTCGCCGCATAGACGATCGACGCGACGAACAAGCCCACGAACGCGGGCAGAGCGAGCGCTTGCGCTCGGTTCAGGTATTCCGGCGGGCGGCTGTTGTACCCATCCACCCCAACAGCCGCCCGGCGGGGGACTGCCAATCATCGGCGTCCCCGCCGTCGGACATAACCCAGCAGAAGATCGTCAGCCCGACCAGATCAGATCATGAGTATTCCTACCGGCCAGTGCCCGGTGCTTCCACCCGTGCTGCCGAAGCCTGACTGTTCGGGTGTCTGGGCAGCAAGAACATCAAGGCCCACATCACGATCAAGACGCCACCAACCCACCACAGCACGCCGGTGAACGCGTCGCGGTTGAGTGCGCTGTCGGCTGAGCCGCCGGTGGCGGCGAAGAACACGAGCCCGGTCAGGGCGACGCCGATGGCGGCGCCCAGCTGTAAGGCGGTGTTGAACAGGCCCGAGGCCGAACCGGCGCTTTCGTGCGGAACCTTCGCCAGAGCCAGGTCGGCGATCGGTCCGCCGATCATGCCGAGACCGAACCCGACCAGCAGCACGGGGACCGCCATCGCGAGCAGAGTCAGGTCGGACCGCCCGCCGCTGACCTGGAGCCCGTAGGCAGTCATCGAGGCGAGGGCGATCAGAGCGCCTGCTTGGGGTAGGCGGCGCGCGAAACGTCCGGCGGTTTTCGCCGCGATCGTCGCACCGCCCAGCTCGCCCAGGGCGAGCAGCACGAAGGCCACAGCCGCTTGGAGCGGGCTCATGCCAAGGCCGCGTTGCAGATACAGCGTCCAGGTCATGAAGAACAGGCCACACAACAGGCCCACCATGAGCTGCGCGGACAGGCCGCCGGCGAATTCCTTGCCTTTGAACAGAGACAGCACGACAAGCGGGGCGTCCTTCTTACGCTGTTGCTGGTGCAGGAACAGGCCGAGCGCGAGCAGACCACCTGCGAACATGGCGAAGCACCACAGCGGCCAGCCGTTGGTATGACCTTCGGTGAGCGGACAAACGATCAGCACCATCGCGATCGCGGACAGCAGCATGCCCGCGAGGTCGAGGCGATCGGCCTGCCGCGCGGTCGACTCGATGATGAACTTGCGTCCGAGGATGATCACGGCGAGCCCGATGGGCACGTTGATCAGGAAGATCGGCCGCCAGGAAAGGCCGAACAGGTCGGCCTCGGTGAGCACGCCGCCCAGCACCGGACCCAAGACGTTGCCCATCGCCAGGACGGCTCCATAGAGTCCGAAAGCCCTGCTGCGGTTTTCGCCGTCGAAAGTGACATGAAAGGTGGCCAAGACCTGCGGGATCATCACGGCAGCCGCACCGCCTTGGAGCACCCGCGCGGCGATCAGCATGCCGGGGCCGGCCGCGAGGCCGCACAGCAGCGAGGCGAGGGTGAACCCGGCGGTGCCGAGCAGGAAGATCTTGCGTCGGCCGAAGATGTCGCCGAGCCTGCCGCCGGTGATCAACCCGAGGGCGAAGGTCAGCGCATAGCCCGCGGTCAGCCACTGCACTGCGGCCGGTCCGGCACCGAGCGACTGTTGCAGGGTAGGGATGGCGGTGAGGACTATCGAATCGTCGAGGATGTTCATCAGTTCGGCGGTCAGCAGGACCGCGAGGGCGATCTTGGCGGCGGTCGTGATCGTCGACGATGCCTCGGATCGGACCTGAGCCGAGGGCTCAGGGGTTTGCTCGGGCTCGTTGTCGAGCGCGGGGGAATGCACGGTGGGACTCCTGGTTCAGGGGAGCTCGCCGTCAGCCGCATCGGGGGCAGAGAACACGAAACCGGGGCAGTCGGCAGAGCTGCACCCGGGAATGACAGAAAACTGCAGGGGTGACGCAACTCAGACCAGCGCGACGTCCGCCCCTCGGCACGTTCCGCAAATCAGAACGGGGGGAGTACGGACGACTACCTGGTCTGGGCGATACGCCACCACCTCGAATCCACTACCGAAGGAACAATAAGTCTGAGCCGGGCCGAAGGCACTTCACGCCCGCGCGCACCCACGATACGGCACGCCCCGGTTGCTGCGCACTCAGATATCGGGTCGTCCTCCGCGGACGGTCGGATCCCTTTTCCGAGGTCGGAGGGGGTCTACTGGTCCGTCCGCAACGTGCCGTTGCCTGTGCTCGAGAATGCTTGGTGCCGAAGTCATTTCGTCGCCCGGCCGGCGCGGGTCCGGCCGGGCGCACCGAGGTCTAGACGACCTTGGCGTCGATCAGCAGGTTCCAGATCTCGCCCTGGTCGACGACCTCGACGCCGAGCTTCTCCGCTTTGGTCAGCTTGCTGTCGCCGACTCCCGCGCCGGTGATGAGCAGGTCGGTGTTCGCCGAGACCGAGGATGCTGCGGTCGCACCCGCCTGCTCGCACAGGCGTTGGAACGTTGGGCGGGCGACCTTTTCGCCGGAGCGTGGGTCGCTGATGGCGCCGGTGATCACCACCGTCTTGCCTGCCAGCGGTGCGCCGGCCGCGATGACCGGGGGGAGGTCTTCCTCGCGCACGTCGAGGGAGACGCCCGCTGCGCGCAACCGTTCCAGTTCCGGGCGCAGGCGGGTGAGGTGTGCGACGAGGGAGGCGGCGACCTTCGGTCCGATGTCCTCCACCGCCACCAGGCGTTCTTCGCCCGCGTCGGCGACCTCCTCCAGCGAGCCGAATCCCGATCGGGCCAGGCGCGCGGCGGTGCCGTCGGAGGCCATCGGGATCGCCAGACCGATGAGCGCGCGGCGCAGGCCGACCTGGCGGCTGGCATCGATCGAGTCGATCATGCGTGCTGCGGAAACCTCGCCGATGCGGTCGAATTCGAGCAGACGCTCCTTGGTGAGCGTGTAGAAGTCGGAGGGGTTCTCCAGGATGCCCGCCTCGGCAAGGCGTTCGATCCACACTCCACCGATCGCGTCGATATCCGCCGCCGCGCGCGAGGCCCAGTGGATCAGCCTGCGTACCGTCTGTGCGGGGCAGGCGACATTGGTGCAGAACAGTTCTCGACTGTTGCCCTGCTCGGTTACCGGTTGCTCGCACGAGGGGCAGACGGTGGGCGGCATGATCTCGAGCTCCTCGCCCGTGCGTTTGGCGGCATCGAGTACGCCTGCGACGAACGGGATCACGTCGCCCGCGCGGCGGACCAGCACCGTGTCGCCGACCTTGATGTCGCGGGCTTTGATCACCTCTTGATTGGCCAGCGTCGCCTTGGTGACCGTGGTGCCGCCGACGAACACCGGCTCCAGCCACGCGACCGGGACGATCTTGCCCGTCTTGCCGACGTCCCAGATCACCTCGCGCAGCAACGTGGTCTTCTCCTCGGCGGCGAACTTGAACGCGAGCGCGCCGCGCGGGGAGTTCGATCGAGTTCCGGCCGCCGCGTAAGCATCTCGGTCGGCAAGTCGCAGCACGGCGCCGTCGAGGTCGTAGTCCAAGTCGTTGCGGCCCTGTTCGATCGCGGTGATCGCCGCCTGCGCCTGCTCGGCGTCGGCACAGTGCCGCATCTGCGCTCCGGCGATGCCGAGCGCCCGAAGGCCCTCTTCCAGATCGACGGCAGCATCATCGTCAGCGGTATCCAGGTCGAAGCCGAAGAACTGCAAGCGTCGTTCGGCGACCGTGGCCGGGTCCTTAGCCCGCAACGTGCCTGCAGCGGCGTTGCGTGGATTGATCAGCGGCTTGTCCGGATGCGCCGTGTTGTAGGCGAGGAAGGTCGAACGCAGCATCACCGCCTCGCCACGCACCTCGACCCGGCCGGGGACGTCGATCTGCGCCGGGATGCCGTCGACCAATGCGCGGACCAGCATGGTCACGTCGTCACCGGTGGTGCCATCGCCTCGGGTCACCGCGCGGGCCAGTCGCCCGTCCTCGAAAACCAAAGCCAGGGACAAGCCGTCGAGCTTCGGCATCACCACCACCGACTGGCCGGGGAAGCGGTTGAAGAACGCCTCGACCTGCTCGGGCTTGGTCGCCTTCTCGAGCGACAGCATCGGCCGCGAGTGCCGGATCGGAGCGTGCAGCACGGCGGGCGCGCCGACCTGATCCAGCGGATTCGGGTCCGGTGTGAGGTCCGGGTTCGCCTCGATCAGGGCGCGTAGCTCGTCCTCGATCGCGTCATAGTCGGCGTCGGCGACCAGCGGCGAGCCCTGATAGTAGGCGTCGCGCAGCGCCACGATGCGGTCCGCGAGCTCTTGGATATGTTCCCCAGTTTCCACAGCACCAGACGCTACCGACACCCACCGACACCTGCGCGCATCGGCGGCCGGGTGCCGCGGATCGGCTGCTACTGATTGGCCACGATCACAGTGTGCAGGCTGTGCTTCAGCTGTTCGGCGGCCGGTTCGCCGAGCGCGGCCAAGAACATTCGCTCGCACTCGTCGATGATGCGCATGCCGCGGCGCAAGATGTCGCGTCCCTTCGTGGTGAGGCTGACGGTGTTCTTACGGCGATCACCGGGATGGGGACGGCGCTCGACCCAGCCCTTGACTTGGAGCTGGTCGAGCAACGCGACCATGGTCGTGCGGTCGATTCCGAGCAGCTCTGCCACTTCTTTTTGAGAGCGACCATCCTGCTCGTTCAGGCAGTTGAGGGCTGCCCACTCCTGTGGGGCGATGCCGATCGGCGCGAGTTCGGTCGAAGTCAGCGCTCCGTAGCTCAGGGCCGCGTGTTTGAGCAGATACCCCAACCGGGGGAGCTCGCCTCCGTCGGAGGGGCTCGACGACTCGTCTTGAATGGGCACGTCATAACCATATACGGTTCTGATCGTCAGTAATGCTGATGATCAGCTAGCATGACTAGTGTCCCGATTCGTGTTGTTAGTGAAGGTGTTTCATGTCCAAATCGATCGCAGTATTCGGCGCCGGTCCTGGCCTCGGTCAAGCCGTCGCGCACCGCTACGCACAAGACGGTTACGAGGTGGTGCTCATCGCCAGACGCCGAGAACCACTCGATTTGATCGCCAAAGAGTTGGGTCCGACAGCGCACGTCATCACGGCTGACCTGGCCGACGCCGATGCCGTTCCCGCACTGGCGGCACAGATTCGCGCCACGGTCGGTGACCTCGACGCGTTCTATTACGGCGCCGCGGCCAACGGGTTCGTGCCGGTGCTCGACCTGACGCCGGAGCGCGTGCAAGACCTCATGCGGCTCGGCGTCTATTCGCTGCTGGAGTTGGTGCGAGAGTTCTTGCCCGCCATGATCATTCGAGGAAACGGCGTGATCCTCAGTGCCCAAGGGGCCAGTGCCCTGCAGGGCAATCCGCGCGTCGCGGGCGGGCTCACCCTGGCCGCGCAACGCAACTACCTCCAGGCGTTGCATGCCGAGGTGGCCGGGAAAGGCGTCTACGTCGGCGGGCTCTACATCGGTGCGGCCATCGAGAACAGTGCCTGGCACCTCGAGATGGAACGAGCCAAGGCTGCGGGCGAGCCGTTCTGGGAGGTGCCCACCGTCGACCCGGCCGAACTCGCGGACCTGCTCTGGAATATGCACAACGCCAAGGGCGAAGCGGAAGCTCGATACCCTGCGTAAAACCGCTTCGACGCTGTCGTACCGGATCGCTACGGTGTACGCGTGGCCCTGTTGGTGCATCTGACACCGGAGAAGAACGCTCGGCGAATCCGCCGTGCGGGTATTACCGCGCCTGGCTTCCGGCACGGAGTGTTCTGTATGCCGGTGCTGCCGTCGTATGTGCTGTCGCATCAATGGTTGCGTGAGCTGCGCCGGGGCGGGCAGCGGCTGTTCGTCGCGGTGCATTTCCGGATTCCCGACGACGAGCCGGTGCTGGTCGGGCATTACTCGGCGGAGGGCACGGAAATGACTGCGGCCGAGGCCGTTTCGATGATTCTGCACGCCGAGGACCCGCGGGGATACCAGATCGTCGTGCCTCGTTCGATCGCGGCCGCAGAGCTGCATCAGGTTCGGCATGTGCGGCAGGTGACGGGGTGGCGGTATCGCCCGGAGGCGCACGGTCGTCGGCCCTGCGCCTGTCCGGTGTGCCTCGGACGCGGCGGATTCAAGGCCGCCGACCTGCGTCGGCGGTTCCCGATCGGTGCTCCGGAGCTCACGAAACCGCAACTGCTGGACCGATTACGGAACGCGGCCGACGATGACGAGTTGATGGACGCGCTCTACGGCTTGGGTCGTCGTAGTCGTGGCGATGTCGCCGACGTCGCGCACCTGGTCGACCACGCCAACCCTGAGGTTCGCTACGCCCTCGCGTTCGCGTTGCGCAGATATCGTGGCAGCGAGGCGCGACGACTGCTGGCGCGCTTGGCTGCCGATCCCGATCCCGAGGTACGTGAGGCAGCGACGCGGTGCTGGTAATTCCGCCGCGGCGGCCTATCCGCGCCTGCCCCGGACGAGATGCGACGTACCCGGCCCGCCAAGACAACAAATGAGGAGGCGTCACGGGCGCAGGCCTATCGATGATCGATTTCGCTGGGGCGACCGCCCAGCCTCGTGCGCTGGATGTCCGGTGGATCCACGGATCGCCGTCGGCCAAGCACAACACCGACGAAGACATCCAGATTTACGCCTACGACGAGCACACAGTCATCCTCCGGCAGAACATGGCGGTCAATTACGAAGCCCCATTTCTGTTCCTGCTGTTCGGAAATGCTCGTGCGGTGCTGATCGACACCGGTGCCACCGCGTCCGCAGAGTTCTTCCCGCTGCGCCGCGTGGTCGACGAGCTGATCGAGGGCTGGCTCGCGCGTAATCCGCGGCAGGGATACCAACTGCTGGTGCTGCACACCCACTCGCACGGTGACCACGTCGCGGGCGACGGTCAGTTCACCGACCGCCCCGACACCACGGTGGTCGGCGCTGATCTGGACGCCGCCTGGAAGTACTTCGGATTCAACGAGGATCCCGACGCGGTGGCGCCGGTCGACCTGGGCGGGCGCGTGCTGGAATGTCTGGCGACTCCCGGCCATCATGAGGCGGCGGTTACGTTCTACGACCCGTGGACCGGGTTCCTGCTCACCGGCGACACGGTCTATCCCGGCCGGCTCTACATCCAGAACTGGTCGGACTTCATCCGCAGCATCGACCGCCTGATCGAGTTCGCCGACCGGCGACCGGTCACGTACGTGCTCGGCTGTCACGTCGAGATGACCACTGAACCGGGCGTGGATTACCCGATTCGCGCCACGTATCAGCCCGATGAGCCGCCGCTGCAGATGACCACCGGCCAACTCCGTGAAATCCGCGCCGCGATCGACGAGATCGGTGATCAGCCCGAGCGGCGCGCGTTCCCCAGCTTTGTCCTGTGGCCGATCGTCTGAACAGCGAATTGGCTACCGGGGGTGGTCGTTTCGAGCAGGCTGGGAGCGGACCAAGTTACCGAGTTGTGCGTGGTTTGGCGACCGCCACCCAGCGCGAGCTGTGGAACATCGGCGCGAGCGGTTCCGGGATCGGCGGCAGTTCGCGGTTATAGCGGGCGGCCAGGGCCGGCACCTTCTCCGGGTTCGCCGACCAGCCGCGGGCGGCGAACCAGTCCTCCGGCTCGATGCGGTGATCGGTGTAGAACAGCTCGCTCAGATCGATCTCGGCCATCGGCGAGTTCTGCGTGTTCTCGCCCTGATGCTCGGTCACCTGATCCAGATTCTGATAGTTGCCGATCCAGTCGAAGGCCAGGTGGCTTCCGGGCGCGGACAGCTGGGTGATCTGGTCGAACAACCCCTCCTGCGCGGCGCCGGGCAGATACGGCAGCAGGCCCTCCGCCAACCACGCCGTGGGCGCGGACGCATCGAAACCCGCGTCGAGCAGGGCAGCGGGCCAGTCCTCGCGCAGATCCGCGGCGACCGCGCGCCGATCCGCCGCTGGCTGCGCGTCGTTGTCGATGAGCACCCGGCGCTTGAACTCGAGCACCGCGGGCTGATCGAGTTCGAACACGACGGTGCCCGCGGGCCACGGCAGCCGATAGGCGCGCGCGTCCAGGCCTGCGGCCAAGATCACCGCCTGGCGTACTCCGTCGGTGGTGGCCGCGACGAAATGGTCGTCGTAGTACTTGGTGCGCAAGCCGATCATGCCCGAGCCGAGCAGCCAATCATCCTGGGCCGCAGGGCCTTCGAGCATGGCGATCATTCGCTCGTGCCCGGAGGCCCGGACGAAGAGCGCGGCGTACTCGTCGCGCACCAGCGGGTCGGGTTTGGCGGTCTCCATGGCTCGGGCGGCGGCGATGCCCAGTGCGGTGGCGCCGACGCTGCTCACGATGTCCCAGGAATCTCCCTCAGCACGCACGGCGTCCTCCGATAAGCAGCTATGGCACAGCACAATACGAACGGTCGGCACGATCTTAGGTCCGCTGACCAAACTACGCCCACCTGGAATCAACCCGGCGCGCCCGTGACCCTGTTTCGCGCTGATGGCTCTCATCGGGGCCATCCAGGATGCACAGCAGGCGAATCCCGGGGCGGGGCTCTGCTTTCCAGTGGTCACGTTGCCGCAACCGCCGGATCATGGACAGTTTTGTGACTTCTAACTGTCAACTTTGAGCCACCTGCGATGCCGCGGGGAGCATTTGGCCCTGCAGTTTCTCGGTAACCGTGGTGCTGCTGCGCCGCTCTCGGCGGGCCAACGGGGCCAGCGTGCGCTGGATGATGAAGTATTCCGCGACAAGGACATTGCCCAAGAGAGAGGCCCATGCACTCGCGGTGTAGATGTCTCGATACTCCAGTGACGGGATGAATTTCGCCACCTCCGTACCCGCGAGCAGGTACAGACGCAGAGTGACCGCCGCGAAGGTCAACGCGTAGTTGCGGATCATCCAGATGCGGTGCAACTGCACTTCTCGGCGGCGGATCGTTCGATAGCCCTTTGCGGCCGTGTACAACCACGCCACCACCAGCATGTAGAACGCGACCTGCAACGGGAAACCGCTCGGCGTCACTGCCGCCGCATACGACGCCGCGGCCGATGCTGCGACGACCGAGACCATGTACACCCGGCCCGCCACGCGGTGCAATCGAGGAAAGCGAGTTCGCAACTGCGGCACGAACTGCCACGGCCCGATGATCAACGCCAGGCCGGCCGGCACTGCGTGCACCACCAGGCTCGCGTAGTACCCCACGATGCTGCGGTCGATCGGGACGGTGGAACCGCCGCGCAGGTACGGCGTCACGAAGAAGGCCGCGATACCGATCGCCAGCGCGGTCAGCAGACCCCATGAGAACCACCACCAGCGCCGACGAACTGCCTGTGACATGACTGCGGACATACGAAGAACTCCCATGCTGCGATCCACTGACGTAACGCATGTAAGGCTACGACTGTAAGCCGACCTTAGGCAAGAGATAACAGCTGTAAGTTTTGCAATGTGATGGGAGCGAGCCTCAGGTGCGGTCGAGGTCGTCAATTCCACTCCGGAACCCGACGGCACCAACCGCACCTACTGGCTACGCGTGCCGCCGGACACACGCACCGCTCGGGAAGGAGTGGCATGGACTTTCGGGCTCGATGCGGAAGTTGTGAGCCGGTCCAGCAGGCGGCGCTGGCCGGGCTCCGGTGCGAAGTGGGGACGGGGGTAGGGAACGACGGCAGCGGTCCTAGGGGAGAATACGGATCGTGCGTGATGTAAGCAGGACGAAGTTCGGAGATCAGCTCGGGGTACCGACGGTCGTGGCGTCGGCGGGTGCCATGGCACTCGCCGGCTGGTAGCTCGATGTCGGAGCGGGAAAATCCGGGATCCTTGCCCGGGCCAGGGGAGAACAGATTCGATGCGGTGGAACGTTTGCGCAGGAAGCTGGAAGGTTTGATGGCGACCGAGACCGGTCGGGCCGAGGCGGGCGACGGCGCGTCGAAACTCATTCGGCTGCCGCACCGCCCGCGGCGCATGACCGAGGACGCCGGCGGGCGTCCGCGCAAAACATGGCGTTCCGAGGGCGGCTCCCACTTCGACCCGGCACCGACCAGACCCGTGACGCGATCAGAACTGCAGGGTGAGACCGGCGCCTGGCCAGCCGACCCCGCCCCGGAGCATGATCCGACCGGAGCCGAGCAGGACGCGAGCGTCATCGACCTCGCCGCATTGCGGCGGAAGCGCGCCGGTGACGACGGCCCGGCCGCAGGCATTCGGCGCATGGCCAAGCCCCGCAGAATCCGACCCGACACCCCGTAGTTCCGATTTCTGGGGGATTGGTTGTTATGCGCTTTCGGTTTGCCTGCGCCGGTATTCGGCAGCCCTCGCCTCGTAGTTCTTGTGCTCCTGCGCGTGGTCTGGGGGAAGGTGTGGCGCGTCGGGGGATGTGGTGGCGAAGAAGCGGGTGAGTGCGGTGTTCGAGCCCGCCGCGAGTTCGCCGGATCGTGGGAACATCGTTGTCTCGTAGCGTGTGATCGCTTCGTCCAGGGAATTCTCATTTTTGATGGCGTGTGCGAGTTCCGCGCCATCGAGTAGCGCGAGGTTGGTGCCGTGGCCGCCGAAGGGCGCCATCAGGTGGGCCGCATCGCCGATCAGGGTGACACCGGGGGTGTGGTTCCAGGTCAGCGGGGCGGGCAGGGCCCAGAAGCTGCGCTGGATGTAGTCGCCGTCGTTGTCGGTGATCAGTGGGCGCATGATCGGGGACCATTCACTGAATTCCCGCACCAGGTAAGACCGGACGGCCGCAGGGTCGGTGACGTCAACGCCTGCCGTGACATACCAGTCGAGTTCGGCGCGGAAGGCGACGTAGCCGCGGACCACGCCGTTGCTGTTGCGCTGGACGATCACCGCGCGGCCCGCGCCGTCGGTGGAGAACATGTGGCCGTTGCCGACGATCGCCGCGATATCAGGGTGTTTGGTGTCCACGTCGTCGAATCGGGCGTCGAGAAAGCAGACGCCGAGGTATTGCGGCACCACGTCGGTGAGCAGCCGGCGAACCGGCGACCATGCGCCGTCGGCGCCGATGACGAGGTCCACGTCCGTGCCGGCGCCGTTGGCGAATTCCAGTCGGTGCGTGCCGTTTTCGACAGGATTGGCCTGCAGGAGTTTATGTCCCCAGCGGACCGTGCCGGGGCGCAGGTGTTCATAGAGCATCGTGCGCAATTGGCCGCGGTCGATCTCGGGAGCTGCCGCGTCGCCCTCGTCGGGAGTGAACTCGGCCAGGACGGTGCCGTGCTGGTCTCGGCGGCTTTTGGCCTGGCCTTCGACCCGGGCCAACGCCAGGAAGGCGTCCATCAGCCCGGCGTCTTCCAATGCGATCTGGCCTGAGTCGGCGTGCAGGTCGAGTGTCCCGCCGGGGTCGCGGGAGTCCACGGCGGCGTCGGCGTCGTACACCGTCGGCTGGATGCCATGTCCCTGCAGGATGCGGGCGCACATCAAACCGGCGGGGCCGCCGCCGATGATGGCGATTCTGGGTGTGGTCATGGGAGTGGAACCTTTCCGAACTTGGTGCGGCGGTGTGGTTATCGCGGCTGGGCGCAGGCCGGGCGGCCTGCCTCGTCCAGGATAGGTTGATCGGTTCTAAAAGTGCAACCGTTCTACATTTATATTTGTTCTACCCAGGGGGTAAGGTGAGCACATGACCGAGCCAGGACGCCGCGAGCGCAAGAAGGCCGCCAACCGACAAGCCATTGCGGACGCGGCAGTGCAGCTGTTCTTGGAGCGCGGCTACGACGCGGTCGGCGTCCGGGAGATCGCGGAGGCCGCCGACGTCTCGGTGGCCACGCTGTTCAAGCACTTTCCCGACGGGAAGGAAGCGCTGGTCTTCGACCAGGACGAAGACCGTGAGGCAGCGCTCGTCGCGGCCGTCCGCGAGCGTCCCGCCGGGCATTCCATTCCCCAGGCTCTGCGCCAGCTGCTGCACCATGAGCGCGCCCGGCAGGTCCGCACCGATCCTCGCTTCGCGGACTTCCTGCACCTGATCGATTCCACTCCGGCGTTGCGCGAACATGCTCGCCGCATGTGGCTGCGCCACGAAAACGCCGTGGCAGCGGCGATCGTCGCCGATGCTGGACTACCTGAGGGCGACCCTGTTGCCCAGGCGTTGGCCCACTTCGCCCTCGAAGCGGTCACTCTCGTGCACGGACAAGACGACCCCGAGTCCGCACTTGACGGAATTTTCGGCTTGCTCGACGCCGGCTGGGCGGCCACTGTCGATCCCGCGACGGCCAGCTGTGCTGTACCGGAACCCAACTCTTCAGACGTCGAGAGTTGCGGTGACCTTGCGGGCCATCGCGGCCCGCGGCCGGGCTCGGTGCGCCCGGCGGGGCAGGTTCATGGCTGACCGAGAAACCTTGCGGCCGTTGTGTTCTCAGAGCCCCGCTGCGGTGAGCTGGTGATCCGCTTCGAGCAATATCCACGCGCTCAACTGCACCGAGAGATCGTGGCTCAGGTTCGTCGACGCCGTGGCCGGGCGCGCGAGCTGGGTGAGGGTGCCGGGCAGCTGTGGCACCGTGACCGGGCGGGTCCAGTCCGGGCCGAACAGCGGTAGCCCGTCCACCTCGGCGCGGTTCTGCCAGGCCGCCCGCGCGGAGGCGTGCACGATCTGTGCGGCGGTGGTATCGCCTAGGGCCAGTGCGGCTTCCGTGAGGTATCTGGCGAGGATGCCCATGAACAGTCCGGAGTCGTCCCCGGAGGCGGCGGCGATCACCCCTGCCTTCGTGAGTCTGTCGCCGGTCGCGGCAATGAGGTCTGTCGCGCGCTTGTGATGGTCCGATTCGCCTGTGCGCAAAGCCAATTCGGTTTCCAGTCCGATGGCGACGCCCTGGCAGTAGGTGTGCACGGTCCGCTCGACCCGTCCGCCGGGTTCATGGACGCCGTCGAGGATCAGGCCGCTGCGGGTGTCGCGTAGTCGGGTCTGCATGAAATCGGCAAGTTCGGTGGCGCGGGACAACTCGCCCAGCCGCGCCATCGCGATACCGGTCGGACCGATCGCAGGGGTGTTGTAGTACTCGTCGCCCGCGCGCCAGGGCACCGCGCCGACAGCCGGGTTCCAGCCGTCGATCAAGCCGGCCTTCAGCTCGCCGACAGCGCCGCCGAATCGGATACCGAGCAGCCGGTCGGCGCGTTCGAGCGCCAGCACCAGCCACGCCATATCGTCGTAGTAGCGGTTGGTCCAGCCGGTGAGATTGCGCGTCCGGATACCGCGGGCGATCGCGGCGACCCGGCCGACGCGTTCGGGGGTGCGGGCGCGGTACGCGGCGTCCACCGCACAGTCGAGCAGGTGGGCCTGCCACCACATGCACCATTTCACGAACGACCGGTCCACCAAGGACGCGGGCCAGAAGAGCATCCCGAGTCGCATTTGCGGTTGGCCCCAGAGCGTGCGCACATGTCGCTGCACGATCGCCTGTTCCGCCAGGCTCGCCCGCTTCGCCGGCTCGTCGGGACCCGCGGCGATTCTCCGCGTGATCGTCATCGCTTCCGTCGGTTCCGCCAGCACGGTGAGTGCGATCGAGGCGCCGCCCGCCACCAGCACACTGCGCCGGCTGATTCCCTTGCTCCGGCGATCCATCCGCTCGGACTCCCTTTACTGAACGATCCCGCAGCCGGAAACCATGCAGCAATTCTATCTCGCAAGACCCGTCGCAGCGTGTCGACCGGCTGCGTCACGGATAGGCGTCAACCATCGGTTCGAGATCGAGGAATTCCGTTTCGCCGCTGGTCAACCCCGCCGCCGTGACCACCATGGGCGGCGCGACGCCAGCCCATGACGGTCGGACTTTCCGCTTATTTCTTGATCTCGTAGCGCAGAAGTACCACGCCGTTTTCGAACCCGGCGGCCTCGATGAGCTCCAGGTCTCGCCGATCCTCGAAGAGGCGTGTTCCCTTGCCGCGTGCGGCCGGGCTGATCAGCATCCGGACTTCATCGATGAGGTCGGCGTCGAGCAGGAAGCGCATGAGTGTCAAACTGCCCCACAGCCAGATGTCCTTGCCGCTCTGCGCCTTGAGTTTCCGGATGGTGGCGGCCGGGTCGCGCGTCACGGTCGCGGCGGGAAAGTCACCCCAGGGGGCGTCGGCCAACTTCGACGAGGCGACGAACTTGGTGAGGTTGTTGAGCTTTTCGCCGTACTCGCCCTGGTCTTCGGCGTATGCCCAACCGGTTGACTGGGCATAGGTATTCGCGCCGAGGATCATCGTGTCGACCGAATCGATGAGCCCCATCACGCTCGTCTTGAACGCGGGATCGGTCGTCTCGGAGAAGGACTCCCCGGAGACGAAGCTGAGCCCGCCGTTCTCCTCCGCGGCGATGTTGTCGACGGTAACCCACTGCTGGACTACGAGCTTGCGCATGGCGATGATCCTCCTTCGTCGTGCGGCCCGTTGTGGCCGCTGTGCCCCTGGGACGGAGCCGGCGCTGCGTTCTCGACATCCCGTTACGAACCGCGGAGGGAAACACCAATGAATTGGGGGCAGCTGCGCGTGCAACGCACCCACCTCGCTCGCCGATTAATCCACCATGATCACTCGTAAACTCATGGCAGGCGGATTGCTTTGTGCTGCTGCACTTTTCATTGCAGCCCCGACGGCCCAGGCCGGAACGGGCAGTTCATCGCTCGGTTCGCTGATCAATGTCGGCTGCCTGCTGCAGTCCCTGTCCGCCCAATCCCCGACCGCCGATTGCCATCCGGTGCAGATCCCGACCGCCGGAATCGAAGACACCACCACCGCGCCCGCCGCCCGCTGAGGCGTCGGAATTCTGAGTGAATGAGGGCGCGAGCCGGGCTACCAGGTGTCCGGTGCGTGCGCGGCGAGTCGTTCGGCCGCGCGAGCCCTTGATTGTTCGAGGAGGGTGCGCTCGTCACCCATGCCGACGAGGAGGTCCATCGTGGCGGGGCCGAGGATGTTGGTGAAGGCGCGTCCTTCTCGACCGAGGTAGCCGGCCATTTCGAGTAGCACCACGCCGTGCACCAAACTCCACAGCCGTCCCGCGATATCGGCGATCGGATCCGGACGGATCCGCCCTGCTTCGACCATCCGCTCGACCACGTGCATCATTTGGTTGAAAGACGTTGCGTCGGTGCTGGATTCAGTGGGAGGGCGGTCGAGGCTTGTCGCCGCGGGGCGGGTGGTCTGCGGGGACACGAGACCGAACATCAGCCGGTAGCGCTGCGGATTGGCGAGTGCGTAGGCGCAGTACGCGTTGCCCGCGACGAAGAAGTCGGCGACCGGATCGTCGGTGTCGGGGACGGTCACTGCGGCGCCGAAGCGTGCGAAGGCTTCCGCCGCGACCGCCTCCAGCAGTTCGTTCATGCCGCCGAAGTGGGTGTACACGGCCATCGTGGATGCACCGATCTTGGTGGCAACCGTGCGTGCGCGCAACGCTTCCGGCCCCACCTCTTCCAGCAACTGGATGCTCGCCTCGATCAGTTGCGCACGCCTGCTCGGCGACTGGTCCGATTCCGCGGTCACTATTGCCACTGCTCCATAACGACGTTATCCTACGGGCATAACACTGTTATGAAGCTGGGGGAGACATGCGCCGTCATGATCTCGACGATGCGGAACCGGTGCTGTCGCCGGAGGCGCTACTGGCCGCGATATCCGGTCATCTCGACGCGGCCACGCCGCTGGTCGGATGGGCGCGTGAACTCGGCGGTCTGCACGCGGCTCGGATGTCGGAGCAAGCTGACCCGATCGACTTCGATGCGGCCACTGAGATCGCGCGGATCGTTGCCGCGATCGATTCGTGGGCCGAGTTGCACATGCGTCGAAACCCAGACGCGCGCAAGGAGACTCACTCCCTCGGCGAAGTCTTCAGCCGCGTCGCTGGAACGTACGTCCAGGCACGGTGGACGGTCCTGCACCCCGTCGATGACCAGGTGCAACGTGCGGCCTGGCTCGAGCTCGGCGAAGCCCAGGAGGGCTATGGAAGGCTCGTCGCGGACATCGACGCCCGGCGGTATCCCGCTGGGGCGCAACGGAATCCGTAACACCACGGAGCACCGCAGAACCTCCGCGAAAACCTGTTGGCGGACAGCGACGATCACTGCTAGTTTTCAGAGGCCGTGTTAGCCGACGAGGAGGTGGTACCCGTGAACGCAATATCGATATGGGTGCTCCCCTCTGGGGTCACGGTCGGGCGATAGGTCGTCCGGGAGCGCCGTTTACGAGCACTCCCGAAAGGCACGACCATGCAATTCATTTCTGAACAGCGCTTCGACGACGACGTTCGCGAGCGCGAATTCACCCTCGGCGAGATCCCCGGCATCCTGTGGACGCCCGCATCCGCAGTCACACCGCTGCCGCTGATCCTGCTCGGCCCTCCTCCGCTCGGACTGCGCAAGGCGTACCCGCGACTGTCGGCCCGGGCCCGGCACGCCGTGGCAGAGGGCTACGCCGCGGCGACCATCGAGCTCCCCTGGAGCGGTGATCGACCTCGTTCGGCCGCCGCCGATCAGGCCCTCGCCGACCTGCATCGGGCGCTGGCGGCCGGCGGCCGGATCGACGACGAGATCGTCGACCGGCTCATCCTCCCGCTCGTCGACAAGGCGGTCCCGGAATGGCAGGCCACCCTGGACGCCCTGCTCGAGCTGCCGGAGATCGGCGGCCCGGTCGGGTATTCGGGCGGCGTGATCTCCATCGGCGTCCGGCTGGCGATAGTCGATCCACGCATTTCGGCCGCCGTGCTGTTCGCGGGGAGTTTCGTGCCCCGCGCCATTATCGAGGAGGCCCGGCAGGTCACCATTCCGCTGCATGTCCTGCTGCAGTGGGACGACGAAGGAAACGACCGGCAGATGGCCCTGGACCTGTTCGACGCCTTCGACTCCAAGGAGAAAACGCTGCACGCCAATATGGGCGGGCACACCGGCGTCCCGCAGTTCGCAGGGGAGGAAGGAAACCGTTTCTTCACCCGGCACCTGAAGTAAGGCCGGCCCGTCGGGTCGACAGCAAACGATAGGAGCTGTCGCACAGGATGCCGCCATCGAGGACGGATCCCAGCTTTCCTCGATGGCGGTGTCCAGACGCACAACCGCCCCGACCGGGCAGTACCGGCCGGTCGGGGTCAGCGCGTCTCCAGATTGACGCCGGTGAAGATCCCGCCGGGGCAGGGCCGGAGGACCCCGATTGTCGTAGCCGGAACGTCCGGTGCCGCCCGCTGATCGGTTGGCGGCCAACGTCTCTGGAATATCCGATAGTGCCGATACCGCACGCGGTACGTCCGAAGGTCAATGGGCTGAAGCCGTGCCCTGCAGTGTGGCAGGTCATGGCGGCCGGTGTCGGATTGCCGAGGCAGTCACCGTCCAGGTTCCCGGGCGATGTCGACCACCCGGAACGTGGCAGGGGAGGGGATCATCGCCAGGTACCGTTGGGCGGTGAACCCAGCTGATGTGCGCCTCCTCAAAGATGGTGATCTCGAGACCCGCGAGGAGAATCTGCGGCTGCTGCTCGTGCGGGCTGCTGATGGTGACGTATCCGCGAAGGAAGCACTGTGCGCGCTGGTGCGCGACTATCGCGACTATCACCGGTCGCTGTACAGCCGGGCATTGAATCGGGCGGCGGTCTTCGGCGACGACACGCTGCGGGCGCCGCTGCTCGCGTCACTGGCCGACACTCGGTACAACTGTCAGGCCTGGGCGGCGATGGGTTGCGCGGCGCTCGGCTTCCGCGACGCGGTTCCCGGCTTGGTCGCGATGCTGGACCACCCACAGCAGATGGCTCGCGAGCAAGCGGTGATCGCCCTCGGTACGCTCGGTGACGAATCGGTCGTCCCGGCGCTCACGCCCGTGCTGCAGGACTCGATCGTCGGAATGCGCGAACGTGCCGCCGAGGCCCTCGGCCTGATCGGCGGCGCTGCGGCTCTGGCCGCACTATGGGACGAATTCGAGCACCGCCGGTACTACCGCATCGGCTATATCGCCAGCGCCCTGGCCACATTCGCCCCGGACGTCATTCCGCGACTCTGCGCGGCGGCCGACAGCGATGACCCGGACCAGCGCTACTGGGCGGCCGTTGCGCTCGGTTCCACCGGCGACGATCGTGCCGTGCCGACACTGGAACGGTTGATGGCTGATGACCGAGGCTCCACCGTCTTCGACGGCATGGTGAGCGTCGCCGCGAAGAAGGGCCTGCGCACGCTACGGCGAATCCAGGCCGCAATCGCAGCCCGTGAATCCGGAAAGGGTTCCGTGGCAGGGTAATTGGTGTCGCGACGGGCAGCCGTCCTGGGGGCTGTTTCCTCGCGCGCGGTCGGTAGCATCGGGCGATGCGAACGCACTGGCGAGGGCGCTGTCCGAATCGTCACCGTCGATTGGGCGGTGTGTAATCGTTCGCTCTCTCAGCGTCGCTGCATGATTCGATCTGTGGCGGCTCGCCGGTTGCAGGCTTCCTCGGTCGGGTCGTCGGCGGTTCGACCGATGCGCTCACGGACCGCTGGGATCGCTATGTTCGCGTGTGCGATGCCGAGCTCTCGGGTCTCGGGCTCGCAATCGTCGAGGCATTCCACGGCTCGCTCGTCGGCGAAGTCCGGTGCCAGGCGGCCCAATGCCGTCGCGCATTGGATGCGTAGATACGAGTAGATCGTGTTGTCGAAGATCTCGTCGATCGCCGCGCGGGCGGCGACATGGTTCAGGCGGCCTAGTGCGGAGACTAGGTCATTCTGGTCGTAGAGGTGGGTGTTGCCGCCGGATACGGCTTCGGTTAGGAACTCGAACACCCTTGGGGCATCCGATGTTTCGGAGAGTTCGGCGAAGAGTGACAGGGCGCTGCGCCCGACGGAGTCGTCTAATGTTGCGCAAGTCCGGGCCCAGGTCAACGCCTGCGGTGAGCGGAGTGTGCGCAGGGCCTTGCGCACTGCGTTCTGTAGGACAAGCGGGGTTTCCTTGTCCTGGAGCAGGTTTGGCGCGATGCGGAGAAGTGTTGTCTCCCAACGGGCCTCGGTCACCTCCGACACCGCAGTGACAAGGTTCGCCTCGACGGCGGCGCGCAGCACCCGTTCGCGGTTCGCCGCCTCTCGGGCGGCGCGATCGAGCACTCGTCGCTCACCGGATCCTTGGATGTGCGCCGCCGCCACGATGATTCGTTCCATACGGGCGCTGGCACGCCGCCAGTTCGGCCAAGGCGGCGCGGACAGATCACGCAACTGTCCGAACGGGGCGAGGGTGGACGCCAGCTGTTCGTCGTCGGCGATCTCCAGTACGTCGTTGAGTAGTCCCTCGGCCTCAGGGTGCTCGACGAACGGGATCAGACGGTCCAGCGCCTGGTCGAGGTCGCGTCCCGAGCGCAGATAGTGCCGCAATTCGGTGACCGCGCCATTGACACCACGACGGGCCAGCCGTTCGAGAACGCCGGTGGCGAGCCAAGCGTCGGAGTCTCCGTGCGGGTCTACCGGTCCGCTGTACGCCGCCCGCAACCGGGAAAGTTCGATCCCCGAGTCGGCGACGAGCATCGCGTACAGCCAACTACGTTGTTCGACTTGATGATCCCACCGTGGATCGTGAACTATGCACTCGACCACAAGGTTGCCCGCCGCTACAGGCTCCGCCCGCGCCTCGCGGTAACAGGCGCCACGCCCGCGTTGCATCATTCCCAGCAATGTGCCTGGCTCCGCCCACGACTCCGGGACATTCGTATCGGTCTCGTTCTCGGGCACGACGTGACCCTAGAGTTCCGGAGCCCGAACAGCCACCGGATTGATCGCCGAGTCGCCGACGTGAGCTCGCCTCGCCGGAAATCCTTCCTCTACCTGCGGGAATGAGCTATCGCTGACTGGTCAACGTTGGCTGGGGCGGTCGCTGGTCGCGATGTCACCGTGCACGTCACGCAGGTATCAGCGGCGGAAACGTCGGTGTCAGTGGGGCGTGTTGTGGGCGGGACTCCTTCGCTGCCAAGGCTTTTCGTGGTTCGTCAGCGATTTCGGGAGTTCGGTCGAGTAGGTGGCTGGTCGTGGTAGTGGCCGCGCCCGTGATCGCTTGCCGGGCAAGGCTTCTTGCCCGTGGGCAGTGCGCGGAAACAACGCTTTTGGGGGCATCAACGGGACGATTCTGCATGCCATACTCGTCACGTGACGACGTTTCGGCGCGGACTGCGACAGTGGCTGCGTGATGACCTCGAGAAGATGGTCGGCTTCGGTGGCGCAGCGCGGTTGATTCGCCGTGAGCCTCGGTTGCTGTGGCTGTTCGCGTTGTATCTCGCAGCCACGTTTGGGGTGACGGTCATCGGCTTCGCGTTAGTTGGTCGTCTTGATGTCTTCGGCAACTGGGCATTCGTCCCGGCCTTTGTGGCCGCTGGCATGTTCGGTCAGAAGCTTTATCAACGACGCGAAGCCATCAGGCGTTACGGGTATAACACTCCCTCCGCACACTGAAATCTGTGGCCCGGAATCGAGGCAACATCGCCGCGTGCCGCGGATCTGTGTACCTCTACAGGCGCGAACGCGGACGGACTGTTGATCTCGCGAGCCGGCGAGCCGGACCGCCTATCCGCGCGTCCGACCTTGTGGCAACTGCGACCTGCATGTGACAGATATGGCCTGCCGTCGAGTCGGGAAAACACGGTCGGCAGCAACGCGATTTGTCGAACATATGTTCTATCGTGAGGTAGGCTCGCTCGGGTGAACATACATTCGACCGCGCTTGCGCCGGATGCTCCAGCGTCAGGATGGCCGGAGCTGACCGATGTCGACTTGCTGCGCACCCTCGTCGAAACCGAACGCCGCCGGAGACGACTTGATGCCGCTATGCGCGCGGCCGTCGCCGAAGCCGCGCGTCGTGGCCTCGCCGCAGACACCGGCTATCGGGACACCGTCGAGCTATTGACTGATCTGCTGCGGATCAGCGCTGACGAAGCGCGCCGGCGAATCGGATACGCGGCTCCGCAGCCCCGCCCGCGTTCCAGAAAGGTGTGGAGGGTGCTGGCAGCGGCAAGTTGAGGCTCCCTTCGCCACCCTCCGGCGAACATTCTCATTTGTCGCGTTACCGCGTTGAAGCAACCGGCCAGCTCGAGGCATCGGTCCGCTGATGGCCAGAGCGCTCGAAGGCGAACCGATGCCTGCGTCGCGGTGGTTGACGCATCACTCGCGCTGCGGTCTTGACCGGCGGAGAACGATGACGTTAAGTTGGGTGCACTTGGTTCATTGGGGGTGAAATGAGTTCTCCTGTAACGTCTTTCATTCATCGCCTGGTTGCTGTCGTGGCTGCGATGCTCGGCACGCTGGTGATTCTGGTCGGGTTTGCGCCGGTCGGGCAGGCTGATCCGTTGGATTGCTCGGCGGTGGCCGCGCAGATCGAGGCCCACAACGAGAGCGCCGCGGCCCACAACGCGAATCCGCCAAATCCTCGGGATGAGGCGGCGGTTGCGGCGTACAACGCCGAGGCCGAACGCGGCAACGCCGAGATACCGGAGCTCGAGTCGCTGGCCGCGCAGTGCCGCCAGCAGGGCCAGGATGTGCCGCAGGTGGGGGCGCCGCCGAAACCCGATGAGCCGCAACAGTGCCCGGCCGCGCTGGTCATTACACCCGTCGCGGCAGGGCAGCCGCAGGTTGCGTGCCCGCCGCCCGCGCCGCAGCCCGCCCCGCCACCGCCGGCGAACCGCCGCAACCCGCGCCCCGCGGTTCCTGCGAACGTGTTGCCTCCGTTGAGCCGTGTCGCCCCGGGGGCGCCGACGACGGCGTATCAGCCGTGGCAGGTGACCAAGACACCGCTTGGTGCCCCGCAGTCGTCGCTGCCGCCATCGTTCGCGGCCAACCCCGCGTTGAAAACCGCTCCCGGACTGATGATTCCGGCACCGGGACAAGCGAACCCGAGCGCGGCGGCACCGAACATTTCCGAGACCGCAGCGAACTTCCTGCCCTACGCGATGCAGTACCTCGGCCAAGGAACACCGCTGCCGCCGGGCAGCTACGGCATCCCCAACCCGACCGGGTACGACGCGGCCGCCGACAGTACTCCCGTGGTCGACGTCCACCCAGGGGGCGGTGTGATCGCCTACGGCCCCACCGACGGCGTCTACGGTCCCAGCGGCGTCTACATGCGTGTGGTGCCGGGCATGAAAAACCAAGGCACCGCCGCGAACCGGGCGCTGCTGGACGGCATCACCGCCGACCAGGACGCGGGCCACCTCGCGGGAGCCACAGTCGGTGGGTCCGGGCGCATCCTGCAGAACCTGATCCGGGAGAACGCACACAACAATCGCGGTGTGAAGAGTCAGTGGGATTCGATGCTCACCGATGTCGCCGAGGGCACCATGCCCGGCGTCGAGCAACAGGTCGTGCATGCCCTGGTCATCCCGGTGTGGGGCGAACCCGGGGAACCACCGGTAGCGTTGTGGCTGTTCGCCTGGGGCGAGAAGGGCTGGAACCTGCCGCCGATCGTCATCGACAACAGCTGACCCGCACACTCCCGGAGGCCATGTGTGACCGCGCTCGACAACCTGCAGCGACTGCTCCCGCCACCGCAACCGCGCCCGGCAGCGGTCGACTGGAATGCCGTCGAGCGCGACGTCGGCCTCGCCCTTCCTGACGATTACAAACAGCTCGTCGACACCTACGGCCCGGTCGAGTTCTCTTCTACCGTGCGCCTTGCCGTACCGGGCCATCCCGCGCCGTCGCTGGACCTGCTGTGGTGGATTCGCGAAGCCCGGGACCGGCTCGGCGACCCGGACTTCCCGCCGCGCTGGGATCAGATTCCCGACGGGTTCAGCCTCGACCCACAGCGCCTGATCGCGTGGGGCAAACTCGGCGGCGGGGAATACTGCCTGTGGCACACCACCCCCGACCCTGAGGCCTGGCGGGTCGTCGTCGGCAGCAACGCCGGCTGGGGCTTCTATCCAGGCACCCTCACCGGTTTCCTTGTCGCGCTTCTGACGAAAACCCTTCCCGCCGAACGATTTTTCGACGACATCACCGATCTGGTGGATGAAAACGGCATCTACTACGACCTCCACCAGCCAGACGGCACCGTCCGAACTCGCGCTGATTAAGGGGCTATGGCCTGGTCACAATCAGGCCTGAAACGCTGCGTGGAGGCCCTGACCGCCCAAGCGGATGAAGTGTCGCGATGACCGCGTGAACCTGCGGGACATCATTGCCTGCGGCTGAACAGCTCCGCTGCGGTGTACTCGGCGCTCGGCAGCTCGTCCAGCGCAGCCGCGATTCGACGTTCCTCCCACTGGAAATGGGATTCCATAATCGCCGATAGCCCCGCGATCTCGCCGCGCACTGTCGCTAGATTCTCGGCCCTTAAATCGGCGAGCGCGGTGGTCATCCGGTTCAGGATGTCCGCGATCAGGTGGTGGTCGGCGGAGAGCTCGGTGAGTACCGGGGCCAGTTCGGGGAAGCGTTGGGCCAGAACGGGAAACGCTGTCGCGTCCTCGCTCGTGTGGTGGTCGGTGAGGGCCTGGCAGAACGCCAGGCAGTGCGCACGCAGGTCTCGGAGCGGGCTGATCGGCTCGTCGCCCCGATACTCGTCCAGTGCGCGGGCGACGCGGCGTAGTTCGCTACGCAACCAGTGGTGAGTGTCGAGCAGTTCGCGGCTCAGGACATGGGCGCGCTGGGGATCGGTGGACATGGAGATCTCTTTCGCGAAGCAGACGGGAGGCGGCCCTCGCTGATGGCAAGAATGCGCGAGGTCTGAAAGGCGCTGGGGCAGCGGTTGTCACGCGCCCGGTGTCAGCAGGGCAGGAAAAGTGGACCCATAGCTGCCTCCTGAAATGCGGTGCCTCCATGCCGACGCCGTCCACCCGGCGCGCACACGCGACACCACCACATCCTATGCGGATGGCAACTTGCCTTCCAACGGCCTGAACCGAAGCGGCGGTGAGTCCGCCGAAACTACGACCGCGACTCGCTGTCGAGTTCGCAACTGTCGTCGCCCATAAACCACAGCCCGTCGCCCATCGGCGTCGCGTCGAAGTGCCGAAAGAAGTGCGCGCGAACCGAACTCGCATGCACCGCCAGCGCCGATTCGTAGGTCCGCCGTCCCGCATCGGCGAGGGAGATCGTCATGAGGCGACCGTGCCCTGCGGAGGTACGATCGACGAAGCCTCGTGTCTGCATTCTCGTGAGCTGGTGCGACAGTCGTGTCGTGGTCCAGCCGACGAGCTCGCCGAGTTGCTTCTGGCCGAGCCGTTGTGCTTCGGATTCGTAGAGGCGAGCGAGGATCTGGAAGTCGGCGCCGGAGAGTCCGGTCGCGGCGAACAGGTCGCGCTCGACGGCGGAGATCACCTTTCCACTGAAGCGCAGGAAGGCTCGCCAGAGTTCCTTCTCGCGTGCGGAGAGTTCGGCCGGAGGGCCGGTATGCGTTGTGTCGGAATCCATCTCGCTCCAGTACTGATCCGGGGTTGTGAGGTAGCATCGTACCGTGAGTGGATGTATCAAGTTGATGCATCAGGAAGGTCGGCAATGACCACTGTGACGGTTCTCGGGACCGGCGATGCCGGATTCGCGATGGCGCAGCGACTGCTCGAACTCGGGTTCGCGGTGCGCGTGTGGAACCGGACCGAGTCGCGGGCTCGGCCGCTGGCGAACCAGGGCGCGCTGGTTCTCTCGACCGCGGCCGAAGCGGTGCGAGCGGCCGAAGTCGTCATCATCACCGTGTTCGACACGCCTGCGGTACTCGACGTCCTCGAGCAGGTCGCGCCCGCTCTGGCGGCGAATGCGGTTGTGCTGCAGAGCGCGACCGTCGGCACGGCCATCGACGAGGTTCTCGCGGCGGGGACGCGCCTGGGCGTGGCGATCGTCGACGCACCGTTCCTCGGCAACCCGGGTCCCGCTCGGCGCGGCGAGCTGACATTCATGGTCGCGGGCGCGCCGGAACACAAGCGGGCGGCGGCTCCTGTGCTCGAGGCGCTCGCGTCCAACGTTGTCGACGTCGCCGATCGTCCCGGCGGGGCGAGCCTTCTCAAACTCACCTGCAACACATGGCTTTTCGGGATGAACGCGATGGCAGCGCAGGCAACCGTGCTGGCCGAGTCCTTCGGTTTGGACCCCGCGCTGTTCCTGCGCGCGGTCGCCGGCACCAACGCCGACAGCACCTACCTGCACTACCGCGCCGCCCAACTGACCGGGAAGAGCGACGAGGTGCTCAGTCCGGTTCGCGCCGCTGTCAAAGATCTCGGCCACATCCGTTCCGCCGCAGCCGGCGCGGGCGCTCCGGAGCTGCTCCTCGCCACACTCCAGGCAATCTACGACCGTGCCGCGAATACCGGTCTGGCAGACCAGGACCTAGCCGCGATCCGCACGGTGCTCGCCGTATAGGACACCCATGGCCACCCCCACCGGATTCGACGGAATTCACCACCTGAAGATCTTCGTCACAGACCTGGCTGCCGACCTGGCTTGGTGGACAGCTGTCGTCGGTGCCCGACGTGATCCGCAACTGGACCACCGCACCTCCGACGGTGAGGTGTTCGCCCACATCGTGCACATCCCCGGGGTGGAAGCACCCGTGGAACTGCGGTTGAACCGGGACGCCGCCGAGCGGACGGCCACGCTCGATCCCGTAACCTTCGCCGTCGGCACTCGCGACCATCTCGACATTCTCGCCAACCGTCTGGATACCCTCGGCATCGCGCATTCCGCGGTGCTGCGCGGCATGCTCGGCTGGCTGCTCGTAGTCCGCAGCCCGAGCGGACTGTCGGTCCGCTTCTACACGCGCCAGACACACAACTGGGATCCCACCGCTGCCGATGCCGTTTCCCCTTGGCTCACTACGTAATTCGCCAACCAGATCAACACCCCGTCGTCCTATACCGGCTGCGCCGACGTGAGGTTGTTCGGGGTGCGTGCCGATGCGCGCGCGATCGAGGGGCAGTCGGCGTGCGCGAGGTGTCGGTGCGCCATGCCACGATCCTCGTATGTCACTGGAGTTCTTCAATGGGTTGTCCGGGACGTTGGTTATCGAGCTGACGGAACCGACCGAAGATGTCGCGGCGAACCTGTCCAATCAGCGCGCGACAGCTACCGCGGCGATCAGGGAAGTCTCGTTTGCGCCGAATGTGTTCGAAAACGGGGACTTTCGTGACTTGACCGTCGATGAGTTCGACCGCGTCGTCCTCGAACTACCTGTGCTGAACTTGCGTGGGTTCGGCGATCCCGTTGAACACCGAGCGCCCAACGGTAAGTGGTTCACGGTGCGTGACCTTGCCGCCGCTATCGGCGAGACGGAACGGAGCACTCGCCAGCAGTCGCAGTGGTTCGGCGGCGTCGACGTGCATCACATCTTCTTCGAAGGCATCCACGAGGGAGATGGCGGAGTGTGGGAGATCTATTGGGGGTCATGAACATTCGGGTAGTGCCGGGGTGAGGGCAATCGGCCAACGCACGATACTGCCGGACATCGGAGGTGTCCAGATGGTGTCGACTTCAAAGTTCCCCGTGCAAGCTCTCGGCTTCAGCTGAGGGCAATGCGAACGCGGCTAGTCGTCGGGGGAGGCGCGGCGGTTGCGTTTGGTGATGCCGCGCCGCTTCTTCGCGGCGATGCGTCGTTCCTTTGCTCCGCGTGAGGGTTTGGTGGCGCGGCGAACGGGCGGTGGGGCGGCAGCGGCGTCGCGCAGCAACGAGGCCAGGCGTTCGCGGGCGGCCGCGCGGTTCTGCAGTTGTGCGCGTTGCTCGGATGCGGCGATGGTGAGCACCCCGTTGACCAGGCGGGTCGCCAGGCGGTCGAGCATTCGGGTGCGCAACCACTCCGGCACGGTGGGCGAGTTGGCGACGTCGAACGACAACTCTACCCGGCTGTCGGTGGTGTTGACGTGCTGTCCTCCCGGACCGGACGACCGTGAGAACCGCTCGCGTAACTCGGACCCGGGTATCACCAGCTCCCGAGTCACGGTCAGGTCCTCTGCCATGATCCGACGCCGCTCTTTCCTGGTCCGCGAGTCGACTAGGCCACGCCGGTCTAGTTGCGACTGAAAGCTGACCTCGTCGTTCACGATAGCGACGACCTTGCCGACGTGTAACAAGCAGGCCGTCCGCGCATGCCGTGACCGCGTCAGTCGAACCGGCGGGGTGACCGGGCAGTTCGCGGACGGAGTAGTAGAGGCGAACACCATCCGTCGCCGTGGATCTCGGCGCGCTGACTTGTCGGTCCTCTGGGGTACGTTGATCATGTTGCGGCAATACGGTTGCAATGCTTGATATTTCGATGCCCCGGGCAGCGGGGTAGATAGTGGGGGGACGCTATGGGATCACAGGGACGACGGCCGATGCGCACGGTCGTCAGATGTGGAATCGCGGCTGCGGTGGCGGTCGCGATGGTGACGGTGGGCGTAACGACGGCGACGGCCGACGCGGAACAACCGTCCTCGGGCTGCACCTACGCCTCGGGGTCGAATCCGGCCAACCAACCCGCGGTGTCCAGCACGACTCCGCAGGTGAATTCGACCTATACGGTCAGCGCCGCGGTGCTGAATCCGAACACCACGATCGTCTTCAATGACGTCGGTCCGGACGGGTCGAGTGTGCCGATCGGCGCTCCGGTTGTGGTCGCCGATGGGGTCGGCACCACTGCCAGCGTGCAGTGGACTCCGGCGACGGTGGGCACACACCGCCTCTATGCTGCGGAATCCGGTCCGGGCTGGAACTTCACCTACGGCCCGACCACCTGCGGAGTCGCGGCAGTGTCCTTGGGCTGCACGTATGCCTCGGGGTCGAATCCGGCCAACCAACCCGCAGTGTCCAGCACGACTCCGCAGGTGAATTCGACCTATACGGTCAGCGCTGCCGTGCTGAATCCGAACACCACCGTCGTCTTCAGTGACGTCGGTCCGGACGGGTCGAGTGTGCCGATCGGCGCTCCGGTTGTGGTCGCCGATGGGGTCGGCACCACTGCCAGCGTGCAGTGGACTCCCGCGTCGGTGGGCAGCCATCGCCTGTATGCCGCAGAATCGGGCCCTGGCTGGAACTTCACCTACGGCCCGACCACCTGCGCCGTCGCGGCAGCATCCTAGAAAACCGGTTCCGCCAACGGTATTCCGTTCTTCAGCGGGCTCTGAACGCTCACTGCCCGGATAACGTGCCGCCGCTGCCCCGGAGCCAGGGGCAGCGGCGTTCGGCGGTAGATGTTCTGCGCCCCGTTCAGCTGGGCTCGGCGGACGTGCTCGCCTGGCATCACCGCCGTGTCGGCTGCAGAGAGGTGTTCTGTGTGCTTGTAATATTTTGAGCACGAACAGGATTCGTCATGTGGTCGATTACATTGATGTTCGAGCGGGATGTCAGTGGTCCGATCTGCCACTGGTGGTCGGGTATTCCGCGTGGATGTCGCCGCCGAACAATCGCCAGTAGAAGGCGTTCATCTTCGCGGCGGCTGGTGCATGCCGGGTCAGGATCGCGGCCACAGCTGATGGCACGTTGTCGGGGATGTGGCCAGTGGCGCACTGGATTACGTACTCGTTGCGGACGACCGGGCCGCCGCTGGTCGGCATGGGTATTCCGCAGACGTCGGTCACCAGCCAATTGACCAGTCGCATGGCGGCATAGTCGGCGTCGTGCGTGGTGTGGCGTTCGGCGAACTCGCGTTCGGCGGTCGAGAGGTCGAAATGTGGTGAGGTGGCGAGCCCGAAGTCGGTGAGATAGATCTGCTCCCCGTCGCAGCGCATGTTGGCGAAGTGGCCGTCCATGTGCAGCAGCGCCCGATCGCTCAGGAACGTGATGATCTCTGCGAACTGCCGCTCGACCGTGCCGGCCTTGCCGACAGGATCCTCGCGCAACCAGTCCGGCATCGGGTGCGGGATGTATTCGCTGAACAGCACGAGGCTCGACGGTGCGGCGGCCAGCGCTTCGAGACGTGCCCGCACGGCCGGGCTACCGCCCTGGGCGGCAACCACCGTGTTGATGTCGGCGTGTTCGGCGGCGATCGGTGACCGGCCGGGCAGCACCCGCCAGTGGTAGAGCATCGGGAACGACTGTGCCTCGCCGGCCAGCACGCCGTCGGTGACGATGATGTTCGCGGCCAGCTCACGCCATGCGTTGAAGCTCGGGCCGCCGATGCCGTACTGGCAGAACACCGGCAGGTCGAACAGGTTCGCGGTGGAGCCCTGGTAGGTGAGTTCTCGATCGGTCAGTGGGATGCGTTTCGCGAACACCGGTATGCCGTTGACGTCGAGGACCGCCGAGCTGCCGCCTACGCCCACACTGTTGGATCGACCCGTGTTCATGAGCTCGGCGAGCTCAATGTCGTTGCGGGAGGCCAGGAAAGCCGAGAGTCGATGCTGGCGATCGCTCCTGGCGGCTGTCATCGTACGATTCTGCCACCGAAGGAGTGGTCGACCGGTTCGCCACATCCACCCGAATTCGGCCAGTCGCGACCACGCCGCGCGACAGGTATGACGCAGCCCACACTCGCTCCTCGCACACTGCGATACCAACCCTCGTAGGATCGGCAATTAGTTCAGTAACTAAGGGACGCTCGCCGACCCGAACAAGCTATTCGAAGTGTTGACGCCGGAGGAGGAGATAGAGTAAGCGGTCGCAGCGACCGTACCGTACGCGAACTTGTTGCCACTATAAGCTGTATTGTTTATAACGGCAATCGGTAGGTCGCATTCTCGGCCGATGGGCATCAGCCGCCGGGGGTGGGCATTGCGTCTATTTCGTAGTTTCGACAACATCGTCTGTGACTCGGGGAGTGTCATTGTCTAAGACTCGTATTATCGGCGCTGTCGGCGTCGTCGTTCTCATTATCCTGGCGGGCTCGCTGTACTTCGGCTTGCGCAACAAGCCTGATGAAGATCGGGCGAATCAGAAACCGATTTCGGTGGCGGTCGACGTGACCAATCTGCCGCAACGCGTGATTCAGGTGAAACAGTCGATCCCCGTTCGGTCGGGTGAGGTAGATTTACTTTTTCCGCAGTGGCTGCCCGGCAACCACTCGCCGTCCGGTCCGATCGACAAGATCGCGGGCATCGCCTTCACCGGCGCGGGGAACAAGCTGGAGTGGAAGCGTGATCCGCTGAACGTATATGAGTTCAAGGTTACGGTGCCCGACGGCGTGGAATCCATTGACGCGAGCTTCCAGTACCTCACCCCCACCGATTCCACTCAGGGGCGCGTCGTGATGACGCCGAATATGCTGAATTTGCAGTGGAATGCCGTGGTCCTCTATCCAGCCGGTACTCCCGTCAGTGAGATTCCCTTCACCGCGAGCGTTACCTACCCGCCAGGATTCGAGGCAGGAACCGCGCTGGAGGTCGCCGGTAAGGACGGCGACACCGTGAATTACAAGACTGTTCCGTTGGACATCCTCGTCGACTCGCCCGTGTACGCGGGGCGCTATCACAAGGAGTTCGACCTGGCTCCTGGCGCGAAAACCCCTGTGCGGCTGCAAGCATTCGCCGACGCACCGGAGCAGCTCGAGGCCAAGCCCGAGCACATCGAGCTGCATAAGGCTCTGGTGCAACAGGCTGTGAAACTGTATGGCGCACAACACTATGACCACTACGACTTCTTGCTGTCGTTGTCGGATCAGCTCAGCTCCAACGGATTGGAACACCAACGATCCAGCGAAGACGGCCAACCCACGGACTATTTCACCGGATGGAACCCCTCGGTCGGCAGTGACGACCTGCTCGGGCACGAGTACACCCATTCCTGGAACGGCAAGTTTCGCCGCCCGGCAGACCTGTGGACACCCAACTACAACGTCCCGATGCAAGACAGCCTGTTGTGGGTCTACGAGGGACAGACCCAGTATTGGGGCAACGTGCTCACCGGCCGGTCCGGCTTGCGACCTGCGGAAGTCTCTCGTGATGCGTTGGCTTCGGTAGTTGCCGCATACACCGACAACCGGCCCGGACTCACCTGGCGCAATGTGCAGGACACCACCAACGATCCCATCGTCGCGCAGCGGCGTACGAAGCCGTATCGGTCGTGGCAGCTCAGCGAGGATTACTACCAGGGCGGGCAACTGGTGTGGCTGGGGGTGGACGCGCGTATCCGCGAACTGTCGGGGAACACGAAGTCGCTCGATGATTTCGCTCGCGCGTTCTTCGGTGTCGACGATAGTAAGTGGGCGTCACAGAACACCTACGACTTCGATGACGTCGTCTCGACGCTGAATGGCGTGGTCTCCGACGATTGGGCGAAGTACCTGCGCGATCGCCTCGACGGAAAGGAACCGTTCGCCTCGAGTGTCGAGAAGACAGGGTGGAAGTTGGTCTACGACAACAACCCAGGCGCCTTACTCACGGCTCAGCGGAAAGAGGCTGAGGGCGCCGTCAACTACACCTATTCGATCGGTCTCAACGTATCCGGTGAAGGCAAGGTCACCGACGTGCGATGGGACGGGCCCGCATTCAAGGCGAAAATCGGCTCCGGGATGAAGGTGGTTTCGGTCAACGACGCCCCCTATTCCCAGGCCACGATGGAAGCCGCAATCGAGGCGGCCAAGACAAACCCCGCACCGATCCGATTGCAGGTGAAAGACTTCGATCAGACACGGACCGTTGAACTGAACTATCACGACGGTCTCCGTTTCCCGCATCTGCAACGTATCGACGGCACCCCGGACTACCTCACCCAGATCCTGGCCGCGCGGAACTAGCGCCGCGGTCCAGCAGCGGGACGTCGCGGGCGCGCAGTTGATCCAGCAAGGTGCCTGGTCCTCGAATTGATCGACCAGCGCACGAACATGCGCGCCGCGACGAACCGGAATTCCCGCTGACTGTTGCCCGGCCATCGCGCCGGCCCAGGCAGCGATGGAGGGCATGAGGCAGCACAGCGAAGCCGGGTAGTGGGTGGGACTCGTTCAGCGGCAAGGGGGTTGGTAGGGGAGGTCGGGGAGGTGGGTCTGCCATTGCTGTCGCGTGATCGTGCCGTGGGTTATTCGGCAGATGCGCTGGGCTGCGTGGTCGGTGTCGAGGTCGAACAGGAGGATCGTGTCGGTGCCGTCGGCGTTGACCATGGTGTGTCCGTCGGGGCTGAAGGCGAGATCGAGTGGTGCGTCGGCGCGGGTGGCTACCGGTTGTCCTTCGGGTTCGGGTTGGTACGGGTCGGTGACGTCCCAGAATCGGATGGTGTGGTCGGTGCTGGCGCTGGCGAGAGTTGTGCCGTCGGGGGTGAAGGCGAGGGTGTTGACTCCGTTGGTGTGGCCGGTGAGTTGTGCTATCGGTGTGGGTTGGGTGGGGTTGGTGACGTTCCAGAGTCTGATGGTGTGGTCGGTGCTGGCGCTGGCGAGGGTGGTGCCGTCGGGGGTGAAGGCGAGGGTGTTGACTCCGTTGGTGTGGCCGGTGAGTTGTGCTATCAGTGTGGGGTGAGTCGGGTTGGTGACGTTCCAGAGTCTGATGGTGTCGTCGGTGCTCGCGCTGGCCAAAGTCTTGCTGTCCGGGCTGAATTCGGTCGAGGTGATGTAGCTGGTGTGGCCGGTGAGTTGCCCGAGCGGCGCGGGGCGGGTCGGGTCGGCGACGTCCCACAGTTGCGCGGTGTTGTCGTCGTATCCGGTCGAGAGCGTTCGTCCGTCGGGGCTGAACGCGAAGAAGCTGGCGTGTCTGGTGTTCAGTTCCAGCGTCGGTCCCAGGAGCGTGGGGTGGGCCGCGTCGGCGACGTTCCATAGTTGGACGATTCTGGCGTAGCTGAGCACGGCGAGCGTTCGTCCGTCCGGGCTGAATCGCACGTAGGTGTTGCAGTTGCTACAGGACTGCAAGTAGCCGGGTGCTGCCGGGATGCGGCCGGACTGGGTCGGCTGCGTCGGATCGGTGGTGTCCCAGAGTTGGACTGTGTTGTCCTCGGCGCCTGCGGCGAGCAGCGTGCCGCGTGGATTGTAGGAGATCGAATTCACGGTGGCCCGGTGTCCGGCCAGGACGGTCATCGGCAGGGACCAGAGCCGGATCGTGCCGTCGGCACTGCCGGTGGCGAGGGTGTGGCCGTCGGGGCTGAAGCCGACCGTGTAGACGGTGCTGTTTCCGTCGGCGAGCGGCACGGCCAAGGGGCCCGCATGTGCCGGGTCGGATACGTTCCACAGCCGGGCGGTGCCGTCGTCGCTGCCGGTGGCCAGCCGACGGCCGTCGGGGCTGAACGCCACCGACCAGATGCCCGCGGTGTGGCCGGTCAACGGCTGCCCGACCGGCATCGGGCCGGCCGGGTCGGTCACATCCCACAGCCGGAGGGTTCGGTCGCCGCTCGCGGTGGCGAGCAGGCGATTGTCGGGGCTGAATGCCACCGAGAGCACGATGGCGGTGTGCCCGATCAGCGCGGAGCCAACGCGCGTGACATGGCTCGGGTCGGCGACGTGCCAGAGCAGCACAGTGGTGTCGTCGCTGCCGGTGGCCAGGGTGTGGCCGTCCGGACTGAATGTCAGCGAGCGCACCGGCCCGGTGTGACCGGTCAGGGGTGGAGCGGACGATATCGGATGGACTGGATCAGTCACGTTCCACAGCCGGACGGTGTGGTCGTCGCCCGCGGCCGCGAGGGTGCGCGCGTCCGGGCTGAAGGCCACCAGATAGATCGAGCCGCTACCGACCGTGAGCGGTGGCCCGAGACCGGTGGTGTGTTCGGGGTCGGAGATGTTCCACAGTCGGATGGTGCTGTCGTCGCCGGCGGTCGCCAGCGTGCGGCCGTCCGGGCTGATCACCGCCGCGGACACCCGGCCGGTGTGGCCGGTCAGCGGCTGGCCGAGCGGTCGCGGCTGCGCCGGGTCACGGACGTCCCACAGTCGCGCGGTGTGGTCTTCGCCGGCGCTGGCCAGCGTGTGTCCGTCGGGGCTGAAAGATGTCAGCGTCACTTCGCCGCCATGTCCGTGGACCGCGGCGGCCAACGGCGTGTTCTGGGTGGCGACGAGTCGGTTGCGGCTGTTCGGATCGGCTGGTCGCAGGCGCGCGGCCACCAGATCCAATTGCGCGGCGAGTGACGGCTCCCGCTCCGTTATCCGGTCGGCCTCGGCCATCACACTGCGATAGACGACATCGTCGCGCTGGTGCAGCGCGGTCGATCGCTGTTGCACGGCGACGAACGCGGCGACGGTGGCCAGCACCGCGAAGACCACGACCGCAAGAGTGAGCAGCCGGGTGACGCGAGACCGTCGATCCGACCTCGCCTGCTCGTCGATGCGAGCCTGGATGCTGGCCTGCAGAAACTGCCGCTCCCGATCAGCCATGCTGTGGCGGCCGGAGTGCGACCACGCGCTCGCGTGAGCCAGTCGAACGCCCTGATACAACAGCGTCGGATCCCGGTCCAGCGACTCCCAAGCCTCGGCCGCCTCGGCCAGCTGGCGGTGGGTGCGCAGGCCGTCGCGGTCCTCGTCCAACCAGGTTTGCAGGCGCGGCCAGGCCCGGATGAGGGATTCGTGGGCAAGTTCCACGCCGTGCTCGGTCACCGTGACCAGTCGCGTGGCGGCCATCCGGTCGAGCACCGCGCGAGTGACGTCGTCGTCGAGCTCGTCGTGGGCGGCTCGGCGTTTGGTGTCCTCGGTGCCGTCGCCTGGCGCGATCAGCCGCAGCAGCAGGTGTTTGGCGGCCACGCGCTGGGAGATGTCGAGGTCGGTGTACAAGGTCTCGGCGGTTTGCGCCAGGGCGCCGTCGACACCGCCGACGCTGTGGTAGCCGGACAGGGTCAACGTCGTGCCGCGGCGGCGACGCCATGTTTCCAGCAGTGCGTGCGACAGCAGCGGCAGCGCGCCCACCTGTCCGGCGGTCGTCGCGATGAGCGCCGCCAGCAGTGGACCTTCCACCACACACCCGGCTCGCGCCGCCGGACCGGTGATGGCTTGGCGTAGCTCGTCGACGCTCATCGGTCCGACCGGCACCTGCGCGTCGCGCAAGGCGGCCACCAAACCTGGATGCGTGGTGAGGCGGCCATAGAAGTCCGCGCGCACGCCGATCACCACGCGACAGCGGCTGGTCCGTGCCTGCGCCGCGGCCAGCAGCGCATCGATGAACTGCTCCCGTTCCATGCGATCGGGACAGACGGTGAACACCTCTTCGAACTGATCGACCACCAGCACGAGGTCGGCTCCGGCCGGTTGCTCGGCCAGTGCCTGACGCACCAACCGGTGCAGGCCATAGACGTCGGCAAGCAGATCAGCGTGCACCCGGCCGGGCGTGTGACCGACGAGCGCGGACAGCGTGATCGCGCACTCTTCCATCGGGTGGGGTCCCGGCGTGAACACCAGCGCCGTACCCGACGGAGTCGCGCCCGCGCGGATGCGGGCGATCAGACCGGCGCGCAGCAGCGAGGATTTGCCCGACCCGGATGCGCCGACGACGGTGAGGAATCGGTGGCGCGCCAGCTGCGCCAGCAGGTCTTCGATGAGGTTGTCGCGGCCGAAAAAGCGGTCGGTGTCTTGCGGCTCGAATGCTGCCAACCCGACATACGGCGCCTGCCCGTCGCTCGCGACTGCCTGCGGTGGCTCCTGGGTTGCGGCGAGTTCGGCGGCCAGTGCGCGCCAGCGCCGTTCCCATGTCGTCACGTCGCCGTCACATGCCCGCACGTATGCCAGCGTTACCGCGAGGCTCGGCAGCTTCCGGCCGGACGCCGCCTCGGACAGCGCCGCCGCCGAATAGTGTGCCCGCCTTGCCAACTCGCGGTAGGTCGGCCCGCCCGCCTTCGCTCGAAGGCAGCGTAGATCCATCGCTAACAGGCACAGTTGCCCGCCATCCGCATCGAGCAGCCGTTCCGCGCGTGGCACCGTTACCCTCCGCATCCCACACCGTTGTTCAGCAATTGTTGTTCAGCGCAAGGAGATCGACGCTGAACAACGAATCCGGGCTAAACCTAACCCAGTCCACAACGCAAAACCTTCAGGGGAATCCCCACTTGGAGACGGCCGCCGATGTCGTCGACAGCCTTCGGGAGGGGAGTGGGCTGAGGTTCCGAGCCCTCGACACGGGTCGAGGTGCGACGCCGATCATCAGCAAGGAATTCACGATGAATCTGTTGTCCAGAGTCAAGGTAATTGCGGGAGCATCCGTTCTCGCCGCGACGGTGCTGTCGATGAGCTCCGTGCCCGCTCAGGCTGGGCCTGCCGGGGCGGCGCCGGGTGCTGCTGCCCCGGGTGCCGCGGAGTTACGCAATACAGATTGTCCCGTCAGCAACCCGCTGATCACCTATCGGGTCCACGTTCAGGACTATGGCTGGCTGGGCCAGTCCTGTGACGGCTATGTTGCCGGCACGACCGGGGAATCCCGTCGGATCGAGAAGCTCGAAGTGCACGCGAATATCGGCTATCTCTGCCTCAAAGGCCACATCCAGGACCAAGGCGACGATCCTTATTGGAGCTGCCAAAGCGGGAGCGCCAGCGCGGTGACCGGAACCGAGGGGCTGGGGCGACGCCTGGAGGGCGTCCATATCAACATTGCCGATTCCCCGCCCATTTGTGCGGAAGCCCATGTGGAGGGCGACGGGTGGCAGGAGGCCAGGTGCGGTACCGATATCTGGGTGGGCACATCGGGGCAGGGCAAGCGGATGGAAGCCATAAAGATCTGGAAGCAGTAAGTAGCGTGGCGTAGCCGATTTCGGTGTCGCCGAAGGTCTTCCGGCGCGATTCGTGCTCGAGGTGGGACTGATGCCAACTATCGGGCACGAATTGCACCGGAACCGCGCTACGGCTGTCGGGAACCGATCTCGGCCTCACGTCGTTCGATCGGACTCCTGTCCGGTACGTCGAAGCCGACAGGTCGATCCGAACATCGGGCCGTCGACGAAAGTCACTGCACCCCGGATATACCTGTGGCGTAGCGGTTTCGGATCTGGCGCTTGTAAACCTTGCCGCTGTCGTCGCGGGGCAGTGACTGCACGATCTCGATGCGGGCGGGCACCTTGTAGTTCGCGAGTTGGCCGGACAGTGTTCGGCGGACCACGTCGGCGGTGAGGTTCGCACCGGGGCGGGGCAGGATGTGCGCGGCCACCATCTCGCCGAGGTCGCCGGTGTCGGGTATGCCGAACACGGCCACATCTTCGACGCCGTCTATCGCGGCAATGGCATTCTCGATTTCGGCGGGATAGATGTTCACTCCGCCCCGGATAACCACTTCGGCGTCCCGGCCGGTCAGATATAGGAAGCCGTCCTCATCGAGATAACCGAGGTCGCCGACCCACAGCATGCCCTCGACGGGGGAGTGCGGCGCGCCTTGGTTGAGGTACTCGAAGCGCGGCCAGTAGTCGGCCCCGCGTACCCAGACGCGGCCGATCTCACCGACCGGCAGCGCGTTGCCGTGCTCGTCGCCGATGTGCACGGCCGAGCCGTCGGTGGCGTGGCCGACGCTGCCGGGGTGGTCGAGCCATTCCGCGGCGCTGATCCAGGTGATCGTGCCTGCCTCGCTGCAGCCGTAGAACTCCCAGAGCGCATCGCCGAACAGGTCGATGGCGGCCCGCTTGAGTGCGGGCGGGCATGGTGCGGCGGAATGGATGACGTGGGTGAGGCTCGAAAGGTCGTAGGTGGCACGGACTTCGGCGGGCACGCTCAGAATGCGTGAGACCATCGTCGGCACGATCTTGACCTGCTGGATGCGATGGTGGTCGACCAATTGCAGGAACTTCTGGGCGTCCCATTTGGGCATGATCACGATGTCGGCGCCGATCCGTAATCCGAGCACGGCGACGGCGTTGGGGGAGGTGTGGTACAGCGGCCCGGCCACCAGCATCGGCACGCCGGGGGCCAGGCCCATCCGTTCGGCAGTGGCGCCTGCGATGCTCAGCAGCTGGTGCGGTGTCATCTGTTCCCGTGCAACACCTTTGGGTTTGCCCGTGGTGCCGGAAGTGTAGATGACGCCCATGGATTGGGCGATCGCGCCTTCGATGTGCCCGACGGGCTCGGGGTGGGCGGCGATCCAGTCTTCCAGCAAATCATGGCGGCCGGTGGGCTCGGCCAGGGCGAGGTTCCAGCCGCCCTCGGTGAGAAGCTCTGGGGGCATGGCGATTTCGACGATGCGGGCCTGGCTGCCCGCCAGTTCGCGAGCGGCTTCGAGGACGGGCACGAACTCGGTGTGCGAGAAGATCAGGCGCACTTGCGCGTCGGTGAGGACGTGCGCGACTTCGCTTGCGGTCCAACGGGTGTTGATCGGCAGCGGGTTGGCGCCGGTAGATGCGATACCGACCGAGACTTCGAGGAACTCGAGGTCGTTGCGAGCCATGATGACGCATTTGTCACCGCGATCGATGCCGGCGGCCAGGATCGCCGACCCGAGCCGGCCTGCGCGAAGCAAGGCTTCGGGCTGGGTGCGGGTGCGGGCGCCGCAGACGAGGGTCGGCGTTTTCGGCGGGGTATCGATCATGTCTGGGAGTCTGCCATCTGAACGATCGTGTGAGTTCGGCTGTATACGAAATCCGGTCGGCGTCGACAGCAGTTAGTTTCACGGAGCCGACATCGACTCTGTCGCAGCATGTTCCGCGACGAACGAGAACTAGCCGCCTGGTTGTTGAAGTCGATCGTCTTGGCGTCTGACCGCAACAGGCTCGTCGATCACCTCGAGTTGCTGGGCGCGGCGAAGGAGAGCGGGATCGTGCGCGTTGACGAGGAGTAGGTCGGGCGTCGGTGTCGCCCACAGCTCGGCGAGACGCTCGTGGTTGGCCCGGACGTCGGCCATGCTGTGCGCGACGACGCGCTCCATCATGGTCAGCGCCCGCGGTGTCCGGTCGGTGCCGTCTATCTGCCCGCGGTGGTAGAACGCGTCACCGGCGTGCAAGATCCATCGTTTGCCGGTGTCGACGGCGACGGCGGCATGGCCGCGGCTGTGCCCGGGCAGGCTGATCATGACAACGCCGGGCGCGATATCGGTGAGCTCTTCGGTGGCGGTGAAACCGTGCCACGGCTCGCCTTGTCCGGGTGTGTGCGGAACGTACGTCGGGTGATGGTCGTATTGCGTGGGCAGATACCGCCCTCTTTCGACGAAACCTCTCGGATGGAGTGCCGCATTCGCTTCGACTGCGGTGAGATGAACTCTCGCCCAGGGGAAGTCGGCGAGCCCGCCGCTGTGGTCGGCGTCGAAATGGGTGAGGACGACGTCGCGGACATCGCGCGGGTCGAAGCCGAGGCGTTCGATCTGCCGGATCGCGGTCTCGGTCTCGTCGAACTGCGGGCGGATGAAGAAGCGGCTCGGCCCGAACCGGGCGCCCGGTTCGGCGACGTCGCGCAGGCCTAGTCCGCTGTCGATCAGCGCGAGGCCGGTGTCGGTTTCCAGCAGCAGGACATGGCAGACCAAGCCCTCGGGTGTGCCCAGCGGGCGCATGGTGCCGCAGTTGAGGTGATGAACCTTCATCTGTCACGCACCGAGATTCGGTGGTGTGGTGGTGAGCAGGCGCGGATCCGGCGGGGGGCCTGCCGTGGCGATGGCGCCGGCTGCTGCTCGAGCGAGCGTGAGCAGCTCGCGGGGGTTGCGTTTGTCCAGTCCGCCCAGCAGTTGTTTCAGGATGGTGAGCTGGTCGAAGTAGATGCGTTCGATCGCCAGGTTCTCGTGTTCGTCGAACACGAAGTAGGCCGTCATCCTGGTCCGGTGGGTCGAGCCCGTCGGTGGGATCTTCCCCAGCGGCCCCAAATGCGTTCCGAGTAGCCAGAATTCGACGATCACCGCGTCGTGACTGTGTCGCAGCGCGATGATCTCGTGGTCCTGGTCGGGAAAGGCGCGGCGGGTGTCGCGGTAGTAGTCGCGGACCTCCTCGTCGCCGTCGTGGACGACCATCGGGGCGATCAGCTCGTAATGCGGGTGGGGGAACGTCGAAAGTGTTGCTTCCCAGTCCTGGAGCACCTCGTCGTGGAAGTGGTCGAGGACGAGTTTCTCCCGTGCGCGCAGGATGTCTTCGGCGGGCAAGGTGAATCGTGTCGACATCAATGACTCCTGGGAGACGCATGTGGACTTCGATATCCACAGCGTGGGTTTTATGTACCGCCGACCATATACCCACGGCGTGGATTTAATCAACGGTTTGCGGCAGGATGGCCTGATGACCAGTCACGCTGCACCGGCGCGCCGCGGGCGACCTCCGAAAGGTGCCGGCCAGCTCAGCCGTGCGGGAATCGTCGAGGCAACCCTCGACGTCATCGGCAACGAGGGAGTCGGCGCTGTCGGCATGCGAGCGGTGGCTCGAGTGCTCGGAGTCGATCCGAAAAGCTTGTACAACCACGTCGATGGCAAGGACGGGTTGCTCGACGCGGTTGCCGAACATCTCCTCGGCTCGATCGAATTGCCAACGCGCACTGGTGATCTCCGCCTGGATCTGCGTGCGATCGCCGACGCGTTCCGGCAGCGCGCGCTGGTGCATCCGGCAGCCGCGGCGTTGGTGCTCACCCGGCAATTGGGATCGGTGGAAGGGCTGGCGCCAACTCAGCTTGTCCTGGAGGTGCTCCGCGACGCGGGTTGCGACCCGGACCAAGCGGTCCACCTGTTGCGAACGATGTTGGCGACCCTTGTCGGCGCGCTGCTGCGGGAAGTGAACGCAGGCCCCACCTACGGAACCAGCGACCTCCCCGGCATCGCCGCACGCCGAGAGTCGTTGGAGCAGTCGGGATTACCCGCCGTCGCCGAGGCCGCTCCCTATCTGGCACGGTTCGACAGCCAGGCGGAATTCGACTTCGCGATGGACCTGACCCTCGACGCGCTCGTCGCCCGCATCAACGCCTCGGCGCCGAACAGCTGACGTCGTGCGTAAATGTCTTGCACAAATCCACGCCTGCCGGGTTCGGTGCACCGGGCGTGGGAACGATCGTGCCTGTTCTCGAATGCTGGCCCGGGCAACAGGGTGGCGATGCGGTGCGCTGTTGCGCCACAAGGGCTTCAGCGGGTTCGGGTCGGGCGGGGGAAGTCCCAGAACATCCGGGGGAGGAATCCGGCTCGGTACCAGTTGACGGTGAAATGGACGCAGAGTTCGGAGGTTACTTCGACAGGCTGTGGTGTTGCGACCGCGATGCTCGGGACCGGTGCGAATCCTGTTCCGGGTCGGCATTCCTGTGTGGCGCTGACGTTGCCGGGGTCGGGGGTGTTTTCGCTGTCGAGGGCGGAGGCGGCGAGCAGCCAGTTGCGATAGCGGCCGGTGGGCGTTGCGACGAGGGCTGAGGTGACATGAGTGTCTGGTCCGTCGGCGCGGATGTCGGTGATCGTCCACGAGAACCACGGCAACCGGTCCTTGTCGCCGGTGTGGGGGTGGCCGAGCGATATGTTCGCCGCCAGTAATTTCGGGTCGGCGACGTATGCGCTGATCTGGACCCACGTTGGGACGTCGGTCCCCACTGTCCCAACGGTTTTCAAGCACACGCGTCCGGTTCGGGTGGCGTCGGGGTCGACGAGTCCGGTGCGGGGGAGTGGGCTGCCGTCTTCGGGTGCGCAGTCGATAGTGTTCGGTCCGGTAGGAATGAACACGGCGCTGTTGGCGTCGCGGATTGCCGCGAAGAATCGCAACGCGGACAGATCCGCGAACCCGCTGGTGACGTTGTGAGCGTTCACCGTCACCACGTAACGGTCCGGATGGTCCGCAGGCCCGATTGTCGTGTAGTCGGAGAGCGTGATCGACCAGGGGCCGACCCGACTGTCGCTGGTCAACTCCTCGGCCGCGCGGGGAGGTGTTGCCGACTCAGCCGACCGGGACAGCCGGGCGGCGATGACTCCCACGACCGTCACCACCACAAGTAACACCACCACGGCCAGGACAATCATCCGTGGTCGCAGCGCCATGGCCGCATGGTGCCGGTCTGTCTGCCGCTGGTCATCTGACACGGAATCGGGCTGTTCTGTCATCACGGCCTAACCTGCTAGAACACGGGTTTCGGTCCGCTGATACGGACCGCTAGGTCTCATCGACACCCCTGCGTGCTGCGTTACCCACGCACATCATTGTTTGATCATCGCGCAGCTCGGTCATCAGTCACGAAGCGAACTCCACTGCGGAAGAGCGCAAATGATTGCCGAGCCAGATGGCCCTCATCCGTATTGGCGGATGAGGGCCATCTGGTCAGTTCACGCCGCGACTCACTGAGCAGACGCCAGTACCGGACTGTTGTGATAGGCGGCGATCAGCCACTGACCGTCGCGCTTCTCGAAGACCCACGTCGCGTTCACCTTGCGCTCATCACCGGGAACTTCGGTTTCACCGGCGAACAGGATGGCGGACTCGCTGATGACGAGCGCGGCGTCCTGGCCGAGGAAGCGGATGCTGAGCTGCTTGTTGTAGGTTGAACTGCCCGCGAGCGGCCCCTCGAAGGCCAGTGCCATGATGTGGCGGATCACCGCACGGCTGTCGCGGAGCGAGCCGGTCATGATGGCGGTCGCGTCCGTCGTGTAGTTGGCGACCATGGCGTCGGCGTCGCCCGCCGCCCACGCCTTGTAGGAATCGGAAAGCACGGCCTGGATTGCGGCCTCGTCGGCGGCACGATTGTTCGACATCGAAGTCTCCCTTGTTGATCGGCTCGCCTGGTGTGTTCCGGCGAACTCGGGAGTACATACCGGCGGCGGCGTCCGAACTCATCGCGCTCGCCGGAAAGAAATCTCGGGTCTACGCGTCGACTCGGTCCGCCAGGCCGAAAGCCGCGAAAACCGCGGGATCCTGGAACACCGAATTCCGGCTGATGCCCTCGGCGGTGACGGTGAAGATCTGGAGGGTGTGCAGTTCGTACCGGCCATCGACGCGCCGATAGGCGGCGAACCCGGGTTGGCCGCCGTTGGCGGTTACCCGCTGGAGCGACCAGTCCTTCCCTGCCGCCTCGAAGACCCAATCCATGAAAAGGCCGTAGTTGTCGCGGCCCGCGAACCAGTTGAGCATCGGCGGCATCTCCATGATGACGTCCTCGGTGAGCAGCCGCTTGAGGCCCTCGACGTCGGCGTGCGCGAACGCCGTCATATAGCGCTCGACCCAGGCTCGCTGCTCGGCCGTGGACGGCTCGGTGACCCGTTCCGGCCCGACGTCGATCCCGTTCAGGCGAGTGCGTGCCCGCTGCAGCGAGCTGTTCACCGATACGACGGTGGTGCCGAGGATTTCCGCCGTCTCGGCCGCGGAGAAGCTGAGCACCTCACGCAGGATCAGCGCACCGCGCTGCCGCGCCGACAGGTGCTGCAGAGCGGAGGCGAATGCCAAACGCAGGGTGCTGTGATCGATCGCGGTCCCCGCCGGATCGCCGTTGTCCAGCAACGAATCCGGTAAGGGCTGCAGCCAGGCGTGTTCTCCTCGGACGAGCGGCCCGAGCGGATCCGCCGGGGCCACGAGCCCCGAGGGCAGCGGTCGGCCGCCGCGACGCTGCAGCGCGGTCAGGCAGACGTTGGTCGCGATCCGGTAGAGCCAGGTGCGCAATGAGCTGCGCGTATCGTCGTACTGCTCGCGCGCCCGCCAGGCCCGCAAATACGTGTCCTGGACCAGGTCTTCGGCGTCGTGCGCCGAGCCGAGCATGCGGTAGCAGTACGCCAGCAGCTCCGTCCGGAACGGTTCGATCCGATGATCGAAGCCGTCATCTCTCGTCATCACGCCTCGTCTCCACTGCCGTCAGCACCATACCGGTTTGCTCGCCGCCTATTTCGGTCGTGCGGCCTTGGTCAGTAGTCGGCTGAGTTGGCGCTGCTCTGTCGGGCTGAGGTGGGTAATGGGTGACTGGGTGCGCATTGCCGTTCCGAGTTGTCGCCGTACTTCGAGGCCGCGCTCGGTGAGGGTCACGATCTTGGCGCGCCGGTTCGCCGGATCGACCTCTCGGGTGATCAGGCCCTTGTCCTGGAGGCGGTCGGCGAGGAAGGTCACCGTGGACGGGTCGCAGCCGAGGCTGGCGGCGAGTTGCCGCATCGACGGGGTCGCGGACGGCTCGATCTTCCACAGGGTGTTGGCCATGACGGCGGTCAGCCCCAGTTCTCCGACGGTGTCGGCCAGTAGCGCATTGGTCTGCTCGGCCACGACGAAAACCAGGTCCAGCACGTCATAGATCAGCGATTCTTCCGCGTCTGCCTGCTTCGCCACCACTCGACAATACTTGGTCGCTCAAACACTTGACAACTCCAAGTATTGGCGTGAGAGACTGCCAACGCTTGGACGATCCAAGTATTTGATTCAGGAGATCTCGAATGACCACGGGCACAAGCAATCTGCGATCCGACCCCGATGCGCCGTCCAGCAATTCGCCGAGCGTCCGGCGACCGCCGGATCGGTGGCGTTATCTGTGGCTGGGCGCCGGTGCGATCCTGTCGTTGTTCGCGGTCAACGGTCGATGGGACATCCCGTTGGCCGCTTGGCTGTTTTCGATTCTGCTGCTGCGTTTTTCGCGAACCAGCCGGGTGCCCGTCGGCATCGGTCTGGTCTGGCTCGTCAGTGTTGGGGCCGCGATGTTCTTTCTGTGGCACGTTGCCGTTCCGCTGACGGGCATGACAGCACTGGGCGGGCTGGCCTTCGGTACCGTGCTCGCCCTGCCCTACCTGGCGGACCGCCTGCTCGCGCCGCGGCTCGGCACGGTCGCAAGCCTGCTGTTGTTCCCGTTGGCGCTGGCGGCGTGCGAGTTCGTGCTGGGAGTCTTCGGTCCGTTCGGTACGGCCTACGGTCTGCTCGCCGACACGCAGTACGCCAATCCTGCTCTGCTGCAGGTGATCTCACTGACCGGTCCGTACTCTGTCGGGCTTCTCATCGGCGCCTTCGCCACCGTGGTGAACCATGTGTGGGAGCGCCCGCTGTCCTGGCGCACCGCTCGCGTGCCCGTCGTCTACGCGGCCGTGCTCGGCATCGTGATCGTCGGCGGCAGTGCACGTTTGGCGTTCTTTCCGGTATCTACCGCCCAGACCGTACGCATCGCCGGTATCAATCCCAGCACGGCGGCTTTGGACGTCGAAATGAAGGCACTCGGCCAACCCGGATTCGACCCGTTGAACATACCTCGGTTCGACCCGGCCACCGTGCCACTGGAATCGAAGGCGGTGATCGACGGACTGTTCAACGACACCCGGCGAGCCGCTCGAGCCGACGCGAAAATCGTTGTCTGGTCGGAGAATGCGGCCAGGATTTCGGTCTCGGACGAACCGGCGTTCCTCGCCGCCGCGCAGGCCGTCGCCCGAGACGAGCAGGTGTATCTGGACGTCGCCGTCAACGTCTACCTGCCGACCGCACCCTACGGTCGCGACGAGGCCCATTTCATCGGCCCGGACGGGGCCCTGCTCTGGACCTACCAGAAGGCCCATCCGATTCCGGGCCTGGAGACCTACACCCCCGGTGACGGAAAGGTGCCCGTGGTGAGCACCCCGTACGGTCGAATCGCGAACGTAATCTGTTACGACGCAGACTTTCCCGCCATGATGCACGCCGAGGCCGACATCATGCTGGTGCCGGGCGGTGACTGGCCACAGTTCGGCCGACTGCACACCCAGATGTCGAGCCTGCGCGCGATCGAGAACGGCTACGCACTGGTCCGCCAGGACTTCAACGGTTGGTCGGCCGCCTACACCCCACACGGACAACCCATCTCCACCCAGGACACCACCGTCGACCACGACCCATGGATCGTGGACGTCCCAACCCGCGGCACCACCACGCCCTACCGACTCACCGGCGACATCGTCGCCTGGCTATGCCTGGCAGGCACACTCGTGCTGACGGGCATCGCACTGATCCCGCGACGCTCGGCAACATGACAGGCCGCGGTTACGCCTGCGAGTTGTTCGGCTGAGCCAGGGCGGACATGCCGGCTCCGATCCGCTGTGCCAGTTCATCGCGCTCTGCCTGTGCGATGACGAGGTAGTCGGGTTTGTCGACTGCGGCGAACTGCTGTTCGCGGAAGGGGATTCCGGGTGGGAGCGGTGCCAGGTGCCAGTGCACGTGGGCGACGCCTTGCATGCTGCCGAAGCTGAATACGTACAGGCGTTCGGTGGGTGTGATCTGGGTGAGGACGCGACCGAGGCGATGGACACGTAGCTGGAGTGCGAGGTAGTCGTCCTCGGTGAAGTCCGAGACGACATTTGTCGCGTGGCGTCGGGGTGCGAGCAAGCAGTAGGCGTAGAGGCGCGGAAAGGGCGGAATGAACACGATGCAGTGTTCGTCACGGTAGGCGACGGTTTCGCGGGTGCGAGTCGTATTCTCGTCGGCCAGTTCGCAGATGAAACACTGACCGGCGGCGTTCTCGGCTTGGATTCTGGCCAGGTAGGCGTTGGTATCGATCGTCCCGGTCTGCCTGTCGGCCACAGTGCTGGATGTTCCAGGGTCTTGTACCGATGTGCTCTGTGGCTCCATAACTATCGTTGCTCCCTTTCGTGGTGCCCGACTCATGCTCAGTCGCTGGCACGACTCCTGGAAGGTCAACGGGCCGAGATCATCTCGGCCCGTTCACCGGCTCCATAAGCAGGCCCCTTGCCGAGTATCCGATCTTAGGATGGCGCGTAGGCCCGTCGAGGTGTCCAACTAGCCGAATTGAGCTGGTTCGGCGGTCGAGACAAGGATCGCCGCAACATAGTTCTGTCAGCGCCAGTGGTGGTCACCGAGTACTACAGCTTCCGAACCTCCGTCGGCGAAGATGATTTGACCGGTCACGAAACGGTTGCCCTCGCCGGCAAGCCAGCAGATGAGTTCGGCAACCCATTCCGGTCGTCCCGGGAACCCGCCGAAAGGTTGCGGCGCAGCGGTTTCGACGGCCCTACGCACTTCGTCATCGGCGAAAATCCACGCAGCCGCCGGGGTGTCGACGACACCAGAAGCAACGACATTGAGGGCGATGCCAGCTCCGGCCCACTCCGCGGTTGGGGCGACCGTGCGCACCCAGCGATTCAAGGCGCGCTTGGCAATCCCGTAACCACCCGTCGCGCCACCGGCAGCCGGATCGGCGGCCAGATATGCGACAGCGGTGGCCTCGTCTCCAGCAAGGCATGCCTGCATGATGCGCTCGTCCGCCGGTGCCAGCGACGATGTCGACGACACGGCCACCGCGCGAGGCGCGGGACTCTGTGTCAGCAGCGGGCGAAGCCCGTTCAGCGTCGCCACAGCGCCGAAGTAGTTCGTTTCCAGCAGGCCGGTCTTTCCACCACCAGCGATCGCCAGGACCGCATCGATCGGTCCGTACTCGCTCACCTGGTCAACAAGAGACTGCCGACCACTCGGCGTGGACAAGTCGGCCCGCACCTCGGCATTATCGAGATCGCAGCCGATGACCTTGGCGCCGCGTTCGCGAAGCAGCGCGGCAGTCGCAGCGCCGATACCCGACGCCGAACCGGTTACCACACAGGTACGCCCGGCGAACTCACCCTGCGACGCCATCGCATCCTCTCCTGCCCACCCGACCGACATCACACGCCTACGCGTCCCGATGCCGGGATAACCCCATCACCCTAAGCAACGACTGCCGCCGCACGCATCAGGACCAACCAAGATCCATTGCACCCCAGAACATCCGCTAGCCGCTGTGCGCGCGATGCGGATACGTTCGCCACCCCCCGCCCCTCGGCTAGTGACTGTACAAACAACGGTGTAACTCCGAAACAGGGAGTGGCACATGAACTCCGGCGGATCCCGGTGTGGTGTGGGTGCGGGATCGGCTCTGATCGTGGCATTGTGGACTGGGTGAGCAGGTTGCCCTTTGCCGCCGACAACGATTTTCGCGTGTGGCGATACGGGGTCGGCCACAGTGAATTATTGTTGCGCGGCTACGGCTTTGGGGATTTCGAGTGCCGGGATGAGATCTGTTTCGATGGTGTAGAGCGGATGGAACTGGACTCGCGCTTTACCGGTGGGTTGACCATCACGCCCGTGTCCAGCCACGGTGACTTGGATGACAGTGCGCCTCTGCCATTGTTGCTGTTGGAGCTGGTAGGTGGCGTGTTCGGGGCCGGTTTCGTCGCGTGTCGCATGGTCACCGCTCGGCGCTTCCGGCGGGAAGGTGATGGCGTCGTGTCCGACAGCATGCTGTTCCGGGAGAGTGCCGGTAACTCGGTGCACGGCGTGGGTGGCGTACCTCCCGGTCCCGGTGAGAGGGCTTTCGGTATACCGGTGCTACGCAGGTATGCGCCTGAAAAGCACACGACGGCGCGGTTCCCGCCGCCGCGGACCGGTGGAGGCCACGTGCAGGTTGCTGGCGACGATGATGAGGCTCGTGGCTAGATTTCAAGCAGGTCAGCGGGCACTGCCCAGGTGCTGGTCCCCTTCGCCGCCGGAGAGCATGCTGGTGGTTTCGATGATCTGCTGGAAACGACCGTCTGGGGTCAATTCGGCGAAGACCAGCACCTCGAAGGCGACTGCACTGCCGTCGATCTTGTTGGCGTGGACGGTGTGCCGGTCGGCGTAGCGATCGCCGACGATCAGTTCGTCGTGCACCTCGACGTGTCCGCCGACGAGAACCTCGCGCAGATGCGTGATGTGCGCGGCGAATTCGGCGCGGTCGCTCCATACGCCGTCGGTGCGTTGGCGATAGCCGTCGGCGAAGTGACGCGTGACAGCGGAGTCGACATCGAGCTGTCGGTCGAACAGCAGGTCGTTGAGCGCGGTGGCAATGCTGGTGGTGCCGGACATAAGAACTCTCCAATCAGATGCGTGCTTCGTGCACGCATCTCAGGCTACAACATATGCGTGCTCGGTGCACGCTATTCTGGAAACATGTCACACCAGGGACCCGGCGCTCGCGTCGCCGACGCCATCGCGGAGCTGCTGCGCAGGCGGACGAGGGAGGGGATCTACGCCGAACTCACCGAAGGATTGGACCCGGCGGTCGACACGGCGACCTATCCGGTACTCAGTGCCCTGGGCCGCTTCGGCCCACGCAGTGCGGCCGCGCTGGCTGCCGAGATCGGCCTGGACCGGTCGGTGACCAGCCGCCACGCCACCCGACTCGAGCGGGCCGGACTGGTGCGGCGCTCACCGGATCCGGCCGACGCCAGAGCCACCCTGCTCAGCTTGACCGAACCCGGGCAGCGAGCGGTCGATGTGATGCGTGACCGGCTAGCCCGCCGCTTCGACCAGCATCTCGCCGCGTGGCCCGAGTCCGAAGCACAGGCGTTCGCCGCAGCCCTGACCCGGTTCGTCCGCGAGGAACCATTCGGCTGAGCCGACCGGCCACGGCTTCCAGACCGGGTAAGTCGTCTCGACCACAATGCTGAATGTCATTCTGTGACAACAGGGTCCACAGAAGGCCGCGGACCGTGGGGTACTCAACTGACATCAGGTTGGGCGTTCAGATACACCACGAGATCACAGGGCAGGCCGGACACCTTCTACGGCGACCGGGCCGGACAGTTCATCGATCTGTACGGCCACCGTTGGGGCGTGTTCAAACATCTTCGTACGGTCGCACCGGAGGAGATCGTCGCCGCCGCGGCCGAGATGTTCGGTCGGTAGACGCTGGAGCAGGACCTACTTCAGCAGTTCGATCACGGGCGCGAAGGCTTCCAGGTCCGGTTCCATCATCGTGAAGTAGGTGACCCCGTAGCGGTCGCGGCATTCACGCACACTGTCGGCGATCTGCTGGGGCGTGCCGACCAAAACACCGGGTGCGGTGCGGATTCGGTCCTCGGTGAAGCCGGGCTGGAACTGGCGCACCCGATCGATCACGGTGTTCCACTCGGTCGGGACGCCTACCGCCCATACCAGCAGGTTGAGTTCCACCTGATCGCGCCGCTCGCCGAGCAGGCCGCGGACGTAGTCGGCGCGTTCGGTGAGTTCGTCCGGGGTCATGGCGTTCGGCAGGCCGGTCTTCGGCATTGCGGCACCGGGTAGGGCGATCACATCGGCGTGCTGAGCGGCGATGCGTAGCAGGCGGTTTCCCGATCCGGCGATCATCAGCGGCGGGCCTTGCGGCCGCGTGGGCGCCGGTTGATAGTCGAGGTCGGCGTACAGTTTGCGCAGGGTGAGCACGGTCTGCTCGAGGTGCTCGACGCGGGCGCCCGGGCTGGGCATCGGTATCCCCGCGGCGTCGAATTCTGCCTTGACGTATCCCGCGCCTAACCCTAATTCCAGTCTGCCGCCGCTGAATTGGTCCAGTGCGGCGACGTCACGGGCCAGCAGCGTCGGATTGTAGAACGGCGTGTTCAACACGAAGGTGCCCAGCGTGATTCGTTCGGTCGCCTCCGCGACCAGCGACAACGCCGGAAAGGGAGCGATCAGCCCGAGATGGTCGGGCACCGAAAGCACGTCGTACCCGAGCGCCTCCGCCCGGCGGGCCTTGTTCGCCCACTGGGCATGCGACCCGGGGAAAGCCATGCTGATACCGAAACGGAACTCATTGACCATGATCTCGAACGTAGCAGGCTGCGACAACCGACGAAGCCGGTCAACTGGTTGAATAACTCCGCCGACGGGCGGGGCGGAGCAGCCGATCAGCGTCTGTGCCGCATTCGGGTCGACTACTTCCTCCGTCTGGGGATTCGACAGGAAACTGGCCGAGTGTTATTGGCAGACACCGCAATCAATCAGTTTGGGCAGGTATTTGCTTGGCGCAGAACATAACTGGGGACCATTTTGCCCCAGTCGTGTTGCTACGGTTGTGGAACGCCCGGGAAATAGGCCGGGGATGACGCACGGCGTGCTGACGACGACCCGATGCGTGGTCTGAATTCCTTTCCGACACAAGAGGAAGTCGTGTTATGGCCGAGTATCTTCGGACCGCCGAACGGCGGGCCATCATGCCCAGGAATCTGATCATGAAACTGGCCGTCGCCGCGGCTGCGGCGTTCGCGGGCTCGGCCATGCTGGTCAGCCCGGCCATGGCGGACCCGTCCCTCAAGCTCACGGTCGACAACAAACAGCACATCAACGCCGACGGCAGCGCGCAGATCACCGGCACCTACACCTGCACCGGCGTCGGTCGGGTCAACAGCGCCAGGTACGCCTTCTTGCAACAGGGCAACATCCAGGGGGACGCGCCCGGTGGGCGGGGGATGGTGACCTGTGACGGCGCCGCGCATCCCTACACCAGCGACGTCGCGGCGCCAGTGACTTTCCCCTACCAGCTCGGCCCCGCCACTGTGAACGTCACCTGGGATTTGTACAGCGCCGACGGCAGCACCGAGGTCAAACTCACCGATGTCCCCGTCACCTTGCAGTTGTGAGGTTCGAGTCTCCGCAGTCGAGGACACCCGAACGCGCGGTTTTCGACCCTGTCTGCCGGGAGCTCAGCAGGACTGTCCGATCACGACACCTGCTGCACGACGATCGGCCGAACTGCAACGTCTGTCGCCGATGTGACCCCTCAGGCTCTGGGAATCATTGATCGGAGTCTGCGCCGGGCCGGGCCATGGACGCGACTTCTGTTGATACAGCAGGGTTTCGGCATCGGTGACCGTCGCCAGGTTACGACCACCCACCGTGGGGAGCCGTAGACAACCCGACAGTTGAATACGCCATCTCACCAGTCCGGAACCTCCGTTCGACGCGCGCCCAACGGTGCTGGTTCAGGCGGACGTTCGTCGCCATTCAGCATGCCTGCCGGTATAGAGCGGCACACAATGAGGGATGGACAGACTCGAGGTCTTGGTCATCGGTGCCGGTGTCATCGGCAGGATCTACGCCTGCCGCCTGGCTCGGTGTGGTCATCAGGTGACCGTGCTCGCGCGTGGAGCAACATCGACTCATATTGCCGCAGAAGGGATTACGCTGCACGAAGGCGCTGAGGTCAGCAACGCTGAAGTGCGGGTGGTCGATGCGGCGAACGGCGAGCGCTACGACCTCATCATGATCGCCGTGCGCTATGAGCAGCGAGCGGGCGCGATCGAATCGGCAGCTCGGGCGGCAGGCGGCCTCGTTGTGCCCCTGTTCAACAATCCGCTCGGCCTCGGTCCGCTGCGCGACCGGTTCGGCGCCGACCGTGTCGTCGGCGTTTTTCCCGGGGTGGGTGGATATCTCGAGGCGGACGGTTCGGTGCGATACCACCGGATCCGGCAGCAGCCGACGACGGTGGCACGTAACCACGGACGTGAACAGGCGGTGGTTCACGCGCTGACCGACGCGGGATTCGCCGTCGCGGTGACCGACGACATGGATGGCTGGCTCGCCACACACGCGGTGTTCGTTGTGGCGGTTTCCGCCGCGCTCGAACGTGCCGGCTACTCCATCGCGCGCCTCACTGGCGACCGTGCCGCTATGACGTCAATGGTGCGGGCCATCCGCAGTGGGTTCGATGCGCTGCGGAATCGGGGCATCACCGTCTCGCCGGCCGGATTGCGGATCATCTTCACCAGGGTGCCGGTCACCGCTGCGGCGTGGTATTGGCGCCGGACATTGCGCGGTCCGCTGGGTTCGGTGGCGATCGTGCCGCATGCTCGAGCGACCCGCAACACCGAGATGGCGGCCTTACGCGCCGATGTCGCGAAGCTGATTCCGCGTGGCGCGGCACCGGAATTCGATCGCCTGGTGGGTCCGCTCGGGTAGGTACGGACTGATGATTGACCGGCCGCACGAAGCAAGGTCGGTGGCCGCGCGTGAGCGGTGTTGCGCCCGTGCCGATTTCGTTGCCGACGCTGGGGATCAGCTTGGCGACACGATCGGCCTGGGCGTGCCCGGTGGCCTCATCGAGCGGTCGTCGACCATGCTTGCTGGATGGAGCGCGTCGAAGTCGAAATGCTGGCCCCGCGAGGCAATGTCACCGTTATCCGGTTGCCTTGGCGTAGGTTTCCCGGAGTTTTCATTCAAGGCGACTCGTTCTCGATTCTCGAGGCAGCCGCCCGTGCGGCGGCCCAGAGGGCACCCGAAGTCCGGGAACTCGCTGGTGACTTGACCAAGATCCTCGCCTTGTACGCCAGGACGCTCGCCGAGCACGGCATGTCCCTGCCCTACGCGACTGCACCCTCCCAGGACAGCACCGAGTTGCTCGCGTCCGGCCGGATCCCTTCGTCGGACCTCCGACTCTTTCTCGAACTCGCCAGCAGCTACATCGGTTACGACTTCGACAACTCGGACTGGACGGCGATCACCTCTGCCTTCCCAGAGACCCCGGCGCTGGACTATCCCTTGATCGGCGCGACTTCGCTGACCGCCCGAGTGCAGTCAGCGGATGGCGGTGCGCACGTCACGGTCGCGATCACCGGAACGCCGAACGATGCGTTGCGAATCCGTCTGGCCACCCTCTTCGACGTGCTCACCCACGAAAGCCGCCGCGATCGGGACCAGTAGTGAGTCCTGCGATCACCGTCTTTCCGGCCCCCGGCCCCCGGCCCCCGGCGCGCCGAGCAGGGCGGTGATCTTGCCCGCCGGAACGGTCAGGTCCACTGCCTCGAGCACCGTTTCAGCCCATCGTCCGGTGTCGATATGGACCGTGAGGCCACGCAGTTCAGCAGTCAAGTCGATACCACCAGCCGTTCGGTTTCATAACATCCTGAATACCGATGATGCCCGGTGCAGCCGACAGCGCATTCGAGTGAGCTGGCCCCGGAGCCCCACAATGCGGCTTGTTAAGCGGACTGACCGGTCCTCGTTAAGCCTCCGCGCCTACGGTCACGACGCAATGTTCACGACAGGGGAGGTCCGGTGCCGCAGGAGAGTGGGGGAGTAGTCGAGGGGCATTGGCATCCGTTGACGCGCATCGGGTTTCGTTTCGGGGTCTGTTATTTCGGTGCGCTCGGCCTGGCGTGTGTGCTCGGGTTGACGCCGATTCTGTTGGCGGGCCTCGGGATCGGGGCGGGCTCGGTACTGCACGTGTTGACCTTCACGCGCCCGCCGATCGAGTGGACGGCGACCCACGTGCTCGGTTTGCATGTGACGAGTACGCAGGTGGGCAGCGACAGCGCGTTCCAGTGGACCGCCCTGTTTCTCCTGATGGTGATGTCCGCCTTGGCGACTGCAGTGTGGTCGGTCCTGGATCGCAGGCAGATGTACACCCGGCTGTTCGCCTGGACCCAGGTGTATCTGCGGTTCATGCTGGCGCTGGCGATGTTCTATTTCGGGATGGCCAAGGCGATTCCGACCCAGATGCCGTTCGTGCTGAATCGATTGGTGGAGCCCTACGGCAATTTCAGCCCGGAGGGCGTGCTCTGGTCGCAGGTCAGCGTGTCGCAGCCGTATGAAATCGCCTTGGGCGCAGCGGAATTGCTGGCTGGTCTGCTGTTGCTCGTGCCGCGGGCGACCGCGGCCGGGGCGCTGTTGTGTGCGGTAGATATGACGCAGGTGTTCCTGCTTAACATGACCTACGATATCCGCCTGAAAACGGTCTCGTCCCAGTTCCTGCTGCTGAGTCTGTTTCTGCTCGCGCCCTACGCGCGCCGGTTGCTGGCGGTGCTGTTCGGCGGCCATACTCCGCCTGCGCACCAGCCTGTGTCGCTGTTCGGTTCCGCGCGGGCCAACCGGATCGCGCTCGTGGCACAGCTGGTGGTCGGCCTGTTCCTGCTCGGCGTGCTCGGCGCGCAGAACTGGCGGCAATGGTCGAAGGAAACCCCCAACCTGTACGGCATCTATCGGGTGGACGGCTTCTCCTCCGAAGGCTATCCCCGCGACCCCTTGCTCACCGACGAATTGCGTTGGCGCCGAGTCATTATCGACCGCCCCTTCCACGTCTCCGACCCGATGGTGCTCACCATCCAGCACATGGACGACTCCTTCGAGGTGTACGGCGGCGCCATCGATCCGAAGCGCCACTTCATCGACCTGCACCACCGAATCGCCTTGGGCACCTACGAGGAAACCCCGGTCCGAGTACGTCTCACCTACTGGTGGCCAAGCCCCGGCCGCATGGTCATCGACGCCGACGACTATGCCGATCACCGCATCCATACCTCGTTCACCCAACTCGACCCGAAGTCCTTCCCACTGCTCGAACGCGGTTTCAGCTGGGTCCAGGAACAGCCGTACAACCGTTGACCCCGTGCTCGACATGCCGCCTCCCGACACGCCGCGCGGTTACTGGTCAGTTGATCACGAGGAACTGAGGTCGGTATCGCGCGAGAGGCCGACGGCACCAGTTCCTCGTGATCGCTTGTCCAGCTGCGCATCTCGCACCGGACGCCGAATTGTGCACATGTGCTCCGGTGTTCGATCGGGTTGGCGACCACGTCGAGCGGGTTAGCCCAATTGCTAGTGACTGGACACTGCTGTCGGACGCGCGTCTGTTGGTCCGACCGTGCGCCTGCCGAAGATCATCCAAGGATGATGCGGCTTAGCTCGGCCGCGATGTGCTGATGACCAAAAGGGTTCCGCAAGAGCAAGGTTCGGGCATCATCGTGATGGCGGCAGTTGCACCAAGCGACCGCTTGGTTGTATTTTGGCGAGGTAACTGCTGACAGTGTGGGGAAGGTGGCGGTTTGCGAACCCTCGAATGTGACGTCGATGCGACGTGGATCGATATCAACGACCATATGAACGCGCAGTACTACGGGATCGTGGTCTACCGCGCCCATGCCGCGTTCACCGACGCCCTCGGTCTCGGCGATGAGTACGTCCGTACAACGGGGTTCGGGAAGGTCGTGGTGCAGACCGCCATGACCTACGAGCGAGAGGTACTGCACGGGTCGCGGTTGGCCGTCGATTCCTGGTTGCTGGGCGTGGATGCCAAGCGGCTGCACTTCTTTCACGAAGTGCACAATCTCGGCGACGGGGCTCGGGTCGCCGTCTCCGAACAGTTGGACCTGCATGTCGACCTCGGGACGAGAAGAACCGCTCCACTACCCGCCGACGTCCGCGACCGGCTCACGCAATTCGCCGCCGAACAGCAGGCGACAGGCCATCCCGACGGTGTGGGGCGCACGATCAGATTCCCGCGGAGCTGACCCGAGAAACGCACTCGCGCCGGACGGACGGCGGCCAACCACTGATCGGTTTGCCGCCAAGGGGTTCCGATCAGGCGGAAGGCGGGTGGCAGCCGGTCGGTCCGATCTAGTTGTCGGCCAGGCTCAGCTTGAAACCCACGTGACTGGCCTCGAATCCGAGCTTGCCGTAGAAACGATGCGCTTCCGCCCGGCTACCGTGCGAGGTCAATTGCACCAGGGTGCAACCGCGTTCGCGGGCCCGCCGCACGCACTCCTCGATCAGCTGCGATCCCAGACCGTGGCCGCGCAGTGGTCGGTCCACCCGCACCGACTCGATCTGTGCCCGTACCGCTCCCTTGTGGGCCAGTCCGGGCAACATGGTCAGCTGCGCTGTTCCGATCACGGCGCCGCGGCGTTCGGCGACCAGTAACTCCTGTCGCGGATCGCTCTCGATCTCGGCAAATGCCGCGCGGTACACGCTCAGATCGTCTGCGGACTCGCGGGCGCTGCCGAGTGTGTCATCGGCGAGCATCGTCACCAGCGCTGGAAGGTCATCGATCGTCGCGGACCGGAAGATGATCTCGTCCATACCCCAATTCCATCACGAGCCGCGGCCCCATCGGCTACTCGGTGCCGCGGCTGGCGAAGTCGAAAGATCCGCCGTCGATGCCCCAGGAGATGATCTGTTCGGGGTGAATGCGGATGACCGCGCGTTCCTGGGGTGGGAACGGTGGCTCCTCGTCCGTGAGCGCGTCGGCCGTGCCGCGTACCTCGATGCCGCGAATCACGTAGGGCTCCAACGAAACCTGTTGGTCGATGACGAAGGACACCCGGCTGCCCGCCTCGACATTGCGGAACTTTCGACTGGCTCGCATCCGCATGCCGCCGATGTCGATCGTGCCGTCGGCGTTCACCCGATAGCTGGTCGGGTTGTTCTGTACGACGCCGTCGGGCGACACCGTGGCCAGTCGGCCGATCCCGGCCTCCGCGAGAAACTGCTGTTCGTTGCTGGTGAAGGTCATTTCCGTTACTCCTTGATGCGTTCCGTCTTCTAGCAGTGCTAGCAACTAGAGCAACGGTAACAGCTCATGGCTAGCTTGTCTAGCATTGCTAGGTTTTGGATCGCCACCGCGGGATCCCGCTCGGATCAGCAAGCTGCTTCACCTACCTAGTCGCTGGCTCGGCTGCGTATCTAGGTAGGAATCACCGACGCGAATGCCGGTGCGCGGATGGAAATCTCGATGTCAGCAAGCGAGCACGGCTTGCCGGACACGAGGAAGAACGCCATGAGCGCAGCATCTGACGAGGCGGTGGCACGAGAGCTGGCCACGCCGGGATCGCCATGACGCTAGGTGCGGTGATCGCGCTGCCTCTACTCCGTAATGCCAAGTAACACCACCGAATTCATCACCAACCACCGAGTCCGCAAACCTGCGGCTCACCTGAATGAAGGATGAAAGACATGATCTACCACGGCAACCGTTTCACCCTCCGCGCTGACGCCACCCCCGAGGCGATCGAAGCAGCCCTCGAGAGCCTGCGTAACCAGGGCCGGGTGATCCCGTCGGTGAAGTCGTTCGTGGTCGGCCCCGACTTCGGTGGCGAATACCAGTGGGGCGCGGTGTTCGTCATCGAGGACCTGGCAGGCTACTGGGAGTACCTGATCCACCCGGCCCACCGCAACACCGACCGCGTCGGTCTGCCCCTGGTCGACAAGTTCGCCTCCTTCGACATCACCGACGACGAGGATCCGGCGATGGCGGAGAAGATCGCCGAACTGCACCAGCGCCGCTACGACAGCGACCCGGAACTGACCCAGCTGGTCTCCGACCTCGGCGAATACAGCGGCAGCGCCGCACCCGGACGCCACGGCGAGAAGTAACCACCCGATCCAACCGCAACCCCCTGTCCGACAGGGGGTTGCGCGTTATCCACACCCAGCCGCGTTCACCGAACCGCGGCCAGCACTGCCGCGAGACCTTCTTGCAGATCCTTGACGAAATACTCGGGAACCTCCAGCGACGGGAAATGTCCCCCGTTTTCGGGCGAGTTCCATCGGACGATCTGTCGGTACCGCTCCTGTGCCCAGGGGCGCGGATACTTCTCGATGTCACGGGGATACATGGTGATTGCCGACGGGACGTCGACCCGAAGTTCGGGGTCGAGCGAGTTATGGCTTTCGTAGTAGATGCGAGCCGCCGATGCGCCGGTCCGTGTCAGCCAATACAGGGTGACGTCGTCGAGAATGCGGTCTCTGGAAATGGTTTCGAACGGGCTGTCTTCGGTGTCTGTCCACTCGGCGAACTTGTCGAGGATCCAGGCGAGCAGCCCGACCGGTGAGTCGACGAGGGAGTAGCCGATGGTCTGGGGTCGGGTCGCCTGCTGTTTTGCGTACGCCGCGCGTTGGTGCCAGAAAAGGCGGGTTTCCTCGGTCCATGTGCGCTCGGACGCCGTCAGCCCGTCGGTTGTCAGCCCGGGCGGCGCCTCCGCGAACGTCGTGTGGATGCCGAGCACGTGCGCCGGGAACCGGCCGCCGAGAACCGTGGTGATATTGCCGCCCCAGTCGCCGCCGTGGGCCAGGAACTTGCGGTAGCCGAGCCTTTCCATCAGTTCCACCCATGCGGCCGCGATCTTTTCGGTTCCCCATCCGGGTTTGGTCGGCTTATCGCTGTAACCAAATCCTGGGAGTGACGGGACCACGACGTGGAACGCCGGCGCACCCGCATCTTTCGGATCTGCCAGTTCGTCTACTACATCGATGAATTCAGCAATGCTGCCTGGCCAGCCGTGCGTCAAGATCAGCGCAGTGGCGTCTGCGCGTGCGGATCGACGGTGCAGGAAGTGGATTCCCAGATCGTCAATTGTCGTGCGGAACTGGCCGATTCGGTTGAGGCGCGCTTCGAACGCCCGCCAGTTGTACTCGGTGCGCCAGTAGTTCACGACATCGACGAGGTCGGCGAGCGGAACGCCCTGGTCCCATCGGCGCGGGTCGGGCGCGGCGCGATAGACCGTCTCGGCTTCCGGCAGTCGCGCAGCGGCCAGTCGTGCGCGCAGCTCGTCGAGGTCGGCGTCGGTTGCGTGGGTTTCGAATGCTTGTACGTCGCTGGTTGCACGGTTCATGAGACCTCCTGGCCATCGGGGACCGGCTACGACCTTCTGTGAACCGGCTAAGACGGTTCTAACATGTCTCGGTGCCGGGGTGCAACCAGCTAAGGTGGTTCCATGAATGCCGGATTCCCTGACTTTCGCCTCGGTACCGTGCTGGCGACCAGCTTCACGGCGACTCTGACGGAGCGTCAGGGCGACTCGGTGGAACGCATCCCCACGCCGCAGCGACTCATCGACTGGCTGTCGGTGAACGGCCTCGCCGTGGACTCCTGCACCACCGCCCAGCTCGAACTTGCTCGAAAACTGCGGGAATCAATTCACGCCGCCGCGACAGCGGCAGCGATCCACGACGCTCTCCCTGCGTCTGCCGTCCAAGTCATCAATGACTGCAGCATTCAGGGCCGGGCGTCGGCCATTCTGACGCCGGAGCGCAATCGGCAGTGGCGACTCGGCTCGGCTTCCCGCGTAGAAGATGCCCTAGGCGTAATCGCTGCCGACGCAATCAGCATCATCGCGGGCGAACGAGACGGAAAATTGGCCTTGTGCGCATCGCCGACCTGTCGAGCTGCTTTCTTCGACACCAGCCAAAGTCGCACCCGCAAATGGTGTGAGATGAACACGTGCGGGAATCGGCAGAAGAAGGCACGCTTCAACGCCAACAAGAACACCAGATCAGCGGAGTGAACGCGGTCTGTGGATTAATCCTGTTGTCCGCCATCGTATTCGACGGACGCGGCGTGACGCAGTGTTATATCCGGGTGACACAGTCCTTACCCTCGGCTGCCTAATCTCGACGGTGGCCCGGCCGAACGGTCTGGCCTGGACAACGGCGACGATCCGTCGTCGTTCTGGATCGGGAGTTTCGATGAGCTTGTTCACCGTTCGCCGCGGCATCGCTGTCGTGGGCATCGCCGGTGCGGCCGCGGCCGTCGCGTTGACAGTTCCCGCGTTGGTTACCGGTCAGGCGGTAGCCCCCATTTCGAGCGTTGCGCCCGCCGGACATCCGGGGACCGTGCTGGCGGACGGTCCCGGCGATCCGGATATGGGTCAGCAGGGTCCGGGCAACCCCAGCGCCGGGCAAGGCGGCGGGCCGAGCAACCCCGGTGCCGGGGGTGGCGCGGGCGATCCCACCATGGGCCAGGGTTAGCATCCGTCCGGCAGCGTGCCGAGTGCGGCAGGAGGGCACCCGAACAGCCCGCCTGCCGCATTCGGCGCATTCCTGATCGCCTGTCCGGCAACAGATCTGGCCGACTGGATCGTTACTTGCTGACGTCGCTGCCGAAGTACTTCTCGGAAATCTTCGCCAGCGTCCCGTCGGTGCTGAGGGTCGCCAGCGCCTTGTCGACGTCGGTCATCAGCGCATCACCCTTGCGGGCCGCGAACGCCTGCAGGCTGGCGGTGCCGGTCTTGCCCGCGATCCGCACGCTGGTATCGCCGGTCTTCTTGGTGTATTCGGCGACGGCGAGATTGTCGTTGACGGTGGCGTCGACACGGCCGATCTTCAACAGCTGAATAGCCTGCACAAACCCTTCTACCGCTTCGATTTTCGCGCCCGCGTTCGTGGCGACCTTGGCCCAGGTGGTCGTCGCGGACTCGGCGCAGGTCTTGCCGTTGAGGTCGGCGAGTGAGGTGATCGCGTTGTTGTCGGTTCGGGTGACAATCACTCCCTCGGAGAAGGTATATGGCTGTGACAGTGCGTACTTCGACTTGCGCTCGTCATTGACCGTCACCTGGTTGGCGATGAGGTCGAAGCGCTTGGACTCGAGCCCGGCGAAGATCGCATCCCACGGAATCTGCACGAATTCGACCTTCTTGCCGAGCTTTTCGGCGATCGCCTGCACTACCTCGATGTCGTAGCCGGTGAGCTTGCCATCGGAGCCCTGGTAGCTGAAGGGCGCGTACACGCCCTCGGTGCCGATCTTCAACACGTTCGGATCGGCACTGCCGCAGGCACTGAGCCCGGTGGCGGCGAGGACGGTGAGCATGACGGCGGCGAACAGCTTGCGACGCACGGGATTCCCTCTCTTCGGTGGGTGGACAGCAGATACGTCCACGCACCACACAAACCCGACTCAGGAAACTCCGAGACGATCTGATCGACGGTATCCCCATCGCGGTGCGCCGAGTGCTTCTATGCGGAATTAGGCCGATAAAGAATTCGACGTGCAGCTGAATCCCCGCCGAGCATGCCCCGTTACCGTGTTATCTCTGCGATCACCGTGCTGGGCTGCGGACGACCCGCGATCTCGTCGGCGATGCCGCGGGCCCGGCGGTGGTATGCACTGTTCGCGAGCACTTCCGCGACTGCCGGAGCGATCTCGGCTGCCGAGTCGACCGTGACGGAAGCCCCTGATGCCGCAGCGCGCGCGGCGTTGATGGGCTGGTCGGCGCCTTGCGGCCAGAGCACCATGGGCAGGCCGTGCGCCAAGGCGCCGAGAATGGTGCCGACGCCGCCTGCACCGACCACTAGATCGGCCTTTTCGAGCAACTGGCCCAACGGGACGAAGGGCACGTACTGTACGTGCGCCGAGTCGGTTCGGGCCGTTAGTTCCTGGCTTGCGCTGGAGTGCCGGAGCGACGAGCCGAGTGTGGCGATCACGTGGGTCCCGGTCTCAGTTACCGCCGCCACGGCGGCGGAAAGAGTGTCCGGGTCGGAGAAGATGGTGCCGAAAGTGACCAGCACCGTGGGCTTTTTGTGCCCGTCGAGGTCGGACAAGTCGAGCGCGACATCCTTCGACCGGCGGTGGGCCTTGGGCTGGACCATACGCACGGGGGAGTCGGGTGACCAGCCCGGATCCTGCAGTTGCGGCGGACACGGGTCGAGATAGCTCGACGCCGCGATCGGGCGAAGACGCAGCCGGTCATACCGGACCGAGGCCGCGCGGTCGATCTCGTCGGTGATCACCCTCGGCAGCGCCGGGCCGATGCCCGCCCGGTGCCATTCGATGCCCAGCCGAGCGGCGACGATCGGACCCACCGCGTCGAACGGCTCGGCGACAACCAGGTCCGCGTGCCAGTCCGAAGCACGGTCGATGCTTTCCTCGATCGCGAGATCGACTCGGGCGCCACCGAATATCTCGCCGATGACCGCAGGCGTCGGATGGAACACGTCGCCGCCGGTGCGGCGGGCCGCCTCCTCGGAGAACTCCCCCGGCAGCACACCGGCGTCGAGGAACTCGACCTCCGCAGGCAGTTCGCCGGCGATCGTGGCCCGGAACCCGGCACTCGACAGCAGCCCGACGGTGTGGCCGGCGTCGACCGCCGCCTGCATGAGCGGAACCAAGGGCAGGATGTGACCGAAGGCGGGGGTCGCGCTGAACAGCAGTTTCATGGAGCATCCGTTCGTCTGTCGACGTCGCGTCGACGCTTCTTCGTGAAAACGAGGTGGTACGTCAGGCGGCCGCCTCGCTCAGAGTCCTTGGCCGCCAGTCGGTCTCGCGAACTTCTGATCGTGATCATGACATCGAGTGTTCGACTGGCCGGGGTGCGGGTGTTGCAGGAGAGTGGACACGATTTCGGTTATACCGATGAATTCGGTGTGCATCCGTAGTCGATATGGCTGGATACACCGATAGCGGTGGGCCTGTGCCGGGACTGTTCCGGTGCGGGAGGAAACATATGGAGGCAGTGATGAGCGTCGACAACTCCGCACAGGAGGACATGATCCGGGTGAACGGTCCCAGGGTGTTGGTGGCGGGGGCGAGCATCGCGGGACCCGCGCTGGCGCACTGGCTGCGTCGGTGGGGCGCCGAGGTGACCGTGGTGGAGCGGGCTCCCGAGTTGCGTCCCGGTGGACAGGCGGTGGATGCGCGTGGCGTGGCCAAGGACGCCATTCGGCTGATGGGGTTGGACGCGGCGGTACGCGCGGCCTGCACCGACACCGCCGGCGCGCACACCGTGGACGCGGACGGGAACGTGCTGGAGACGTTCCGTGCCGATGACAACGGCGGTGACGGGTATATCGCGGAGATCGAGATCCTGCGCGGGGACCTGTCCCAGGTGCTCTACGACGACACCCGCGACGGTGTCGAGTACATCTTCGGCGACCGCATCGCCGAGCTCACTCAGGACGCGGACGGGGTCGACGTTGTCTTCGCGGGCGGTGACCGGCGGCGCTTCGACCTGGTGGTCGGGGCGGACGGACTGCACTCGGCGCTGCGCGCGATGGTCTTCGGGCCGCACGAGCAGTTCGTTCGCCACCTCGGGCTGGTGCTGGCTTTCTACAGCGTGCCCAACGAATTCGAACTGGATCGCTGGCTGCTCGACTACCAGGAGTCCGGGCGCTCGGCCAGTCTGCGGCCCATCCGGGACGCCACCCGGGCGATGGCCATGTTCTCCTTCCCCTCGGCCGACTTCGACGTCGACTACCGCGACATCGAGGCCCAGAAGCGGCTGCTGCGCGAGCACATCGCCGACCTGGGCTGGCTGACCCCGGACATCCTCGCGCATCTGGACGACACCCCGGACTTCTACCTCGACCAGGTCGCCCAGGTGGTGATGGACCGCTGGTCGAGCGGACGGGTGGTGCTGCTCGGTGACGCGGCGTTCAGCGCCTCGCCGATGTCGGGGGCGGGCACCGGGCTGGCCCTGGTCGGCGCCTACCTGCTGGCCGGAGAACTGGCCGCCGCCGGGTGGGATCCGGAAGCCGGATTCGCCAGTTATGAGCGACAGATGCGCCCGTTCGTCGAGGCCAACCAGGAGATCGGCCGATTGCACACACGCAGTCGCGACGGCTCCGAGTCCGAGCCGGACATCGATTTCGCCGGCGAATGGTTCACCGAACTGCTCGAGCGCGCGATCAACGGCGTCGAGTTGCCCGACTACGCAGGGGCACTGGACTCCGCGACCCCGGCCGGACCGCCCATCGCCGCGTCGGCCAAACCGTAAGCGTCACATAGCGTGTCGAGCGGGACGACCGTCAGTCTTCCTTCGTGACAATCCGGTAACGCAGATGTGTGACGTCGCCGACCGCCGGCGACGCCTGCGCCGCACCCGCGCCGTGCACCAGCACGGCGCGATCTCCCGCTGCTTCGCGGGCCTGGTCGGCACACGCGTCGACGTCGGTGTAGAACTTCGCGCTGCCCGGCGGCTCGTCGGCCGGGTCGACGGTGTGGGTGAGCACGTGGATCGGCACGCCGTCGGGTGGTCGGTGTGCTTCTCGCGGCTATCCCTATATTTCTGGGGGCTCAGTTGGGGGATGGCGGAAGGTGTCGAGGTTTTCGGCCAGGAAGGACTCCAGGGTGCGTGGAGGTCGGCCGAGAATGTTGGTGACGGTGTCGGTGGGGTGTTCTGGTTGGGCGATGGCCAGTTGTTGGATTTCGGTGAGGTGATCGGCCAGCCAGGGTGGTAGGCCGGATCGTTCGGTGAGGTGTTGGCGGAAGTCGGTGGGGGATAAGTCGATGTAGTGGATCGGGGTGTCGAGTATGGCGGTCAGCAGGGCTGTCAGTTGGGGGTAGCTGTAGGTGTGGGAACCGGTGAGAAGATATGTGCCACCGGCGATCTCGGCCCTGGTGAGGGCTGCTGCGGCGACGTCGGCGATGTCGCGGCAGTCGATGTAGTTGCAGGGTGCGTCGCCCATGGTTCCGGTGATGGTGCCCTGGGTTGCCACCTGGGGGCCGAGGAGGAGCAGTTTTTGCATGAATGCGTAGGGGCGCAGGATGGTTCGGGTCAGGCCGGTGGCGCGTAGGGCCTCCTCGATGGCGTAGTGCCAGCGTGCGACGGTCACCGGGGAGTTGGCGGCGACTGCCGGTGCCGAGAGTTTGACGACGTGTTCGATACCGCATGCTGCGGCGATTTCGATTGTGCGCGTTTCGAGTTCGACCTGGGCGGGGCTGTTGGTCATGGTCAGGAAGAGTTGCGTCGCGCCTTGGCAGGCGGTTCGCAGCGAGGTCGGGTCTGCCGCGTCGGCGTACTGGATTTCGACCGTAGGCGGATATCCCATGGCCCGCAGGCGATCTGGATTCCGGCTCAGTGCGCGGCAGGGCACTCCGAGGTCGAGCAGGCGGGTCAGGAGCGCGTTGCCGGTCACGCCGGTGGCTCCCATGACGACGATCATGTGCCGACCTTTCGTTGGATCGCGGACCAGCGCCAGGTGATGATCGTGGCGGCCAGTGCGGCGGCGATCGGGAAGTCGATGCGAATGCGATCGGGGAATGAGTTTGTGGTGGTGAGGAGTTGGGCTGTCGATGCGGCGAGCGTGGCCGCGCCGAGTCCGAAGGCTGCCGCGAGAGCGACGGGCCACGCGCGTCGTAGTCGAGTGCATCGAATTCCGCTGTACCGCAGCCACATTCCCAGGAGTAGGGCTACCAGCGCGGACGTCCCGGCGATCGACGTCACCGCGGCGCGGAGTAGTTCCGCCTGCCCGGTAATCAATCCGCCCGCGCCGGCGCACACCGCTGGGGCCAGGTAGGCGAACAGCACCTCTTGCCACAGGATGAATCGCGGAGGTGCGATAGCTGTATCCATTTGATTAGGTCCCTAACTATATGGGTATGCAAAACGTCGAACAGTAGTCGGCGGTCAGTCCGCGGTGAGTGCGCCCATGCCGTGGCCGATGCGCTCGAGCAGGTCGAGGAAGACCGTGCGTTCAGTGCGGGTCAAGCCGCCGACCATGGACTGCAGGCGCCCGAAATGTTCGGCGGCCATATCGCGCAACAGCTGCGCGCCGCGGGCGGTGAGCACCACCACCACGGCGCGACCGTCCTCGGCCGAAGCGCGCCGGCACACCAGACCCTGCTGCTCCAAGCCGTCGATCAGCCCGGTAACCGTTGCGCGCGTTACTCCGAGGCTCGACGCCAACTGTGAAGGCGACTTCTCGCCGTCCGCGTCCTCGAGGTCGGCCAGCAGTCGATACCGTCCGGTGGACAGCCCGAATCGCGCGAAGTGTGTCTCGGTTGCCTGCCCGAGCCGTGCCCCCGTGGCCAGCAGTCGCACCGCGACGAGCACCGCCTGCGGATCGATCTCGGATTCCAGCCCGTAGCGCCGCAGCTGCGTCCGCGCCTGCCCCAGGGTGGGCGTTTCCGGAGCGTCCGGGTCCGTCGTCATGAAACTAATATGGCACCTAATTACCTAGGCGTCAAAGTTGCCTCCGTCACAGGCGAAGGCCCCGAGGAGGTCGACCGCTGGGCACACAGGATTACGCACGGTGAGACCGTTGATCGGCAGCTCGGCCACGGCGATACTTGTCGGTGGCCGATGGCATCCTGTGCGCCATGACAGTCTGGGACCTCCTCGCCATCGACAACGCACTGCGCGTGAGTTGGGCCGCCGATACCTGTTCCCCGGATGACCTTGCCAGGTCCGGCTGGCAACCGGACAATCCCGCATGGGGACATTGCGACATCACAGCCTTGATCGTCAACGACATCTTCGGCGGCGATCTGCTGGTCGGCGAGGTGCGCTCAGCGGGCGAGCAACACGGTTTCCACTGGTGGAATCGCCTACCCACCGGCCTCGAATTGGATCTGACCCGCAGCCAGTTCCGCAACGGTCAGGTCATCACCAATCCCCGGGCCGTCCAGCGTCCGCGTGGCCCATCCCCGCGCCGATGGGATGAGTATCTTCTGTTGCGCCAGCGCGTAATCGGCCATCTCGGTCACCTGCCGTCACTCGACAGCTGACCAGTCGCTCGGGACATCCTGCCACCGCGTGCCGGGCGCGATGCCGTCATCCGGCTACCCGGCGCGCTCGGTGCCATTGAATGTGGATTCGGCGAGAGAATTGGGCTCAAGCCAGGTCGATCTCTTGCAAATAGCGGTACCACGGGTCGGTGGACCACCAAGGCTCGCTCCAGGTTTCGTGGGGGCCGTGGATGAGCGAGTATCGAGGGCCCACCGCTACCGTGTTGATGAACTCCGCGACGCTGTCGCATCGGAGAACGAAGCCGTTGTCCACACCGAAGCCCTCCGTCTCGTTGGTGCTGACGCTAGATCCCAACACTGACAACTGAATTCGCGCGCCTCGCAACTGCCGACCTACCCCATACGAGTCGCGCGGGTAAACCGGCCGGCGAGGGCCTGGAGGTGGGTCACGAGTTCTGGTGGGGATTCGACCTCGAATTCGACGTCCAGCATGCCGACCGCCAGCGCGACCAATGCGTAGGAGTCCGAACCCATTTCGAGGCGGCAGGTGTGTTCGTCGATGGGCGTGACGATGCCTTCGACGCGGCCGATGAGATCCTCGGCCGGGACGTGGACGCGCATGACGGAACGGTACGGCCACAGCGCGAAGCCCATGGTGTGGCGCAGGTAGGCGACGACGTCGCCGCCGGGGGAGGGGCGGTGGGTGAAGCGTCGGCCGTTGGGCGTACGCAACGACATCCGGTCGACCCGGAAGGTGCGCCAGTCGGCGCGGTCGGTGTCCCAGCCGACGAGGTACCACCGGTGGCCCCAGTGCGCGATGCGGTGCGGTTCGACGCTGCGCCGGGTTTCGTCGCCGGCATGGTTGAGGTAGTCGAAACGCAGCGTCTCGGCGGCGCGGATGGCGGCGGAAATGGTGGTGAGCGTGCCGGCGTCGACCGCGGGGCCGGAACCATACCGGGGTGGCATCGCCACCACCGCGCTGTGCAAGGCGTCGACTCGGTGGCGCAGCCGCGTCGGCAGCACCTGCTCTACTTTGTTCAGTGCGCGTAGCGAGGCTTCCTCGATTCCGGTGACGCTGCCGGTCGCGTTGGCTTGCAGGCCGAGCGTGACGGCCACCGTCTCGTCGTCATCGAGAAGTAGCGGAGGTAGCGACGCGCCCGGGCCGAGCCGGTACCCGCCGACGGGCCCCAGTACGGCGTGGACCGGATACCCCAACTCCCGCAACCGATCCACGTCACGGCGGACGGTGCGGGTCGTGACGTCGAGTCGTTCGGCCAATTCGGTTCCGGTCCAGTCTTGATGCATCTGCAGCAATGACAGCAGCCGCAGCAGGCGGGCGGAGGTGGTTTCCGGCATGAACAAATATTCTCGCATGAGTAGGACCGTTCCTGTCCTATACAGGGAGATGCTTAGGTGATGACCACAACAGCGATCACGCCCTTCCACATCGACATTCCGCAGGCCGCCCTCGATGAGCTGAACGACCGACTCGACCGCACCCGTTGGCCCGACGCGTTGCCCGAGGTCGGCTGGTCCTACGGGGTCGACCAGGACTACCTGGCCGACCTGGTCGAATACTGGCGCACCGGATACGACTGGCGGGAGCATGAGGCGCGGTTGAACAAGATCCCGCAGTTCACCACCGAAATCGACGGGCAGACAGTGCATTTCCTGCATGTCCGCTCACCCGAGCCGGACGCGACCCCGCTGATCCTCACCCATGGCTGGCCCAGCACACCGGCCGACTTCCTCGAAATCCTCGGGCCGTTGACCGATCCGCGCGCCCACGGCGGAGACCCGGCCGACGCGTTTCATGTGGTAGCCCCGTCGGTGCCGGGATTCGGGTTCTCCGGCCCGACGCGCGCCACCGGCTGGGACGTGGCGCGGATCGCGCGAGCCTGGGCGGAACTGATGGCACGGCTCGGCTACCAGCGCTACGGCGCGCAGGGCGGCGATTTCGGCAGCCTCATCTCGCCTGCGCTCGGGCGGGTCGCGCCGGAAAACGTCATCGGCGTCCAAGTGAACGCACTCGCCGACGCGGCGACGGCGGCCGGCTCGGGACAGGAGCTCGCGGGATTGTCGGAGGCGGATCGAGCCAAGGCGATCGCCAACCAGATGTGGTGGTTCGGGCACAACGGCTACGCGACCCAAATGTCCTTGCGCCCACAGACCATCGCCTACGCCCTCAACGATTCCCCGACCGGCCAACTGGCCTGGAACCTCGAGTGGTTCGTCGACTGGGACCCGACCGCCACCGATCAATCGCCCATCGACCGCGACACCATCCTGACAAACGTCACGACCTACTGGCTGACCGGCACCGCCGGTTCGGCCGCCCGCCTGTACCGCGAGTCCGGATCGTCGTGGGGCAGCAAGCCCGCACCCTCAGGCGTACCGACCGCCGTCGCGAACTTCCAAGGCGACCGCGCCGTCCGCGGTCTCGCGGACCTGGCCCACTCCATCGTCCGCTGGACGGAGTACCCGGTAGGCGGACACTTCGCCTCCCTGCAAGCCCCCACCGAACTCGTCACCGACATCCGCGAGTTCTTCCACTCCATCGGCAAAGCGGGCTGATCGAACCGGCCTGCACTTGCACGGGAATTCGCCTGCGCAAGCAGCGTGCCAGGGTGGTGCAAGAGCCCTCGAAAAACATTGAGTCATGGACGAATTCGATGTTGTGATCGTGGGGGCCGGACCCGTTGGGCTTTTCCTCGCTTGCGAGCTCGGTCTGGCGGGTTGCGCCGTGCTGGTGCTCGAGCGGGAGTCGGAGCCGCATTCGCCGTGGCGGGTGGACCCGCTGGGGATGCGGGGCCTGTCAGCTAGTTCGGTGGAGGCGTTCTATCGCCGCAGGATGCTGCCGCCGTTGCTGACGGCGTCGGGTGTCGACGATTCCGGGGTGGCGGCGGACTCGGATGAGCTGTCGTTGCCACGTAGTGCGGGGCACTTTGCCGGCCTGGTGCTCGATCCGGCCAGGGTCGACCTCGCCGCGCTGCCGTTCCGATTGCCTAGTCCCGCATCGGAATTCATGATGACGAGCCTCGAAGCGGTCGAGACAGTGCTGTCGGAGCGGGCGGCCGAGCTCGGTGTTGCCATCAGGCGCGGGGTCGCGGTCTCCGCTGTCACGCAGGACGACGAGAGCGTGATCGTCGAGGCGGGCGAGCAGGAATTCGCCGCCCGCTGGGTCGTCGGTTGCGATGGCGGTCGCAGTGCGGTGCGTCGACTCGCGGACTTCGAATTCGTCGGCACCGAACCACAATTCACCGGCTACACCATGCTCGCGACCGTCGATGATCCGGAGCAGCTGCGCCCCGGGATCAACCTGACGTCGACGGGCATGTACATCCAGATGAGCAGGCCAGGGCACATCGGGATGAACGACTTCGACGGCGGCGCGTTCGATCGGACGCGGCAGCCGACCCGCGAGCGTCTCCAGGCGGTGCTGCGCCACGTGTCGGGCACCGATGTGACACTGAGCGATGTCCAGTTCGCCTCGACCTTCACCGATCGAGCGATGCAGACGACGACCTACCGGCAGGGCCGCGTCCTGCTCGCGGGCGACGCAGCGCACATCCACTCACCGCTCGGCGGGCAGGGGCTGAACCTCGGCATCGGCGACGCCATGAATCTGGGATGGAAGCTCGCGGCGACCGTGCGGGGGAACGCACCGGACGGGCTGCTCGACACCTACACCCGCGAGCGTCATCCGGTCGGTGCCCAGGTCCTCGACTGGTCCCGCGCTCAGGTGGCGATCATGCGGCCGGACCCGCATTCCCGCGCGGTCCAAGGCGTGATCCGCGACCTGCTCGGGACCCGTGACGGAACGACCTACGGGTTCGAGCGGCTCTCGGGCTCATGGATCCGCTACGACCTCGGCAGCGAGCACCCGCTGGTCGGCCGTAGTGTCCCGGACTTCCGTTTCGGGGACGGCGCTCGGCTCGGCGACTTGATGCAGGACGGACGAGGTGTCGTTCTCGACTTCAGCGGCGATCGGGGCCTGCGCGATTCAGCGATGTTGTGGGAGAACCGGATTCGTTACTCGGCCGGGGTGGCGAAGGACGATCTCGGATTGGGCGCCGTGTTGGTCCGACCCGACGGCACCGTCGCCTGGGTAGGTGATCGCGATCCTGACCGCGAGGCGTTCGAGCGGGTCGCGGGCCATTGGTTCGGCCGTCCTGCAATGTGAATCATTCTTTCTCCCAATAACTTTCAGGAGTGCACATGACGATCACCCTCCGCCCTGGAACTACCGTGATATTCACCGGCGATTCGATCACCGACCCCGACCGGCTCGAGAGCGAGAACGGCGGCAGGTTCGGTTACCCCCTGCGCATCGCGGACGAGTGGGGACGTCGGCATCCGGAGCGAGCCGTGACCTGGCTGAACTCCGGGATCGCCGGCAGCAAGGTGATGGACCTCGAATCGCGTTGGCAGGCAGATGTACTCGACGCGCGACCGGATGTGGTGTCGATCCTCGTCGGCATCAACGACGTCGGCTGGCACACGCTCGACCCGGACAACGGCTACGTGATCCCCGCACGGGACTATGCGGCAGGCTATGACCGCCTGCTCGCACCTTTGGCCGAGGACGGCACCGAACTGATCCTCATCGAGCCGTTCCTCCTGCCCATTCGTGGCGTCATCGAGAAGCATGGTGTGCGCATCGACGAGGAGGTCCGAAAGGGCTGGCGCGCCGACCTGGACCTGAAGATCCAGGTCGTACACCAGCTCGCCGACAAATACGGCGCACACCTGCTCACGGCCGACGACATGTTCGCCAAGCTCGCCGTGACAACCGGCCCGGAGCACTGGTCCGCCGACGGCGTGCACCCGACCCCGGCCGGTCACGCCGCCCTCGCAGACGCCTGGCTCCACCTGGTGGCCTGACCGTGAAAGCCCGCTGTGAAAACCTCTAGCAACAAGAGGGTTTCGTTGTGCGAAAACCAAATGTTCGACCGTTGTCCGCCGTCGAGTCGCGTGTTCACGGAAGGCATGAAAACATCTCTGCCAGTTGATCATCGGAATGCGGAAAGCACTGCCACCGCATCGTAGCAAAGCTAAGGAATTCGGAGCGTAGATGCTGTTTTGGGCAACTATCGGAGGCGCTGTGCTCGTTGTGCTGCTGTTGCTCGGGGCGGCGGCGCGAGCCATGGATCCGCGCGGCCGGAAAGAGCGGCGGGGCACCATGAATGGAGCTGACGCGCGTGGGCCGGTACCGCAGCGGGAGTGGCCCCATGTCGCTCGTCCGGATTCCCGCCGCTAGGCAAGTCCGCAATATTTCGCCGAGGCCGTATTGCCATGGCGTGCAAGAAGAGTAGCGGGCCGGCCAAGACTCCGGCCGTCCGCACCGAAACCCGGAACCCCCAACCTGGCCAGAGCCGATTCGTCGGATAATGCTCGGATGGAGATCGGCTTTGTGCCCGGGGTGGAGCTTTCGGGGCGGTTCTACGGGGAAGTCGTCGCGCCGCTGATCAATCGGTACTTCGGTGCGTTGCCGCATACGGCGGCCCGGATCGGGGCGGGGTCGGAGGTGCTCGGGTTCGATACGGAGCGCTCGATGGATCACGAGTGGGGACCGCGTCTGCAGATCTTCTTGCGGGAGCGGGATATCGAGGTGAAGGCGCAGGACATCAGCGCGATGCTCGCCGAGCGCCTGCCCAAGACCTTCCTGGGTTACCCGACCCACTTCGCGGGCGAGGGACGGATTCGGCAGATGCAGGTCACCGACGGGCCGGTGTTCCATCGGATCGAAATAGCCGCCCTTGGAACATGGTTCGCTACGCACCTCGGTTTCGATCCGCGCGATCAGGTCACTACGTTCGACTGGCTCGCCACTCCTACCCAGACCCTGGCGGAGGTGACCGCGGGCGCGGTGTTCCATGACGGGCTTGCCGAACTGGAGCCGGCACGATCGTGCCTGGCTTGGTATCCGCCGCAGGTGTGGCGCTACGTGCTGGCCTGTCAGTGGGAGCGCATCAGTCAGGAGGAAGCCTTCGTCGGGCGATGCGGCGAAGTGGGCGATGAGCTCGGCTCGGCGATTGTCGCGGCCCGCCAGGTCCGGGATCTGATTCGCTTGTGCCTGTTGATGAATCGCCGCTATCCGCCGTACAGCAAATGGCTGGGTAGCGCCTTCGCGCAACTACCGGCAGCGGCGGCGCTGAACCCGGTACTGAGCGCGGCGCTCGCGGCAAGTGACTGGCGAGAGCGCGAGGAACACCTGTCCCGCGCCTACGAAACCGTTGCGGCCCAGCATAATCAGCTGGGACTCACCGAACCGCTCGACCCGGGCACGCGATGGTACTACGACCGACCGTTTCGGGTGCTGGATGCCGGACGCTTCGCGGTCGCACTGCGGGAGGGCATCACCGACCCCGATCTGCGCGCCACGGCGCAGATCGGGGCCATCGACCAATACGTAGATAGCGCAGAGGTTCTCGAACACCGTGACCGCTCGCGCGCCGCCGCCCACGCAGCCCTGGATCCCCGCCAGAGCTGACCTTCGACGTGCACGCGTCCGGAACTTCGTCAGGATTGCGGCCGCCTACCGGGTCAGCCCGGCAGTTGCGCCCCGTCGGCGAAGTCCGTGGTGCGCGAGAGATCGGCCCACTTCTCGATCTCGGCATCCACGGCCGCTCGACCGGCTTGCACCAGCCGCAGCGCATCCGAGCCGAGCACCAGGTGCGCCGGTGGATCCGCGGCCTCGATCACCGAAAGTATCGCGGCCGCAGCTTTTTCCGGATCGCCGAGCTGATTGCCGTCGGCGGCCTGGCGGCGTGCGCGCACCGGATCCATCAACTCGTCGTAGTCCGGGATCGAGCGTTCGGTGCGGACCATCGATCGTCCCGCCCAATCGGTACGGAACGAGCCGGGCGCGACGGCGGTGACGTGGATGCCGAATCCGGCGACCTCCTTGCCGAGCGTCTCGAGGATGCCCTCCAAGGCGTACTTGCTGCCGTGGTAGTACGCCAGGCCGGGCACGGTCATCAGCCCGCCCATGGAGGTGATGCCCAGAATGTGGCCCGAGCGCCGGGCCCGCAGGTGCGGTAACACCGCCTGAATGGTGGCGACCGCGCCGAAGACGTTGACCGCGAACTGGTTTCGCAGTTCGTCCATCGGCGATTCCTCGAATACCCCTTCGTGGCCGTATCCGGCGTTGGCGATGACGACGTCGATCGGGCCGACCGTGGATTCGATGTCGTGCACCGTGTCCAGGACCGCCTCGTCGTCGGTGACGTCGAGAAGGCGCGCGATGGCGCGGCTGGGATGCAGCGCCCGGAATTGCGCCGCGTCGGCCTCGCGCCGGACCGTGCCGACCACGACGTGGCCGTCCTGGATGGCTTTGCGCGCGATCGCCTGTCCGAAGCCGGAGCTCACGCCGGTGATGAGGAAGATCTTGCCGGTGGTTCGATCAGTCATGCCGAAAAAACTACACCCTGTCACGTAAAATTGACATAGTGTCGAAAATAATCACCCTGGAGTAGAATCAGGCTCGTGCCCGAGACCGGAACTACCCGCGGCCGTCGCCGCGCCACGCCCACCAAGGGGGACCAGCGCGAGCGAGACATCCTCGACGCCGCCGAAAAGCAGCTGGACACCATCGGATTCGACGGGATGACGATCGAGACGATCACCAAGGCGGTGGGCATCACCCGTGGTGGGTTCTACTTCTACTTCGCCTCCAAGAACGCGGTGCTGGCCGCCCTGGTCGAACGAACCGTGGCCGTGCTGCGCGCGGAAATCGAAGCCGCCGACGGCTCTGGTGAACCGGCGCATGCCCTGCGCCGCAGCATCGATCAGACCCGCGACATGTGGCGCGACCACGGCAACGTCATGCGCGCCGCCGTCGAGCTCACGCCCACGGTCGCGGCTGTCGGCGAGAGCTGGCATTCCGCCGTCACCGCCATTCGCGACATCACCCGAGCCATCGCCGAACGCGCCGGTCTGCCCGATGACGACGGCCCGACCGGCGCGCATGCCGTGACGACCGCACTCGTGTGGATGACCGAGCGCGCGTTCTATCAGGCGTCGAAGACCGGCATCTCACTCGACGACACTGCGGTGACGCTCACCCATCTGTGGCTCAACGCGCTGGGCTTGGCGCCGGGGCGCTCCACGTAGCGACGTCGCCGTACGGCCACCGGGTACTGCGTGACCGGGATGCACTGGGGCCCAAAGCATCCAGCGTTGATGATCGGATCGCGCATGGGCGACAACGTGCTCCTACAGTCCGACGCCGCCGGTGACGTCGAGCTTGGTGCCGGTGATCCAACGAGCGTCGTCCGAGGCCAGGAAGGCGATCGCGTCGGCGATATCCGGGACCTGGCCGATCCGGCCGAGCGCGGTCAGGCCGATGTTGCGCTCGACGTTCGCCGGATCGGCCAGCACCGCGGCGGTCATGTCGGTTTGCGTAAAGCCGACCGCGACGGAATTGACGGTAATGCCGCGCGGGCCAAGGTATTTGGCCAGGGTGTGGCTGAAGACGTCGAGCGCGCCCTTGGTGAGTGGGTAGGCGATGCCGTGGGCCGAGGCGATGCGGGTGGAGACCGACGAGATGTTGATGATCCGGCCACCGTCACTCAGCAGGGGCAGCAGCCGCTGGGTGAGAAAGAACGGCGCCTTGACGTTGACGGCGATCAGCCGGTCGAACTCCTCAGGAGTGAGTAGCTCGATCGGGCGACCCATGATGTTGACGCCCGCATTGTGCACCAGAATGTCGATCGCGGATTTCCGGTGTGCGCGCAGCCCGGTTTCGAGTCCGGCCATGAGCGTGTCCACGTCGTCGGGGACGCCCAATTGGGCGGGCACGAGGAACGCCTGACCGCCGGCCTCGACGATGGCCTCGGCAGTCTCCTTGGCCGCCGTTTCGTTGCTGCCGTAGTGGATCGCGACCAATGCGCCGTCGCGGGCAAGGCGTTCGGCGATGCCGCGCCCGATACCACGGCTGCCACCGGTGACCAGTGCGACTTTTCCGCTGAGATCACCCATGTCTAAGCCACTTTCACGCAGAGTTCGGTGCCGCCGTGCAGCGGCAATGTCACCGCCAGGAAGCCGTTGGCGGGATCGCGGACGTACGCGAGGAAATCCGGTTCGGCGTTGTCGTTCATGACATAGGCGCCGATGCGCAGTTGCGGGGCGATGATCTCGATGACCTCGCGGGCCAGCGACGGTTCGGCGCCGAGCCAGCCGTCGATCAGTGCGAAGTCGACTCGACCGCCGAGGTCGCGCAGTGTCGTGCGCGCGTCGCCCTCGCGGATCTCGGCGTAGTCGGCGAGTCCGGCCTCGGCGAGGTTGGCCCGGGCCACGGTGACTTTGGTCGGCACGATCTCCGAGCCGATCACCGTGCCACCGCCGTTGTCGCGCACGGCGGCCGCCGCGTAGAGCGTCGACATGCCGACGGAGGTCGCGAACTCGACCGTCCGGGTGGCGCGAATGCCACGGCATAGCAGGTAGATCAGGTCGCCCTGCTCCTGGGCGATCGAGTAGCCGTACTTGCTGTAGTCGTGTGGATCGCGCGCGCGACCGGCGAGCGGGTCATCGGGCCGATACTGCTGCGCCGCAGCGAGCCTGGCGATGACGGCGTTGACTGCGGGATCGCGGAGCGGGCGGTGCGTGTCGGTGATCATCGTGTCCCCTAATCCTTTGCGGCCCAATGCGAATCGGGCGTCATCCACACGTAGCTTGGTTGTAAGGCAAGCCTAATGTGGCGGATGTGCGGCAGGCGGCCACCTGAGGCCCCGAAACGGCCAACCTTGCGCGCGGCCGGCGCGGGTGGACGGCGATCACGGGTCGGGAGCTTCCGCCTCATTGTCGACGAGACCGGAATAGCCTTCGCCCACAGCTGCATTCGCGTCCGAATCTGAGTGGCGCGGAACTGTCTCGCCTACGTCTGTCCCCGCTCGCGCTGTCGGCTTCGGCAATCCTGGCGCGCTCAGCTGCCTCGCCGTTCGGCTGAGCGTCTATCACCCGAACCGGCAGCGCTGATCCAAGGCTGCGCGGCGTGCGTACCTATTCGGCAGGGCCACCGCCGCTTTCGCGCCGTACGGTCTCGGCAATGCCGGAAAGCGCCGTACTCAGCTGGCGGCGTTGCGCGGTGGTCAGCGGGTCGAACACGAGTCGGCGTACTTGCGCGACATGTCCTGGCGCGCTGTCGACCACCTTCTGCCGACCGCTGTCGGTCAGTGTCGCCAGGGTATAGCGACCGTCGCTCGGGTCGATGCGGCGAACGATCCACTCTCGAGCCTCGAAGCGGTCCATCAGCTTCGATAGCCGGGGCAGCGTGCTGTTGCAAACCCGAGCTAGCTCGCTGAGTCGCATCGTCTCCTGATCCGCCATCGACAGCCGGGCGAGCACGCTGTACTCGAAGTTCGAGATGCCCGCGTCGCGTTGCAGCTGCCGATCCAGGGCTGTGGGCAGTGCGATCACGACGGTGAGCAGGTCCTGCCAGAGTGCTTGCTGTTCGGCGTCGAGCCAGGGCGTCGGTTCGTCCATGCGGTCTACCTTACTTGCTCGGGCAAGGGATATCGGTTGCCTAGGCAAGCGAAAGGGGTCTATGGTTTGAGTTGCCCAGGCAAGTCAATCTAGAGGAGTTCTCCATGATCAAGCTCAGCGTCTTCCTGACTCGGCGGGCAGACCTCACCCACGAGGAGTTCGTGGAGTACTGGACGCAGAAGCACACGCCGCTGATCGCGAGCGTGCCCGGCGGCGAGGTCCCGGTTCGGCGCTACGTCCAGCTGCTGCCCACCGACGACGAGATCCCTGGCATCGCCACCGCCTACTACGACGGTGTCGCCGAGGTGTGGGTGGACGACATCGCCGACGCCGCCCGCTGGTTCACCTCCGACACCTACACCACGACCATCGCCGCGGACGAGGAGAAGTTCATCGACCGCTCGAAGACCCGCTTCCTCTACACCACCGAGAGCCCGATCTTCGGTTGAGCCCCAACGACTCCGGGCGACCCGACGATCGGGCCGCCCGGAGTCACACCCGCTTCCGACAAGGAACGACATGACCACTTCCCACCTCCCGGCCGCCGCCTACGACGACCACCTCGCGCGGGTCCTCCCTCGGGCAAACGAGCATCGACTCTGGGTCCCCGCCGATGGAGCGCTGCCGAGCCTGTTCATCAGCCATGGAGCGCCGTTCACCCTCGACGACCCGCAGTGGCTCGACGACCTGTTCACCTGGGCGCAGTCCATGCCCAAACCGAAAGCCATCGTGATCATCTCAGCGCACTGGGAGGACGCACCGGCCGCGATCTCGGGTGCGGCCGCTGGCACCCCGCTCTACTACGACTTCAGCGGCTTCCATCCCCGCTATAAGACCCTGCCGTACGCGACCCCGGACGCGACCGACCTCGCCCGTCGGCTCACAGCCACCCTCAGTCCGGCGACTACGGTGCACGAGCGCGCCGACCGAGGTCTCGACCACGGTGCGTTCATCCCGCTCATGGCGATGTATCCCGCGGCCGACGTTCCGGTCGTCCAATTGTCGATGCCCAGCCTCGATCCCGTGGCGTTGGTCGAGTTCGGCGCTCGTCTGCGATCACTGCGCGGCGAAGGCGTGCTGGTGATCGGCTCGGGCTTCATGACCCACAGTTTCGCGGTGTTCCGCCGCCCGGATCTCGCCGCACACACCAGAGCGTTCGATGAGTGGGCCGCCGACGCGCTCGGGCGCGGCGATGTCGATGCCCTGACCGACTACCGGCGCAAGGCGCCCGGCGCCGCGGTCGCGCACCCGACGGCCGATCACTATGTCCCCCTGCTGGTTACGATCGGCGCCGCGAGCGATCCCGGCAGCGCGATCAGCGCGATCGACCGCATGGTCATGGGCAACTCCATCCGCTCGGTGCAGATGAACTGAGGATGTCTCAGAGGAAAATACGGGCGATCTCCAGCCACTTCCGGGCGTCCGCGCCGACTGCGGTGAGATCGGTCTCGGCCAGGGGCCTGCGCCGGGTGACGCGGAGACAGAAATCGAGGGCGCTGCCCCGCACCCGTTGCTCGGCATCTGCGGGGCCCCATGCCCAGGTCTCGCCGTCGGGTCCGGTCAGTTCGACCCGGAAAGGCTCTGCGGGAGTTGGTAATTCGGCAGTGTAGAAGGACAGCTCTCGTCCTACGACGCCCATCGCAGCTATCGGCCGGAGCCGACTCGTCGCATGACGGGTGACACCCAGCGTGTCGAAAATGTCCTGCCCGTGCGCCCACGTCTCCATCAGGCGAAGCGGCACCATGAGCTTGGCGGTCAGTTCCGCGCCGTACCACGGAAACGCCTGGTCCAGCGGAATGTCACGGAGCGCCGCGGCAACCTCGATGCGACCGGCGCGCCACTGTTCCAGCAGTTGCGCTCGCGGCAGGGCCGCACCCTCGGCGGCATCGACATCCCGGTATCGGGGGCCGAGGTTTTCCGCGTGCTTCAGCACGGCGTCGAACGCCTCCGGGGTCCGGATGGCGATGAGCACGTTCGCGTCAGCGGAAGCGAGATGGGCGATCTGGTGGGCGATCGTCCACCCCACCGCGGGCGTGTCCTTGGACCAGTCGGCCTGCGCCGATACCAGGGCGTCGAGCTCGTATCCTTCGGCGACCAAGTCGGGCAGCGCGACGTCGCGCTGCACATCGGACATGTCAATGCCGTAATCCAACATCCCAGTAGCACTTTCACACGCGTTGACGGCAACGGGTTTGTCCCGTCTGGACGGACAGACTTCGGTTGCGAGCCGGAGATCTGCGAAGCCTTGCTCACTTCCGAGCCTATGGGGGCTGACTACGGCCCTGCAAACCCTGTGACCTGCAGTGTTACTGAAAACTGACGGGCGACTTCGCTGGAGAACCGGTTTCGGACATACGCTGTCGGTTTCAGTGCACGACGTTCGGATTGGCTGGTAGCGGGCCCGAGCGGAAGAGAAGCGCGGCCAGCGCGGCACTACCGAGGAACACTGCTGCGGCAATCCAGAACACCAGGTGGTAGCCGCTGATCGTCGCTTGGGCGATGGTCGCCGGTTGGGTCGCGGTCGCGGCGTGGGTGGTGAGGTAGTGGTTGATCGCGGTCGTGGTGAGTGAACTGAACACGGCCAGCCCGATGGCCCCGCCGATCTGCTGGGCGGTGTTGACCGTAGCGGAGGCCACGCCGGCGTCGTGCGGTAGGACGCCGCTGGTCGCCGCGTTCTGGATCGGGCCGAAGATGAAGCCGAATCCGAGGCCGATGACGAGCAGGGCAGGCAGCACGCCGCTGACGTAACTGGAGTCGGCGCCGATGCCGGTGAGCAGTGCCATTCCGGTGGCCGCGAGCAGGCAGCCGCCGGGGATGAGCGGGCGCGGCCCGGTGCGCGGCAGCAGCGCTGTCCCGGAGAACACCGCACCCACCATCACCATGGCGATCATCGGGAGGAATGCGGCGCCGGACTGAATCGGACTGAACCCCAACGTGTTCTGCAGGTAGTAGGTGAGGAACAGGAAGACCACGAACATGCCGGTGCCGGTGATCGCGACGGTCAGGTAGGCCGAACCGCGGACGCGGTCCAGCACCACGGGCAGGGGCAGCAGGGGATGCGGGGTGCGGCGTTCGATGAGCACGAAGGCGGCCAACAGGAGGATTCCAGCGATGATCGGCGCAAGCGTCGCAAGGTTGTCCCAGCCGTGGGATTCGGCGTTGCCGAGTCCATAGACGAGACCGGCCAGGCCTGAGACCGCGGCGGCTGTGCCCGCGATGTCGGGCCGGACTCGCTCGGGGCGGTCGCCGTCACACAGGAACATCAGCGCACCGGCGAACGCGATCGCGGCGATCACGATGTTCACGTACAGGCACCACCGCCACGACAGTCCCTGGGTGAGGATCCCGCCGAGCAGCAGACCCAATGCGCCGCCCGCGCCGGAGATCGCGCCGAAGATGCCGAACGCGCGGCCACGTTCTTTTGCGTTGTCCGCGAAGGTGACTGAGAGCAGCGACAGTGCCGCCGGCGCGAGCAGCGCACCGAAGACGCCCTGCGCGACCCGCGCGACGAGCAGCATTTCCAGACCACCGGCGGCACCGCCGAGCGCCGAGGCGGCGGCGAATCCGCCGACGCCGATGAGGAACATTCGCTTGCGTCCGAAGAAATCCGAGAGCCTGCCGCCGAGGAGTAGGAGGCTGCCGAAGGCCAGCGCGTAACCGGTGACCACCCACTGCCGGTCGTCGGTGGAGAAGCCCAGGTCGTGCTGGGCGCTGGGGAGGGCGATGTTCATGATGGTGTTGTCGACGATGTCCATCAACTGGGCCAGGCTCAGCACGACCAAGGCCAGCCAGCGGTTTCGGCCACGGTGCTCTTCGGTCGTCGGGTAGTCGGATCCGGTCGATGGGATGGTGGAACTCATGGTGGCCTCTCGGTGTGTGCGCAGGCGTCATCGCCGATGCAGGCCCGCGGCATCGGGAATCATGTTGTGGGCGCGACACATTCGGTGTCGCGCGGGGATGTCAGCGGGGGAGTAGCACGAGCTTCGCGCGTACCGCGCCGGATTCGCCGACACGGTGTGCCTCGGCGACATCGGCCAGCGGGAAGGTCTGGACGGCAGGAAGGGTGAGCTGTCCGGACTCGACCAGCGGGCCGATCTGGGTGAGTACGTAGAGTGCGCGGCTGGCGTCGCCGCGAGAGAACCGCACGCCGTATTTTTCCGCGCCGGGGAAGTCGGCGAGCGTGATGACGTGCTCGGGACCGCCGGCGAGCTCGATCAACTCGGGCAGCACACCGCTGCCCGCGATGTCGAGCGCCAGATCGACACCCTTGGGCGCGACCGCGAGGACCCGTTCGCTCATGCCCGCGCCGTATGCGACGGGTTCGGCACCGAGTGAACGCAACAGGTCGTGCGAGGCCGGACTGCCGGTGCCGATCACCCGGGCACCCCGGGCCACCGCCAGCTGCACCGCGGCACTGCCGACGGTGCCGGACGCGCCGTTGATCAGCACGATGTTCCCGGTCTCGACGCCGAGCTGGTCGAGTGCACGCGCGGCCGTCTCCATGGCCGCGGGCAGTGCGGCGGCCTCGGCGAAACCGACCGACGACGGAATGGGCGCGTAGTAGGACAGCACCACCAGTTCCGCCTGCGCGGCACCCTCGGAGCTGAATCCGAACACCCGGTCGCCGGGCGCGACGTCGGTGACGCCCGCGCCGAGCTCATCGACCACGCCCGCCGCCTCGTAACCCAAGGTCTGCGGAAGTTCCTGATCCATCAGCCCTTGACGTTTCTTCCAGTCGCTGGCGTTGACGCCCGCGGCCTCGACCGCGATCCGGACCTGGCCGGGGCCCGGGTGCGGGTCGGGTAGATCGACGATTTCCAGGACCTCCGGGCCCCCGAATCGGTCGAAACGAGCTGCCTTCATGATTGTCGTCCGTCCTCGGCCCGAGTGTGGGGCCGGTCGAGTGTCGTGGTTTGTGGCGACCTAGTCCTCGCGGGCCAGTCCGCGGAACAGTTGTTCGAGGGTGAAGTCGAACCGTTCGTGTCCGGCACCGGTGGTCAGCTCGTGCGCGTAGGTGACCATGTTCGGAAAGTGCGTGGGGGGCAACATCTTCAGTCGAGCGATATGTTCGGCTTGATCCAAGACTCGCCCGTCGGTGTCGGTGACCGGATCGCGGCGCAACGATGCCTCGAAGCTGTACGCGGCGACGTACAGCACTGCGGAGTCGACCGCCCACGCGGCGTTCTGCGGCGACACCCCGGCGGCCAGCAGGATCGCCAGCAGGCCCTCGCCGATCCGCAACGTGTCCAGACTGTTCGGCGCCGCCGACAGTGCCGCCCGGGATATCCCCGGATAGCGCAGGTATTGGTCACGCAACTGCCGGCACACGTCAACGATCTGCGCGCGCCAGTTCGCCGGATCCGGCTCGGGGATCGACACTTTCCGGCACAGCTGCCCGATCAACAGATCATCCAGCTCCGCCTTGTTCCGCACATGCGCATACAGCGCACCCGGACTCGTCCCGAGCGCCGCGGCAACACGCCGCATCGTCAACGCGTCGAACCCCTCGGCCTCGACCAACCCGAATGCGGCCGCCAAGATCCCAGCGACCGTGATCGGCTCCTTACGAACCCGCCGCGGCGGGTTCGTCGCATCAAGCGCCGCGATCTGCGCTTCCCACTGATCACGCGTAACAGCCCTGCTCGAGGGACTCTTCTCGGCCACTACCCAACCGTAACACAGCTGGAGAACACTGTTCAATGGGTGAACACTGTTCATTGACGAACAGTGTTCAATAGGTCGGGGTTCAGTGGGTGCCGGGGACGAAGATGTCTGCGGAAGTGAGCAGCCGCTGGGACAGGCCTTGCTCGTGGTGGTAGCGCAGGAAGGTGTCGACGGCCTTGCTGTTGGCGTCGAGCCCGTAGGGCCACCAGTCCTCGCCCAGTAGTGCACGGTTCTCCGCGAACAACTCGCTGAACCACGGAGTGATCACGGCCATGTGCTGCTTCGCCGCGTTGGCCCGATAGTGCTCCTGCACAATGTCTTTGGCCTGACGGAACGCTTGGCAGACCGAGTCGGCCAGGCCGGGCATCTCGGCCAGTTCCCGGCGGATCGCGACGACGTGCATCATCGGAAAGATGCCGGTGCGGCGGTAGTAATCCCGTTCGGCCGCTTCATAATCGACGAACAGTCGCCGGATCTTCTTCGTCGAGCCGTCGAGCAGACTTCGCGGGACGTCGACCGACAGCAGGGCGTCGATCTCGCCCGCTTCGAGCATGGCGGCCAAGGTCTGATCGCCCTCGGTGTGGCGGACTCGAACGCCGTCCGGGACGGGCTGCGGGATCCAGTCGAACGAGGGGATGGGGTGGTCGGTGCCGCCGATCACCCAGTCGATCTGGTCCGGCGTCACGCCGTATTCGTCGGCCAGGATGCCCTTCACCCAGACGCCGGGGTCGGAGCCGTACAGCGCGAACTCACCGACCGTCTTACCCGCGAGATCCTCTGGCCGCTCAATTCCGCTGTCGGCGTTCACGAACAGTGCCGAGTGACGAAAGTTGCGGTTCGGGAAGATCGGCAGGGCCAGGAACGGTGAATCGTCCAGGTCGAACGAGCGCAGGAAGTAGGTGAGCCCGTACTCGGCGATGTCCAGTTCGCCCTTGGCCATGCGCTGGAAAACGTCGGAGATCAGCGGCGAGGTGTTCAGGTGTGCGTCGACGCCATCGATCGTGACTCGCCCGTCGAACAGCGGCTCGGTGTGCTCGTACCGGTAGACGCCCAGCTCGAGCTGCAGATCGGTCATGACAGAACTCCTTCTCCCGGCCGCTTCCGTGAACGACCTTTCATTTTTATCGTTGCGGGAGATGCTGCTACCGTCAAGGCGAATGATCGTTCATTCACGGAATGAAGGAGGGGTCCCGTGCCGCGTCTCACCGACGAACATCGGGCAGCGAATCGGTCGCAAATCGTGGCGGCGGCTCGTCGCTGTTTCTCGCGCGACGGGTTCCATCAGACCTCGATGCCCGATATCGCGGCCGAAGCGGGCGTGTCGGTGGGTGCTCCCTACCGGTACTTCGCCAGCAAGGAAGAGATCATCGTCGAGATAGCGGGTGATGCCTTCCGTGTGATGTTCGCTCCCGTGGAGCGTCTCGTCGATGGGGACGGCGAGATGACGGTTGCCGATCTGGTCGCAGCGGCAGTCGACCCGGTGAGCGGTGATGTCGCTGTCGATGCGACTGGCCAAGCTATTCCAGTCGACGAGTTGCTGCGCGTAGCGGTCCAGGCGTGGGGCGAGCTGCTACGCCACGAAGGACTGCGACAGCAGGCCGAAGCGGGCTTCGAGCAGGTGCGCGGACGCATCGCGGACGTGCTTCGCAATGGTCAGCGGGCGGGCACTGTGTCGACCGAGCTGGATCCCGATCGCGGCGCACGGGTGGTAATGGCGTTGCTGCACGGTTTCGTCTTGCAGCACACGGCTTTCGGGCTCGATGACATCGCTGGTTTCGCGCACGACGTTCGCGTCGTATTCGACGATGCCGGGCTGCTCCGCGGTTCTCGCTGACGCAGTCGTACGATTGCTGATCTTCCTGCCGAGAACTATTGCAGCACAATATATTCTGTTAGATTCTCGCCCCGAGTCGCGCACGGGCGCTGCGGTGCCCTCGGTCAGCGTCCCGGGCCGAGAACGCAGAAATCGTTGCCCTCCGGATCGGCCAGGACCGTCCACGGCACATCGCCCTGGCCAAGGTCTCGGTCGATGGCGCCCAGAGTGCGCAGTCGGGCGACTTCCGCCGCTTGATCGTCACCGGCATAGGGCAGAAGGTCGAGGTGGATGCGGTTCCAGACGGTCGGCACACCGGACCTGCGGATGAACTCCAGGTAGGGGCCGACGCCCTTGGATGAACGAAACGTCGCGTGATCATCGGTCACCTCGTGCAGGGTCCAGTCCATCGCCTCGCCCCAGAATCGGGCCATGGCCCGCGGATCCGCGCAGTCGACCACCACCGCGGCGATCGGCCCGGTGTCCCGGTAGATCTCCCGAGGTTCCAGCACGCAGAACACATTGCCCTCGGGGTCGGCCAGCACCGTCCACGGGACGTCGCCCTGGCCGATGTCGGCGGGCGTCGCGCCGAGATCCTGCAGGCGCGCAACCCATTCCGCTTGATGGGCCAGGGAAGTGGTGGCGAGATCGATGTGCACCCGGTACTTCACCGTTTCGGGGTCCGGGACGGTGACGACATCGACGCAGACCGCGCTGGGGTCCGGCCAAGAGAAGCCCACGGGTTCGATATTGGTCACGCCGGGCCCCTCGCTGGAAACGCCCCAACCCAACGCCTCCGCCCAGAACCGGCCGAGCGCGGAGTCGTCCCGAGCCTTGATGTTGACTTGCACAAGCCGTGTCGCCATGTCGGCGATCCTATGCACACTGCCCCGAAACGACATACCCGAATACCGTGGCCGAACAGGCGCCGCCGTTTTCTCCGGTTCGACGTGGTGATAGCCGTCGGCCGGGAATGTGATCCTGCCGGGACGAATTGCGCGAATCGGACAGCGATCCGCCATGATTCGTCGGGTCAACGTCCGCTACACGTGTTCACAAAGGAAAGTGCTTGATGAAGTTCATGGGTAAGGCCGTCGTCGCGATCGCGGCGGTGGGTCTTGCGGCCGGGTCGGTGTTCGGTGCCGGCACGGCGAATGCGGTCAGTCTGCACGGCGCGATCGCGTTCAGTGCCTCGGACTGGAGCTACGGCACCAGCGTCGATGCGCTGAGCCGCGACGAAGCCGTTGACGAGGCGCTCGCCAACTGCGGCCTGGGCGGCGGCACCGACTGCATCCTGTTGGTGGACTGGTCGAACGGTTGCGGCGCGCTGGTCTACACCAAGCACGCCGTCGCCACCGGCGCGGGCACCGACCGCTCGCTCGCGCTGTTCGCCGCCTACACCAGCCTCGCGCGGGTCTATCCGCCGGCGATGCTGGCCAATGTCGGTTCCGCGGACAAGTCGGGGGCTGAGGTCAGCGAGGTGGTCTGCACCGCCAACGCGCGCTGACCGCAGTCGGCTCGGAAGACCCGGGACCTGTTGGGGGCCGGGTCTTCTCGACGTTGGTGCGGGTGCGCCGGTCGATCCCGATGGCGTGCGTCCGTCAGCAGGTGCTGGGAGCGGGCTTGCCGGCGAAGCGGTCGGTCAGGTAGGTGAGGGCGGTGGGGAGTCCGGCCGCTGCCTCGGTGCCGTGCTCGCCGATCGGATTCTCCACTCGTTGCACCGGAACCCCTGCGGCGCAGTACTTTCCGGCGAGTGCCCGGGCGGCGGCGATGGGGGCGAACTCGTCGGCGATCGCGTGATAGAGCAGCACCGGCGCGGTGGGGGAGCCGTCGCGGAACAGTGGGCTGGCCTTCCGGACGACGCTGCTCAGTTCGGCGTTGTCGGTGATCGAACCGGGCCAGGCCTCCAGGTCCGCCGCATTGAGAAACGGGTGCGTGAGCGCGGCGTCATGTAGGCAATCCGTTTGGCCGGCGGCCAGCATCTCGCGACCGGATTCATTCAGGTACTGAAGCACATTCGCTTCCGGATAGGACCGGTTCAGGCCGACCAGACCGACGACGACCGCGCCGCCCGCGATGCCGCCGCTGAAGCCCGACATGGTGGCCGCCAGATCGGCCACCACCCCGCCCAGCGCCGCGCCGGTCAGCTGCAGTTCCGGGGCATAGACGCTCTGTGCTTGCGCCGCGACAGCGGTGGACTGCGCCCCGCCGGAGTACCCCCAGAGGCCGATCGGAGCGGCGGGATCGATAGCCGCCGGTGTGAACGACTTGGCCGCGCGAATTCCGTCCAACACCCCGTGCGCGTAACCGTCAGCGCCGGAGAAATCCGAATCGGGCCCCTGATAGTCCGGCACTACCACGGCCCAACCTTGTTGCAGCGCAAGACGAATCACCCCGGTCTCGGAGAACGCGTTACTCGGTCCGCCACCGAGCCCGCCGCGCAACGCATACGAGGGCGCACATTTCGAGCCGACCCCGTCTTCCGCGACCTGGTACGACACCAACGGCCGCGGGCCGGTGCCCGTCCATTCTTGCTGCGGCACAAGAATTGTGGCGACGTAGGCGCTGGGCCGACCATGGTTGTCGATCGTCTTGTACTGCACCTGCCAAGCGTTTGCCGGCAGCGGCACCAGGAAGGACTCCGCGCCGATCGGCCGGGACGCGAGCACCGCGCCATTGGGCAGACCCGCGATACCGGGCGGCGCGGCATAGAACGAATCCTGGTCCGGCAGCGGCACCGCCCCGGCCCAACTGCCACCCGTCATCACCAGCCCGAAAACCACGGCAACAACCGCAGCCCGCAACGTCACGATCCGCACTGACCGCACAGCGGCAGCCCCTCCCCTGAGAACCTGTTCTAGTTCGCGTGGTTGGGAAGCTTAACGCACCAGGCGTTCCACCGTGTCAATACTTATCGCGCAGTTCGCGTTTCAGAACCAGGCGATCAGCGGTAGCCAGTGGATGGTGTTGGTGGAGAAGGAAATTCGGTGAGGTATGGGCGGGGTCTGGCAGAGTGCTCGATATGACAGTTTCTGACCCGAAATCGGATCTGCACCGGTACCTGCGTGATGCCCGCCAAGTCATGCTGTGGAAGCTGGATGGTCTGTCCGAGTATGACGTTCGTCGGCCCGTGACCCCCACCGGCACCAACCTGCTCGGGCTGGTCAAACACCTCGGCACCGTCGAGTTCGGCTACTTCGGCGACACTTTCGGGCGTCCGAACGACGAATCCATCAACCAGCACGATTTCGCGGCCGACCCCACCGCCGATATGTGGGCGACCGCTGAAGAATCGCGTGCGGACATCATCGGCTTCTATCGCCGCGCTTGGGCGCATGCCGACGCGACGATCGACAGCCTCGACCTCACGGCCGAAGGCTCGGTTCCGTGGTGGTCAGCGGACCACCGAATTGTCACGCTGCACCGCGTCCTGGTGCATGTGACCGCCGAAACCAATCGGCATGCCGGACACGCCGATATCCTTCGCGAACTCATCGACGGCGCCGCGGGCCTGCTCGCCGGCAACGACAACATGCCCACCGGCGACCCCGCCTGGTGGCAGCAGTATCGGTCCAAGCTGGAGGACGCCGCGAAGCAAGCTGCCGGACTCGGCTGACCGCGAGTCCTCCTATTCGAGGCCGAGACGGACTCAGGCTGCGATGTCGAACAGGGTCAACTCTCGTGCGGCGGCGCGCTGCTCAGCACGTTCACGGATCGCGCAGGTCGGTCCGATGCCCAGCGTGACCGATTCGGTTGACAGCAACCAGCCGTGGCAGCGCCGACAGTGCGCAACGAGTCTGGCCTCGGGCTTGTTGTCAGTCTCGGCCATCCAATTCTCCTCCGGCCGTGGGTCGATATGTCCCCAGCCTGGCACAGGGCACCGACACAAAACGCTGCGCGCTGAATCTTCCTCAGTCGAGGAGATAGCGGTGCATCACCGCGGTGTTGAAGTGCTTCGTCTCGGTCAAGCGGAGCTGGATGCGCTTGTCCAGCAAGGGGAGGAAGGGGGTGCCGCCGCCGAGTATGACGGGCATGAGGAATATCTGGTACTCGTCGATGAGGCCGTGGGGAATCAGCGAGGCGGCGAGGCTCGCGCCACCGACCTCCATGACGCCGTCGCCGCCGGCCTTGAGCTTGCGGACCTCCTCGACCGCGTTCTCGCTGACCAGCGTGCTGTTCCAGTGGACTTCGGTGAGTGTGCGGGAGAAGACGACCTTCGGCTTCGACGTCCAGAGCCCGGCGAACTCACGCTGGATAGGCGGCGCGTCCTCGGGCACGTGCGGCCAGTATTCGGCCATCAGTTCGTAGAGGCGACGGCCGTGCAGCGAGATCTCGATGTCGCGGTAGCGGTCGTTGTGGAACTGGTGCAGCTCGTCATCCGGGTTGCTCCAGTCGATGTTGCCGTCGCGATCGTTGATGTAGCCGTCCAGGGTCACGCTGAACCCGTAGATCAGTTTCCGCATAACCGGGTAGACCTCCTGCGCGCTCGAAACTCATCGGTGACACGTGCCGTAACTCGGTGACAGACATGATGCTTTGTCACTGACGGTTGGTGGTGGATATCGGGGTCAATGGACGGACTTGCCCGATCATGCCGGTGCACGGGTTGAACTTCGCCGAATCCGATGAGCACGCAGCCACTTTCAGGATGACGGTTCGTAGCGGGTGGCAATTTCGGCGGCATGGTTGTGCATGGAGGTGCGTAACCATTGGGGGGCAAGGGCTTCCGCGTTCGCACCGAGCTGCCACAGCGCCCATTCGGCGTGTTTCGGATCTTGGAAGGTCACCTCCAGCCGCAGCCAGCCGTCGGCGTCGGTATCCTCGGCGCGGACGGCGAGAGCGGTGCTCAACAGTTCCGCCCGACGTGCCGGGTTCACCCGTATCAGTACGGAGACTTGATCGCCGGCGTTCCGGAACTGCGTGCTGCGTTCCTGCCAGGCGCGGTCCAGATCGACCCGGTCCGGTCGTTGTGCGAGTTCGGGGAGTTCCTCGGCGGCCAGTACCCGCGACAGCCGGTAGGTGCGGTCCGCGCCAGATCTGGTGGCCAGCAAAAAGCCTTGGTCGCGCACGGTGACCAGGCCGATCGGGTCCACTGTGCGCCACTTCGGGAGCTGGTCCACCGCTGCGTAATGGATGCGCAGCTTGTGTCCGGCCAACACCGCGCGCCGGACCGTGGCCACTATGGCGTCGGGCACCTCCTCGGGAACCAGCCTGCGCGAGAAGAGGTCGGTTTCCGGGTCGATGAGCAATCGCTGGGCCGCACCGGTCGCGGTGTCCCGATAGCTGTCGGGTAGCGCGTCGACCACCTTGCGGATGGCCGAAGCGAGCGCCGCGCCGAGTCCGAAAGCCTGTGCGCCGCGCCGCGATCCGGCGACGAGCAGGGCAAGTGTCTCGTCGTGGTTCAGTCCGATGAGCTCGGTCTGGAAACCGGGCAGCAAGGCGAAACCGCCGTGCCTGCCGCGTTCGGCGTAGACCGGGACGCCGGCCGTGGACAGCGCCTCGATGTCACGCAGCACTGTCCGGGTGGATACCTCGAGCTCGCGCGCCAGCGCGGTGGCCGACAGCTGACCGTGCCGGCGCAGGAGCAGCACCAGTGACACCAACCGGTCCGCTCGCATGCGAAAAACCTTAGCCGGAATACACGACACAGGATGTCGTGATTGGTTGGGAGACTTATCAGTATGACAATCAAGATCGTGGCCACCGAACCGAACGACCTGGGCAAGTACTTCATCGAGCGCGCCAACGCGGGCGACGTCGACGGACTGGTGGCGTTGTACGAGCCGACCGCGGTACTGGAATTCCCGCCGGGGAACGTCGTGACCGGACACGCGGAGATCCGCAAGGTGTTCGAGCAGTTCGTCGCCGCCGCGCCGGTGCTCTCGCCGGGGCGGCAGCATCCAGCGCTGGTGAGCGGCGACCTGGCACTGACCGCATCCACGCTGACCACCGGCGAGATGACCGTCGAGATCGCCCGCCGCCAGCCGGACGGGTCGTGGCTGATTGCCGTGGACCAGCCGAACCTCGTGCCGTAGTGGCGGGCCGGGTGCGATGAAGCGCATCGTGACGATCGGCGTCTACGGCTTCACCGTCGAAGCCTTCGTCGAGAAGCTCACCGGCGCCGGCGTGGGGTTGCTATTAGACCTCCGCCAGCGCCGCGGCGTTCGCGGCCACGAGTACTCCTGGGCGAACTCGGCCCGGCTCCAACTCGCGCTTGCCGCAGCGCATATCGACTACCGCCACGTCCGGGAGTTGACGCCGACCACCGATATGCGCCAGGCCCAGTACCGCGAGGATGACCGCCAGGGCGTAGGCAAACGCAACCGCATCGCCCTGGCCTCTGAATACGTCGAGCGCTACACCCGCGAGATCCTCGACCCGTTCGACCTCTGCGCGCTCGTAGCCGAACTCCCGAGCGACTCGGTAACCGCCCTTTTCTGCGTCGAATGCGACCCGGAGGCCTGCCACCGCTCGCTCGTGGCCGAGCGTCTCCGCGTCGAGCACGGCCTGCGAGTCACGAACCTACGCCCGAGCTGAGCTCGGCCCCGCAGTCCGTCCGGCATCGCCTGCGGGTTCAGGCAGCAAGCGGTCGAGATCCGCTGTGGCTCAAGACATCTACACCTGCCGGTGATCGAGTGTCCGAAATACGCGGCACCACATCGGCGGGCCGTAGGCGCGGGTCCGACTGCTTTGGTCAGACGATCAGGAGGAACTGAGGGTGGCATCGCGCGAGAGGCGAGTTGCATCAATTCCTCCTGATCGCTTGTCCAGCAGTGTATCTCGGAAGTTGCTTCCGATTTGACGGCATCAGCGGCCTCCGGTCGCACAGTGTGAACGTGCGGGCAGGACACCCGGTAATGCACTGCTGCGGCGCGCTTCGAAGAGGCAATTGGCGGCGTGTGGCGGGGCCGTACGTTATCGTCGGCTCCCATGGGGAAATGCCAGCTGCCCCGAGGGACGTTCAGAGCTGACCTGACCTGCGGTATCAGGGAGGAATTGTGGACATTACCGAGCTGATCCTCGATGACCATCATGAGCAGCGGCGACTGTTCGCGATTCTGGAGCAGATCGATCGCGCGGAAACCGGTGTCCTGTCCGCGATCTGGGGCAGGCTGTCGGCCTTCCTCGAGCTGCATGCGAAGGCGGAGGAGGAGATCTTTTATCCCGCGCTGCTGCAGGTCGGCATCGCGGCCAGGCGCACGGGCCGGGTGGAGGACGAGACGCTCGACGCGATCCACGACCACAACGAGATCAGAAACGCGATCGCCGAGGCCGAGCGTCATCAGGTCGGCACCGATGACTGGTTCGCGGCCGTGGCGGCCGCGAACCTGGCCAACAGCGATCACATGGCCGAGGAAGAACGCGAGGGCCTCACCGATTTCCGCCGCCTGGCCGGACTGCCGCGGCGCCATCAGCTGGCCGTCGCCTTCGCCGCCTACGAGGCGCGGCACTACGCGGGCGTCAAACCCGTCGACCAGGATCCCGCCGATTACGTCCGCGCGGTGGAGGAGAAGCTGCCGGGGAGCGGATCGTTGAGCGTCGGCAGCCTGAAGCCGAACTGACCCGGCCGCGGCTCAGGCACCCAGCGCGAGCTGGATGAGCGCCTGCAGCGCGCCGTCGATGGGATGGGGCTGCGGCCGGCCCTCGGCGTCGAGCCGGTTCCACCGCTGCAGGTTCACCGCGATAGACATCTGCCGGGTGCCGTCGGCACTGGTCATCGATATCGCGCCGCCGCCCCAGACGGAACCGTCATGGCCCCAATAGATTCCGCGACCGGGCACCGTCAGCTTGTGCAGGCCGAGACCGTACTCGATGGTCTTCCCCTCGAAAGAGATGACGGGACCGGAGCGTTGCATCTGCGCCAGCGCTTCCCGGCTGACGATGTCGCCGGCCAGCAGCAGGCCGAAGAATCGATTCAAGTCCGCGACGGTCGATATCAGCGAAGCCGCAGGTCCCACAAACGACATGTCGAACACGCTGAAGTCGCGCGGCGGGTCGATCATGCCCAACCAGGCCTCGTAGTGCAATGCGTGCGGGCCGTTGATGTTCGGGCTGTCCGGGAACTCCGTATCGCGCAGTCCGGCCCGCTCGATGACGTCGCGGGTAATGCACTTCTCCGCCGAGGTGCCGGTCACCAACTCCAGAAGTTCGCACAGGAGAAGGTAATTGGTATTCGAGTACACCCCTGGTGTGCCACCCGGCGTCCCGCAGGCCGGCGTCGAGACGCCCATCTCGATCAGATCGGTCCGCTGAAACTTGGTGAACCGGTTGTCCTCCAGGCTCTGCGGTGTCGTTTTCCCCACGGCAGGAAAGCCCGCGAGGGACGGGTAGGCGCGCGGGAGGTATTCGGTGAGGCCACTGGTGTGGTTGATCAACATCCGGACTGTGATCGCCGCGCCACGTTCGCCGGGAACCAGCTTCGGCAGGTAGTGGCCGATCGGTGTGTCGAGGTCGATTTCGCCGTTGTCGACCTGCTGCAGCACGGCGGCGGCGGTGAATGTTTTGGTGATGCTGCCGACGCGGTGCCGCATATCGGCGGTAACGGGACGGCCGGTGTCGGTATCTGCGACTCCCGCTGCGCCACGCCAGATTTCGTCGTGGTCGCGCACTTCGGCGAATACGCCGGGCATGCCCGCCTGGTGCAGGGTCTCCAGGGCCGTCTGTAGGTTCGCGGGATCGAGGGTGTTGGTCACGACGCGTGTCCTCTCGCTGTCGATGGGTGACGAGTGGCGGTCGGCTCGCCGACCGCACCGGACCACTATCGACCGAGCGGTCCCGCACCGTATTGGAAGAATTTCCCCCACGCCTGGTATCGGTGCTGGGCGATGGTCGGCAGGTAGTTCGTCGTCAGCGCCCCCGGCGTGTGGTCCGCGAAGATCGACACGTCTCGGCACAGATGGGCCTGATCGGTGTACCCGCAGTCGATCGCGACGTCGGCGGCGGGCCTGCCCGCCAGTAAACCGTCGACCGCGTGCCGGAATCGGACCAGCATCGCCGCCCGCTTGGGCGCCAAGCCGATCTGGGACTCGAACCGCGACAACAGCCGCTTATGGCTCCAGCCAACGGATCCGGCGAGCTCACCGATCTTCACCTGGCCGTGCGAGGTGAGTATCCGATGCCAGCCGGCGAGTACCTCCGGGTCCGGCGTCGTTGGCCTATCGCGCTGTGTCAGAAACGATTTCGTCAATGCGAAACGCTCGTCCCAGGTCTGGGCGGACGCGAGTTGCTCGCGGAGTCGCTGAGCCCGTTCTCCCAAAAGATCTTCGAGCGCGACTGCGCCCCGGCCCAAATCCGTAGGGGAAACATTTAATAGCGAGTACGCCTGAATCGGCGACAACCGAATCTCGATGCACTCGGCCCGCTCACTGCGAATGCGCATGGCCTCGACAGGCAGCCCGACTACGAACCCGCCGAGAGCCCGTTGCCCGAGCACATCGTCGACGATCACCTCGCGCCCACCGAATTCGATCACCACGGTGACCGCCGCCGTCCCGGCAACCCGAAGGTTCAACCCTGCCCCGCCCACATCGCGGTAACCGATCATCGCCACCCCGCGCGGCACCGCCTCGGCCGGACCCGCGAAATCCCATGCCGCATCAGGTTCGCGCCCGAAGTCCACAGCTCCCACCCCATCCAGGCTACGGAAACGTGCGAACGCCGTAAGGTCGCGGCATGCGCGAGACGCGCCTTGATCTGGATCGGATCCCCTCGGCCCGCCGCCGGTGTGCACCGGCCACCAGCGTCGGCAGTCAACCGTTTTTCGAGGCGCTGACCTGCGAGGTTCAGAAAAATTGAGACTTCGACCCTATTGTGCAAAGAATTATTTTATGGCTACTTCACCCCGTATGTACGGTCGATTTCATGGAATGGAGTTTTACTGCGGCCGAGGATCTTTCGGCTGCGTTGCGGGCTGGTGAAGTGACCTCGGTGGAGCTGACCGAGGAGGCGATCGCGCGAATCGAGCGCGACGACAAGGCGATCAACGCGATCTGCGTACCGGATTTCGACAATGCGCGGGTCGCCGCCCGTGAGGCCGATCAGGCGCGCGCCAACGGCGAAGATCGTCCGCTGCTCGGTATCCCGGTGACGGTCAAGGAGTCCTACAACATCGCCGGACTGCCGACGACCTGGGGCATGCCGCAATTCCGTGATTTCATCCCGGCCGAGGACGCGGTCCAGGTGGCGCGGGTGAAGGCGGCAGGCGCGGTGGTGCTCGGCAAGACCAATGTGCCGCTGATGCTGAAAGAGTGGCAGAGCTTCAACGAGATCTACGGCACCACCAACAACCCGTGGGATCACGATCGCACGCCGGGCGGATCCTCCGGCGGCTCCGCGGCGGCCCTGGCGGCCGGATTCGGCCCGCTGTCCCTCGGCACCGATATCGCCGGTTCGTTGCGCGTCCCCGCGCATTACTGCGGCGTCTACGCACACAAGCCGACCGTCGGGCTGGCCGCGACCCGCGGCATGATCCCGCCGCCCGCACCGGCCTTGCCGGTCGAACACGATCTCGCCGTCGTCGGTCCGATGGCGCGTACCGCGCGCGACCTCACGCTGCTGCTGGATGTGATGGCCGGACCGGATCCGCTGACGCGCGGCGTGGCATATGACTTGCGGTTGCCGCCCGCACGCCACGAGCGGCTCGGCGATTTCCGGGTCTTGGTCCTCGAGGAGCATCCGCTCATTCCGACCGCCTCGGCGGTGCGAGCGGGCGTGAACCGGGTGGCCGACGCGTTGATCGACGAGGGCGCCCGCGTGGAACGGCACAGTGCGCTGCTGCCAGATCTGATCGAGGCCGCGACCCTCTTCACGCAGCTGCTGGTTTCCAACGTGGCGGCGGGTTATCCGGTGGAGCGGTACGAGCAGATACGGGCCACCCTCGGACTGAGCGACGACGACCACAGTACCGGTGCGACATGGGTGCGCAGCATGTTGTTCACCCACCGCGACTGGATGGAGGCGAACAATCGTCGCGAGCTGCACCGACAGGGCTGGCGGCAGTTCTTCGCCGAGTTCGATGCCGTGGTGTGCCCGATCACCTCGACGCCCGCGTTCCCGCACGACCATGAGCTCGGTATGGGGGAACGACGGATCGACATCGACGGCGTCGAATACCCGTTCATCGACCAGGTCAGCTGGGTCGGTCTGGCGACCATGCCCGGCCTGCCCGCCACCGCCATCCCGGCGGGCCGCTCGCCCGAGGGCCTACCGGTGGGCGTGCAGCTTATCGGTCCGATGTTCGAGGACCGCACCCCGCTGCGGCTGGCCGAACTGCTCGAGCAGAAGATCGGCGGCTTCCAGGCACCGGAGTAGGGCGTAGTGCCGCTTTCGTCCTAACTCGAGCTGTCCGGAGTGCCATACGAACTGGGCCCCCACTGTGACCTGTCCCGCATCTGCCGCCGGATGATGCGTTCTTGTGTCTGTACCGCTTAACGTCGCGGAGGCACAACAGCGTTGGTAGGGAAGGTGGCGGCGGGCGTGGTGGATACCCAGGCGAAGCTAGATGAGTTGGTCAAGATCCTGGCGATCGCCGAGGAGCCGGCGGGTGAAGCCGGCATCGCCAAGCGAGAGAAGAAGGGCGTCCCGAGCGTCCGGCAGCGGATGCGCATGCTGCTGGACCCCGGGACCTTCATCGAGACCAATGCCTTAGCTCGTCAGCCCGACCAACCCGACGCCCTCTACGGCGACGGATTGGTCACCGGTCGTGGCTTGATCGCGGGCCGCCCGGTCGTGGTGATCGCCCACGATCAGACCGTGTACGGCGGTTCGGTGGGTGTCACCTCCGCCCGCAAGTTCATGCGGGCGCTGCAGTTCGCGTTCGACAACGCGTGCCCGGTGGTGACGATCAACGATTCCGGCGGCGCGCGCATCCAGGACGCGGTCGGCTCGATCGCGTCGTTCGGCGATATCTCCCGGGTGCTGGAGAAGCTGTCCGGCTATGTGCCGCAGGTGTCGATCATTCTCGGCAAGTGCGCCGCGGGCTCGGTGTACGGGCCGATCAACACCGACGTGCTGATCGGCACCCGGGATTCGTACATGTTCGTCACCGGGCCCGAGGTGATCAAAGCCGTCATGGGTGAGGACATCACGGCCGAGGCGCTCGGTGGCGCGGAGGTCCAGGCCAAGCGCGGCACGCTGCACCACGTGGCCGACACCGAGCAGGCGGCCTACGACTGGGCCCGCCAGTACCTGAGCTACATGCCGACGAGTTGCCTCGAGCAGCCGACGGTCGTGAATCCCGGCCTGGAGCCGGAGATCACCGCGACCGATCGGGAACTCGAGAAGATCATCCCGGATTCGGATCGCGCCGGGTACGACATGCACGAGATCCTGCTGCGGATCTTCGACGACGGCGAATTCCACGAGGTGCGTACCGAATTCGCGCCGAACCTGATCACCGGCTTCGCGCGGGTCGATGGCTTCCCGGTCGGTGTGATCGCCAACCAGCCGCTGGTGCTCGGTGGTTCCATCGACGCGGCCTGCTCCGACAAGTCGACGTACTTCATCCGGCTCTGCGACGCGTTCAATATTCCGCTGGTGTTCGTCGTCGACACCCCTGGCGTGCTGCCCGGCCTCGATCAGGAAGCCAACGGTGTGATCATCCGCGGCGGCCGGGTCCCGCGCGCGATCATCGAGGCCACCGTGCCGATCATCAACCTGGTGGTGCGCAAGTCCTACGGCGGCGCGTACGGCATGATGGCGGCCCGGCAGGTCGGGGCCGACATCAGTTTCGCCTGGCCGACGGCCCGGATCGCGGTGATCGGCGCGGAAAGCGCGGTCGACCTGATCGGCAAGCGGCAGCTGGCGGCGGTCCCGGAGGAACAGCGGGCAGCCGCGCGGGAATTCATGGTCAACCACTACAACGAGACCATCGCCACCCCGTGGATCGCGGCCGAACGCGGCTACATCGACGCCGTCATCGAACCCGCCCGCACCCGCCTGGAGATCCGGCACGCGCTGAACCTGCTGCGCGACAAGCCGCCGGTGAAGCCGGGATTCAATCCACGAAAGCATGCCGTATACCCGATGTGAGTCCCGGCGGCACGATAGCGCGACGAGATCGCTTACCGCATCGAAGGTTTCGTCGTACTGTCGTGCCGCTAGTCGGTCTGGTCTCCGGTGGTTGCTGTCCACTCGACGTTCCACGACAGCAGGATTCGGAGCGCATCGTGCGAAGGGGTGCCGAGTCAATTGCCTCGGCCCGGCCAATGATCCGTGGGCAGCGGCTGCACAACCGGATCTGTGTTGATGTAGGAGGGCTGGGTCGGATCGTATTGATCGCTCTGCTCGAACACGATCAATGCGCCGATGACCAGTGTCAGTGCCGCTATCGTACCGACCAGTGGCCGCACCCACCGCAGTTGCGTTAATCGCCATAGTCGCCACAGCTGCGCCAACCGCCATAGTCGCCACAGCTGGCCCAGCCGCCACGGCTGCCATTGCCGCACTTCGTCCATGCCACAGTCCCGTCGCCGCACTGCATAGGGTGAATCGCGCTGGCGGCCAGTGCGTTACAGCGGACGTGCGGGTCGAACCGGCGGGTAGGGCGGCGGTGTGCGAGCATCGGTCGCATGCCGATTGCAGCGGAATCCATTGCGCATCTGCGCCTCACGGTCTGTGACATCGACCGGTCGCGGGCCTTCTACGAGAAGGTCTTCGGCTGGCCGGTGGCATTGGAGATTCCGGCCGATGCCGACGAGGAGACCCGGCAGCGGCTCGATTTCCTGCACGGCGGGGTGATTTATCGGATGCCGCACGGAATGCTCGGACTGCGCCCCGTGGCTACCGATCGTTTCGACGAAAACCGCGTCGGCCTCGACCATCTCGCGTTCGCGCTCGGCTCACTCGCTGAACTGGAAACGGCCGCCGCGCATCTGGACGCCTGCGGCGTGGTGCGCGAGGAAATCAAAGACATCGGCGTCAGTTACATTTTGGAGTTCCGGGACCCGGACAATATCGCCCTGGAGCTGGTCGTTCGGAAGTAGTTATTTCGGATCCATCCGCACGAGCTCGGTCCAGCCGTTCCAGCCTTGTTCGTTCAGCAGCTCGATCAGTCGACGGGTCGGTGGTGCGGTGTCGAATGCCAGTGTGTCGAGCAGTTCGACCAGCGACGGTTCGATGTTGCCGCCGATGTAGTCGTCGCCTTGCTCATCGGCCAGCTGAGTGAGGTAGGCGGCCACCTTGTCGACGAGTTCGATCAGCATCGGGTCGCTGTCGGTTCGGTCGAGGACCTCGCTCAGAGTGCGATAGAAGTCGATGAGTGGTGGGTGCGTGATTTGTACTCGCTTGCGTGCGATCAACTCCTGGACTCGTTCGGGAGAGCGCGCGGCCAGCGGGATCCAACCGTCCCGTTCCACCTGCACGATCCGTTCGTCGACCCCGAGTGCGCGCAACTGGTCCAGAAACTCGACTACTTCCGGCGGCAACGCCAGACTGTCCCCGGCCGCGAGCCGGGCGATCCGCTCGCGATGTCGCTGTCGCTGCCGGATCTCTGCCCGCAGCCGCTGATCGATCTCCGCGACCGCCGTGGCGAACTCCGCCGGGTCGGCCTGCAGCAACTCTCGCACCCGCGCCAGCGGGACTCCGGCGTCGGCCAGGGAGCGGATCTTGATCAGCTCGACCACGGCACCCGCGTCGTACCGGCGATAGCCGGAGTGGTCCCGTTCCGGCTCCGGCAGTAGGCCTTTGGCGTGATAGTGCCGCACCGCGCGCACCGTGACTCCGGCGTACGCGGCCAGCTCGCCGATGGTCAGCATCGATCCAGTATGAGCTCGGCGACTTCCGGCACCCGGTCGACGACCAACGCGTGCGTGGCATCGAGCCACGATATAGCGATGTCCGGCCGCTCGCGGACGAGCCGCTCGATACCGGCCCGCCAGAGCCGATTGTGCCGCGGCGCACGCCCTTCGCCGCTGTCGCCCGCCATCGAGCTCGCCATGATCATCCGAATCGGACGGTCGATCTTGCGATACCGGTCGAGGATTCCTGGCCCGACCACATCGATATCGATATCGACGCCGGACCGCAGCACATCCAACTCGAGATTGAGGGCGAGGATCTCCCGCGCGGTAAGCGAAACATGACGTGGGGTGCCCTGGATGGTCTCCTGCCACGCCGCCAGGTCCTCCCACAGCGCGCGAAACCCCGGCAGATCCATCGTGGTAATGAACGGTGCGGGAATCGGATTCGCCCCATCGATGAGAACGAGCTCCCCGACAGTCTCGGGATACTCGGCCGCATAATGCACGACCAGGTCCGCACCATACGAGTGACCCGCGAGCACCGGTGAGCCGAGGCCGAGCCACCCCACCTCAGCCAGCACAGCGACGAAATCCCCGAGAAACGCCTCGAACGAATACCGGTCGCCCTCCGACGAAAGCCCATGGCCCCGCAGGTCGAAGCTCACCACATCGAAGTCCCGCCGCAACACCCCGATGAGCTCACGCAACTCGGCCTGCGTCGACGTCAGCCCGGGACACAGCACCAACGGCCGCCCGGCGCCACCCCGAGACGCCGAGATCGTCACTCCATCGTGGCGAACCGTGAATTGATCGGTTTTCATAGTCATGTGACCATGCTGAAACGTTGACCCTGCGTCAGTGTCAACCCTGTGGGCTCGGCGTGAATCCCACCGAGCAATCTCGCGGAAAGTGTTGCAACACAGTAACGATGGGTCTCGCTCGACCGGGTGAGCGGGCAAATTCGAACTGGACTGCCGGATTTTTGTCGGGTCTATTGTCCGGATGCGGTATACCTCGGTAGGTACAGATCCCAACGTGCAAGGAGACTTCGGCGTGTCCGATGGCCCTATCGACCTGCGTACAGACGTGGCCCATCCGGCGCGGATGTACGACTACTTCCTCGGCGGCAAGGACTCCTATGACGCCGATCGCGTCGCCGCCGAGCAGGCGCTGCGCGACTTTCCGCACGTCCAGCTGACCGCTCGCACCAATCGCGAGTTCATGCGGCATGCCACGCGTTACCTGGCCGGGCAGGGTATTCGGCAGTATCTGGATATCGGGACCGGTATCCCGACCGCGCCGAACCTGCATCAGGTCGCGCAGGAGCAGGCTCCCGAGTCTAGGGTGGTGTATGTCGACAACGACCCACTGGTGCTCGCGCACGCGCGGGCGCTGCTGGTGAGTACCTCCGAGGGGCGCACCACCTACCTGCAGGCCGATGCCGCGGAACCGACGGCTATCCTCGACTCTCCGGAATTGCAAGCGACGCTGGATCTTTCGCAGCCGGTCGCGGTCTCGCTCATGGCGGTGGTGCACTTCGTGCCCGGCGACGTCTACGACATGGTGAAAACCTTGCTGGAGCCGTTGGTGCCAGGGTCTTATCTGGCGATGTCGCATGTCACGACAGATTTCGACGACGGTGACGCAGACCCGGAAGGCATGGCACGGCTGCTGCAGGTCTACGCGGATCGTGGCATTCCGGTGCAGCCGCGGACGCGTGCCGAGGTTGCCCGGTTCTTCGAGGGATTGGAACTGGTGGATCCTGGCGTCGAGGTGATCCACCGCTGGCGGCCCGAGGGCATCGAACGGCCGAAAAGCTATGACAAGCGGGTATCGCTCTATGGTGCCGTCGGCAAGAAGGTCTGAACGGTTCTTATCCTTCAGGCCGATTGTCGATCAGCCTGTGCGCCTTACCAACTGACCGCTCCAGCGCGGCCGGTGCCATGACGTCGACAGCCACCGTGACGCCGATGCGGTTCTTGATCAGCTCTCGCAGGCTTTCGGACGCGACCGAATGCTGGTCGCCCGGAACTCCGGGTCGAGCCTCGACCCGGATGGTCAGCATATCCAACCGACCGGTTCGTTCTAGTACGCACTGGAACTGTGGAGCCAGCACAGGTACCGCGAGGATTAGTTCCTCTATCTGAGTCGGGAAAAGATTGACCCCGCGCAGAATGATCATGTCGTCGGTACGTCCGGTGACCTTCTGCATGCGCCGCATCGTCCGCGCCGTCCCCGGTAGCAGCCGAGTCAGGTCTCGGGTGCGGTAGCGAACGATCGGCATCGCCTCCTTCGTCAGCGAGGTGAACACCAATTCCCCCGCCGCGCCGTCCGGAAGAACGGCGCCGGTCACCGGATCGATGATCTCGGGATAACAGTGGTCTTCCCAAATGTGCGGTCCGTCTTTGGTTTCGACGCATTCCATCGCGACGCCGGGACCCATCACCTCGGAGAGTCCGTAGATGTCGACGGCGTCCATCTCGAGGATGTGCTCGATTTCCTTGCGCATCTGCTCGGTCCACGGTTCGGCGCCGAATACTCCGACGCGCAGCGAGGTGGTGGCGGGGTCGATGCCCTTGGCGATCATCGCGTCGGCGATGGTGAGCATGTAGGACGGTGTGACGAGGATGGCATCCGGACGGAAGTCGGTGATGAGCTGGATCTGGCGGTCGGTCATGCCGCCGGACATCGGAATCACGGTGCAGCCCAACCGTTCCGCGCCGTAGTGCGCACCGAGTCCGCCGGTGAACAGGCCGTACCCGTAGGCGACGTGCACCTTGTCGGACGGCTTGACGCCGCCCGCGCGCAGGCTGCGCGCGACGAGGTCGGCCCAGTTCTCGATGTCGTTGGCGGTGTAACCGACCACGGTCGGCCAACCGGTGGTGCCGGAGGACGCGTGAATACGCGAAACCTCGCTCTGCGGCACCGCCAACATCCCGAACGGGTAGTTCTCCCGCAGTTCCTTCTTGGTGGTGAACGGGAACTTCGCCAGATCCGCGAGATCCTTCAGATCACTCGGATGGACGCCGACGGCGTCGAACGCCCGCCGGTAATGCGGCACATTGGCGTACGCGTGCTGCAGCGACCATTGCATTCGTTCCAGCTGCAGCGCCGAAATGCGGTCGCGGGTAGCGAATTCGATATCGGGGGTGCTGGTGGGGGAGGGCAGGACGCCGGTCATGACGGAGCTCCAGGGTCAGGCGTCGAAGTCGACGGTCAGGGTATCGCTGAGGGGGAAGGACTGGCAGGTGAGCACGAAGCCCGCGGCGACCTCGGACTCTTCGAGTGCGTAGTTCCGGCGCATCTCGACGTCACCGCGGGTGACCTTGGCGCGGCAGGTACCGCAGACGCCGCCTTTGCACGCGAACGGGAGATCTGGTCGCAACTGCGCACCCGAATCGAGCACCGACTGATCGCGGGGGAGCATCCCCGTCACCGATCGACCGTCTAGCACAAGGGTGACCTCGCTGGTGGGGCCGGTCGGCCCCGGCTCGCGATGCCGCGCCATGGGCGGCGGGACATCGTCGACGTAGAACAGTTCGTGATGGATCCGGCTCTTGTCGACGCCGAGCGCGGCGAGCACTTCCCTTGCGTCGGTGATCATGCCGTACGGCCCGCACAGCCAGAAGTCGTCGATATCGTCGGTGGGCACGACGGTGTCGAGGATCGCACGCAGGCGTTGTGCGTCCAGTCGGCCGCTGAACAACTCCACCTCGCGCAGTTCCCGGGACAGCACATGGATGACGTCGAGGCGGGCGCCGAATTGATCCTTGAGATCGGCGATCTCCTCGACGAACATCACCGACCGTGTGCGCCGATTGCCGTACAGCAGAACCACTTCCGCGTCCGAATCGGCGAGCAGCGAGCCGGCGATCGATAGCATCGGGGTGATGCCGGACCCGGCCGCGATCAGGACGTGCCGACCGCCCTTCGCCGGATCGGCCGCGAAGGTCCCGCTCGGCGCTTGCACGTCGATCTTGTCGCCCGCCTTGACCTGATGAACCAGCCAGGACGAGAACAGTCCGTCGGTGACCTCGCGAACGCCGACCCGTGGCGGTGAACCGACCGGCGCGCAGATCGAGTAGGAACGACGGTGCTCGACGCCATCGACCATGCGACGCAACATCAGTGACTGGCCGGGCCGGAAGTCGAACTCGTCGGCCAATTCGTCGGGAACGGTGAAACGAACGGCCACCGCGTCGTCGCAGAGTGATTCGACATCGGCGACGGTCAGCGTGTGGAACGCGGACCGTCGCGAGGCGGGCACCGGAGCTGCCATCGCGGTCATGGTCAGATCTCCTTTATGTGTTCGAACGGTTCCAGGCAATCCGAGCAGCGGTACTGGGCTTTGCAGAGGGTGGCGCCGAATTCGGATGTCAGGAGGGTGTTCGACGATCCGCACTGCGGGCAGTCGATAGCTCGTGGCTTGGCTGTCAGTGTCAGGGGAACGGGGCCCACCGTGCGCTCCGGCGCTGGGCCTGGCACCGAATAGCCTGCCGCGCTGAGCTTTCGGCGACCATCGGCGGAGATCCAGTCGGAACTCCATGCGGGCGTCAGGCGTGTCCTGATCTCCACCCGGTCATATCCGAAATCGTGGAGCCGGTGCGTGATGTCGTCGCGCATCGTCGCCATCGCGGGGCAACCCGAGTATGTCGGGGTGAGGGTGACGAGCACATTGCCATCCACTACCGTGACCTCGCGCAGCACACCGAGGTCGGCGAGGGTCAGCGGCGGCAGCTCCGGGTCGGTGACCGAGGCCGCGATCTCGAACTCTCTCGTGTTCACCACCGGCCCTCCGGATAAGTGCGTGCGACGCTTTGCATTTCGGCCAGCAGCGGGCCCATCGCCTCGGTGTGGATGCCGTGCCTGCCTGCGCGGCCGCCGACGGTGCCGACGCTGCGGCCGTCGGGCGGCACCAGTTCGGCGGCGTGCAGGACCTGGGCGAGTACCGAGTCGAATTCCTCGCGTATGTCGCGGGGATCGACGCCGACTGCGACGCGCGCGAGCGTGATCTCCTCGTCGGTGGGGACGAAAAGCTCGTCGACATACGGCCACAACCGATCCAGTGCGTCGCTCGCACGCCTCATGGATTCTGCTGTGCCGCAACCCAAAGTGACCGTCCACCGGGCCGCGTAGTCGCGATGGTAAGTGAGCTCCTTGACGCCCTTCTGGGCGACGGCGGCGAGTACCGGATCGCGCGAGTCGCGGAGTCGGTCGAAGATCGCGAGACGCCACGTCGAGAAGATCAGCAGTCGAACCATCGACTTCGCGAAGTCACCGTTGTCGAGCTCGCACAAGCGTGCGTTGCGAAATGCGTTCTCGGGCCGGAAGAACGCCAGCGCGTCTTCGGCGGGGACCGGGGAGGTGTCGGAAATGAACGGCGCCACCGAACCATCGGCCGCGGCGGCACGGGCAAGCAGCAAACGAGCCTGCCCGAGCAGGTCCAGGCCGACATTCGCCAGCGCCACCTCCTCTTCGAGTTCCGGTGCGCGCGTCGACCATTCGGTGAGGCGCTGGGCGCTGATGAGCGCGTCGTCACCGAGCATCAGGCAGTACGCCGCGAGCGCGGGCAGGTCGACGTCGTCCGGGACCGTGGTGTCGACACCGGCGAGCGGGTCGTCGAAACTGGTGCCGAAGGCCCACTGGCCGTGTGAGTCCTCGTCGACCAGGCCCTCGTAGGCGTTGTCGTGCTCATTCATCGGTGCACCGCTCACATGTGGGGAACGTTGTCGGGGATGTCATAGAACGTCGGATGCCGATACACCTTGTCGCCGCTCGGGGCGAAGAACGGATCCTTCTCCGCCGGGCTCGACGCGATGATCGAATGCGAAGGCACCACCCAGATGCTGACGCCCTCATTGCGGCGGGTGTAGACGTCGCGTGCGTGACGCAAGGCCATCTGGTCGTCGGCGGCGTGTAGTGAACCGACGTGCACGTGGTTCAGTCCGCGCTTTCCGCGCAGGAACACCTCGTAGAGCGGCCAATCCGCTTTCACTGCAGAGCTTTCGGTCATGATGCCCGCTCCCGCGCGGCGAACGCCGTCGCGGCTTCGCGCACCCAGGCGCCGTCCTCGTGTGCCGCACGGCGGTTGGCGATGCGTTCGACGTTGCAGGCGCCGTTGCCTTTGAGGACGGCCATGAACTCGCTCCAGTCGGGCTCGCCGAAATCGTGCGCTTTCCGCCGCGGATTCCAACGCAGTTCGGGGTCGGGGAACGTCACGCCGAGCGCCTCGGCCTGCGGCACCGACATGTCGACGAAGCGTTGGCGCAGTTCGTCATTCGTGTGCCGTTTGATGCCCCACTTCATCGACTGCTCGGTGTTCGGTGACTCGTCGTCTGGCGGACCGAACATCATCAGCGCGGGCCACCACCACCTGTTCACCGATTCCTGGACCAGCGCACGCTGCTCGTCGGTGCCACGCATCATCGTCGACAGCAGTTCATAACCTTGGCGCTGATGGAACGACTCCTCCTTGCATACACGGACCATCGCGCGGGCGTAGGGCCCGAAAGAGCTGCGGCACAGGGGAACCTGATTGCAGATCGCGGCGCCGTCGACCAGCCAGCCGATGGTGCCGACGTCCGCGTACGTGAGGGTCGGATAGTTGAAGATCGAGGAGTACTTCTGTTTGCCCTCGATCAGCTGCACCGTCAGATCGCCGCGCTCGACACCGAGGGTCTCGGCGGCGGAGTAGAGGTAGAGACCGTGACCGGCTTCGTCCTGCACCTTGGCCAGCAGAATCGCCTTGCGCCGCAAGGACGGTGCGCGGGTGAGCCAATTGCCCTCCGGCTGCATCCCGATGATCTCGGAGTGCGCGTGCTGGGCGATCTGCCGGATCAGCGTCTTTCGGTAGCCGTCGGGCATCCAGTCGCGGGGTTCGATGCGCTGCTCGCCGGCGATCGTCTCGTCGAAAAACCGTTGCAGATCACCGCTTTCGGAAGCGGTCATGGGCCTCTGCTTTCCTTGCCGAATGTGGGGTCAGGAGCCGGTGAAGACCGGTTTCTCCTTGGCCAGGAAGGCCTTGACTGCGGCCGCGTGGTCAGCCGTGCGGCCCATCCGCCGTTGCGCGGCGAGTTCCCGGTCCAAGGCGTCGGACAACCCTGCCGCCGACGCGGCGATGAGCGACTTGACCTGGCGGTAAGCGAGTGTCGGCCCGGCCGCGAGTTGCGTGGCGAGATCCGTTGCTGCCGTGCGCACCTCCGCGTCGGCGACCACCCGGTGCACCAGACCCCAGTCGAGGGCTTGATCGGCCGCGATACGGTCGCCGAGCAGCATGAGCCCGGCCGCCCGGCTGCTGCCGAGGGCCTCGACGAGCGCGTAGCTCAAGCCGGAGTCACTGGCCAGGGCGATGCCGGTGAACGCCGTCGAGAACGTCGTCCGCGTTCCCGCGACGCGAATGTCGCCTGCCAACGCAATACCGAGCCCGGCACCCACACAGGCGCCGGGGATCGCGACGACGACCGGCACCTCCAACGATTTCAGCGCCCGAATCAGCGGATTGTAGTGTTCGCCGACGGTATCCATGGCGGTCGCTGGATCGTCCTCGAGCGCGGCGACATGCTCGCCCAAATCCTGTCCGACGCAGAAGTTCTTGCCCTCGGCGGTGAGAAGCACTGCGCGTACATCAGGGTGCTCGGCGGCCGCTGTCACCGCGTCGATGAAGGCTGATTTCGTTGCTACGTCGAGCGCGTTATGCGCGGAGGGCCTCGCCAGGGTGATGGTGGCGAGCCCGCGTGCTGTCTCCAGTCGTACTGTCATCGCTTCTCCAGAAAGGCGGTCATGCGTTGAAATTTGTCGTCGGTGTCGAACAGCAGCGCTTGCGCGAGGTCGTCGGCCCACGGGTGTGCGCCAGGGGCGTCGACGATCGTTTTGGTCAACCGCAGCGCGAGGGGTGATTGACGGGTGATGCGATCGAGTAGCTGGTGCGCCGCCGCGATCGGGTCGTCGACAATGTCGAGAACCAAGCCCGTCCGCAGTGCGATCTCGGCGTCGAGGGTGCGTCCGCCGAGCAGCAGCTGTTTGGCGATCGACATGCCGACCAGTGCTGGTAGCCGATAGCTGGCCCCGGCGGCGGCCATGATGCCGAGTCCCGGTTCCGGGTTGCCGAATACCGCTGTGGGAGAGGCGATCCTGATGTCGCACGCGTACGCGAGTTCCGCGCCACCGCCGAGCGCGTAGCCGTTGACCGCGGCCACCGTGGGCAGCGGCAGTTTCGCGATGCGGTCGAACAGATTTCGGTTGAGGCCCGCGAGTGCGTCATCGCGGGTGCGCGCACGTAGCTGGTCGATGTCGGCACCACCGGCGAAGTGCGCGCCGCGGCCGGTGAGCAACAGCAACTTCGGCGTCCGTTCGATGGCCGCGCAGACGTCGTGCAGCTCGGCGATCATCCGCGCATCGATGGCATTGCGCTGCGCGGGCCGGTCGAGGGTGACCACGAACCGGTCCGGCAATTCTGTGCTGGCGATGCTGCGCACGGTCTGCTCCTGACCCGAGGTGTGCCTTCATTAATAACCGAACATTCGGTAGGTTGGCAAGAGTGGATCGGGCCCTTTGCTCGGAAGATCTCGTCAGCTGGGAGGATGTGGAGCATGACGAATGCGCGCGTGACTCGCCGGACCGGGCTGCCCGGGCGTCCGGGATACGACCTGGATTCGCTCCTGGCAGTCGCCGTGAAGGTGTTCAACGAGAAGGGTTACGACGGCACCAGCATGGACGCGCTGGCGCGCGGTCTCGGCATCACCAAGTCCTCGATCTATCACCACGTGTCCGGCAAGTCCGAGCTGCTGGAGCTGGCGCTCAACCGTGCGCTCAACGCGCTGTTCGCGGTCACTACCGAGGAGGGGGCGGTGACCGGTCCGTATATCGGCAGGCTCGAGTACCTGGTTCGCCGCAGCGTCGAGATCCTGTGCGCCGAATTGCCATACGTCACACTGTTGCTGCGGGTACGCGGGAACACCGCGGTGGAACGCCGCGCCTTGGCCAGGCGGCGCGAGTTCGACGATTTCGTCAGCGGTCTCGTGGTCGACGCTGCCGCGGAAGGGGACCTGCGGCCCGGTATCGATCCAGCACTGACGGCACGGCTCGTCTTCGGCACGGTGAACTCGCTCATCGAGTGGTACCGACCGCGAGCGGGGGCCTCCTCCGCGGATCTGGCCGACGCTGTCGTCGCCCTCGTCTTCGACGGTCTGCGTCGCACCTGACATACACCCGCGCGGGAGTCTGCTTTAGATGTCCGCTGCTTGACAACGATCGCCGCCTGAGGGGATCGTAATTACCTACCGAACGTACGGTGGGATGGAGATCTTGTGAGTAGACTCTTGGAAAGCTATGTGCAGGGCAGCTGGTTCAGTGCGGCCGACGCGGGCACGCCGCTGCGCAGCGCCATCGACGGTGCGGAGGTCGCCCGCATTTCGTCGACGGGGCTCGATCTCGCCGGCGCGGTCGATTACGCGCGCACCGTGGGCGGCCCCGCGCTGGCGGCGCTGACCTTCCATGAGCGCGCGGCCCTGCTCAAGCAGCTCGGTCAGACGTTGCTGGCGGGCAAGGCGGAGTTCTACGAGGTCTCCCGCTTTACCGGTGCCACCGAGCGCGACTCCGGGATCGATATCGACGGCGGCATCGGCACCTTGCTGAGCTATGCGAGCAAGGCGCGCCGCGAATTGCCCAACGACACGGTGTATCTCGACGGCGCGGTCGAGCAACTCGGTAAGGGCGGCACCTTTCTCGGCCAGCACATCTACACCAGTCGCCGCGGGGTGGCGGTGCAGATCAACGCGTTCAACTTCCCGGTCTGGGGTTTCCTCGAGAAGCTCGCGCCCGCGTTCATCGCCGGCGTGCCCTCGATTGTCAAGCCCGCCAGTCAAACTGCGTACCTGACCGAACTCGTGTTTCGGCGGATCATCGAATCCGGTGTGCTGCCAGAAGGTTCGGTGCAGTTGCTGTCCGGCAGCGCCCGTGGCCTGCTCGACCATCTCGGCGGCCAGGACTCCGTCGCCTTCACCGGATCGGCGGATACCGCCGCGACCCTGAGCGCACATCCCAGTGTCGTCGGCGCGGGTCTGCACTTCATGGCCGAGGCGGATTCCCTCAACGCCTCGGTGCTCGGGCTCGATGTGACGACCGACGATCCCGAATTCGAGCTCTACATCAAGCAACTCGTCACCGAGATGACCGCCAAGGCCGGGCAGAAGTGCACCGCGATCCGTCGCGCATTCGTCCCGGCGGCGCTGGTGGACGCCGTGATCGATGCGACAAAGGCGCGGCTGGCGAAGGTCGTCGTCGGTGATCCGGATGTCGAGGGTGTCACCATGGGCGCGCTGGCCAGCTTGGAGCAGCGCGACGAGGTCGTGAAATCGGTTCGGTCACTGACCAAGTCGGCGGACATCGTGTTCGGTGATCCAGAATCGGTGGACGTGGTCGGAGCGTCGGCGTCGGCAGGCGCGTTCATGTCGCCGATTCTGTTGCGTAGCAATGATAAAGCCGCGACCGAGCCGCACGAGATCGAAGCGTTCGGCCCGGTCGCGACGGTGCTCGGCTACGACAACGCCGACGAATTGATCGACCTGGTCGCCCGCGGAAAAGGCAGCCTCGTCGCCTCGGTCGTCACGAAAGATGCGGCCGTCGCGCGCCAGATCGTGCTCGGCCTAGCGCCGTACCACGGCCGGATCCTCGTGCTCGACAGCGAGGACGCGCGCGAATCGACCGGCCACGGCTCGCCGCTGCCCGTTCTCGTACACGGTGGCCCCGGCCGCGCAGGCGGTGGTGAGGAGCTCGGTGGTATCCGTGGCGTGCTGCACCACATGCAGCGCACTGCGATCCAGGGCACGCCGAATGTGCTTACCGCAGTGGGGAACAGGTGGGTCGACGGTGCGGACCGTGTTGCCGGTGACGTGCATCCGTTCCGCAAGAACCTCGGCGAACTGCGGCTCGGCGATACCATCGTCGGCGGTCCACGCCAGGTGAGTCGCGCCGACATCGAGCACTTCGCCGAGTTCACCGGCGACACCTTCTACGCGCACACCGACCCGGTAGCCGCCGCCGCGAACCCACTGTTCGGCGGCATCGTCGCGCACGGATACCTGGTGGTATCCCTCGCCGCCGGACTGTTCGTCGACCCGGCACCGGGCCCCGTCCTGGCCAATTTCGGGGTCGACAACCTGAGGTTCCTGACGCCCGTGCAGGCGGACGATTCGCTCACCGTGACGCTGACCGCGAAGCAGATCACGCCACGGCAGAGCGCTGACTACGGTGAAGTGCGTTGGGATGCAGTGGTTGTCAACCAGAACGACGCGGCCGTCGCCACCTACGACGTGCTGACGCTCGTCGCCAAACCGGAGGAATCATGACCTTTCGTATTGCCGTCTGCTACGGCAAGCCGGAGAATCCCGCAGCATTCGACGAGTACTACACCTCCGTGCACATCCCGCTCGCCCGCGCGGTGCCCGGCCTCACCGAATTCACCTGGGGCAAAGTGACTTCGGTCGATGACAGTGAGCCGCCGTGCTACATGGTGGCGAGCCTGTATTTCACCGACGAACAGGCACTGAAGGCAGGCATGTCCTCACCCGAAATGCTGGCCGCAGGCAAGGACCTGCGCAACTTCGCCACCGGCGGAGTCACCATGTTCACCCAGGAAGAACATTCCGTCAGGTGAGTGCGCACGGCATGGACAGCGCCAGGGAGACGTTCGAAGCCGACATCGCATCGCGGCTATCGGGCATCGAAATCCTGGCGTTGTCCGCAGGCCATGCCCCCACCACGATGACCGTCACATCATCGATGCTGAACGGACATTTCATCACCCACGGCCCTACGTCTTCATCGCCGACACCACCTTCGCCGTGGCATGCAACAGCTATGGCAAGGCGAATGTAGCGGCCCGCGCCGACATCCGATACCTACGCCCGACAAAGGCCGGCGACATCCTCGTCGCAGACGCCGTCAAGCGAGCCCGCTTCGGCCGAAACGAAATATACGACGTAACCGTCACCACCGGCGACCAGGTAGTCGCCGAATTCCGCGGCGACAGCCGAACAATTTCCGCCCGCAAGCAGCGGTAGTACTCCAATTACCTACCACGCGCCCGTAAACCACCCGCCAGATAGGCCAACTCCACCCACCCGCTTCGTCTTTCGCATACTCCTCAGCTCTCACCCGAGATCCGCACCAGGTACAGATCCCGAAAGGTAGTACAATTCCCGACCCTGACAGCCCGATCACCGAGCTAGTGCCCATCCACCAACCCTTTGTATAACCCCCACACCAGCTATACCGGGGGTGAGGGTCACACAAAGGGTGAGCGGCCTCCAATTCGCCACGCGGACAGCGGAATCGGCACCCCGTGTCGGGTTCGTGCACTCGGATTAGGGCCAATGCCGGGCGGATTCCGGAAGAGGGCGCGGATCCGTGGTCGAAACCGGCTACAGCACCGGCCACGAGTGCTCGGCTCCCTACCTCGCCAAGCCGAAAGCGGAATTCGCACTCTCACTCGGGACCTGCACTGTCTTTAGGGCCCTATTCCGCCCCAGTGCAGATCCCGAGTCAGAGTGCAGATCCTCGAGCACACCGGCTGCGGACCACCCGGCGGGGCTGATCGACTGGCAGAACCGCTACCGATCACCTTGTGGGGCTGGTCGACAACCAGAACCGTCACCGACCACTTCGCGGGGATGGTGGACCACCAGAACCGTCACCGACGACCCGCTGTTGTCCAAAGCGTTTGTGACGCAACCACAGCCAGATGACCACCTCCGCAACGCGACACCGCGCGCCTGACGTGCACCTAAAGCCGGGTACGGCACACGACGCGCCCACACTACTCACAGGAAAACAGGGATCGGTCTTCAGCTCATTGAGCTGGTCACCTTGGGAAATCCTTAGGTGCACTTGCCCGGATAGGTATACCCGTCCGAGGGAATGACCGGATGGTGCTGAGCACGTCAGGTGGGGTCCCCGGCTTTCTCTTCCGCAGCCTGTGATGGGCAACGCTCGAGTTCCAGCGTGCGGACTGGCTGTGGTCCGGTTGAAAGAAGCTGGGGAAAACAAGCCGAGCCGAACGATCGTTGGTGCCGTCGAGTCGAGTCAAAGGGTCGTCGGCGCCATCGAGCCGAGTCAAAGGGTCGCTGTTGAAGATCGTTTAACGACCATATGACTCGACTCGATGGCGGGGCGGGCGTTATGTACAACCAGCGGTTGGGGATTGGGTGTTTTGTTTGTTGGACAAGGCATTTGGGATCTAGTGGAATCATTCCGTGCTGGATCTGGAGATTGCGTATGTCGACGATTTGCCGTGCCATCGGTGCGCGGGCAGCTTGATTTGTGCAGTGCGGGTCCCGCATTCTTTCCTGCGGGTGGACGGATTCGAGGTGCGTGGGATCAGAACCGTCGGTCTCTGCCCGCGCTGTGACAGCGAAAGCTCTGCCGTGCGCGCAGTGATCGAACACATCGTTCGCCACGGGGATATCGTGCACGCAGACCTGCTCGAAATTGCCGCTCTGCTCAGCGAATTGGCGATGCAGGCGATACCTGCGGACGCAGACGAGGAATTGATGGGCGCTGCCGCCGCGGAGTTCGTCAGGGCAACACTTTGACCCCGCGCAGCGCCCGCAACTCACCGAGCAACGCCGGGCTCACCGCCACCGGGTAGTCGGCGATCGCGAGCGTCGTCCGCTTCGCCCGGTGGCACAGCACGATCCGCACCGGAGTGTTGCCGTGATGGGCTTGCAGCGCCGACTTGAGTTCCAAAACGCTGTCACGGCTGGTGCTTCTGGCGTTGAGCTCCAGCATCAAGGGCGGGCGCTGTTGGCCGCCGTCCAGATAGCTCACGTCGAGTACCGCGACGTGTGAGCCGAACACCGACATCTTGTCCTCGCGCCAGTTGACCCGACCCTCCACCGCCACCACGGCATCGACGGACAGATCCGTGGCGAACACGCTGTAGCTCTTCGGGAAAAACAGCACCTCGATCGAGGCGTCGAGATCCTCCACTACGGCGATCGCCCAGCTCTCGCCTTTCTTGTTCACCCGACGCTCGAGCGAGGAGATGATCCCCGCGACCGTGACCGTCCCCTCCTGCGGCGGATTGGCGAGCACCCCCGCGATCGGTTTCGGCGCGTTCTTGCGCAGGATGTGGTCGGCGCCGTCCAGCGGATGGCCAGAAACATACAGTCCCAGCATTTCTCGCTCCAGCGCGAGCATGTCCTTACGCGGCCATTCGTCCGCGTCGAAGCGCAGATGGGCAAGGGGTGAGGAATCGCCGGCTGTCTCCTCGGCGCCTTCCAGACCGAACAGATCGAACTGCCCCATCGCCTCCTGGCGTTTCAGGCCGGTGACCGCGTCCACCGCTTCCTCGTGCACGGCGATGAGCGCTTTGCGATGATGACCGAAGGAGTCGAAGGCACCGGCCTTGATGAGCGATTCCAGGACACGCTTGTTGCAGCACACCAACTGCGACTTCTCGACAAAGTTCGCGAACGAGGTGTATTTGCCTTTGGCGCTGCGGGTTTCGATGATCGAGTCGACGACGTTGGCCCCCACATTGCGCACGCCGCCGAGCCCGAACCGGATGTCGGTGCCCACGGCGGCGAAGCGCAGCGAGGACTCGTTGACGTCCGGCGCAAGGACTTTGACGCCGAGCTGCCTGCATTCGGCGAGGTAGATGGCCGACTTGTCCTTGTTGTCGGACACCGAAGTCAGCAGCGCCGCCATGTATTCGGCTTGATAGTTGGCCTTGAGGTAGGCGGTCCAGTAGCCGACCAGTGCGTATCCTGCCGCGTGCGACTTGTTGAAGGCGTATCCGGCGAACGGCAGCACGGTGTCCCACAGCGCCTGCACCGCCTCGTCGGAGAATCCGTTGTCCCGCATGCCCGCTCGGAACCCGTCGAACTCCTTCTGCAGCACGTCGAGCTTCTTCTTACCCATCGCTCGGCGTAGCACGTCCGCGCGCCCCATGGAGAAGCCCGCGACTCGCTGCGCGATCTGCATGATCTGCTCCTGATAGACGACCAACCCGTAGGTCTCGGCGAGAATGTCGCGCAGCGGCTCCGCGAGTTCCGCGTGGATCGGCTCGATCCGCTGCCTGTCGTTCTTGCGGTCGGCATAGTTGTTGTGCGTGTTCATCGCCATCGGCCCCGGCCGGTACAGGGCGTTGACGGCGATGATGTCCTCGAAGCCGGTCGGCCCGAGCCGCCGGAGCAGGTCACGCATAGCGCCACCGTCGAGCTGGAAAACGCCGAGACTGTCACCGCGGCCGAGCAATTCGTAGGTTTTCGGATCGTCGGTGCCGAGCGAGTCCAGGTCGATCGTCTCGCCGCGATTGGCCTGGATATTGTCGATCGCGTCGCCGATCACCGTGAGGTTGCGCAGGCCGAGGAAGTCCATCTTGAGCAGGCCGATGGCCTCGCAGGACGGGTAATCCCAGCCGGTGATCACCGCGCCGTCGTCGCGTCGCCACAGCGGTGTCACGTCGACCAGCGGTTCGGACGACATGATCACCGCACAGGCATGCACGCCCGCGTTGCGGATCAAACCCTCGAGGCCGCGCGCGGTATCCATGATGGTGGCGACGTCGCTGTCGGTCTCGATCAGCGCCCTGACCTCGGCCGCCTCCGGGTACCGCTCGTGCGACGGATCGGTGATGCCGGACAACGGAATGTCCTTGGCGGCCACCGGCGGTGGCAACGCCTTCGAGATCCGGTCGGCGACAGCGAAGCCGGCCTGACCGTAGTGGACGCGCGCGGAGTCTTTGATCGCCGCCTTCGTTTTGATCTTGCCGAAAGTGATCACCTGCGCGACGCGATCGGAACCGTACTTCTCCGTCGCGTAGCGCACCATCTCGCCGCGGCGGCGATCATCGAAGTCCATGTCGATATCGGGCATGGACACGCGTTCGGGATTGAGGAATCGCTCGAACAGCAGGCCGTGCGCGATCGGGTCCAGGTTGGTGATGCCCATGGCGTAGGAGACCAGCGACCCGGCGGCCGACCCGCGGCCCGGGCCGACTCGGATGCCTTCTCGGCGTGCGTGATTCATCAGGTCCGCGGTGATCAGGAAGTAGGCGGGGAAGCCCTTGTCCACGATGATGTCGATTTCGAACTCTGCCCTGCGCACGTACTCCTCGGTCACCCCGTCCGGAAACCGACGGTCGAGTCCGCGCATGACTTCGGCGCGGAACCACGAGTTCGCGTCGTAGCCCTGCGGGGCTTCATAGATCGGCATGCGGTCGGTGTGCGCCCACACTTCGGCGTAGGACTCGACTCGTTCGGCGATCAGCAAGGTGTTGTCCGCTGCGCCGGGCACCTGGGTGTCCCAGTACGTGCGCATCTCCTGGGCCGACTGCAGGTAGTAGCCGTTGCCGTCGAATTTGAATCTGGTTGGGTCGCTGAGGGTTTTACCGGCCTGCACGCACAGCAGTGCGGCGTGCGCCTCGGACTGGTCCTTGCTCACATAGTGCGAGTCGTTGGTGGCCAGCGGCGGCAGGCCGAGTTTGGTGCTGATCTCGAGCAGTCCGTCGCGGACCGATCGCTCGATCGGCAGGCCATGATCCATCAACTCGACGAAGAAGTTGTCCTTGCCGAAGATGTCGCGGTAGTCGGACGCGGCCTGCATAGCCTCGGCGGGCTGGCCGAGGCGCAGCCTGGTCTGGACCTCGCCGGACGGGCAACCGGTGGTGGCGATGATGCCGGAGGCATGCGCGGCGATCAGTTCGCGGTCCATCCGTGGTTTGCGGTAGTAGCCCTCCATGCTGGCCAGCGACGACAGCTTGAACAGGTTGCGCAGGCCCCGAGGATTCTGCGCCAGCATGGTCATGTGGGTGTAGGCGCCACCGCCGGAGACGTCTCCGCCGACACCCTCGCCGTTGGATCCGCGCTGGCCCGCCTGACCCCAGAACACCGGCTTCTTGTGGTGCCTGCTGCCCGGGGCCAGATAGGCCTCGATGCCGATGATGGGTTTGATGCCCGCCTTGGTGGCGACCTGGTAGAACTCGTCCGCGCCGAACATGTTTCCGTGATCGGTCATGCCGACTGCGGTCATGCCGAGCCTGCCTGCCTCGTCGAACAGCGGTTTGATCTTCGCCGCACCGTCCAACATCGAGTATTCGGTGTGGACGTGCAGGTGAACGAACGTAGACAACAGACGCCCTCCAAGATGCGACCCGGGGTTCGGATCGCCCTATTCGAGCCGAGCAGGGGAGTGCGGATCAAACAATCGACACGCGTTGGTGGACAACCGATGGTTGTCCGTGCTGGCAGTTCCGTTGTCATGGAAGAGGTGCTGGCGAATTCGGCGCGCGTGGCGGGGCGAGTTGCCGAGGGAAGCGATGCTGTCCGCGCGGCGGTAGATCTGGCGTGCCGGGTCGGTCAGGCGGCCGAGCCGGATGCTTTGCCCCAGAGTCCGCTGCTCAGTTCGGCCGTTGGCAGCCAATGGATTTCGGGATCATACGGCTGGAAGCCGGCCGCGACATAGTTGATGAGGCGGGGCAGCACGGGATGTCGATTCCGTGGCTGCCACAGCATGGAATGCGGGTAACCGGGTATCGGCTCGACGATCGGGATCTGCACGACCTCGGGATGCCATGGGGCGCGCAGTCTTTCGCCGGTGAAGACGAAGCTGTCCGCGGAGTCGGCGATGTCGTCGAGCAGATGATCCAAGCCGAAGTCGGGGCCCGAGGTGTCGATGGTGAGGTGGAAGTCGGCGGCGAGATCGTCGTAGAACTGGGCCCATTCGCTCTCTGGTTCGTTGCCTGGCATCCGCGCCACCGAATCGGTCAGCTCGCTCAGCCGAATTCGACGGTTGCCGGCCAGCGGATGCTTGCGGCCGATCAGGATGTGCAGTGGCTCGAGGTAGGCGGGCAGGTATTCGATCGAGGGGTCGAGCGCGCCGACGACCCTGGCGAAGGCGACGTCGATCGCGCCGTTGACGAGCGCGGACCGGCCGCTGCGCAGTCCGCTGGAGGTGATGATGTCGACCTCGACGCCAGCGTGTGCGTGGTGGAAGTCCCTGATCAATTCGGTTGCCGCGAGCCGAGTTTCGAGCACGTCGACCCGCAGGGGACGGACTCGTCCGCGGACCGATTCACTGGCCTGGTCGGCCAGTGTGATGAGCGCCCTGGCATGCGGCAGGAAGGTGGCGCCGTCCTCGGTGAGGCCGCTCCCGTTGCGCGAGCGCTGGAACAGCGTGGCGCCCAGACCGGCCTCCAGCTTGGCGATTCGCTTGGAGATCGCCTGCTGGGTCAGCCCGAGTTGGTCCGCGGCCTCGCCGAAATGCTGCAGGTCGGCGATGGCGACGAACGCGCGGACCGCACCGAGGTCCAATTCCACCCGGACTCCTCTCACAACAACCGGTTGTCGGCACGATACCGGCTGTCGGAGCTGTCGCTAGCCAGTCCCGTTCGGCTTGGTTGCGGTCAGGGCGTACAGCAGGGGGATGTGGGGGTCGGTGGGAGGTAGTTGCCACCAGCCGGTTTGGGCGTCGCGGATCATGCGGTCGAAGCGGGGCCAGGGGAGTTGCTCGGTTTCGCGGAGTCGGGTGATGGTCAGGCCTGCGTTGATCAGGGCGGTGACGACTTCGCCGACGCCGTGGGCCCATTCGTAGACCGGGGCCGCGTCGGCCGGGAGGGCGGGGCCGTCGGTGTAGGTGTGGGTGCTGTCGTGTTCGACGGGGCCGCGGCCTTGGAGGTAGTCGTTGCGTAGCACCAACTCTTGCCGGTTCGGGTCCGGCTTGGGGCCCATCGAGGTGAGCAGCGGGTGGAATTCCACGACGTAGGCCAGGCCGCCGGGCGCGAGTAGTTCGGCTACTACCGCCGCCCACCGATCGAGGTCCGGCAGGTAACACAGCGAGCCTTTGCCGATGTAGACGATGTCGAATCGGCGGCCGCCGAGCGCTGTCTTCGCTTCGTACACATTGGATTTGACGTAGTCCACGTCGACGCCGTGGTGCTGGGCGATGCGGCGGGCGTGTTCGACGGCCTGGCCGGAGAAGTCGAGGCCGACGGTGCGGGCGCCACGGCGGGCGAATTCGATTGTCTCGGTGCCGAGGTGGCATTGCAGGTGGATCAGGTCGCGATCGGCCAAGGGGCCCAGGTCATCCCATTCGAATGCGGCGAACCACCAGTGCGCCGGGGTGCTGCCATCCGCGCCGTAGAACTGCGAGGCCGCGTGGATGGGAGTGCGTGCGTCCCAGTTGCGTTCGTTGGCCCGCATCAGTTCGACAGTGCCGGAGTCGAATTCGCTGTCCATCGGTCCCCTTGCCTAGTGCCGTTCAGTCGGTGCCGACGGAGTGTGGCGCATCTGCTCGCCGCACTCCGTCCGTAGCTTCGAATCATCCGTCCGGACAACGGATACCACAGTCGCTCCGATCTGCGCCGACGCGAGCGCGCGTCCGTGCAGCCCTCTTGCCGCTCCCGGAACCGTACAGCGTCTTCCCTGCAGGTCGGCGGCATTCGACGTTCGTCGAGGTGTTATGCGGTCCTCGACCGCGTCAGGTTGTCGGGGCGGCGTTGTGTTCGAGCGGTGTGGCCAGGATCTGGTCGAGGAGCTCGCCGAGCGTGTCGATCTGCGCGGGGGATAGTCCGTCGAAGGATCGGTGCTGCGTCTCGCGGACCCGGCGCGCACCCTCGGCGCGGATCTCCTCGCCCTTGGCGGTGAGCCGGTGGCGGACGGCGCGACCGGGGCCCGGCACGCGCTCGATGAGGCCGCGGTCGACCATTCGCGTCGCCAGCGTCCCGAAGGACTGGTCGGTCTGAAAGGTCAGCTGCGCCAGATCATGCAGCGAGGCGTCGGGATGTTGTTCGAGATGCCGCAGCGTGTCCCATTGCACCAGCGAAACGCCGAGGTCGGCGAGTTCGGCGGTGAAAGCGCGGTGGTGGCGGTGTTGCACGCGCTTGATCGACAGAGCTACCGATTCGATCGAGGTCATTGCACGATCATAACTCAGCTTGTTTATATCAGCATGTTTGTATAAGGTTCCTGATATGAACTCAACGATTACCCACACTGTCGATGTCGAGCTCCCCGGAGTCGGCAGCGTTGCGGTCCGGATCAGCGAGCGAGGGGAGGGCCGCCCGATTCTGCTGCTGCACGGCGGGGCAGGCTTGGTCTCGGTTGCCGCCTTCGCCGATCGCTTCGCCGCCGAGCGGCACGCTCGCGTCCTCACCCCCACTCACCCCGGTTTCGATGGCACCGAGCGACCCGAATCACTCACTACCGTCGGCGAACTCGCTGCTCTCTACGTTGCGCTGCTGGACACGCTCGAGCTCACCGATGTCACCGTTGTCGGTAACTCCGTCGGCGGTTGGATCGCGGCCGAACTCGCGCTGCTGCACCCGGATCGGGTGTCCAGCGTGGTTCTCGTCGACGCAGTCGGTATCGAGGCGCCTGATCACCCGATCATCGACTTCTTCGCCCTCGACCTCGCTCAGATCGCGGACTACAGCTATGCGGACCCCGACACCTATCGGATCGACCCGGCACAGCTCAGTCCGGCTGTGCTGCAGGTGATGGCGGCAAATCGCGGCACGCTTCAGGTTTACGGCGGGTCGATGGTCGATCCGACGCTGCGCGGTCGGCTGCCCGAGATCACCTTGCCGACCCTTGTCATCTGGGGCGAGGCCGATCGCGTCACCGACCCGGAGAACGGGCGGGCCTTCGCCGATGCCATCCCCGATGCTCAGCTCGTCATCATGAAGGACACCGGGCACCTTCCGCAGATCGAATCGCCCGCCGAGCTCATCTCGCTGCTGTGGAACTTCGCTGACACTGATGGCTTCGGCCAACCCGCGGCGTGAGCTATCCCGTCGGCTTCGGGTAGGGCGAACTACGTCAACTGACGGATTCGAACACCGGTTGTGCCCAACTAGTTTCGGGTAGGTGGACATGACATCGGGCAAACACACCGTCGACGGCGCGGCCCACGGCGACGTAGCCTTCACCGGCAACCCGCAGAACTCGCTGCAATGGACCACCCAGGAAGTCGCCGGTCGACTCGTCAGTTTTCTTGCACAACACTTGACGAATTGATCAATACTGCCTCAGGCGGTACACCGAACCGCCGCCGTCGTTGGGGCCTTCGCCCTTGCCAGGGCGACCGGCACCGCGCACGGCGGTACCGGGCCGATCGGCCTCGGTGCTAGCGATCCTTCTTGCTCGGCTTGGGCTGGCTGGGAGTCACCTTCGGCCGCGCCGGCATCTGCTTGGTCTGCCCACCGGATTGAAAGACCGATCCGCGCGACTCCGTAGAGGCAGCCTGCGCTTTCCCGGTGCCTCGGTTGAGATGGATAGTCATGCGGGCTCTCCTTGGTTGAGCTCAGCCGTGAAGTAGTGCTTGCGGGCGATCCATCGGAAACCTTCATGCAGGTTGATGGAAGCTACCTCGACCGGTCCTCCCACTGTATCGGGTCCAAGCTTGAATCGAGTGAAGCCCGCAGTGATTTCCACCATGAACCGTGCCAGTGCGATCGCATCCGGCAGTGGCATTCCCGCTGGTACCGGATCCATGGCCTGTGCTGAGAGGATCTTGTCGATCTCGGTGTGGGAGGACTCGTCGATCTTGCTCTTCAGTGCGGCCTCGAGCCGAGCGTCGTAGCCGTTGAACAACCGCTCGACCGCGGCTGGTTTGGCGTAGGCACGGAAGCCGGTTTCGTTGGTGCCCAGCTCGAGGGTAGGGGTCGGATGCATTGTTGTCCCGTGGAACTTCAGTAGCCATGCTTCGGCCTGATCCGATCCCGCAGAGTACCCAGCCACCAGGTATCCCATCTCGCCTGGTATCTCCAGCAGGGCGGCTTCGGTTGCGGCGGTGGCGAACAGTTCGGCTGCTCTGACGGCGATCTGTTCGACTGTGTAGTCGTCGACGTCGACCTTCCAATCTAGGTAGCCGGGGTCACGTCCCATGAGCCGTAGACGAAGAGTTTTGGACAACGTCGAGATACTCGCCGGTCCGATATGGCCCAATCCCCACGTCATTGCTGCGACCGGTAGCGCCCGGTGCAGGTTGAAGATCTTGTCGGCATTGTTGTAGACCTGCTCGCCCAGGGGATGCACCAGTGTGGTCGCAGAGTCAGTCGAAAGGACGATGCCATCGAAGACTTTGACCCACACCGCCACTGTCATCCGGCCATTGTAGAAGCGTTGGCACGTTGACAAGTTGTTGCCATGCAGGGGATTTCATTATGTCCAGTCAGTGCGCGGAACCGTCGAGTTGGTCGATGGTGGCGTTGGCGGGGCGGCGGGTGTGCTGGAGGTCGGTCGCGACCGCTTCGGCGTCGCGGAGGACGCGAACGGCGTTGTGCCAGGTGAGTTTTCCGATGTCGGGGTCGGACCAGCCGCGATCCAGTAGTTCAGCGATGAGGTTCGGGTAACCGGCGACGTTGTCCAGTTTCGCGGGGAAGTAGTTGGCGCCGTCGAAGTCGCCGCCGAGGCCGATGTGGTTGATGCCGGCCACTTCTCGTAGGTGATCGAGGTGGTCGGCGACGGTCGCCACGGTGACCGGTGGGCGGGGGTGGGTGGACTCGAAGGTTCGGCGGCATTCGGTCGCCTCAGGGGACCAGTCCATGCGGTGGAAGCCGTTGGCCTGGACGTATTCGTCGGCTGCGGCGGCCCAGTCCTTGGCGGCGGGTAGTAGGAAGTAGCCGACGAACGCGGCCATCGCTACGCCGCCGTTGGCGGGGAGGGTGGAAAGGACGTCGTCGGGGATGTTGCGTGGATGGTCGCAGATCGCGCGGGCGCAGGAGTGCGAAAAGATTACGGGGGCTTCGGAAATCGTGATCGCCGCGCGCATGGTGTCGGGGGAGACGTGGGACAGGTCGACGAGCATGCCGACGCGGTTCATCTCGCGGACCACCTCGGCGCCGAAGGCGGTGAGCCCGCCCGCTTTTGGTTCGTCGGTGGCCGAATCTGCCCATGGCACATTGTCGTTGTGCGTGAGGGTCATGTACCGCACGCCTAACCGGTGCAGTGCGCGCAGGGTCGCGAGCGAGTTGTTGATGCTGTGTCCGCCCTCGGCACCGATCAACGAGGCGATCCGGCCTGCGGCGCGAGCGGACTCCATTTCGTCGGCGGTACAAGCCAATTGCAGCCGATCGGGGAATCGCTCGGTCAGCGCCCGGACAAAGTCGATTTGCTCCAGAGTCGCGCTGACGGCGGCATCCCCGGCCAAGTTGCTGGGCACAAACACCGACCAGAACTGCGCACCGACCCCACCGGCGCGAAGTCGATCGAGATCTGTGTGCAACCGTCCACTCTGATCCGTCGCCAGATCGACCGCGTCGAGATCGTAGTTGGCCGCGATCCGCATGGCCCACGGAAGATCGTTATGCCCGTCCACCACCGGGGTGTCGCGGAGGATGGCGTGCGCACGAGCGAGCAGAGGTGAATTCACGACTCCGTTCTATACGTGCGCCGCACCCGTGTCGAATGCGTTGGCCGGGACGGGGTATGACTGCCGCTGCAACGTTTCCTATCACGCTGCCGTCGGCCCGGCCGTCGCCAGTGGAAGGGGTGAGGGGGAGAGCCAGGGCAGCAACCATGCGACGTCGCCGTCCTGGATGTCGGTCTCGCAGGTAGCGCAGTAGCGCCGATCCCGGCTGATTTGACCGCAGGGTGTGTGCACGGTTTGGGCCATGGTCGCGGGTTCCGCGGGGTTGACGAATTCGCAGGCATCGAAGGCGGCCCTCTGGTCGGCGACCAACTCGCTTCGCCTCGAACTCGCGCCGCATGGAACGCAGGTCGTCGGGCTACACCTCGGCTATACCGACACCCCGATGACCGCCCGCCTCGACGTACCGAAGAACGACCCGGCCGACATCGTGCGCATTCCGCTCGACGGCGTCGAAGCGGGCGAACTCGAATTCCTCGCCGACGACATCAGCGCGCAGGTGAAGCACAATCTCGCGGCGCCGATCGAAACTATGTACCCACAGCTGGTCGCAGGCTGACCTACTGGTCAACTCGTGCACTTGATGGTTTGCTGTATGTTGCCTGCTGCTCTATAGCGGCTGATGCTGTGACTGGTTTGTTTCCTCCCGGGCCGAGTGCGACGAAGGGACCACGATGAGCACAGAACTCTCTGCGGCCGACCCGATCTCGCCGCCATCGGCGCGGGTCAGGGCCCTCCCGGCGATCGACCGGGACAGCGAGGCAGGCCGCGCGGCGCGAGCGCGTGTGCCGCGGCGGTCCGCGGGAGAGTGGAATCCGAATGATCGCACGGTGTCGGCTCTGGGCAGGCTGCAAGCCCAGGAAGCGGTGCGTGATGCGGAGTTGCTTCCGTTGCGGTACGCGCGGATGTCGTCGTCGGCGTGGGCGTATCTGCGGGGCGCGGCGGCGGTGATGGCTGCGGACCTGGCTACTCGCGAGCATTCGGGATTGATGGTGCAGATGTGCGGGGATGCCCACATCCTCAACTTCGGGCTGTGGGCATCCCCGGAACGACAATTGCTTTTCGACGCGCGCGACTTCGACGAGACATTGCCCGGTCCGTTCGAGTGGGACCTCAAACGTCTCTGTACGAGTGTTTATGTGCTCGCCGCCACGGAGGGAATCGCGACATCGACGGCTGACGCGGCAGCCACGGCGGCGGTCGACGGCTATCGCTCGGCGATGCGCCGTTACGCCAATTCGGGTGAGCTGGAGGTGTGGTACGACCGGATCACCGCGGATGTGCCGTTGCAACACCTCACCTCGCAGTTCGCCAAGGACGCGAAAAAGACGATCGGCAAGGCGAGCAAGAAGCGCTCGCAAGAGGGTACGGCTCGTCAGTTGGTCACCGAAGAGAACGGGCAGCGTCGTATCGCCGAAGATCCGATAAAACGCCGCCATGTCAGCCTGACCGATGCGGATGAGATCAGGGTGTACGAACAAATCTTCGACACATATCTGGCGTCGATCCCGCCCCATCTGATTCGGCTCGTCGGGCGATTCTCCCGGCTGGATACGGTCCAGCAGGTGGTCGGGGTCGGGAGCGTCGGCATGCGCGTCTACCTGCATCTCATGGAGGGCGACAGCGGGGAGCTGGTGTTCTTCCAGATGAAGCAGGCGACCGCCTCGGTGTACGAGGAATTCCTCGGCGCGAGCGCGTTCGGCAACCATGGCGAGCGGGTCTGTGTCGGTCAGCGGTTGATGCAATCCGCGAGCGACATCTTTCTCGGTCACGTACGTGCGGACGGGGATCGACTACTACGCACGACAATTCCGCGACATGAAGATAATTCCCAGCGGTAGTAAGATCGCGGGCTACTTGCCGCAGTTCGCCGAGACGTGTGGCGCGGCGCTGGCCAAATCACACGCCCGCAGCGGCGAACCCGAGGCGATCGACGCGTACATCGGAAAAGGTGCGGCGTTCGCCGCCGGGATTCTCGACTTTGCCCGAAAGTACGCCGCGCAAACCCATACCGATCACGCCGATTTGGTGCAGGCTATCGCGGCGGGCGACGTGAAAGCTGCTGAGCGGGGCTGGTGATCACTGCCACGTCAGTGTGCATGGCGCACAAACCCTTTCACCGGTCGAGTGCGGCCGCCATACGGTCGAGGTCGGCGAGGAATTCGGCGCGATGCTGCTCGAGTGCGGCGTCGGCCATGCGTTGATCGATGGCGTAGAAGGCGGCGCGTGCCGCGGCGAGGCGGCGGTGCCCTTCGTTGGTGAGATGGGCAGGCAGTGCTCGACCGTGGTCGGTTCAGCTAGTTGTGAATCGCGTTGCCGCCGAGGCTTGTTGACTTGAGCGCTGACTTGTCTTCGGCGGCAAGGAAATCAGTCAAGAGATCGAGTAGCTGTGTGGTGCCGTCCAATGGAATGATGTGCCCGCAGTCGGGGATCACGTGGCCGACCAGGTTGTCGGTGATCGGGCGCAGTTGGCGCTCGAGGGCGTCGCCGACGGGGTGGGCGCCGATGGCCATGGTGGGGACGGTCAGTCTGCCGGTTGCGGCGGCTTGCTCGAGCTGGCGGGCGCTGGTGGGCATGGCTCGGTAGTAGGAGAATGCGCAGCGCAGTGCGTCGGGGCCGGTGTAGGCGGCGACGAAGGCGTCACGGATTTCATCGGGTATGCCGCGGCCGTGGGTGCCGGTGGTGAGGAACCAGTCGATGTAGTCGGATTCGTTTCCGGCGAGCACGGTTTCGGCGAGGCCGGGCACCGAATGGAAGCCGAACCACCAAGGTGCGCCGCCGGCCAGGAAACCCTCGGCGCCGGGCAGCGCGCCCAGCAGCGATTCCATGAGTACCAGCCTTCGCACTCGCTCGGGGCGGCGCATGGCCAGCAGGAACGCGGCCGGTGTGCTCGCGTCGATCGCCACGATTGTCGCGGCAGGCTCGTCGAGTGCGTCGAGCAGCCCTTCGGCATCGGCGGCCAGGGTGCCTGCGTCGTAGCCGTCGGTCGCGCGGGTGGCCGCGCCGAGGCCGCGCAGATCCGGTGCGATGACTCGATGCTGTTGGGCGAGTGGGCCGATCACCTCGCGCCACAGTTGCCAGGTGTGCGGGAATCCGTGCAGTAGCAACACCGCGGGCCCTTCGCCGGCAATCGCGACTTCGGTCCGGATGTTGTTGGTTGCGATGTGCCGCAACGAGATAGTGGGCAGAGTCACTGAATTCTCCTAGGTGGTAACCATCAGTTACCAACTGAGGCTAGGTACCGTTAATCTCGGTGCCAAGAAGGCACTTTTACCTCAGGTGGTGAGTTCCAGGTGACTACCCGTTCCGTCGGCGAACGTGGCGATGTGTTCGACCCGAAATGCCCGACGCGTCATCTGCTGGACCGTATCGGTACCAAGTGGGTGTCGATGGTCGTCAAGCTGCTCGCCGAGGCCGCTCCCGGCGAGGTGCGTTTCGCCGAGCTGCGGCGTCGGATGCCCGGCGTCTCGCAGAAGATGCTGTCGGTCACTCTGCAAGGTCTGACCCAGGACGGTCTCGTCGCCCGGCGGGTGGAGCCGACAGTGCCACCGCGGGTGCACTATCGGCTCACCGATTTGGGTCTGTCACTCGAGGTGCCACTCGCCGCGCTCCGGGCGTGGGCCGAGGAGCATATGTCCGAGATCGACCGTGCACTCCCGTCGGAGCCTCGGCCGCGCTGATCTGCGCACCACGGTGTTGCGCACACGTGTGTGATGGCGACCCAACCGGGCCACCGCGCGTCGTCTGTTGTTGGAGCCCTTGACTGTTCGGGATACCGATTTGGCCAGTCGGCGCTGCTTGCGCAATCCGGCCGCTAAATCGCTTGAAGATCGATACCATCGCGAACGCGCTAACCCTCTAATTCAGGGGATGTCTGCGTCACTGTAGGCAAGGGGGAAGGGAAGGTCCGCAGATTCCCTCAGCCAGATCCTAATCCGACCTGACCGCCGAGAACCGCTGTCTACCAGCGGGTTTCGCCGGACCTCGCTGGCAGACATCCACAACTGGTCGCTGGCCGACGGTTCGTCAGGGCGCATGAATCACTGAAACCTACGCGGACAGCACATCTCGATCAGGAGAGTCCGAATCGGCGTCTGTTGCGAGCCGAGACTGGTCACGCATCGCGTGGAACAGGGTGGGCGCCGCGAGTAGTAACGCGATCCCGCGGAGTCCGCCGGCGGCGAGATACGGCGCGCGCAGTCCGAGCAGATGTGCCACCAGTCCGCCGGTCAGTGCGCCGAGCGGGATCAGTCCCCAACCGACCATCTTGTAGACGCTGCTGACCCGTCCGAACAGCTCGGTCGGCACGGTTTCCTGTCGGAGGCTGATGACCACGATGTTCCAGAGCGTGACGACGAAGCCGTTGACCGCCAGCATGCTGCCCAGCACGAACCCGTTCGGGCTCAGTCCGATGCCAACGAAGACAACGACATTGGTGCCGAGTGCGGTGAGCAGCGCGGGAAGTGCGCCGATCTTTTCGATGATGCGTGCGTTGAGCAGACCGCCGAGCACGCTGCCGATCGCGGCGCAAGCGAGCAGCAGACCATAGCCGGCGGTGTCGATCCGCAACGTCTGAGTCGCGAGCAAGACGAGCACTACGTTGCCGACCTGCCCGCAGAAAGCGTTGACACCGAGCAGGATTGCGAGTGTGCGCAGCAGCCGGTGCTGGGCCAGCCAGCGCAAGCCGTCCGCGATCGGTCGATGCTCGACCACCGGCCTGCGCCGCCTGGGCAGTGTCGACACCAACACGGCGGACGCAGCAAACGTGACAGCATCCAGCCCGAACGGCAGCGCCGCGGCAACGGCGAACAGGAGACCGCCCAACGGTGGTCCCAGGAACTGCTTGCCGACCGTTACCGCCGTCTGCTGATTGCCATTCGCCTTGTGTAGCAACGACTTCGCGACAATGTCCGCCAGATTGGCCTGTGCCGCGATGCTGAAAACGACATCGCACGCCCCCAACCCGAAGGCGGCGCATACCAGCACAAAGATGTCGACGTGGCCGACGACGGCAAGGACTGCGACGACACCGACGATTACCGCCTGGATCGCTTGCGAGCGCCACATCAGGCCGACCGGATCGCGCCGGTCTATCAGGGCGCCTGCGTGCAGCGACAATAGCAACCAGGGCAGATACATCGCGGCAGCCACGAGCGACATGAGTCGAGGGTCGTGGGTGATCGTCACTGTCAGCAGCGGAACTGCTGCGGCGAAGGCGCCATCGCCGACGTTGCTGATACCCGCCGCCCACCAGGACCGCCAGTAGGCGCGAGACAGGCGTGGCGCAACGTTTGTCCGGGTCATCTCGAGATCGTCTGGGTTTCGGCGCCGTCGCGACAGTATTTAGGTCAGTGCTACACACTCGAATGATGACCTTGCGGATCGATCTTGGCGTTGCCGAGCTGGCGGCTACGCGCTTCGCGATCTCGCCGCTGTCGGAGACGGTGTCCGGGCTGCAACAACTCGCGGGCCACCAGCGGCGGGCCAGTAACCTGCCTTGGTTGCGATGGGCGGCCGACGAGCTCGCCGGGGATCCACTCGACCTGCCACTCACCTGGCCGCTGATCGCAAACGTGCGCGCGAGCTGGCCCGAATTTCTGGTCCCCGCACCGGTGGGCGCCGAGTCAGCTATCACCGATGATCTGGCTGCGTTGCAACGCACCAGCGCCGGGCAGGTGCGGGCCAGCCTACGATACGTGTTCGGCGAGACACTTCCGGGGAGCGTCGCCTCGCTCGCCGTCCGGCCGGCCGCCGGATTGCGTGCGATCGCGGCGGAATTGCTTGCGGCACATGACCGCCTCGTCGCCCCGCACTGGTCACGTATCCGGGCGGTCCTTGATGCCGACGTCAGTTATCGCGCCAAGCAGCTGGTCGCCGGTGGCGCCGAGAAGTTGTTCGCCGACCTGCACCCGGATCTGCAGTGGCGCGACGGTCGGCTGCTGCTGCGGCGACCACGGACCGAACGTCCGGTGAACCTCGGACCGGGTGGGCTTGTCCTGATCCCCGTCGTTCTCGGCTCTCCCGAAGTGCTGATCAAGAAGAGCACGTCCACTCAGACCACAGTGCGGTATCCAGCAAGAGGTATCGGAGCGCTGTGGACTGCGGGCACGCAGACGCCCGCGGCCAGCACGGTCCGCTTACTCGGCCGGGTGCGGACCGAACTGCTCGAAACGTTGCGATCTCCCGCGACGACCGGGGACTTGGCTCGGATGTTCGGTGTCACGCCCAGCGCGGTGTCGCAGCATCTGCGCGTACTGCGCGACAGCGGGCTCATCGCTCGGGAGCGATCGGGGCGCAACGTGCGGTATGCCATTACCGCCCTTGGCATTCGCCTGCTCTCGGAGTAACGCGTTGCATATCCAACGGGGCTTTCGTAGGGGAGTGTGTGGTCGAGGAGCAAGGCGGTTATGCAGTGCGGGGCCGCACGCTTGCCCAGCGCGCTCCGCCGCGTACCTGGTCGCTCAGGAAGCCGTGGACCAGCTACTGGACATCCTGCCCGACCTCGAATTATCCGTCCCCGCAGCCGAATTGGCCTGGCGGCCGGGGCCGTTCCACCGTGCGCTCGCGACCTTGCCGGTGCGGTTCCCGCCGGTCTGCGCCGAATGAGCAAGCTGAACCCCGCGCTAGAACGGGATTGAGTTCGATCGGGATGCCCTCGGCATCCGAGCGGCTGTGTCACGATGTGTGGAGGCGGGACGTGCCCGCGGCTGGTGGGGCCGATGGACAGCGAGATTCTCAAACAGGCAATAGTGCGCGTCGAGTGTCGCAGCGGTATTACCTTGGGGACCGGATTTCTGGCCTCACCGCGTGGATACGTGTTGACATGCTGGCATGTGGTCGAGGCTTTCGACCAACTGTTGCGGGTGCGTTTCGACGGTGACGAGCACGTGATACCAGCGCAACTATGCTTCGATCTGTCTGACCCGGACGCGGACGTGGCGGTGCTGCACCTCGAAGAGGCGGTGAATCGCCGGGCGGCAGAATTGGGTTCGGAGTGGCAGGTCGGCGACACCGTCTGGTCGTACGGCTATCAGTATCAGGAGCACTTCTCCTCCGGATATCCGGTGATCGGCCGGGTGACCGGGGACATCCGGCTGCGGGAGCAGCAGCTGATCGTGGTGTGCGACACCGATGTACAGCGGGGGCTCAGCGGAGCGCCGTTGCTCAACACGCGTAGCGGCAAGGTCTTCGCGTTGGTTAACGCCAAATTCGACGACCGCGGGGTAGGGTTCGCCATCCCTATCGTCAGCGCCGCCCAGCGGTGGTCGGAGTTGGAGGCCATTATCACCACCAGCCACGCGCGCTTCCGTGACCACACAGCGCTGCTGTTCCAGTCCATGGGATATCGGGTCGATTCGAGCCGCCGCCCGGACATCGCGCGGCTGCCGTCGTTCTTCGCCGACCTTCGCTTGGGGATCACCCAGATCAGCATTGTCGTGGGCTGTTTCGACCGTGAGCCGAGTAGGTGGGACGAGGACCTCGAGCACGCGGTGCTCTCGTTGAAGTCGGTAGCGGTACAGGAAAAACGGGACAAAGCGTTTCTCGTCGTCCAGGGTGGGCGGGTGCCGGACCCGCGCGCGGGGATCGAAGCAATGGGTGTGGAACTGTTGTCCTTCAACGAGCTCGAAGGCCGCTTGATCGATTGCTCGGATTATCTGCGCGATGTCGTCTACGACTTCGAGAACTTTCATGAGTTCGCCGATGTGCACCGAGTCCCGGTGATCGAGCAATTCAGGTGGTGCGACCTGTACCGCTACTACATCGACATCGGCTGCATCGATCCGGTCTCCGGTAACGAATATGTCAGCGCCCGAGAGGCTTTCACGGAGTTCCTGAATGACGACGAGCAGAGCCTGTTGTCCTTCCTCGGTGACTACGGCACCGGCAAAACCACGTTGTGCCTGCGCCTGACCTATGAGCTGGCCAAGATCTGTCTCATGAATCCGAGGGCGACGAGAATTCCGCTGTTCGTTCCGTTGCGGGATCTGGACCCGCGCGTGGGAGTCCGCGGGTTCGTCCAGGACGTGCTGAACGAATACGGCATCCGCAGCGCGGACGCGACCGCGGTCGACATCATGATGCGCGACGGCCGCTTCGTGCTGTTCGTCGACGGGTTCGACGAAGTCGCCGACCGTCTCGACCGGCGTGGGGTCCTGCAACTGTTCAGCCAGATCAGCCATCTCGCCGCAGGACGGGCGAAGGTGGTGCTGACCTGCCGCACACACTATTTCCGCAGCGAACACCAATCTCTTGCCACGCTGGCCCCCAAGAATATGACGCCGTTGATGCGAGAAATGCATCACCGGCGCGATTTTCGAATCCTGGAGCTGAGCAAGTACGACGAGTCACGGTTACTGGATCTGATGTCGCGGCATTCGGCGAACTATCGCGAGCAATGGCTGCGCATGCAGACGATCTACAATCTTGCCGATCTGGCGAGAACGCCGATCCTGGCCAACATCATGGTCAATTCGCTCGAGGAACTGTTCGCGATGCGCTCACGGGACGAGGTAACCTCGGCGAGCCTTTACGACGTCTACACCAAGTTCTGGCTCGATCGTGACGATGACCGATCCGAGGTGACCACCCACGAGCGTGAGCTGTTCGCCGAGGAGTTGGCCTGGCGCATGTATCGCGAGGATCGACTGTCGATCTCGCACGAGGAGCTGTCCGAGGCGGTGTCGAGCTACTTCTCGGAGGGGCGCCGTCGCAACGGTGAATGGCTTGATCGCGTCGACGTCAACATCCGTGCCTGCTCGTTTCTGGCGCGCGACGCGCATGGCAACTACCGGTTTGCGCACAAGTCGTTCATGGAATTCTTCGTCGCCAAAAAGTTGGCGCGGTATCTATCGCAGTGGCCGCACATGGATTTGTGGCCGCGGGCAGTGCAATTCGAGGTGGGAGTTTTCCTCGGCCAGCTGCTCGGGGCCGACGACCTGCGGCTGATCAAGGCGTACTCGCTGGATCGGACCAACAATACGTTCCTGCGTGGATTGTGCATGGATGTGCAGATGAGCGTGGGCGACACCATTGGGGACGAGCCGATCGTGTTCCAGATCGCTGTCGGCGGCGAACATGTCGCTGCGGCGTGCGCCGACGGCGTTGTGCGGGTGTTCACCGCAGACCTGCAACCGTTCGCCGAACTCGACTCGCACCGCGATTGGGTACGGTGCGTTGCCTATAGCCGCGACGGACATCTGATGGCATCCGGTGGCTGGGATGGGCGCGTTCTGGTGCGCTCCGTGCCGTCCTATCGCGTTGTACTGGAACTGGATACGGGCGAGCGGGTCAACGCGGTCCGATTCGCCGGTGACGACGATGCGCTCCTGTGCGGCGGATACGGACGTGACATCGCGATATACACCCTGCCAGGAGGAGTCCATCGCGAGAACCTCACCGGCCACACCGACAGCATCCACGCCATCGACATCGACCCCGTCAGCGGCATGGTGGTCAGCGCGGGAACCGATCGCACTGTGCGGATTTGGCACTCGGTCGGTGGCGACCGTCTCGAGGCCCAGGAAGAACCGATCCGCGGCATGGCGGTATCGCCCGACGGCCGGCAGATCGCAACCGGATCCTGGACCGGCGAGCTGATCGTCTGGAACACGGCCGAACTGCGGCCGGAATGGCGGTCGACACAACACACCGACATGATCAACGACGTCGCGTACGCACCTGATGGTGCGCACCTGGTCAGCTGCTCCGACGACAAGACCGTCAAGGTGTGGTCCAGTGGTGTCGGGGAATTGCTGGCAACGCTGCCGCACGAGGACTTCGTGATGGGCGCCTGTTATTGCGCGGACGGCCGCTTGTTGTACTCCGGGGGATACGAGGGGGTGGTGCGGGCCTGGAACACCCGGAGTTGGACCGTCGAGCATTCCATCGCGCTACGACCGGTCACAGCACCGTAGCGATGTGCGCACTTGTCCAATCCGTGGAAGGACCGGATACCTATGTCCGAACTCATCAGATACGCACTGGAAGACGGTAGTCACGTACTCATTGCGGCCCAGACGGCCGAGGGTGTCAACCTGACCTCCCGGGCCGGGAAGACGGTTGACGCCGTGGCGACGTCACTGGCCGCAGCGTTGTCGAGCGTGCGTCAGGCAGCGGCGGAGACCGTGCGCGGATTTCGCGATGCCGTCGATGGCCCGGAGAATATCGAGATCGAGTTCGGCGTGACGTTGAGCGCCGAGGCGGGTGCCATTATCGCGCGGACCGGCATGGAGGGGCACCTGAAGGTCACGCTGACCTGGCAGGCACCTGCGCACGACTGATCATCTACGCGGCCGAGGCGTTGCTGCGGCGCGCGCTCGGCGGAGTGCCCAGGGGCGACCGGATCACCGATATCTACAACTCGGTATCGCTGGACTTTCTCATCCCGATCGGTGGCGAGAATGTGGCCGGCTTCCACGGCTCGCCTCGGCTGTCTGTCGCGGCGGGCACCGAGCCGTTCGAGACCATCGCGAACGGCGAATCGGTGACGGAGTATCCCGAACCGGGCGAGGTCGTCTGGCGCGATACGCGCGGTGTCACCTGCCGCCGATGGAACTGGCGTCAGTGTCGCAGAACCCAACTGAGCGGATCGGCCACCTGCGTCTTGTTCACTCTCGACGCGCTCAGCTGCATGACAGACGAGACCGTCGATGCCGCGCATCGGGCATTGGTGGACAGGTTGACCGAAAACGCACCCGCCGACAACGTCTACATGCGAATGTTGTCAGCTTCGGAATCGATCGCACCGCCGGCCCACACGTCATAGAGCACCGACCGTCCCCGTGCCGTGGATAGGAAGAAGCCTCCACACCGCTGATGCTCTCGGTATCGGGACCATTGCCGCAGGCATACTCGGTGCAGACTTTTCAGCCGATAATGTGGAACGGTCGGAAACCAATGGTGCAGTAGATGGTAAGAGTCGTCGGAATGCGGGCCGATCAACGTTCGGGTGAGCCGTCCCCCAAACCAGTTGCGGCTACCCCACTTTCGGCCCCTCGCGCGCAACCCCGCGTGCTCACCGAGTTCGGCCCAATAGGTGAAACTCTGAAACGTCGTGATCCACGGCACCGCCCAGAACGCGATCAGCGGAATCGGAAGTTGTCGCGTCGCCAGTGTCACCGCGGCGGCTACTGCCGCAGCGCCCAGCAGCCGGATCGCCAGCCCACTGCCGCGGCCGAGGCCATGCCATAGCCGGACCGGGGACCATACGGTGAACAGGCCGTACGCGATGTGGATCAGTGCGAACCGGCGGAACGACATCTGGTCGGACGTCTGATATTCGGCACCGGTCCGGCGGAAGAAGTCGAAGTCCGGATCGTCGCGCTCGGACCACAGCCGCGCGTGATGGCGACGATGCCGAGTCAGATAGGTCTGATAATCAACGAGTATCGGCCACGCGCACAGCGCCGCTCCCACAGCGTCATTGATCGACCGGCTCCGGAACAACTTGCGATGCGCCGCTTCGTGCATCAGATTCGCTAATGCGCGCATCCGGCTGCCGATGATCACCACCGCAAGCAACCACAGTGACCAACTGTTGAAGTACTCGGGGATGGCGATGGCGAGCGCGATGATCCCCCAATCGAGACCGATGTAGAAGGCGTTGCGCCAGTTGTCGCTACGTCCACTGTGCTGCAGCGCTGCCACGACCGCAATCGGAACGGCGTCACCGTCTTCGGGGCGTGCCCCCACCCGCCGCTGCATTGCTTCGAATCCAACCCGCTCAGTACTGCCCCACATGCCCTAGGACGCAGAGGCTCAACCACCAGGATACCGGCCACACCGCCTACGTCTCCTGCGACCAGGAACCGTTTGTCGCCGTTACCCAGCGAGCACCACATTCAGCGCAGCAGGGCGGCCACATCGTCGAACCGCGCCGAAACGCGGTGCCGGAACGGGGGAGCCTATGACGGCACGATGCATGCGGAGCCGGTGTTGATCCCGGTGCCGACCTGGATGTCCAGCGCAGCGGTATCCATCGCAGGCCCGCCCGTGAAGGTTTGATAGGCCATGATCCGGTGCCTGCCCGGCTGGGTCGGGGTCCAGCGCACGGTCGTGGTGCCCGCGGTGGGATGGCTGTAGCGGTCCGGGGCGAAGGTCGACTCTGGTCCGAAATCGTAGAACGCCACCGGATTCGGGTTGGTGACCGTCGCGGTCAGCGTGTAGGTGCAGTTCGTCCCGTATGGAGTAGCCGGGCCCCAGCTCATACCGGGCGCGGCCGCCAAGCTGGTAACCCTGGCTGCGGCACTCGGTGCGGTCGTGACGCTCACCATCGCTACGGTCGCGAAAATACCCAGTGCGCAACCCAGTTGGACCGATCCCCGCCGTAGCGTCGATCGACTCGAACCGGGGGAGTAAAGGGACCCGGTGCGTGCTCTGGACTTCAACATCGTGGCTACCACGGACACGGATCTACTGTGCCGTTGCGCGCTGCGCTGTGCAAAGGGGCGAAAGTCATTCGGCCGGTGTCGAACGACCCTGGAACGGGGTAATGGCTATGTCCCTTGGCGTCTCGGTTCCGGCGTTCCGATCAGTCGGACGATGTCCGGTTCTGCCGCCAGGCCCGCATCGCGGGAGGCCGCACACGGCGGGCGCTGGACGGCAGAACCGTGGGTCACGGAACGCTGATCTCGGTATCTGCCACGGGAATGTGCGGCCGATCCGTTGTGAGTGAAAGAGATACCCGGCCCGGGCCGGTGGGCAATTCGAACTGCTGCGAGCGGGATTCGAAGGATCCGTTACCGGTGACCACACTCGTGAAGGCGCCGTTCGCGCCGCTGTCGAGATTTCGCCAGTTCACCGACACCGCGACCGTGCACGGTTGGCCGAGTGTGGGAGTCCACAGATCGAAGGCGATCTGGCCGCCGAGGACCCCGCCCGCACCGTGGTTCCACACATAACTGTTGACTCCGCCGAGACAGATGCTGCCCATGGTCGTCATGGTGGCGAAGCTCGCGGATGCCGCGGTCGCCGGACCGGCCGTGCCGATACCGAGCGCGGTGACCGCGGCGAGCACCGCCGTACCGCCGATTGCTGTCCTCCGAATGTGCATTCCCTGCCTTCCTGTACGAGGTTGGATCCAACCACACCAGCATCCCCGCATAGGTATGCCGGGGACATCGCTGCCCCACCTCGATCGTCGGGATTCGCAGGCGCGAACGTCCCCTCATTCCGGGTTCGCACCGGGTGCTCGAGTCGCCCCCGGTATCTCCAGAGCACCGGCGAACAACGGGATTCCGGCGTACAGATCCCGGACCGGGCCGGCTGCCACGATCGCGACGGCAACGGTGATCGGCAAGCCTGCGACCACCAGATCCGCCGTGGTGACCGATACACCGCCTGCCAGCGCCTGCCCGATCATTCGAACGGCGGTGCCGATGACTGCGACGCCGCACCAGCAGAGTACGACTTCGCGCGACGGCCGCGGATCGACACCGGGTTGCCGCCGCACCCGAATCGCTTGCGCCCCTGTGAATGCCGCCGCACCGGCGAGCACCGCTGCGACCGCGACGACCACGGCGGCGACAACCTCGGTCAATCCGAACGCGAACAGGAGCACCGTCGCGAAACCGTCGACCACCGTCCAGATCCCGACGATAATCAGCGTATTGCGTCCCGCCACGAGCCAGGTGTAGCCGGCGTGCGTGCCGTCCTCCGAATCGAACGGCGCACCACCCGCCACGAACGCGGCGGCTGCCGCGACACACCACGCCGTGAGCGCGAAATACCAACCGCTGCCGAATCGTTCGACCCCGCCATGCGCTGAATGCGAGACCAGGAGTCCCGCGGCGAGTGCCGTCGAACCGTAGGCCGCGACAGTGAGCCGCCATGCCCCGAAGTCCACCCGCAGCCCCGCACCGGCAAGGGTGGCCACGGTGACCGCGAGCATCGACGTCAGCGCGAACGCCACAGCCTGCACCGTCCGCTGCGAGATGTCTTGCGCCCCAGTGTCGACCGCGAGAGCGGCGAGCGCCAGCAGGCCGGAGCACAAGCTCAACCCGGCCGCAACCCATATCGCAGGTCGCAGCACAACCAACCACGGTCGCGTCGAACCACTCCCCGGGATGGCGGCTCGCGGTTGCAGAGCGAGAATCGCCGCCGCCGCCCCCCACCACACGGCCGGTCCGACGCCGGGATTCTGCGGCGCGGAAGCATCGAGGAAGTATCCGGCGGCGATCAGATCGGTGATCGAAAGCAGCACGAGCAGAACCAGATACGGTGTGACAGCGAGTATTCGAAGGGTACGTATCGGTGCGATGCCGCCGACGACACCGAGCGCGCCGATCTTGGACAGATACGGCAATGCCACCGCACCGATCGCGAGGGCGGTCGAGAGCACGATCAGCGCGAGCAGGTAGGCCGGGCCGTCACCGGCGGACAGCGCGACGTCGCGGTTCCATCGGAGAAACAGTGCGCCGATGAACAGTGTCAGTGCGGCGCCGTCGCGCACGCGATCGGCAAGGGGGATGTCGCTGAGCAAGGTTGTCAAAGGCGTGATTGCCGGGGCTTTGCGCAGGTCGACCCGTGGGGCCGGGTGTGGCGCGATGGGCGGCGGGACCGGTGGGTAACGGAAGGCGGGTGCCCGCGGCGGCGATACGACGGCGTACGGACCGGTAGCCGGATATGCCGGTCGATAAGGCCCGGCCAGGCACCATGTGCGCGTCGACCGCGCGGCCGCGAGCAACAGGGTCAGTACCGGAAACGCCAGCAGGACAAGGGCAAGCCCGCCGGTGATCAGCGCCGCGTTGCGGAATGCCGAGTCGAGTTCGCTCGCATCCGTGCCCTGGGTCAAATCGTCGAGCGAGGTGCGCAACGAGCTGCTCGTCGATTGCGCGGCGATCCAGCCGATGATGTTCCCGGCAATGACGACGAGGCAACCCCAGATGATCATGGTGCGACCGGCCATTTTGTGTCGCAGCAGTTGGACCGCGCCACCGAGGAGCAGCAAAGCGGTGACAGCGTTGCTGATCTCACCGCCGACGACCAGCTGCCGCCACCACTGCGGGCCGAAAAAACTCGACATCTGCAGCGCGTTGTCCATGCCGACCTGTGCGGCCGCGGCCAGGAACGCGACGAGACCGAGCAGTGCGACGAGACCGCCGAGCAGTGCCAGGATCGCCGCCGTGATCGCGGTTGCGCCACTGGGCGGCGGTCCGGCGGGTGCGGATGTGTGCACAGTATTCCTCCACTGCCCTGCTATCGGCGGTATTTGGTGGTGCCGGACGAATCGCGGGTATCGCTGACCAGCTTGGCGAAGCATTCGTCCACGGCGATCCCGTGGCCGTCACACCAGCCATTCGCGGCGTCGGGACCGGCAAAGGTGACACCGGCGATCGTCACCCACCAACCCGCGAGGTCGAAGGTGCGCCACTCGTCGCTCCACACCAGCCGCACTTCGGGATACATCAGCCGTAATCGCAAATGCTGGTTCAGAATTTCGGTGGCGTTCCACTGCACTATCCGTCCGTCCACATCGGGCGCGACGAGCCCAGGACGTTTCGAGGAGAGCTGCGCGACCCACCGATCGGCGAGACCTGATGCGACGAACGGTCGATCGGCCTCGGCCTGAGCGCGCAGGGCGTCCAGACTCGCGGCTTCGGTATCGGTACGCGACGGGGGCGCGGCAGCGGTGGCGGCGAGCGGGCTGCTCACAGTCGACGTGGCGGGTATCTCGGCGCTGTCGGGAGCGTGACCTCGGCTCTGTTCCTCACATTCGACCAATTGGTCACCGGATGCGATCACCGTGGCGGTGACACCCGAAGCGCCCGATGACGTGCCGAGCGAATTCGGTAACCGCCAGAAGCTGCCGACCGGATACTCGAATTCCCGCGTTATCGTGATACCGCCGACCGAGGTGTCGGTGCGCGGCAAATACATCGGCGCATCGGCGAAGTCGAAATATCCGGAGGCCACCGTCTGTCCGTTGGTGGTCACGGTGATGCGCATCCGGTCCGAAGAGACGATATCGCCGCCGGGGCAGGTCGCCTTGATCTCCATCTTGACGATGAGTCCGCCACTGTCGGTGCGGTATTCGACCGGCCGGATAGTGGGGACCCTCCCGCATTTGGTCACCAGCCTGCTCGGGGCGGCGCTGAACTCCGACTGCTGTGGCGTCTGAGCAGTTCCCGGAGCGTGCGCGGGTCCACCGGTGGTATGCGGACTCAAGAAGACGACCACCACACTGCTGGTCAGCATGAGCGCCGACGCGACCAGGAAAACCAGCATCGCTCTGGAAAGGCGCGCGACCGGTGGCGGAGGTGGCATCGGGAAATCCCGTCGAACCTCCCCGATATCGCCGCGAATCATCCGACCCACCCATCGTATCCGTCATTTCCGGTGCCCCGTGCACGGAAGAAAGAGGGGCACAAGGTATACCGAAGTGTAGGAGCGGTCGGCTATCGCCCGGTATCCGTTGTTCGCCCGACACCGAACGGTTTTCGACCGTAGATCTACCAGGCGGGCTCGGTGGGCGTCGTGGTGTCGGGCGAACGACGGACACCACGCCGAATTCAGGGCGCGTACCGTCGAATCCGATTGCAGCCCAACAATGATCGAGCTGCGACGATCTCGAATAATCCATTTCTCCGATCGGATGAAAATGCAGCAAATGAGGGCGTATGCCGGATCGATTGTCCTGGGAGTCGCCACGTCGGCGATGGTGCTGTTCGGGGCCGGAACTGCCGCGGCGGTGGTGCCACTGGTCGCGACACCCGGTACCAACACGCTGACGTTCACCTTCCAGGACAACGACATCGACGCCACCACCTGCTCGGCGCACGCCTCCGGGCCGGTGTACTTCGACACCGTCACGCTGCGCGTGCCACCACACGCCTCGGCAACTGTCACCTACACCGACGTCCCCGCCGGTTTCTATCACGTGACCTGGGGTTGCCAAGCGTTCTCCCAAGGCGACCTCACGGTCACCGTCGGCGGCGCCCCGCTCGCGGGCGCGAAACCGCATCAGGGGTCCGCCAATCCCGCACCGGCCAATCCCGCCCCTGCGCAACCGAATCCCTCGGCTCCCTCGCCCCAGCGGCCACCGAGCGGTTCATTCGGATTCTGACCGACGCCCAGGCGCCACGGGTGGGGCCGAACGACTCGGTCGGGCATACCGTAGGACCCTATGGCCGGCGGCACGAGGCGGAAAGACTGAGCTCTGGGCACACGTTCCGAAGTGACGGAATGAATCTCGCCATCGATCCGGAAACCCATGACCGACATTCATGGACCGGGTCAGGTGTGAATCGCTTTTGCAGAGATCGTTGAGTCCTGACAATTGGTTCGATCCGCGCAACCGGCGGAATCGGGCGACACCTAGTCGCGCGGTTCTCGACCGGCAGGCCGAGTCGGAAGACCGTCCGAGAGGAGACACGTCATTGGGAACACCAATCGGCTGCTGAGGCCGGCGGCGAGAGCCAATCCTCGAACGAATCGCAGTCGATCACTGCGAGCTGCTGCGAAGTAGGTAGTAGCGCAATTCAATCCGAGAGGACATATGTCATGAGGAATATCAATCGGCTGCTGGTGTTAGCGGCTGGAATCGGCGGGTTGTTGGCCGTGCTGATCGTTCCGGCTACCGCCGTGATCTCGGTCAACCATTGCGAGCCGTTGCGAACCCTGTAGCGGCGCAAGTCAATCCGAGAGGAAGTATGTCATGCGAAGTATCAATCGGCTGTTGGTGTTGGCAGCGGGAGTCAGCGGGTTGTTGGCCGCGCTGATCGGTCCGGCCGCCGCCGGAATCTCGGTCAACCATTGCGAGCCGTTGCGAACCTTATAGCGGGGCAAGCAATCTGAGAGGAAACACGTCATGAGTAGTGTCATTCGGCTCCTGATGTCGACGGTGGGAGTCAGTGGGCTGTTGACCACACTGTTCAGCCCCACCGTCGCCGACATCGTCGACCGAATTGCGGCCAATCACTGTGAGCCGGTACGGGTCCGGTAGTGATGTCGATTCGGTATCGGTGGCGGGCGGGGTGTATCCGGCGACGGTTGCAGCTCGCCCGCTACTGGCAGTCGAAAGGTGATCTCGACGAGGCGGTCGGGCACGGTCGCCGCGCACTGCGGCTGGCCAGGGCCGCCTCGTCGGGGCCCACGCTGCTGGATGCCGAGGCGGCGCTGACGGTGGCCGGGATCGAGCTGGACCGCGCCGAATACCCGGCCGCGACAGCGCATCTGGCCGACGCCGCGCGATGGCTCGAACAGATACCGGAGACCGCAGAGCGGGACCGGCTGCTTGCCCGGGTCCTGGTGGCGCTGGCCGATTGCCATCGCCGCACTGGCGACTACTGGCAGGCCGAGCATGCCCTCGGCCGGGCGCGGCCGTTGGCCGAGGCCGCCGGCGGTGCGTTGCCGGCCGCTGTGCTCACTCAGCTCGGCATCACCGCCAAGGAGCTGGGCGCCTTCGACCGAGCGGCACAGCAGTACGCCCGGCTCCGGCAGCTCTATGACGAAACAGGCGCCACCCCAGCCGAATTCGCCGCCCTGAGCCACAATCTGGCCGGACTCGCCCACGCCCGTGGTGACTACCTGGACGCCGAAACCCATGCCCGCCGCGCGGTCGACACCCGCCGCAGTGGATCACATACCAACCCGGTGGATCTCGCTCAAGACCTCGCCGTCCTCGCCGCCGCTCTGGCCGGCCAGGACCGCCACGAAGAGGCCCGCACCCTGCTGCACGAGGCCCTGGCCATTTGCCGGGCCGCCCGCCCACCGCGCCAGTACGAGATCGCCGTCCAGCTCCACAACCTCGCGGCCATCGAACAGACACTCGGCGACACCGACACCGCCGAGCGCCACTACCGGCAAGCCCTGACCATCAAGGAACGCCTACTCGGGAGTGAGCACCCCGAAATCGCGCTGCTCACCAACAATCTCGCCACCCTCCTACACCAGCAAGAACGTCACGCCGAAGCCGTCGCATACCAGCACCGCGCCCTGTCCATCGCGACCCGCACCTTCGCACCCGAGCACCCCGTCGTCGTCGCCATCCGCCGCAACCTCGCCGGCACCGATGCCGACCACCTACTCCAGCAAACCTCACCATCCGACGTGACTGAAACATCAACGGCGCTCGGGCAGCCCGCGCGCGCAGTAGGTGACCAGCTCTGCCCATGAGATTTGGGTAATCGCGGGCCTGGTTCGGCTTCGCCGCCGCGGGGCAAGCTGATGTAGTGCGCCGCCGTCGTGATCGCGGTTCCCCGCGCATATTCCGACCACGGTGGCATGGGAGGTCGCGGGTTGGTTACCCGGATTCAGGTGTTCCCCGAGGCGGTGCTGCGTTGTGCGGCGCTGCCCGCCGAGACGCTGTTGCCTTTTGCCGCCGCGGAATTGGTGCGCGCCGCTCGGGAGGTGGCCGCCGCGCAGCGTGCGATCGAGGCGAATCGCGCGAATCTGGTCGAGTTGTTGCACCGCGCGGTACCGCGCGCCGCCGACACCTCGACCAGAAGAGTGCTGCTGCACATCAAACGCCGCGTGCATGGCACCGTGGACACGCTCGATCGCCTCGGCGAACTACCGAATGTGGCGGACGGCTCGGGTATCGATACCGACCTGAAAGACGCTCTGGCCCAAGAGCAGCGAGCGCGGGAACGGTTGCGCGAACTGCGGGCCTGTTTCGTCGGCGAGTATGCGGCGGCAACACACGACCAGCGCCGAATACTGCGGATCGCCGCCTCCACACCGCATTTCCGCAAGGCGCTGCTGTTGGCGAATCCGGAGCTGTCAGCGCTATGGGAGGGGGAACTGCAAACGTTCGCCCGAGCGGGCCAGCAGCTTCCCGACGCCGTGCGCGTCCCGACCCGGTTGGCGCGCCTCGAATTCGCCATCTTTCGTCATCTCGTTCGCGCGGCTACCCGGCCCACACCGCACGGGTTGTGGGCGGGCGTCGTGCCGGTCACCCGCGCCGAGCGATCCGACCGCGCCGACGATCGGATATCGCCGCTCACCCTGCGCCGAGCGACGCCGCGCTACTGGGTCACCGTTGACCTCTCCGTCTTTCAGGCGGTGCTGAACGCCATGAGCCGAACGCCGCGGTATCGCTGGCGAACCAGGGTGCGGTTGGCACCGGGCGTGCACCGGGACGCCGACGGCTGGCATAGCTGGAATGCCGATCGACTCGATGCGGGATGGGTTGCGCTGCCAACGGATTCGGCGACGACGGCGGTGCTCGACGCGTACGCGGACAGAGCTGCGAGGCCTATTCTGCCGGTGTTGGCTCGACTCGTCGATCGGTCCCCATCCGAGCGCGACGGCGTGGCGTCGGAGTCCTTGTTCGTCGCTGCCGCCGAGCGGCTTTTCGATTGCGGCGCATTGCATCCCGATCTGGCTCTACGCCCAGGTGCCGATGTGTGGAGTGTGTTGGATGAGGTCAGTGGCAGACTGCTGGCCGAGGACCGCGTGCAGTGGGTGGAGACGATCACCCGGCTACGTGGATCCTGTGAACATCTCGCGGCGCGTATGGCGGTCGCCGAGTTGGACGAATTTCGCGCTCAGCTGACGACGATCGATCAGCAGACGCGTGCCTTCGCCCAGCGGGCCGGAGTGCGCCTGACGTCCGCACGATGGCCGATTCGGGTCGACTTCCGTCCCGGCTTCACCGCCACCTGGGCGACGCCCTTCATCGCCACGGCGCGCACGGCGATCGCCGAGACCCTCGGCTACTACGCGGCCGACGGCGGACCGGAACTGCTTCGCACACAAACGATGACCCTCGTCCTCGGGCGGCAGGACGCCGGTGCCGCGCCACGTTCGGTCGGCGATGTCGTCCGGGACTGTCGCACAGCGTATCTGGCGATGTCGGGGCATGATGTCACGCGTTATCCGATAGCGGCGGGGGCGCTCGCGACCTTACGTCAGCATCGGCACGACAGTGCACGGCTGTGGCGGGAACGCCTGCGGCCGTTGCCCGATGCGGGTTCCAGCTACACCCTGCCCGCCGCGCTGCTGTCGCCCGAACCGTTACCGGGCCCCGGCGGTGTGGTGGTGTTGTCCACGACCGATACCGGATCGCTGCGGGTGGAATGGGGACGACCGCAGCCGATGGCCCTTGCCTCGCGTTTCGGTCCACTGCTCGCCGAATCCGTTCTGGGCGCGGCGATTCGGGAGTGGTATGACACCTGGCCGGCGCATGCCAGGCCGCTCGAAGTGGCCGGTTTCGATTCCGCCGCCCCGAACACTGCGGTGCGCCCCGAGTTGACCGGCCGAGGCGGCGCACCGCCCGAGACGCCGAATCGATTGCTGAACATGATCATTGGATGCGACGGGCACCAATCGCGGCCCTTGCTGCGGGACGGCGAAGGCGGTGGTTTCGTCCCGGTCTACAACTCTGCTGCGGCCATCGCAGGCACCGACCCGGTTGGTTTCGTGCTGCACCGTCTGGCGCTGGGGCACGGTTGGGAATTCCTGTGCCGTCGCCTGCTGTCCGAGGCGATCGGGCCGGGGTATTCGCCGCGGATCCAGCTCCCCTCGGCGGCGGTGCTGTCGCCGGCGCGCTGGTACCTCGACGCGGAGGTGGTGGCGGAGCTGCTGTCGATGGACGACGCCGACCGCTATCTCGCATGGCGCGCCCGCGCCGAGGATATCGATCTTCCCGAATACGCCTGGGCGGTCATCGAATCCGATCCGGAAGCGCCGCCGCTGTTCCTCGACACCGCCAGCCCGCTGGCGTGCTCGGCGCTGTGGCACAGCATCGGCGGCCGCCCTCGGACGCTCGAATTCATCGAAGTGCACGGACAACCCGGCGACTGGCTCGCGTGCGCGGACAGCGGTGAACGCTACGCGAGCGAGCTCGCGGTGACCTGGCACGACGAGGACTACTGGCGGGTGGTGACCCACGATGACGGCATCGGATAGCACGACGCGATGGTCGGAGATGCGTCTCGCGATCAGGACCGATCCGAGATCGGGCGGTCCGAACATGCCCTGGCCGCAGTTGGCGTCGGCGGTCGAGACTTGGCGCGGCGAGGACCGTTTCGAGCTGTGTTTCTTCGTCCGGAAATGGCCGGGGCTGCGGCTCCGTTTCGCCGGGCCCGACCTCGACCAGACGCTGACGCCGGTGTTGTCGGACTGGACCGCGGCCGCCGAGGGCGACGGGCATATCGCCGGATACTGGCCCGCCGTATACGAACCGGAGCAGCACAGGTTCGGCGGACCCGCCGCGATGGCGATCGCGCACCGGCAGTGGGATCGCGACTCGCGCCTGCTCCTCGCGTACGAAACCCTGCCCGCGGCAATGACTCTCGACCGGTATAGCTTCTGGGCGGCGGCGGTGAACAATCTGCTCGAGCTGAGTCTCGACGACGCCGCGGAAGTATGGGATGTCTGGAGTCGGCTGGGAGATCTTGTCTCGCAGGCCGAACCGAGCGCGCTCGACGTCGTGCCGAACCCGATCACACCGGATCTGGCTCGACACCTGTCCCGGATCTCGCCCGAATTGATCGCCTCGCTCGACCCCGGCGAACGACGAATCCTGCAACAGGTAACCGTGAACAACCGGCTGACCGCCGACGCGCTCACCGCGGTGGAGCGCCGCGGTGAACTGACCGTGGGGAAACGATCCTGGCTCACCGCGGCGGCGAACTTTCAGTGCAACCGGTGGGGTCTCGGCCTGCACATACCCGCGCTACGCGGCATGATCACGACGATGATCGACCTGCTGCGTCCGGATCAGTAGCGATATCCGGGCTGCTGACCTGCCTGGTTCCGAACGGCCAGGCGTGACCCGCGGCCCGGATCAATTCGGGCGCGGCGGGCAGGCCGCGCAGGGCGTCGCCCGGCCGCAGCACCCCGACCCGTACCGCCGAGCGCCCCGTGATCGAGCCGGCGAAACGGACTCGGCGGGTCGCCGCGTCGACCACCCGCTCGGGGAAGGGATCGAAGTCGACGTCCTCGGCGTCGGCGGAGCTCCGCCCGTCCAGACACGGCCCCAGGCCGATGGACCAGTACCATGGCGCGCCGCCGTCGCCGTACGGAAACAGATACCGCGCACCCCACCGCTCGGCCACATCGATCGCATCATCGGGATCGTTCATCAGACGCGAGCGCATACCCCACAGCTCGGGTGGCACGAACGGCAGGTAGCCGCTCACCGAGGAGAACAACAATTGTGCCGGGTAGGTGGTCCAGCTGCGGTAACCGCTGAAAACCAGGTCTACCGGCCCGTTCGCCAGATGCCAGTCCGAAGCGACGGTGCGGATATCGCCGCTCCCGTCCCGCCCGCAGTCGGAAACGAAAGCAGCACTGAAGGATTCGGTTTCGATCAGATAGGTGTTGCCCGCATTGCGGACCTCGGGGTGCAGGGTCGGCCCATCGGTCGGCTGCTCACCGTAGAAGGGCAGCGCGTGTACGGTCGCACTGCCGAACCGCTGGGATGTCCACCAATCCATCGTCACGATGTCGGTGAATCCGAGTTCGCGCAGCCGTCGGGCCATGTCGGTGCACAGGATCGTCTCCGGCCCGGTATTCGGGATCACGATGCGAACATCGGTGGGGAACCGGAGCAGCGACGCCGGATCGAAATGATCCGGGTGCGAGTGGGTGATCAACACGACGTCGACCTGCCCGAATTCGCTGAGCGCGTACGGCTGATAGGACGACGGGAAGGCGGGACTTCGGGAGAAGAGAAACGGATCGATGACCAGCTTGGTGGCTCCGGATCGGACCACGACGGTGTTGTGCCCGACGAAGGTCAGGTCCGGCTCCACGTCGGTGCCGGTGCTGTCCGCACCGCCATTTCCGCTGTTCTCGACGAGCAGCCCCGCCCGGCGCAGCGCGTCGAACAGCGTGCGCGCCCTGGCGCTCGGCTCGAAGTCGTCGGGCTGGACGCCCGCACCGGCCAAATGCGCGGTGAGGCTGTGCAGTTCGGGCCATGCGGAGTCGTCGACCCGTAGCCGGAGCTGCTCGCCGGATCTTCGATGGTAGAAGGTGAGCAGGTGGGGCGAGACCGCAGCCGGGTCGGGGTAGAGGAATTCGTCGCGCAACTGCCAGCTGCGCCCCGTGCGGCGGGCGATTTGTTCGAAGGCCCGGCCCGCGGTCACGTTTCGTAACAGGCCGGGTCCGGCGCTGATCAGCGATTCGCGCCCGTGCCGACGCGTGTGCTCGAGCACCGGTGCGAAGATCTGCCGGACCGATTCGCTCGGGCGATCCGTGATGGGACTGCCGAAGGCCGTGTTGTCCAGATACTGAACCGACAGTGCGACATGGGGATCCAGTCGGAACATGCCATTCTCCTCGTCTGCCTAGCTTCGCTCTCGCCACGTTCTGATGGTGGAGATCTGGATTTGCGCTGTGGTTTCGTCGTCGAGCGGGCCACGGTGGAGCTTGCCGAGTTGTCCGATCAGGACGCCGTCGGCCAAGAAGCGACGCAATGTGTCGTCCGTGATGTGCTCGTGCTTCATCCAGGCCGACACCTCGTCCAGCGATTCCAGCCGATGCTGCTGCATGAGCATGTGCAGCTCGCCGGTGATGTCGCCGTCGGCGACGGTGATCTCCGCACCGTCGGCGGCCTGGCGGGCCAGGAGTCGGAACAGGGCCTTCTTGCGCAGCACCGCTTCCGTCTCGCCGGTTCGCGCGAGCACCGACCGGGCTGCCTGAGGGTCGCGCATGACGGGCGCGAACTCGTGCGCGTGCATCAAGGCTTCAAAGTTGCTGCGATAGAAGCGATCTCGCTCGGCCTCGCTGCGTTCCGCCAGGGTGAGCTCGAATTGCCCGAGCGGGTCGAGCCCGCCCTCATCGTGCGGGTAGTCGCTGCCGAACATGAATATCTCCGCACCGCACTCCGCGATCAGCGTCCCGACGTCCTCGAACGGGAACGGAGTGACCTTCACATGACGGCGGAAATAATCACTGGGTGACATCGACAGCCGCTGCCCGTGACTGAGGGGCGCGAAGGACGGCGCCAGATCGAGGCGCCGCAAAAAGCCGGGCACCCACATCGCGCCGTGCTCGATGACACCGCACCGCAGACCAGGGAACCGTTCGAAGACACCGTCGAAGATCAGCGCCGCGAGCACTCGTTCCACCGGCACCGACAGTCCGATGAACGTGAGCTCGGCCAATGTCGTGAGGTGCCCCGGATTTCCGTCGGCGTCGGTCAGCCCGTTGTTCGCGTAGACCCGCGGTACCAGGGGGCCGCCGCTGCCGACATGGAACACCAGCGGGCATTCGGCCTGCTCGAGCATCTGGTACACCGGGTGCAGGTCAGGATGGGTGAGACTGCGCGGGCCGACCGGATAGGTCGGCATTTCGATAGCGGCGCAACCCATTTCGAGCGCCTCGGCGCAGGCTTCGGCAGCGCGTTCGGGCACATCGGGTGCGACCCAGCCGACCGGCAGCAGCCGCGGATCCTGACAGAAATCGATCATGCCCCGGTTGTGGGCCCGCACGGTGCCGTACAACACGTCCGGGTCCGACGCGACGCCGTCGATATCGATCAGGCCGAGGTGACTGTAGGTGGAAAACACCAGCTGGGATCGGAAGCCGAGAAGGTCGAGCGCATGGGCGCGGCCATCGGCATCCGACGCGCCTTTGGCGCGCCAGTTCTTCTCGGCCATCACTGCCTGCGGGGTACTCTCGGCTCCCGTTTCGGCCGGGCCGTCCACGTGTCCCTCGTGCCCGTGCAGATCCAAGGGGCGCAGCCGCGCGCGAATTTCCGGATCAGCGTATCGGATCAGCCAATCGGGCGACTCCATCAAATGACTGTCGGCATCGTGAATATAACGGTTGCCGCAGTATGTCTTTTCCAACGTTCGTCTCCTCCGTCAGGGCCGGAGGGGCCGGCTTATCGGCAACGGCCCCTTCGGCATTTCATTCGATCAGTGTCAGCAGAACCACGGGCACATGATGGTGGTGGGCGGGAACTGGGCTTTGTGCTGGAATGTGCCCATTTCCTCCGCGGTCTGCGGCGCGATCTGGTCGATCTCCTCCTTGCGGATGTAGGTGAACACGCTGATACCAGCGATCGCGTGGGAACCGAGGTCGGCGGTGGCAGGTCCGGCCGTGCGGCCGTCCAGCAGCTCGTTCAGGCGCTCCAGCCCCTGGCCCTTGACGCGCAGCGAGGTCAGCAGGCTTTCCCGAATGAAATACAAGCTGCCGGTCGCGTCCCGCAGAACCAGTCCGCTTTCCGCGCCGGTTTCTTGTGCGGACACTGTCGATATCACTTCGAGTGTTGTCATGCTCATTTGTCCTTTCGGATTATTTCGAGACAGGATTTCCTGCCCCCCCTCATCATCGGAGAGTGGCCGATGCGGTACAACGTCCAATAAGTCCCACCGTCGAATGGGTGCGTTTACCCAGTCGTCCATTGCTCGGCAATGCGCATCAATTGCGAGCGGCGTCGGATTCCTACTTTTTCACGGATTGCTTCGAGATGCCGATTGACCGTCCGCACCGAAATTCCGAGCTCGTCCGCGACTTCCCGATTGTCGTATCCATGCCCCAGGCAGCGCAGTACCTCCCGTTCGCGCGCGGTCAGCCGCGGCTTGTCGTCGGCGCCGCGGAATTGTGCGATGACAGCGGCGGTGAGTTCAGGCGGGATCACGAAACCATCGACGACCTCGGCGACAGCTCGCGCAAGTTCCGCGGAAGTCGCTGTCCTGCTCACATATCCGTGCGCGCCCGCCCGCATGGCTTGGGTGACATGACCGAGGCGGACGTGCCACAGCACAAGGACTCGAACCTCGGGGAACCGCTCACGCACGTGCCGGATGAACTCGATTTGGCCGCCCGTGCCGTCGGACAGATTCCCCATCACCACTACCTGGGGCCGGTGCTCATCGAGCACCTGCCGGGCCTTCTCGATGGTGCCGGCCTCGCTGACCCGAATCGAGCGGTTTGCCTCGAGCAGACCGCACCGCACGCCCTCGCGGACGATCGGATAACCGTCGACCACCAGTACCCACGTCACATGCGGCCCTGGTTGTTCCGCTGCCATCGGGCCGGTGAGATCATCACCCATGTTCCCTCCCGTGCTCACATATCGGTGTTTCGAGGAGCGCCCAGTCGAGACCCGAGGCTGAGGGTTCGAGTTGAATGTCCACCACCTTGTCTGTACGGCAACGGGTTACAGTCAATGCGGTGTGAAAGGTATTCAGAACGTTTGGTTTTCGCGTTTTCCCGGTGTCGTCCCTGGTGATCGACGGCAGGCAGCCGGTGGTCTGGTTGCCGAAATGTGCTGGGGCCGCCGTCATTGACATGCTCAGTTGGCCCGCGCGGCGAGGACGACGGCGGCGGCCACCTGGCTGCGTGCTGAGACGCCGAGTTTGGCGAAGACGTTGGAGAGGTGTTTTTCGACCGTTTTCTCCGTGACATGAAGGTGTGCCGCGATTCGGCCGTTGGTCAGCCCGTCACCGACCAGCTGGGCGATCTGCTGCTCACGTCGCGTCAGTCCGGCAAGGCCGTGCGGGTGCTGGCCGGGGGAGCGTCGGGGGGAGCGCGCGGCAAGCCTGCGGCGTTCGGAAATCGCCTGTCGGGCAAGGCCTGCCGCGCCGCACGCCTCGAATTGTGTGTGCGCGGCCAGTAGTCGCACGGCTGCTTGCTCGTCGTCGCCACATCGGGCAAGGGCGACTCCCTCGACCAGCCGAGCGCGCGCGGCGTCGAGGACCAGACCGGCCGAGGCGAGCGCGTCATGCGCCGTGCCGGTGTCCGCCTCGGCGCACAGTGCCTGGGCCTGGGCAAGTGCGGCGATTCCGCCGCGCCCGGCCAGCCGCAGCGGCTGGGCGGCCAGGTGGCAGCGTCGCGCCCACTCGGCTGCCTCGCGGGGGCGGCCGGCGGCGAGCGCCGCCCTGGTGAGCATTTCGTACCAGCCGACCCGCCACCACGCGCCGACCTCGGGTAGGTCAGGGCCGCCGAGACCGGTGACCTGGCTCAGGCACCGGTCGGCGTCGCCGATCGCGAGACAGGCTTCGGCATAGGCTTTGCGCGCGAACACCGCCGTCAAACCGCCCACCTCGCACGCGACCGCCGCGGCGCCTGTTCGCATCGCTTCGTCTGCGTCACCGGCCCAAGCGGCGATGGCGCATCGCGCGGCCAGCGCGGCGGTCCGCTGTTCGAGACCACCGGTCAGCTCGGCGAGCTCGACGGCTTCCCCCGCGCATTCGGCCGCCTCGGCGAGCCGACCCAGATCGCGCAAGGTCAGTGCTCTGGTGACCAGCAGATCCGGTAAGACCAGATAGCGGTGGAAATCGCGGGCCAGGCCGCGGCCGCGATCGAGATGTCGCAGCGCCTCGGTGGGGCGTTCGAGCAGGAACTCGCCGCGCGCCACCCACAGCGCGGCGTCCAAGCGCTCGGTCAACGCGCCGTCGAGCATGCTGTCCAACAGCGGAACTGCGGCGTCCAGGTGCGCGGCCGCCGTCGACACCGCTCCCGCGGCCGCTGCGGCCGCCGCCGCATGGCCATGCGCGGCGACGTGCAGCGGTAGGCGGTTTCGGTCGGGAATGACGGCCAGTGACTGCGTCGCCGGTAGGCGGCACCCGGCGAGATCTCCGCCCGCAGAAGAGTTGCAGGCGAGTTCGAACGTCAATGCGGCGAGGGCGGATGCGCGCGGCTCGCCCGCTGGTTCCGTTGCGAGGGTGGCGATTTCGTCAGTCAGCAACGCTCGGCCTTCGGCCCTGCGACCCAGCAGCCGGTTGGCCGTCGCGCACAACACCACGGCGTCGGCGCGGCGGCTCGTCGGCTCCCTCGGGAGCAGCGCGAGCACCTGATGTAGCCGCTCTCGGCTCTCCCGCAATCGCCCTGCCGCGATGAAAGCCCGGGCCAGGTCGAGTAGCAGCCGCGCTCGATGGTCGACTGCGGTGTCGGGCAGCAGCCGCAAGGCGGCCGACAGCCACCTGGCCGACATCGCCGGTGAGTAGCCCGAGACCGAGGACGCGGCATCCTCCAGCACCGCAACAGCTTCCGGGTCATCGAACTCGGCGGCCCGTTCGATGTGGTAGGCCTGCACGGACGCGGGGAGCCCCATGCGTTTCAGCGCCGCCGCCACTCTGGCATGGGCGGTGAGCCGCCATGCCGGGTTCGTGCTGGCGTAGATTACCGACTGAACGATGGAATGCCGGAAGGCGAACAGGTTTCCGGTGGCGGGCCGAATCAGATCGAGCTCGGCCATCTCCGTGAATGCGGCCAACACGGTGTCCCGATCGAAGCCGCCGGCATCGGCCACGGCACCGTCGCAGAACAGCTCGCCCGCGACCGCCGCGGCACGGGCAACCTGCTGACTCGGCGGCGACAACGTCTCCAATTCGGCGAGCACTGCCGCCTCGATCGCCACCGGGTACTCGCGTCCCGCTGCGCCGGGACCACCGTTCCTGGCCGCTATCACGTTGCGAGCCAGCACATCTAGATACAGCGGGTTGCCGCCACTGGCGTGGTACAGCGACGGACTACACCGGCCGCCGAGCAACCGATCGGCTTCCCCTTCGCTCAGCGGGCCCAATTGCAGGCGGATCGGCGGCGCTGCCGAGAGCGTCTCCGCGAATGCGGCACGTAGCCGGCCGGGCGCCTGCCGCTGCCGATACGCCAGCGCCAACAACACCGGCCCCGGTGGTGGCCGGCGAACGAGATGAGTGAGCAGGTCCGCCGATTGCTCATCGATCCAATGCAGATCATCCAATGCCAGCACGAGTCCCGGCGTGGCCAATTCCGTGAGCATCAACCGGATTTCCTCGTAGCGGAGGTACCGATCGTGCGCGTCGACAGCGGCCAGTCGCCGACATCCCTGCGTCGCCTCCTCAGCAGTGAACGCATCGAGCAGCACGCCGAACGGCACGTGCTGACGACTCCGTGACGCCTGCGCCGCGCGCACTCGCAAACCACGGGTCGCCGCTAGCGCCATCAGTTCGCCGAGGAGCCGAGTCTTGCCGAGGCCGGGGTCGCCCATCACCTCGATCAGCGCGGACGAACCTCGGCTGAGCCGGTCCAGCGCGTGTTCCATCGCCGCGCACTCATGCTCGCGTCCCACCAAGTCGGGCAGCAGGCCCGAGTCCGGATGTCGTTCGGGCAGTCGCATATCCGGCCTCATCGCCGATCCGTTCGCTGATCACGACCCGCGCACCCGAGGCGACCGGTGCCGGTCGGCTGGTGCCTGTCTGTTGATGAAACGGATTGCCCGCCAGGATGGTTCAGCTCGATCTTTTGAACGATCGACCGCCGACCCTACTTTCGGTGAAAGGTGGGGTTTTCCCCACTGCTGCCTGCCATCGGCCGGACGCACACTCCTGCTGACCGCCTCTTCCGATGTGGCACAACACAAATCATGGCCGTCGCGCGAGCGGCCGGCCGAGGAGCATCGCATGACCATTCCCGAACTCAACTTGCTGACACGGTCGGCCATTTCGGACACCGAATGGTCGGATTCGCGATGGCACATGCGAAACCGGATCACCAGTGCCACGAAGCTTCGCCGGTGGGTGCGTGTCACGCCCGAGGAGGAGGCCGCGATCATCGAGTCGACGGTGAAGTACCGGTGGAGCGTCACCCCGTACTACGCGTCGCTCATGGATCCCGACGATCCGTCCTGTCCGATACGGCAGCAAGCGATTCCGGCCTCGAGCGAGATGGGCGAGTACCCCGGAGCCGAGGTCGATCCGGTGGGCGACACGATCTACCGGAAGACGAACCGCATCGTGCACAAGTATCCGGACCGGGTCATCATGCTGATCACCGAGGCCTGTCCGGTGTATTGCCGGCATTGCACCCGGAAATTCCATACGACGAATCGCGAGGGCAGCTACTTCCGTGACGGGGAGGGGGAGTCCTTCGCCGACGACATGCGTTATATCGCCGAGCATCCCGAGATCCGGGATGTCCTGCTCACCGGTGGCGATCCGCTGTCCTATCGGGACGACAAGCTGGAAGGCATCATCAGCCAGCTGCGGGCCATCCCGAGCGTCGAGATCATCCGGATCGGCAGCCGCTTTCCGGTGCTGCTGCCGCAGCGGGTCACCGACGAATTCTGCGAGATGCTCGCCAAATACCATCCGGTGTGGCTGAATACGCATTTCAACCACCCGAAGGAGATCACCGCGGAGGCGGCTGCCGCGGTCGACCGGCTGCTCCGGCACGGCATCCCGGTGGGTAATCAGACGGTGCTGCTCAAGGGGATCAACGACAGCGTGGCGACCATGCGGCGATTGATGACCGAGCTGTTGCGAATTCGGGTGCGGCCCTACTACATCTATCACTGCGACAACGTCACCGGCGTCTCTCATTTCATGACGACGGTGGACAAGGGCCTGGAGATCATGGACGGTCTGCAAGGTCACATCACGGGGTTCGGTGTCCCGCAGTATGTCGTCACGACCACGATCGGAAAGATCCCGCTCGTCCGCCCCTACCATCGGCTGACCCGAGAAGGCATGCAGCTGCGAAACTTTCGCGGCGAAGAGCTGCTGCTCTCGGGCCCTGCCTATCCGACGGCCGACCCGCGACCGGCCGAGTGACGGTTCTTGATATGGACGGTACGTTGCGCCGCTTCCTCGGTTTCCTGACCTCGCCCGGTGTCCCGGGCCCGGCATGGTGGAGCGTGGTCTCCCGGTTACCGATGTACCTGATGGCACTCGGCCTGGTCCTCGTGATCAGGGAACAGCATGGCGGCTACGGCTACGCGGGTCTCGGCTCCGCGTGCTACACCGTCGGACTCGGTGTCGGCGGGCCGTGGGTCGCGCGAGTGATCGACCGGCATCATCGGCCTGCCCTGTTCGTCACGGGCGCGGTGTTCCCCATCCTGGTCGTGGCCGCGACCTGGCTGACCGGGCCCGGTCCGGCCCAACTCGCGCTCATGGCCGCCGCCGGGGTCACTCAGCCCCCCGTGCTGCCCTACGTCCGTGGGTTGTGGGCCCGTCTCGCCAGGGACCGGGAGAGCCTGGAGATCGCCTACCTCTGGGAGGCACTGCTCGGCGAGGCGCTGATCATCGGCGCACCACTGATTTTCGCGGTACTCATGGCCGGGTTCTCCGCCCGGGCCGCGCTGACGGTGGTGGTGATCCTCGGCGGCATCGGAAGTTGGTGCGTCGCGGTCACGACCGGTGCGGACACCGCGAGTCGACAGCGCGACGGCCGACCTCGAGCTCCGTTCCGCAATCGCGGGATACTCGCGCTGGCCGGTGTCATGGCCGCCTGTCAGCTGCCACTCGGCATGCTGACGCTGGCCATCCCGGCCTTCCTCGATCACGACGGCCGAGGCGCGGGTTCCCAGCGCGTGGCACTGGTCTTCGCGTGCTGGGGCATCGGCAGCACGGTGGCGGCGATCTGGCTCGGGCAACGGCAGTCCGCCGTCGAGGACTGGCGGCGGTTGCCTTGGCAGATACTCCTTTTCGCGGTCGGCATCGGCTTGCTCGGTCTGACCACATCGGATGTTTCCCTCGCGGTCGCTCTCGCGATCGGGGGTGCGCCGATCGCCCTGATCTCGGCCTCGGAGATGTCGCTGTGTAGCCGGCTATCCGATCAGGACTCGCTGGCCGAGGGGTTCATGTGGGCGACCTCGGCCACCATCGCCGGGGACGCGGTCGGCAAACAGTTCGGCGGCATCCTGATCGACCTCGTCGGACCTCACGGCGTGTTCGTGCTCGCTTTCGCCTGTGCCGCTGCGGCATTCGCGGCAGCTTACGCGTGCCGGGGGCTGTTCGAATCACACATCGATACCAACGCCACGGAGGTGGCACTGTGACCTCAGGTCTATTCACGGCATTCGTCGATCTCGAACAGTATGCCGTCGCCGTCGATGATTTCCTCGACAACGAATCGCCCATCCCGGTCTGGACAGGGGAGCGCGACGATCTGAAGGCGGGAATCGCACTCGCCGAAACTCTCTACTCAGGTAGCCGACAGCCAGACCCGGTCGACTACGGGGTTGTCCTCGGAGCCCAGGAGATGGATCGATCCCTAGCGGCACTGGCCGCGCCATTGGCGCGGCGCTGGCTCACCGCCCAAGAACTACTCGACGGCCTCGAGACATACCGGGACAACTCCGTCCTCATCGTCGGCGCCTATCCGCAGCTGCGGTCGGCACTGATCAGGCCGCTGCTACTGGCCAGCCACGACAGCACGATGAACCTGTCGTTCCTCGGCGGTCGCGACCTGAACTCGCTGGCCTGGAACATTGCCAAGCAGTACGCCGAAACCGCGCACGGCACAACCGAGTTCGGGCTGTTCACCGACGCCGACCGTCCGCCGAAGTCCGCCGAAGTCCGCGTGTTCGACACCCGTGATCTCGACCGCGCGGACATCCGCGCGGAGATCCTGACCCGTCGATGGCGCCGAGTCGTCTTCCAGGGCCACGGCAAAGACGAGAGCATCAACCTGGGCTTCTTCACCATCTGTGGCCGCAACGAGCACGTGTCCGCCCAGCCCGGCGCATTCCAGCCGAGGTGCGCACACGGCTGGTCCTGTTACAAGCCCGCGGACAAGCTGATCACCGCCTACGAGGTCCCCGCGGTGGAAGTGGTGCTCAGCGCCTGCAACAGTGGACCGCTGCCGGACCTGGCGCTGTTCGACCCGAAATACCAGCTGATGCTCAATGCCCTCGATGGTCCGGCCCGCACCGTCGTCTCCGCGGTGTCGGTCCACGACTCCGCTCGTCCCGAGAATGTCGCCTGGATTCACGGCGCGCCACGGGAAGCCGACTCGGTGATCCTGCTGAATGCCAGTCTGGCGGACTGTCATCCGTATCCGGCATTCATGCGCTTCGGAATGCCCGGCGCGGCATCATCGACGCCGGCACCTGCCGTCAAGGCCCCCGACGAGCTGGTGCTGCAGACCGGCCGGCGGTTGACGTCGATGCTCGCCGGACATCTGCTGCCGCACAATCATGTGCTCCGCCCGCGCCTGGCCACGCTTGCTCGCAAAGTTGACGATTGGGCTGCGCGGTCTACCGATCTCGCCGACCAGCCGCCCGCCGTGATCCGCACTGCGCTCGCTTCCGATCTCGCCTCGCTGGACTATCTCATCGCCGGTCATGTCGCGGCGAACCCCGAGTCCGAAATCATGCGCTACCCAGCATATTTCGGTAATCGCAGCAGCATCGATCCGAACCCGGAAACCTTCACCTGTCACTGCGGCAACCCCGCGCAACGTTTCGTCAAACGCGGACTGTTGCCCTACACCCTCGACACGATCTGCGGGGTTTGTATGCGCTGCGGCGATGTCACGTTCCAGGTCCCCGAGTCACCGGACCTCCTCGTCTACGCCGAGGACGTCATCGAACAGGGCGAAACCCTCGACGTTCGGCTCCAGCTCACCGCCCCACGGAAGGGGACGGTGCACGTCGGATTGTTCGTTCCCACCTATGTCCGCATGCACTGCGTGGTAGAGCCCGCGCTGACCAAGGTGCGCGTGCGCGCCGAGTCCCCGTGCGACGTCGACTTTCGCATCACCGTGTCGAATTCCGCACCGCCCCACTTCTTCTACATGGTCGGCTTCGCCGTTCAGGATCTGGCGATCACCACTGCGCGCCGACATTTCGGGGTGTTGCCAGGTCGCCATGAACTCGGCCTGGTCGCCACGGGGGAGGCGGGCGCACCGCGCCGAGTGGACTCATGAACATTGTGCGCGCGGACTGATGCCGATCAGCCGTCGGATCCCGTTCCGATCCGCATGGACTGGGCCATGAGGGCGCCGACGATCAGCACGTGATCCTTACCTCCCTACGCGAGCCGTCGAGGATTGCGGTGCTCGAGGTCAGCGGCGTATCAGTCGCTATTCGGTGCGCGTCGTCCGAAGACGAAGTATGCGATGGGTACCGCGCCGATGGAGTTCACCAGAACGATCGCCGTTGCCCACGCGCGTTTCGAGCCGCGGATCTGCTCTGCCGGTCGGCGTCGCAGGTCCAATACTGCCGCTATTTTGAGAATGCCATCGACCACACTCGCAGTCACGATCAACGTGCGGTTGCGTTCGCTCAGATCGCTCCACCGCTTTCTCGCCGACATCGCGCGCTCCTTTCGATAACCGCGTGTGCGTTCGCACGGATTTGTGGTCATCGCGCGAATCGTGGAGCCGCTGGGGCCGAGGATTTCTCGGTGTTCATGACGCTGTCCCACCAGGCGGCCAATGGGCTCGGGTCCGGCCAGACCACCTGGTCTTGGCGGCGGTCGCTGGTGGCCCGGGCAAGGGTGTCGCTCATACGCTACTCCTGGTGTGCGATGTTGCCGGCGTGGCAGCGAGCACGCCGTCGGTGCACTTCCAAGATCGCTCGGCAGGTAGGTGCGTCGCAGGAGCCGAAAGTCCACTTTCCAGCTCCCCTATGTCACATCGGAGCAAAAGAACTGAGTTCATCGTGGCGTGACCAAGGTCCCCGGTCGCAGATCCTTGCGGCTCTATCGCCCGGGCAGCGGACTGCTCGAGAATTGGCAGCACAACTCATCGAGACCAGGGGAGTCCGGATGCCGCAGTGGCGGAATTTCCTCGAACGTTTTCGGCCTGCGGGTGCGCCGGGCGCGGCGATGCCGCGGGGCGTTCCCGCGGATCGGGTCGCCGATGTCGCCGCCGAGCTCGCGCCATTGTTCGGACTGCTCGATGAGGTCCATGCCGAGGTCGAACGGATTCGTCGCGAGGGCGACGACCAGGCCGATGAACTGCGGCGCGACGGTGAAAAGCGGGCTGCGGCCATAATTGAGCAGGCCAGGGCCCGTAGCACGGTCGTCGAGGCCGAAGCGTTCGCCCGGCTTCGCGCACAGATCGGCGCGCAGCAGGCCCACCTCGATGCCACCCACACCGCGGAACTCGAACGGCTGCGAGCCCAGATCGCCGCTCGCATGCCGGAATACATCGATCGTGTGGTGACAGAGGCGCATGCTCTCATCGCGGAGGTGTGTGGACCGTCTGCGCTCGGAGCGGTCGACGGATGAGCGCGCAATGGGTTGCCGGAAATGTGCGCGCCAAGGCGTTGCTGAATCGGCGCATCGGTATCGCGCGAGCGCGGGAACTCGCGGGGTCGCCGTCGCTCGCCGCGGCGCAGCGAGCGCTCGCCGACAGTCCCTATCGGCGTACAGTGGCCGTCGGTCAGCTGCTGGAGGAGTCCGAATATGGTTTGGGCGCAGTGCTTTTGTGGCAGCTTCGAGTGCTCGCAGGCTGGCAGCCGCGCGCGGGAGCGGGTGCGATTCGCTTGCTGGCCGGCGGTTTCGAAGTAGCGAATGTGTGTTCGCACGCCAGGATGTTGTCGGGTGCGGCCCCGGAAAGGTCGTTCGAGGCGGGTGCGCTGAGTATCGCGTGGTCTCGTCTGCGGGAAACCACCTCGCTCACCGAACTTCGGCGGGGGCTCGCGCAATCGGCGTGGGGCGATCCGGGTGGTGATTCGCCTTCCGACATCGCCGTCGGTGTCCAGCTCGGCTGGGCCCACCTGGTCGCCACCGGTGTACCCGAGGCCGCCGATTGGGCGGTCGGCGCAGCGGCGCTGCTGGTGGCGCGTCACCGATTGGTCGAGCACCGCGGATTGACCGATGCAGCAGGCAGGGTCGCCGCGCGACTGCTCGGCGCGACCGCCGTATCCGCCGCCGACCTGCCCGCCTTCGCCGCAGGATTGCCAGCGCGCGCTGGCTGGGCGCTGACCGGCGTGGCTTCGATCGAGGATCTCTGGCGTGCCGAATTCCAGTGGTGGACAACAGTCGACCAGGCCGGACAGGCGTTGCTGCGCCATCCGCGATTCGATGCCGCCGTACCCATCGGCGCGGTCGCCGTCCTGGCCGCCGACACCTGGCGCTGCCGGGCCGCGCTGCAACTCGCAGCGGGCGGCGGCGCGCCGATCGAGGTCTACGATGCGCTGGTCTGAGGCGATGACGCCGGTTCGGATGCAACGGATAGCGCTGGCCGCTCCCGCCGCCGCGTTGCGTGACATGCTGGTGAATGTTGCAGTGGCGGGCGTGGTGCAGCTGGATGATGTTGCTGCGGAAGGCCATTCACCGGTCGGCGCGGGGCAGGGAACTGCCGAGCGCCCGCCCGTGCTGTCGATAGCCGAGCCCGATCTCGACGCGCTCCGCCGCGCCGATCGCGACGATGTGCTCGCGGGGGAGGCGCAACTGCGGGCCTACGCGGCCGGTGCGACCCACCGCGACGAGGTCGCCGCGCTGACCGGCTGGTGCCCGGCGGCTGAATTGGACCAACTCGCCACCCGATTGGCCGGTGTCGGCGCGGCCGTCGTGCCGATGCCGCAACCGCTCGGCGTCGACCCGCCGACCATGCTCGGCGACCACGACGGGCTGGAGCAGGCCTTCGCCCCGTTGGTGCAGACCTACGGAGTCGTCCCGTACCGCGACATCGACCCGACGATTCCCGCCGGTATCGCGTATGTGGTGATGTTCGGGATGATGTTCGGCGATGCCGGACACGGCATCCTGCTCATGGCGGCGGCCCTGCTGTTGCGCGTCGGCCGGATCCGCCGCCTGGCGAGCCTGCGGGACTTGTGGTTGTTCGTCGGGGGCGCCGGTGCCGCGGCGACTTGCTTCGGCTTGCTCTACGGCGAATTCTTCGGCCCGACAGGCGTTTTGCCGGTGGTCTGGTTGGCGCCGCTCGATGACCCACTCCGGTTGATCGCCGCCGCGGTCGCGGTGGGGGCGGTATTGCTGGCCGTCGCCTACGGGATCGGGATCGTCAATCGCTGGCGCGAGGGCGGTATCCGGCTGGCGCTGTACGCATCGTCTGGGATTGCCGGTGCCGCAGTCTTTCTCGGGATCGGGGTGGTGGTCGGTGGTGTGCTGCTGGGTGTGACCGCGCTACTGGCGCTCGGCGTCGTGGTGACGCTGGTCGGTCTGTTGCTGGCGGGCTTCGGTCTGTTCACCGAATCCGGCGGCGGCGCAGCGGGAATCGCGCAGACCGGGGTGGGATCGTTCGACCTGCTGATCCGGCTCGGCTCGAATCTTGTGTCGTTCGCTCGCCTGGCCGCGTTCGGTATGACCCACGCCGCGCTCGGCTGGGTGGTCTGGCACGCCACCGTGGGTTCGACCGGTCTCGGCCCGCTCGGAGTAGTCGCCGCCGTCGTTGTTTTCCTCGTCGGCAATGTGGTCACGTTCGCGTTGGAGGCCCTGGTAGCCGGCGTGCAGGCGATGCGGCTCGAATTCTACGAACTGTTCTCCCGGGTCTTCGTCGACGAGGGCCGTCCCTTTCGCCCGTGGCGAATTCCGACCATCACTTCGGAGGATGCATTGTGTTGACTTGGCTCGTTACATTGCCCGCGCTGGCAGCGGGTTTCGCGGTCAGTATCGCGTTGCTGCGCGGTCGTGGCCGGCTCGCCCGGCGATTGTTCTACACGGTGAACGGGGTGCTGGTGATCGGCGCGTCCGTCGCGCTGGTCCTGGCCGCGCAGGCCGGCCCCGCCGCCGCCGACCCGGTTGTCGCCGGACAGGGCGGTGGGGGCAATTGGGCCGCGCTGCTCGGTGCGGCGATCGCGGTGGCCGGGTCCTCGATCGGCGCCGCGATCGCCGTCGCGTACACCGGCGCCGCGGCATTGGCCGCGCTCAGTGAACGACCGGAACTCTTCGGCCGTGCCATGGTGATCGTCGGCTTGGCCGAAGGCATCGCCATCTACGGTTTGATCGTCTCCGTCATCCTGATCGGAAAAGCGTGACATGGGGACGGTATCGGTCATCGGCGCAGCCACGCTGATCCAGGGATATGCACTGGCCGGAGTCGCCGTGCTCGTCGCTGAGGACGCGGCTGCCGTACGCCGGGCGTGGAACTCGCTCGCGCCGCACACGACCCTGGTGATCCTCACTGCGACAGCCGCGGAATATCTTGCTACAGAACGTGATGCGCAGACAGCTTTGACTGTGGTGATGCCGATATGACGGTGCTGGACAACGATCGAGCCCGTGCCGCGCTGGCGCCACTCGTCACCGAACTGCTGCGCCGTGCCACCGCGGATGCCGGACAGGTGCGCGCCGATGCCCAGGCGGCGGTCGGTGCCGCACTGGCGAGTGCCGAAAGCACGGCGAAGACGATCGAGTCCGGCGCGACCGCCGCCGGCGAGGCGCACGCGACCGCCGATCTGGCCGCCGAACGCGCGCACGCCAGGCGAACCGGCCGCAGCGAAATACTTGCCGTGCAATCCGACGCCTACCGGCAACTGCGCGCCGAGGCGATCGCCGCGGTGCAACGTATCGGCACCGAAGCGGAGTATCCCTTGCTGCACAACAGATTACGCACCGTAGTCAGTGAACTGCTCGGCCCGGAGGCGGTGATCACCGACGATCCGAGCGGCGGGATAGTCGCGGTGACCGGTGACCGCCTGGTCGATCTGCGCCTGTCCACCATCGCGACCCGGGCGATCGAGCGGGTCGAACCGGAACTCGGCGAATTGTGGACTCCTGCAGGCACTGTCGGCCGCGGCCCTGCCCAGCTCGAGTCGTCCATTACCCGCCCCCGATGACGGACGAATCGGCCGCACAGGTCGAGATGCCACGCATACTGCGCGTAGCGGGGCCGCTGGTCGAGGTCGAGGGGTTCGCGGGCGCGGCGATGAACGACCTGCTCGCGCTCGGTGTGTCCGGTTTGCTTGCGGAAATCGTCGCGATCCGCGAGGGCATGCTCACCGTGCAGGCTTATGAATACACCGGAGGTCTCGCACCCGGCGATGCGGCGGTGCCACTGCGCACGCCGCTGTCGGCGGCATTGGGACCGGACTTGCTCGGCGGCGTATTCGACGGACTGCTGCGGCCGCTGGCGTCCGCGTCGACCTGGCTCACTCCCGATGCCTACCGGCAGCACGCCGAGCGACAGTGGCGATTTCGTCCGGTCGTCGAGCTCGGCGACGAAGTCGATGCCGGTGCGGTCCTGGGTCTGATCACCGATGCCGGGCCGGTCGAATATCGGATCCTGGTGCCGCCCGGATCCGGTGGAGTCGTGAAATCAGTTGTCCTGGAAGGCAATTACCCAAGCCACGCAGTGGTGGCGACGGTTGCCGCGACGCCGGTCGCCATCACCGGGAGTTGGCCGGTGCGGGTGGCGCGTCCCTACGCCCGGCGTCGAGACGGCGTCGAACCGTTGCACACCGGTCAGCGCGTACTGGACTTACTGTTCCCGGTGGCCAGAGGCGGCACGGCCGCGGTGCCCGGTGGGTTCGGTACCGGTAAGACGGTCATGTTGCAGCAGCTGGCGAAGTGGTGCGACGCCGACGTGATCGTCTATGTCGGCTGCGGAGAGCGGGGCAATGAAATGGCCGAGATCGTCGCGGAACTGTCCGCACTGACCGATCCGCGCACCGGTGGACGGCTCACCGACCGGACCGTCATCATCGCCAATACCTCGAACATGCCGATGATGGCCAGGGAAGCCAGCATCTACACCGGCGTCACCGTTGCCGAGCACTTCCGCGACATGGGCTATGACGCCGTGGTGATCGCGGACTCGACGTCGCGCTGGGCGGAAGCATTGCGAGAGTTCGCTTCTCGAACCGGGCAGCTGCCGGCGGAGGAGGGCTATCCGGCGAATCTCGCGTCGGCGCTGGCGGCGTTCTACGAGCGAGCAGGCTCGGTCCGCACGCTCGGCGGCCTGCCTGGCTCGGTGACCGTGGTCGGCGCGGTATCGCCACCGGGCGGTGATCTTTCCGAACCTGTCACCACGCACACCGAACGATTCGTCCGCTGCCGGTGGACGCTGGATCGTGACCTCGCCTATTCCCGACACTATCCCGCGGTCTCCTGGTCCGGATCGTTCTCCCGAGACAGCGACGCATTGGGGATAGTGCAAGTGGCGGCGGGTGATTCGGGGTGGCTCGCGCGCCGAGCCCGGGTGGCCGGCGTGCTCGCGGAGGCCGAGCGGCTCTCGGCACTGACCGAACTCGTCGGCATCGATGCGCTACCCGGACACCAGCGGATGGTCGTCCTCGGCGGTCGACTGCTGCGGGAAGGAGTACTGCAACAGAGCGCGCTGTCGGACAACGACGCCTACTGTTCATCGGAAAAGACTGCGGCACTGGTGGAATCGATGCTCGCGGTGCTGGACCGCTGCCAGCAGCTGGTGGCGGCCGGTGTGCAGGCCCAGCAGATCGAGGAGCTGGACTTCGGGCCACTGATCCGAGTGCGCGAGGCTGCCGGAGCCGACGACACCGCCGCCGTCCGGGGCTGCCGGGACAAGATCCTCGCCGTGCTCGCCGAGTTGACATCCACCGGGACCACACGATGACCGGGGCCGGACGGAGCTGGATCGACTACACCGAGATACGTGAGCTGCGTGGACCATTGGTGGTTGTTGCCGGTGTGACCGGCGTCGGCTGGGATGAATTCGTCGTCATCGAACTGGGCGACGGCACCGTGCGACACGGGCTGGTGCTCGAGGTGGATCGCGACCTCGCGGTGGTTCAGGTGCTGGAGGGGACCGCGGGCATGACTGCCAGGCCGGCGCCGGGCCGGTCGGGGATCCGGATCGAATTCACCGGGCAGCCCTTGCGGATTCCGATCGGCGACGGCTGGTTGGGTCGAACCTGCAACGGCCGTGGCGAACCGGTGGACGGCGGACCGCCGGTGACCGGTGCGCGACGCAGACCGGTGTCCGGCACCCCGCTCAACCCGACACGGCGCGACCCACCCGCGGACCCGGTGCTCACCGGGGTATCCGTTATCGATGCGCTTACCACTGTGGTACGCGGGCAAAAACTTCCGGTGTTCTCGGTGCCCGGCCTGCCGCATCTGGAGCTGGCCTGCCAGATCGCGGCACGGGCCACTACCGGCGGTGAACCGTTCTGTGTCGTGTTCGCGGGCCTGGGTCTCACGCACACCGATGCTGCGTACGTACGCGACGTACTCGACGACCGCAGCGCGGCAGGGGAATTGGCGTTGCTGCTGAACATGGCCGACGACCCGGTGATCGAGCGGCTGGTGACACCACAGTTGGCGTTGACCATCGCGGAACATCTCGCATTCGACGGTGGGCGGCATGTGCTCGTCGTGCTGACAGACATGACCAGTTACGCGGAGGCGTTGCGGGAGGTGTCGGCGGCCCGTGGCGAAATCCCGGCTCGCCGAGCATATCCCGGTTATCTGTACAGCGATCTCGCCGGAATCTATGAGCGCTGTGGACGGATCATCGGTCGCCCCGGATCGGTGACCGTAGTGCCCGTCCTCACCATGCCGGGTGGTGACATCACGCACCCGGTACCCGACCTCACCGGGTATATCACCGAGGGCCAGATCATCCTTTCCGCCGAAATGCACGCGCGTGGGATATATCCACCCGTCGACGCGTTGTCTTCGCTGTCCCGATTGATGCACCGTGGCGCGGGTCCCGGCCGGACCCGCGACGATCATCTGCCGCTGGCCGCGCAACTACTGGCAGCCCTCGCGAAGGCCCGGCAGGTACGCGAGCTCAGCGACCTCATCGGCACCGACACGCTCGGGCGTACCGAACACGCCTATCTGGATCTCGACGACGCGTTCGGACGCGACCTCGTGCAGCAGCGCAGCGACGAGACCCGGGATCTGGCGGAAACCCTCGACCGCGCATGGCGCGTAGTGCGCCGACTGCCACGCAGTGCCCTGACGATGCTGCCCGAGGCATTGATCGACGCCCACGAGCCACGGCCAGACGAGGTCTCCGAGGCCGGAAGGGATTAGGCGATGGGAACGCTGCGGGTACCTCCAGGGCGGGCCGGGCGGCAATGGCTGCGCGGCCGTCTCGGCATTGCCGAACACGGCCTGTCGCTACTGGAGCAGAAGCTGAAAATCCTGGAGCGGGAACGTGATCGGCTGCGAGTCCTGGCCGAGCGGTCGCGATGCGAATGGGAATCGACCTGTCTCGAAGCGCGGACCTGGCAATTGCGCGCGGTGCTGCTCGGCGGTCAACGCTCGATTCGGCTGGCCGCCGCCGACCGGCCGGCCGAGATGTCCATCCACTGGGCGACCGCGGCAGGCGTCCGCTACCCGGACCGCGTCGAATTCGTACTGCCGCAAGGTTCGACACGCGCCATCCCGAGCAGTTCGGTCATCGTCCACGCGCAATCGGCGCACCGTGCCGCCGTCGGCGCCGCTGGACGATACGCCGCGGCGGCCGCCGCGGTACATGCCGTCGAACGCGAATACAGCACCACGCGCATCCGGGCACAAGGGCTGCACCGCCGTCGCATCCCCGACCTCGTGGCAGCGCTGGCCCGGGTCGAACTCGCGCTCGAAGAGCAAGAACGCGCCGAGAACATCCGACTCAGACGTGCCATCGAAGGCGGGGGCGGTCACCGTTCACGCGGTCCTGCGGCGCGGCAGCCTGCGGCGGATGTCGTCGGCACCTCAGACGATGACCGGGTACGGCGCGGTGAAGGCGAGCATCCGTGACACGAAGGACATCCTGTTCCGCGATGCCCCAGGGGCATCCCGAGCCGATATCCGGGCAGGCGGCTATCGAGCCAACTCCGCCAACACCGCCTGGACGATCCGCGGCACCGCGGCGCTGACGGGCTCGGACAGGCCGAGGCCGAGATCGAGGCAGGCCGCTTCCACGGCGATGACGACGAGTGCGCCGGGCATCCGGTCGAGTGCGCGGCCCAAAGGCACCGCGTCGGGTACACCGAGTGCGTGCGAGCTGGCGGCGGTGGTGAGTCCGCGCAGCGTGTCGATATCGGTGCGCCAGATCCGGCCCGGCGTCGACGGTTCGCAGAGCACCGCGTCGACAACGATCGCGAGATCGATACCGGCCCACACGTCGAGTAGCGCGACCGGTTCACCGTCGCACAAGGTCACCAAAACACCTGGCAGGCCGAGTTGTTCGATCTGGTAGGCCACAAGCGGACCGATGCCGTCGTCGCTGCGGTATTTGTTGCCGACGCCGATGACAACGGCCCGTGGATCGGTCACCGGCGCACCACGTCCATGTCCAGGAAGTGCGCGGCGCAGGAGATGCACGGATCGTAATTGCGGATCGTCCGTTCGCAGAGCGTGGTGAGCGCGGTGTCGTCCAGGTCGAGATTGGCCGAGACGACCCGGCGCAGATCGTTCTCGATGGCGGCCTGGTTCTGCGACGTCGGGGGAATGATGGTGGCCGAACGGATGATCCCGTCCGCGTCGGATTCGTAACGGTGGTAAAGCAATCCACGCGGCGCCTCGCTCACACCGTGCCCGATGCCCGCCCGTGGCTCAGTAGGAACCGCTGGGCGAGAAGGGCGTTCATATTCCGCGATGATGCGCAGCGCTTCGTCGATGGCATACACGATTTCGACGGCGCGCACCAGGATGCTGCGGAACGGGTTGCGGCATTCGGCGCCGAGTCCGATCTCGGTCGCGACCTGGCGGGCGAGCGGCGAAAGCTGAGCAGAGTTGAGGCTGTATCGGGCCAGCGGCCCGGTCAGGTACATTCCGCCGTCGAGTTGGGCGTGCAGTGCGGTGGAATGCGGTACCTGTTGCTCGATCACGTGCGCGAGAAAGTCTGCCGCCGAGAAGTGCAGCCCGCTACTGGTGTGCACGTCCCCGCGGTCGATGGCGTATCGGTCCGGCTCGATGGCGGCGAGCAATACGTGATCGAGGTCGAGTTCGGGAAAGTCGAAGCCCGCCGCCCAGCGCGCGGTGTGCACGGCGTACTCCTGTGCGCGGCGCAGTTGCTCGGCGATCGGCGCGAACGCGGCGCGGTCGGGCACCGAGTAGAAGCCGCCGATCCGGACATTGATCGGATGGATCGAGCGACCGCCGATGAGCTCGAGCACCGCGTTGCCCGCCTTTTTCATGGCCAGTCCTTGTTCGACGAGATCGCGGTGGTCGGCAGCCAGCGTAATCGCGTCCGGATAGCCGAGGAAGTCCGGAATGTGCAGCAGGTGGATGTGTAAGGCATGGCTGGAGATCCACTCCCCGCAATACAGCAGCCGTCGCAGGTCGGCCAGCGGTCGATCCAGTTCGATGCCGCAGATCTGCTCGAGCGCATTGCACGCGCTGGTCTGATACGCCACCGGGCAGATGCCGCAGATCCGGGCGGTGATATCAGGCGGCTCGGTATAGGCGCGGCCGCGCAGGAACGCCTCGAAGAATCGGGGCGGCTCATAGATGTTCAACTCCGCGCGTTCGACGACGCCATCGGTGACCACAATTCGTAGCGCGCCCTCTCCTTCGACCCGAGCCAGCGAGCTGACTTTCAACTGTCTGCTGCGGTGACTCATGCCGGTGCCTCGTTACGTTCGCTCATCGCGGCCGCTTCCGCGAAGGCAGCGGCGCCCGCCGCGAATGTGGTGAAGACCCGGTCGATTTCGCTCGTGGACATGCCGTTGATGCGCAGAATAGGAAGCAGCGCACCGACATTAGGTCTGGCCATCGGACCGAAGCAGCCGAAGCAACCGCGATGGTGGGCCGGGCACAAGGCGCCGCAGCCTGCCTGCGTCACCGGGCCGAGGCACGGAATGCCCTCGGAGACGGTCACACACGTGGTGCCACGGCGTTTGCACTCGGTGCACACGCTGGTGTTCGGAATGTCGGGTGCGCGCCCGGCCAGGAACGCGCACAGTGTGTCGAGCAGTTGACGCCGATCGATCGGGCAGCCGCGCAGCTCGAAATCCACCGGCACATGCGCCGAAATCGGGGTGGAGGTCGCGAGCGTGGAAATGTGCTGCGGACTGGCGTAGACCACCGACGTGAACTCGGTGATGTCGGCGAAGTTGCGCAACGCCTGGATGCCGCCGTGGGTGGCACACGCGCCGATCGCCACCAGAATGCGGGACTGTGCGCGGATGTCGGCGATTCGGCGCAGATCGTCCGGCGTGGTGATCGAACCCTCGACCAGCGATACGTCATACGGTCCCGGCCGCACCGCGCTGGAGGCTTCGGTGAAGTGCGCGATAGTGACTCGGTCTGCCAGGGTCAGCAGCTCGTCCTCGCAGTCGAGCAGGGTGAGCTGACAGCCATCGCAGGAGGTGAACTTCCAGACCGCGAGTGTTGGTGTGCCCATCACAATTCCTTTGTGGCGAGCAGTGGTTGGGCCACTGCGTAGTCGACGATCGGGCCGTCCCGGCAGACCAACAGCGGACCGAGTTGGCAGTGGCCGCACCGAGCGACACCGCACTGCATGTTGCGTTCCAGCGATACTCGAATGTCGGTTGCGGCAATTCCCTTGCGCAGCAACGTTTGTGCGCAGAACCGCATCATCGGCTCCGGGCCGCACAAAAACGCCGTTGTTCGACCGGGGTCGAGCCGAAGTTGAGCCAAGGGCTCGGTGACGAAACCGATCCGACCGTCCCAGTCCGGTGCGGGGTGGTCCACCGTCTGCAGTAGTTCGATCGAATCGGCGGGCTGCCAACCGGTGTGGTCGTCGCGGAACAGGATGTCCGCCGGTGTGCGGGCGCCGGTGATGAGGACGATCCTGCGATAGTGGTCGCGGGCCGCCAGCGCGCCGAGCACCACCGGTCGCAGCGGTGCCAAACCTACTCCGCCACCGACGATAACGAGGTCGTGCCCGACGGCCGACTCCAGCTCCCATCCGGTGCCGAACGGTCCGCGCACACCGATCACGCCGCCCACCTCCGTATCGTGCAGAGCGGCGCTGACCGCGCCGACGGCACGGATCGTATGCTCCAGCACGTTATCGCGGGCGGCCGGATTTCCGCTGATCGAGATCGCGACCTCACCCACCCCGAAGCTATACAGCATCATGAACTGACCCGCTCGAAACTGTTGTGCCGCATGGTGAATCGGTTCCATCAGCAGGGTCACGGTATCGCGCGTCTGCGGGGTCCGCCCGACCACCCGGTAGGGCAGCATCGCGTCGGTCGCCGCGGATCGCGCCGGTGCGTCGACGCTCATCGGCCGCTGTCGATGCGGTACGGAGTGCAGGTTTCGGCAGGATTGCGGTAGAGGTCGAGCAGCCGGGCCCGGGTGGCCTGCAACCGCTCGAGCAGCGCTTCGAACAGCGCCAGCGTGAGCGTGTGGCCGAATTTCGGGTCGGCGTCGGCACGTTCGGCCAGCGTCGCCGCGTCGAATTCGATGGTGTCCACCACTCCGGCGGCCACCGCGCCGAAATGCCACTGATACGGCGGCACCAGCCACGACCAGCCGAGCAGATCACCGCTGCCCAGGGTCTGGACGACGACCTCGCCGCGTCCGGGGACGTGTGAGTCGAGCAGGACCCGACCGTGGCGGATCAGCCAACACCGTTGCGCAGGTTGCCCTTCCACGATCATTCGCTGCCCGGCGAGGAAGGACACGTGGCGCGCGGCCTGAGTCAATGTGGACAGTTCGGCCGGGCTCAGCGCGGACAGGGGCGCGAACGTCGCCAGTTCGTCAGCGGTGGTCATCGCCGGCCCGTTCCGCCGATTCGGCCAGCCGGGCCACCTCCGCGGTGATATCGATGGCAGCCGGGCACCACGCGATGCACCGCCCGCACCCCACGCATCCAGAACTGCCGAACTGGTCGTACCAGGTGCTCAGCTTGTGGCTGATCCACTGCCGGTATCGGCTCTCGCCGGACTGCCGCACGCTACCGCCGTGCAGATAGGAGAAGTCCAATTCGAAGCACGACGCCCACCGCTCCCAGCGCTCGGCGTGCTCGCCGGTGAGGTCGGTGACGTCCTCGGTGGTGGTGCAGAAACAGGTCGGGCACACCATGGTGCAGTTGGCGCAGGTGAGGCAGCGGCTCGCGACGTCCTGCCAGTGCGGTGACTCCCGGGAGTCACGAAGCAGTGCCCGGATGTCGACATCGGGCATTTCGCGGCCCATCCGGCCCGCGGCCGCCGACACCGCCGCCCGCGCCTGCTCGATCTCGGACTGCCGCGCGGGGCGCGCGATCACCTCGGCGAGAATGCGCGCGCCGTCCTCGCTGCCCACATCGACAAGGAACCGGTGGCCCGCGTCGTCGACGCGCTCGGTGAGTGCCAGATCGTAGCCGGCCGAGACACCAGGCCCGGTACCCATGGATACACAGAAGCACACGCCACCCGGCTCGGTGCAGTTCACCGCGACGACGAACAGATCCTTGCGCCGGTCGACGAAGCCGGGGTCGGGATGTGTCCCGCCGCCGAGCACCCGACCGAGGATCGCGATCGAGGTGAGGTCGCAGCCGCGCACGCCGATAAACGCCGAACGCACCGGCACATCGTGGATCGGCGTTGCCTCCAGGTCCGGCCCGACCGTCGAGATCTTGCGGCGGGGCGGGTGCAGGAACTGCTTCCACGACCCAGGCCCCGCCGAATGCGCGAAAACCGCGTCGTCGTCGCGTCGGTGCAACCGATATCGGCCGGGGCCGGTTTCTACGCCCCACCCGGCAGGAAGTTGTGTTCCGGAGTCGAGTTCGTCCACCACGATCGCGCCATCGCGAACTTGGGGCCCGATAACCCGATAACTGTTCTCGCGTAGCACATCTATCAGCCGGTCCAGTGCGGGCCGATCGATCACCTCGGTGTCACCAGGCAGCATCGGAGGCTCCGTTCGTTCGGATAGCAGGTCGACTTACCGTGCACCGCGGGTTCTCTTGTCGAGTCTGCTCGGACGTACCCCCGGTAGCGAGGGGCGAAAGTCCTCGGACCGCCGGGCAAATGGCGCAGGGCCCAGTCGGCAGGTCAGTGATGAACTGCCGTGTTGCCACCGCCGAAAGGACTTTCGGCCCTGCTGTCAGGAAGCCCGGAGCGGAAGGGTTTATCGGGTGATCACTGTGGCTGCGGCGCAGCGCCCTGTGCGGATGAGGCTCGACGCGGGACCGATCGCTCAGACCGTCGATCGGCTATCCGTCGAATTCGGCGACCAGTCCACTCGGGAAGGGATCACTTCGGTCGTCTACCGATGCGTGCACGACCTGGCTGGGAGTCCGCTCGGCGCCATGCCCGAACTGTGTGAACGACTTGCCCGCCAGCGATTGCTGGACGCGGCGGATTCCGTGGGCAACCGGCGGTGATCATGGCCACCGGTAGCGGCGACAGCGAGCGCCGGGCCCGTGGTTCTGCGATCGTGTGGTGATGCGCATGTGGGATCGGTTCGCGGCCGTGGTCACCGCTCGTAAATCATGGGTGCTGTTGCTGGTGCTCGCCGCCGTCTCGGTCGGATTGATCGGCGGGATCGGCGGCAACGACGCCGCGGGGGAGGCACCGAACTCGTTGCCGGGCAACGCGGAGTCGGCGCGGGTGAAAGAACTGCTCACCCAGTTCCCGGACGCGGATACCGCCCCGGCGGTGGTCGTGGTGACCCGGACCGATGCCACCGAATTGCGCGCCGAAGACCTGACCGGTCTGCGGGCGAAGCTCGGCGAACTGGTCATCTCGCCCGATCGGAAAGCCGCGACCGGGCGGCTGCCGGTCGAGGCGCGGCTGAGCGGATTCGCCTTGACCGACCGCATCAACGATCTACGCGACTCCGTGAAGGCCGGACAACCGGCCGGGCTGACCATCCAGGTGACCGGCGGGCCCGCGTTCGGCGGTGACATCGCCGATTCCTTCGCAGGCGCCAACATCACCCTGCTCGCGGTGACGGCCGCCGTCGTCGCGCTGCTGCTGATCGTGACCTACCGGTCACCGGTGCTGTGGCTGGTGCCGCTGCTCGTCGTCGGCTCCGCCGATCGGGTCGCCGCCACCGTCGGCACCGGACTGGCCCGGCTGACCGGGCTCGCTTTCGACGGCTCGACCTCGGGCATCACCAGCGTGCTCGTCTTCGGCGCCGGAACGAATTACGCGCTGCTGCTGGTCTCGCGCTATCGCGACGAGTTGCACCGCAACGCCGATCATCGCACCGCGTTGCGGCACGCGGCGCGGCATGCCGGACCAGCGATCCTGGCGAGCAACGTCACCGTCGTCGCCTCGCTCGTGACGTTGCTGCTGGCTTCGCTGCCCAATACCCGCAGCCTGGGTGTGGGTGCGGCCGCCGGATTGGTGGTAGCGGTCCTGTTCGTGCTCGTGGCGCTGCCTGCCGCGCTCGCGTTGTTCGGGCGCAATGTCTTCTGGCCGTTTGTGCCGAGGGCGGACGATCGGATTGCGGCCGAGCAAGGGATGTGGCACGCGATCGCCGCGTGGGTGGTGCGTAAGCCAGTGCTGGTGGCCTGCGGCGCTCTGGTGGTGCTCGGCGGGTGCGCAGCCGGACTGATCGGGGCCGACGTGGGGCTGTCGCAGACCGATCAGTTCCGTGTCCGTGCCGAATCCGTCGAGGGATTCGACACGCTGGCCGCGCATTTCCCCGCAGGCGCGGCCAACCCGACGATCGTGCTGGCGCACGGTGATTCGGCCGCCGGAGTCCAGCAGGTGCTGGCTGCCTTGCCCGGCGTCGACCGGGCAACGCCCACCGGAACCTCGCCGTCCGGGCTGACGCGGTGGTCGGTCGTGCTGAACGCGGAACCCGGCTCGCAGCAAGCCTTCTCGACCGTCGAGTCGATGCGCGCCGAGTTGGCGTCGATACCGGGGGCCGGCGCACTCGTCGGTGGCGGTGACGCGGAGGGCTTGGATACCAGGAAGGCCGCCGAACACGATCAACGCGTGGTGATCCCGACGATCCTGGCCGTGGTGTCGATCATCCTGCTCGCCCTGCTGCGCGCGGTCCCCGCCGCCGTGTTGCTGGTGGGCGTCTCGGTACTCAGCGCACTGGCCGCGCTCGGTCTCGGCGCTTGGATCGGTCTGCACCTCTTCGGTTTTCCGGCCCTGGACACCAGCGCCCCGCTGTACGCCTTCCTCTTTCTGGTCGCCCTCGGTATCGACTACACCATCTTCCTGGTCACCCGAGCACGCGAAGAAACCCCCGACCACGGCAGCACCCAGGGCATCGTCCGCGCCGTCTCCGCCACCGGCGCCGTCATCACCAGCGCCGGCATCGTCCTGGCCGCCGTCTTCTGTGTGCTGGGCGTCCTTCCCCTGATCATTCTCACCCAACTCGGCATCATCGTCGGGCTCGGCATTCTCCTGGACACCTTCCTGGTCCGAACCGTGGTGATCCCAGCACTTTTCAGCCTCACCGGACCGAAGATCTGGTGGCCCAACCCGCTCTCCCGCGTCCCCGCCGATCGTCGCCCGAACGCATCGCGGGTGTAATCGCCGAGGCCGTGGCGGCGCGTGAGGTGCCCTGATGCCCTGGCGGAGATACCTTTCGGCCCTTCTGCGACCAGTTCTGCGGAGTCACAGTGAGCAGACCGGCCGCAATGCCGACGTCTCGACCGTTCCTTCCGGTCGGCCGCATTGCGGTGACAACAGAGAGTGCAGATGATGGGCTCGCGCGAATCCCACATGACACAGTCAGACCTGTTCACGTGGAGCATGGAGCATGATCCGAACCTTCGCTCGACGATCGTGTCGGTCATGATCCTGGACACCGACCCGGATTGGGATCGCCTGGTACAAACGATCGACCGGGGAACCATCGTCGTGCCGAAGTTTCGGGACAGATTGATCACCGTCCCATTCGAACTCGCGCCGCCCCGGTGGCTGCCCGATCCGGATTTCGACTTGTCTTGGCACGTACGCCATTTCACGCTGTCGGGTGCCGCGGATCTGTCCTCAGTGCTCGACTTCGCGCGCATCGAAGTCATGGCCGCGTTCGACCCCGCGCGGCCGTTGTGGCAGTTCACCGTGCTGAGCGGGCTGAACGGCACCGGAAGCGCGCTCGTGCTCAAGGTGCACCACAGCCTGACCGACGGTGTCGGCGGCATTCAAATCGCCGACGAAATACTCGATTTCCTCCGAGCGGGCACCGAGCGCGGGCAGGTTCCCGACGCGACATCGACCGACGGTGGCGGGGTGTTCGGCGACATCGTGAGGTGGAACTGGTCTACCGGCTCCGGTCTGCTGCGCAGCGGGGTTTCCGCGGCGCTGCCTGCCGTCCGGCGCGTCGTCACTGCTCCGGCCCGGACTGCGAAAGATGCTGCGGTCCTGGTGAAGTCGCTGTTCCGCTTCGCTCGGCCGATTACCAGCACCCTGTCGCCGCTGATGACAGGGCGAAGCCTGGGACGGCAGCTTTCGGTGCTCGAAGTACCGCTGGAAGCACTGCGACGCAGCGCGCACAGCACCGGATGCACCGTGAACGACGCCTTCTTGGCGGCGGTCTTGATCGGCCTGCGCGACTATCACGAGCGAAACGGATCGACGGTCGACCGGCTCCGGGTGGCCATGCCGATCAACCTGCGTCAGGCCGGCGATCCGATCGGTGGTAACCGCATCACGCTGGCGCGGTTCACCGTTCCGGTCGATATCGCCGGAACCGTCGACCTCATGCACGCGCTCGACGGCGTGGTCGAGGGCTGGAAGCACGAACCGGCGATACCGATGTCCAACGCGGTGGCGGCGACCTTCAATCGCCTGCCGAGCGGCCTGGTCGCGCAGATGTTCAAGCACGTCGACTTCGTCGCCTCCGACGTTCCTGGCTCACCGATTCCGCTCTACATCGCCGGCGCCCAGATCGAGCGAATCTATGCGTTCGGCCCGACGACCGGCACCGCATTCAACGTGACCCTGCTATCCCACGACGGAACCTGTTGTATCGGAATCAATGTCGACACCGCGGCCGTGCCGGAGCCCATGACGCTGACCGACTGTATCGCGCGGGGCCTGCGAGCTGTCACCGGTGTCGATGACGTGCGGCCGACGCGATAGCGAGGACCAATGACTCTTCGTTCGGCGACAACCGGACCTGCCATCCGCCACTCGCGCGCTGGAAGCTGGACGCTATGACCGCATTACGTATCGTCTCCGGAAGCGCCAATCCCGGGCTGGCCGCCGCCATCGCCGATCGATTGGACGTGGGTTCGCCCGACTGTGTGCTGGAGCGTTTCCCGGACGGGGAGATCTGCCCGGTAGTCGATCACGTTGGCGGCAGTGACGTTTACCTGATCCAGCCGACCGCGCCGCCGGTCAATGATCATCTCGTCGAATTGCTGCTGCTGCTCGACGCCTGCCGGCGCGGCGGTGCGAAGCGGGTAACCGCGGTCATCCCGTATTTCGGCTATGCGCGCCAGGATCGGCGCACCCGAGCCGGTCAAGCGCTCGGCGTGCGGGTGGTCGCGGAGGCCATCGCGCGGGCCGGCGCGGACCGTGTCGTCGTGATCGACCCGCACACGGAGGCGTTGGAGGCGGCATTCCCCATACCCGTCGAGATATTGACCGCTGTGCCATTGCTTTCCGAGGCGGTGGCGCCTGCGCGATCAGGGCGCACCGTGGTTGTCGCCCCGGATCTGGGGGCGGCCAAACTGGCCGAACAATACGCGGGGGCGATGCAGGATTCGGTGGCGATCGTCCGCAAGTTCCGGGAGAGCGGCACCGCCGTACGGGCGGTGGAGACGATCGGTGATGTCAGCGGGCGGCCGGTGGTGATCGTCGACGACATGATCTGCACCGGTGCGACGATCGAGGCCGCGGTCCAGAGCCTGCACTTCCATGCCACCGACCTGGTGGCGGTCGCAACCCACGGGCCGCTGACGCCTGCCGCCGCGGCCCGGCTGCGCGCGCTGCCCTTGCGTCGAATCATCGTCACCGACACAGTCGCACAACAGGATTCGGCTGCGCCCTTCGAAGTGTGCTCGGTCGCGCCGCTGCTGGCCGACACCATCGCCCGGCTGCACCACAATCATCCGCTGCATGAATTGGCCGCCCGGGCCTGATCCAGCGGGGCTTTGCCCAACCCAGAGGTCGTGTTGGTAATGAAGGTATTTCGAACGTTCCCCGACCCGCTGGAGTATGCGACCGATTGGGTCTCCCGGCACGTGCAGGCGCGGGTGCCGGTGGCCGATCTCGACGATCGAGATCCTCAATTGATCTCCGCCACTGTGGATCTGGGCTGGCTGCTGGCGCGCCTGTACTTTCGAGCGGAAGTTCGCGGGCTCGATCGCATTCCAGGAAGTGGGCCGATTCTGTTGGTGGGCAACCACTCCGGTGGCAATGTCTCGCCTGAAGTGTTCGTGACCACGTTGGCGTTCATCCGGCAGTTCGGCGTGCAGCGCCCCTTCTACCAACTGGCCCACGACTTGGTGCTCGCCTACCCGCTGCTCGGCTCCTGGCTACGGCGATTCGGTACCGTGGCGGCCGATCCCGGTAATGCCAGCGCCGCGCTGCGCAGCGGAGCGGCGGTGCTGGTCTATCCCGGTGGCGATTGGGAGGTGCACCGTCCGACCTGGGAAGAAGGGCGAATCGAATTCGCCGGACGCACCGGATTTCTGCAATTGGCCTGGGACGAGCAGGTTCCCATCGTTCCGGTGGTCAATTTCGGCGCCCAGGAGAGTGAATTGATTCTCGCGCGCGGTGACCGCCTGGCGCGGTTGCTACGCCTGGATCGGATGCTGCGCCTGAAGGTGTTCCCGATCTCGCTCGCGCTACCGTGGGGGCTGGATATCGGCGATCTTGCCGGGCATATTCCGCTGCCCAGCAAGATCACTGTCGAATTCCTGCCACCGATCGACCTGCGGCATCTCGGGCCCGAACTGGACCTGGAGCTGGCCTATCGGCACGTCACCGAAACCATGCAGCGCGCATTGACGAAATTGGCGGCCGAACACCGGTTTCCGATACTCGGCTGACACAAGCTGTCCGGGCACCGGGCGGGGCCGATACCCGGACGACGGGCCTTCCGCGAGCTGCTCGACCATACGCCGCGAGGGCGCGGGGGCCAGCGATCAGCTCTTGCTCACAGTTTCAGCGGTCTTCTTGTCCTCGGCGGTTCGTTCCGCATGCTGTGCCTTGATTTCGGCCTGCCACTTCTCGAAATCGGCTCGCATCACGCCGATCTGATGTTCGACGGCTTCCCTGGTGTCCGTCCACCAGCTCTGTGCGGCATCCCGCAGCTCCGCCGTGGTCTTTTCGAACTCGTTGCCCTCGCGCTCGAGGGTCGCGCTCAACTCTTCCCGGTGAGTCTGCAGCTTGGCGCGGTTCTTCTCCCGTGCGGCCGCCGACGATTCTTCGAACTGCTTGACCCGGGCCGCGAGATCTACCAGCGATTCCGACAACGGTTTCATATTCTTGCCTCTCGAAATATTTTGATCCGCATAAGGATCCGGCACTCATCAAGCGTGGCGTCCTCGCTCTGCCGAACCAAGGGCCGAACGTCCTTTGATATCCCGAGTCTCCGCCCTGTCTCGGGCATTTCGGTTGATACTCCGGAATCCGGCTATCGTCGCCGACGGACCTGATCACGGCGCGACACCGAACTGATTCGGTACGCGGGCGCACGCCACAAGCGACCGCGTATCTCGATTCGTTCGGCCCGCGTCGTGGGGCCGTTCGGCCCTTATTCCTTCGTGTCGATGCCATGATGATCATGCAGGTGTGACGCATTACGTGCCATACACGGTCAGCGGCAGCACTGGAATCCAGCGGTATACCGGCCCCTGATCGGTAGTTCGAATTCCCTGGTCAACAACCGAGCACCGGCGAAGGGCGATATCACATGTTACTAGCAGCCTCCGAGGCGGTTACCGGAAATCCGGCTCCGTTCACCTGGCTCACAGCGGGTTCGATGCTCGTTTTCTGCGCGATACTCTGGGCGATCGTTCGCTATATGCAGTTACATCCGAGGACTGCGATGTGGGTGTGGGCGGTATCGATACTCACTTTTCCGCTGTGGATCTGGGGACCTGGCCGCGACATCGGGCTGATCAACTGGTTCTCCTGGGCCAAGATCCTGTCGGTGCTGCTGCCGCTCATCGTCGTCGGCGCCATGCGCGTCGCCGCCGCCGAACAGCGCGAAGGCCGGGTCTGGCGTCTGCTGCGGAATCCGAGATTCCTGTGGTTCCCCTATGCCATCCTGTTCCTGAACATCGCGGAAGCGACACTGCGTGACGCGCAGATCGGCAATTACTGGAACGCGGCAGTCGGCCTCGGGCTGTGCCTGACCATTCCGTACAGCCCTCGATTCTGGGAGATCCTGCCGGGGCGCAATGCCGAGCTCGTCGCCTACACGACCATGGCGTGGAACTTCATCTACACCACCTGGAACCTGTGCTTCACCTACGGCGGATACCCGCCCCAGGAGGAACATTTCGCTGCCAGTATCTGCATTCTCGGCGTCGCCGAGATCTACCCATTGGTCATGCGCAGGCCCGAGCTCTACATCATGGCGCGTATCTACACGCTGCCCGTGCTGATGCTGGTGATCGCCAACTACAACATCTTCCCGAAAATCATGCCGTCCGACGGGTGGTTCAACAACAACGTGTGGATCGTCTGGGGCGTGGTCAACTTCGTGCTGATGATCCCGTACTTGTTCTGGTACACATCGCAATTGGAGACCAGCAAGGCCTTCGTCTCCTTCCGCCGCGGTACCGCGCGGGCGGAATTCGTCCAGCGTCACGGAGACACCGTCGAGGCGCTGATGAAGCTCAATCGGTCGCTGGACGCGGGCGTCGCAGACCGGCTCGTACCCGCGGCCACCGAACGCGAACAACGCGCATCGGCGCAGCGCCCGAAATAGGGACCGAGCGGCGGATGCGGCTGGTCACGGGCGGCAAATGAGTATCGGACATGATGCGTGGTGTAACAGGTCCCGGCTGGTCGATCCCGCGATAGCGGAGATCGCGGAGCCACGGCCGCGGCTACCGACGACCAATAGCTGGACCTGTTCGGCGATTTCGGTCAGGACCGTGGGAGCGAAGCCGGGGACTGACATCTCGGTCACCGCGACGTCCGGGTACTCCGTCCGCCAACCGGCCAGGGATTCGGCCAGCAGTACGCATTCCGCTTCGCCGCGGTCGAGGTGGCGGCCGATCGGTTCGATGCGGGACGGCCAGGTGTGCACCGCGACCAATGAAACACCCAGTGCGGCAGCGAGTTCGAAGCCATGGGCAATGGCCGATGCGCTGAGTTCGGTCCCGTCGACACCCACCGCCACCGGCTTGTCCCGGGGAATCGGGTGGCCGTTCTCGCCGCGCCACACCACCACCGGGCAGTGCGCATGGTCGGCGACGTGTGCGGTGGTCGGGCCGGTCATTCTTGCGCCGAAGGTTGTTTGCCCACCTACCACCAGGAAGCGGGCGTGCCCGCTCAAATCCACCAGCGCCGACGCCGCCGACTGCGGCGCGATCACAGTGTCGATAGTCAACTCCGGTTCGCAGGTGCGGACGAGTTCGACGCTGCGATAGGCGATTTCGCGGGCGGAGCCGTACCAGTGTGACGACCGGACGTCGTCCAGCACGCCGATGCCCGCCGGGACACGACGGCCGAGCGCGGACGCGATGAGCAACGGAGCGTGCAGGTTCGCGGCCAGATAAGCCGCCCATCGTGCCGCGTTCAATGACGTCGACGAATCATCGACACCGACGACAACCGCCTGCCGGTCCGCTCGAGTGCTCATCATGTCCTCTTCGTGTGGGTAGTCCCAGTCAGGGCGCGGGTGCGTCCCACAGCGGGAACCAGCGTTCTAGTTCGGATTCGACCGGTAGTTCAGCGGAAAGCGCTGCGCGGACCTGCAATTCGAGTGTGTTGTCGCGCTGCTGAGCGCCGGTGGGGGCGAACGGGTAGACGGTGCCGCGTTTGTATAGGTAAACGAGTCCGAGCCGGTGCGGCGGCTGCTGGTCCAGTGTGCTGAAGCCGATCACGGTGCACAACAGGCTCGCGCCGAAGCCGTTGTCGGACAAGGTGGCATTGACCGCGTGCAGCGCGGTTACCAGTTCGGCGATGTCGATGATCTCCTGTCGGCAGGTGATCCAGGTGTATCCGAATTCGTCGCGGGTGAGGTTTGTGGTGATGTGTGCCTCGAGGTGCAGCAGTGCGAGAATTTCCTGCTCGGAATGCTGCCCGCTCGCGCCTTCCGCGGCTTTGAAACACACCGCGCCCACCCCGGTGGGATGTAAGCCGATTGCGGCTTCCAGGGTGTAGGTGGCCGGCGGAATGGCGAACAGCACGTCGAGGTTCGGCGGCACCGGTCTGCTGCGGGCGAAAAGCGCGTCGAGGAATCCCATCTCAGATCTCGCGGCCGAGTTCGCTGGACAATTCGGCGAGTTGGTCCAGTCGCTGCTCCAGGCTCGGATGTGTCGACAGCAGCGTGGACAGGCTGGGTCCGGCGCCGAGCGCAGGCGCGAAGAAGAACGCGTTGAATGCCTGCTCGGAGCGCAGATCGCGGCTCGGGATGCGAGCGATGTCGCCGCTGATCTTCGTCAATGCCGAGGCGAGCGCGGATGGGCTGCCGGTGAGAATGGCGCCCGCCCGATCCGCGGCCAGCTCCCGGTAGCGTGACAGGGCGCGGATGAGCAGAAAACTCGCCGCGTAAACGACCGCCGAAACCGCCATTACCGCAAGGACGACGAGAAACAGGTTGTCGCCGCGGCGATTTCGGCCGCCGCCGAACATGGTGGAGTACATGGTGAATCGGGCGATGAGCCCGGCGAGCACGCCGAGGAACGACGCGGTGGTCATCACCACCACATCGCGGTGCGCCACGTGGGAAAGCTCGTGTGCCAGTACGCCGTCCAGTTCCTCGGTGTCCAGTCGCCGCAGCAGCCCGGTGGTCACGCAGATCACCGCGTGCCGGGTGCTGCGGCCGGTGGCGAAGGCGTTGGGCAGTTCGGTATCGGCGATCGCGACCCGCGGTGTGGGCATATTCGCGGTTGCGCACAACCGGTCGATGATGCCGTGCAGCCGCGGCTCCTCTTCCGGGGTGACGATCCGAGCCCGCATGGCGTACAGGGCGATTCGATCGGAGAACCAGAACTGGGCCCACAGCAGCGCTGCGACGATCAGCACGATGACGACCACGGACTTGATCAGCACCACGAGCGCGGCGATGAATGCGACATAGACCAGGCCGAGCAGGAACATGGTCAGTGCCATGCGCGCGGTGAGCTGGTGATCGTGGCGGAATCGGGTGCGCATGGTCGCTATCCCGGGATCAGCCCGTCGCCGCGCAGCATCGCCCGCACCTCGGCGGGCGGTGTATCGGCGGCGGGCAGTACGAGATCGGAGGCAACCAGGGCGTCGGCGGCGAGCGCGGTGCCGCGGTAGCGCACGACGTCGAGCAGTTGACGCAGTGTCAGTGCGAAGCCGATGTCGTCACCGGAGTCGGCGGCGGCGAGCAGTTGGTCATCCAGGAAGTTCAGTTCCTCGGTGCACTGGTCGGCGATGTCGTATTGGCCTTCGCCGAAGATTCGGATGATCATGACTCGGCCCCTTTTCGTACCGGTGCGTCGATGGCGGGAGCGAGATTGCGCTTGAGCTGCGCGAGTTCGGTATCGACGCTGCCGCCGGCGACGAGGTTCAATGCCTGCTGGATGTCGTCGCTTGCGCCCGTTGGCGCGGTCGCGTCGGTCAGTGCGCCGGACGCGATCAGCTCGTCGAGTGCCGCCGCGCGCGCACTCAGTTGCGCGGTCTTGTCTTCGGCGCGCTGCATGGCCAGTCCGACATCGCCCATCTCCTCGGAGATCCCGGTGACTGCCTCGCTGATGCGGCTCTGTGCTTCGGCGGCGGTGTAGCTGGCCTTGATGGTCTCCTTGCGGGTGCGGAAGGCCTCGACCTTGGCTTGGAGCCGCTGGGTGGCGGTGGTCAGTGTCGCTTCCTGGGCGGCGAGTTCCTCGTGTTGCGGACGCAGCTGCTCGAGTTGGGCGAGTGCGGTGGCCCGGCGGGTCAGTGCCTCGCGGGCCAGGTCGTCCCGGCCTTGGGTGACCGCCTGCGCGGCCTGGTCCTGCAGCCGGTCGGCTGATTGCTGTAACTGATTGTGCTGCAACTCGATTCGTTTGCGGCTGGTCGCGACGTCGGCGAGCCCTCGGCGCACCCTGGCGAGCAGCTCGAGCTGGCGCTGATACGAGTAGTCCAGCACTTCACGAGGATCCTCACCCCGGTCGAGCAGCTTGTCGGCCTTGACCCGGAACAGTAATGCCATGCGGCGGGCAATACCCATGGTCATCCACTCCTTCTTCTGTGTCTGTTCCACCGTCGCGGTCCGGAACCGCGCGAAGTAGGGGAATTGGATCTCACAGCCGAGGCTTTCGGCCCCTATTGCCGATCGGCACGGCCATCCGGCGCGGGTCGGGTGCCGCCGCGCCCCGTTGATTGCGGGCCCATGGTCACTTCGCCGGGACCTTTGTTCTCTTTTCAGTGCCCGCTGTCCACTGTTGAACTGGGGTGCTGCTGTGGTTCCACCGCCAGGTCGGAGGTTCGGATGGAGTACTCCTCGTCGGAGGTAGTGCCTGACTCTCGGGCGGTCGGGCTGTCCGCGGCGGAAGCAGCCACTCGGTTGCGCCGCGATGGCGCGAACATCCTGCCGCAGCGTCCGCCCGTCCGGCTCTGGCGACGAGTGCTCGCTCAGCTGCGGGACCCGCTGATCATCGTGCTGCAGGTTGCCGCGATATTGACGGCGGTGACGGGGGATTGGACCGACATGGCAGTGATCCTGTTGGTCATCGTGGTGAATACCACTGTCGGAGTGCGGCAGGAGGTGCGGGCCGAGCATGCGATCGCCGCGCTGGCGCAGCTCACCGCCCCGGCAGCGCGGGTAATACGGGATGGGGTCCAGCGGCAGGTGCCTGCCGCCGAAGCGGTGGTCGGCGACCTGGTGGTGCTGGCCGAAGGCGATATCGTGCCCGCCGACGCGACGCTGACCGAAGCGGCGGCACTCATGGTGGACGAGTCCGCGCTGACCGGGGAGTCGGTGCCGGTGGACAAGTCGGTTTCCGGCGACACCGGAGTTTCGGCAGGCACCGTTGTGGTCAAAGGGCATGGGCGGGCCGAGATTACGGCTATCGGCGTGGCGAGTGCTACCGGCCGGATCGCGCAATTGCTCGATCAAGGTGCCGAGGCGACGCCGCTACAGCGACGACTGGTCGATATCGGCAGGCTGATTGCCGGGGTGACCGTCGCGCTGTGCGTGATCGTCCTCGCGCTCGGCCTGCTGCGCGGGCAGCCCGTCGAGCTGATGGTGGTGACCGCGCTGAGCTTGGCCGTGGCCGCCGTTCCCGAATCGCTGCCTGCGGTGGTGACATTGAGCCTGGCACTCGGTGCTCGTCGGATGGCCGAACGCCACGCGTTGGTGCGCAAACTACCTGCGGTGGAGACGCTGGGGTCGGTGACGGTACTGGCCACTGATAAGACCGGAACTCTCACCGAGGGCCGCATGGTGGCTCGCCAGATCTGGACGCCCGCCGCCGAGGCCACGATCACCGGAACCGCGCGCCCGTCCGATGGCCGGGTACGCGCCGGCGATCGGATATTGGGCCCGGACGATGTGCCCGCTATCACCGAACTGCTTGCGGCGGGGGCGCTGTGCAACGACGCACGGTTGTCCGTGTCCGTGTCCGTGTCCGTGTCCGTGTCCGACACCGGCGATGAGCAATGGACCGCGTTGGGTGACCCCACCGAGACGGCACTGCTGTGCGCCGCCGCGAAGCTCGGCCTGGACCGTCATGAATTGCAGGCCGGGCTACCGCGAACCAGCGAACGGCCCTTCGACCGTGACCGCAAGCGGATGACTACGATTCATCGGCTCCCCAGGGGCGGCTATCGGGTGATCTGTAAGGGTGCGCCCGAAGCCGTGCTGAATCACATTGTCCTGCAAGATGATCAGGAGCCGCTGCGCATCGCGGTCGCGCAGGCTGATCGGCTGGCACACGCCGGGTACCGGGTGCTGGCCGTCGCGCAGGCCGACGTGGCGGCCGAACCGTCGTCGGCCGAGGACCCCGAGCGCGGTCTGCGGCTACTCGGCCTGATCGCGATCGTCGACCCACCCCGCACCGCCGCGGCCGCGACCATCGCGGCGAGCCGACGAGCCGGCATCCGCCCGGTCCTCATCACCGGCGACCACGCGGGCACCGCTCGCGCGATCGCCACCGAACTCGGCATCATCGGCGCGGGCGACCGCGTGATCGACTGCAGGCAGTTGCGCAAGGCCGATCTGATCTCGGGGACCGTGTTCGCCCGTGCCACGCCCGGCCAGAAGCTCGACATCATCCAGGCGCTGCGCGACGACGGGCAGGTGGTGGCAATGAACGGCGACGGCGTCAACGACGGGCCGGCCCTGCGTCGCGCCGACATCGGAGTGGCGATGGGCGGGCGTGGCACCGAGGTCGCGCGCCAGGCGGCCGATCTCGTGCTGGCCGACGACGACCTCGGCACGGTGGTCGCGGCAGTGGAAGAGGGCAGACGGGTGTACGCCAACATCCGCCGCTTCCTCGTCTACGGGCTGTCCGGAGGCGCCGCAGAGATCGCCGTCATGCTCTGCGGACCGTTCCTCGGGCTGGCGCTGCCGCTGCTTCCGGCACAGATCCTCTGGATCAATCTGCTCACCCACGGCCTGCCCGGCGTCGCGCTGGGTGGCGAGCCCGCTGAGCCGGATCTCATGCGAAGACCACCGCGTCGCCCCTCCGAAAGCATCCTCGGTGCAGGACTGTGGCAGCGAGTGATCCGTATCGCGGTGGTCCTGACCGCCGTCACGCTCGGGGTTGCCGTCTGGGCGCAGCACACCGACCGTCCATGGCAGAGCATGGCCTTCTTCGCTTTGGGCGCAACGCAACTCGGTGTCGCGCTCGGCTCCCGCTCCCACCGGCGATCACTGGCCAACCCCGCGCTGCTGGTGGCCGTTGCCGCCGCGTTCACGCTGCAGTTGGCCGGCCTGTACCTCCTACCGCTGCGCGAACTGCTCGGCACCGAGCCCCTCCGCCTCGGCGACCTACTCATCGTGGCAGGCCTGTCCGTGCTCGGCTACGCGGCGGTACGTCTGGATCGGATACTGCATCCGCGCCAAGAGATAGAACCCGCAGGGCAAGTGGGCGCGCATTGTGATGGTCGGAATGTTGTATGACGGACCCGCTCTGCTTCGCGACATCACACCAATACCGAAGTCTGACAGCGGCATTCGGCAGTGCAGGACGGTCAGGGAACTTGAATGCGGGCCACATTCGGCGCCTGCGACGTGCACGGCACAGTGCAGGCTCACACCACCACTGTATGGCTATCCAGCTAACCCGAAAGCCGGCCGCCGCTCATCTGGCGTGCAGTGTTCCTGGTGCGAATAGCGCGGCCGCGGCGACAGCGAGTGCGACGATGAGGATCAGGTAGGCGAACACCCGTCGGATCGTCGGGGCCGGTATGCGGTGCCCGAAGCGTCCGGCCACCGCCGCGGCCGTCATGGCCGCACCGGCGAATGCGATGGTTATCGTGTAGTTCAGGTCGGGCATGGCCCTCACGTGGGCACCTAGCCCCGCGAGCGCGGTCACTGTGACAACCACCAGTGAGGTGGCGACGGCCTCGGTGGCGGTGAGACCCAACAGCATCGTCAGCGCGGGGACGATGATGAAGCCACCGCCGACACCGAACGCTCCGGTCAGCACCCCGACTACCGCACCGGCGGCCAGTGCCTTGGGTAGGCAGCTGCGCCAGTTCACCGTGCCGCTGCTCGTGCGGCAGGCACCGCCGGTTTCCGTTGTGCTGGTGAGCATTCGCACCGCCACCGTGACCATGAGTCCGGCGAACGTGACCAGTAGCCACCGGTCGGGCACCAACTGGCCGAGGGCGGTGCCGGCGAACGCGGCCGGCACGCTGGCCACCGCGAAGACGAGCGCCACCGGCCAGCGAATGACGTTCGACCGCCAACGGGCGATCAGCCCGGCGGCCGCCGAGAGCGCCACTACCAGTAGCGAAGTCGGGATCGCGGAGTGCAGTGGTATGCCGACGCCGTAGACGAGGGCCGGAATGGTCAGGATCGATCCGCCGGCGCCCAGCAGACCGAGCAAGGCGCCGACGACCAGCCCGAAGACCGCCGCTATCAACACGTCTGTTGCCGCAGACGATCAGGCCACGGCCATCGGCAGGCCTGCCGATGGCGCGTGGTCGAATTCGTCATCCACGGCGACGACTCGGTGGCCGGCAGCGGCAAGCACTGACGCTGCGATCGAGGCGCGGTAGCCCGCCTGGCAGTGCACCCAGATCTCCCCGTCCGGGATCTCGGCGAGACGGCCGAGCAGTTCGTGCAGCGGGACGTGCAGTGCGCCGTCGATGTGCTGTTCGGTCCATTCGAGCTGGCGGCGGACATCGAGTACCGTCACCGGCCGGTGGTGCCGCACCGACGCCAAGTCCGGAAACGTTGCGCGCGGGAAGGTTCCGAGCGCAGCGGTGCCCGTCCATTCCTCCGGTCTTCCGGTCGCCGCCGCCTCGACGCGGTCGATGCCGATTCGGATGAGTTCACGCTGGGCCACCGCCACATCCTCGGCGGTGTCTCCAAGCAGGGTCAGCGGTGTGCCCCACGGGATGAGCCAACCCAGGTAGGTCGCGAAGCTGCCGTCGATACCGAAGTTCAAACTGCCGACCACGTGACCGGCGGCGAACGCGATCCGCGACCGCAGATCCACCACCCACTCGCCGGCGTCGATGCGGGCGCGAAGTTCGGTCGCGTCAACGGCTTTGGGCTCACTCAGATCCGGAGCGTCCGGGCCCGCCAGGTTCGCCGGGCCCATCTGGGCGTAGTAGGCGGGGTAGGCATCCAAGCCCGCGAGCAATTCCTCGACGTAATCGTGTTCGTCTCGAACCAATACCGGGTTGATCTGTTTTTCCCGGCCTATCGTGGACCGGTCGGCGTCGGACTGCGTGGACGAACAAAAACTGCCGAAGCCATGGGTCGGGTAGATCTCGGCCTCGTCCGGCAGCACACCGGCCAGTCGGTGCGCCGAGGCGTACTGGGCTCGTACCAGCTCCCCGGTGTGCACCGGACCGAGCAGGTCGGGACGACCGGTCGAGCCGTACAACAATGACCCACCGGTGAATACCGCGGCCGGTCGGTCCGGCGCCTCGAGCACAAAGGACAGGTGCGTGAAGGTGTGACCCGGTGTCGCCAGCGCCCGCACCCGCATCTGTACACCGACCCGCACCACGTCACCGTCGGTTATCCCGACCCGGTCGAAGGACACCGGGTCCGCCACGTTCACGTGATACGCGGCGCCGGTGGCCCGCGCGAGTACCAGACCGCCGGTGACGTAGTCGTTGTGGATGTGTGTCTCGAACACGTCCGTGATCCGCAGTCCACGTTGCGCGGCCAGCGCGAGGACGCGGTCGATATCGCGCTGTGGATCCACCACGAACGCGACCTCTCCGTCCCCGACCAGGTAACTGCGATCACCGAGGCTCGGTGTGTCTATGGCGATGATGTCGATCATTCACTTCACTCCTAAATACCCCCTGGGGTATATGCCAGCATAGCGCGCCCGACCCTTCAGTGCTCGCGGCGACGAGCGACGCACTTGGGAATCACACTGCATGGCAACACTTTTGCGCCACAGCCAGTAGAGGCTTGAGTCATCGAGCAACGTGACGCATGACATCTTCATTGAATACCCCTGGGGGTATAGTTGGAGTGAAGTCTCCGGCTCCCGAATGGAGGAATATCAGATGTGCGAACGGATCGCCTGCTCCACATGCGGCAAACCGTCCTACCGTGGCTGTGGCGAACACGTCGAGCAGGTCCTCGCCGATGTGCCTGTTGCCCAGCGGTGTTCATGCTCGACCGGCGGTGCCGTCAAGCGGAGTCGGTGGCGCCTGCCCGGTCGCCGCTGAAGGCATATCGTCGGGCCCACTGTCGAAAACACCGAAGAAAGAAGATAATCACCATGGTCGGTGACGAGGAGAGCATCGCGCTCGTACTCAATCGGTTGCGCCGTGCGCACGGTCAGCTCGCCGCGGTCATCGGAATGATCGAACAGGGGCGCGATTGCAAAGATGTGATCACTCAACTTGCCGCGGTCTCCCGTGCGCTGGATCGTGCCGGATTCAAGATCGTTGCCACCGGCTTGCGGGAATGCCTGACCGGGGAAACGTCCGACGGCCGTGAGCCGTTGACCGAAGCCGAACTCGAAAAGTTGTTCCTGGCCCTGGCTTGAGCAGAAACACGCTGTATCGGCCAGTGGATGTCTCGGCGAGGACGTTGCTGGTTTGTCGTGCCTGGAGCTACTGGACGGAGTCGGTTGAGAACACTGCCGAACACCTTGCGGCCCAAGGGTTTCCCGAAGTCCTCTCTGGTCGCCCGTTCGGTCGCCCTTTCGTCGGGCATCGTGTCGACAGTATCGGCTCCATTATCGAACTGTTCGCGGAGATCAGACGAAAGCTGGTGCTGGCGTGGCTGATTCGGATTCTGGTGTGTTGATCGGCGGGTTCTCGACGGCGGCGGTGTTTCTGCGGTCGCGCCGATAGAACCACTGGAGCAGTCCGAGCCCCAGCAGTCCGGCCAGCGCGGTGGCGATTCCGATCTTCCAGCCGGGAGGACGCCAAGACACCACCAAGTCGGCGTCGCGGGTCCCAGGTGGGATATCGACCGCGAGGAAAGTGTCTGCTACGGCGCGGAATCCGATATCGCGGCCGTCCAGTGCCACCCGGTAGCCGGGCCAGGCCAGGCGAGCGAAGACCATGCGACCGCCTTCGCCGGAGGTGACCCGCAGGTGGCTGCTGACGCTATCGCGACGGATCGGGGTGTAGGTGACGTCGCGAGAGTCAGCGGGGCCGGGCAGGTCGGAGACCGGGCCGTTTTCGCTTTCGAGTACCCGGATGTAGCGTTCGTGGCCGGGGTAGTCGACCCATTTCCAGCCCGGCGGCGCGGGCTGATTTTCGGTGTCGGGGTATTGGGCGCGTTGCAGCACAACGCGATCCACCTTCATCAGGTCAACGTAGGTGCGTCCGGTGGAGGGTTCGATGGAGAAGGCAGCGCGGTAGGCGGCGGGGCAGGTGCTGCCGTCCCAGCCCATGCACAGCAGTTTGCTGAACTTGCGATAGCCGATGGGGGTGTAGGCGTTGACGTAGTTCAGGTGCATGTTCTTGGCGTAGTTGCCGAACACCAGTGACCCCCATGCTCCGGTGAGGTTCTGGTCGGCACGCGGGATCAGGGCTCGGTCGGCGAGTTGCAGCGTGACGCCGTCGAGATGCGGGAACGCGGTCTTCGCCGCCGACCGTCGCTCGGGAAAGCCATACGACATCGGGGTGGGCGACTGCGCGCGCACCTGGTCATAGGCGATCGGGAACATCGCCAGTATCGCCAGCACGCAAGCCGCCGCAGTGCCACGGGTGCGACCCAGCCATACCAGTGCTGCGGTGAGAGCGGCCACGACGAGGGCCGCGACCAGATGCCGGATCACCAGAGGCGGTGCGGCGCAGAACGACCGGATGAACAACAGTCCGATGAGCACGCCTGCCGCGATGCCGCGGCGCCGCAGGTCGCCGAAACTGCCGTAGCGGCTGAGCAATACGCAGACCAGCACCAGCAGTCCGACCGCGAGCATGGGCAGCACCCGGGCGGGCCAGCGCAACGGACCGATATTGCCGGGCCCGGCGGTCCACATCAGGAAGATGAGCGCGAACAACGCGAGTCCGGTGAGCTCGCGCATCGAACGCCGGACTGCGGCCCAATCGATGAAGGCCAGCAAGGGAATCAGGAACCAGGCGATGTAGACCATCGGCAGCGGCTGCACGTATTCCGCGTCTGCCTGGCCTACGAAGCGCGCGGCTCCTGGGCCGCGGTCGCCGCAGTAGCCTTCCCTTTGTCGGGCTGGTTCCTCTTCTTCGACGAGGCCAGCTGGGCGACCTCACTCACCGGCACCGCATGGATGCTGCATGCCTGGGCTTCGGCGGTGCGATACGCGCGCGGCGACCGCGCCGACCGGCACTGGACCCGAGGGCCGATTCCAGTATTCGTGTTCCTGTATCTGGCCAGGCACCAGGGCGGGGAACCGGCCGTCACGCAGGTGTCGGCCCAGCATGACCCACATGGGCCCGTACTGGGATTCGGTGTCGTCGGTATAGAAGTGCCGGGGGTTGGCCAGCAGCACCGATCCATACCCGGCGATCACGCCGACGACGGTTATCGATCCCCACCCGTGTACGTTCATTCGAGGCCCGAGCGCTTCACGAACTCCCACGAATCGGAGACCCTACTTCATCTGGGTACTCGAGCTGTCGGGTACCTCTGACCACTTCCAGCGCCTACCTCGACGCTGCCTCCACCGGCGCGCGGGCGAGGGAGCGGGCAGTCGTTCGTTCAAGACCGAGCCGACCGCCACGATCAACGCCATCCTTGCTCGCGACGCTCAGCGTGATAAATCCGCTTGCTGGCGACGCGCCTCCGTCGCAGTAGGGTGGCTGAGTGCCACCGGGCCGGGACCCGCGTCGGTGTACTGGTGATCGAGAGGAACGATCGGGTGCTTCTGGCATATCTTCGGAAGTACGGGATCCCAACGATCGGGATATCGCATACCTTGGTCGAAGTCCGCCGCGTTCTCCCGGTGCGGGGAACGCTGTAACGAGGCGATGACGCGGTCCATCTTCGGGCTCATCCTGCGCCGGTTGTACACGCGCGCCGCTAGGCGGGAGCCGTAGCCGTTGACCATGTCGAACGGCCTGGTCACCGCATTGAGGAACCGTTCACGGTGCCCGGTCAGCGCGCCTCGTTACGGTCACGCGCGCAGGCTACGGCGACCCACGTGAGTCATCGCAGCGATCGCCCAAATCCTCATCGAAACAGCGATATTCGAGCTGCCGATCATCGGTAACGATCGCGAAGTCCGCGCAGACGACTATTGCGGCCGCAGAATCATGGCGGAACCGGGGCGGATGTTGACAGCCGTTCCGTCGAAGCGGAACTTCGACACCCCGACCGGCGAAATATGTCCTTGCCCGCGCCAAGTGGCGGCAATCCCTCCTCCGGAGACGCACGTGAGTGACGCGTCCTGGTTCGGCCTGCCATCCAGGTAGCAGTCCCAACCTATGTAATCGGTTGTTTTGAAACGGAATCCGTCTCCGTCAGGCACAAGCGTGCCGATCGCGGCGCTGTCATCGGACTCGATCACCCAGGGGCCGCTCGTATCGAGGCCAGGCGGAGCGACAGAAGTCGGTCCGGGTGCACGAGGCGATTGCGGCGTCGACAGTCCGCTGGAGTTAGCCGGCGGTGTCTGGTCGCGGTCGGCGTTTCCTGTTGTGCCGCACGGCCTTTCGAACCTGACGCCAGAGCCGATAGGGAAAAGGGCGAAGTATGTCAGTTCGATGTCGGCGGGCCGGACGGCGAATACCTTGGCCGGATCGAAAGCCGTCCAGGTGTCTCCGAGGAAGTGCGGCGTGGCGTTCTGGACGAGGTGGGGCAGCGTCAGGGGCGTGCCGCTGATGGAACGGATACGGGGTACACCGCGCACGTCGACCAATACTGCGGTGCCGGCCTGCAACACAGCTTGGCGGCTCACCGGCTTTCCCTGCTGCAGCAGGTAGTAGGTCACCCGAAGATCGAACCGCAGGACAACCGGCGTGAGCTCGCGCAGATAGTCGGTGAGTTGGTCCGTGCTCAACGACTTCTTCCCGCGCCACTGGAACTGATCGTCGGAATTCAGCGCCTGCACAGCCGCTTGGGCTGCCGTTTGATCGGATTGGAAATGAGCGACGGTCTGCTCGCGCCGATCGACTGGATCGTGGGGCACGCCGGCGTATATCGACGGCTCTTTGCCTTGGAAGCTCCGGTTGTCGGCTACCTTCCCCGGTGCGAAACTCTCGGCGGGCACCGGGGGCAGGCCGGAATTCGGCGGTGGGTCCGGATCGAATGGATCATCGCCGATCGCGTCGCCGCCGTAACGGTAGATCTCGCCGGAACCTGTTGCGGTGTCGGCATTGCGGGACCACAAGTGTGCCCCGGTGAAAGCGACCGCGACTCCGATTGCCACAACCAGCGCCAAACCGATCAGCAACGGACCTACTCTGCGGGAGCCGAGCCCGCCGTCGGAATCTTTCGCCGGAAGGGGTTCACGAGTACCGCGCGGCCGGTCGGAACCCGGCATGTTGTGTATGGTCTGAGCGGTCGTCGGTATGGGAAGAGAATGGACGCCGGTGCCAAATCGGCTCGGCGGCCAATCCTGCTCGATCCGGGCGATCGCACGACCGACAGCGGGGTCCTTCCCGTCGAGCCAATTGGTCATCGCCTTCAGCAGAAGGTCACGTCCTTCGTTCTCGAGGACGGCGCAGGCGTCGATCACCTGCCGCAGGTCGAGCACGGCATTGTTCTTCGGACTCAACGTCGTGGCGCCCTCGATTTGCGGGATGCAGCCGGCGAACGCATGGCGGCCTTGGTAGGACTTCAAGGCCGAAATCTCCGCCATCGCACGGGCCATGCGGAGCAGGTTTTCCGGTGGCAGTGACATAGTTGATCAGCCTTGGCCATCGGGCCAGTGCCGCTCGATCACCGTCATGGCTCGCGGGACCGCAGGGGCGTTCGGGTCCAACCACTGGGACATACACTTCAGCAATTCCCGGCGGCCGTCGTCTTCGTACATCATGCACACATCGACCAGTTGGCCCAGATCGAGCACCGTATTATTGCTCGGGCTCAACGTGATTTTGCTGCTGATATGATCGGGCATTTTTCTGAGGAAAGCGTTACGGCCTTGAAAGGCCTTCAATTCTTCTATTTTCGACATCGCTTCGGCTATAATCAGTACTGGCGGCTTCGCATCCATCGGTTCCGCAGCCAGCGGGCCTACTGCAGCGCCGGTCATCGGGCGTGACATTACCTCCAGCAACCTGGAACGTACTATCTGGTACACGCGATCTTCCCGTGACGTCGGCCTGATTATGGTCGAATGGTCGCCGTCGAGGTTGCCGGTGACCGGAAACAAGAAATGCGCCGACTGTGGTTCAACGACCTTGTCTCGCAGGGCGGCGTACGCCTCGAACGGAATAGGTACGGAGGTCGCGGATGTCACCGTTGCATTGATGACTCTATCGAATAGAGTTCGCTGCGTTTCGGTAACCTCCGCGTTGATGGCCCGTAGGTCCTTCTCCTGATCATTCTTCAAGATCCAGCCGAGCATCTTGCGCAAGTATATGATGTACTGCGATCCTGAGTTCGGGGTTGCGAATAGCAGAACGCGCCGAATGCGTTGCAGCTCCATGCCTTTCCCCGCGGTGAGCTGTCCAGCCACATAGCGTTGCACGATCAGCCCGCCCTGACTGTGTGCGGCGAAGACGATCGGTACGGTCGGCGGGACGGCTTCCTGGATCTCGGTGGCAAGCCTGCCCGCGATCTGCGTGAGGTTCGGCAGCTTACCTGCCACCCCGGTCGGATATCCGAAATTGACGATTGATACCTGTCGGTACAATTCGTCATCGCCTTCGAGTAGCTCGACCATCGGGTTCCAGGCTGTGGGATCTGAATTGATCCCATGTATCAGTATCAATACAACTTCGGGAGACAACCGGCCAACCTCATCAATGTCGTACGGTCCGGCGGTATCCGGGTTCGGGAAAGTGTATCCACTAGTTCGAAACCCTACGACGGCGGCTCATTCGCACGGCGCTGCAGTCACATTCCACAAAGGAAAAATAAACTGAGCTAAGTAAAGAGAGAAAGGCGCACCTGCGGCTGGATTGCCGCCGAGCACCGGACGGCCTGGTTCCTGGCTGGCATCGGCAGGTGGCTAGGGAGTGGGATGAGGTAGAGCTGGCCGCGGGCGGCTTCAGCCGGATGTACGTCGAGTTGGACTGGTGGGACGGACCTCGGTCGGGTCTTGTCGATGTCGAAGGCCTGGCCCATTACTTCGAGCGTTGCGACGACGGCCACTCAGATGAAGCCGATGAGTACGTCGTTCAGCCGGCTAGCGCGCGGAGGCAGTGGCGTGGGAGCGCAAGCAATGGGAGATCTTCGTCGCCTGGAATCGGCGCTATGAGGCCGGTGGCGCGCGTTGGCGGCATTGATCGCGAGCTGCGGGCTCGCGGTGGTTGCGATCTCGGCGCGGCCGCCGACTCGGCCGGGTCGCCGCGCAGCTCGCGCCGGAGGCGCATCAGGGTGCGGCCCAGCATGTTCATTCCAGCCGTCGGGGTGGGGCCACGGTGAGGCGGGCGAGTTGGTTGGCGGCGCCGATGCCGTGGTCGCGGCACGCCGCAACGTAACCTGTTGCGCTGCTTACACTCACGCCGCCACCACGTCAGGCTGGCTGGCACATCACCTGGGCTGCGGGCGCAGTCAACAGCCCAACATCACAAAGCCCTACTGGAGTCTTGGCCGGATATCGCATAACTCCGTCTGGGGAGTATCTGGGGAGTCTCGAAGCTTCCGGACAGCGAACTCATTAGTTTACGTTTGTAATGTGGTGTAGAAAAGGGTGGTGAGGGTCGGAGAAAGTCTTTTCCGAGGTACGAGGATGACGCGGGTCGGATGGTGATCGAGACCGGCAGCGGGCAATACCTGAATAGGCAGCAAGCAACATGTAGACCAGCCATCGAGCGACTATTCGGCAAATGTGATGCCACTCACTTCGTGTTTACAGTGAGTCATGTATAAAAAGTTAGCCGCCGTAGGCGCTGCAGTATTCGCGTTCGCTCTACCGATGTCGGGTTCGCAAGCTTTCGGGGCGCCGGCACCCGAATTGAACTCACCCCCTCCGCCGGACAAGATTGTCATCGACGTGGTGACCGTCAACGGATCTGGTTGCCCGAATGGAACTGCGGCCGTGGCGGTCGCGGAGGACAATACGGCCTTCACGGTGACCTATAGCCGATACACCGCACAAGTTGGTGTGGGGGCTGGCCCGATCGATTTCCGGAAGAATTGTCAGCTCGACCTGAGAGTGCATATCCCGCAGGGCTTTACCTACGGGATAGCGTCGGCGGATTACCGTGGATTCGCGCATTTGGAAGAAGGAGCGAACGCGCTGGAAAGGGCCAGGTACTATTTCCAGGGCGACTCGCCGACCGCATACGTCGACCACACGTTCAATGGTTATATGAATGATGATTGGCAAACGACGGACTCGACCCCGGTCGGGGCGATCTCTTTCCTGCCCTGTGGCGAATCTCGCGACTTCGATATCAATACCCAGTTGCGTGTGAAAGCTGGCGCATCGGACCCGAACACGACCACCAGCTTCATCACGATGGATTCCACGGACGCAGGTATTGTCACCGTCTATCACTTCGCGTGGAAGCAGTGCCCGACCAAGTCGTGATGGTGATCTCCACCTAGTATCGACGGGCTCCGCCGCGGTAGCCGGGCCGGAAGCCTCGGCGATTGCGGAAGAGAGCGAAGAACAACTGCGGGAACACGAAGAACGGAACGAAGTGCGTCGTCACGACGACCACTGTGGCGAACACCAGCGCGGCAACCACGGCGACCAGGAGCAACCTCCACGGGCGCCCTGCGGGAGGGGTTGCCGTGACTGGCGGAGCTGGCGGCGGTAGCGGCCGGGGTAGATCCGTGAACAGCACTGCCAGTTCGTCGGCCGTCTCGGCCGGGTAGGCGCGGCCGACGCGCTCGTCGTATTCATCTGCTTGAAACCGAGACGCATCCAGACGACCGAATCCGCCTGGATCAACGACCCTTGTCATCCTTGATCTGCTGGTTCGGGTCGATCGGATGCCGAATCGGGCCGTTCGGCCCAGCGGCGTAGTTCGGCTCTGTCGGTCTTTCCTGTTGTTGTGCGGGGGATTGAGGGCAGCACGTTGATAATGCTCGGGTGCTCGTAGGCCGAGAGTTGATCGGCGAGCAGGCTGGTGATGTCGGTGATCGCGTGCGTGGCGACCGTGTTGGTGGCGAGCACCACGTAGGCCGTCAGCGCCGCGTTTCCGGGCGGTTTCGTGTATCCGACGACGGCGGCCTCGGTGACGGTGGGATGGCTCAGTAGTACTGCCTCTACTTCGGCTGGCACGACGTTGCATCCATCGATGCTGATTGCGTCGTCGGTGCGGCCGCGCATCCAGAAGTAGCCGTCGGGGTCGCGCTGACAGCGATCGCCGGTCAGTGTCCATCCGTCTTGGATGGCATCGGCTTGGCGCGGGTGTGTCAGGTAGCGGCATCCGGTTGGTCCACGCACCGCGAGCTGTCCGATTTGCCCGGCTGGGCAGGGATGGCCGTCTGCGTCTATTACTTGGACCTGGTAACCGGGAACAGGTATTCCGGTGGAGCCAGGGCGGATTCGGTCTTCGGTGGCACCGAGCACACCGTTGGTCAACTCGGTCGCGCCCATGATGTCGATGATCTTTCGTCCGGTCCTGTCGTGCCAGGTGCGCCACAGGGACTGGTCGAGGTGTTCACCACCGGACACGCAGCGACGAAGACGGGGCAACGTTTGCGTGGCGGGTAGGCAGATCCCGGCACGGTAGCCCGACGGTGTAGTGAGCACCAGGTCTGCCTGGTGGCGGGCGACCGCATCGAACAGTGATTCAGGGCTGGAGTCGTCGGGCAGTAGGGCGCCGGAGCCGAACCGGAACGGTGACAGTACGAGCCCGCCGAGGCCATAGGTCAAGGCCATGCTCCGATTGCAGGCCACCAGGTCGTCCGGCCGCAACCGCAGCAGATGGCGGCCCACGGTGTCCCCGACCGTGAGCAGGTCACGATGGAAATGCATGGAGGGTTTCGGATTGCCGGTGGTGCCCGAGCTGAACATGATGAGCGCGACATCGTCGCCTGCGAGATCTACCCGCGGGCAATGGGTGGGGTGTCGGGCGGTGCGCCGGTACAGATCGTCTGTCTCCCCGGTGCCATACCCGAGTGCAGGCAGGCCGGTGCCGGTCGCCACGTGCAGATTGTCGGAGTCACAGAGCACGGCGGATGGCTCGACCGCGTTGATCATCGAGTTCAGCTCATGAGCACGCAACATCGGTGGCAGCGGCACCGCGACCGCGCCGGCCTTGAGAATGGCCAGCAGGCAGGCGATGAACCACGGTGAGTTCGAGCCCATGAGCAGCACCCGGTTGCCGGGTACGACGCGGAGGTCGTGGTGGAGCACGTGTGCGATCTGGTTGGCGCGACCCAGTAGGTCCGCGTAGGTCCATATCGTCGAGTCGGTTACCACGGCGCGGCGGTTATGCCCCAGCCGCGCGCCGGTGTCGTCCAGCAATATGGTGGCAGCGTTGAACCGCTGCGGATATCGCAGTTCCGGCAAGGTGTAGACCAGCTCCGGCCACGGGCGTACCGCGAGCGCATGGCGTCGGGTGAACCTGTCCACATGTCCGGATGGCGTCAACTGCGGGGTGTCGCCAGTCATGCGTGCACCGCCTCGGAGATGATCACGCGGTTGACGACACCGATGTCCGACGACCGTCCACATCCGGCACACCAGCAGCAGAACCACCGCTCGTCTCGGGCCCAGAACTCCTGGACCAGCGCCGAGTCGGGGTATGGGCGCCCGCACCACGGGCAGTGCGCCGGTGTGTTCATGCCTCCTCCTCGCTGCGCTCGCTCATGAGGCTGTCCCCGCGAGGTCGGGATCGGTGAGGTTCATCCCGAGGTCCAACCCCACTTCGGTGTAGCGGCGGGCGATCTCGGCGCGCCGGGGGCTGAACCTGGGGTAGGCCGCGGACAGGAAGTCGCGGACGAAATTGATGCCGGATCCGAACTTCTCGTTCTCTTGCGGGATGTCGAGTACATCGTCGTCGCCCCGATGCACCCCGAGCGGATCACGCCCTTCCGCGACGGCCGTCATTGCCTGGAAATACATGCGGCGCAACAGGATCACTCCGCGATCGACGGTTCCGAGATGTTCTCGGGAGCGGTCGGCGATGCGGCCCTGGGTTACCCAGGCCATGATGTCCTGGCCTTCGACGTGATCCACCCTGTGTTCGCCGTTGGGCCACCGCCACGGAACCTCGAAGGATGTGATCGGGCCGGGTTCGGGGACCGGGAGACCACCGGGGCGCCATGCGGTGTACCACAGCACCCACGTGTTCTCATCGTCGATGGGCACCCGCAGGTGGTAGTGCGAGCTACCGCCGCCCCCGAGCCGCAGCATGTGGGGAAAGACCAGCGGGTGCCCGATCGACCAGTCGTCCGCGTCGGTGTCTTGGCCGTGGAGTTGACGGCGCATGAGGATGCCGTGCTCGAACTCCTCGAAGGCTACTTCGCGGTTGAGCTTGGCGAATGTCGCAGGGATGCGCGCCGCGTGTCCTCGGCTGGCCATCCATTCGCTGTACCGTCCGTGCAGCCAGGCCACGTGGTCGAGGTCGACCGCGTTTTCCATGATCTGCACGAAGTTGCACGGCACAACGGCGTATCCGATATCGCGGATGGCGTCGTCCCAGCAGAACAGGTCATAGCGGGGCAGCGTTGGCGCAGGGTCCGGGCCCAGGTAGGCGAACACCAGGCCCCCCAGTTCCCGCGCGGGATGAGCTCTGGCGCTGACCCGGTGCGCGAAGGTGGACTCGTCGGGTTCGCCGGGTTGTTCCTGGCATACTCCGGCGCCGTCGAATAGCCACCCGTGGTAGGGGCAGCGCAGCCCGTCGTCTTCCACGATCCCGTACGAGAGCGCGACGCCACGGTGTGGGCACCGATCCTCCAGCAGGTGCACATCGCCGTCGGCGAGCCGGTAGAGGACCAGGTTCTCGCCGAGTAGCCGTACCTTGCGCAGGTCGTGCGGCAGCAGGTCCGCGGAGATGGCGACCGGCCACCAGTAGCGACGCAATAGTTCGCCCATCGGAGTGCCCGCGTCGAACCGCGTGAGCCTCTCGTTCCGTTCAGCCGAAAGCATCTCACCCCTCCTCGATACACGCGCGACGCAGCTCGCCCGATCGGATGAGCTCGGCCAAGGTCGCGATATCGGAGTCCATCTGTCGATCGGTGTCGAGGAATGCGACGTGCTTGCGCACCGCACGAAACGCTGCCAGCGTGCCGCGGCCGAGCTGATCGGCCCCGCGCAACTCGGCGGCTTGGCACAGCGCGGCGAGATGGATCGCGGTGATGTTCTGTACCAGCTCGACAATTGTCCGTGCGTCACGAGCGGCGATTGTGCCCATGCTGACCTTGTCCTGGTTGTGCGCCTCGGTGGACCGGGAAAACGTCGTTGCCGGCGTGGCAAGCTTGAGCGCCTCGGCCGCCAGCGCGGAACAAGCCAGCTGCATACCTTTGAACCCGTGGTGCAGCCCCGCCTGGTAATCGTCGTCGGCGAACCGGGGAATGAGATTGGGGGTCAGGCCGCGGTTGAACTTCTCGTCGACGACGAGCGCGAGCTGCCGATCCACAAGGTCACCCAAGCTGGCCACCGCGATCTTGAGCGCGTCCATCGCCTGTCCAACGTGACCACCGTAGAAGTTCCCGCCGTTGTATACGTTCTGTGTGTCCACGTCGAACAACGGATTGTCGTTGGTCGAGTTGATCTCGGTATGCAGCCAGGGCCGCACCCAGTCCAGGGTGTCCAACAGCACGCCCGTGACGTGCGGTGCGCAACGGACCGAGTAGCGATCCTGAATGGGATGAGTGAGCTGGACGTACCCTTGGTCGCCGAGCTCCGGATTGGCCGCCAGCACCTGTGGATGGTCGCGAGCCAGCCCGGACCCCGCTAGCAACGCGCGAATCCGCGCCGCGCTGCGCATCTGGCCAGGATGCGGCTTCTGTGCGTGGATCACTGCGTCGAAATGACCACGGTTGCCGAGCAGCACCTCGACCGCAAGCGCAGCGCACACATCGGCCGCCGCGGCCAACTCGGCGGCGTCCGCGGCGGCGAGCACGGCGAACCCTGACATGAACGACGTGCCGTTGATCAGCGCGAGCGCTTCCTTGGCCTCCAACACAACTGACCGCAACCCGGCCTCGGCCAGTGCACGTTCGGCCGGCCACAGCGCGCCCCGGAACCGGGCCTCTCCCGCGCCGGTGAGCATATTCGCCAAATAGCACAGGGGAACTAGATCGCCGCTGGCGCCCACCGATCCCCGTTCCGGAATGACCGGCAGGATATCGGCATTCAGGCAGTCCAGGAGCAGCCGCACCACCTCGGGCCGCACGCTGGAGTAACCACGAGCCAGGCAGTTGGCTCGTACCAGCATCGTGGCGCGCACCACCTCGGACGTTGCGGCAGGCCCGGATCCGTTGAGGTGGTAGTTGACGAGATTGCGCTGCAACTCGATTACTTTGCCCGGGCTGATCTGCCGAATACAGCTGTCGCCGAAACCGGTGGTGACACCGTAGATGGGCTGGCGGCTGGCGATGAGCCGATGTTTGAGCGCGACCGAATCATTCATCCGGGCGACGGCGCCCTCGTGCAGCCTAGCGATCCGAGCGCGGGGATTTCTTGCTACGCACACTGTTTCGGTGATCGTCAGGGTGTCCGTGCCCACTGCCAGCTCGGTGTCCTCTGCCAGCTCGTTCGTCGTGGCATCCGGCATGACCGTGCACCCTTTGCTCGCGAAGCGACCGGGCCGACGAGGTTCTGGTTTTCGTGCCATGGATTTCCCCTTCGCGGAAGAATCAGCCACCTGGTTGCGACACATCAAGAGTGTGTCGGCCTCGGGCACCTGAAGCCCAATCCCATGTGGTCATGCCATTACGGCATGACCCGAGACATAACCCCTGAGTCCCTGCGGTCTTCGAGATGGCCGTTGCCGGGCTCGACGTTCGCAGCGAGGCATCGGTAAATAGCTTGTCCAGCAGGGATTTTCAGCCAATCGGCCCTAGCATCGCTGTATGGAGTTGGAAGTGCGACACCTGCGGATGCTATGTGCCATCGCGGAGCACGGCAGCCTGACCAAGGCGGCAGCCGCGCTCGGCATGTTGCAACCGGCTCTGACCAGGCAGCTTCAACGTCTCGAGCGAGGGCTGGGTGGTTCACTGTTCACCAGGAGCGGCAACGGATCGGTGCCGACCCCACTCGGCGAATATGTGTTGTCAAGGGCTCATGCGGTACTGCCCGCACTGGATGGGCTCAACAGTGACGCGTTCCGCGAGGCAGCCGGGTGCAAGCTCCCGAATCGGTTCCGCTTCGGCGCGGTGCTCGGGCCGTTGGCGGCAGGATTGCTGCCTCCCTTGCATCGGATGCTGCCCGCAGCCGACGTCAGGTTGCTCACCGAACCGTCCAACGCGGTGCTCGCCGATCTCGTGGCCGGGGGTCGTTTGGAGTTGGCGGCGATCCTGGAATTCCCTGGCTACGAGTTACAGGTGAAGCCCGATGTGCAACGGCACGTCCTGGCCACCGAACCGGTGTTCGTACTGCTGCCCTGCGACCATCCCGCGGCGCAGTGGCCCGAGGTTCCACTCGCCGCTCTCGCGCAGGAGGATTGGGTATTGGAGCCGCCGGACGACAACAGGTTCCGCGAGTACGTCACGGTGGCCTGCTGCGCTGCCGGCTTCATGCCGCGCGTCTGTTACGAGGCCGAGGCAGGCAGTTTGACGGACCTGATCAGCAGCGGTCAAGCGATCGGTCTGGGGCAGGCGACGTTCCGGGTGAATCCCCGGATCGCGGTGCGGCCCCTGGCAGGGAATCCGTTGTGGGAGAGCCATGTGCTGGTCTGGCAGCGGTACGGTCCGTTTGCCGGGCTCGCGCCGAAGTTGATCAGCGCGGCGGAGCAGGTGTACGAGGCTGCAGTGGACCGGAGTCCGGCCTTTCGGGATTGGCGCGATCGTCAGGTCTAGGCCAGGCGCAGCCGCTCCGCCAGCGCGCATGCGGTCGTGACGGCCGCCGGGCCGACCGCTGATCATGGTCGGTCGAACACCCGCGCAGCGGCTAGTGCATTCGGACGACCCGAGATGGTTTCCGGCCGTTGATCTTCGAAGGTGAGCGCTGGCGGCAGTGGCTGCGGCGAGGCGATGCCTAGCGTGATCCGGCAGGGCCGGCCATTCAGGGATTCTCATCGAGAATCCCTGCGATACTTGATGGATCGGAACGATCCGACCAAAACAAGGTGGCCCCATGACCGACAACCCTGTCGACGATCCCGAACCGGTCGAAGAACCCCAGTCCGCCACCGACAGCCCCGAACCCGAACAATCGACCGACACTGAGCGCACACCACCGCCGCGGGTCGGTACCATTCCCGACAGCGTCGTGTTCGTACAACCCCCGCCAGTCACCTAGCCGGGCCTTCTCTGGCTGGAAAGCCTTGCAGGACTTCAATTCCGGCAGGGATCGCTCGGCTGTCCTCCTCGCACGCTGTGCGGCTGCCGCATGTTGGCAATCACCGTCGCCTCCGAGGGGGACAAGACTGCCGGAGACCGAGGACCGGTCAGGACGAAGGGTCGGCGAACGCCTCGGGCGGGAGTTTTTCCATGCTCCCTGGCGGCATTTGCCAAGGATGCACACAGGTCACAAGCTCGGGGTGATAGTAAGTCCCCGGGCCACACTGGAAGTCGAACCGTGTGCCATCGACTATGCGATAGAACCTGCTCGGGTCCTCGGGATCTGGATAGAAGCCGTCTTCCTGAGTCTGATCAGCCATAACTCAATGGTCTCCCCGAAGCGATAATGCTGTCGGAGTTCTCCGATATTTGCTCGGAATCTGCTCGCACCAGCCCGCTGCAGGTTCGTCCGTCACCAACCCGTATGCGACACAACACGTCCCATCCACAGCGCGTGTCGTAGAAGAAGACGACCGCGATACCTCTGCTCGACTTGAAGGTTTCGTACTCTTGCTCAGACTTGATCGCCGTAACGGTCATCCGGGAACCCCTACTCGATCGCGGTGTGCAGATCCATGTAAGTTTCTGAGAGACAACGACTTCCGGGATGTCGTTTCAGCAGAGTGTCCTCGAGCACCGCGTCGAGGGCAGTGTTCCTTGATCGTTGACTGGTCGGCACGATCAAGGCGGGCTGAACGTGACCGGTGAGTCCAGGCAGTCGACGTTGCGCGTCTATGAGGGTTCGAGCGATGTCGACCTGAGCAGCGCAGCGAATACGCGTCCTGTGCCGAGTGTGTTTTCGGTCTGTGCGCCACGATGTCCGATGCCGCGAGCAATCGGGTCATATTGGCGGCAGCGGCGGCTTGCCCGGGATGTGGGCGCAATTGCTGTAGATCGGCTGCGAATACCGTGTCGGTGTCGAACAATCCCTCCCCGCTCATCGCGGCTGCGATATCCGCCAATATCAGTAGTTCATCCAAGCGGCTGCTGCCTGCCTATCCACTGCCTGCTGAGCGGCGGGACGAAACCGTCATGCGCGCGGTCGTTCGCCACGGGTTCAGCCGTGATATGGCGGATCTGCTGCTGGCCGATATCGAACGCGGTCTGCGGCAACTCGACCGGCATCCACCGTCGAGCTCGCTGACCTGGGCCGAGGCCGGTGGCTTCGACCGTAACGCCACCGCGTGGGTGCACCGATGACAGCGCCAGGCCGCGGGCGCTCGGAGTCAGGACCTCCGGCGAAACGGTCCTTGTCACGCAGCGGGATCGTCGACCGATGCCGAATGCAGGCGCGCGGCCCGGTCGTCGATGTCGGCGAGCAGTTCGCCGGGCAGCGTTGTCCAGCATGCGATCAACAGGTTGTAGCACTGCTGTTCGAGTCGCAGGTAGGTGAGCCAATGTCGTTGTGCCCAGGCGGGTTCGGTGTAGGCCGCATCCATGCCGCCGTTCACGGCGGCGAGGAGTTCGTATTGCAGATCGCGCCGTCGTCGCAGTGCGCGCGGATCGTCCGGTGGTATTTCGCGCAGTAGCTCGAGCAGTCGTTTCGCCGCGGTCGCGACTGTTCGCTGCTGCCAGAGCCACCGGCGTCGGTGCGCGCGATGGTCGATCAGCCACAGCGCGGCGATGCCGACCAGCGCGCCGATCGCGGTTTCCAGCACGCGATCTCGGATCAATATGCCGAAATGATCACCGACCACGCCGTCGGTACCCACCAGTAGGGCTGCCGGGGTGGCGAACGCTACAGCGAGGGCGTAGTTGCCGCCGGCGAGGAAGTCGGTCAAGAACAGCAGGGCGGCGAGTAAGGCGATCAATCCGATCCCGGACGGCGACAGGTAGACCACCGCGGCGAACACGCCGATTCCCAGCATTGTGCCCGCCAGCCGGTGCAGGCCGCGGATCGTGCCGTCCATCCGGGCCAGCCCGGAGCTCATCACCAGGGTGACCGTCAGGATCGTCCAGTCCGGCCGATCCAGCCGAAGACTCAGGCTCACCGCGGCCGCGATCGCACCCGCGACGATCAGCCGCACGGTCGTGATCATCGCCAAGGAGTTGGGCGATAGTGCGCGAGTAAGGCGGTAGGCCAGGCTCGGCCGCGGCAGCGGTATGCTGTCGTTTCCGAAATTTGGTGCAGCGCAAGGTATTCCGGTCATTCGTCGATTCGCGCAGAGTAGTTCGGCCGTCAGTGGGTTGTCGATGTGGACCGGACCGGCGTCGTGTAGGGCCGCCCAAGCCGCCGCCAGAGCCGCGTTCGCTTCGCGTCGCGCTGTCATGGCCCGTCGGCTGCCGTCCGGTTGTAGTTCCTGATGCCGGTCGACTGCCGAAACCGCCGCGGTGACGGCATCGCGCTGTGGTTTGTCCGGGTGGTACAACCGGCCCGACATCGACACCGCCAGGGAACCGAGCATCCCGATTACCGTCCAGACGAGTACACCGATCGGCGACTTGCCCGCGGTCACTCCGACGAATCCAACATCGCCGAGCATGACCGCCCACGCTCCGAGCGGCGGCGTCAGCGGTAGCGCGATGCTGATGTAGGTGGCCATCGCCGCCATGCAGATCAACAGCACAACCCACGCCGGTCGGGCGCCGCCGGACACCGACGCGGTGATTTCCCCCAGGTACACCCAGGCTAGAAACACCACACCCAGCACGCCGAGCAGCCGCCACCGCATCCGATAGGGGCAGGTGTGCCCGTACATGGCCAGCCAGATGCCCGTCATGATGCCGAACACGTGCTCGCCCTGACCCAGCGCCTCGGCGATCGACGCGGGTACCGCGAAGGCTGCCGCCAGCCGCAGAGCGCTCGGCCAGCGAGGCCCGATACCCGTGACAGCGAACAGCTTTCGCAGCGTCGGCACCGGCTGCGGAATCACCTGGCCGTCCTCGCACGGACTGCGATGGGGCATGAGCTACATCCAAGCACTTATCCTGCTGATAGCACACTATTGGCTACCATTGCTCGCGCGGTCGCCCGTGGAACGTGCGCGTCGGCGTCGGGTCTGAACCGGCAGGTCGCCGGGCGCGCCAGCACGGGGGATAAGTCAGCCTCATCTAGGCGCCGAGTGATGCCGTGGAATCCGCATGCGGGAGATGACCACCCGCTGCCGCGAACTGACCCGACTGTGGACTCGGCGGGACAACGTGCCGTGCCCTGGGCACCCAGCTGGTTCGTCCTCTGTCCTCGCATCGATTCGCACCCGGAGACCCCGGCCGAGTCCACACGTCGATCCTCGGCTCATCCAGGTGCGGGAAATGGTCCACCATCGGTCGCCGGTTCAGCCCGGTTCATGCGGCGAGGCCGTCGCCGAAGTACGAGCGCTCCGGTGCAGCCCCCATGTGAGTGGCGATACCTAGCGATGGACGATCCGGACGAGTGATCCGGCCGGGACGTGCGGAGCGCGCACCGACGGCCTAATGCCGATGCTATATGAGCTATGTGCCAGTTATCGCAATTTGAACCGATCCCATTGCGACATCCGACAGGGTTCATCCACAACCTGCAGCAGGCACTCGGCTACCACATAGGACCAGTCTGTGTGGACTTCACGGGATGTAACCAGGGGCAGCCGCGATCGCGGCGTCCCGGGTGGGCGGTTACCGACGCTGGCAACATTCACCGACATCTGCATCCCGGCAGCTACATTCTTAGGATGCCGCCACTGCTGTCGGGGGTTCGTCGCGTTGCGTCGCTGTCGTCGGTGACGCTCGGCGTGCTGTTGGTTGTGTTGTCGGGTACGGCGGTCCTGCGGTCGCCGACGGCCGCGGCAGAGGATCCGTTTCGGTTGCCGGACCATGTCACCGATGCGGCGCAGGTGCTCGATGGCAAACAGCGCGATCGGCTGCTGCGGGCCGTAGATGACCTTTACGACACGCATGGGGAGCGGTTGTGGCTCGTCTACGTCCACGACTTCGGCGGACTCGACCCGCAAGCCTGGGGGGAACGCACGGTCGCGGCCTCCGGATTCGGTGACCGAGACCTGCTGCTGTCGATCGCGGTCGCCGATCGAGCCTATGCGTTCACCGGTGCCCGGCCGTCGTCGGTCAGCGATGCCGACGTGGAGTCGCTGCTGCGCGAGCGGGTGGAGCCGCAGTTGCGCTCGGCGCAATGGGCCGAAGCGGGAATCGCTGTGGCGGATGGATTGTCGCGAACCATGGGCGATTCCGGGGGGCCGGGACTGTGGCCGGTGGTGGCGATCGCCGTGTCGGTGATGGCGATCGCGGCGGGTCTGGTCGTGCTGTATCGGCGGCGGCGCGCCGAGCGGGGCCATCTCGGGCTGGTCGCGGTCCGGCAGATCGACCCGGCCGATACCATGCGGTTGGGTGAGCTGCATCCCGATGTTCTCGACATCCGGTCCAAGGAGATCCTGGTCGACGTCGACAATGCGATTCGCACCAGCGTCGAGGAACTGCGGCTGGCCACCGACGAGTTCGGCGCGACCGCCACCGCACCGTTTGCTGCTGCCGTCGACGGCGCGAAAGAGGCTATCGCACATGCCTTTTCGATTCGTCAACGGCTCGACGACGATATCCCTGAGACCCCGGACGAGCGCCGCGATCTACTGGTGGAGCTGATCTCGGCCTGCGGGCGGGCCAATGCGGAGCTCGATGCCAAGGTCGCCGAGTTCGATGCGATGCGCAACCTGCTGATCGATGCACCTCAGCGACTGGACGCGCTGACCCGTGACGTGGTGGAGTTGACCACGCGTACATCGCGTTCGGAGGACCTCCTGGCGCGGCTGGTTCGCGAGTATCCGGCCTCGGTGATCGCGCCGGTGCGCGAGAACGTCATGATGGCGCGAGAGCGAATCTCGTTCGCGCAAAGCAGGATCGAGGACGGGCGCGCCGCGGTGGCCCGGCCGGTAGGGGAGCAGGGTGCGGCGGTGGCCGCAATTCGCGGCGCCGAGTCGGCGGTCGCGGCGGGCCGGACGCTGCTCGACGCGGTCGACAGCGCGGCCACCAATATCGAGCAGGCGCGCGCCGGGCTACCCGGTGCGATCGAGGAGCTGAGCCGGGCAGTGGACTCGGCGGCGACGCTGTCGAGCCTCAGCGACCGGGAATTGTCGAAGGCAGTAGCCGCCGCTCGGAAAACGGTGAAGCAAGCCGCCGCGAGCGGGGAGACCGACCCGCTCGGAACCTTCCAGAAAGTGGTAACTCGTGCTGTTGCCTTGGATCACGCGCTGGCCGCGGCGACGGATCACAAGCTCGCCGACGAACAGCTACAGCGCCGCCTCGATCAGGCGTTCGCCGCCGCGGACGGTCGGGTACAGGCCGCCGCCGACTACGTCGCCACCCGCCGAGGCGGCGTCGACGCAGCGCCGCGTACGCGGCTCGTAGAGGCTAGGCGTCATCTCGATCGCGCGCACACGCTGGCGAACACCGATCCGCAACGGGCACTGCGACATACCCAACGGGCCGTCGACTCGGCCGATCGCGCCCTGCACACGGCGCAGGCGAGCGTGAGGAAATGGCGGGCCCGGCAATCGGTTCCGCGGTTGGTCAATTTCGGTGCGGTACTCGCGGGTGTTCTCATCGAAGGGGTCATCGAGGGTTTACTCGGCCTGGACGACGACTCCGACAGCTCCGGTTGGGGCCCAGGATCGTTCGGTGGTTCCGGCAGCTCCGGCCGAATCAGCCGTGGGGGACGATTCTGAGCCGACCTGTCAGCGCCTTTCGATTCGCGAAACGCACAGTCGAAATCAGGGCCGGAAATGGCCTATCCGATACTCGTTCGGCGCGGTACACAGCAAGGGAACTCCGCGAGATGAACACGGCTGGCGAGGAGTGTCGAATCGCACGACCAGCCGGTTTCGCGCTCGGCGGTGTCGAGAACCTTTCGGCGCATTTTGCTCAACCCACTTGCTTATAAATGAAGAATCCTGCACCCGCCTTATATCGGAGTACACTCACCTCCTGCTGCCCGATTTTCTCTTCCGTCGGTTAGGCCTCGAATAGATCGATTCCTTGTCGAACCGGCCGTCTCTGCTAATTCGCGTCGACCGCAAGTGATGATGCTCGTCGAGACAGTGCTGGTCGAATGGAAACAAGGGGAGAGGAGTGGTGTCACGATGCGCCGTACGCTGATCGCCCTGGGCGCGGTGGTTCTGCTGGCCGGTCCGTTGGACGCGGTCGGTTCCGCCGATCCGCCCGCGAATACGCCGGGAACTGTGGTGGGTACCGACGCGCTGTCGCGGGATCTGTGGATCGAGGGCACGGGCGCTGCGCGACGGTTGACCTACTGGACCCAAACTTCCGACCACCAGCCGGCCCTCTCGACCGGCGCGATCTTCATGCCGGCGGGCACACCACCACCGGGTGGGTGGCCGGTGGTGTCGTGGGAACACGGCACCACCGGTCTCAGCGACGACTGTGCCCCCACGATCATCGGACGCATCGACATCGAGATGACGTATCTGGCCACCTGGATGAAGCAGGGCTACGCCGTCGTCGCGACCGACTACATCGGAGTGGGCACCCCGCGTCTGCAGCCCTTCCTCGATGGTCGCGCCGAGGCATACGCCGCCATCGACATGGTGCGCGCCGCCCGCGCGGTCGACGATTCGCTGTCGGCCAAATGGGTCGCTATCGGCGCGTCCGAAGGCGGCGGAGCGGCAGTGTTCACCTCCGCACTGGCCACCAGTTATGCCCCCGACCTCGACTTCCGTGGTGCGGTGGCCACCGGCCCGGCCTCCCAGATCGCCGAGATGCCTATGCTGCTCACCCAACCGGCGGCGCCCGATCTGCACAACTGGCACCTCACCGCCTACGGGGCCTACATCGTGGGCGGGTTGAAAGCGGCCCGGCCCGCACTCGACTTGGACAGCTACCTCAGCCCCGTCGGCAAGGACCTGGTCGAGGCCGCGAAGACACTGTGTTTCGACGCGCTGGTCGATCGCGCGCACGGCGTCGAGGTCAAGCAGATGATCACACGACCGGTATCGGAAGGCAATTTTCCGGCCATCGCCCACGAAGTGTTCGACATACCGATGACAGGCTACGACCGGCCCTTGTTCATCGGCCAAGGGCTACAGGACCAAGACGTGTTCCCCGAAATGACCGCCAAACTGATCGCCGATCTCGAAGCCCACGGTGTGCACCCCGAAGCCCACCTCTACCCGGACAAAGATCACCTCGCCACCGTCCTCGGTTCCCTGCCCGAGAGCGTGCCCTTCGTCGCCCGCCTGTTCGCCTGACCCACCACCCACGGCCCGACACCCGCCGCCGTGTGCAAGGGGGTACGACACGCTGCCAAGAACTCGATGGCTCGCGACCAGTCGGCACGGCCGAAGTCGGTTTCCACCCAAGGCAAGGCCCTCAAACAGCGTGCCGAGTCCGTGGTTCAGTCGAAGCCCTCGGGCTTGCTGTCGAGCCCTGTCCTGCGGACCTCATCAACGCCAGGTCATCGACACACCACCACGCTCCGCTTCGGGGCTTGTTTCAACAGGTTCGCCTGCCTTCTGCATCAGCGAAGCACAGGTCGATTACATGAGGCGCCGGTCGATGACATTCTGGGCGCTCTCGACTGAGCCGAGTCAACGGGACGACCGGGTTCTGGTCCGTCGAGGCGCAGGAACACTTCGTAGGCGACGTTCAGGAGCGCGACAAAGGCATGGTTCGGCTCGGGATCGTGGCCATCGATCATCACGGCCCGGAGATGATTATCGGCAACGCCTGTCAATTCTTCTCGTCCGAGATCCGCTAACGGCTACTATTCAGCAACGTGCGCGGTGCTGGTGACAGAAATCGGAAATCAGCGAAGGGCGGCAGTTGTGTGGTGAGCTTCAAGGATCCGGTTCTCGATCGACTTACTTCGATTTCGCAGTTGTTTTCGGAGAATCCTGGCTTCGGCACCCAGGATGAGGAGTGTTCATGAGTCGACCTGTTCTCATCGGAGTGCAGATCCAGCCCCAGCATGCACCCCGCTACGATCTCATCCGTGACGCCGTGCGCCGCTCCGAGGATATGGGCGTGGATGCCGTGTTCAACTTCGACCACTTCTTTCCGGTGAACGGCAACCCGGACGGCGAAACATTCGAATGCTGGACGATGCTCGCCGCGATCGCGGAGCAGACCGAACGCGTACGGCTCGGTGCATTGGTGACCGGTGGTGGATACCGCAATCCCGATCTGCTCGCGGATATGGCGCGCACCGTCGACCACATTTCCGGTGGCCGTCTGGTCCTCGGCATCGGCTCCGGCTGGTTCCAGCGCGACTATGACGAGTACGGCTACGATTTCGGCACCCCGGGACAACGTCTGGCGCAGCTGAAGGAAAATCTGGCCCGCATCGAGGCTCGCATGAAGAAGCTCAATCCTCCGCCGCTGCGCAAGATTCCGATCCTGATCGGTGGCGGCGGTGAGAAGAAGACGTTGCGGCTGGTCGCCGAATATGCCGACGTCTGGCACACCTTCGCGAATGTGGCGGTGCTGGAACGCAAGGCGAAGATCCTGGCCGAGCACTGTGCCGCAGTGGGCAGGGATCTGATGACCATCCAGCGTTCGGTCGACTGGCCCGGTGCCGCGGACGCGACCACCCTCGTCGAGGCCGGGGTGACGCTGTTCAGGTTGAGCTGCAGCGGCCCGGATTACGACCTGTCCGAGGTCGAGGGAGCCCTCCGCTGGCGCGACAAGCAGACCGGATAGCCGACTCGAACCCCCGCGGGTTCCCGCCTCGTGACCGGCTTCGACTGCCGCCACACTCGACTGATCACCCGCGTTTCCAGGGCACTACGGGGACAGGGCTACGCCCTGTGATGCGCTCGGTCGGTCACCCAGGATGGGACGAGGTCGCAGGATCGCAGTGGGTCCTCAGTTCTCCGGTGGGAGCAGTGCCGATAGCACGGTGTCGGTAGTGCACCCGGACGAAGCGGGTATTCCGTCGAAGCGCAGCCGCAACCAGGGATCGAAGTTATTCTCCAGTGCCGGGACCAGGCCATTATGGGTGCCTGTCCGATCCCGCGTGTATTCCACTGAAGTGCCTGCGGCGCAGAAGCTTTCGACCATACGATCGGCTGATTCCACGGGGGAGATCTCGTCGATGACACCCTGCAGTACGTGGGTGGGCATCGTCGGTGCCGGTGTGCCCAGTGAGGTTTGGTCGAGGACGACCTTAATGGCCGGCAGGTTGAGAAGTTGATCGAGTGAACATGCCGGCGCGAAGGATATCGCTTATGCACTGCGTTCGCGCTTGCGCGATCGTGGTGATGCCTTCGGGTGTCCGATACTCGCGTAGTACGGCATCCAGCTCCGGATACGCCTGCGCGGCCGATGCGAGGACGCTGGCGATCATGCCCGACGCGAGGGTACGGGCGGATGGATTCGCAAGCCCGTACCCAAATCGGAGAACGGCCGGCGCGGCGTGTGGCTCTCCAGGTACGGCGCGGCGGCGGTGCGCGCCCTGATGAAGGAGCTCGAGGACTCGAAGCGGCCGAATCCGGATGTACTGCTGCTTCCGTCGCGGGCCGGCACCCCGCGCAGTCCCAACAACTTCAACCGCGCATTCCGGGGGCCGAGTTCGAGTGGGTGACGTTACGGACGCTGCGCAAGGCGGTGTCGACGCGGGTCTACGAGCGGATGCAGGACGGCGACGCGGCACGGCGGCAACTGGGCAACACGAAGGACATTGCTCGCACCCACTACACCGACATGCCAGACATAGCACCAGATCACCGCTCGATCATCGAAGAGTTGTTCGGCTGTCCCTGACAGAAGCCCAATTTGTGCCGTTGATGTGCTGCCGGCTCGATTCAACAACAAACGCCAGGTCAGAGAGCGTCTCTGACCTGGCGTTTCTGTCGGGCTGACAGGATTTGAACCTGCGACCACCTGACCCCCAGCACTGAAAACCAGGCATTCGCGCACGTCACGCACGGTTCGCATCGCGACTGAGATCTGCGTGACCTCGTACTGTTCGTTGGCATGCGAGGCGTGTGGTCCCCAGTCGGTCCCCACGCTGACCAGCAGCCCGGCGGAATCTCAGTTCGACCTCCGGCGACATATATTGAGCTGCGGAAGGTCGCTGCCTGCGGCATGGTGTCTACATGTACGTCGCCGCGGACTGTTCAGACTTCGATGATGTCTACCCTGCGTTGGGAAGGCTGGTTCTGAGCAGCAGCTACCTTGAGGGGCGACTAAGGTATCTGGTCGGCTGGCTTGCAGCTACGGACGAGGCCTCGATCGTGTTCGACGGTCAGTCAACGGACTGGTTGATCCAGTCTGCCAAGGCCATGCTTGGGGAACTGAAACAGACTGGCGCGTATGCCCTTCAGGACTGCGGCAGGTTCGAAGCAGCTCTTGCCAGGGCAAAAGAGCTGAACAATGACCGCAACTTCTTTGTTCACGGAGAGTGGTCGATCGAAAGTGGCGATGATCTATGCATACCTCGGCCCAAAAGTCGCCCCATAGACGAACGTGTCTTCTACATCGCTCGCAGTCGGCTCCGTAAAGTTTTTCAGGAGCACGAGGTTGCGGTAGTTGACGTAGAACTGCTGGCAGGTCAAATGTTTGAGCTGGGGCGAGAGATTACCGCCGCAGTGGATGAAGGCCACCGTCTTCGCTTTGCGTGGGAGGCCCTCCACCCTCCGACGGTGATCGAATCGCATGACGATATAGACGTACTTCTCGAGGCGCTGCAGCGCAAGGCACGGCGCCAGGGCGGTCACCCGTAGGGCCGTCGCCACTTCTGATAAGTAGGCGAATCCAGCAGCGTTGGCGTTTGTAGTGAGGCCAACCAACTGACCCCAGGGCTGGGGCTCGACCGTTTCCGCACGTCGCACACGATTCACATAGGGCTCCGCGTGTGCGTGACCGGGGGCGTTTGGTGCAATGCACTACGTGTGGTCCCAAACTGATGGTCACCACATCTATCGTTGGCGGCTCGATCCCTGCCAGATAGGTTTCGATCGAGAGGTTTGGGCATTGCCCTCATTGATCACAGCGATCATTCGACGCCGTCGAATCGCGGCAGGACTCGTAGACCCAGTTCCCGGCGTGCGGAGGCGACGAATGTGTACTGCGCGGTCCATAGCTGTGCGAACAGCTCCGACGGGACGTCTTGCGCGCCGTGGATCGCGCGTGCAGCAGCAACTTGACGCGCTGCAGTGACTACTTGAAGACCGGCATTCGCGGTCTCGTGCGACTCAAACACCAATCTGGCGGCGATCCAGGCGGATTCGAGTCGCTCTTTGTATGGTCTTCCGGCTTCGTCGAAGAATGGCATCAATTCGTTGGGGAGTCGAGGATGCGGGACGGCCGAGATACGGGCCGCTGGCTCAAGTGCAAAGGCGACGTACTGCCGGTATGCCGATACGAACTCGTTGTATGTCGACAACCGGATATCTCGCCACTGCCGCTCATGATCGCGGCGCCACTGCCGTTCTTGATTTCTGACGGCGAGCCAGCCGCCAAGTAAGACGCCCAACAGCACAGCCAGAGCGGATATGGCGTTGCCCAACACGCTCATACTGCCCTCCCGCCGACCTCATCAAGCATGAGGCATGTGGCGATTCAGGGGAAGCGAGCCGACCGAACTAGCGTGAGACGAGCAGGCAGATCGCTCGACGGTGGCCGGGGCGTGCGGTCTCCGTTGTTCCCGAAGCAGACGGCGTGGCGTGTCGACTTCGTGTCGAGCGAACAGACGATCCGTGTCGGTGGCGGTGAGTAGATTGCCGGGCATGTCGCTGAGGGACTTGCTCAATGAAGTGCTGGCACTGCAACCCAGTTTCACGACGGACGCGGAGGATCCATCGATGGTCCGCCGGCGGGAGCTCGTGAGCAAGGAGATCCCCGGATGGATCGCGGCAGAGCTAGCGTCGAGTTTTCCGAAGTGGCAGACGGAGGGTAGTGGAGGCCGGGGTACTCCGGCGTTGATTCCGTGGAGTCGCTACTGCGATCATGACCGCAGCCCAAAAGCTGGCATTGGGTGGTACGCCGTCTACCTGTTTAGCGCCACTGGTGATGCGGCCTACCTGTCGCTGAATCAGGGCACAAGCCCGTTCGACCCGATCCGGCAACGGATCATTCCCTTGCCGGACGGCGTGGTGACGGCCCGCGCTGACTGGGCTCGCTCGGCGCTCACCGTGGACGGGTCAGCTCCTGCGAGCTTCGACACCATCGACCTGCGTACAACCAGCGGACTTGGGCACGCGTACGAACTGGGGAACATTCATGGCATTCGGTACAGCGCGGGTTCCATCCCCTCGGATGACCAGCTCCGCCAGGACTTCAACCGAATCGGCCAGCTGCTGGACAGGCTGTACCAGATCGACGATGACACTGCCTTCATTCCGGGTGATGTCGCACCGGAGATCGTCGATGCGGAGGTCGCTGCGGTCGAGTCGGCCGGAAACCCGCGGCGCGCTGCCGGCCAAGGGAGCGGGCTGAGCCAAGCCGAAAAGACCGCGCTTGAGGACCATTCGGTCAAGCTCGCGATCGAGTATTTCAAGTCGAAGAACTACACCGTCAAGAACACCGGCAAGAAGAAGTCCTACGACCTGCTGGCGTCACTTGGGTCCGAGAAGATCTACGTAGAGGTCAAAGGAACGATCTCCCTGGGTGAGGAGGTCATCCTGACCTACAACGAGGTCGAGCACCATCTCAAGGAGCATCCCAATAACGCCCTCGTGGTTGTGCATTCGATCAAGCTTGACCGGAAACAGTCTCCCCCGGTCGCATCGGGGGGAATCGTCGTCGTCCATCAGCCATGGCAGATCGATGTCACGATGCTTCGGCCAATTTCCTATCGCTACGTCACCCCGTCGGCATAGCGGACGATACCAAGCGGAACTGTGACGGGGGAGCAACGTCACGGGTCACGGCCCATACTCACCGCGGCTACGGAGGAGTGAATCCGTCCGGCCATCGGGTGGGCTCGTTTGGAGATCGCATCGGTCGGATCCTTTGGCTCGTTCTCTGTGACTCTCGCTTTAGGACTTGCTCGATGGAGTGCCGTCTCTGCTGCCCCCTTATGGCTATTTGGTTTTAGCCTGAGCCGCCTCGAGAAGGTCCGTCTGCACTTTTCGGGCACGGACATCATCCTTGCGCAGTGATCTGCCCTCACTGACCACTTCCGCGAAATGAGCACGCACTAACGACACGGCAGCCTCAACACCCTCGTCGATGCCTTCTTTCCACTGACCGGTAGAAGTCTTCTGCGCAATTGACTGCATTGTCTTGCGTTCGCTCCGGTCAGCATAAATTTTGGCGAAATCCGGGAAGGATTGCACGGCCACTAGCATGGCTATATGGTATTTCGCAGCTTTAAGCACCTGGATCTCAAAGATGTCCCGAGTGCGCCTGAAATAGCTCTCAATGCGATAAACTATCCATGCGGAAACGTAATATAGAGCGACTGGAACTCCGTCCCAAACGAACGAATCTTCGGATGCCAATTCATTTGGAGACCCGATTGCGCGCGATGATTCTCCAAAGACGCACGAAGCAACCGCACGGTTGAGGTCGGGTGTAGTAACTACCCGCAAGCGGGTGAAACCGGCCGTGTTGATAGGTAAACCGCTCTGCCGAGCATATCGAAGTCCATCCTGCCCGGACTGCTCGAAATATTGCTGCACATTCTTCGCATCTTGCGTGCTGGCTTGTATGTCGGTCGATGCGATTGAGGTTTGAAGATTTGTCGCGATTGTTACCTCTGAGACAATATCAGTATTCGACGTAGCAATAACCTTGATTGGGACCCAGATAGACGTAAGATCATAGCCCGACCGCTGCTCCTCGGTCAGATTTCTGTACCATCGAACTAGTTGATGACTCGTTTGACCTCCGTTAACAACTTGATATCCTGAAATGGAAAACTTGTCTGCAACGTTTGTCAGCTTTCTAGCTACAATCGTAACTCCGTTGTTGAGAAACGGAAACATCTCTCTACGCTGTGACTCAAGAGTCGAGTAGATGCGCTGGTTAACTTGATTCTGATCGCCTTGATAGAGGCGTACGTTGTCGTCGAAGATTCCTGGCCTAATGGCCTCTCCGTCGAATAGTATCTTAATGAACTCGCTCGCCTCAATTATGCCAATGTAGGCCTGCTCAATTCCTTCCGTCTCCGGAATAGACGACTTCCGTGAGAATCTGAACTCAACATCTTGCGGACCCCTCCGCTCCTTCTCTTTCGCCGAAATCTCATTCTTGCCATGCAGCTTCAGGGTCAAGTCGTCATTGTAGACATCTAGGTCTCGGAGCCTCTCTACCGCCGAGATTACTTGACTCTCACTCAACGCATCAGCGCCCAGATGCTTCGCGGTGGTTACGTAATAGATCTCCACCGGTATTCTCGCCGTCCGGAAGCGATCAATCCTATCGATCACCGCTTCGAGAATCGCAACAGTCTGCGACAGTGCGGAGCCCCTTGGTAAAGGTGATCGTTTGGCCGCAGCTTTGGTGCAGATCTCAATTCCATGCAAGAACTTTGCGATTAGCTTAGAGTCAAATTTCTCGCTGGTTTTCGCTTGTATGTAAATAGCGCGAACATCGTTATCGTCACGATCTTCAGTTACATTGGCCACGTCGTCTGGATCGGTAACGATTTCACCATTCACTACAATCGCAACTACGTCCACACCTTCGTCATCTCCGCCACCTATTACGATGTCATCGAGAAGCTTGATATTGCCACCAATGTACCGTTCGGCATAGATGCTAGCTACGTACAATTCGAATTGCTCAGATTGCTTGCATGAGAATCCGTTTCTCTCGGCAAACGATCGCATCTTACTATCGGTCAGGATGTCCATGTTAACCTATCATTGATAGCGAGTTCGGGACTCATCGGATTAACGGGCTCGGTCGATTATGTGAGCTGCTGCGCAATCCAATTTTTCATCGAGCTGTAGGCTTCTCAAGCCGTCCACGCTTTCGATTGGCGTCTGACCTCATGGTCAACGTGTACAAGTGATATAGATCACGGCAGGCTTGGCGTTACTATCGGGCGACTCGATGTCTGGATGGCATCGTCCGGATCGGGGTACGGCTGGCTCACGCACCGATAGCTGCCTCGTTTGGATAGTTGGCCTCAGGGCGGCGGCTACGCGAGCCAGGTAGCCGGAGCCGACCCTGCGGAGTGTTCCGCGTTGGCCTAGCAACGGCCACGGTGGCCTACTCGCCATACGGGAAGTACGGGAGGGGATAGTCCGGGCGTGAGGGCAGTTCATCTGTGTCCCTGACGAACCATCGTATGAAGGCGGTTGCGTGCTCTCGGTACGTCGAGTCGACGGCTCTCAATGCCTGCTCAACCCGCTCTTTCAGCTCGGCGTCTAGGGCTACTGTCATGACGGGTTTGCGGGCACGCTTCGGACGGGACGGGACCGCTTTCAATGCCTCGCGACGGCGAACATCAATGGCCAGATTGGCGGCATCTTCCTCTACGTCAGGGGTTAGTTCGTTTACTAGCTCCGACGTGTGCTCCCAGGAGCACTTGGATACGTGGTTCCAGTGGATCGGAATCATCCCCACTTCTGGCGGTTTGGTGGTCTTCACCTCCCGCTCTCCCAGTTCCGCCGGCGTCGCCAACGCCGGCGTCCCCATCGGCATGACTATCCCGAAGGAGAAGTTCATGTCGTGGTATTTGCCCGGGAAGAAAGCCTCCTCCGCCGCCCACACACGCGTTCCAGGCTGCCACTGGTCATCCGTTTCTTGAGCCACGCTGTCCCCCAACCTCATTCGTCGTACCGGCACGGTTCGGATTTCAGCGTAACCAGAGTAGGCCATCGGGAGCCCGCTATCGGCGCGAAAGGTGATGAGCCTGCTCGCTGCTGCCGGGACAGTGCCGGGACTATGACGGGAGTCGGCCGGGACTGTGCCGGGACTTGGCAAGTCCCGGCACAGTCCCGGCACCCAGTATTGAAATTAGGGCTCTACCTGCTGTGTTTGGCGCCGCCTCTTCTTCTGCCCGGTCCCCACTCTCTATGGCTTCGCTGTTCATAGAGAGTGGGGACCGGGCAGAAGAAGAGACAACACCAAACAAAAGATCAGAAAGACAAGAGCAGGAGGATGGAGAGGAAGAACCACAAAGAGAGACCACAAAGCAGGGTTGGGAGCGGGTTGCGCCAGGTGGGTCAGTTACGTCTAGAGCTGCGCCACCTACGGTGACGTGTTCGCGCGACAGCGCGCTCAGTGCGGGAGTAGGCCAAGTGCGGCAGTGGCGGGTTGCAGGCGCGCATGTTCCAGCGGCCAGAGCATGCAGCGCGAATCGCGGTGGTATCTAGGCGGGAGAACCACAACGGAGGAGTTGGTCGCAAGCCGAAGTTGTCGGTGCCAGGGCGCATTATCAAATGCATCTCGTCGAACATCCAGTTCGACCCTGGCGAGGGGAACGTCATGCAGCGCAATCAGTTCGGGGCCTTCTGTATTGAGTGTCAGCGGGGGGTCGGGCGCGACGGAGGGTTCATCTACAACCCAGGCAGCAAGAATCTTGTCGTATGCGACGACTGCGTGTATCTCATCTACGGCCGGCACAAGGGTCTGATCGCCCCGGCGAAGACAGCAGGGTCGACGGCTCCAGTCCGGCCGACCGACGGGGGCGGCCAGCCAGGTACGGTTGGAACGTGATTGAGGCAGTTGTCTTCGACGTTGGAGAAACGCTGGTCGACGAGACCCGTGAGTACGGCACTTGGGCCGATTGGCTCGGTGTGCCGCGGCATACATTTGCGGCAGTCTTTGGCGCCGTGATCGCAACCGGCCTCGACTACCGCGAGACGTTCCAGGTTTTCCAGCCTGGGTTTGACCTGGACCGCGAACGGCAGGCACGGGCCGACGCGGGTAAGCCCGAGTGGTTCGGTGAAGACGATTTGTACCCTGACGTTCGCCCAGCTCTGACCAAGCTGCGTGAAATGGGCGTGTGGGTTGGCATAGTCGGCAACCAGACCGTCAGGGCTGGAACGTTGCTCCGCGGACTGAACCTGCCGACCGACTTCATCGCCACGTCCGACGACTGGGGCATTCAGAAGCCAGCGCTCGGATTCTTCGAAAAGGTTATCGAGGCCGCGGGCTGCCCCGCTTCTGAGATCGTCTACGTCGGCGACCGGATCGATAACGATGTCGCGCCGGCGAAGCAGGTTGGGATGCGTACGGCCTACCTGGAAAGAGGGCCGTGGGGGTGGATCCACCGCGACAAGCAAGAGGTCGCGGACCTTTCCGACTGGCGAATCCGCGACCTCAACGAGCTTTCCGGCATTGTCGGCGCAGAGAACAATCTGAGCTAGCCGACGAGTGAGTTGACCGTCGTATGCCAGTCATACAGGCGCTCATCGAGGCTACGGACTGCCGGTAGAGAATCCCACTGCCGCAGGGATTGGCGCACCACCTTGATCCGATCCACGGCCGTGGCGTACCAGTTTCTCCCGAGTAGGTCGAGCGCCTCTTCCAGGAACCGGCATGCCTGCTCGGGGTTGTTTTCAAGGACGGATGCCGCGGCGACGTCAGCCAAGTAGATTGACCGCTGCTTGATTGCGCCCTCCGGTAGGTCACTCAGGACCGCCTCCAGTGTTTCGCGGGCTTCGCGGCCCCGACCCGCGACCATCAGGGTGTTTCCCTTGAACCCTGCTAGACGTACAGGCGAGAACCAATCCAGCCACGCCGGTGAGGGTTGCTCGTCATCGCCCTCCTCTCGGTATGCCTCCTCCGCATGGTGGATCAGCGAGAGTGCGCGTCTTGTGTCACCGAAGCGAGTTTCAACTTCGGCCTCAACTGCATCCAGCCACGCGGTCATCTCGGCATTTGCACCACCCCTCCTGGCGAATGCTCGTGCAGCGCGGAGGCGTTCCCGTGCCTCCTCTGCTCGAGATGCATCCCCAGAGAACGCAGGCGCGAAAGCCATGTGTGCTAGCGCCGCAGCACCTAACAGCGAGTCGCCTGCTTCGTGTGCAGCCTGAAGCGCTAGGACAAAACTGGGCTGTGACAGTTCGGGTTGCTGAAGATCAAAGAACTCCAAGCGACCTGCGAGCAGGCTGGATTCTGAAACCGCTTTCGCGAGCAAGTCTTTCGCTGGACCGGATACCTGAGGAAGAAGCTCGACACCGAGTTGTGAGTGTTCGGCGACTGATCGATGAAGGCGGACGGCTGGCACAGACCAATAGAGGTGGCGATGCGACACCGTGACCGCCATGTAGTCGGTCGCGACTGAAGCCGGAAGTTGCGGAACTGATGCGCCAAACAGGCGTTGATTGCTTGCCATCCGGTTGTCAGCTGCTGAACGGCCGACGGGCCTGCCAGATCCTGACAGCTCCTCCGACCAGGGCGGTGTGAACCCAAGCTCTGTGATGGGGCGCTTGAACAACGCTTCCAGAGCTGTGGCGTGGTCGGGGTGTGGCCATGGCGGTTCCGTCGATTCCCATCGCCGAACGGTTCGGCTTGCGACTTCGATCCGCAAGCCAATCTGGCGGGCTGTCTCGGTGAGGGCATCGGCAAGTGCCCCTTGAGATCGGTAGCCAAGTGCTTGCCGCGCTGCTCGCAGCGCTGCGTTCCCTTGAGTTGCCATATGGGCAGTCTAGTCCCAGATCTGGACGTATTCGCCCCGATTCAGTGTTAAATGTCCCACTCATGTCCTCATAATCGGCCTTCTTTCGGACATGTATTCGAGGGACTCTCTGGTTGACGAAATTTCCGTTTCTTCTCCCAGGGGAGTGATCCTGTTGACCACAAGCTCTTCATCGGCCGATACGCCCACAGGTCTGATCGGCACGAAGGCTGCCGCATCGCTGGTCGGCGTCGACGCCAACACCATCAAGAACTGGATCAAGGCTGGTCACATACGAGGCTGGCTCCTGAACGGTCGTATGTGGCGGGTCCATCCCGACGAGGTGCTCGCGCTCGTCCAGCCCGCCGGACTGCGTGCAGACCGCACCGGTGGTGACTCCTAATGCGCGCTCGGACAGCTGGATTCGCTCTGGCCGCAATATCGGTCGGATTCCTGATGCTGGCCCATCCCGAGGTCGTTGGCTTCACGGTGATGCTGTTGGGTGCGTTGACTCTGTGGCGGTCGAGTCGTCGGGCGGGGTGGCGGCGATGAGCACCCCGTGGCGGCAGGACCCGCCGATCCAGGGATACACAGTTACGCATTTCGATCGCCGTGGTGGTCACAGCCCGTTGCATTCGATGGCTGGCCCTGAGTTCACGGGTGTCGCGTCGGTGTATGCGCCATTAGGTGTGTTGCCGCCGGTGGTTCGGCTCGGTGCGCTGGCGGCGCTGATTCTGATCGCGATGGCCGGATGCAGCGCGGCATGGGTCGACTACCAGCACTACACGCCGTCACCGAACGTCTGCCGATCTGTGAACTCCGGTGTTCCACCGGAGCGCTCGGGATCGTGTGCTCCCGCGTCTGACGTTGCGGGAGTGCACCGATGAGCACACCAGAGTGGGACGACAGCGAGCTGACGGCGTTGAAGGCGGAAGATCGCCGCCTTCGAGTGGTTGATGGCGTCTTGGACGACATGCTGATGGCTGCTACGCATTCGATGGAGGCGAAGAACTTCCAGGGTGACTGTCAGGGCGAGCTTTCGAAAGTCGAGCACCACCAATCAGTTTCGGCGTCCGTCTGGTCCGAGAAGGCTGAGGTCACTGATCGGCTGTGGGACATCGAATTTGGCCGTGAACGTGCCGACCAGATGCGCGCAGAGGTCGCCGCTCGGCTCGCCGACAGCGAGCGAACTGCGCAGAAGTCTCGCCGAATCGGGCGGTCCCGATGAGCAAGTTTCTGGACCCGGACGGCCGTGAGTACGGGCTTCCGACGTGGCCGTGGCGGATGGCGCCACTGCATTTGCGGACCAAAAAGCAGCTAGCGCAACGAAATCAACGACCCAGCGAGCGTGAACCGCAAGCGCAGGTGATGCGCGGCCGGCGTGGGCGGCCGCCGATGGTGGCGCACCTCTACGACGGCGAGAAGGCAGTGCCGAAGCGGGAGTCGTCGGAAGCCCAGTTGGCGGCATTGCAGGTGGCGCGCTGGACCCGGTCGGTGACCGCGTGCGAGCGCCGCGGGATCGATGCCAGCGACATGCGCGAGGTGATTGAGCGCGCCCGCGCCGATCTGGCCGCCCGTCGGCGGACTACGACGCGAGGGCAAGGAAGGACGCGAACCCGATGAACCACAACAAGAGGGCGGCGAGTCGATACGGGGATCTGGAGTTCGACTATCGCGACCAGATCATTAGCGGGCTGCGCGGTAGCGGGGCTGGCTATCGGGAGATCGCGCGGTTGCTGGGCATTTCAGCGCGCAAGGTCGAGGCCGGTCTCGGTGAAATCGCTGCGCTGCACGAAAACGGATACAGCCAGAGCGAGATAAGCCGCCGCGTCGGTCTTCCGCGGACCACGGTGCAGGACCTGTTGCGCTCGCAGCGCTCGTCGATGTCGACGGCGCGCAAGACGACAGCACTGGCCGCGTTGTCGGAGATGCATGGCATGCAGGTCGATGTGTTGGCGTGGTTTCTCGGGATGGAGAAGAACCACACCTACAGCCTGGTCAAGGCGCTGTTCGAGGACAAGCGCATTGGTGAGTTGGAGCAGGTGCAGCCCGGCGAGAAGTGGGTGGTGCCGACGCGGGTGACCGCAGCGCGCTACCTGGGGTGGCGGCCCAGGGATTGGCATCCGCCGCTGATGTATGCCGAGCACTATCGCGCTGTTGGTCAAGCCCGGATCATGCTCGTCGGCACCGCCCCTGAACGCTGGATTTCCGAGCGCCGGTTGTGGCAGCGCGCCAAGGATGAAGCCAACGAATCCCGTTCCGGGCTGACCGATTTCAGCACCGGCCGCGCACCGCGGGCAGGGCGACCGCACATCCACGATGGCCGGTTCCTCGGCGAGGTGGAAGGCCAGCGCGGTTGGTGGGCACTGGAGGTCGAACTCAGCGTCAAACACGGCGCACACATGGATACCGCCCTGCAGGGCGCATTGCGCGCCGCCCGCGACGCGACTCCGGAGTCGGTGGTCGGTCTCCTGTATCTCTGCCGGTCGGCATCGGTGGCCGACAACGTCAACGCCGCCTATGACCGGCTGCCGCGCGAGCTGGCCGAGCTCTCCCTGCTGTTCGCGATCGGTGATTTCGACGACGAGTGGACCAGCTACCTCGCGCGCCGCAACAAGGCCAAGGCGGCAAAGCGCCATGGCGGCAACGGACTTCACATCACAGGCAGGGCGTCATGAGCAACCAGAATTGCCAACCCATCCTCACCCCCACCGATTGCGACCCGCTCGGCACCAACACCACCACGCCGACACCGGCAACGCCGACCGCGGTGCAGGAGCCGTCGCACACCGGGCTTATTCGCCCCGACGCGCCGCCGATCAAACACCTGGACGGATTGCAACTGCCTGACCTGTCCGGCATCGCACACGTGGCGACCACGGCGACGGTGTGCGGGGTGGTGGTCGTGGCGATGCTGGTCATGATCGTGGCCGTCGCGGCGCGGTGGCCGTTGGCGCCACATCGGTTGCGTAACTTCGCGATCGCCTCACTGCTGCTGCCCGCGACCTCTGCGCTGGCCGGCGGTTCGTGGTCGGTACCCGCGGTGCTGTTCGTGGCCGGCGCCTCCCGCGTCACAGATGGCGACTGGGCCGGACTGCGGATGATGCTCGCTCTCGGAGCGCCGTTCGCATCGCTGATCGCCTCCTACTGGTGGGCAAAGTTCGTGCACAAAACCAACAGCGTCGGCCTCAAGTCACTCGGTCGCACCGAGCGAGTCCAGCATGCGATCGCGGCCCGCAAGTTCAAGGGCGCGGCTCGTGCGGCGAAGCTCGGTGCCCCCTACAGCGCTGGCGATTCGATCGTGCTGGGCCCGCTGGCCGACCGCACAACCTCGAATCCGTTGGGGGTCTGGTCGGAGCTGACCGCGCGCCATCAGTCGTGGCTGGCGATCCCCCACAAGGAAGCCCGCCGCCACTTCGGGATCTTCGCCACGACCGGTGCAGGCAAGACCGAGCTGATGAAGCGCTACGCGCTGGCGACGTTCGACTACGAGTGGCGCGCCTGGCAGCAATGGAAAGACGTCCCAGGCATGCGCAAGAAGCATCCCCGCCCGCTGCTGGCCGTGATCTCCTGCAAGGGCGGCGAGGACGACAAAGACCTCGGAATCGAGTTGCGGGCCAACGCAATCACGATGGGCATCCACCCGGACCGGATCGCGATGATGCCGCTGGCCGACCGGCTCGACATCTGGACGGGAATGCCCGCCCGCGACCTGCGCGCGATTGTCGGTGACCTGCTCAACGCGGGCGAAGCCAGCACCTCAGAGGGCCAGCATTTCGACGAGATCCGCCGCCGGATCGTGTCGCTGGTGGTGGACGCGCCGGTCGGGCCGCCGCGCAACTCGACGGAGTTCCTGGAGCGGCTCAACGAAGAGAAGCTGCTCGACATCTGGGGCAACGCCCCGGACGTGAAGCGCATGATCGAGGCGGCGCAGGCGGAGAAGACTCCGCAGCTTGATGACGCATTGATCAAGTGCACCAACTTGTTCGACCTGCTGCAGGACCACCACGGACACGTCGTGTTCGACGGCGGCAAAGACATCAACGACCTCGACGTGCTGTTCGTGACCGTGCCTGGGCTGGACAAGGACGCCGCGCGCGCCCAGGTCGCGGCGATCCTGCGCCTGATCATGCAGCGCGCCGGGCGCACCGCCAAGGACCAGCGCCGCTCGGTCACCATCGTGCTAGACGAAGCCAGCGCGCTGACCACCAAACAGGGCTCGATCGGACTGGAGGAAGTCCTTGAACGCGGCCGTTCCCAGGGCGTGGCAATGGTGCTGTCCTCGCAGTCACCCGAGGGCGTGGCCGCCGATCAGTGGTCGCTGAATCGGCTGCTAAAAGCCTGCGCGGGCGGAGTGGTCATCGGCTACTGCGAGAACGCCGGAGACCTGTGCAAGCACTTCGGATCTATTCGCCGGATGCTGCCCTCGCGGCACCTGATCAAGGGTCAGCGGCACGGCGATGAAGGCCAAGTCAGCGTCGGGGAGATGTGGCTGGTCGACCCCGACCGCGTTCGCCGCTTCGAGACCGGCCAGGTCGTGTACGCCAAGGCAGGACGCGCCCAGTGGGGCCACGTCGTCCCCGTCGACCCGAGCGAACTCTCCCCGCTGCCTGGAACCGCCGCCGCTGCGGCTGCATCAACTTCAGGCGCCGAAGTCGCCGCCTGACCAATCCGCATCTCCCTGATTCATCCAATTCGATTGTGAGGCAGCACCAATGCGCATTATCCGTAACCACGACCACGACGACGAAGACCCCGACGACTTCGAGCCGAACGACCCGAAAGACCAGGGCGAGAAGCTGGCCGACGAGGTCTCCGATTTCCTCGCCGCCGTCGCCGAACGAGCACCGTTCCCTACTGGGCAGGACGCACCGGGCCCGACCGAGCAGGCGATGAAACCCGCACTGCACCTGGTCAAAACCGATGCCAGCGCCGACCGGGAGGTCAACGACGAGTGGACAGTCGCCGCGATCAAGTCCCGTGGTCCGCGACCGCGGCTAGTGCGCGCCGGGGTGGGCGGCTCGGCTGTTGTGATCGCTCTGTCGGTATTCGCGACCTGGGGCGAACCGTCCAGTGTGGTTGTCCCGATCTCGGTCTACGGCTTCGGCTGGATCGCCTACCTGTGGTGGAACGCCGCTCTCCGGCCACCGATCCCGCAAGCAGTCGCCGTAATCACCACCGCATTCAACCGGTCCATCGCCGCCATCTTCAGCTTGGTTGTCGGACGGTTCCGCGCCCTGCTCAATCGAGCCGACGCGGCACGGACTCGGCACGAAACCACCCGCACCGCAACCACCTAACCCGACACCGAAGGAGACGAAACGCCATGCCCGACAACCAGAACGAACCGATCCTGCCCATCCCCTCAGACCTCTACCTCGAAGTGGGTGCGGTCCAAGACCAGCTGGAAGACCTCCAGCGCAAGCTGCTCGATCTGCAGCAGCGCTACCACGAATTGGGCCAGTCACCACGATCACTGGACGTCGACAACCTCGGTGACCCGATCAGCCCCCTCCATGCCACCCAGAACACCGAGGGGTGGCTGGCCAGCGCCGACAGCAACCTGTGGCGAGCCAGCGAACAGCTCAGCCGGGCACGCGGCTACGCCAGCCGCTTGAGGCTCACCGCCCAAGCCTGCGAGGAGCGCGAACAGCAACTCTCCCACCGCCCCCCGATCGAACGCACTCGATAACCACCGCCTGAAAGGACCACGGCAATGTCTGAAATGGACGAAATCACCAGTGAGGCCCGCAAGTTCGTCGTCTCGATGAGCTCCATGCTGCGCCAGCACGCCCAAGCCTCGAACTGGCTGGAACGCAACCTGATCCGCCGCGATATCACACGGCAATGGCGAGCCAAGCTCAAGCAGCAGCGAGCCGAACGCAGTCACCAGCTCACCTGGACCGTCCACGGCGTCGACAACTACCGCATGCACGCCCTGGCTGCCGCACAACGCCAGAACGACTCGCGCGTGGACGAGGACCGGCGCCGCCGCGACGCCGCCGCGTTGATACGCCACTACGAAGAGAAGCGTGACCGCATCCTGGGCAACGAGCACCTCACCGAGATCGAAAAGGGCATCGCCCTCGATGGTCTTGACGCTGCCACGGTGTTCCCCGCGTACAAGCCGGGCAAGCTCTTTTCCCGGGCACACAAGGTGCGCGGGATCGAAGCACTGCGCTACCGCGCCCAGGTCGCACGGGCACGTGACTCCGCCGGCATGGCGCGTCCGCTGCTCCGAGTGATGTCGTACGCGCCTGCCGAATCCCGCAGCCGCGACGAGCAACTCGAACGCCTGCACACCCCAGCTCCAGACCGAGCGCCGACCGCGACGGACAGCAAGCCGTTCGTTGCTCTGGTGGGACCGGCCGACGTGATCCACCTCGAAGAACACGAGTACGCGGCGGTGCCACATCAGGACCGGGACCGGTTGAAGCGCTTCGCTACTCGCGAGCAGGCCTATGAGTGGACATTGACGCAGCTCGACACCTACCGAACCACCAGCAATCGTGGCGGGGAGGACTTCACCGCCTCCATCCGCGAGGTCGGGCGCAGCAACAGCAGTGAGATCGCCAACGGCCCACTTGGGATGGTCGCCGACGAAGTCCGCGGGCTGCACGCCGAACACCGGCGGCGCCAGGACCATAGCCGAACGGAGGGCCAGCAGGCCCGCCCGGTCGAGCAGCCGCCCGACACCAGCGCGGATCAGGAACGATTTGCCAAGATCGAGCGCCGCCTGGGGGAGATCGCCGCCGACCGGGACCGGCTGACCAACCGCGTCGGGATGCTGCAGCGTGGACTGGACGCGGTCACCGCAGACCGAGACGAGTTCAAACGGCAGCTGGCCAAGTCCGACGGCCGAATCGAGGCGCTGAAGAACCGCAACCAACGCCTTGCGGCCGAGATCGAAGAACTGCGTCAACGTCCCCAGGTTGGCAAGGTCGCAGCCGAGCGTGACCGCTACAAGCGTGAGCGCGACAAAGCCTACGAAGACCTCGATGACACGTTAGTCAGGCTCACGGAACGGGATCGCCACGGTAGCCGCGAACGTGCTGAGTTCGACAAACTCGGCAACACCCAGCGACAGCCCCGCGAGACCGATCAGGATGTCGACGGCGTGAAGCGAAACGGGCAGCCGCGCAACGGAACCGAACGGAGCCGTTGACGTGAAAGACACCCCATCGTCGCTGAGAATCGACCCCGAAACCCTTCGGCGCGCCCGGCTCACCGTCGCCGGACACGCGGCCAATCGCGCCGACGCCGGGGAACTGCTGGCAATGCTCGGACTGACCGAGCAACAGCCAACCCGACCCGTGCCACGGCCTAACCCGATGCGCAATCCAGGCAGTTGCGTGAAATGCGGTGTGGCGACCGGTGATCGGCGCGCAGCCGGTCACGGTGGCGCTCGCTACGGCGGGCGCGGCCGCTGCGACGCCTGCTATAAGCGCCTGATCCGTGCCGAACGCAAAACCGGTCAGCGCGCACCGACTCCGCAGCGACGCGTGATCGAACGGAGCCGCTGAGATGGAACGCGAACACGAAGAAGCGATGCGGACGGAGTTCGTCGCGGCAGACCGACTCAACGCGAAGGCTTTCCGCGACCACTACGCGGGACGATGCACCGAAACCGAGTTCCAGCAGCAGATCGAGCAAGGTGCCGAGATCGATGACCGCTGGGTGACTGGCCCGTATCGCGAGCAGTGGATATTCCTGCGCAACGCCTGCGACGGCTGGCACCTCAATCCCGAACGGATGCAACGCGAGCTGGCCGCGGACGGTCTCGATGACGTGCAACGTCGCAGCCTCGAACAGGCACAAGAGATCGAACAAGACCGCGCGAGCAGACGACAGCAACTCCTGCGTCAGTACGAACGGAGCCGCCAGAGATGAACCACAACGACGAGCTGCGCGTCCCGAGTGACGCCGAGATTCAGGCGGCGGCAAGCGAACTGCGGCAGACGATCGCACTCAAGACCGGGGAACTGGCCGACCGGCTCCTCGACCGTCCAGAGTTCGGCACCGCGGACTGGAAGCGAGACCGGGACCAGCGCGACACCCCCGAAGGGCGTCGGCGGCTGGCGAAATGGCACCTGACCAAGATCCGCATCGACCGTGCCGCCGACATTGATCCGATCGGAAATGTGCTCAACGCCCGCGGTTTCGGTGCCAGCTGGGACCAGATCGGCGCCGCGTACGGAATCAGCACCGAAGACGCCGCCGCCCGCTGGGAGCGGCCAGCGACCAGCTACATCGAACACTTCAGCGGAACCAGCATCCTCCCGACACGCGAAACCGGCACCAGCACAACCGAAACCGAGCCGACCGAGCAACGGCCACACAACCGGATCGAACGGAGCCGCTGACATGGAACGCGAACACGAAGAAGCCATGCGCGTCGACTTCGCCGAACACACGCGTCTGAACGCCGAGCTGTTCCACGCCGAGTACCTCGACCGCTGGGACGCCGACACCGATGAGCAGGCGCGCCAGCGTGACCAGATCCACGAACGCTGGTCGGCCAGCCCACACGCCGAGCAATGGAACTACCTGCGCAAGGCGCACCACGGCTGGGGACTGCACCCTGATCGCACCCGCCAGTTCATGGACTGGGTCGAGCACTACCGCGACCTCGGACACGACCAGGTCACCGACGTGCAGCGGCGAAGCCTGGAACAAGCCCGCGAGCTGGCCGGGGAGACCTTCCCGGTCGACTACGAACGCAACGCGCCCGACGTCGCCAGATTCACCCCGCAGACACCGGTACCCGTCTTTGGTGCCGCTCGCCAGCGTCGCGGGATCGAGCGGGGGCGGTGAGAAATCATGGAATCGCCTGTGCCGCAGGGTCGTTCGTGGCAGATCATTATCGCCGCGTTGGACCGCAAGGTCGGGAACGGGAAAGGCTCCGGAACCGGATGGGTGCGCTACTTGTGCCCGGTCCACGAAGCCGACGGACACCACCACAATCCATCACTCGGAGTGCGGTACGACCCGAGCCAGTCCAAGACGATCGTTCGCTGTTTCGCCGGGTGCGATGACCGGGATGTGCTGTCGCGGTTGGATCTTCGAGTCCGCGACATGTTCGACCGGCTACCCGAGCGCGACCCGAACCGCGGCGACCGACGGTGCCAGCCACCCCAGCCGCAGGTTCGGCGAGAGCTGAATCCAGTCGACAGGGCAATCGAAGCGGCATGGTTCCCGGCGTCCAGGAAACAGGATCTGGGGGAGCAGACCGGGCCTCCGGTGAATGTCGACACTTACGTCTACCGCTGGCACACCGGCCAGATCGAGGGCGCGGTCACCCGCGTGCACACCCCACACGAACACGGATACAAGAAGGACTTTCCGCAGCAGCACTGGACCGGAACCGCATGGGAACCAGGAGGTTTCGCACCGATCCCGTGGCGCCTGGATCATATCCGCGAAGCCCTCGATACCGGCCGCGAGATCTTCGTGTGCGAGGGCGAGAAGGACGTGCTACGCGCCAACCAAGCCGGACTGATCGCTACCTGCAATGCCATGGGAGCAGGCAGCTGGAAGCCAGAGCATGCGCGCTGGCTGGCCGGGGCGGGGCGGGTGATTGTGGTCGCCGACCGCGACCGCCCCGGCTACCGCCACGCCGCCAAAGTCGCCGACACCCTCGAAGGCCGGGTCGGGGAGGTCAGGGTCCTGCAAGCCCGCGGCGGCAAGGACCTCTGCGACCACTTCGACGCCGGATACCAGCTCGAAGACCTCGAACCCGTCCCGTACCTCGACAGACCACAACAACAGAGGTTTCGGCCACCCGTAGGCCGAACCCGCAGCCGCTGAATAGACCACGAAAGGACACCGGATGAACCACCCGACTCCCGATCCCCGCGAAATCCACGACCGCGCCCAGCAACTCGAACGCGGGGTGTTCAACGCCACCGCCGCTGCGAACAACCCGGACATGGTCTACCCCGACTGGCCCGACGACGTGCCGTTGCCCGACCTCAGCCACGACGTGGTCACCGCCGAGGCCGCTTACTACCACCACCTGACCCAGCATCGCGAGCACCTGGAACGCGACACCGCTTTCCAGTCCGACTACGAGTTCCTGGACTGGCTGCGCGCCGAGGGCGCCGACCTGCGCGACTACCAGAGCTGGAGCTGCGACCCGGAAGAACCGCTGCGCCGCAGCGACCGCCGCCGCAGCCGCTGAACACTCTTTCACCTTCATACGCATTGCATCCCCGGAGGAACACATCATGAGCATCGACTACAGCCAGCGATTCAAGGCCGCCGCAAGCAAGCCGCCAAGCGCGTTTGGTAAGAACACCCCACCCAGCACCACCATCTACGGGCGCATCGTAGAGATCGGCGAGCAGCCGAAACTGAAGTACAACGGCGCGCCTGGTGAGGTCGACAAGGACAAGAAGGGCAACCCGGTCCTGCAGCTGTTCATCACGATCGACACCCCCGCCGGACCGCGCAACTTGTACCCGACATGGCGGATGGAACAAGCAATCGGCACCGCCCTGGAAAAGGCCGGCGCCGGAGCGTTCGAAATCGGTGCCGTGCTCTCGGTCACCTACGTCGGCCAAGACCCCAACGACGAACGCGCCAAGCTCTACACCGCCGTCTACACCCCGACCGGCACGAACGGCGGTGCATGAGCCGTGACCGAATCCTGGTCCGGTGCAGAAGCGGTGCGCAGCAACAACGCTGCGCACCGCAGCGCACCAGATATCAGCGCGCGGGCGGTGGGTGTGCCGCCGAGGGCGTGGCCGGTACTGCTGCTGGCGCTACCGGCGTTCGTGGCGATCTGGTCCGGCTGGGTCGGACTCGGTGAGCTGACCGGGTTCGGCCCGGTGCACCCGCTGCCCGGGATCGCCGACGACTTCACGATCAACACCGCCATCACCCTGCCGATCGGGATGGAGGCATACGCCTCCTACGCGCTCTACGTGTGGCTATCGGGCCGGATCCGCTCGGACCGAACCCGCAGCTACGCCAAGTATTCTGCGTTCGGCAGCCTCAGCTTGGGCGCGGTCGGGCAAGTCGCCTATCACCTTATGCAAGCCGCGGGAATGACGACGGCACCCTGGCCTGTCACCGTGCTCGTTGCCTGTCTTCCTGTTGTGGTTCTCGGCATGGGTGCAGCGCTGGCGCACATGATCGGCGGTGAGCACCGTCATGGACCGGCCGTGCGCAGCGAACCGGAACCGGTGCACAGCCTCGAACCAGTCCGCACCATGGCGGTGCGTGAAATACGCACCGAGACCCGCTCGACCTCGACGGAGTTGACCGAATCCCGCACAGCGGGCGATCTCGAACCAGTCGAATGCATCGAAATTGAGGCCAGCGCTGCGCCTGATCGTTGGTCCGTGGTCGCCAATCGTGTCTGCGGAGCAGACCCCGCCGGACGCCGCGATCCTCGCAAGGTAGCCGAGATCCTGCGCCTACGCCACGACCACGGCTGGTCCCACGCCCGAATCGCCGAGCAGGTCGAACTCAGCTCATCAACCGTCACCCGAACCCTCACCGCCGCCCAGGAATACACCAGAAACGAAGGAACCCGACCATGACTGACACCAATGCACGAGACGTACGGGAGCTGACCGAGAACGCCTGGTACACAACTGAGGAAGTGGCCGCGCTGCTGAAGGTGGATGCGTCTAGCCTGCGACGGTGGCGGACCGCCCGACCACCGGACGGTCCTCCGTTTGTCCGGCTGTCGGATCGGGTCACCCGATATAGCGGCGCTGATGTCATCGCATACTTGCAGCACCGACGAATCGATCCGACGGCGGCGTAATGGACAAAGACCAGATCCACATGATCCCGCTCGGCGTTCAGATCCGCGCGGACATCGAAGAGCGGGACCGGGCAACGCCCTTCCGGGCTCGTGTGCGATGGACCGACCCGGTGACGAAGCAACGTCCGTCCAAGTCAGAGGCCTTCGATACCCGCGAGGAAGCCGAGGAATGGGTCGACCGCATTCAGCAGGCCGCTGCGCGCGGTGTGGATCCGAAGACCGCAACGGCGACGCTGGCGGAATACGGCAAGAACAATTGGGACACCGCGATGCGGGGAGTCGAAGAAAAGACCGCAGGCGATGCGTACGCGCCCGGGTGGCGCCTACGGGTTGTTCCGGCGCTCGGGCATCTGCCGGTCACCATGATTTCTGCGGGTGTTGCCGACCGGGCGGTGATGAACTGGATTTCGGACGGGGTGAGCAAGTCCGGGGTCAAGAACAGTTTGGCCGCGCTCGCCCGCGTGCTGGACCAGGCGGTGCGCGACGAGGTCATCGAACGCAATCGAGTTGAGGTGTCCGGGTGGCAGCGCCAGTACGAGCGCTATGAGGACGAGCTGGATGATCCGCGGTCGCTGGCGCTGCCTGACTGGGCGACGTTGACCAAACTTGGGGATGCCTTGGTGGCGGCGTCGGCGGACCAGTACCGAGGCTGGGGGGATGTTGTGATCTTCGCGGCCTGTACGGCCGTGCGCATTGGTGAGGTGTCCGGTTGCCTGGTCGGTGACATCGATACCGACCAATGGATCTGGCAGCTGAGGCGTCAGACCTCGCCGGGGCCCGGAGGGCTGAAGGACAAGGGCACGAAAGGTAAACGGTCTCGCAAGATTCCGATCATCGAAGAGATCCGGCCGTTGGTGCTCAAGCGCATCCAGGCGGCTGGCAGTAAGGCGGAGGCGCGCCTATTTGTCGGACCGCGCGGCGGCCGCATCCAAACCGGTGTGCTGCGTAAGGCCACGCACTGGCACGACGTGGTTGCGAAACTCGGCTACGAGCATCTGCGTCGCCACGACCTCCGGCACACCGGACTCACCTGGTTCGCCGACGCCGGTGTGCCTTTGCATCGGCTCCAGCAGATTGCCGGACATACCGACCCGAGGATCACTCAGAGGTACCTGCACCCCGATATCAAGGCACTGCAGAACGACGGCGATCTGCTGTCGAAGTTCCTAACCGCGCCCACCAGCGGACCGCTGAGTCAGGAGCTGCCAGCCGCTGTGAGCAAGGAACGGTCCCCAAATGGTCCCCAACTCCGCATTGTCAAATGAGAAAATCCCCTCCGACCGCTGGTCAGAGGGGATTTTCTTGGTCGGGCTGACAGGATTTGAACCTGCGACCACCTGACCCCCAGTCAGGTGCGCTACCAAGCTGCGCCACAGCCCGTTCTGCGCCCGTTGCTGGGCGCTCGAAGAGATTACCTCAGGTTGGGCCGGGGGAGCGAATCGCCTGGTTAGCGGCGTGGCGGTGGGGTGAAAGGTGGTTGGGCGCAGGGGGTGTGGTGGTGGGTGTGACGGGGGTCCGAGGGGGTGGGGCGATTGGTGGCGGGCAGTGGGGGCATTCCGAGAAGAAGGAAGGGTCGGGTTCCTCGGGGCCCGGCGGAGTGGAAGGAGACGGCGGGTATGAGTCGGGAGCGGCGACTGGTCGAGGCGTTTGTGCAGCTGGCGGACTCGTTGGTGGAGGATTACGAGCCGGTGGACGTGGTGCAGGAGTTGCTGGATCGCGCCGTTGACCTGCTACCTGTCGATACTGCCGCGGTGTTGCTGGCGGGGCAGGATGGTGAGTTGAAGGTGTTGGCTTCGACGAGTGAGGCGACGCGGTGGCTGGAGTTGCTGCAGATTCAGGCGCAGGACGGGCCGTGTGTGCAGTCGTATCGCAGTAGTGAGCGGGTGATTGTCGAGGACCTCGAGGGGGCACGTGATCGGTGGCCTGCGTTCGCCAAACAGGCTCTGCTGGACGGGTTTCGGTCGGTGTATGCGCTGCCGCTGCGGTTGCGGATGGACCGGGTGGGTGCGCTGAATTTGTTCAGTGCCGGCGAGGAGCAGCTGACCGAGGATGATTTGCTGGTGGGGCAGGCGCTGGCGGATATCGCGAGTATCGCGATTCTGCAGGCTCGGTTGCTGGCCGACCATAAGACGGTCAACGGGCAGTTGCAGTCGGCGTTGCAGAGCCGGATCGTGATCGAGCAGGCCAAGGGCATGTTGGCCGCGCACGGTGATCTCGACCCGGAAGCGGCGTTCGATGCGCTGCGCGGCTACGCCCGGCACACCCGTGGGCGGCTGCCGGAGCTTGCTCGGGCTGTGGTCGACCGCTCCATCGACCCGAGCAAGATCCTCGAGCGCTGAGCTCACATGCGTTCGTGCACGGTCAGTAGCAGGTGGTCGAATCGGGTACGCAGTTCGACCATCGGCCCGTCGAGCGTCGTGACCTCGGACACGAGCTGGGTGGCCAGCGCACGCAATTTGGTCCCGGTCTCCTGGGACCGCCAGATGAGCACCCGAAACGCCTGGTCGGCCGTGATCCCGTAGATGAGCATCAGCGCACCTTTGGCCTGCTCGATCTCGGCCCGTGCGGAGTAGAGCTCGGGCAGCGCGCCGTCGAGGGTCTGCCTGCGGTCTTCTTCGAGCGCGTTGGTGATGTCGACGTAGTAGCCCGACGTGCCGATCACGGTGCCGTTGTCGTCGACCATGTCGTCGCCGACGACGAGGACGTGGTGCACGCACCCTTTGGTGTCGATGATCCGGTGGCGGCTGCAGAACGGCTCGCCCGTCTCGATCGTGCGGGCGATGATGTTGGCCACCTGCTCGCGATCCTCGGGATGTTTGTGCGACAGCAGCAATTCGGTGGACGGCCGCACCGCCCCGGGCTGGTAGCCGTGGATGATCGCGACCTCGTCGGACCATTCCCAGCGCTGATCGGCCAGCCAGAAGCGAAAGGTGCCCGCGCTCTGCGCCCGTCCCGCGCCCAGCACTTCCTCGACCGGTCGAACCGTCTCCGACCCGGCAGCCCCGGCGAGCACCGTGCTCGACGTTTCGTCGCCCCCACGTGCGACATCAACAGACTGATCCAACGACCTGCCCCTCTCAACCTAAGACCGATGTCAGTATCAATTTCGGTCGGCTGACGGGGTCTGGGGCAGCACGGTCCGGTCGACAAGAGTACCTGGGCGCACCGACTGTTCGTCAGCGAGGCGGGGCGAGGCCGAGAAAGGGGGCGTGACCTGGTGAAACGCTGGGCTCAGACGTACCGGTGGGCCGTGTGTAAGCGGATCCGGGCGGCGCACGTGGCGGGGATGGGCGCGGGCAGTCGGTCGATCCGCGCCGACCGGTGCTGGGGCGAGCTGGGTTGTGGCACAGCGATTCTCCGATCAGACGCGCCGGGCGACGGTGAGCACGTCGGGCACGAGCGGAGCGGGGAGCGGCCTGCGCACCGCGCGTTGTTCGGTGACTCGGAATCCGGCCGCCTCGACCAGCAGTCGCATCTCGTCGGGCGACGGGAAGTAGGCGACGCTCTGAATCGGTGTGGGCTGCAACAACTGGGCGAACCGGTGCCGCGGATTGATCAGCACGATCGCGAGTAGTCCACCGGGGGAGAGGATTCGGTGGAACTCGGCGAGTGCCGCCGGATGGTCGAAGAAGTGGAAGGCGTGCGTCGAGACGACGGCATCCACCGCGCCGTCGGGCAGTCCGAGGTCCTCGGCTCGCCGGTTGACCCAATTCACCTGCCCGGAGCGCGCTTTCGCCTGCCGCAGCATGCCGACGGAGGCGTCGCAGCCGTACACTACATCGGGTTTCCGGTCCTGCTGGATGCGTGATGCGAGAATCCCTGTGCCACAACCGACGTCGGCTATCCGGCGAATGTCGTCGCGCCGCAGCTGCGCGATGATCTCGTCCTGCGGTGGCCGGTAGGCGACCCGCTGTACCAGGGGGATGTTGTACACCCGGGCGAGCCGATTCCAACCCTGGGTGACGAGGCTGTTGAAGGCGCGGGTCGGTGCGTGCGGCATGGCGGCTGACATCGGTGTCCCTTCGGCGTAACTGGCCTCAAGACTAAATTGTCTGAGACAATTTAGGAAGGCTTGGCGGCGCTCAACGGTTTCGCGATGTCCTCGAGCGAACGCCCTTCCGCCTGCACGCCATACGCCAACTCGACGAGCCCGGCGGCGAACATCGCGGCGGCCCCGATGGCGAAGGCGAGCGCGGTCTTGCCCGGATCGCCGTCGGCGGCCAGCTTCGAGAACACCAGCGGTCCGGCCACGCCACCCGCGACGGTGCCGATGGCGTAGAAGAACGCGATGGCCATGGCGCGCGTCTCCATCGGAAAGATCTCGCTCACCGTCAGATACGCCGCGCTGGCGCCACACGAGGCGACGAACAGCACCGCGGTCCAGCACGCGGTCAGCGTCACCGCGGACAACGCCCCGGCCGCGAAAAGCCATGCCGTGCCGAACAAGAGCACCGCGGAGCCGAGATAGCAGCCCGCGATCATCGGCTTGCGCCCCACCGTGTCGAACAGCTTGCCGAGCAGCAGCGGCCCGAGGAAGTTGCCGAAGCAGATCACGGCGAAGTAGTACCCGACCCGATCGTCGGCCACGTGGAACGACTTCGACAGGATGAGCGCGTAATTGAAGGTGATGGCGTTGTACAGGAACGCCTGCCCGATGAACAGCGAGAGCCCGAGCACGCCGCGCTTCGGATACTGCCGCACCATCACCTCGGCGATCTCCCGGAAGCTGATGGTGCGCCGCTGGTGAATCTCGATCCGCTGATCCGACACGTCTTCCAGCTCGCGGCCGGTGTCGGCGCGGACCTGCTTTTCGATGTCGGCGACGGTCCACTCGGCTCCGTCCTCGCGCTCGTGGATGAACATCCATCGCGGACTCTCCGGCACGTGTCGGCGCGCTACCAGAATGATCAGCCCGAAGATGGCGCCGAGCGCAAAGGTCAAGCGCCAGCCGATATTCGCCGGAAACAGGTTGGTGTTCAACGCGACGATGGACAGCAGCGAACCGCCGACCGCGCCGAGCCAGAATGTCCCGTTGATGACAATGTCGATGCGCCCCCGATACTTTCGCGGGATGAGCTCATCGATCGCGGAGTTGATCGCCGCGTACTCGCCGCCGATGCCGAATCCGGTGAGGAAGCGGAACAGGATGAACCACCACATCGAAAACGACAGTGCCGTCATCGCGGTCGCGAACAGGTACACGGCGAGGGTGATCAGGAACAGCTTCTTGCGGCCGAATCTGTCGGTGAGCCAACCGAAGAACACTGCACCGCAGCCGGCCCCGGCGACGTACATCGCCGCCGCGAGCCCGGAAACCTGTGCCGCAGTGATGGATATGCCGCTACCCGGTTCGGAAAGCCGGCTGGCCACGCTGCCGACGACGGTGACCTCCAGGCCGTCCGGGATCCAGACGGAGCCGAGCCCGATCACCACCATCCAATGCCAGCGCGACCACGGCAGTCGATCCAACCGCGCCGGAATATCGGTCGATATCGTCGTCACAGGCCACCCGCCTTCGGTCAGTGCCGACCGGTTACCCGAGGGGATGGCAAATATTCAGAGCAGGGTGAGGCTGCCGTTCGGTCCGTCGAGGGTGGCGATCAAGCCAGGTCGCAGGCCCGGACGCACGGTGAGATCGGCCGACAACGCACGCAAACGAGCCGAGGTTTGCACGGGATCCGGATGCACGGCCTCGAACGCGCGCAACGTCACCTGCGGCAGGCTCTCGGCGGGATGCGCGGTCGCACCCCAGTCGATAAGGAACGGAATCACACCCGTGTGTTCGCCCGGCAACGTCAGCCGCCAGCGCAGCACCTGCCCGTCCGGCGTCTCGCGGGACATGTCGGAGGCCGGGCCGGGGTCGTAGCCGGCCGCCCGAGCCTCGGCAACGGCCGCATCGATGTCTGTCACCCGCGCCGCCCAGGTCACCAGCCGCGACTCGGTCAACCCATCGACCCCGAACGGCCGTGGGAGCGCGGGCGCAGGCTGGTCGTCGTCCGGACCGATGATCTCGAGATACCCACCGTCCCCGAGACCGAGCAGAAAATTGCGCGTCCCGCGACCGCTATGCCGCCCACCCGGGACCGGCGCTACGCCGAGCAACCGCGTCACCGTGGCCACAGCGTCCGCCAGCTCCGGCGTCGCGAGCACCAGATGATCCAACCTACTCACACCGCAAACCGTAGCCGGTTTCTCGCACCGCGATCGGCACCGAACGGGAGTGAGCTACGCTGCGCCGAAGTGAAACCTGTTACAGAAAGTGGCCGCGCGATGAAGGTGATGTTCGCACTCTGGAACATCGGCGATCTCCTCGCCGAGGAGCTGACCGCCCGCCTGGCAGCCGCCGGAACCGTTGCCGTGCAGGCGAATATCTCCGACGTCGCGGTGGCGAACGCGATGTTGCGGCTGACCACCTTCGACAAACCGGTGGCGGCAGTTGTCAGCGTGTGGCTGCCCGGCCAACGCGAAACGGCCACCGTCGCAGACATTCTCGCCTCGGTCGCGCAGTGCGTCGCCGGTTGGCGCGTCGAGGAGACGCGGCCGATCGAGCCGCCTATCGTCGCGCTCCGCGAGCGGGCGCCGGGCCTGGCCAACCTCGCCTTCCTGCGCCGACCCGACACCCTGTCGCAGACCGACTGGCTGCATCGCTGGCGCGACCAGCACACCGAGGTCGCCATCGCCACCCAGGCGACCTTCGGCTACGTCCAAAATCTCGTGCTCGAACCCGTCACCGCCGGGGCGCCCGACATCGCGGCCATCGTCGAAGAACTGTTCCCGATCGAGGCCCTCACCGACCCGCACGCCTTCTATGGCAGCGCGGGCGACAACGCCGAACTGACCCGCCGCATCGATCGATTGATGAAGAGCGTCAACACCTTCGGCGCCGACCGCGACATCGACGTGGTCCCGACCAGCCGCTACCTGCTGCGCTGAGCCAACCCCGCGGCATCGATCGCCGCGACCGAGGCGCGCAGTGCCGAGCGGGCGGCCAGCACGGCGGGATGGTCCCCGGTGCCGCGCCGATACGCCAGCAGTGTCCGCCGCCGCGTCGCCAGCGGCGTCAGCGTGACCTCCGCCGGACACGCCAACGCGCCGAGTTCCGGAACCAGCGCCACTCCCTGTCCGGCCGCGACGAGCGCGAGCACGGTGCCGAAGTCGTCGGCATGGTGCCGAATCCGCGGCGTGAAACCCACTGCCTGGCAGGCACGCACGGTCATCGTGTGACACAACGTATCGGGAGTGCCTGCGATCCAGGATGTTTCGCGCCGAGACGCCAACGAATCGCCGGAAAGCGCTGCCAGATAGATGGTCTCCTCGAGCAACGGCTCGGTATCCAGCGCCGGATCTGGCTCGACGGGCACATAGTCGTACTCCTGAACCAGCGCGACATCCAAGGTCTCCGCCCGCAACGCGGCGGGCGCGGTCGCTGGGTCCAGCTCGGTCACCATCAGCTCGAGTCCCGGATGATCGCGGCTCAACGCGACGAGCGCGGGGGACAGGATCGTCCGAACCGCGGTCGGGAACGCGCCGATCCGCAGCGTCCCGGTCAGTTCGGCGCGCGTGGTCGCCAGCTCGGCGGCCGCCTGTTCGAGCACCGCGAGGATCGTCTCCGCGTGCTCGACCAGCGTGCGGGCGGCCGGTGTCAGCGTGACCCGCCGCCCGGTCCGCTCCAGCAGCGGCACGCCCGCCTCGCGTTCGAGCGCGCTGAGCTGCTGGGAAACGGCCGAGGGCGTGTAGGCGAGCGCGTCGGCGACCGCCGCGATGGTCTCGCGATGCGCCAGCTCGCGCAGCAGCCGCAACTTGCGAATATCGAGCATCAGTCAATCTTATGCTCGACTGTAGAAACGTGAACTGGACCTGAACGTTCAAGCTGGTCAAGCTCATACTTATGACGCTCGCAGGCTTATACGTCCCCCTTGTCACGCCATTCACCGCCGACGGCGCGCTAGCCGCTGACGCGTTGGCAGGATTGGCCCACTCGGTCCTGGCCGACGGCGCGACCGGCCTCGTCGCGCTCGGCACCACGGCGGAAGCTGCCACCCTGAGCCCCGCCGAACGCGAACGAGTCGTCGACATCTGCGCTCACGTGTGCCGAGAACATCACGCCCCCTTGATCGTCGGCGCGGGCTCCAATTCCACCGGCGACTCGATCGAAGCGGTCGCGGCCCTCAGCTCGGACGTCGCCGCCGCCCTCACCGTGGTCCCGTACTACACGCGCCCCTCCGAAGCAGGCGTGCTCGCCCACTTCCGCGCCCTCGCCGCCACCAGCCCCGTGCCGCTGATCATCTACAACATTCCGTACCGCACCGGCCGCACCCTCAGCGCCGACACCCTGCGCCAGCTGGCCGAACACCCGAACATCATCGGCGTCAAACACGCCGTAGGCAGCATCGACGACGCCACCATCGAGCTGATGGGCACGCGCCCAGCCGATTTCGCGGTCCTCGCGGGCGACGACATCTACCTCTCGCCGCTGCTCGCCCTCGGCGCGACGGGCGGCATCCTCGCCTCGGCAAACCTCGCCGCCGGGTCCTTCGCCGCCCTCGTCGAGGCCTGGCGCGCCGGTCGGCTCGACGAGGCCCGAGCCCTCGGTCACCGCCTCGCCGCCCTGTCCAGCGCGCTGTTCGCCGAGCCGAACCCCACCGTCATCAAGGCGGCCCTGGCGGCACAGGGCCGCATCCCCAGCCCGGCCGTCCGACTTCCGCTGCTACCCGCCAGCGCGGCCGCGACAGCCGCCGCCCTGACCGCTTTGGGAAATTCTTCTGCCGAAATACCAGAGAAATTGCTGGTGTAGGAGCCGAAGAGGTGGAACGCTGAAGCGGTGACTCAACCTCCGGATAATCAGGCAGCGGCGCCTGACCTGACCGCCGACAAACTAGACCCGGCGGTCTTGAAAGTAGCGAGCGTGGTCGTGCTCGGCGCGATCATGTCGATCCTGGACATCACCGTCGTCAACATCGCGCTGCCCACCTTCCAAGCCGAATTCGAGACGAGCTACGCCATCGCGGCGTGGACGATCACCGGCTACACCCTCGCGCTGGCCACCGTCATTCCGCTCACCGGGTGGGCCGCCGACCGGTTCGGCACCAAACGCCTGTACATGGCGGCGTTGACCTTCTTCGTACTCGGGTCCGTGCTGTGCGCCACCGCATGGAACATCGAGTCGCTCATCGCATTCCGCGTGATCCAGGGCATCGGCGGCGGCATGCTGATGCCGCTCGGCATGACGATCATGACGCACGCGGCAGGCCCGCAGCGGGTCGGCCGGGTGATGGCGGTGCTCGGCGTGCCGATGCTGCTCGGCCCGATCTGCGGCCCGATCCTCGGCGGCTGGCTGATCGAATTCCACTGGCAGTGGATCTTCCTGATCAACGCGCCGATCGGCGTCGTCGCGCTGATCCTGGCCTACGTCGTGTTCCCCGCGGACAAGCCGGAGCCGTCGGAGTCGTTCGACTTCCTCGGCATGCTGCTCGCCTCGCCCGGACTCGCGTTGTTCCTGTTCGGTGTCTCATCGATCCCCGGCGAGGGCACGGTGGTAGCGACAAAGGTGTTGCTGCCCGCGATCATCGGCGCGGTGCTGATGGTGTTGTTCGTGTTCCACGCGCTGCGCACCGAGCACCCGCTGATCGATCTGCACCTGTTCCGCAACCGCTCGCTGACCTTCGCGGTGCTCACCATGGTGCTGTTCGCGATCGCGTTCTTCGGCGGCGCGTTGCTGCTGCCGACGTATCTGCAGCAGGTCCGTGGGGAATCGGCGCTGCAGGCCGGATTGCTGCTCATCCCACAGGGTTTGGGCGCGATGGTCACCATGCCGGTCGCCGGCAAGCTGGTCGACAAGATCGGGCCGGGGAAGATCGTGCTGGTCGGCATCACGCTGATCGCGGTCAGCACGGTGTTCTTCACCCAGCTCACCGTGGACACCTCCTACTCGCTGATGCTCGGCGCGCTGTTCGTGATGGGTCTCGGCATGGGTTGCACGATGATGCCGATCATGACCGCGGCCATCCAGACACTGAGTCATCAGCAGGTCGCCCGTGGTTCGACGCTGATGAACATCGTCAACCAGACCGCCGGTTCGATCGGCACCGCGACCATCTCGGTGGTGCTGACCAACTTCCTGAACAACCGGGAATTCGCCAAGCCGGCGATCGCGGCCAATGCCAATCCGGAGTTCGCGAGCAAGCTGCCGCCCGGCGTGCTGGAGACCGGATTGAGCCAGGCCGCATCGGCATTCAGCCACACCTACATCGTGGCGCTGGTGCTGATCATCCTCACCCTGGTGCCCGCATTCTTCCTGCCGCGCACCAAGCCGAAGAATCCGGAGCTCACCGACGCGGTTGCCGCCGTGCACGTTTAGTGATCACGCGCCGAGATCACCTGCCCGGCAGGTGATCTCGGCGCATGGTTGTCAGCCGGGCAGATCTTCCACGGTGGCCGCTTCGTTCCTGGACAGGTTGATGCCCAGATTCGCCGCGGCGCGCTCCAGATCCTCGTCCTCGCCGTCGCGCATCTCGATCGCGAGGCCGTCGGATGAGAGCACCTCGACGTTGAGGCACAGCGACTGGAGTTCCTTGAGGAGCACCTTGAACGACTCCGGAATGCCCGGCTCCGGAATGTTCTCGCCCTTGACGATCGCCTCGTAGACCTTGACCCGGCCCACGATGTCGTCGGACTTGATCGTCAGCAGCTCCTGCAATGTGTAAGCAGCGCCGTAGGCCTGCATGGCCCAGCACTCCATTTCACCGAAGCGCTGACCACCGAACTGTGCCTTACCACCGAGCGGCTGCTGGGTGATCATCGAGTACGGGCCGGTCGAACGGGCGTGGATCTTGTCGTCGACCAAGTGGTGCAGCTTCAGGATGTACATATAGCCGACGGCCACCGGGTACGGGAACGGCTCGCCGGAGCGGCCGTCGAACAGCGTGGCCTTGCCGTCGGCGCCCACCATCACATCGCCGTCCCGATTGGGCAGCGTCGAGCCGAGCAACCCGGTGAGCTCCTCGTCCCGTGCGCCGTCGAACACCGGGGTGGAGATGTTGCTGTTCGCGGGGGCGGCCCGCATCTCCTCCGGCAAGGTCGCCGCCCAATCGGGTGTGCCCTTGACCTCCCAGCCGGTCTTGCCGATCCACCCGAGGTGGGTCTCCAAGATCTGGCCGATGTTCATCCGACGCGGCACACCGTGGGTGTTCAAGATGATGTCGACCGGGGTGCCGTCCTGCATGAACGGCATGTCTTCGACCGGCAGGATCTTGCCGATAACACCCTTGTTGCCGTGGCGACCGGCGAGCTTGTCGCCGTCCTGGATCTTGCGCTTCTGCGCCACGTACACGCGCACCAGCTCGTTCACACCGGGCGGCAGATCGTCGTCGTCCTCGCGCGAGAACACGCGGATACCAATGACTTTCCCGGATTGACCGTGCGGCACTTTGAGCGAGGTATCGCGCACTTCGCGCGCCTTCTCGCCGAAGATCGCACGCAGCAACCGTTCTTCCGGGGTCAGCTCGGTCTCGCCCTTCGGGGTGACCTTGCCGACCAGGATGTCGCCATCGCGAACCTCGGCACCGATCCGAATGATGCCGCGGTCATCGAGATCGGCCAGCACGTCGTCCGAGATGTTCGGAATATCGCGGGTGATCTCCTCCGCGCCCAATTTCGTATCGCGAGCGTCGACTTCGTGCTCTTCGATGTGGATCGAGGTGAGGACGTCCTCTTCCACGAGGCGCTGCGACAGGATGATCGCGTCCTCGTAGTTGTGGCCTTCCCACGGCATGATCGCGACGAGCAGGTTCTTGCCGAGTGCCATCTCACCGTTCTCGGTGCACGGGCCATCGGCAAGTACCTGTCCCACTTCGACTCTCGCGCCCTCATCGATGATCGGCCGCTGGTTGACGCAGTTGCCTTGATTCGATCGAGCGAACTTGCGTAGGCGGTAGCTCTTGCGAGTCCCGTCGTCGGCCATCACGGTGACGTAGTCGGCCGAAACCTCTTCCACCACACCGTCTTTCTCATTGACGACGACATCGCCCGCGTCGATCGCGGCCCGTAGCTCCATGCCGGTGCCCACCACGGGGGCCTCGGAACGGATCAGCGGCACCGCCTGACGCTGCATGTTGGCACCCATCAGGGCGCGGTTGGCGTCGTCGTGCTCGAGGAACGGGATCATCGCGGTCGCCACCGAAACCATCTGCCGCGGTGACACATCCATGTAGTCGACCTCGACCGGCGCGACGAACTCCACCTCGTCACCGAAGCGCCGCGCGAGCACCTTGTGCTCGACCAGTCGCCCCTCGGCATCGACCGGCGAGTTGGCCTGGGCGCGGACATACCGTTCCTCTTCATCGGCGGTCAGATAGACCACTTCGTCGGTCACCTGCCCGTCGACCACCTTGCGGTACGGCGTCTCGATGAAACCGAACGGATTGACCCGCGCGAACACCGAAAGATAGCCGATGAGACCGATACTCGGACCTTCCGGCGTTTCGATCGGGCACATCCGCCCGTAGTGGCTGAAGTGGATATCGCGGACCTCGATGCTGGCCCGTTCCCGGGACAGGCCGCCGGGCCCGAGCGCGGAGAGCCTGCGCTTGTGCGTCAGCCCGGCGAGCGGGTTGTCCTGCATCATGAACTGTGACAGCTGCGATGTCCCGAAGAACTCCCTGATCGACGCGCTGACCGGACGAATGTTGATCAGCGTCTGCGGCGTGATCGCCTCGATGTCCTGGGTCGTCATCCGCTCCCGGACCACTCGCTCCATGCGGGACAAGCCGATTCGGAGCTGGTTCTGGATCAGCTCGCCGACCGTGCGCACCCGGCGATTACCGAAGTGGTCGATGTCGTCCACCCCGATCGGCACCTCGACGCCTCCCGCCGCGGTCATCGTCTTGTCGCCCGCGCGCAGATGCGCCAGGTATTCGATGATCGCGACGAGGTCTTGCTCGGTCAGCGTGGCCGAGTCGATATTCAGGCCCAGCTTCTTGTTCATCTTGTAGCGACCGACCCGCGCCAGGTCGTAGCGCTTCTCCTTGAAGAACAAGTTCTCCAGCAGGGTCTGCGCGGACTCCTTGGTCGGCGGCTCGCCCGGACGCAGCTTGCGGTAGATATCGAGCAGCGCCTCGTCGGTGCCCGCCGTGTGGTCTTTCTCGAGCGTCGACATCATGATCTCGGAGAACCCGAAACGCTCGACGATCTGCTCCGCGGTCCAGCCGAAAGCCTTGAGCAGCACGGTAACTGGCTGGCGACGCTTGCGGTCGATGCGGACACCGACGGTGTCGCGCTTATCGATGTCGAACTCCAGCCACGCACCCCGCGACGGAATGACCCGTGCACTGTGCAGGTCCTTCTCGGTGGTCTTGTCGACGGACTGGTCGAAGTAGACACCCGGCGAACGAACCAATTGGGCGACGACGACGCGCTCGGTGCCGTTGACGATGAAGGAGCCCTTGTCGGTCATCATCGGGAAATCTCCCATGAAGACCGTCTGGCTCTTGATCTCACCGGTGTTGTTGTTGATGAACTCCGCGGTGACGAACAACGGCGCCGCGTAGGTCATGTCCTTGTCTTTGCACTCGTCGATAGAGGCCTTGACCTCTTCGAATCGAGGGTCGGACAGCGACAGCGACATGGTGCCCGCGAAGTCTTCGATCGGGGAGAGTTCGGCCAGCACCTCTTCGAGGCCGCCCGCCGTGCTGTTCTCGCCACGTGCGGCGGCGCGCGCCCGCCATTGCGGCGCGCCGATCAACCATTCGAAGGAGTCGGTCTGCACGTCGAGCAGGCCCGGTACGTCCAGGGGCTCACGAATTCTGGCGAACGACACCCGCTGCGGGGCGCCGGGTACCTGGGCTGTTGTGGTGACTTTTTGGGACGAGACTGACACGGTGCGTCCTTCCGCGACCTCACACTGCTGATGAATTGCGGGTGGTCACCTACCCGAGCGAAACTCGCACACCGCAAGAAGTGAGCACCACATCATTGATGGTGTTTCACGAAATTGGGTTCGTGTGGTCGGACGGGAGGCGGCCAGCGCAACGTCCCAAGTTACTCGCAGATTTGGCGCAGCACAATAGGCATTCGATAATTGAGGTCATGTAACAACCACGTCGAATGTTTCCTCTGTAGGAATAGTAACCCCGGGAACCTGCCTGAGTCAAGACTTTCAGTGGAATTTCCATCAATTCGGCAGGTGCGCGAATAGGGGTTATCTACGAGCCTCGTCGAGGAAGTCCAGCACGAGCGGACCCGCGACGGCTCGGAATTCGTCGAAGTAAGCGTGCCGCGCGCCGGGGATCAGCCGCGTCCGCGCGCCCGGGATGCGTTCGGCGAGCAGCGGCGCGTTCGCGGCCGGATTGAACCGGTCCTCGGTCCCGTGCACGATCAGGGTGGGAGTTGTGATGTCCGGCAGCGCATCCCAGGCATCATGTCTGTTGCTGGCCATGAGATGGCGGCGCTTGGCGTAGGCGGGCATGGTGGGATCGCCGAGGGTGTTGTACGGGCCGGCGTTGTGCGCCAACCACTCCGGGGTGTACATCAGCTCGAGCAGGGCCTGGCGCGCCGCGTCCGGATCGGGATCGATGAGCGACTTCCGAATCTCAGGACCGCGTTCGATGCTGTGCTTGCCGCCGGGGGAGGTGCAGCCGAGGACGAGGGTGTGCACCCGCTCCGGATGACGAGCGGCCAGCCATTGTGCGACGCGACCACCCATTGATGTGCCGTACACCGCGGCGTGCTCGATACCCAGGTCGTCGAGCACCGCGACCACGTCGTCGGCGAATCCCACTGTGCTGTAAGGCTCGTCGGGCTTGTCGCTGTCCCCGGTGCCGCGCCAGTCGAGCGTGATGGTGCGATACCGGGTCTGGAAGTCCTCGCGGATTCCGTCCCACCAGTGATGATTGTTGGCCTGCCCGGCCAGCAGTAGCAAGGGCGCGCCCGCGCCTGCGGTTTGATAGGCGAGGCGAACGCCGTTGGCGGCCTTGGCATATGGCACGGTGCTGTTCCTATCGGGTCGGTTGATGGGTGGGACGGAGGCCGTCGAGGACGAGTTCCAGGCAGCGGCGCCACGCGGGTGATCCGGCTGCCTCACCGAGCAGCGAGAGGGCCCACACCAGGTGCACCACGTCTTCATCGCTCGCGTCGGCGCGTACTGAACCCTCCTGTCGAGCGCGATGCAGCAGCGTCGAGAGATGCGACAGCCCACGATGGCACGCCTCGGTCAGCTGCGCGGCAGCGGGATGATCACCGGTGAGGGCCTCGAGCAGGCCGCGGTCGGTGGTCATCTGGCCGAGCAATTCCTCGACGAACCCACTGAGCGCCACCCACGCGTCCGGCTCGGCCGCGGCCCGTGCGCCGAATTCGTCGATCGCGGCGAGGCGCGGCGGTAGCAGCGCGTCGATGAGCGCGTCGCGGTGTGGGAAGTGGTTGTACAGCGTGCCGATGCTGACCCCGGCCCGTCGCGCGATCTCTTCCAGGGACCCGTCGAGTCCCTGCTCGGTGAAGACCCCGGCCGCCTCGCGCAACAGTTTCTCGCGATTGCGGGCCGCATCGCGGCGCAACGGTTTGGTCATGTGCACCATCATACAAAAGTCGAGGGGCTCCTCGACTTCGTGCTATTTTTGAAATTGAGGGACCCCTCAATCTTTGGAAGGAGCTGCATGTCCAGCACGTCAACCGCCGTGATCGTCGGCGTCGGGCCAGGCCTCGGCATGTCCATGGCCAGGCGTTTCGGCAGCGAAGGATTCCGCGTCGCACTGATCTCGCGCAGCGAGGCGCGGCATGAGGGCTATCTGAAAGACCTCGCTACACAAGGCATTGATGCCAGCGCTCATGCCGTCGACATCACCGACCGTGCGCGCCTGAGGTCCGTCCTCGCCGAGATCGCCGACGACGGCGACATCGAGCTCGCCTACTACGGTCCCGGCCCGACCCAGCAGCCGATCCCGCTCACCGAAACAGACGCCACCACAGCGCAATCCGCGTTCGACTGGGTCTGGCCCGCCATCGACATGGTGCACGACGTCCTCCCGGCCATGCGCACCCGAGGCACCGGCGCTCTCCTCTTCGCGGGCGGACTCTCCAGCGTCCGGCCGATGCCCATGCTCGGCCACCTGGCCCTGCCCTCGGCCGCCCTCCGCAACTACGCCGTCACCCTCAACTCCGCCCTCGCCGACAGCGGCGTCTACGCGGCCACCCTCACCATCGGCGGCCTCATCGAACGCGGCGACATCCACACCGTGGTCACCGCCGACCCGGCCCGCTTCGGCTCGATGGCAGGCCACACGCTGAACCCGGATGCCCTCGCCGCCACCGCCTGGGACATGTACCGCACCCGCGACCGCGCGGAAGAGGTATTCGACGCGTTCAGCGGCTGATCAGCCGTTGGTGAGGATGCCGGCTGCGGCGTCGAGGCCCTCGGTGGTTCCGACGATCACCAGCAGGTCGCCCGCGGCGAAGATGAAGTCCGGGCCCGGTGACGGGACCACCGAGCCGCCGCGCATGATAGCGACGATGGAAACCCTTGTCCGGGTGCGCATTTCGGTCTCGCCGAGCGGGCGGTCGGCATAGGGGGAGCCACCGAGGATGGCGAACTGCCTGGTGTTCACGCCCTCGAACTCGCGATGTTCCTCGCGCAGCTGGGCGACCAGCTGCGGGGCGCCGAGCAGGTTGGCCAATGCGGCCGCCTCCGCCGCCGACAACGGAATCTGGTCGGTGGCTTCGGGATTGCCGGACTTGCTGACGATCAGGTAGATCGTGCCGTCCTTGTGATCGATCACGCCGATCCGGCGGCGAACGCCTTTGACCGGAAAGTCCTTGCGCACACCGATACCCGGCAGGCGCGTCACTTCAACGTTCACTCCACCAGCGTAACCGCGCCGACTGCGCGGGAGTGGGATGTCGCCGGTCGGTCGAGCATCGACCTGCTGTGCCGGAGTCGACCGGCAGCGACCGGGCAATCGTTGCGGCACTGCCCGGTCGCCTGCGCCACCTCTCGGCTCAGTCCGAAGGCCCCGCGAGGTGGTAGCGCACGGTGGGACTCCAGAGGAAGAACCCGTTCACGCCTGCGTCGTTCGCGGCGTCGATCTGCGTCCGGACCTCGCCGGGACCGTAGCTGACGCCGAGGCTGAAGTCCTGCAACCAGGGGACGACCTTGGCGCCGGTGCCCTGCGTCTGGGTGCGGAAGTCCTGCAGGGAACGGAAGATGATGTCGTAGGGCTGCGAATTCGGGCTCGCGACACCGTATTCGCCGGCGTTCCAATGCGAGGGATACAGCATCGGCGCGATGTAGTCGACGTACTTGGCCATCAACGGGATGTCCTGCGCGATCTCCTCGGGCCGGGTGGAAGCCACTCCGAACACCGCGGCACTCTGCTCGGCGCCCGCGTCGCGCACGGGATCGCGGCTCTCGTGCAGGAATTCGGCGATCGACACGGTGGGCGAGGTGGTCGAGCCGGGGAAGTGCATCTGCGACAGCGCGCCGTCCGGGCGCCGGATGTAGTCGTACATGATGCCGTCGAAGCCCAGTCTTGCCGCCTCGACCGCGAGATCTATGTTGTATCTGCGGATTTCAGGATTCGCGAAGTTGGTGAAGGCGATCGGGCCGTACCTGCTCGAATACGGCTCGCCGGACGGAGTTTGGATGACCCAGTCCTGATGGCCGTTCTGCCAGGCCCATTCGGCCATCGTCTTGTCGCGGAACGCGACGATCCGGCCCACCACCCGAATCCCCATGTCGTGCAACTGCCGCAACGCCGCGGGGGCGTCGTAGATCCGCATGACGGCACCCGATTCGCGGGCGAGCGGCACCTGGGAGTCGTAGCCGACCTCGCCGTCTTCGTCCTTGATGTCGAGCTGCACCGTGTTGATGCGCCCGTCGCGCGCCATGTTCAGCACGTCCTCGCGGAGTTCGTCGTCGGACCAGCCGTACGCGGTCACGTGCACCGCCTTGATCCGCGGCTGCTCGATCGCCGCCGTGATCGTCTGCGCGGTCTGGTTGCCCGCGGCGTCCACGGCGACCACCTGGGCGCCGGTTTGTGCGCGCGGCATCGCGATCTCGAAGGAGCCGTCGTCGGCCGGAGTCGCCGACAGGTTGCCGACCGATACGCGTTCGGCGTCTTTTGCCTTGCCGCGCAAGGTAACCGGCTGGCGGTAAGAAGTCACGCCAGTGGGCTGCGTCAGTTCCAAGGTCGGTGCCTCGTTGTCCACCGTGAACGTCTTGGACACGCCAGGGCCGGTGCGAAGGAAGCCGAGGAAGCTCGGCGGGATCTCGGCGGTGAACTTGTGCTCGCCATCGGGCAGCGCCCCTGGCCGGTAGACGACCGTGCTGCCGTCGACCGCGCCGGTGACCGGCTCGCCGTCGAGTTCGAGCCGCATGGCGGCGGGGTCGTATTCACCCGCGTCTACCCGCAATGTCATGGCGGACATGGTCGCCGCGCCGACCAGACTGTTCGGGAGACCGGTGACGGTCAATCCGCGGGGTTCGGTGCGGACCCAGCTCAGGGTCACAGAAGCGATAAGAATTGATAAGACTGAGATAACCAGGACTGCCGTCAACCGCCGGTGTCCTGTAACGCCTAGTCGTTCTAGCAACGCACACACCAACTTTCGTCTGGAGATCGCTCAACTATCGCGGGTTCGGCCCGCGCCCGTCGATACTTTGTCCGAGTTGCTTACGCAACGAATTGGTCGCGTTCGCGTACTGTTTGCGCGGTGGCGAAGAACGCGACTATCAGTGTTCGAGTTGTGTTGTCCGTGCTGGTGTTGACGGCCGCGGCCTGCGCCGCGGACCCCGACCCGGCCACCCTTCGGGCGATGGCGCCCCCGCCACCGTCGAGCAGTCCCGTGCCCGATCCGGTCGCGGTGGGCGCCAACGAACTCGGCGTCGTCCCAGTCCTCATGTACCACCAGCTGGCGGCCGAGCCGGACAGCGAATACGACCAGACGCCAGCGAAATTCCGCGCCGAGCTCGATCGACTGCTGCGCGAGAACTACCGTCCGGTGACGACGTCGGCCTACATCTCCGGCGCCTTCGACCTGCCCGCGGGTACCCATCCGGTGGTGCTCACCTTCGACGACTCGACCCTCAGCCAGCTCACGATCACCGAGGACGGCACGGTCGCGCCCGACTCGGCGATCGGGATCCTCGAACAGTTCCGAGCCGAGCATCCCGAATTCGCGCCCACCGCGACCTTTTACGTCAACAACCAGCCGTTCGGCGACAATCCGCGCGCCCTGTCCTGGTTGGCCGCGCACGGTTACGAGATCGGCGCGCACACCGCGACGCACGCGAACCTCGCGCAGCTGGACAGCATCGGCGTGCAACGTGAGCTGGCGGACAACGTCCGCGCGATCGTGGCGGCGGCGCCGGGCCAGGTACGGACGATGGCGTTGCCGCTCGGCATCGCGCCGGACGATCGCGCCCTGGCCACCGCGGGCAGTTGGGACGGACAGAATTACGCGTTCGACTCGGTGCTGCTGGTCGGCGCCGAGCCTGCCCCGTCGCAGTACGGTGAACTCGATCCCACGGCTGTTCCTCGAATCCGTTCGGGCAGAACAGCGGTCGACTTCGACTCGACGTACTGGCTCGACCGGCTCGCGGCGAACCCGGAGCAGCGCTACACCTCGGATGGCAACCCAAAGCAGATCTCCTTCCCTGCGCGCTTATCCGGAACGTTGAACCCGCGGTGGTCGAGTCAGGCCAAGTCGTACTGATTCCAGGTGATGGCGGCTGCCGTTGGCGCGCAGCCCTTTACGTCAGCCGCAGGGAATCGCGGCTGACGTAAAGGTGTTCGATCAGGTTCTGCCGGACGCCGCGTTCACCGCGGCGAACTAGCGGCGAGTTGTTCGAGGACGGCGACCATTCGATCGATCTCGGCGCAGGTGTTGTAGAAGGCGAACGAAGGACGCACCGTCGCTGCCAACCCGAGGCGACGCAGAATCGGCTGGGCACAATGGTGACCGGCCCGCACCGCGATGCCTTTCTCGTTCAACGCCTTTCCGACCTCGATCGGCTCGTAGCCCGCCATGACGAAGGAGAGCACGCTCGCCTTGTCGGCGGCGGTGCCGACCAGTCGGACACCGCGTACCGCGGCGACCCGCGGTGTCGCGTACTCGAGCAGTTCGTGCTCGTAGCGTCCGATCGCGTCCATGCCGAGGCGTTCGACGTATTCGATGGCGGCGCCGAGACCGACCGCGTCGGCGATATTGCCGGTGCCCGCCTCGAATCGTCCGGGCGGCGGCTGGAACAGTGAACGTTCCAGGGTCACATCGCTGATCATGTTGCCGCCGCCCTGCCAGGGCGGAACGTCTTGCAGTATCTCGGATTTTCCGTAGACGACGCCGATTCCGGTGGGCCCGAACAGCTTATGGCCGGAGAAGACGAAGAAGTCGGCGCCGATCGAGCGCACGTCGATGGCGGTGTGCGGGACCGATTGTGCGCCGTCGACGAGGGTGACCGCCCCGGCTCGCTGTGCCTCGGCGACGATCTCCCGCACCGGCGTGATGGTGCCGAGCGCGTTCGAAACATGGGTCACCGAAACGAGTTTGGTGCGATCGGAGAGCAGCTTGGTGTACTCGCCGAGCATCAGCTCGCCGTTGTCGTCCACCGGAATGACCTTCAGCTGGGCGCCGGTCTCGGCGGCCAGCATCTGCCAGGGGACGATGTTCGCGTGGTGCTCGAGGTGCGAGATGATGATCTCGTCGCCCGCGCGAATGTTCTTGCGGCCCCACGTTTGTGCGATCAGGTTGATGCCCTCGGTGGCGCCCCGGACGAAGATGATCTCCTCGGCCGAGGACGCACCGATGAAGCGGGCCACGATGTCGCGGGCCTGCTCGTAGGCGTCGGTGGACCGTGCCGCCAATTCGTGGGCGGCCCGGTGGATATTGGAGTTCTCGTGCTCATAGAAGTGGGTGATGCGCTCGATCACCGAGCGCGGCTTCTGCGTCGTCGCGGCGTTGTCGAACCACACCAGCGGATGGCCGTTGACCTGTTCCCGGAGGATCGGGAAATCGTTGCGCACCGCGTAGACATCGAAGGGTGGATGCGCGTCGGGCACACGGTACGACGCGGGGATCGATGCCGCAGGGCCGGCCGCATTCAGGAAATAGAAGCTCGGCGCCGCGGACGGTTGCTCCGGCGCGGCATCGGGAAAGCGTTGTGGTGACAGCACTCCGCGTAACGACGGCAGCGCGGTGAGGAATGGGTCAGTGTGTATGCCATCGGTGCTGACCGGCGGATGCGCGGGTTGTCCGGCCGCGTCGGCCATCGGCACGTCGCGGCCCCAGCCCGGCACCGATGGTTCCGGGGTACTGCCGCCGGGCGGCGTGGTACCCGAAAACCCCTGTGCGCCAGAAGGTGCCGTGCCGCCGGAGGGCGCGGTGCCGTTGACACCGGGCACCGAAGGCACGGGAGTACGCCCGCCGGGTGGCGTGGTACTTGAAACGCCCTGCACGCCCGACGTTGTCGAAGGCGAGGATGGCGTGCTGCCGCCGGGAGACGCGGCGCTGGAGGCGCCAAGTGCCCCTGGCACTGACGGTTCCGGTGTGCCGCCGCCGGGTGGCGTGGTGCTCGAAACACCCTGCGCGCCCGATGGTGCCGCAGCCAACATATGTCCACCAGGATGCGTCGCACCGGAAAACCCCGGTGCGCCGGCCGCTGTCGCCGCGGGCACCGGAGACGGCACCGGCACATTCGGCGGCGATGTCGGCATATCGGGCTGCGCCACACTCAGGCCCGCCGGTGCGGCGGGCAGACCCGCCGACCCCGACGGCAGCGCCGAGAAGAATGCTCCGGCAAGGCGATTGAGCGTCGCCTCGTCCGGCAGCATCCATTCGGCGCCGCCCTCGTCGGCTGGGCGCGAGATGTCAGCTCCGGTAGGTCGGTGCGTAGTCATGGAACTTGCCCACCTCGGCTCCGTCGAGCACTGCCACCGCATCGTCGGTCAGAATCGCCAGCGAGCAGTACAGCGACACCAGATATGACGCGATCGCGCTGCGATCAATACCCATGAACTTCACCGAAAGGCCCGGTCCCTGTTCACCGGCCAGTCCCGGCTGATACAACCCGATCACGCCCTGACGGGCTTCGCCGGTGCGGATCAGCACGAACTTGGTCTTCCCGCGTTCCACCGGAACCTTGTCCGACGGAATGATCGGAATCCCGCGCCAGGTCAGGAACTGCGACCCGAACATGCTCACGGTCGGCGGCGGCACACCGCGCCGGGTGCATTCCCTGCCGAACGCCGCGATGCCCTGCGGGTGGGTGAGGAAGAACCCCGGCTCTTTCCAGACCTTCGTGATCAGGTTGTCCAGGTCGTCCGGCGTCGGCGGCCCGGCGATCGTCGAGATCCGCTGCTTCTTCGTGGCATTCGCGATGAGTCCGTAGTCCGGGCTGTTGATCAGCTCGCCCTCTTGGTGCTCCTTGATTGCCTCGATGGTGAGCCGCAACTGTTGAGCAATCTGATCGTGCGGGCTCGAATACAGATCCGAGACGCGGGTGTGCACATCGAGGATCGTGTGCACGGCCTTGAGTCGGTACTCCCGCGGGTCTCGCTCGTAGTCGATAAACGTCTCCGGCAGCGGAGACTCGTCGAAGTTATCGCACTGAATATCGACGGTTTGTTCGTCGGTGACCCGGTTACGCCGGTAGATACCGGCTTCGACGGGCACCCAGTTCAGCAGATGAACCAACCACCGTGGGGTGATCGACTCCATCTGCGGAACGCTCTTCGTGGCATTAGCCAGTGTCCGGGCCGCATCATCGCCCAGCGCAACCGGCCGTGGAACAGCTTTAGTCATCGAACCACCTTGGGATCGGCAAATCCACCGTTACCAGCTCGCCCATGCTAGCCCCTGCCTACCGACTTGCCCGGATCGCCCCTATTGCCCGCCTTGCGCCGCGCGCCGCGCCCGGATTTCCGGGCTCATCGGGTGGTGCGTTCGCCGCCGTTGACCGCAAGCACCTGGCCGGTCACCTGCCGGGCCGCGGGCGAGGCGAGGTAGTGCACCGCCGCGGCGATGTCATCGGGAACTCCGGCGCGGCGGGTGTGTGCCGCCGCGACGAGCGAGTCGCGCCGCTCGTCGGTCAGCTTGTCGCGGAAGAACTCCGTGTCGGAGATGTAGCCGGGGGCAACGACATTCGCGGTGATACCGCGCGGCCCCAGCTCCGCCGACAGTTGGACGTTCCATGAGGCGAGTCCGGCTTTGGCCGCGCCGTAGGCTCCCGCGCCCTTGTCCGCGGCGATCGAGCCGATGTTCACCACGGACCCTGCGGTGGTCAGTCGGTCGCGCAGTGCCGTGGTCATCAATACCGCGCTGATCAGATTGGCGTCCAGGTTTGCCCGCCAAGCCTCGGCCAGACTCTTCAGGTCGGTCGGCGCCTCCGTGTCGAAGTCGGTATTGCCGCCCGCGTTGTTGACCAGCACGTCGATCTCCCGGGGGAGTTGATCGACCAGTGCCTCGATCTGCGCGGGATCGGTCGCGTCGCAAACGCGGGCCGTGACACCGAGTTCCGCCGCTGTCGCCTGCAGCGCCTCGGCCCGGCGCCCGGTGATCACCACCGAATCGCCCTCGGCCGCGAAAATACGCGCGATCGCCCGGCCGATTCCGGTGGCTCCGCCGGTCACCACGATGTTGCGTCCCATGTCGATCTCCCTCATCGAGTACATTTAGACCTAAACATAGACTTCATTTAGGTCTAAACGCAACCGAGGAGTGCCATGGACGACAACGATCCGGTCGACGCTATCGCGCTCGCGTGGCTCCGCGAACGGCCGGGCACGCCGGTCGACGGCATCGGCGTCGTGACGCGAATATGGCATCTGGCCAAGGCATTCGGCGACGACCGTCGCCGGGTGCTCGCCGCCGAAGGCGCCGACGCGGCGACCCTCGACCTACTCAGCGTGCTGCGCCGCAGCGGCCCGCCGTACCAGTTGACCACTCGTGAACTCAAAGAACGCACCATGCTCACCGCAGGCGCGATCTCCCAGCGGGTCGCCCGCGCCGAAGGGGAGGGCCTGGTCACCAGAACCACACTCGACGACGGTTCCCGTGGCGTGGTCGTCGCGCTCACTCCGGCCGGGCACGCTTTGGTCGAGCGATTGGTCGATCAAGTACTCGGCCGCGAGCTCGACCTGCTCTCCGGTCTGACCGCCGAACAGCAGGCCACGTTGACCGACCTGCTCCGCATCCTCCATCAGGACCTGATGCCGCGCCTCGGCCTGGGCAAGATCATCCAGGTCGGCTCGGCAGATATTTGAATGTTGTTGCGTGGCAGGCGCCGGGCAGCGCGCGTCAATTCCGATGGAACTCGACATGCGTTCCGTCGGAGCTGGTGTCGTCGCCGGCGATCGATGTTCCGGTAATCGTCAGTACCCAGGTGTTGTTCGCGCAGGTCCCGTATGTGACGGCGGCGTCTACGTAGACGAGAGTCGAATTGCGTTTGGCCTCGGACCAGTTCGCGCCGCAGGCGTAACCCGGAATGTCCATCCGCGCCTTTACCGGCGCATCCTGCGACACCTGCAGGGTTGCCGGATACGTTTCACCGTCGCTCGTCGTCCAGGTGCCGGACCATGATCCGCTGATGCCGAGTGCCATGGTGAACTCGAGGTGGTTGTCACCGGTGAATTCCCCGATGATTCCGGTGATATTGGCAAGCAGTTGGCTGGGCAGGGTCGTGAAGAGGGAGACGGCCACGCTCATCCGGTGCAGCACTCGGTGCGCGTCTTGGTTGCCGACCGCGGCCTCCGCGCCGGTGAGCCCGCATTGCGCCACATCGCCGAGCGCCTTGGTGAATTCGGCGGTGTCGGGCTTGTTCGGGGTGGTCCAGCTTTGGTACAGCGTGACGAGGCAGTCGTAGCCCGCCTTGCTGTTCTGAAACGCCGCGACCAGGGCATCGCCGTCAGCGCCGAGCATGTCGAGACCGGTGAGGATCGTTTCCAGTTGCAGCGCAGCGAGATCGACGTCGAGGTGCAGCTGTGCCGACATCGTTCCAGGCGGAAGGAGCAGCGTGCCGGTGCCTTTCGGAGACAACAGGCCGGATTGGTGGTCGAAGGAGTCGTGCAGGGCCACCGCGAGCTGGTCGGCGCCCGACAAGGGCTGAGCATTGGTGAACTTCCCGGCCGGAGTCGCGGCAACCCGGAAGTACTGGGCAGAGTTCGAAGTGAAGTCGACGGCTATGCCTGCGCCGGTGTCGCGCAGGCACGCGGCGACCACGCCCGGTTTGCTGGGAGCCAAGGTGAGTTTGTTCGGACCGATGTTGATGTCGCTCTTGTCTTTACACGGCGAATCGAGACTGCCCGCCACCGTCTGCCAGGCTTGTCTGACGGCGCGATCGAGGGCGGCCCCGGCATCGACGAGTGTGACTTGAAAGGTGCTGAGATGATCGGTGGTGGTGGTCAGCGTCTTCGACGCGGTATCCCAATTCGGTAGCAGCAGATCGGGTTTCGACTTGTCACCGCCCTGCTCGACCGCGATCACCGGACGGACCGAATCGGTGAACTTGCCGTACAGGTCCGGGCTGCCCGACAGATCGAACTTCAGGGTGACCGGTTTGCCCGGCTGTGCGCCGTTGCCGAGCACGAGCACGACCGGTGGCGCCGCACCGACCTCGACGTCGAACGCCTTTGCGGTAGGTGCCGGCGCCGCCGACATCACCAGGTGCGTACCGACATCGGCGACCCCGGTCGGCGCGGTGGCGGTGACGCCGATCGCGCCGACCTTCCCGCTGACCGTCACGCCGGAGGCGGTGACCGACCCGCTCGCCACCTGGGATGTAGGCGTGGCGGAAACCGTCGAAGAACGCAGATCAGATCCACCGCCACAGCCCGAAGCGGCCAGCGCGACTGTCACCGCCACCAGCACCAGCACCAGCACCGGCGTCAAAGGAAAAGACCACCGTTGCTCGGCCATTGCGCATACCTCGATCGCGGCACCGACACGTCTCGAGCGCTGGCCATTTGCCCAGCTACCGCCGCATCTCCGCTATTGTCGCGCCCGACCCACGGTCAGCGCTGTCGGTCGTTCGGGCGACAGTTCCCCAGGGTAGGTCAGCGCAAGGCCAGCGCGAGGAAGAAGTCGACGCGGTCTTCGAGGCGAGACAGGTCGCGGGCGGTGAGTTCTTCGATGCGCTGGATGCGGTAGCGCAGGGTGTTGACGTGCACGTGCAGTAGATCGGCGCACTTGGTCCAGGAGCCGGAGACCTCTAGGAAGGTTTCCAGGGTGTGCACGAGGTCGGCACGATTGTCCTGGTCGTAGGTGGTGAGCGGGTCAAGGAGGCGGAGCCGGAACATGCGGCGGACCTCGTCGGGGACCGAGGCGAGTAGCAGCATGTGGGTGGCGAGTTCGTCGTGGCCGACGACGCTGGCGGGTTGTAGTCGGCCCGCGGCCATGCGGCGGGCGTAGCGGGCTTCTTCGACGGCACCGCGCAGGCCTTCGCCGTCGACCACGCCGCTGACGCCGACGGATAGTCGGCTACCGCGTAGGCCGGGCTCCAAAGCGGTTACCGCACGGTTGATTTCATCGATCACGGGAGTGTCCGGGCCCGCCGGAATCAGTGCGATAGCCTCGCCGTCCACCACACCGGCGGCGGGCCTTCTGCCGAACAGGATTTCGCGCAGCAGCACGCGTAACTCGCCGGGGCGCAACGTGTCATCGGCGGCGGCCGCGACCGCGATATAGGTCTCGGCGGGCCCGAGCCCGGTGAGTTCCAGCCGCGAAATGATCTCGGTCGGCTTGGCATCGGACACGATCAACTCGATGAGTTCTTGGGCGAGCCGCCCCTCGGCGCTCTGCCGATCGTCCTGTCGCGCGCGTTCCAGCGACACGACGGCGGCGAGCTCGCCGGCCAGCGCGCGCCGCTCCTCGGGCCATTCGGTGTAGTCGCCCTCGAAGACCAGGAACCAGTCGGCGGCCCGCGATGTCCGATGCTCATCCACCGCGAACAGCGAAAACCGGCTGCCCTCGTGCAGAAACGTCACCGGCAGCCGACGGGCGCTGAGAAACGCCGCGGTCACCTCAACCGGCGGCGGTGTGCCCGGCCCGGCCACCGCGCGTCCGGTCGACGACACCACCCAACATCGCATGCCGAGATCGCGTTCGATGAGTTCGAGCACCGAACCGAGCCCGGCACCCGAAACGAGCTGCCGATGCCGGTCCAGGATCGCGGTCAGATCCGCCGCCCGCCCGGTCGACAGATTGCGGGTGATCTGCTCAGTGACCTGGGCGAACGCAATATTCTCCGGGACACGGAACAGCGGAATCCGATGCTGACGGCAGGCCTCGACCACATCGGGCGGCGCACCGCCATATCTGGCGTCACCAGCGGCCATCCCCGCCACCCCGGCCTGCGCGAGTGCCCGGACGAACACCTCGCTGTCGGCGGGATCATGCCGCCACTGCAGGCCGGTGAGCACCAGCTCCCCGCCGGACAGGTAGCGACCAGGATCGAGCATGTCCGTGGTCACCACCCAACGCACGAACCGGTCCAGCTCTTCCTCGCCGGTGACGAGCTCGAGCCCCAGGTCCGCCATGGTCAGCAGTGATCGAAGGCGCACGCTGCGAAGGCTAACAGTCGCACCCCTGGTAAATGCCCTTGGACATTCGCACAAAGAGTTGGGTGTGAACTGTCGCACAGTTCAGATTTCTCGTTTCTAGCTGCGGTGTTCCTCGGCGGGTGTACTTGCGGAACAGATTGGCGAACCCCGACAGGAGGTCAGATGGCAGGCGACATCGGATGGCTCAACGCGTTGCCGCCGGACCGGGCCGAGCAGGAATTGCTGACCTGCTGCGCGTCCCGGCAGTGGGCACAGAAGGTGGCGGCCTCCCGGCCCTACCCCGACGCCGCGAGCGCCATCGCCGCCGCCGTTGCCGCGGTGTGTGAGCTGGATTGGCCGGATGTCGAGGAGGCGCTGTCGGCGCATCCGCGCATCGGCGACCGGGCCAAGGCGGAGTTGTCCGAGCGGGAGGCGGCGTGGTCACGCGGCGAACAGTCCGGCGCGGCGACCGCGGATACGGCGGTACGCACCGAGCTGGCCGCGGGCAACCTGGCCTACGAGGAACGTTTCGGCCATGTCTTCCTGATCCGCGCCACCGGGCGCAGCGCCGAGGAGATGCTCACCGAGCTGCGTAAGCGCCTGGCCAACTCGGAGCTCGACGAACGCATCAAGGTGCAGAGCGAACTCGCCGACATCACCCGCCTGCGCGTGCGAAAGCTGCTGGGGGAGTAGTGAGTCTGTCCACCCACGTGCTGAACGCGGTGACCGGTCGCCCCGCCGCTGGGCTGCGGGTGCAGCTGTCGCGGGCCGACGGCACGGTGCTCGCGGAGCGGCACACCGACGACGACGGCCGCATCAAAGACCTGCCCGCGCCCGAATCCGGCACGCACCGGCTGACTTTCGACACCGGCGAGATCAGCCCCTTCTACCCCTCGGTCGCCATCGACTTCACCGTCGCCGACCCAGCCGCGCACTACCACGTGCCGCTGCTGCTCAGTCCGTATTCCTACTCCACCTATCGAGGTAGCTGAACAATGTCGATCAAGCTCGGACCGAACCGATATGGCAAAGCGGAGACCCATGTCGTCAGCGTGACGAAAAACGGTGGCGTGCACGAGATCCGGGACCTCAATGTCGGCGTCGCCCTCTCCGGTGACATGGATGACGTGCACCTGACCGGCGACAACGGCGCGGTGCTGACCACCGACACGCAGAAGAACACCGTGTTCGCGTTCGCCAAGGAGCACGGCATCTCCTCGCCCGAGGCGTTCGGTGTCCTGCTGGCAAGGCATTTCGTAGATTCCCAGCCGACCATCCGTCATGCGCGGGTCAGTGTCGAGGAATACGCCTGGGAGCGCATCGTGCTCGACGCGAGCACCCACCAGCACTCGTTCGTCCGCTCCGGCCAGGAGGTGCGCACCGCGCGGGTGCACTACGACGGCGAAAACGCCTGGGTCGTCGCGGGTTTGCAGGGCCTGGTGGTGTTGAACTCCACCGGTTCGGAGTTTCACGGCTACCTGAAGGACAAGTACACGACGCTGAAGGAGGCTTACGACCGCGTCCTCGCCACCGAGGTGAACGCGGAGTGGCGCTTCACCGGCGAGCCCGGCGACTGGGACAAGACCTACCGGGAGGCCAGGCGCGCGCTGCTCGAGGCGTTCGCCGAAACCTACAGCTACTCACTGCAACAGACCCTGTACGGGATGGGCGAGCGCGTGCTCAACACCTGCCCGGAAATCGCCGAGGTCCGGCTGTCGCTGCCCAACAAGCACCACTTCGTCGTCGATCTGTCCGCCTTCGGACTGGCGAACGACAACGAGGTGTTCTACGCCGCCGACCGTCCCTACGGCCTGATCGAGGGCACCGTGCTGCGCGAGGACGCGCCCGCCGCCGGACCCGCGTGGGAGTGACGATGGATTTCTTACGACCCACCAGCTGGGCGGACGCCCTGGACATCAAGGCAGGCCGCCCGGACGCCACCCCCATTCAGGGCGGCACCGACATGATGGTCGAACTCAACTTCGACAAGGGCCGCCCGAGCGCGCTGCTCGATCTGAACCCATGCCGAGAGTTGTTCGACTACAAGGAGATCGACGGCAAGATCCGGATCGGCTCCGGCGTGCCGTACGTCCGGATCATCAACCGGCTCGGCGGGCAACTGCCCGGCCTGGCCCAGGCGTCCCGTTCGGTCGGCTCGCCGCAGATCCGCAACCGCGGCACCGTCGGCGGCAACCTCGGTGGCGCTTCGCCCGCCGGTGACGCCCACCCGGCGCTGCTCGCGGGCAACGCCGTGGTCGAGGTCGCGTCGGCGGCCCGCGGCACCAGGATGATCCCGATCGACGACTTCTACATCTGGGTGCGCAAGAACGCCCTGGAAGCCGACGAGCTGATCAGTGCGGTCTGGCTGCCGCCCGCCGAAGGGCCGCAGTACTTTTCGAAGGTCGGCACCCGCAACGCGATGGTGATCGCGGTGTGTTCGTTCGCCATCGCGCTCTACCCGAGCACCGGGACGGTGCGCACCGGCATCGGTTCGTCCGGCCCGACGCCGCTGCGCGCCGAGCCCGCCGAGGAATTCCTGGCCGCGCAGCTGCCGTGGCACGATCCGGCGCCGCTCACCGACCGGGTGCTGCGCGAGTTCGGCGCGCTCGTCGCGGCCGCCGCCAAGCCGATCGACGACGTCCGTGGCACCGCGGATTACCGCAAGCACGCCCTGTCGGTGCTGGCCCGCCGCACCCTGGGCTGGGCATGGACGGACCACCTAGCAGAAAGGAAGGCAGCCTGATGCGCGTGACTTTCGACGTGAACGGCTCGACGGAGACCGTCGACGACGTGTGGGAGGGCGAGAGCCTGCTCTACATGCTGCGCGAGCGGATGGGCCTTCCAGGTTCCAAGAACGCCTGCGAGCAGGGCGAATGTGGTTCCTGCACGGTCTATTTGAACGGCACGCCGGTGTGTTCCTGCCTGGTGGCGGCCGGTCAGGCCGAGGGCTGTTCGGTGCGGACCGTGGAAGGTCTGGCGCGCGGCGCGAAGCTGGATCCGATGCAGCAGGCGTTCGTCGAGGCGGGCGCGGTCCAATGTGGTTTCTGCACACCGGGTCTCATCGTGCAGGCGCACGATTTGATCGAGCACAATCCCGATCCCTCGGATGTGGAGATCCGCGAGGCACTGGCCGGAAACCTGTGCCGCTGCACCGGATACGAGAAGATCCTCGACGCCGTGCGGCTCGCGGCCCAGCGGAAGGCGGCGGCGCAATGAAGACTGTCATCGAAAACGCCTACATCGCACCGGTGGTCGGCCCGGAGATCGCCTCTGGGTACTTGGTGCTCGCGAACGGCAGGATCGAATCCCTCGGCGCGGGACCGGCACCCATCGTGCCCGGCGCGCAACGCATCGACGGCACCGGCTGCCTCGTCACCCCCGGCCTGGTCAACACCCACCACCACCTCTACCAGTGGGCGAGCCAGGGCCTGTTCCAGGACTCGACGCTGTTCGAGTGGCTGACCGGTCTCTACCGGCTCTGGGCCGGCATGGACGCCGACGTTGTATACGGCGCGGCCGCAGCGGGATTGGGCTGGTTGGCACTGACCGGCTGCACCACGAGCAGCGACCATCACTACGTCTTCCCGAAGGGTCGCGGCGACCTGTTCGACGCCGAGGTACGGGCCGCGCACGAGCTCGGCATCCGGTTCCACCCGTGCCGCGGCTCGATGGACCGCGGCCAGTCCGACGGCGGCCTGCCGCCGGACGAGGTGGTGGAGGACCGCGACGAGATCCTGCTCAACACCTCGGAAACCATTGACAAATACCATGATCCGTCGTTCGACTCGATGCTGCGGGTCGCCGTCGCACCGTGCTCGCCGTTCTCGGTGAGCGAAGGTCTGATGACCGACGCCGCGCTGCTGGCGCGCACCAAGAACGTCCGGCTGCACACCCATCTCGCCGAGACGCTCGACGAGGAAGAGCACTGCCGCGAGCAGATGGGTTGCACCCCGGTCGAATACATGGAGAAGCTCGGCTGGCTCGGCGAGGACGTCTGGTTCGCGCACGCGGTGCACCTGCACGACGCCGACATCCGCCGCTTCGCCGAAACCGGCACCGGCTCGGCCCACTGCCCCAGTTCCAACGCTCGCCTCGGCGCCGGCATCGCCCGCGTCTCCGCGCTGTTGCGCGCCGGTGCGCCGGTCGGCCTCGGCGTCGACGGCGCCGCGTCGAGCGAGCTCACCTCGATGGCGGGGGAGATGCGCCAGGCCATGCTGTTCCAGCGGGCCGTGCACGGACCGACCGCACTCACCGCCCGGCAGGCGCTGGAGATCGGAACCCTCGGCGGCGCCCGCAATCTCGGCCGTCAGCAGGAGATCGGCAGCCTGGAGGTCGGCAAGCTCGCCGACATCGCGATGTGGCGGGTGGACGGATTCCGGGCCGCCGTCGAAGACCCGATCTGCGCGCTGGTCTTCGGTCCGACGCCGCCGCTGGCCAGGCTGCTGGTCGGCGGCCGCACCGTGGTCGAGAACGACGAACTGCGCACGGTCTCGCACGACGCGGTGGGCCGCGCAGGCGCCGCTGCCCGGCAACGGCTGATGCGGGGGCGGGCATGACGAGCGGCTGTACGAACTCCCTTGGGAGAGAGGAGAAGCGATGACCACCGCACGCACCACGCGATTCCCCGGTGAAGTCGCCGCACCGGGCAAGGGCGGCATCGGCGAAAGCCCGCTGCGCCCCGACGGCACTCTGAAGGTCAAGGGCGAGTTCGCCTACGCCTCCGATCTGTGGATGGACGGCATGCTGTGGGGCGCCACCCTGCGCAGCCCGCATCCGCGCGCCCGCATTGTCAGTATCGACCTCAGCCAGGCGCTCGCGCTGCCCGGCGTGTACGCCGTGCTCACCCACGAGGACGTGCCCGGCCGCAACGTCTTCGGCCTCGACATGACTTGGGACCAGCCGGTTCTCGCCATCGGCGAGGTCCGCCACCACGGCGAGCCGATCGCGCTCGTCGCCGCGGACCACCCGGAGATCGCGCGGCGCGCGATGGAGGCGATCGTCATCGAATGGGAGGTGTTGACCCCCATCACCGATCCGCTGGCCGTGATCGCCGATCCCGAAGCCAACAAGGTGCAGGAGCGCGGTGGCATCGCCAGGCACCAGCCCGTCCGGGTCGGCGATATCGCGGTCGGCCGGGCCCTGTCCGATGTGGTGGTGACCGGCGAGTACGAGGTCGGCATCCAGGATCAGGCATTTCTCGGCCCCGAGGCGGGCCTGGTCGCGCCGGGGGAGGACGGCGGGCTCGACTTCTACGTCGCGACCCAGTGGATGCACAACGACCTCGATCAGATCGGCCCCTGTCTCGGCTTGTCCGAGGACAAGATTCGGATGACCCTGGCAGGCGTCGGCGGCGCGTTCGGCGGCCGCGAGGACCTGTCGATGCAGATCCACGCAGGCATGCTCGCGCTGTACACCGGCAAGCCGATCAAGATGATCTACAACCGCGAGGAATCCTTCTTCGGGCATGTGCACCGGCACCCGGCGAAGATGCGCTATGAGTACGGCGTGACCAGGGCCGGGAAGATCGTTTTCGCCGAGGTGCAGATCGTGCTCGACGGCGGCGCCTACACCTCGGCGACACTCAACGTCACCGGCAACGCGTCCTCACTCGCGGTGGGCCCGTACGAGATTCCGCACATCAAGATCGACGCGTACGGCGTGTACACGAATAACCCGCCCTGCGGTGCGATGCGTGGATTCGGTGCGGTGCAGGCCTGTTTCGCGCACGAGTCGATGATGGACAAGGTCGCCGAGGCGCTCGAGCTCGACCCGGTCCACGTCCGTCAGGTCAACGCGGTCTCGCAGGGATCGAAGCTGGCCACCGGGCAGGTGGTGCACGCACCGATGCCGATGGCCGAGATGCTCGGTCAGGCCCGCGAAATGCCGCTGCCCGCGGCGCTGGACGCCACCGACATCCGGAACCTGCCCGGTGGGGTCTCGCAAACCACCCACGGCGAGGGCGTCGTGCGTGGCATCGGCTACGGCGTCGGCATCAAGAACATCTGCTTCTCCGAGGGCTTCGACGACTACTCGACCGCCCGGGTGCGGCTGGAAGTGATCGGCGGCGAACCGGTTGCGCTGGTGCACACCGCCGCGGCCGAGGTCGGCCAGGGGCTGGTCACCGTCGAGGCGCAGATCGCGCGCACCGAACTCGGCATCGAGCGGGTCACCATCCACCCGGCCGACAACCAGGTCGGCAGCGCCGGTTCTTCCTCGGCGTCGCGGCAGACCTACATGACCGGCGGCGCGGTGAAAGCCGCGTGCGAGGCGGTGCGGAGGCGCGTACTCGCGCTCGCCCAAGGACGTTTCGGCGCCACCCGCGGACTCCAACTGGTCGGCGGCAAGGTGGTCGCCGACAACGGTGTGGTCTACGCCGCCATCGTCGACCTGCTCGGTGACGAAATTATCGAGGAGACAAGGGAATACCACCACAAGCCGACCACCGGCATGGATCCGGTGACCGGTCAGGGCAACAGTCACACCCAGCTCGCCCTGTGCGTGCACCGGGCCGTGGTGGATGTCGACACCGAGCTCGGCCTGGTCAAGGTCGTCGCCCTGGACGCCGTCCAGGACGTAGGAAAGATCATGAACCGCTTGTCGCTGGAGGGCCAGATCCACGGCGGCTCCACCCAGGGGCTCGGCCTCGCGGTCATGGAGGAAATTCAAGTCCGCGACGGAAAGGTGCTCAACCCGTCGTTCACCGACTACCTGATCCCCACGATTCTCGATACGCCGCCACAGCGGCTGGAGATTCTCGAAAACGCCGACCCGCACGCCCCATACGGGCTGCGCGGCGCCGGAGAGCCACCCACGCTCTCCTCGACACCCGCGATCGTCTCGGCCATTCGGGACGCATGCCGATCCGCAGGTGGAACCGTGCACATCAACCGAGTGCCGGTGCGTCCGGAAGACATCATCCGGAGCAGTTGATCAACAGGGGCTGTGTCTTTTCGTGCCAACGACGAGGTTCGTTCCAGCGGCGGCTCCGTTCCGACGGGGCATCGCTTTGGCGGGGCAGCACTTTCGGAACGGCATCGTTCTCGCGACGGCGGCTTCGTGTCCACGACACAGCACAGACCCCACAACAGCAGAACCGAACCACGCGATCCGGCCGTGACGGCCGGTTCGTAGGTCGGCCATGCCCCGAGGAGGGCACGCCATGACCCAAGTCCAGACCCACTCCTCCGTCCCGGAGCCGGTCACCGGAAGGTCCCCGCTCGACCGATATTTCCGGTTGAGTGCGCGCAAGACCACCATCTCCCGCGAAATACGCGGCGGTATCACCACTTTCGTAGCGATGGCCTACGTTATCCTGCTCGTCCCGCTGATCATCGGCGGGGTCCAGGACATCGACGGCAACAGTCTGAGCATCGCCCAGCTCACCACCGCGACCGCGTTCTCGGCCGGCCTCAGCACCATCCTGATGGGCCTCGTCGGCAACGTGCCGCTCGCGCTGGCCGCCGGCCTCGGTGTCGTTCCGGTGGTCGCCTTCCAGGCGGCCCCGCACATGACCTGGCCGCAGACCATGGGCCTGGTGGTGCTGATGGGCGTGATCATCGTGATCCTGGCCGCGACCGGCCTGCGCACGATGATCATCAACGCCATCCCGCTCTCGCTCAAGAACGCCATCGGCGTCGGGATCGGCATGTTCATCGCGATGATCGGCCTGGTGTCGGCGGGCGTGGTCGGCCATGGCTCGCAGACCGGGCCACCGGTCACGCTCGGCGTCGCCGGTCACCTTTCCGGTTGGCCGGTGGTGATTTTCGCCGTCGGACTGCTGCTCATGCTGGCGCTGTTCATCCGAAAGGTGCCCGGCGCCATCCTGATCAGCATCGCCATCGCCACGGTGCTCGCCATCGCGGTCAACTCGCTGGCGAAGATCGATCCGAAGACGTGGGGTCCGGTCGTTCCGGAGACGCCGAAGGGTTTCTTCGCCGCGCCGGACTTCGGGTTGCTGCTGCACATCGACCTGATCGGCGGATTCGCCAGGGCGGGTGGGCTGGTCGCGGGCGTCGTGCTGTTCACCCTGGTGCTCACCGGGTTCTTCGACGCCATGGGCACCGTGTTCGGGGTGTGTGATGAGGCGGGCCTGCTCGACGAGCGCGGCACCATGCCCGGCCTCGGCAAGGTGCTGACCATCGACGGTGTCGCGCAGGTGATCGGCGGGATCAGCGGCGGCGCGGGCAATACCGTGTACGTCGAGTCCGCGACGGGCGTCGGTGAGGGCGCGCGTACCGGGCTGGCCAGCGTGATGACCGGTGGATTGTTCTGCCTCGCAGTGCTGTTCACCCCGCTCGCGGCCGTGGTGCCGATCCAGGCCGCCGCACCGGCCCTCGTGCTGGTCGGTGCGCTGATGATGACCCAGGCCCGCAAGATCGACTGGGCCGACCTGGAAGTCGCGGTACCCGCCTTCCTGACCATCGTGCTGATGCCGTTCACCTACTCGATCACCAACGGCGTCGGCGCGGGCGTCATCGCGTTCGTGGTGATCAAGGCGGCGCGCGGCAAGTTCAGCGAAATACATTGGCTGATCTGGGTTGTCGGCGTCGTGTTCGCCGGCTACTTCGGCATCACGGCCATCGAACTACTGCTCGGCGGATAGAACGGCGAATAGCAATGCGTGACCTCGCGGCAGAACTCTTGCAATGGCACACGGCGGGCAAGTCCTACGCCGTCGCCACCGTCATCGGCGTCAGCGGCAGCGCGCCGCGGCCACCGGGCGCCGCCCTGGCGGTGGACGCCGAAGGCGTTGTCATCGGCAGCATTTCCGGTGGCTGCGTCGAGGGTGCGGTGTACGAGCTCTGCCGCGAGGCGCTGCGCACCGGGCAGCCGGTGCGCGAAACCTTCGGATACAGCGACGACGACGCCTTCGCCGTCGGACTGACCTGCGGGGGCAAGATCGAGGTGTTCATCCAGCCGATCACCCCCGCCGAGTACGACACGATCGAGGCGCTGCTCCGATCGGCCGAGCCGGTGGCGCTGGTGCGCGACCTGAACACCGGGGCCGCAATGGCTTTGGGGCCGTGGTGGACGCTCGGGGCGACGTTCGACCCGGTCGTGGTGGCCGAGGCCAGGGCGATGCTCGAGGTGGCCGCCACCGGTATCCGCGTCATCGGCTGTGGTGATCGTGAGATCACCATCTTCGTGGAATCCCATGTACCGCCGCCACGCATGATCGTGTTCGGCGCAATAGATTTCGCGGCCGCGGTGACGCGGATCGGCCGGTTTCTCGGCTATCACGTCACCGTGTGCGATGCCCGTCCCGTCTTCGCGACCCAGGCGCGATTTCCCGATGCCCACGAGGTCGTCGTCGAGTGGCCCGACCGCTACCTGGCCCGCACCACCGTCGACTCCCGGACCGTGCTGTGCGTGCTGACCCACGACGCGAAGTTCGATATTCCCTTGCTGGAGAAGGCATTACGTCTGCCCGTCGCTTACGTCGGCGCGATGGGATCGCGCCGCACCCACGACCAGCGGATGGCCAGCCTGCGCGCCGTCGGTCTCTCGGAATCCGAACTGGCCCTGCTGCATTCGCCCATCGGACTCGACCTCGGCGGGCGCACCGCCGAGGAGACTGCGGTCGCCATCGCCGCTGAGATCGTCGCGGTGCGCCGCGGCGGCTCCGCGCAACCGCTCACGACCAGTGACGGCCCTATCCATCGGGATTTGCTTCCGGTCTGGTGAAGCTATTCGGCTGGAGCATCCTACGCTGGAGCATCATACAAAATGCGCTCCGAAATGCTAGAGCAGCTTTGGGTTGATCTCATCTATCCCGATACCGGGTAATCCCTGCATACTTGGTGAAATTCGACACAAAAGGACCCGATTATGCCGTTGATTTTCCTGAACGGTTCCGCCATGCGCGGCGGGCCGCTCAACCATCTGTTGAACGGCGCGCCGTTCGCCGGTGAAGCGAAAACCGCTCCGCGCTACCGATTCTTCTCGGTGGGCGACCGTTTTCCCGGCCTCGACCCGTCGCCGGACGGCGGCTACTCGATCACCGGCGAACTGTTCGACGTGCCACTCGATGTGCTCCGCGAACACCTGCTACCTGCGGAGCCGCCCGAACTGGAGCTCGGCGCGATCGAGCTGGACGACGGCAGGTCGGTCCTGTCGATGGTGTTGCGCCGGCCGCCCACGTCGTACCCGGAGCTGATCGACATCACCCGCATCGGCAGCTGGAAGAAATATCGCGAAGGAGCTGAGTGAAGCATTACGCAGGGGAGTCCGGTCTCCCGAAATTCGACGTCAATTGCTCTATTCTTTTCACCGACCTGCCACTGCTGCAGCGTCCGGCCGCCGCCAAGGCCGCCGGTTTCGACGCGGTCGAATTCTGGTGGCCCTTCGGCGAAGACGCCACACCGGCGGATAATGAGATCGACGCATTTGTTCGCGCGATCGACGACGCCGGTGTGCAGTTGGTCGGCCTGAATTTCATCGATCTCATTCCGGTGGGACGCGGCCTGGTCTCCGTCCCCGGCGAGATCACCAGGTTCCGCGACAACATCGAAGTGGCCGTCGGGATCGCCGAACGCACCGGCTGCCGCGCGCTGAATGCCCTCTACGGCAACCGCATCGCGGGCGAGGATCCGGCGAAGCAGGACGAGCTCGCGCTGGAGAACCTGCGCCTGGCCGCCCGCGCCGCCGCTCGGATCGACGCCACGGTGCTCGTCGAAGCGCTGAATGCCCATGAGTCGCCGCACTATCCGATCGTCAGCGCCGAGCATGCCGTCCGTGTGATCGAGCAGACCGGTGAGCCGAACGTGCGCTTCCTCTGCGACCTCTACCACCTGGCCCGGATGGACGAGAACCTGATCCAGGTGATCAAGACCTACGCCCAGCACATCGGCCACGTACAGATCGCCGACGATCCCGGCCGCGGCCGACCGGGCACCGGCGAACTCGACTTCGCCACGCTCTTCGAAACCCTCAGCGCCGCAGGCTACGACGGCTGGATCGGCCTCGAATACAAAGACCCTGAGCTTGATTGGAAGTGGATGAGATGAGCAAGATCGGTTTTATCGGCCTCGGGATCATGGGCAGCCCGATGGCGGGACACCTGGTCAAGGCCGGACACGAAGTAACCGGCTACGACATCGGCCCCAAGGGCCTGGAAAAGCTCAAGGAGGCAGGCGGTTCCGCCGCCGCCAGTGTCGCGGAGGCGGTCCGGGACAAGGACATCGTCATCACGATGCTGCCCCAGGACGAGCAGATCGAGCAGGTCTTCCCCGACATCCTGCAGAACACCGTCCCCGGCACCCTCTACATCGACTTTTCCACGATCACCCCGAAGACGGCCAAGTGGACCGCGGAGCAGGGCAAGAAGAACGATCTCCGGGTGCTCGACGCGCCGGTGAGCGGCGGTGAGAACGGGGCGATCAACGCGGCCCTGTCGATCATGGTCGGCGGTTCCGAGGCCGATTTCGCGGCCGCGACACCGATTTTCCAGACGGTGGGCAAGACCTTCGCGCTGGTTGGTGGCAGCGGTGCGGGCCAGTGCGTCAAGGCAGCCAACCAGCTCGTCGTCGGCGGTACCTACGCTCTTGTCGCCGAGGCGATCCTGCTGATGGAGAACCTGGGCGCGGACGCGGCCAAGGGACTGGACGTGTTGGCCGGCGGGCTCGCGGGCAGCAAGATCCTCGAGCTCAAGCGCGAGACCATGCTGGCCCGCAACTTCGTGCCCGGCTTCCGGATCGACCTGCACCACAAGGACATGGGCATCATCCTGCAGGCCGCCCGCGAGGCCGAGGTGTCCATCCCGATGGGCGCGCTCACCGCGCAGCTGATCGCGGCGGGCCGGGCGATGGGCTACGGCTCGCTGGACCACTCCGGTCTGCTGCTGGTCGCCGAGGCGCTGTCCGGCCGGGTCGAGGCATGAGGATGCCCGCCGTGGCGCAGGTGCTCGCGCGCCACGAGGAATGCGGCGTTCGGCTGCCCGACGGCTGGGTGCGCAGCGACAAACCTGCCGACAGTGCGGTGCCGCACGCGATGCAATCGTGCAGCACGCGCCAGAACAAGGAGCGTTGAGCATGGCACGGATGCGTACCGTTGACGCGGCGGTGTTGATTCTCGAAAAAGAGGGCGCGACACAGGCGTTCGGTCTGCCGGGTGCGGCGATCAATCCGTTCTACAGTGCGATGCGCGCGCATGGCGGGATCAAGCATGTGCTGGCTCGTCATGTCGAGGCGGCGTCACATATGGCTGAGGGTTATACCCGTGCCACTGCGGGGAACATCGGTGTCTGCATCGGAACCTCCGGTCCGGCAGGTACCGACATGATCACTGGGTTGTATTCGGCGAGTGCGGATTCGATTCCGATCTTGTGTATCACTGGTCAGGCGCCGGTGGCCAAGTTGCACAAGGAGGATTTCCAGGCTGTCGATATCGCCTCGATCGCTGGGCCGGTGGCCAAGTGGGCGGTGACTGTGCTGGAGCCCGCGCAGGTGCCGGGTACGTTTCAGAAGGCGTTCCGGTTGATGCGTGAGGGTCGGCCGGGGCCGGTGTTGATCGATCTGCCGATCGATGTGCAGCTGGCCGAGATCGAGTTCGACATCGACACTTACGAGCCGCTGGTGGTGCATCGCCCGGCCGCGACCAGGGCGCAGGCCGAGAAGGCCGTCGCGATGCTGAATGCGGCCGAGCGTCCGTTGCTGGTCGCTGGTGGCGGCATCGTGAATGCCGACGCGGCCGAGCTGCTCGTCGAATTCGCTGAACTGACCGGTGTTCCGGTGGTGCCGACGTTGATGGGCTGGGGCACGATCCCCGACGATCATAAGCTGCACGCGGGCATGGTCGGCCTGCAGACCTCGCACCGCTACGGCAACGCGACGATGCTCGAATCCGATTTCGTCCTCGGTATCGGTAACAGGTGGGCCAACCGGCATACCGGTGGTGTCGAGACCTACACCAAGGACCGCACTTTCGTGCACGTCGATATCGAGCCGACGCAGATCGGTCGTGTCTTCGCTCCTGATTTCGGTATCACTTCCGATGCCGGTGCGGCGTTGAAGGTGTTCGTCGAGGTTGCCCGTGAGCTCGCGGCGAAGGGTGAGTTGCGCGACCGTTCAGATTGGGCCGGGCAGGTGCGTGCCCGAAAGCAACTGGGCCAGCGCAAGACTCACTTCGACAACGTCCCGATCAAACCCCAGCGGGTCTATGAGGAAATGAACAGGGCGTTCGGACCCGACATCCGCTACGTCAGCACCATCGGCCTCTCCCAGATCCAGGCGTCGCAACTGCTGCACGTCTACAAGCCACGCCATTGGATCAACGCGGGCCAGGCCGGACCGCTTGGCTGGACCCTGCCCGCCGCGCTGGGTGTAGCAACCGCCGTCCCCGACGCCACCGTGGTCGCCCTGTCCGGTGACTACGACTTCCAGTTCCTCATCGAGGAATTGGCCGTCGGCGCACAGTTCAACATCCCCTACATCCACGTCCTCGTGAACAACTCCTACCTGGGCCTGATCCGTCAGGCGCAGCGGAACTTCTCGATGGACTATTACGTCCAGCTCGACTTCGACAACATCAACAGCCCTGAGGTCGCAGGCTACGGTGTGGACCACGTCAAGGTCGCGGAAGGGCTGGGCTGCAAGGCGATCCGCGTCTTCGAACCCGAACACATCGGCCAGGCACTGGAAGACGCCAAGAAGTTGATGGCCGAGCATCGGGTGCCGGTGGTCGTCGAGTGCATCCTCGAGCGCGTCACCAACGTGTCCATGGGTTTGGAGATCGACAATATCGTCGAATTCGAAGAGCTGGCGCTGTCCGCCGCGGACGCGCCCACCGCCACCGTCGCCATCGAGCCGGAGCCGGAACCGGTCGGAGGCGGCAGGTGAGCGGGCCGGACGCTCCGCTCTCGAGACAAGTGCGCGGCGGGTGGCGTGATGGCCATTGCGTCGTCGCCCCCGACAAGTTCAAGGGGTCGCTGACCGCGCCTCAGGTCGCCGCGCACCTCGCCACCGGACTCCGCCGGGTCCGCCCGGATATCCCCGTCGTCACCATGCCGGTGGCCGACGGGGGCGACGGCACGGTCGACGCCGTCGTGGAGTCGGGCTTCGTCCGCTTCCAGACGAGCGCCGCCGGTCCGCTGGGGTTACCGGTGGCCGCCTCGTTCGCGATGAGGGGCGAGGCGGCGGTGATCGAGCTGGCGGAAGCGTCCGGCCTGCGTCGGCTGCCGGTGCGGCCGACCTGCCAAACCGCCATGACGGCAACCAGTTACGGCACCGGCGAGCTGATCCGGGCGGCCGCCACACGCGGTGCCCGCAGCGTAGTGCTCGGGCTGGGCGGCAGCGCCTGCACGGACGGGGGAGTGGGCATGATGTCCGCGCTCGGCGTCCGGTTCCTCGACGAGCACGGACTGGAGCTGCCGCGCGGCGGCGCGGCACTGACCCGGTTGGCCCGCATCGATGCCAGCGAGATGCTGCAGGTACCGGTGATCGTGGCCTCCGACGTGGACAACCCGCTGTTCGGACCACGCGGCGCCGCACAGGTTTACGGCCCGCAGAAGGGCGCGCGGCCCGGCGATATCGACGAACTGGAATGGGGCCTGGCACGTTTGGCCTCGATCGTCGAACGCGACCTCGGTGCCGACGTAGCAGACCGGCCCGGCGCCGGTGCCGCAGGCGGAGTCGGCTACGCCGCGCTCGCGTTTCTCGGCGCGACCGTGCGGCCGGGCATCGAGATCATCCTGGAACTGATGTCCTTCGCCGAGCAGATCGAGGGCGCGCGGCTGGTGATCACCGGCGAGGGCTCGCTCGACTCGCAGACCCTGCACGGCAAAGCGCCGGTCGGGGTCGCTCAGGCCGCGGCGGGCGTCAGCGTGCCGGTCGTCGCGGTGGCCGGGCAACGCTCGCTCACCGACGAGCAGCTGCGCCGCGCGCACATCGAGCACGCGTACGCGCTGACCGACCTCGAGCCCGACCCCGAGGTCTGCATGGCGCAGGCAGGACCCCTGTTGGAACGGCTCGCCGGTGAGATCGCCGGCGCCTGGCTGGGAGCGAGTGCTCATGCATGATCTGGTAATCCGGTCCCGGCGGGTTGCCCTGCCGGAGGGCGTCCGCGCGGCCTCGATTGCGGTGCGGGACGGGAAGATTGCCGCGTTGGCAGAGTACGACGCTGTGCTTCCCGCAGCGGCGACCACCGATCTGGCCGACCTCGTCGTGCTGCCGGGCCTGGTGGATTCGCACGTGCACGTCAACGAGCCGGGGCGAACCGAGTGGGAGGGTTTCGCCACGGCAACTAAGGCCGCCGCCGCGGGCGGGGTGACGACGATCGTCGACATGCCGCTCAACTCGCTGCCGCCGACGGTCACCGTGCCCCATCTGGCGACGAAACAGACTGTGGCGCAAGGGCAGTGCCACGTCGACGTCGCCTTCTGGGGCGGCGCGATTCCCGGCAACCTGTCGTCGCTGCGGCCGCTGCACGAGGCAGGTGTGGTCGGCTTCAAATGCTTCCTCTCCCCGTCCGGCGTGGAGGAATTCCCGCCGCTCGGGCTCGGTGAGGTGGAGCGGGTGATGCGCGAGCTCGCCGAGTTCGACGGGCTGCTCGTCGTACACGCCGAAGATCCGGTGCGCCTGCACGATCCGGTCGACGGGTCGTATCGCGCGTTCCTGGATTCGCGCCCGGGCGCGGCGGAAAAGGCTGCGGTGCAAGAGGTTATCGCGCTCGCCGAACTGACCGGCGTGCGCGCGCACATCCTGCACGTCTCGGCGGCCGCCTGCCTCGAACCGCTCGCCGCGGCGCAGGCGCGTGGCGTCCGGATCACCGCGGAGACCTGCCCGCACTATCTGACCCTCTCGGCCGCCGAGGCATCGTCCACCGCGTTCAAGTGCTGCCCGCCGATCCGTGACGCGGGCAACCAGGACGCGCTGTGGCAGGGCCTGGCCGACGGCGTGCTGTCGTGCGTGGTCTCCGACCATTCGCCGTGCACGCCGGACCTGAAAGAGGGTGACTTCGCGACCGCGTGGGGCGGCATTTCGTCGCTGCAGATCGGTTTGCCCGCCGTGTGGACCTCGGCCGCCGAGCGTGGTTTCCGGCTGACCGATGTCGTTCGGTGGATGGCCGCCGCGCCCGCCGAGCTGGCCGGTTTGTCGCACAAGGGCCGGATCGCGGTCGGCTGCGACGCCGACCTGGTCGCCTTCGACCCGTGGGCGTCGATCACCGTCGATCCCGGCGCCTTGGCGCACAAGAACCCGATCACCCCGTACGGCGGCCGCGAACTCCGCGGCCTGGTCCACGCCACCTGGCTGCGCGGCCGCGTCGCCGGTAACGGCCGCCCGCCCGCGGGCAGCCTTATCTCCTTGCACCACAACCGGATAGGGAACAATGTCTGACTTCACCAGCCTGCCGGACCTGGCGCTGCGCACCAACCGTGCCGGTGTGATCGCCGCCAGCGACGAATCGTTCGAGGAACGCGAAAACCTCATCAACCCTTGGCAACCCCGCTTCGCCGAGCACACTTTCGGACCCAAGGGTCAGGAGTACGACGGCTGGGAGACCCGCCGCCACCGCGGCCCCGGCCACGACTGGGCCATCATCCGGCTCGGCATGCCCGGCGTGATCCGCGGCGTCGTCATCGACACCGCCTGGTTCAAGGGCAACTACCCGCCGTTCACCTCGGTCGAGGCCTGCCGTGTGCCCGGCTATCCGGCACCGGCCCAACTGGATTCGGCCGAATGGGTGGAGATCGTGCCGCGCAGCGCGCTGGGCGGCGACGCGACACACGAGCTGCCGGTCGCCGACGACCGCATCTTCACGCACGTCCGTCTGAACATCTACCCGGACGGCGGCGTCGCCCGCCTGCGCGTGCACGGTGAGGTGGTACCGGACCCGACGCTGCTCTGCGGCCTCACCGTCGATCTCGCCGCCCTCGAAAACGGCGCCCGCACGGTGGCCTGCTCCAACATGTTCTACTCGGCCCCCGACAATATGCTCTCGCCGGGTCTGGCCCGCAACCAGGCCGAGGGTTGGGAGACCGCGCGCCGCCGCGACAGCGGAAACGACTGGGCTGTCGTCGAACTCGCCGCCCAGGGCGTCCCGGCATTGGTCGAACTCGACACCACCAACCTGCTGTTCAACGCCCCCGGCGAGACCCGCATCCTCGCCATCGATCACCAAGGCCCCGAACCACTTCCGCCCACCGACGACGCTGCCTGGTTCGAATTGCTGCCCAGGACAACGCTGCAACCCGACACGCCCCATCGGTTCCGGCTCGCCCCCACCGGCCGTCCCGCGACGCACGTCCGCGTCGACATCTTCCCGGACGGCGGCATCGCCCGCCTGCGTGTGCTCGGCTCACTCACCGCCGAGGCCGAACGAGACCTGACCTCTCGCTGGCTCGGAGCCTGAGCTTCATCTGTCAACTATCTCGCGCGCTACAACGTCACGCGGAACGCGGTCGATCCCGGTAAGACGAACGCTCGTCCGGTAACCACGTCGGCGCTGACGACGGCGGGTCCTGCCGCGGGCAGCTGGACGCTCGGTTCGATCCGCTGGATATCCGATCGCGGATCGACACCGGGCATCACATGGGTCAGCACCAAGCCGTCCTCGGTCAGCTGGAACACGCCCGCCGTCGTCACGTAGTAGATCGTTTTGCCTTGCCGCAGTGCCCGTTTGCCGTTGAACGTGATCTCCTGGACGTGGGCGGTGAGCTTGCGGGGGCCGCCGGTGTCGAGGCGGACTTTTCCTTCCTCGGTGACGGTATCGCGGCCTCGGCTCCACGTTCCGACGAAGATCAGCACCTGCGCACCCGCGGTGATGTCGATGAAGCCGCCCGGGCCGATCGAATGCAATACACCCGGTCCGGTTCGCGACACGTTGACGTTGCCGTCGCGGTCGAATTCGAGCATGCCGAGGCAGGTGACAGCGAGCTCCTCCGCGTACTTGTGGAACATCCAGGCCGAGCTGTTGATGGATTCGGGCGATAGCGCCACCCCGAAGAACCCACCTTGCACCGGAGTACCGCCGAGCACTCCGCTCTCGGTGGAGAAATGGATCTGCTTGCCGAGTTCGCTGTGCGACACGATGCGGGCGACCTCTTCGGGCAATCCGACACCGATGTTGACGAGATCGTCCGGGCGCACCTGTTGCGCCAGCATCTTCGCCGCCAGCCTCGCGACGGCGCGGTCGGCGTCGTTACGGTCGGGCGCGACCCGCATGACCCTGTCCAGGATATCGATCCTTGCCAGCATGCGGTCTTCGTCGACGGTAGCTCCGGGTAGAAAAGCGTCCCACTGCGCGGTCTGGCGGACTGACGCCGTCTGCTCGGCGTACCGGGCGACCACGATCGCATCGATCATGTGTGCCGGAATAGCCGGTGTGGCAGGCGTTTTCGCTTCATCGAGGATGCCTGCCACCATCAGGATGACGGTGCCGCCGTTCGCGCGAGCGGCGAGCGCCGCATCGTGCATTTCGGTGACACAGGTGGCACCTTCGAAATAGACGTTCCCGGTCGAATCCGCCCACGGTGCGAAGAAGAGCGCCACGTCGATGGGCGGCAGCCGATATTCCAGCGAATCGCCGCTCGGCACCGCGAAGCCGGGGCCGGGGTCGGCGCACAGCTGGGATCCGGTGCCCACTCTGGTGTCCATGAACGTACCCACGCCGACGGTGGAGCGCAGCGTGCGAGATCCTCGTGCTTGGGCCTCGATCAGGAACGTGAGCACCCCCTGGGGGAGCACGTGCATGTCCATGGCCGCACTATCGGCGAGCCGCCGCAGCGCGGGCATCGTCTCGGTATGGCCGGTGATGACCGTCGCGAGCAGCCCGGGCTGCGCGAGGTCGTCCAGCGTTCCGGGCAGTCGTCCACGGCCGCCGGCGCCGCCGCAATGAATCCAGGTGAGACCGTGTGGGTGCCGCTGTTCGCGAAACCGGTCGCGCAGCGCGAAGTACAGCGTCGAGGCCCTGCCGTGGGCGCCGAGCCCGGCACCGACAACGACGGCGTCGTCAGGGATCATCCTGGCCGCCGTCCGCGCGGAAACGAAGATCGGCGCCGCACCGGCGGGCCGGAAGTCGGGGTTGTATCGCTTCCAGGTGAGTATCCATCTGGTCAGCCGAACGATGACCCACAGCCAATCGGCGGCCGCGGTCAGGCGTAATCGTTGAACGAGCGTTGCGGTGTCGGTTCTCACCTGTCTGATCGTTCCCCGCGACCAGGCGGTCGGTAATGGCCCTAATGCCCTGATACCTCAGGCCTAACGGCTGTGCCTGTACCCGGGCGGATGCCACCGATAGCGGGGGCAGCAGACGGTGCACCGCTCGCGGTAGTGTCCGATCATGACGATCGGTACCGCCCGCAGTGCGCCTCGATGACCGTCTATGACGCTACGGGGCGGACGTATGTGCTGACCCGGCAACCGGACCCGCGCATCGCCGTCACGATCGACGCTGCGCTGCGTGGCATGGACACCGTGGTCAATATCGGCGCGGGCACCGGTTCTTACGAGCCGAGCCGGACGGTGCTCGCGGTGGAACCCAGTCAGGTGATGGTCGCGCAACGACCGGCAGGCGCGGCTCCCGCGGTTCGCGCGACCGCCGAACGGCTCCCGGTGCGCACCGGCTCGGTGGACGCGGCGCTCGCCGTGCTGACCATTCATCACTGGACCGACCTCGAGCGTGGCATCGCGGAGATGATGCGAGTTGCCCGCCGCCGCATCGCGATTCTCACCTGGGACCACGCGGTGTTCCGGCAGTTCTGGTTGGTTCGTGACTATCTACCGGCGGCGGCGGAGACGGACGCGAAACTTGCCGTCTCACTCGACGGCCTCACGGCATTGTTGAAAGATCCAGTGGTTCAGCCGATCCCGGTCCCGCACGATTGTCGGGACGGCTTCGGGGGCGCCTATTGGCGCAGGCCCGAAGCGTATCTCGACGAAACAGTCCAAGCGGGCATGTCGATGCTGGCCCTCACTCCGAAACCGCTACTGCAAGAGGGATTGTCGCGGTTGCGGGAGGATCTGGCGACCGGCGCATGGCACACCCGCTACGCCGGCCTGCTCGATCAGTCGCACCTGGACCTCGGATATCGGCTTGTCACAGCAGACTTGCCGAGTTGATCACCGGTCGACTCCAGTAATCGCGAGTGCCCGATCCGGCGGCCGATCCGCACGAGCAAGTCGGCGGTCAGCGAAGGATCGCGCGCAGTGTCCCGATCGGTGTAGTCGGCAAGTGCGTACACCTCGGCAAAACCTGTTCGGCTCCACCGGTTTCGAGGGAGCTCGGTGCGGCCCGTGACGGCAATGACGGGAACGGGCTTGGCACGCCGGGCGACGGCAGCGGGTAGCTTGCCCTGCTCGGTTTGCGCATCGAGACTGCCCTCGCCGGTGATGACCAGATCCGCCGCCGCGCAATGTCGATCGAAGTCGAGTAGGTCGAGGAAGAACTCCGCCCCGGAGCTCATGCGAGCGCCGAGCAGCATGGCGGCGAATCCGAGCCCGCCCGCGCTGCCCGCACCGGGCGTCATTGCCAGGCGTTCCGCCTCGGGAAAACCGTTGCAGGACAACATCTCCACCAGGTGTCGGAGCCCTCGATCAAGTAGGTGCACGTCTACTGGATCGGCTCCCTTCTGCGGCCCGTACACGGCAGCAGCGCCTTCGGGCCCGGTCAGCGGGTTGGTGACATCGGAGGCAACAACGAGATCGACCGGCGGCAGGCGCACGGCCGCAGCGGCATCGACCGCCGCGATCCGGAGCAACGCCCGACCACTCGGCGGCAAAACCCGCCCGGCGTCATCAGTGAACCGAAATCCGAAGCCGGTCAGCAGCCCCATGCCCCCATCGGTACTCGCACTACCCCCGAGAGCCAGCACCACCCGGCCCGGCGACAACAGCAGCGCTTGCCGAACAGCCTGTCCCAGACCGAGACTCGACGCGTCGAGCGGCTCCTTCCGGCCGCCGGGCAGGGTGGCCAACCCACAGGTATTCGCGACCTCGACGATGACGGTGTCGCCGCACACCGCCATCCGCCCGCGCCACGGCGTTCCCATGGCCCCCGCGACGGTGCACGACCGAGCCGTGAACCCGGCCGCAACGGCGGCATCGACACTGCCGTCACCACCATCGGCAAGTGGCAGTTGCCTGCTCTCGACACCGGCTCCGGCCAGCCCCTGGGCCAGCCTGACCGCGACCTCGGCCGCAGTCAGGCTCCCCTTGAACTTGTCGGGCGCGACCAAGACCCTCATCCTTCGAGCACCCTGATCAACGCCGCCGCCGAAATAACCGTGGTCACTCCGCCGATCCGAGTCGAGATCTGCGCGAACGGCATCAGATTCATCCGATTCGACGCCGAAAGGATTGCCACATCACCGGTTCCGCCGAGCCCGCTGTGACACACCGTCACCAACGCCGCGTCGACCGGATACATCCCGATGGCCCGCCCCACCCAGAATCCGGTGGCGGCCATCGCGATCACGACGGCGATGCAGGCGGCCACGTACCCCACCGAGATCACGCCCATGATGTTCTTCAACGGCAGATACAACATCCCGAGCCCGATCATCGTCGGATAGATGAAGTACCGGGAGATGACCGTGTAGATCCCGCGCACGCTGTCCTCGACGTCGGCGGGGAAGACACCGAACAGCTTGCAGACCACCGACATGATGATCACGAGCACCGGCGCAGGCAGGTGCACGAACCGTTCCAGCAACGTGGCCAGCACGAACAGTCCGCAGATGAGCAGAATGCCCAGCGCGTGGTTTCGACTGGGCGCGGCGGTGTCCGGCAGCGGCGCAGTCGGCGTGATGTCCGGTGCCGCCACCTTCACCAACTGGCCCCCACCGTCCAGCTGCGGCCGACGGTCACCCAGCCTCCGTAAAAGTCCCGCGAGGATGACCGCCGCGATATTTCCGATGATTGCCGCCGGAATCAGTTCCGCCACATAACTTCCCGAGTCCCCACCCAACGCCGACGCATACGCCGAGGACAACGGAATGACGCCCTCGCCGATGCCGCCACCGATGATCGGCACCACGATGTAGAACAACGCCCGATGAAACCCGTACCCGAACACCATCGCGACACCGATCCCCACCGACACCGCGACAACCGTGCCGAGTACCAGCGGTGGAAAGATGCGGATCAGCCCGCCGACCATCACCTTCCGGCTCATCCCGAGGATGCTGCCCACCACCAGTGTGCTGATGACGAAGTAGAGGAAGTTCGCCTCCTTCATCAAGGCGTTCACCGCGGCCAACGTGTTCGCGTTGAACACCCCGAAATACACCAGCACCGACGGCACCATCAGGCAGATCAGCGCGCCACCGCCGATCTTCGAGATGACCGGCAGGCGATTGCCCAACGGCCCGAGCAACATCCCGAGCCCGACGATCACGGCGAGCCCGCCGATCATGTTCTTCGGTATCGAGTCGAAGACGCCCGCCGCGAGCACCCCCGCGGTGAGGATGATCGGCACGATCAGCGGAATACCGTCCAGCGTCGGCAGCGTGCACGACCGCGCGGTCTTGGCCTGCACACTCATGACCGGGCCATCGATGTCGCGGATTCGAGCCGCGCCCGCACCTGTCCGCCAACGGATTCCGTCGTCTCGGCCCCGCCCATGTCCGGCGTCAGCCCCGACTTCCCCTGGGAGAGCACCGTTTCGACGGCCGCCAGCACCGCATCGGCGGCGGCCTGCTCGCCGAGATGCTCCAGCATCATCGCCCCGCTCCAGATCTGGCCGATCGGATTGGCGATACCCTTTCCGGCGATGTCGGGAGCGGACCCGTGCACCGGCTCGAAAAGACTCGGAAACAGCCGCTCCGGGTTGATGTTTCCACTCGGCGCGATGCCGATGGTTCCGGTGCAGGCGGGCCCGAGGTCGGAAAGAATATCGCCGAACAGATTACTCGCGACGACCACGTCGAACCAGTCCGGATGCAACACGAAATTGGCCGTCAGAATATCGATGTGGTACTTGTCCACCTCGATATCGGGATAGTCCTTCGCCATCGCCGCAACGCGTTCGTCCCAATAGGGCATCGTGATGGAAATGCCATTGCTCTTGGTCGCCGACGTGAGATGCCGATTCGGCCGCCGCTGCGCGAGTTCGAACGCGTACTTCAGGATTCGGTCGACGCCGGTCCTGGTCATCACCGTCTCCTGGAGCACCGTCTCGCGCTCGGTGCCCTCGAAGATCTTGCCGCCGATGCTCGAGTACTCGCCCTCGGTGTTCTCCCTGACCACATAGAAGTCGACCTCGCCGGGCTGCCGACCGGCCAGCGGGCTGGTGATGCCGCGCAGCAGCCGGACCGGCCGCAGGCTCACGTACTGGTCGAAGTGCCGACGGAACTGCAACAGGCTGCCCCACAGCGAAACGTGGTCCGGCACCACCTCGGGCCAGCCGACCGCGCCGAAGTAGATCGCGTCGAAACCGGCCAGCTCGTCGAACCACCGGTCCGGCAGCATTTGCCCGGTCGCGGTGTAATACTCCACGCTCGCGAAGTCGAACTCGGTGAAATCGAGGGTGAAGTCGAATGCCGCCGCCGCGGCGGCCAGCACGCGAACTCCCTGTGGCACGACTTCTTTGCCGATGCCGTCTCCTGGAATGACGGCAATACGGTGCGTTGAACCCATCGTCGCGTTCTCCGATCTCCTCGATAGCGGCCCCGGAATCCGTTGTTGTGGGGCCGATCACAACGGTAGGCTCGGATATTCCGCCGCAAAAGCACGGAACGAGAAAGAGACTCTTTCCCGAATCGAAAAGACGAGGAGGTCGGCGTGCCCGGTGCGTCCACCGACGATGTCACGTTCTTCGACATCGTCGCCCGTTCGCGCAGCCTGACCGAAGCCGCGCGCGAATTCGGCGTCTCGGTGTCCTCGGTGAGCAAGCGGCTCGCGCAGATGGAGGCCAGGCTCGGCGTGCTACTCGTGCAACGCAGCACGCGCAGGCTGACGTTGACACCGGAGGGGGAGCGCTACGCGGCAGGCGCTTCGGTGATCGCCGCGCAACTGGCGGAGCTGGAGGACTCGATCGCCGAGCAGCGCCACGAACTGCGCGGCCGAGTCCATGTCCGATCGACCATCGGCCTCGGCCGGGCTCACATCGCGCCGCTGGTCGCCGAATTCGTCGAGCGAAACCCGCGAGTGCAGGTGGATCTGGAGCTCTCGTCGCTGCCGCTGAATATCGCGGGCACCGGTTTCGACATCGACATCAGGGTCGGCGCCCTCCCGGATTCGCGCTTGACCGCGACCCGGCTGTGGGTCAATCGCCGGGTGCTGTGCGCGTCACCGGAGTACCTGCGGCGCAATGGAACACCCGCGAATCTCAAGGAACTCGAACAACACAGCTGCATCATCCTGCGCGAGAACGAATCCGACTACGCGCTGTGGCGGTTCGACAGCGGCGACAAGGAGATCTCGATCCGGGTGGCGGGCAACCTGATCAGCAACGACGGCGACGTGATCACCCAATGGTGTGTGGCCGGAAGGGGTCTGGTGATGCGGTCGCTCTGGCACGTCGAGCCGCTGCTGCGCGACGGCTCGCTCGTCCAGGTACTGCCCGACATCCAGACCCCCAGCGCCGACATCGCCGCGGTCTACGCCGCGGCCGCCCCGCTACCGCGCCGGACCCGCGCCGTCATCGACCATCTGAAGGCCGGGCTCGGCCGCCGCATCACCGCCGCGGCACGGTAGTACTTGCCGCACAGCCTGATTCAGGCATACAGCTCGACGAACTTGGCCAGCGAACGCTCGATGTCGCCCTTGACCGCCCGCGCCACCCCGGCACCGATCGGCCCGAACAGCGGCCTGCCGCCGAGCTCGATATCGACGGTCACCTCCGAGCCGGCGCCCTTCGACGCCACCAGCAATTCGAGACCGAGCTTGGTGCCACCCTTGCCTGCGCCGGTCAGCAACAGCCGCCTCGGTGCCTCGGCGGCCTTCACCGTCCACGTCACCCGGTTCCGCAAACCCTTCACCGAGGCGACACCGACCAACTGGGTGCCGACCGTCAGCTGCTCGGGCACCTCGCTGCGCCACGCCTCGTGCATCGTCAGCCACTTGTCGAGATCGGCCAGATTGGACGTATGCGACCACGCGTCCTCGGGCGAGATCGGCACATCGACGGAGACCTTCAGCTTTGCCATGGCGGCATAGTATCCGGTACCCGCGGTTCCTCGTAGTTGGTGCCGAAATGCGAAGGTCTGCCCCTTCAGTTCGGCTTCATGATCGGTCCAGACCCGTCCGACCAGGTGCGGTCCGGCGACATCCGGGCAATCTTCACCAGAGTGGCGTTGTTGTCGGGCCTCGCGACACTGTCTGAGAACAAACTGGACGTTCCAGCAAACTTCTGGTCGCGACTGTGGCCGAATACCCTGTTCTCCCACCCGCTTCGGATAGGCGCGGTTGACAGCATGCGTGGGATACGCGGTGCCGCCGATAAATCGGATGATGTGTCCTCTATCGCAACACTGGAAAGACCGCTGGTCATCGCGTGGCAAGCGGTCGTGATCAGCAGTGGCGCAGCATTATTGCGCATGTTGCGGCAGTCGGCATCTGTTGTCTGCAAACGCAATCATGTGAGTGGATCTGAAGAGAACTGGTTGCATAGCTGCTAATGTCGGGACGTCGGGTTCTGGTAACTGTTCGGACACAATCTGTTGTTCGGCAGGTAGCCGGTCCCTCCCGACGTGGACCAGATCCGACCAGGGTGTGCTGGTCGGCGTCGCGAGGAAGGCGAGACGAAGCACATGACGGAGAGTCGATTCCTCGGCGCCAATCGACGACGAAAGAACTGATGAATCAAGATATCGCCGTGGTGCTTTCATGGATCCTCGCCGCTGCTCTCGTGATAGTGGCAGCGGTCGCGTTGTACGCAGTGCAATACGCGCGACAGCAGCGAGCCAGGGCCGAAGCACTCAGCAGAGAGCAACGAGCCGCGGAGGAAGCCGTCGAGCGCTTCGCGACTACCACGATGCCTTCGGTAGCCGAGGCGATCAGACGCTTCGACAGCCAGGCACCCACGGTCGAAGTGCCGCCGGGCCTGGAGAATTCGCGCACCGCGCAGGTATTGCGGTGGATCGCCGAGCGCTACGCCGACGACCTGAGTCTGCTGCGGTCCGAGACCAGGGACCAGACCAACCACGAGGCCCAGCAGGCGATGAAGACCGCCGAGGACAAGGTGCGCACCGAGGTGTCCACCGCGTCCAGGCAGGCGACCAGTGCGGCGGTGCGCTCGTTCGGCACGTCGGTGGTCAGTCTCGGCGCCGACGTCAGCCAGGTGGTCAGCGCCGCGTTGCGTGAGCACCGCAACGACGAGGTGTACGAAACCCTCACCCGCATCGACCACACCGTGCAGCAGATGATCCGCCAGGCGCAGTCCTACGTGATCGTCTGCGGCGGCCTGCCCGGCCGGCGCTGGCCCGCCCAGTCGCTCACCGACGTCATCGGTGGTGCGACCGGCCGCGTCCGCGACTACCTGCGGGTGCGCCCCGGCCAGCTGGACCGGGTGGTCATCAGCCGCGCCGTCGAGCCGCTGGTGCACACCTTGGCGACTCTGCTCGACAACGCGTTGCGCTATTCTCCGCCAACGTCTTTCGTGGATGTCTCCTTCCAGGAGGGCCACCACGGCGTCACCGTGATCATCGACGACGCGGGCGTGCGGATGAACGCCGAGCAGATGGAGGAGGCCAGGCAGGTGCTCGCGCACGAGCGCTCGGTCGACATCCACCAGCTCGGCCCGTCACCCAAGGTCGGCTTCCCCGGCATCGCCGCGCTGGCCCGCCGCTACGGCTTCACCGTCTATATCGACGGCCCGAACGTCTACGGCGGCATGCGCGCGATGGTCTACATCCCCGAGGCGCTGCTGATGACCCCGCAGCCCGAGCAGCAGGAGTTCGTGCCCGCGCGCGAGGTCGAGATCCCGGCCGAGCCGGCGCCCGCGTCGGCCACCACCACCGCCTCGCACCGGGCACCGGAGATCGAAGAGCCAAGTGAGAGTGAGCCATTCGCCGTGCACGAGATCACCAGCGGCGGCTTACCCAAACGACGCCGCCGGACCGTCGCGCTGGCCCCCGTCGGGCCGCGCACCGAGCCCGGCCTGGCCCGGCCCGACGTCGCCGCGGCCTGGCACACCGGTTCGCAGAGCGGCCGTGCAGCCGCCACCGAACAGTCCGATAACTCCGATCACACGGAAGGGATGACATCCTGATGGCCTCAGAGCGCTTGCAAGTCACGGATGTGCGAGGCCGCACTCCCGTGACCGACAGCAGTAACAAGCTGGGCTGGCTACTCGAAGATCTCAGCGTGCCGGGCGTCCGATTCTCGGTCCTGCTGTCCGAGGACGGCTTACGGATCGCGCATTCCGCGGGGATCGAACGCGACCAGGCGGAGCGTTTCTCCGCCGCCGCGTCGGGCCTGCGCTCGCTCGGCAAGGCGCTCGGCGAGTTCTGCGGCGACGCCGACAACGGTGTGCGGCAGAACATGACCGAGTACGACCAGGGCATGATCCTGATCACCGCCGCGGGTGACGGCGCGCTGCTCGGCGTCGCGACCACCCCCGAGATCGACGTCGCGCTCATCGCGCATCGGATGAACGAACTCGCCGGCCGGGTCGGGCACGAGCTGGGCAGCCAGCCGCGCAGGCGCGTTGATGGTGGCGAATTGCCATGACACCACGGGCCCGGCGTGATCCCGATTTGGTTCGGGCATATGTGCGCACCGGGGGACGCACCCGTCCCACTCGCGAGTTGGACCTGGTCACCTTGGTCCGTGCCGCAAAGGACCCGTCACCGGGTGCCGCGCCCGACGCACGCCGGGTCATCAAGCTCTGTAGCCGCCGAGGCACGCTGTCGATCGCCGAGATCGCCGCGTATCTCGATCTGCCGCCGTCCGTTGTCAAGATCATCGCGGCAGATCTGATGGACAACGGACATCTGGTTACGCCTACCCCGGCCGAGAACCTGCCGGAGATCGCTCTGCTCGAGGAGGTACTTAATGGGCTCCGTGCTCTCGCCGTCTGATCGTCCAGTCGACTATGTGCCGGAGACCGTTACTCGTTCCGTAAAGCTTTTAGTGGCAGGCAATTTCGGGGTGGGCAAGACCACCTTCGTGAGCAGCGTGTCGGAGATCAAGCCGCTGCGCACCGAGGAGACGATCACCGAGGCCAGCGTCGGCGTCGACGACATGGCCGGCCTGCCCGGCAAATCCCAGACGACCGTGGCGATGGACTTCGGCCGCATCACGCTGAACCCGCAACTGGCGCTGTACCTGTTCGGTACGCCGGGCCAGCAGCGGTTCGTCCCGCTGTGGGAGGAACTGGCTCGCGGCGCGCTCGGCGCGCTGGTGCTGGTCGACACCCGGCGCATCGAGAAATCCGACGAGGTGCTCTCGGTGCTCGAGGAGCGCGGTGTGCCGTACTCGGTAGCGGTCAACCAATTCGAAGGCTTCAAGAACTTTCCGCTGGGCGAGGTCCGCGACGCACTGGATTTAACGCCCGATACCCCGCTTACCTCCTTAGACGCGCGTGACCGGGGCACGTGCTTGCGATCCCTGATCACGCTTGTTGAATTCCTGTTCCATCGTCAGGAGTCACGACTTTGACCACGCCCCCGCGTTCCTGCCCGGTCCAGCACGGATCACCGATCGACACCGACGGCCCACGGGTGTCGCTGTACTCGGAGGAATTCGCCGCCGACCCGCACCTCGCCTACCGCGAGATGCGCCGCCAATACGGCTCATTGGTGCCGGTGAACCTCTCGCCGGACGTGCCCGCCACGCTGGTGATCGGATACCACACCGCGCTGCGCATCCTCAATGACCCCGAGCATTTCCCGGCCGACCCGCGCGTCTGGCAGAAGGGTGTGCCCGGCGAGTGCCCGATCCTGCCGATGCTGGAGTGGCGGCCGAACGCACTGCGCAGCGCGGGGCTCGATCACAGCAAGTACCGGCAGGCCAACGTGGCCGCCATCGCCGAGGTCGACCTGCACAGCCTGCACGCCACCGTCGAGCGGATCGCCATCCCGCTGATCAACGCGTTCTGTCAGGACGGCGCCGCGGACCTGATCAGCCAGTACGCCTTTCCGCTCACCTTCGCGGTGCTCAACGCCACGCTCGGCTGCTCGCCGGAGATCGGCCAGCAGGTCGCCACCGGCATGGCCGCGATCTTCGAGGGCGTGAACGCCGACAAGGGCAACGCGATGCTCACCGACGCGCTGTTCGATCTGGTCAACTCGAAGCGCAAAGAGCCCGGCGACGACATCACCTCGCGCTTGCTCGCCCATCCCGCCAAGCTCGACGACGTGGAGATGATCCACCAGCTCGTCACGTTGTACGGCGCGGGTATCGAGCCGCAGCAGAACCTGATCGTCAACACGTTGCTGCTGATGCTCACCGACGACCGGTTCGCCGGAAACGTTCTGGGCGGTAGTCTTTCGACGCGCGACGCGCTCGAGGAGGTGCTGTTCACCGACCCGCCGATGGCGAACTATTGCGTGTCCTACCCGAGGCAACCGATACTGATCGATGGGGTTTGGCTGCCTGCGCACCAGCCGGTCGTGATCAGCATGTCCGGCTGCAACAACGACCCGACCATCAGTGTCGGTGAGTACGTGGACAATCGATCGCATCTGGCATGGAGCGTCGGGCCGCACGCCTGCCCCGCCAGGTCGATGGCCTACCTGATTGTGCAGGACGCCATCGACCAGCTGCTGGATGCGTTGCCAGAGTTGGATCTTGCCGTCGCCGCTGGTGAATTGTCTTGGCGGCCAGGTCCTTTCCACCGAGCGCTGGTCTCCCTCCCGGTAGTGTTTCCGAAGTCACCACCGTTGAACGTGTTTTAAGGAGACCCCGATGGACACTGAGCCGCTAGTCCTAGACCCGACGGGCGCCGACATTCAAGGCGAATCCGCGCGCCTGCGGGAGCGTGGACCGGCCACCCTGGTGGAGCTGCCCGGCGGCGTGCGGGCCTGGTCGATCACCGACGCCGATCTGCTGAAGCGATTGCTCGTCGATCCGAAGGTGTCCAAGGATGCCAGACAACACTGGCCCGCCTTCGCCAAAGGTGAAGTGCCGCAGGACTGGCCGCTGTTCCTCTGGGTCGCGGTGAACAACATGTTCACCGCGTACGGCGCCGACCACCGGCGACTACGCAAGCTCGTCGCTCCGGCGTTCACCCACCGTCGCACCGAGGCGATGCGGCCACGAATCGACCGGATCGTCGAGCGGCTCATCGCCGAGCTCGCGGCGCTGCCCAAGGGCGAAGTGGTCGATCTGCGTGAGGGTTTCGCGTATCCGGTGCCGATCGAGGTCATCTCCGAACTGATGGGCGTGCCGGAGTCGTTGAACCCCGGCCTGCGCAAGTGCGTCGACGGCATCTTCGACACCGCCCTCAGCCCGGAGGAGTCGCAGGCCAACTACATGGAGATGTACCGCATCCTCGCGGAGTTGGTGGCCTACCGTCGCGAAAATCCCAGCGATGACATGACCAGCCTGCTGATCTCGCACCGCAGCGAGGACGACGGCTCCAAGCTCACCGAGCAGGAGCTCATCGACACGCTGCTGCTCGTCATCAGCGCCGGCCACGAGACCACGGTCAACCTGCTCGACCAGGCGATCTACGCGTTGCTCACCCGGCCGGAGCAGCGCGCGACGGTGCTCGAGGGCAAGGTCGGCTGGTCGGATCTGATCGAGGAGTCGCTACGCTTCGAGGCGCCGGTCGCGCACCTGCCGCTGCGATTCGCGGTCGATGACATCGAGATCGAGGGCGTGCGGATCGCCAAGGGCGAGCCGATTCTGCCCGCCTACGCCGCGGCCAACCGGGACCCGAAGGTGCACGGCGAGACCGCCGACGATTTCGACGTGACCCGAGTTACCAAGGACCACTTGGCCTTCGGCCACGGCGTGCACCACTGCCTCGGTGCGCCGCTGGCCCGGCTGGAGGCGGCGCTGGCACTGCCCGCCATCTTCGCGCGCTTCCCGAACATGCGGTTGGCGGCGGATCCGGCGGAGCTGGGGACCGTGGTCAGCTTCATCTCGAACGGTCACGGCAAGCTCCCGGTCATCCTGGAACCTGCTGAGTAGTAACAGTTTTCGAGCCAGGGGCGCCGCAATCGTGCGGCGCCCCTTTCGTATGTCTAGGCCTTGCGGGCCAATCCGCTGACGATGAGCTGCTCCCAGACGGTCAGTGCGCGGCCGGGTGTCGTCTCGTCCACGGCCGTCAGATCCGGCCGCCAGCTCGCGCAGGGCACGATGCCGGGTTCGAGGACGTCCAGGTCGCCGAAGAGCGCCGCGATCTCCTGGTCGGTGCGCCAGCGGCCGCGCCCGAACGTCGACTGGAGCGTCTGCTCGGCGGTGGCGGTCTCGCGGTTCTCGCCCGAGCGGAAGTGTGAGATGTACACCATGCTTCCGGCCGCCAGCTGCTCGGACCAGTAGCGCACCACCGCGGCCGGGTCCTCGTCGTCGTTGAGGTGGTGCAGGATGGCGCTGAAGATGATGGCGACGGGCTGGTCGAAATCGATCGTCTCGACGATCTCGCGGCGCTCCCGAATCGTGCGCGGGTCGCGCAGATCCGCCTGGAAGACGGTGGTATTGGTGTCGGTGGCCAGCAGCGCGCGGCCGTGCGCGAGCACGATGGGATCGTTGTCGATGTAGACCACCTTGGCGTCGGCGGTGTGGCGGCGCGCGACCTGATGCACGTTGTCGGCGGTGGGCAGGCCGCTGCCCAGGTCGATGAACTGCCGCATGCCGTCGCGGGCGAGATCGCGGACGGCGCGGATCAGCGCCTGCCGGTTGGTGGTGGCGATCGCGACCGAGCCGGGCAGGTTCTTCTTGAATTGGTCGCCGATCGTCCGGTCGACGGCGAAGTTGTCCTTGCCGCCGAGTAGGTAGTCGTACACCCGGGCGATACTCGGCTTGGATTGGTCGATCACGTGGGTCAGGTCGTTCATCTCGATTGCCCCCTCGTCTGCTGAACTGTGTCGCCTCCTATGTTAGGAGGCCGAGCGGGGGAGAGGGTGTCCTTCGGTATCGAATCGTATTTGACCACAACGCATTTCATCATTGCTGGAGCGACGTTTGACCGCCGTCGACGCCGGGTAGGCGACCAGGGTGCCGATGGAAGGAGATCTCTCATGACGTCAGACCGCCCTGTCGGGCGTTTGCGTAGCGTGGTGCTGGATTGTCCGGAGCCGCGCAAGCTCGCCGAGTTCTATATCGCCCTGCTCGGCCTCGAAATGACCGAGAACGAGGACGACACCTGGGTCGTCACCGTGGACGGCGACGGCAGGCGCATCGTCTTTCAAGCAGCGCCGCAGTACAAACCGCCGCGTTTCCCGGATCCCGGAGCTTCCCAGCAGATTCACTTCGATGTCTTGGTCGACGACATCGAGGAGGCGGAGCCTATGGCGCTCGCGCTCGGAGCAAAACTGGTGCAGCCCAACGATAGCGAGCAGTTCCGGGTCTACGCCGATCCGGTGGGGCACATATTCTGTCTCATGTGGTTGTAGTTGCGCGGCAGCCTGCCAAGGTGGCCGCCGCCAGCTCGGTCACGACATCGGTGACGTCGTGGTCGGCGCGAAAAGCGTTGAGCTGCCGCATCGCTCCGTTGCCGCGGGTCAGCACGGCGGCAACGGAGTCGGTGACGAGTTGCTGGTCGCCGAGCTCGTCGAGGGCCGGACCGACGTGGGCGATGAGCTCGGCGAGCAGGTCCTGCACCGGCATGATGCGTCCGTGTACCGGGTCGACGGCCTCGCCGTCGAGTCCGGTGCGGGCGGCTTTCCAGTATGCCGCGCGCAATACCTCGTCACTGACCGGCGGCGCGGTTATATTGTGCGCCAACGAGTTCTGTGCGGTCATCACCGTCGCGCGGACCAGGGTCGCGAGTAAGACCGTCTCCTCGACCGTCGCGGGCACGTCGCTGACCCGGATCTCCACTGTCGGAAAACTCGGTGACGGCCGCACATCCCAATAGACCATCTTCTTGTCCAGGATGCTGCTGCTCGCCAGCATCATCGCGACCATCGCATCGTATTCGGCGACCGACCCGAAATACGGTGGCGGACCGGCACTGGGCCAGCGCCGCCACAGAATGCTGCGCCAACTGGCGAAGCCCGTATCGATGCCGCGATAGATGGCCGAATTCGCGGTGAGCGCCAAGAACAGCGGCAACCACGGGCGCAGGAAATTACTGACCTGCAAGGCGGTTTCGCGATCGGGCACCGCCACGTGCACGTGACAGCCGCACAGCCCCTGCTCCTGCGCGAGCATGCCGAAGGCGGCCGCGATCCGTTGATAGCGGGGCGTATCGGTGATCGGGAACTTGTCCGGCACGGTCGGCGGAATGGCGACCGCGAGCAGCTGGGTGCCGTTCTTCTCCGCGCAGGCGGCGATTCCGCAGCGCAGGTCGCGCAATTCCGTGGCGAGTTCGGTGGCGTCGTTGTGTACGCCGGTGCTGGTTTCCACCTGGCATCGGGTGAGTTCTAGTTGGAGGTCGATGCCGAGTTCGGCCGCGGTCCGGGCGACCTCGACGTTTTTCGCGACTGGCGCACCGGTTTCGGGGTCGGCGAGGAGAAATTCCTCCTCGACACCGACGGTCGCAGTGGCTGCGTCCATGGGCTTCAGATTACCCGTCAGTCGAGGGTCGGCGGCCCGCGAGACAGCAAGGTCTCGCGGGCCGCCGCGCGCTAGGGGATGTTCGGACCGCCGGGTCAAATGCCGATTAGCTCGAGCACTGAACGAACCCAGTGGCTAACCATTCCGATAATCATCGGACTCTCCTTTCACCACCTCGGGGAACTGCGTCGTAAGCACCAGATTGCCGCAGTTCGGCGCACCCCAAACGGTGATCGCCCGGACGTCCACCGGACATCTCGTTCACCGCACTGTCAGCTTGCGCCAGCGTTGCGGTGCGTCACCGTAGCGGCGTTGAAAGGCGCGGCTGAACGCGGCGTTGGAGGTGTAGCCGATGTCGGCGGCGACGTGGGAGACCGGATCGGTGGTGGAGCGCAGCAGCTCGGCGGCGTGGTCGAGGCGGCGCTCGGTGACGTAGGCCGCCGGGGCGCGTCCGAGCAGGCGGGTGAAGCGTTCGGCGAAGGCGGAACGGGACATCCGGGCGTCCCTGGCCAGCGTCGTCACCGTCCATGGCTTGGTCGGATCCCGGTGGATGGCGGCAAGCACCGGTCCGAGCGCGGGATCCATCGCCGCCGTGAGCCAGCCCGGTTCGGCGTCGTGTCCGGCGAACCAAGCGCGCAGGGTGTGGATGAATAGCAGATCGAGCACCCGCGAAATCATGGCTGTGGCACCAGGATTCGGGCTGGTTACCTCGATGAGCAAGACCGGCAGGATGGCCGCGAGCCAGGGGCGGTGACTCGGGTCCGCCGGAATGTGGATCGCCCGGGGCAACACCGACAACAGCGGGGCCGCGATGGCCTCCTGCACCGCGAACGTTCCGGTGACCCAGCGAGGCGCCTCGGGATCGGCGAGCTCGGAGTCGAGGCGGAAGGTGTCCGAATCCCGCAGCGGCCGCGGCGTCGCGCCGGTGCCGGCGCTGAGCGAATGGGCATCGCCGCAGCCGAGTAACACCAGGTCGCCGGGGCCGAGCAGGATCGGCGGGTCGTCGCCGACGCGCAGCCGGATGGTGCCGCGCTCCACGATGTGCAGCAGCCGGATGCCGTCCGGGATGGTCACCTCGAACGGCGGCGGCGGGGCGAACCGGGCGACGGTGTCCCCGTGCAGTCGGACCGCCTCCAGGATCTCGGAGAAGGCGTCGAGGTCCTCGGACTGGCTGAACACGGTCGACGCTCCTGGAGTTTCGGCAAAGTATCTCGGCTTCTGAAGCATAGCTATTGACTGATTGTCCAGCTAACTTGGAGCTTGCTCGCCGCGAGAGTCCGTAGTTCCATCGTTGAGAGGGTCGAAAAACCATGCGCAACAACACATCTTGCGACAACACGAGCCGTACCGGTTCGGCGGGTCGCGGCCTGCGTGCCGCCGCGCTGACTGTCGCCGCGATCACGCTGGGCATGACCGCCTCGGCCTGCACCGCGTCCGCCGACAGCGAGCCGACGCCCGCGCCGAACGGGAACAAGCCCGCCGTCCTGCTGGTGCACGGCGCCTTCGCCGACGGGTCGAGCTGGAGCAAGGTGGCCGCGCAACTGCAACGCGACGGCTACCAGGTGACGACCGCGGCCGTGCCGCTGCGCGGGCTCACCTACGACGCCGCGTACATCCGCAGCGTGCTGGACGGGTTGCCCGGAAAGACGATCCTGGTCGGCCACTCCTACGGCGGCGCCGTGATCACCAACGCCGCGACGGGTTCGCCCAAGGCGGCCGGCCTGGTCTATGTGGCCGCGTTCTCCCCGGACCAGGGCGAGCCGGTCGGCGCGCTGGACGCGAAGTTCGGCGGGCCGGCCACCAAAATCGGTGTCCCGCACGAGTTCCCGCTGCCCGGCGGCGGGTCCGGTCAGGAGCTGACCATCGCGCCGGACAAGTTCCACGACAACTTCGCCCAGGACCTGCCGGAGAGCGAGACCACCGTGCTCGCCGCCGCGCAACGCCCGATCGCGGTGGCCTCGTTCATGGAGCCGAGCGGTGTCCCGGCCTGGAAGTCGCTGCCGAGCTGGGCGCTGGTGGCCAAGGACGATCACATGATCCCGGCCGACGGACAACGCGAAATGGCCAAGCGGATGAATGCGACCACCGTCGAGCAGTCGGGCAGCCACGCGGTCGCGTTGTCGCAGCCCAAGGCGGTCACGGATCTCATCGAGACCGCTGCGGGCAGCGTGCAGGGCTGAGCATGGGGCCGACCGGACACATCAGCGATTCTCAGGCTCGCGCAATGTTGCCTCTCAGCAAGTAGCGGCAGCCTGGGTTGGCGTGAGTCATCTGGAGTTGCCGTTTCTCGTGCTGTTCGGCACGATCCTCGCCCAGCCGATCGGGCGGCGGCTCGGCGTAGCCCCGGCCGTCTTGATGACGGTGTTCGGCTGCGTGCTCGCGTTGATCCCGGCGGTGCCTGATGTCCGGGTCGCGCCGGATCTGATTCTGCCGCTGCTGCTTCCGCCGCTGCTGTACGCGGCGGCCCGGCGCACCTCGTGGCGGACCTTCGCGCAGAACTGGAGTGCGATCGCGCTGCAGGCGGTCGGGTTGGTGGTGGCCACCGCGGCGGTGGTCGCGGTGGCGGTGCATCTGTGGGAGCCCGCGGTGCCGCTAGCCGTCGCGTTCGTGCTCGGCGCGCTGGTGGCGCCGCCGGACCCGGTGGCGGTCGGCGCGCTGGCCGGTCGGCTCGGGTTGCCGCGCCGGTTGGTCGCGGTGCTGGAGGGGGAGGGGCTGTTCAATGACGTCACCGCGATCGTGCTGTACGGGATCGCGGTGCAGGCGGTGGTCACCGGCGAGTTCTCCGCCATGTCGGCGGCGCTGGATTTCGTGGTGTCCGCGGTGGTCGGCGTTGCGGTCGGGTTGGTGTTCGGCTGGGGCGGCAGTTGGCTGATGCGCAGGCTGGACGAGGCGGCGTGGCAGGTGGCGTTGGGTCTGGCCTTGCCGTTCGCCGCCTATCGGTTGGCCGAGGCCTGGGGTGGTTCGGCGGTGCTCGCGGTACTGGTGTGCGCGCTGTATCTGACCGACGCCGCCACCGATTTCGGCGACAGTGACTATCGGCTGATCGGCGATTCGTTTTGGTCGATCATCGAAATGCTCGTCACCGGAATCGCTTTCGGCCTGATCGGCCTGGAACTGGCGACCGTGCTGCGTGACGTGGGGCCGGATTGGCCGCGCTTCCTCGGTGTTTCCGGTGCGGTGATCGGTGCTGTCGTGGGTGTTCGGCTGGTCTGGTTGATGGCGACCTGGGCGGTGTTCGGTCGTTGGTGGCGGCGTCGAGAAGCCGACGAGCCGTACACCTGGCGCGAGACCATGGTGACGTGGTGGGCGGGGCAGCGCGGCGTGGCCACGGTCGCGCTGGCCTTGGCCGTGCCGTTGACCACCGAGTCGGGCGCCGACTTCCCGTGGCGCAGCGGAATCCTGTTCACCGCCTTCGCTTTGGTGCTGTTCACCTTGCTGATCCAGGGGCCGACGCTGTCACTTGTGGTGCGCGCCACCGGAGTTCGCGTCGATACCGAAGCGGAGCGAAACATGGAGCGCCAGTTGTGGACCCGCATCCTGCGCGCGGAGCTCAGCCGTCTACAGGAGGTGGCGCACACCGAGAACCTGCCCGACGAGGTCTACGACCGAGTACACGTCGGCATCGAAAGACGGCTCGCCAGAGCCGATCCCGAAGCCGCCGACGACGCCAAGGCGGCGGCCGAGCGAAGCTTCCGGCTCAATCGCAAGCTCGACCGGATCAATCAGGAAATACTGACGGCTGGACGTGCCGAGGCGATGACCGCCCGGCGAGAACCCGGCGTGCCACCGGATCTGGTCGATCGAGTGATGCGCCGCCTCGATCTGCGCTCGCCCTAGTCCTTGCTCGGTCGGTACCGCACGTTGACGGCCATCGGTAGGCCGTCCGAACCGATCTCGTGCAGGTGGATCGGGACGCCGCCGGGATTGTCGTACAACCGGATGCCGTCGCCGAGCAGGACCGGTGCGATGTGCAGGTCGATCTCGTCGATGAGTCCCAGTTCGAGCAGCTGACGGCCGATCGTCGGTGAGAACACTTCGAGGTTTTTGCCGCCCGCCGCCGCGCGCGCGATCCGCACCGCTTCGGCGAGGTGGCAATTCAGGAAGGTGACCCGGTCGGCGGGTTGTGCGTCCTCGGGGTGGTGGGTGAGTACGAAGATCGGTCCGTGCCAGGCGCCGCCGTACGGGCGGTTGTCGCCGGCGGCGTCCCAACCCTTGCGGCCGCCGAGCACAGCGCCGGGGGTCTCGACATATTCGCCGATCAGTCCCGGGCGGAACGAGAAACCGGTCAACCAGTCGAGCTCGTTGTTCGGCCCGGCGACGAAGCCGTCCAGGGACATCGTGAAGTGCCAGAGCACCTTTCCGTCGGCGATCTGCGGCTCGGTGTCTCGCATTGGCTTCTCCCAAGAGCTGCTTGCAGTCTGCAATCGGTGGGATCACGGTAGGTCATCTGATTGCGTTTCGCAATTGGTTTGCTGACTTCGCCGTGGTCGGCCTACTTCGCATCCTCACAGCAAACAGCCCGGCGAAGCTCCCGAATCCGCGTCCGGTCTGCTGCTACCGTCCGAGACCGTGACTACGGACAGCGTGGATGCAGCTCGTTCGGACCGACGCCTCGGGCTGCGCCTGTGGCTCTTGCCGGTCGCCATTCTGGCCGTGTTCATGGCCCTGCTCGGCACGATGTATCTCGACTATGTGGTCGATCCGGAAGAGAACATGCACGATTTCCCCATCGCGCTGGTCAATCAGGATGTCGGCGACACGATCGGTGCGGCGGGGCAGGAGCGGCTGGTCAAATTCGGTGACGAGGTGACCGAGGGGCTGAAAAAGGCGGTGCCAGCGGACAAGATCGATCTGCAGGTGCTGCCCGTCAACGAGGCGTCGCTGCGGATGCAGGACAACAAGGTCTACGGCACCATCTTGATTCCGAGTGACTTCAGCAAACGATTGGGCATCCTCGGTGTCGGCAGCGTGGTTCCCGGTGACATCCAACGGCCGATCATCACGTTGCAGACCAATCCGCGCAGCGGTGCCTTCGTCACCGAGATCGTCACGCAGATCGGCACTCAGGCCCTGGACCAGGTGAACAAGCAGGTCGGCGCGCAGTTGACCGAGCAGGTGCAGGCACAACTGACGCCGCCGGGCAGACCGCCCGCACCTGAGCTGAGCGGCGCCACCCGGGTTGCCCTCGCCGAGCCGCTGCAGATCGTCACCCAACCGTTCCATCCGTTGCCCAGCGGCACCGGGCAAGGCCTGACGGCGTTCTTCTACGCACTGCTGCTTCTGCTGGCCGGTCTGGTCGGCTCGATGACCATCCACACGATGATCGACGCGCAACTCGGCTTCGTGCCCACCGAATACGGGCCGTGGTTCGTCCACTTCCCGCCGACACCCATCTCGCGGTTCCATACGTTGCTGATCAAGTGGGGGGTGATGGTGGTGACCGCGAATGTCGTTGCTGGCGTGTTCCTTCTCGTCGCGAAGGCGTTGGGCATGCCGATCGACCACCCGCTCGGACTGTTCCTCTACAGCGCGCTGGCCATCATCGCGGTCGGCGTCACGGGTCTGTCCGTGCTCGCGGCCGTCGGTTCGGCGGGCCTGCTGATCAACCTGATCCTGTTCATCATCCTCGGCCTGCCCTCCTCGGGCGGCACCGTGCCGATCGAGGCGACACCGAAATACTTCGGCTGGCTGGCCTCTTTCGAGCCGATGCACCAGGTCTTCCTCGGTGTCCGCGCGATCCTCTACTTCGACGCCAGCGGCCCGGCGGGCCTCAGTCGAGGCGTCTGGATGGCTGCCCTCGGCCTGGCCGTCGGCCTCGTCCTCGGGCTCGCGATCACCCGCTTCTACGACTACAAAGGCTTGCGCCGCACCGGAACCGGCCGCCCCGCAGCGGCATAGCTGACTCGAGGCGCCAGCCTTGTCCGTTCCGCCCGCAGCCAGCTGCAGTCGTTCGACAACACGCTGCTGCGCGCCGAATATCGCGGTCGCGCACCGGGATTCGGTGATTACGCGGTGATTCGAGCCGGTCTGCCCGCGATCTCGCTCGGCATCGCCGACGCGGCGCTGGCCGCGCTGATCGAGCACGCGCAGTCGCGGGCGATCCTCGACCGAGGTGCTCGCGGGCGAGATCGGCAGGCAGGTGCTCGGCGTGCCGGAACACGAGTAATCCGGATTCGCTAACAGCGGGGCGAAATTGCTCGATACTCGGTTGCCAGCGCTTGCGGCGAAAGGGTCGCGGCGGGTCGAGAGCTGGGAGTCGTCAGATGACCGCCGAACCGGTGAAGATCACGTTGTTCGACTTGGACCACGCCGATGTCCGGGATATCAGCCGCGAATTGGCCACGCAGTCACCGGGATTGACGCCGGAGGCGGTGCCGGGTAGCCGGTACGGCGAGCCGACCATGCTGGTGCTCGCCGTGGCCTTCGCGATTCCGACGATCCAGGCGCTGGCCGCGTGGGCGTTGAAGAATCGCCGCAAACAGCGGATCGAGTTGCGCGCCAAGGTGTTGTACTCCGACGGCAGCGAGGTGGACCGTTCGGCGATCATCTCGTTCAGTGAGAGCGAGGCGCCGGACGCGCAGGTGATCAAGCAGCTCATCGACGGTCTGGGCCTGCGGGGCTTGCCCGAGGGCGACGATGGCGCAAACCCGTAGCTGGACAGACCTTTCCAGCAACCTGACCCACCTCGGTGCCGTCCGGCTCGCCGACCACCTCGACGAGCTGTTGCATCCGGGCAAAGGCTCGCCGGACCTGACGCTCGGGTGCCTGCACGAGTTCACCCATCACTGGTGCTTTCACACGGCGGTCGGCTTCGCGATCACCGGGCTGCAGTACCGGATGGCGCAGGCCGCGCTGAGCGGCAACGAGCGGGCCGTGGATCGGATCCAGCGGGACGCGGTGGCCTATCAGACGGTGACCGCGGTGCTGCGGCCGCTGATCGAGGGATTGGCGCTGTTCGCCGAATTCGATGCGAATACCGTCCGCAGCACGGTGGTGACGGCGCCGATGCTGGCCGCGATCAACCTGTTCTCCGGGAAGGCGCCGCACATCCTCAGCCCCGCGGTGGATGGCAAGCTCGCGCCGATGATCGGTGATCGAGCCGCCACGTTGGCGATGTCGTTGCCGATCAGCGGGCACCTCAGGACGATTCGGGTCAGCGAGGCAGGTATCCGCCGCAAGGTGAATGTGCTCGCGACCAGTCTCGCCGACGACAGCGACGGCTACCTGCTCGGCTACCTGAGTGTCAAGAGCATGTGGCGCGACGTGCGTCGCCGCTGCGGGCGGCTCTACGCCGAAACAGATTTGGCACTCGCCTTGCTGCGCGGGTTCTTCTTCGAGGACCGGCGGCTCGTCGAAATCCTGCTCGGCACCGGCGAAAAGGACATGGGCAAGCTGGCCAACCTGATCGTCGGCCACCTCAACCGACGGGTGCGTGAACTGGCACATATCACCGAGGCCGATGTCGCAACGCTCGAAGACCTGATTCTGCATCACGAGCCGACGGATTCTGCGAAATGGGCTTCCCCGTTGCATGTTTCGTCTGCCCGCTGGCGAGCGGGTCAACGTGAGTATGCGACGTTGCTCGCGGAGCTGGACGCCGAGGCGGAACAGGCGGCCGGCAATGCCGACACGAAACTCGCCGCGGGGTTGCGCCAGGCGTTCGGTGTGCTGCTCGACCGTCGCCATATCGTGCGGCTCGGCACCGAGGATGTTCAGGTGACGGTTGCCAGGCGTGGCAAATACGTTGTGCGGCTCGGCAACTGCGTGCTACTGCGCGGGCGCGCGCCGCAGGCCTCGCCGCAATCTGGTCCCGGCACAGTGGAATTGGTATTCAGCGCGCTGTCCCCGGGCCTGCATCGGGCGGTCGTCGTACACGGCCCGGAGTCGGTGATCGATATCGTCGCACCGGGCATCGGTCCCGACAACGCCGAGGAAAGGGCGCTGTTGCGCACCCACGCGCAACCTGGCGAGCGGTATGTGGAGCTGTTCGAGCGGATGCGGCTCGTCGTCGACAGTGTCCTCGACGGAACGCCGCAGGCTGTCCTGCTCGCCGCTGTTCAGGAACAGCTCCCCGAGGTCGCCCGGAACCTCTACCTGGACAGCGGCCTCAACACAGTGCCCGATGACCGACTCGATGACGTGATGCGCACCCTCGATTCCGGCGGCGTGTACGCGCTGCTCGATTACGACCGCGATCTCCTCGAAGCATTGGTCATCCTCGGCGCAGTGGCCCCGCTCATGCCCTTTCGCGGCCAGCTGCTGGCCGAACTGACCCTGCACGGCTTCACCGACCCGGACACCATCCTGCGCAGGCTCACCGAGATCGAGCAGCGCACCGGCTTCGGCCTGGTCGACGCCGACGACACCAACGTCCTGGTGCACGTCTGACCGTCCTCTTGTTTCGATCACTCGATCGAAGCTGAATATGCAATGGCGGCAAGCCTGCTGGCGTTCACCGGACGCTGATCGAATGGCCTGGCATCGTTCGCCAGGGAGGAAGAGGCCATGACCAGCACCGAGACACATGCCAACGAGCCGGCCACGCACGCCAACGGCGCAGGCACACCGGCCGACGCCACCGTGGTGTCCCGAGTACACGAACTGACCACGGTTTTCGAGCGTGGACTGCAGGAGAACCTGGGCGTCGGCGCGTCGCTGGGGATCCGGCTGGAGACCGCGGGAGACGGCTACACGCGGTACTACCTCGACCCGAACCCGGCCACCATCAACGCCATGTTCACCGTGCACGGCGGCGTCATCGCGACCCTGATGGACACCGCGATGGGCAGCGCCGTGTTCACCAAACTCGGTGATGGCGTGGCCTATACGACGTTGGAGCTCAAGGTGAACTTCATCCGATCGGTCACCCTGGACGGCTCGCGACTCACCTGCGAGGCCAACGCGATTCACGTCGGCAGGCGGACCGCGACGGCCGAGGGACGGATTGTCGACGGCAACGGCAAACTGATCGCGCACGGGTCCACCACGATTCTGGTGCTGAACCCGGAGAAGTAGTCAACGCGAATGGCCCTGCTTCCGAATGAATTTCGGGAGCAGGGCCAATTCTGTGGCCGCCGATCAGCCGAGAGTGTGGCATTCCTCGATGAATCGCACCAATTCGTCCAAACGATCGGTGCGGGCGTCAACCGTACGGTCGATCACTTTCACGAGATGTTCATACGCCTCGGTGTGGTCATAGGACGCCACATCGGCGATCTTCAACGCCCACCGCCAATACCCACGCATGGTGTCGGCCAACGGCATCCGGAAGTTGGCGATCACGTCACGAATCGGCTCCACCGTCGCGTCGCCGTGCACCCGCAGATACCGGCCGACCATATCGGCCATGAAGCTGAAATGCCGGGCCTCGTCCCGCGACAGCCGCGCCAGCACCGACGCGAGCACGGGATCCTCGACCACGTCGCGCAGATGCTGGTAGTACATCTGCGTCGCCTTCTCCTGCACCAGCGCGTAGGCGAAGAACTGCACCGGATGGTCGTAGGGCAGGTCGAACGGCTTCTGCCCCTCGATCGCCAATTCCGCACGCAGCGAACTGCGTTCGGCGATACCGGACGCCTCCTGATAGCGGGTCAGTGCGCGCGAGTGCGTGTCCTCCTCCAACGCCCAGCGGACGGTGAAGTGGTACAGCTCGCGGTTGTGGATGAAGGCCTCCCGGCTGACCGTGTCGTCCACCGGGAAGTACCGGTGGTAGACCTCGAAATAGCCGGGCAGGTGGTCCTCGATGAGCGTGACGAACTGCACCGCCGACCGCTGGCCCTCGGTGAGCCTGCCCGCGTCGGCGCGGGACCAGTCGAACGCGGTCTCCACATCCCAGGCCCGCGACGAGGGGGAGGCGGCGAGGAAGCCGTCCACCGCCTCGGCCACCTCGCCGACCGGAATCAGTGTTGACTCGATATCCATGTGCCTCTCCTGACCGTCAGCGGGCGTTACGACACGTCAGCGCGTAATGCTTTGTCGTGTAACCCCATCCGGCGTTCGCGATTTCCAGGTAGTGCCGCAGCTTCGCGGCCAGACCCGGCCCGTGCGCGTCGATGCGCTCGGCGGACGCGTACACGTTGGCGATCCAGTCGTCGATAGTGCGCCGGTAGTGGTCGGTGAGATCGTCCACCGCGATGATGGCGAAGCCGGCGTCCTCGGCGGCCGTCACCAGATCCGACAGCGGCCGCAGCTCGCCCCAGCCGAAGATGTCCTCGCGCACGAACTCGGTGCCGACCTTGTTGTCGAAGGCGTTGTGCGACGCGGCATTCCGGAAGCAGCTCTCCGAGACATACAGCGTGCCACCCCGACGCAGCACCGCGCGGGCGCGGCGGAAGATCGCACCGAGATCGGGCATGTGCACGATCGAGCCGAGCAGGGTGACCGCGTCGAAGCTGCGTGGTGGCAGCTCGAGCCGCTCGAAATGCCCGACCCGGGTGTGTACCCGGTCGGCGACACCCCGCATGACCGCCTGTTCCGCGATGTACTCGTGCTGCCGCGGCGCCGGGCTGACACCCATTGCGTCACAACCGAATTCCTCGGCCATGAACAGGATCAGCGAACCCCAGCCGCAGCCGACATCCAGGAGCCGTTCGCCGCCGCGCAGCCCGAGCCGGTCGGCGACGAAGCGCAGCTTGTTGCGCTGGGCCTGCTCCAGGGTGTCGGTATCCGAGGTGTACAGCGCGGAGCTGTACTTGCGCAGAGGGTCGAGGAACTGGCCGAAGATATCCGGGTCCAGGTCGTAGTGCTGATTGGTGTCGGCGGTGACGGGCTGGTCGGTGACGGTCACGCCGCCGCCTCCTGCAACGCCCGATCCACGACCTTGACCACATCATTGAGGGTGGACAGCCCGAAGACGTCCTCGTCCTCGAGCTCGATGTCGTAGGTGCGCTCGATCTTGGCGACCATGCGCAGCACGCGCACCGAGTCGACGCCCGCCATGCCGCGCAGGTCGACGTCGGGCAGCAGGTCCGCCGCGGCGATGCCGGTCTCGGTGGCGGCGATCTCGGTGACGGTGCGCAGGGTGTCGGCGGGATTCGTCATGAGTGAACTCCATTCGTAGAGAAGGTATTCGCGGCGGAGAGCGCGTCGGAGAGCAGTGCGACCTCGTCGTCGCCCAGCGTGAGTTGGTGGCGCACATCGTCGAGCGCGAACCGTTGGTAGGCGGCGGTGGAGGTGGCGCAGACGGCGCCGTTGCCGTCGAGGATCTCGGCGCAGGCTTGGATCGGCCGATCCGGTGCCTGGTCGGACAGTGTTGCGATGCAGCGGTATTCGTGGTCCACGAGCAGTGGTGTGATGAAGCGGGTGCGCTGCGAGACCGTGAACGCGGGGTAGTTGCGCGCGAGCACGATCAGGTTGCCCATCACCTCGTCGCAGATCACGCCGATCAAACCGCCGTGCACGACACCGGGATATGACTCGAACTCGCGACCCAGCCGGAACCGCGCCTGCAGGCCGTCCGGGTGCGGGGTGAACGCCAACCGCAGGCCGGTCGGGTTGTGTGGCGAGCAGCCGAAGCAGTGGTAGTCGGGGATTACCGACCATGGCACCTCCACGGCGGTGTCGGGGGCGGTAGCGCGGTCCATCGCGCTAAGCGATCGTGTCGGCGAGTGCGCGGCGGACCTTGGCATTGCTGGACAGGTCCAGTCCCGTCATGTTGGCGAAGGTGCGACGCACCTTGTCGTGCAGCACATCCAGCTCGCCCTCGGCCGCGACCTCCTCGAGGAACAGGTCGAAGCCGGTGTCGATGGTCTCGTGCTCACCCATCTCGCTGATGCCGGCCTTGAAGGTGCTCACCGGATGCTTGATCTTGGCCTCGGAGCTGTACACGTACAGCGTCTCCAACACCGAGGGCAGCTCTTCCGGACGCTGCTCCAGTCGCTTGGTCGCGTAGTGGATGAACTCACGCGCATGCCCGGCCTCGTCGCGACTCGCGTTGAGCAGCAACCCCTTCAGCACCGGCTCCTGCACCCAACTGGCCACCGCACGGTAGATGTGGTTGACCGTGAGCTCGGAGATGATGTTGGTGGCCAGCGTCGCCGACGGCGTGCTGCCCGGTGCGTAGGGCTCGCGCATGGAGTCGACGACCTTGTCGTCCACGCTTTCGCCGATCGCGCCAAGCCAGGAACGAAACGCGTAGTGGTGCTGCACTTCTTGATAGCCCCACACCACCGCGAAGGTGGAGAAGTCGTAGTCGTCGACGAATTCGTTCATGAAGCCGTGCACGGCGGCGATGACGTTGGACTCGCCCATTGTCGCGCTCTTGGCCAGCGTGATGTACTCGGGACGGACCAGCGCGCGGTCGACGGCGTCGAGGTCCAGGTCGGCCAGCTGCCAATGCAGGCGCTCGTAATGGCGGAAGACTTCATAGCTGTGCACAGGTGACTCCAGTTCGGTTGTTGCGAATTGGCATGGTGGTCAGTGCTTTCGGGCGGCGACGAGATGGCGGGCGGCCAGCCGTTGCAGCTTGCCGCTGCTGGTGCGTGGAATGCTGCGCGGCGCGACCAGATACACCTCGACCGCGGCCAGCCCGAGTTCGGCCGCGACCCGCGCCCTGATGCGCTCGCCGAGGGCCTCGGCGGCCGCGTCGGTCAGTTCGGATTCGGCGATCAGCGCGATCACGTCCGCGCCGTCCGGGTCGGTGGCGGCTGTGCAGCGGCCCTTGTAGACGCCGTCGAGGTCGCGCACGGCGGCCTCGACGTCCTGGGCGTAGTAGTTGACGCCGCGCACGGTGATCATGTCCTTGCACCGGCCGGTGACGAAAAGCTCACCGGCGCGCAGGTATCCGAGGTCGCCGGTGCGCAGCCAGCCGTCGGTGAACAGGCCGGCCACGGTTTCGGGCTGGGTAGTCAGGTAGCCGTCGGTGACCGACGGGCCCTGGATGAGGATCTCGCCGACCGCGCCGTCCGGCAGCTCGTGCTCGTCGGTCTGGTCGACGATGCGCAGGCGCAGGCCGTCGACGGCGGAACCGACCGCGGCGACCGCCTTCGCGTCCGGGGCGTCCGACGAAACCTGCTGTGCCTGTGCGTCATCGGAGAGGGACGCGCGATCGACCCACTCGAACAGCGGTTCTCGGCCCACCGGCGGGAAGGCTACGGCGAGGGTGGCCTCGGCCATACCGTAGACGCCGAACATGGTGGTAGGCGCGAAACCCGCTGGCGCGAAACGCTCGCAGAACGCGGTGACCACGTCCCGCGAGATCGGCTCGGAGCCGTTGAACGCGATGCGCCATCTGCTCAGGTCGTAGTCGGTCACCTGCTCCGGCGGTATCGCGGCGAGAAGCGCTTCGTAGCCGAAGTTCGGCATGGCGGTGATCGTCGTTGCGCTGGCGGCGAATTCGGCGAGCCAGCGCGCGGGGTCCTTGACGAACGCCAGCGGCGACCACACGTGGGCAGGGATGCCGCGCAGGATCGCCGAGAGCGTGCCGAACAGGCCCATGTCGTGGAACAGCGGCAGCCAGAATCCGCCGGTGTCGGCGAGATCGAGCGCGATGCCGGTGCGGATCGCGGCCAACCCGCTGAGCACGTTGTGGTGGGTCAGGCGAACACCTTTGGGCGTCGCGGTGCTGCCCGAGGTGAACTGCACGACGGCGAGATCGTCCGGACCGAGGGTGGGCAGCGGTACCTCGTCGTTCTCAGCGAACAGTGTTGCGGTGTCGACCAATTCGACGTTCACCGCTTCGCCGAGCACCGCCGCCAGCTCCGCGAACCGATGCGACATCAGCACGGTCCGCATGCCCGCGGCCTCGACGATGGCCGCGAGTTTATGCGGGTATCCGCTCATCTGCCGTGCACCCGCAGGCAACGGCAGGGGAGTGGCCGCACCACCCGCCGCCGCGACCCCGAACAGGCTGATCAGGAATTCGGGGGCGTTAGGGCACAGGATGCCGACCGGCTCGCCACGCGAGACGCCGCGCCGAACCAGGGCAGCCGCGGCCGACTGGGACCGCCGGTGCAGCTCGGCGTAGTCCACGGTTTCCGACACCGACCAGAACGTGGCAGGCACCCCGGGGTGTCCGGCCGCGATCTCGGCCATGCGGCCGTGCAGGGTTTCGACCGATTCCGCAGAATTCATGACTGCCACGACAACAGCGAATTGTGACGGTCCCTTGAACTGATTGTGAATTGCGGTGTTCGATAAAGAAGGGCGATCAACCAATCGCAGTGCACGATAAAGGAATTCGGCTATAGCTCGATAGGAACGGGTGATCGCCGCCGCTCCGAGGTGTCGGGAAGCCCGACGATGGACCGCGGAATTGCTTTCGCTACCGCAATTTATCCCGTTTTCCAGTTATCCAGGAGTTGCCGGTGAGTTCCGACCATTCGGCGGTCGAGGAATTGACCCCGGTCCAGCTGGCGGTCATCGAGAGCGTCGCACCGCACATGCGGCACAACCCGTATGGCAGCTACGAGGTGCTGCGCGCCGCGGGCCCGTTCGTACCTGGCCCGCACGACATGCACCTGGTGACCCGCCACCACGAGGCGCAGACGATCATGCAGGACCCGCGCTGGAGCCACGCGGAGGAGCCGCAGCTGCTGCACGGCGACAGCGATGTCGAACTGCCCGGCTCGTTCCTGTGGATGGAGCCGCCGGACCACACCCGGCTGCGCGGGCTGGTCAGCAAGGCGTTCACCGCGCGCACCATCAGCGGCATGCGGGAGCGGGCCGAGCAGCTGGTCGACGACCTGATGGCGAAGATGCTGGCCGAGCGCGACGTGGATCTCCTGGATGCGCTGGCCTATCCGCTGCCGCTGACCATGGTGTGCGAGCTGCTCGGCGTGCCGTCGGAATCGCATGACCACGTGCGCGAGATTTCCACCGCTATCGCCCGTGGCCTCGATCCCGACGTGCTGCTGTCCCCGGACGAGCTCGCGGCGCGGACCGCCGCCGTCTACGCCTTCCTGGACTTCTTCGGTGAATTGGTGGAGCAACGGCGCAAAACCCCGCGCGAGGACCTGATCACGGCGCTGGTGCAGGCCGACGACGCGGGCGCCAGGCTCACCTCCACCGAATTGCTCGGCACCCTGCTCATTCTCGTGGTGGCCGGGCACGAGACCACGGTGAATCTGATCGGCAACGGCGTGCTAGCGCTCATTCGAAACCCGGACGAGTTCGAGCGGTTGCGCGCCTATCCCGAACTGTGTGAGCCCGCGGTGGACGAGGTGCTGCGCTACGACGCGCCCGTGCACCTCACCACCAGGACCGCGCACGACGAAATCACCCTCTCCGGGCGCACTTTCGCGCCGGGGGACGCGGTGATCGTGCTGCTCGCCTCGGCCAACCGGGACCCGCTCGCCTTCCCCGACGCGGATCGCTTCGACATCGCGCGCTATGCCCGTGGCCGAAAGTCGGAGCGGCACTTGTCCTTCGGGCTCGGCCTGCACTACTGCCTCGGCGCGCCGCTGGCCCGGCTGGAGATGCAGGTGGTGCTGCGCGCCATCACCGAGCGCGTCGCCACCATGACCCTGCTCGAGGAACCGCCGTACCGGCCGAACGTGGTCGTGCGCGGCATGTCGCAACTTCGCGTCCGGCTGGAAAGTCGATGAGGCACGGCCGCGCACTCAACCAGGAGCCCCGATGAGCACTGCCGTTCCCGCCGATGTCACCTTCGACGCCTTCGAGCCGAGCGAGCGGGCCGATCCGTATCCCGCCTATCGCCGAGTGCGCGATGCCGCGCCGCTGTTCCCCTACGAATTCGGTGACGTCCCAGTCACCTTGATCACTCGATACGAGGAGTGCGCGGCCATCCTGACCGGCTCCGACTGGGGCCACGGTTACGCCGCGGGCATCAGCCCGTTCCGCGACACCACCGCCGCGATCCCCGGCTCGTTCGTCCGGATGGATCCGCCCGAGCACGGTCGCTACCGCAAGCTGGTGGCCAAGGCGTTCACGCCGAAGATGATGGCCGAGATGGTGCCCCTGGCCGGGCGGGTCGTGCGCGAACTGGTCGAGGCGGCGCTGCGGCGCGGTGCACTGGACGTGCTGAACGGGCTGGCCGTGCCGCTGGCGGTGGCGATGGTGCCGGTGCGGCTGCTCGGCGCGGACCCGGCCGACGGCGCGCTGTTCCGGCAGTGGCAGTTGGCGATCGCCCGGGGTAGTGACCCGGATTCGCTGCTCGGCGAGGCGGATGTGGCCGCGCGCGGCATGGCGGCGATGGAGTGCATGGGTTACTTCTCCCGGCTGATCCAGGAGAAGAAGGCGAACCCGACGCCGGATCTGCTGAGCGCCTTGGTCGCCGCCAGCGTGGACGGTCTGTTGACCGAGCCCGAGGTGATCGGCATCGCACTGCTCACCCTGGTCGCGGGCATGGAGACCTCGATCAACCTGATCGGCAACGGCATGCTCGCGCTGCTGCGCAATCCGGAACAGCTTGCGCTGCTTCGGGACAACCGGGAGCTGATGGGCCCGGCGCTGGAGGAGATGCTGCGTTACGACGCACCGACACAGTTCACCATTCGGGTTGCGCTGGCGGACACCATGGTTGGCGAACATCGGTTCCAGCGCGGCGACGGCGTTGTGGTGCTCACCGCGTCGGCCAGTCGCGACGATCGAGTCTTCCCGGACGCCGACACGTTCTACATCACCCGTTACGCCGGAAACCGGCCTGCCCGAAAGCATCTCGGGTTCAGTCTCGGCATCCACTACTGCGTCGGCGCGCCGCTCGCCCGGATCGAGGCCGAAGCCGCGCTCGGTCAGCTGCTCGACGAAGCCCCGAAGTTGGCGCTCGCGACCGACACCGTCGAGTACCAGCCGAGCCTGATCCACCGCGGGATGCTGTCCCTGCCGGTGAGTCTGTGAGCGAGGGGCAGGCAGTGAACCGAGCATTCAGTTCACTTTTCGGGACAGCGGAATCGAGCGTCGGCGCAGTGAAGTCGTGACGGGGTCGCAGCACGCGGTCGTGCTCGGTGCGGGGATTGCCGGATTGCTAGCGGCGCGAGTACTTTCCGATCATTTCGCGCAGGTCACCATCTTCGAGCGGGACAACGTCGAAGGTGCCGATGTGCGGCGCGGGGTGCCGCAGGCGCGGCATCTGCACGGGCTGCTCGATCGCGGTCGCACCATCATCGAACAGCTGTATCCGGGGTTCACCTCCGAGATGGCCGAGCGCGGCGCGACCACGGCCGAGGCACTCGTCGGAACCCGCTGGTATGTCGGCGGATTGCGGGTCGTGCCGACCTCGACGGGACTCACCTCGGTGATGGCGACCCGGCCACTGATGGAATCGGTGCTGCGGCAACGGACCTTGGCCGCGCCGGGGGTTCGCTTGTGTGCGGGGGTCGCTCGCGGACTGATCGGCGACGCCCAGCGGGTGCATGCGGTGTCTGTGTCCGGTGAGTACGGCACGCAGGCGTACCCGGCCGATCTAGTGGTCGACGCGACCGGCCGGGGATCGCGGGCGCCCGTGTGGCTCACCGCACTCGGCGCGCAGGCACCGGGGGAGGATCAGCTCGAGGTCGACCTCGGGTACGCGTCCCGGATGTTCCGGCGCATGCCGGGACAATTGGCCGGCCACTCGTCGGTGATCATCTCGACCGGTGCGAACGGGCGTGGTGGCGGGTCGATTCGGGTCGAGGGCGACCGCTGGCACGTCACCCTGGCCGGGATGCTCGGCGACCATCCGCCGACCGATCCCGTCGGTTTCGTGGCTTTCGCGAACACAATCTCGGCACCGGACATCCACGAGATCGTGACCACCTCCGAACCGCTCGGAGATGCTGTGCCGCACCGATTCCGGTCGCCGGTGCGCCGCCGGTTCGAGCGGCTCGACGCCGCGCCGCAAGGCTTTCTGGTGCTCGGCGACGCGCTGTGCAGCTTCAACCCGCTGTACGCCCAGGGGATGGCGGTGGCCGCACAGCAGGCCCTAGCGCTGCGTGACTGCTTGAGCGGCGGTACCGATGCCGACCTGCCCGACCGGTTCTATTCCGCCGCAGGCAAAGTCGTAGATGTCGCCTGGCAGCTCGCGGCGGGCGCGGACCTCAGCCATCCCGGCGTGCTCGGCCCGCGCACGCCGCGGACCCGCCTCACCAACGCCTACGTCGCGCGCGTCCACCGGGCCGCGCATGTCGATCCCTTGGTCGCGCGGACCTTCATGCGCGTGGCCAACCTCGTCGAACCGCCGACCGCACTGCTGCATCCGCGCGTCGCGAGCCGAATCCTGCTGCGCGGCCACAGTGGAGCCGCCGCCGTTGCCGACCTCGGCGCACAACCGTCCGCCGACCGTACGCCTATCCCCACCGAGCCGCCGAGGTGACGGCCCGCAGCGTCGCGGGCCCGCACCTCCCTACCCATTTCGAACGCTGAGCATTCCGAACGACCGGCAGCACCGGCAGCTCGCCGGTGCACCGCACAGGAGGGACCAACTCGACATGGACTCGTCGCACGCGAGCACGGCTGTCGCGGAACAGGATTCCGTACAGACCGCGATCGCCCACTTGTTCGGCCCTGAAGGCAGAGCCGACCCGTACACCCCTGCCCGCGTCTTGCGTGAGGCCGGCCGGGTGCACCAGACCCCACTCGGTCATCGCCTGCTGACCCGTTACGACGACTGCGTCGCCGTGCTCTCGACGACCGCGTGGAGTCACGCGGAAGAGGCCGCGATGATGCATCCCACGGTATCGCCGGAGGACGCGCCCGAGGAACTGCCCACCTCGTTCCTCTGGATGGAGCCGCCGGACCACACCCGGCTGCGCAACCTGGTGACCAAGGGCTTCACCCCGCGTATGGTGACCAGGCTGCGGCCGCGCATCGAGGAGCTCACCGAGCAGCTCGTCGACAAGGCGCTAGAGGCAGGCGAATTCGATCTCATCGAGTTCATCGCCTACCCGCTGCCGCTGATCATCGCCTGCGAGCTGATCGGTGTGCCGAAGGAGGCCTACGGCCAGGTGCACCAGTGGTCGCAGGACCTGGCGCGCGGGTTCGATCACGACTACACGCTGCCCGAGGAAGCGTTGCAGGCGCGCAGCGCCGGTTCGCGCGGCTTCATGGGCTACTTCCGCGAACTGCTCAACGAGCGGCGCAAGGACCCGAAGGACGACCTGCTCAGCGTGCTGTCGCAGGTCGAGGATCGCGGTGATGTGCTCACCGAGCAGGAGCTGCTTGCCACCTGCATCACCACCTTCGTGGCCGGCCACGAGACGACGGCGAACCTGGTCGGCACCGGCATGCTGCAGCTGATGCGTAATCCGGACCAGATCGCCGCGCTGCGTGCGCGTCCCGAACTGTGTGCCGCCGCGCCGGACGAGCTGCTTCGGCTGGAGCCGTCGGTGCAGATCACCACCCGGGCGGCTACCCGGCCGATCACCGTGGCGGGGCACGACTTCGAAACTGGTGAAGGCGTTGTGGTGCTGATCAATTCGGCCAACCGCGACGACGCCGCCTATGTCGACTCCGATCGAGTCGACGTCGCCCGCTACTCCGATCCGAAGAACCCGGCCAAGAAGCACCTCGGCTTCAGCCTCGGCATCCACTACTGCCTGGGCGCGCCACTGGCCCTGCTGGAGATGGAGGTGCTCCTGGAAGTGTTGCTGCGCAAGGTCAAAGACATCGACCTGCTCACCGACACCCCGCCCTACAAGCCAAACGTCGTGATCCGCGGACTGGAGTCCCTCCCGACGCGATTCACGCCTGCCTGACCGACCCCGGTCGGTACGAGGGACCCGGAGCCGGAGGGGCGCCGGGTCCCCTCGTTTTTGCCGTCACTAGCCGGGTCGCTCATATCGAAGTCAGCACGACGCAATTATCTGTTGTCAGCACTCGGGATCGCGCAAGTGGGTTCTGCCGCAATCGAATTGGGCTCGCAGGCAGATCTCCGGTAAGGGATGCGCACAGCCTGTTGATGTGGATACCATTATCGCGGCTGCACGTATTCGGCTGCAGCGGGGAATAATTGGGGAGTGCAGACAATATGAGCAAGACGTGGGGCCGCGGGGCTCTTTTTGGCATGGGCGGGGTCATGGCGCTGCTCCTGGGAGCAGCGCTCGTTGCACCCGCTACGACCGCAGCACCGATCCGGACCGATGATCAGGGACAGGTTTTACCGCCAACGCTGACCGCGACGGCTAACCCTGACAGAGGTGACGGATTCGGCTTGACCATAGATGTGACGGTCGTCAACCCCAACCCGGAGTTTTCGGCTCTCAATTGCTGGGCGTTCATCGACGACACATTTCCGGTCGCCGGGAACCGCAACCCCCTCATCACCTATAGCGACGGCCGTGATCGTGTCTATCCCGGGCAGACAAAGCAAGTCACTCTTTCGCGCCTCCGGTCAGGTCAGCGTGTCATAACAGCTAGCTGCCATGCGGGCGAAATGCGTCAGAACAAGTACCCGGAAGCGGCGGCTACTCCTATCACCGTGACCGTCGGCCCGTAGCCGACAACACGACCAGGACCCGGAGCCGCAGGGCATCGGGTCCCTCGTTCTACTTTCCGGGGCAGAGTCGCCGCGGGGTGTTGTCGCTCGCGAGCTTCGCATCGACGCAGCCTGCGGGCAGATCGCCGTAGGTTTGGGTGCCGAAGTTCGCGGTGACTGTGAGCTTGCCATCGCCGAAGGTGCTGCGCTGTACCAGGTGGTTTTCGGTGAGCCATTGGAAGTCGGTCATCGGTGCGGTGCCTGCGGCTTCGTGTAGTGGCGCGAAATACTGTTGCAGGCGGGCGATTTCGGGACCGTGGGTGGCGAGTTGATCCTGGTCGAGGGCGAGGTTCAGCGGGGTGTTGTTCAGGATTGCGGTCAAAGCGCGCATTGTTTGTTGGTGCGGCAGTTTGTAGTACGGGAGTTCCCAGCGGTCGAGGTTGATCACCGAGTCGTGCAGGACGGTTTCGTACAGCGGGACACGGTAGGCCGGGTCGAACATGGCCTTGGCCGCGGCGGCGGGTAGTTCGGCGGCCTGGAAGAAGAACTTCGGGGCGCGTTCCGGGGACCAGGCGCCCCAGGTTTCCTTGTCGCGCTCGGACTTCCACAGCAGATCGGAGACGGGAGTCTGGGAGCCATGGCTGAACGCGACCACCGTGCTGGCCCAGGAGCCCGCGGATTCCGAGCCGAGCACCTGCTTGCGGTCCTCGGCGAGCCGCCGCATCCGTGCGAGCCGGTTGTCGCGATCGCGCGTCTGATTCATCGGATGGCCGGGACTGTAATCATCGAAGAATTCACCCGAGGCGTCGACGTCGAGGAAGTAGGTGTTCGCGCCGTTGGCGGTCATGCTCGTATACCGGTCATCGAGCAGTCGCGGATTCTGCGCCAGCGCTTCGGAACTGAGGTAGCAGCCGCGATCGTGGAAACCGGCCGCCGGGGCCCCGGCCGCGTCGCGGACACAGCCGGCCGGCCACATCCCATCGGGCCAGATCGACTCGGGACTGTCGGCGGTTGCCGGGTCTTGGGCGTTGTAGTACGTATCGTAGGGTCCCGCAAGGTATCCCGCCTGTGTGGCCGCGTCGATGGTCGCGCGCGACATCGGATCGCCGCCGGCGCCATCGCCCAGCCACATTCGGCTCAGCCCGAGCTCACGCATCCGCCGTATCGCATCCGGTGATCGCCCGTCGCCCCAGAGGTATGCGTGGAAAGCGCCGAGCAGCTTGGTGATCGATGGATTCTGCCGGATCTTGTCTGCCAGTGATCGGAACTGGCCGTGTTGGGTCAGCCACGCGCGATAGTCCTTGGCAGCGGCGACCGGAGACGAATCGGTGAGAGCGAAGGACACCTGGTAGGTGCGGGTGTCGGCCCTGGCGTCGAATTCGTGTTCGGCCCGCGCCCGCAGTCGCCCGTCGATCGATGTCACGGTCAAGGTGGTGCCGATGTCGGTCGGCGTGATGTAGCTGATGCCGTGCCGGCCAATGCTGTTGCCCCAGAACGGCATGGTGAGTGCATAGCTGAGGTCCATGGGACTGTCGACGAGTGCGGCGTCGGGGGAGTTCCAGAACGGATCGGTGACCGGCAACGAGAGGCCCTCGCCGCGCGGAATCTGCAGTGCCGTTGTGGCAGGGTCGGTCCCGGTCACCGGCCAAGCCAGCCGCTCGTCGCGGTCGCTGTGCAGGACGACCCGGAGCCGGCCGTCGGCGGCGTCGGCGGAGGCGGTCAGTCCCTTGTCGGGATACGTCCACGTCGCTAGATCGCCGGTGATCCGGATGGGGCCTGCCGCGCCGAGGCCACCTACCGCGCTGTCGGAGATCGCGATGCGCGTGCCGTCGCCGGTGACACCGGTGATCGACAGCGAGGTCGTGTCCACGTCCGCCTGGCCGCCACCGATCGGCACCAGCACGTGGTTGCCGCGCTGCTCCGGTCGCGTGCTCGCGGTGTCGCTGTCGCAGGCCGTGATGGTCAGGCCCGCGATCAGTACCGCGGTGGTGAGGGCGATTCCTCGCTCGATGCTCCGACGTCTCATGCCGGGCACGGTTCCGGAGCTGGATGAGAGTTCGATGAGACGACGCCGGGTCCCGGGCCTGCGCGGATCCGGTCCGTAGTATCCGAAAGATGCGCGTTTTGGTGGTGGATGACGAGGACGCGGTCCGCGAGGCACTCGTGCGCGCGATGGACAGCGAGGGCTACGAGACCCGCGCCGCGGGCGACGGTGCCGCCGCGCTCGCCGAGATCGAGCGGTGGCGGCCGGAGGTGGTGCTGCTGGATGTGCTGATGCCGTTCATGGACGGACTGACGGCCTGCCGACGGCTGCGGGCGCGCGGGGACCGCACGCCGATCCTGATGCTCACCGCGCGCGACGCGGTCGCCGATCGAGTCGACGGACTCGACGCGGGCGCGGACGACTATCTGGTCAAGCCGTTCGACCTGGACGAACTCCTCGCCAGGGTGCGTGCGCTGGTCCGGCGGACCTATCCCGAAGACGGCGCGGTCCTGTCCTGCGCGGGTCTCGTGATGGACACCAACGCTCACGAGGTCCGGCGCGGCACCCGCCTCGTCGAACTCAGTCGCACCGAGTTCGCGCTGCTCGAGGTGCTGCTGCGCAACGAGGGGCAGGCGCTGCCCCGCGAGACGCTCATCGAACGCGTCTGGGGCGCCGGCCTCGGCTCGACGTCGAATTCGCTCGAGGTCTACATCCGCTACCTGCGCCGCAAACTCGAAGCCGACAACGAACCCCGGCTCATCCACACCCTGCGCGGCATCGGCTACCGGCTGGCCCCGCCGTGAGGCTGCCCGGTTCGCTGCGCGCCCGCATCGCGCTCTTCTGCGTCGCCGCCATCGCGCTCGCGCTGGCGGGTATGGGTCTGGCCGCCTACGTCGTGGTCGCCCACGAACTCGACAGCTCCCTCGACCTCGGCCTGCGCCGGGAAGCCACCCGTATCAGCCGCACCATCGCCACGGACGCCGACGTCGCGACCGCCTCCGGGGCCTGTCGATACCTGACCGCCCCGAGCTGCGTCCAGGTGGTCGCCGCCGATGGCCGCATCGAGTCCGAGCACGACCCGAACCAGCCATTACCCGTCGACTCCGCCACCACCGCCGTGGCGGCCGGAACCCGGTCGGCGTTCTTCACCGACATCAACCTCGGCGGCTATCCACTCCGGATGTATACCGCCCCACTACGTTCCGGCACCGCAGTGCAGATCGCCCAGCGCGCCGATCCCGTCGACACCAGCCTTCGCCGCGTTGCCTACGCCCTCCTCGCCGCAGCGGCAACCGGCACTCTGCTCGCCATCGCCGTGGGCCTCATCGTCGCCCGCCGAGCCGTAGCACCCGTCACCACCCTGACCATCGCCGCCGAACGCATCGCCGACACCCGCAACCCCCGCCACCACATCACCATCACCGGCCCCGACGAACTCCAAAGCCTGGCAACCAGTTTCAACACCATGCTCGACGAACTCGACCAGGCGCTCACCGCCGAACGCGACTCCCGCGCCGCCCAACACCGCCTGATCGCCGACGCCTCCCACGAACTCCGCACCCCACTGACCGCCCTCCGCACCAACATCGACCTACTCCGCCGAGCCTCTCGCCTGAGCGGCGAACAACTAGACGCCACCGCATCCGCCTTACGCACCCAGTCCGACGAACTATCCGGCCTGGTAACCGATCTCATCGACCTGGCTCGTGCGGACGACCCATCCGCCGCCCCGGAGTCCCTCGAAGACTTACGCCTCGACCTCCTGGTCGTCGACTGCCTGCGTGCCGCCGAGCGCCATTGGCCCACAATGACATTCGAGTCCGAGCTAGATCCCACCACCATCTACGGCGCACCGGCCCGCCTCACCCGCGCCATCACCAACCTCCTCGACAACGCCGCCAAATTCAGCCCACCCCAAGGCGTTATCCGGATCACCCTCCACCGCAGCGTCCTAACAGTCCGCGACTACGGCCCCGGCATCCCACCCGCCGATCTCCCACACATCTTCGACCGCTTCTACCGCTCCACCACCGCCCGCACGAAACCCGGCCACGGCCTGGGCCTGGCCATCGTCAAACAAGTAGCCGACCTCCACGGCGCCACCGCAACCGCCGAACCAGCTCCGAACGGCGGCACTGTTTTCCAGTTGGCCTTCCCGCCGCCAACGCCTGGCCGATCTTCGTGAGCACCGAAATTGCTTCGACCCCGACGGGTAAATGCGCGACCATGGCGAAATGCATGTTGGGTGGCCCGATCGTCTGACGGTGCGTTCGCTGACCCGCAGCGACGCCCACCAGGCAGCCTGCTGGCGGTACGACGGTCCATGGGATATCTATAACCTCAGTGCGACCGACGACCTCCCCACTGCCGCAGCGGGATACTCGGCAGTGGTCGACAGCGCCACTGACCGAATCGTCGGATTCTTCTGCATCGGCCCGGAAGCGCGGGTCCCTGGTCTCGACGAAGACCCCGGCGTGCTCGACCTCGGCGTAGGCCTGGATCCGAAGTGGGTCGGCAAAGGTCATGGCATGGCCTTCGGCGCCGCCGTGCTCGACCACCTCCGCCGAGATCACCCATCGACTCCGGTGCGCGCGGCGATCCAAGCGTGGAACCTCCGGAGTCGACAACTGGTCCGTCGGCTCGGATTCGTTGAGCGCGAACAGCATCGGTGCATACAGAACGGCCGATCCGTCACCTACATCGTCGCGGTCTTGTCCGTCCCTCGTGAGTGAACTCACACTCCGGGCCGAGATCTGCGCGTACGGGCGAGTCGATCGCCACGGTATTGGCGGACGCGGTCGCCGTCGCAGCGTAACGCGCGACGATCCCCAGATTTGCCGCTGGCGTGCTGGGCTCGGATGGAGAAATATAGGCGTGCAAACCGCCGGCGCGACGGCATTGGTGAAAGTTCAGGCCGCCCGCCGTGTTCCAGGAGATGGGAGCGGACCGTGCACGATGTCAGCGATACCACTGAGGCGCGGTCGGGGACGTCCGCCGACGAGCCCGGCGAGTCCTACACCTGGGAGGTCGTTCATGACGGCGCGACCGTCGAGTCGGGTGAGACCCGCTTAGGTGAGGCGCATCCGCTGACGGGTAGTACGGCGGGCCAGCATTACGAGATCGCGTGCGGGGTGTTCGAGCAGGCGTGTGACAGTGCGGTGGAGGAGCATCGTTACGAGGTGATGATGGCGCGGGTCGAGGAGCGGGCCGAACCACGGCCGGTCACTGTCGTCACCGTGAATCTCCGGTATGCGGACGGCAGCATCGCGGTATCGATGACCGCACATCCGCGGCACCGCCCGATTACCGACACCGACATGGCGGAATATCGGGACTACCTGGAGTGGGCTGAGGCAGACCACCGCCGCTTCCTCGAGCAGAAGGCGTTGAACGACGAAACCTTCGACCTCCCATGGGAATCCACCGAGGAGGACTGGACACCGGATGAAACGATCGACCAGTCCGATCCCCGTCTGGCCCGCATCGCGGAACTGGAGGCCGAAGCCGCCGACATCCGCTCGGAAGTCTTCGATCCCGACCACTGCCGCGAACTCCAGTTCCGCGCCGAGCAGAAGCTCCGCGCGACACAGGCGGCGGCCGCCGCGAGCGACGATACCGCGGCCGGACGAGAACTCGCCCACCGCATCGAACGCGTCACCCGCTGGACCACCCTGCTCGCCGAAACCACCGCCGCCTACCTCCAGGCCGCCGCACTGGACGCGGAAGCCGCGCACGTGCGCCGCGCGCTCCAGGCCGACACGCAGCCTGCCGGACTCTCCTGAGCCGGTGGCGATCCGGTGCCTACCGGGTACGCGGTAGACACCGGACAACCTTCACAGCGCCAGCAGTGCGCGATGCCCGATACGCGGATCGGCCAACGGACGCAACGCTATTCGCATCAACGCGAGGGCGTTGTCGTCGCCCGCTATCCGGTTCGCCTTGAGGGAACCACAGGCCAGGCATTGGTGCACGAGCTGCCATTCGCCGTTGTCCCGCGCGGACATGCTCACCGCCTCCATCCGCCCGCGGCACTGCTCGGCGCGGTCGCCAGGGACCCTTCGGTCCACGTGCCGACTGGTCAGGCAGTGCGGGCAGTGGTTGCGGTGGGCGGTGCCCGGTGCGGTGATCGGCACGTCCATCCGGCACCCGATGCAGCGGAACGCGTCGCCGGATTCGCCTGCGCGACCGTGCAATACGTCCTTGGCGCGTTGTGGGCGGCGGCCCACCGGTTTTCTGCGTGGCATGTCGCACCCCCTACAGGTCGCCGAAGACTTCGAGCGGGAACGGTGGTTCGGCCAGCGGCCGGACCGCCATCCGCATCAGGATGAGCTGATTGTCGTCGCCACACACTGGATGCAACGCGAGCTCGTGACAACGGGTGCAGCGGTGTACCACGGCCCATTCGCCGGTGCGCAGCACGGCGATCGACAGCGGCGCCATTCTGGCGCGGCAGTCGGAGGTGCCGCCCTCGACGTGGTCGTGGGTGTGCCGTGAGTTCAGGCAACTCGGGCAGTGGTTGCGCCAACTGTTGTCCGGGGCGAGCGTCGCTACGACGAGACCGCAGCGGACGCAGGTGAAGGTGTCGGTGCGCAGTGCTGCGCTCGGACCGTGAGAGGTGTTGTCTGACACCCGGATTACTCCTTTGCTGAGGGCTGAATGCAGTAACAGCAGGAGCAGGCCGAGCGCGCCTCGAAGCTTATTTAGCGGCTGTGGGCTGTGCGGGCGTGGACGAACCGATACGGTTCGATGCCACGCGGTGAGGCGCGCTCGGCGCAGTCCGGGTCATAAACACTCTTTCTTCCTCGGGCCGTCGGCCCTGGCTCGTCAGGCGCTCTACCAGCGCGGCAGCAACCGTAGCAACGGCGGCTCGCGGGCCGCCACTGATTTTGGCGGCAGCCGATCAGGCCCGATAGTTCCGGATCACCAGTGCCAGGCTGCCCGCCGCGACCAGGGTCGCGACGGCGAACATGGCCGGGTAGCCGAAGTTCACCTGCTGATGCAGGAAGGACAGCAGGGCGGGTACGCCGAAGCCGAGGTAGCTGACCGAGTAGAACACCGCGGTCAGTCCGGCCAGATCGTCTGGGCGCGCGATCCGTTCGATCTCCTGGAGCCCGGCGACCAGCCCGATGCCGTATCCCGCGCCGAGAACGACGGCCGTCGCCAGCGTTGCCCAGAGCGTCAGCGCACCGGAAGCCCAAGCCGCCGTGACCATTCCGCTGGTGACGAAGACGAGCGAGACGACCGCCGCGCGGGCGGTGCCCGGTTTGTCGATCCGCCGCGCGACCGACTGGATCGCGAAACCGCAACTCAGCGTGACGACGCCGACGAGCGCCGAGAACGCGATCGGCGCGCCGTGAATGTGCGGCGCCATCAGCGTCGGCATGATCGCGTATGCGGTTCCGGCGGAGGTGAACAACCACAAGGCGACCGGCAGTGCCACACAACGGAATCGGCGGTGCGCGGCCGCGGGCACCTTCAGGTCATCGATCAACCGTCCCGGATTCTCCTGGGGGAGTACTGTTTCCGGCGCTCGTGCCACCCATAGCGCGGCGACCAGGCATAGCGTCACATTGATCAGATAGGCGAGCGTGTTCGGCCAAGGCGCCCACTGGGCAAGCACCCCGGCGAATCCCGCGCCGACCGCGAAACCACCGGTAAGGCTCATCGCCGAGCGTCGCGCCCCGGTGCCGCCGGGCAAGGCGGGCCCGAACGGCGGTTGCGCGAGCTCCTTCAACCAACTGCTACCCACCGCCATCGCCAGCCCGAGCGCGCCCCCGCACAGCACCCGTCCAGCCGACAGCACCGGCACCGACGCCGACCCGAACGCCAGCAGCAGCGAGCCCGCCGCGCTGATCAGCGGCGCGGGCCGCAGCAACGCGCGACGCCCGAACCGATCCGACAGCGGTCCGCCGATCAACAGTGCGGGCACGATGCCGAGGACGTAGTAGAACAGCAGCAGGTCCACCGTGGTGGCGGGCAGCCCGTGGTTCTTGTACATCACCAGCAGGGGCGTGAATTCGTTGCCGCCCCAGGCGATTGCGAACATCGTGGCGGCGACACCCCACCACGCCTTCGACGCGACCTCGGTGGGCGCGGACCGGACCGCGGTGGTCAGCGTTGCCATCACAGTCCTCGTAGCTCTAGTTGGTGCACGCCGGCGAGGTGCTCGGCCAAGGCGGTGCTGAAGCGGTCCACCTCGCCCGCTTCGATCAGCCCGGCCAAGTCGGCGTGCTGCTCGATGATCCGGTCGATGTCGATCGGGCCGCGGCGCAGCGCGACGCTGTTCATCCGCCGCTGCCGCTCGCGCAGCGAGTCGTAGAAGGCGGCCAGCAGCGGATTTCCCGCCGCGATCACGTACGAGCGATGGAAGTCGGTGTCCACCAGCGCGAACTGGTCGAGATCCCCGGCTGCGGCCAGTTCACGCTGCCGGTCGAGCGACGAACGGAACAGCGATGTCAGCGCCGTGCGATCGGTCGAGGCCAGCGCGCGCACCGCGGCCGCCTCGACCACATAGCGCGCGTAGGCGACGTGCTCGGCCTCGTCCGGCGGTATCGGCACCACCAGCGCGCCTCGCTTCGGGTAGAGCTTCATCCACCCTTCGGTCTCCAGCCGCAGGAACGCCTCGCGTACCGGCGTCCGCGACGTGCCGAGGTCGGCGGCGATCTCGCCCTCGCTGATCAGCTCGCCACCGGCCAATGTGCCGGTCAGGATGCGTTCCTTGACCTCGCGATAGGCCTGCTCAGCTGATGAATACGTCTTAGACACAAGTTGTATCTTAGGCATGATCCGCGGCTGACCGACTGTGAGGTTTGTTACCGGCGACCCTGCTGACCGAAGATCTTGCGGGCGTGAGTGCTCGCGCTGGCTTCAATCTGAGTATTCGACGACCGTTTGGCCATATATGAGAATTATCTTCATAGATATAGACCTGATCTTGCATGATCTTCATACTTTGAGCAGTAACGGTCCATATTATGCGGATCGACTATCGACATCCATCGACATTCAGGAGCGCAGGTGAAGATCGGGGTCCCCCGCGAGGTCAAGAACCACGAGTACCGGGTCGCGATTACCCCGGCCGGTGTGCACGAGCTCGTGTCGCGCGGGCACGAGGTGTACATCGAGTCCGGTGCCGGTCGTGGCTCGGCGTTCGAGGACGAGGCGTACACCGTCGCAGGCGCGCGGGTGCTGAACACCGCCGACGAGGTCTGGGGCACCGCCGAACTGGTGCTCAAGGTGAAAGAGCCGGTCGCCGAAGAGTATTCACGCATGCGCGAAGGTCAGGTGCTGTTCACCTACCTGCACCTCGCGGCCTCCAAGGAGTGCACGGACGCGCTGCTGAGCTCCGGCATCACCTCGATCGCCTACGAGACGGTCACCGGCCGCGACGGCTCGCTGCCGCTGCTGGCCCCGATGAGCGAGGTCGCGGGCCGGCTGGCCCCGCAGGCCGGCGCCTACCACCTGATGCGCAACGGCGGCGGCCGCGGCGTGCTGATGGGCGGCGTGCCCGGCACCCCGCCCGCCAATGTGGTCGTGATCGGCGCGGGCGTCGCCGGCGGCAACTCGATCGCCATCGCGCACGGCATGCGCGCCGAGGTGACTGTGCTCGACCTGAACATCGCCCGCCTGCGCGAGATCGACGCGCAGTACAAGGGCCAGGTGCGCACCATCATGTCCAACCGGCTCGAGGTCGAAAAGGCCGTGCGCGAGGCCGATCTGGTGATCGGCGCGGTGCTGGTGCCCGGCGCGAAGGCGCCCACGCTGGTCTCCAATGACCTTGTCGCGCAGATGAAGCCGGGTTCGGTGCTGGTCGATATCGCCATCGACCAGGGCGGCTGCTTCGCGGATTCGCGGCCGACCACGCACGCCGACCCGACCTACCGGGTGCACGAGTCGGTGTTCTACTGCGTCGCCAACATGCCCGGCGCGGTGCCTTACACCTCGACCGTCGCACTCACCAATGCCACGCTGCCGTACGTGGTTTCGCTGGCCGAGCACGGCTGGCGCGAGGCGGTGGCGAAGGACCAGGGCCTGGCGGACGGTCTCAGTACGCATGGTGGTGTGCTGCTGTCCGCTTCCGTCGCGGCCGCGCACGGTTACGTGGCCGAAAGCCTGGCCGCGTAACACGTTTCGCAAAGGCGGCCGACCCGGTGGGTCGGCCGCCTTTGTCACGTAGTGGGATTCGTCCGCGGCCGCATGTGCTCGAAGATGAGGATCGTCTCGGTCGAGGCGACCGCCGGATGCTCGCTCAGGTTGTTCAGCACGAACCGGCGCAGCTCGTCGGTGTGCGAGGTGGCCACGTGGATCAGGTAGTCGTCGGCGCCCGCGATGAAGTACACGTTGAGCACCTCCTCGAATTCCGACATCTGCTCGCCGAATTCGGCCAGGTGCTGGCGTGCGCTGGCACGCAACCGCACCGCGATCATCGCCTGCAGGCTCCGGCCGAGCGCGGCCGGATCGATATCGGCGTGGAACCCGCGAATCACGCCGCGCTCCACCAGCGCGCGTACCCGTCCGAGGCAGGTAGAAGGTGCGATGCCCGCCGCGGCGGCGAGCGCGTTGTTCGTCATCCGGCCGTCCCGCGCGAGCTGGTCGAGCAGGATTCGGTCGATATCATCGATCGGTACGCCGGCCGGCGGGTGGATCGGCGACACGGGAGGGGTCGAGCCGCCGGGTGAATCACTCTTACGCATACCTCGACCGTACAGAATCTTGTTCGTAAATCCGCCTTATTTGTGAATGATCTTCGTCGAACTGGGGTCTTGCTGTAGTTTATGCGCGCCAAGAGGTGGCGGGCAATCCCTGCAGGAAGTCTTTGCCCGGCAGCACGCGCAGCCGCCACGGGCGCAGCCGCAGCAGGTTGACACCGGGCGACTCCGGCCCGTGCCATCCGGGGATGCCGATGCCACCGGGGTCGTAGCCGAGCGGCATCGGCGTGCTCCGGAACAGCTCCCACACCGTGGTCTTCGTCTCGAGGTCGTCGACCCACTCGGCCGCGCACTCCGCGAGGCACGTGTCGTGCGTCGGCGCCCAGTAATTGCATGCGGCATAAGGACTATGGGCCAACTGTGCCACTTTGGGCGGGGTCTTGCCGGTGAGGATCCATCCGGTCAGCTCCTGCCCGTCCCACTGCCAGATCGGATGCAGGATGCGGCTGCGCGGGCGGCCCGCCGGATCGGTCGTCGACACGGTGGACCAGACAATGCCGTGCGCCAACTCCACGAAACGTGGTGCGATATCGCCCAATTCGCTCACATCGGCCACTGTAGCGTCGCGCCTGGTCTCAGACCACCGGTCGAGCGTGCGGTCGAGCCTGTTCCAGCTGCGCGGCCACCGTGAGGATGGTCGTTTCGCCGTTGCTCGGGCCGATCAGCTGAACCGCGAGCGGCAGGCCGTCCGCGCCGACGCCCGCGGGCAGTGACGCCGCCGGGTGGCCGGTCACGTTCCACAGCGTGGTGTAGGCCACCAGCGGAATGGACCGGAGCTGGGCGCGCACGGTGCTCACGCCGTCGAGCTCGCCGATGCGCGGCGGCCGGCCCGCGAGGGTGGGGGTGAGCAGCAGGTCGCAGTCGACGAAGATCCGATCGACCTTGTGCGCCAAGGCCTCACCCTGCCGGATGGCCCATTCGACGACCGGACGCCGCGCCCAGGCGCCCATCGTGATGGTCTGGCGGGTGCGGCGTTCGAGGCGTTCCGGATGCTCGACGTGGTCGGCTTCGTCGCGCACGCCGCCGAAGAACTGGGGGAAGAAGGCCTGCAGCGATTCCGGGTAGTTCGGGTCTATCTCGAACACCGAATGGCCGAGGTCGGCAAGCAGTTTCGCGGTGTCGTGCACCGCGCGCACGTGCTCCGGATCCGGCTTCGCCAGTGCGTTGGGCGATTTCGTGCTGTAGCCGATGCGCAGGCCGGGAGCGGATTGCCGCGCGGCCTGTTCGAACGACATCACCGGCTCTGGTGCGGTGAACCGGTCGTTGGGGGTGTTGCCGCGGATCACGTCGTACACGATCGCGGAGTCCAGTACGCCGCGGGTCAACGGTCCGGTGACCCCGAGCGACCACCAGAGTTGCTCGACCGGCGCGACCGGCACCCGCCCGCGCTGCGGTTTGAGGCCGAACAGTCCGCAGCAGGCCGACGGAATCCGGATCGAGCCGCCGCCGTCGCTGCCGATCGCGACCGGAACCAGGCCCGCCGCGACCGCCGCCGCCGAGCCACCGCTGGAACCGCCGGTCGTGTGGTTCCGATCCCAGGGATTGCGGGTCACGCCGTAGGTGCTCGACTCGGTGAACGGCCACTGTCCGAATTCCGGCATCGTGGTCTTGCCGACGATGACGGCGCCTGCGGCGCGCAACCGGCGCACGACCTCGGCGTCGGCCTCGGCCGGGGTCGAGTTGGCCCGGGTGCCGAAGGTGGTGACCAGACCGGCGACGTCGATCTCGTCCTTGATCGCGATCGGGATGCCGTGCAGCGGGCCGACGCCGCCTGCGGCACGCTCGCGGTCCCGTTCGATGGCCTCGGCCCTGGCCTGCTCGTGTAGCACCTGAGTGAACGCATTCAAATCCGCGGCCGCGTCTATGCCGGTCAAGGTGGCGGCGACCAACTCTTGCGAAGACAGGACTCCTTGCTCGAGCAACTCTCGCTGCTCGAGCACGCCCGCCGCTACGACGTCCTGGAGATCCATCTACCGCTCCTCTCGGCCACACAACGCTGCGTGACCAGCACGACTGAACCGTCGGGCCGAAGACCCGACAGTAGATAGCCGTATGACCATTTCGCAATCAATACGGATGCGGATCACAAGGAGTTCAGTATTTCGGCGAATTGGGTGGGCGATATTCGGGATCGGCCGCGCGCATGGCGGCGACGTCGTCGCGATTGCGGTACGCGGGCATGGACTGCCAGCGTTCGTGTAGCCGCGCCACCGCGTCCCGGTCGAGCTCGACGCCGAGGCCGGGGCTGTCGGTGACCTCGATGGCGCCGTCGGTGAAGGCGAACGGTGCGGTGATGACGTCCTCGGCCTGCCACGGGTAGTGGGTGTCGCAGGCGTAGTCGAGGTGCGCGACGGTGGCGGCGACCTGGGTCATCGCGGCGAGGCTGATGCCGAGATGGGTGTTGGAGTGCATCGAGATGCCCTTGCCGTAGGCGTGGCAGATCGCGGCGAGGTCGCGGGTGGCGTGCAGGCCGCCCCAGAAGTGGTGGTCGGACAGCACGACCTGGACTGCGTTCGCGTCGAAGGCGGGGCGGATCTCGTCGACGGCGGTGACGATCATGTTGGTGGCCAGGGGCATTCCGGTGCGGCGGTGCAGTTCGGCCATGTCGTCGACGCGGGCGGTGGGGTCTTCGAGGTATTCCACGATGCCGGTGAGTTGTTCGGCGACGGTTGTCGCGGTGGCCAGGGACCAGCCGCCGTTGGGGTCGAGGCGTAGTGGGTGTTCGGGGAACGCCTTGGCCAGTGCGGTGATGGCGGCTACCTCTTCCTCGGGTGGGAACACGCCGCCCTTCAGTTTGAAGGAGTGGAATCCACCGTGGGTGCTGAACTTTTCGGCCAGCCGGACGACGCCCTCCGGGTCGAGCGCCTCGCCCCATGCGTCGGTCGGAGCGTCCGGCGCGGGGTGTTCGGCCCACTTGTAGAACAGGTAGCCGGAGTAGTCGACGCGGTCACGTACCTTGCCGCCGAGCAAAGCGTGCACGGGCAGTTCGAGCGCGCGGCCGTACGCGTCGAGTGCCGCGGTCTCGAAGGCCGAGATCACGCTGAGGCGGACCTTGTCGGTGGTCAGCGTGCCGCGCAGGCCGCCAGCGACCGGGTTGTCGTCGAGTAGGCGAGTGTCGCCCGCGCCGAGCAAGCGGATCGCATTGACGGCGGACGCCGGCATGCCGATCAGCTGTTGCGCTAATTCCGTTGCGCGGGAGAGGTATTGGTGGTCGCCGTAGGTTTCGCCGAGGCCGACCGTGCCGCTGTCGGTTTCGATCTCCACGATCAGTCTCGGCGTGTACGGCTGGTGTACGCCACCGACATTGAGCAGTGGTGCGTCGGCGATGAGGATCGGGGTGAGGCGGACGTCAGTGATGACAGCAGACATGGTCAGTCACGCTTTCCGTCGATGCGGCGGGGGAGGCGCCACGGGTTGTCCTCGCGTAGGGCGGGCGGGAGCAGGCTGTCGGGGAAGCCCTGCCAGGCGACGGGGCGCAGGAACCGGTCGATCGCGGCGGCGCCGACCGAGGTCGTGGTGGGTGCGGTGGTGGCGGGGTATGGGCCGCCGTGTTGTTGGGCCCAGGTGACCGTGACGCCGGTCGGCCAGTCGTTCCAGATCAGCCGTCCTGCGAGCGCCGTGAGCGCGGGAAGTAGCGGGCGGACCTCCTCGATCTCGCTGTCCTCGGCGAAGACCGTGGCTGTCAGTCCGGGTTCGAGTGCTGCGAGAAGCGCTTGTAGCTCAGCGGAATTCGCGTATTCGACGATCAGTGCGGCGGGACCGAAGCATTCCTGGTGGAGCAGTTCGCCCCCGGCAAGGAAGTCGGTGGCGGACACCGTCAACAGCGTCGGTGCCAGCAGGTCGGCCTCGATATCAGGCAGGGAAAGCGCTGTGACTGAGCGATGTTCGCGCAGGCTCGTGACTCGGGTTCGGAAGCTGTCGGCGATGCGGTCATTGAGCAGCGGTTGCCCGGGGGTGTCACGCACGGCCGTGCGGAGTGCGTCGGTGAGACCATGGCCCGAAGGAAGCAGTAGCAGGCCGGGTTTGGTGCAGAACTGTCCGGCGCCGAGGGTGAACGAGCCCAGGAAGCCCGCCACGATCTGACGGCTGCGTGCGCGGACGGCATCCGGTAGGACCACGACCGGGTTGACGCTGCCGAGTTCGCCGTAGAACGGGATCGGCCGGGGACGTGCGGTCGCGATGTCGAACAGGGCCCGCCCGCCTGGCACCGACCCGGTGAAGGCCGCTGCGGCAATGACAGGGTGGCGCAGTGCGGTGGTGCCTGCGTCGATGCCGTGGATGACCTCGAAGATTCCGTCCGGTGCGCCCGTCTCGAGCAGAGCTTCGCGGACGATCGCTCCGGTGCGCGTGGACAACCGCGGATGCCCGGGGTGCGCCTTGAGCACGACCGGGCAGCCTGCGGCCAGCGCGGCGGCGGTGTCGCCGCCCGCGACGCTGAACGCGAACGGGAAGTTGCTCGCGGCGAACACCAATGTCGGACCGATCGGCACCACGCTGCGGCGGATATCCGGTCGCGGGCCCATCGGCCACTGCGGGTCGGCATGGTCGACGGTGGCGCGCAGGAACTCGCCATCGGCCAGCACCTCGGCGAACAGGCGCAGCTGAAAGGTGGTACGCGCCAATTCGCCACGCAGGCGCGGGTTTTCCGGAAGGTGTGTTTCCTCGGCGGCGAGCGGGACGAGCTCATCGGCCGCAGCATCGATCGCGTCCGCGGTATGTGACAGCCATCCCGCGCGGTCGGCCGGGGTGGAGTCGGCGAGCACGGTCGCGGATTCCGCTGCCGCGTCGATGATTCGGGATAAATCGTTCGGGTCGGTATCCATGATTCCTTCGAAAGGTCAGGCGCGGGCAGAGTATTCGGCGACGGTCCAGGCGCGGGCTCGGTCGCTGAGCGTGACGCCGAGGCCGGGACGCGCCGACAGGTGCATGCGTCCGTCGGCGATCTCCAGGCGTTCGTCGAATAGCGGATCGAACCATTCGAAATGCTCGACCCACGGCTCCCGCGCGTACGACGCGGCGAGGTGGACGTGCACCTCCATCACGAAATGCGGGGCCAGTTGCAGGTTTTCGCGGTCGGCCATGGCCAGCACCTGTAGGAACGGGGTGATACCGCCGATCCGCGGTGCGTCGGGCTGCACGATATCGGCCCCGCCCGCCCGGATGAGCTGGGCGTGCTCGGCCGCGCTGGTCAGCATCTCGCCGGTCGCGATCGGGGTGTCGAAGGCCGACGTGAGCCGGGCGTGGCCGTCGAAATCGTAGGCGTCCAAGGGTTCTTCGATCCACACCAACCCGAACGGCTCGAACGCCCGGCACATCCGGCGCGCGGTCGCCCGATCCCACTGCTGGTTGGCGTCGACCATCAACGGCACCCGGTCGCCGAGCTTTTCCCGCACCGCCGTGACCCGCGCCAGGTCGACGGCGCTGTCCGGATGTCCCACCTTGAGTTTGATGCCGCCGATCCCGCCCGCCAGCGCCTCCGTCGCCCGGTCGAGCACCTCCTCGATCGGCGCGTGCAGGAAGCCGCCGGAGGTGTTGTAGCAGCGGACCGAATCCCGGTGCGCACCAAGCAGTTTGGCCAACGGTAGCTCGGCACGTTTGGCCTTCAGGTCCCAGAGCGCGATATCGAAGGCCGCGATCGCCTGCACCGCGAGCCCGCTGCGGCCGACCGACGCACCCGCCCACATGAGTTTGTCCCAGATCTTGGCGATGTCACTGGGATCCTCGCCGAGCAGCACGGGGGAGAGCTCACGGGCGTGCGCGAATTGCGCAGGGCCACCTGCCCGTTTCGAGTAGCTGATGCCCAGGCCGACCAACCCGGAAGCGGCGGTGATCTCGGCGAACAGCATCGCCACCTCGGTCATCGGCTGCTGTCGACCGGTCAGGACTTTGGCGTCGCTGATACCGGTCGGCAGGGGAAGCGTGACCGAGGAGATGGTGACTTCGGTGATGGTGTCCAGCGTTGCCGCGCCGGTCATGCCGCGTCCGCTCCGGTGAGGGTCCGGATCAGCGTGCCGAGTTCGGCGCGTTCCTCGTCGGTGAGGTTGGTCAGCGGCGGCCGCACCGGACCGGCGGGACGGCCGATCGCGGTGAGCCCGGCCTTGATGATGGATACCGCGTAACCGGGCCGCCGGTCGCGGATGTCGAGGTAGGGGATCACGAATTCGCGCAGGTGCTTATAGACGGTGTCCCTGTCCCGCGCCCGCACCGCGCGGTAGAACGCCAGCGCGAATTCGGGCATGAAGTTGAAGATCGCGGAAGAGTAAGTGGTGACGCCCATTTCGGTGTACGGAAGGGCGAAGGTTTCCGCGGTCGGCAGCCCGCCGATGTAGGTGAGCCGGTCGCCGAGCCGCGCGTAGATCCGGGTCATCGTCTCGATATTGCCGACACCGTCTTTGAAGCCGACCAGGTTCGGGCACCGCTCGGCCATCCGCGCCAAGGTCACGTCGTTGCAGGTGGCGTTGGCGCGGCTGTAGAAGATGACGCCGAGTGAGGTGGCCGCGCAGATCGTGGCGACATGCTCGATCAGACCCTCCGGGCCTGCCTCGGTCAGATACGGCGGCAACAACAGAATGCCCTCGGCCCCAGCCACTTCCGCCGCTCGGGCCTGCTCGACGGCGGCCGCGGTGCCCGCGGTGGCGGGCGCGATCACGGGTACCCGGCCGCCGGTCTCGGAGACCGCCGCACGCACCACCTGATCGATCTCGGACGGTGTCAGCGAGAACCCCTCGCCGGTGCCGCCCGCGGCGAACAGCCCGGCGACGTCGTATTGCGCCAGCCAGGCGATGTGTTTGCGATACGCGGCCTCGTCGAACGCGAGGTCCGCGTCGAAATGCGTGACCGGGAACGACAGCAGCCCCTGGCCCAGCGCGGGCCCTAGTTCTTCAGCGGATAGATGCGACATTGCTTTCCTTTCAGTGAGCGGGTGGCAGCGAGTCGAGCAGCCGCACGACCCGGGGCAATGCCGGGTTCGCGCAGGTGCGCCGCCACACCGCGTACAGGACAACCGGATCGTCGACGCCGTTCAGCGGCCGGAACCGCACGCCGTCGGGATGGAGGTGACTGGCCGTCTCCGGCACCAGCGCCAGGCCACGGCCCGCGGCGACCAGCGCCAGCATGGTGTGCACCTGAGTCAGCTCGTGCGTCGACGTATAGGGCACGGCCGCAAGGATTCCCGCGACCAGATCGGCGAAATACCGGGCCGGACCGGGCGCGTACACCAGCAGCGTCTCGCCGCCGAGCTCCTCGACCGCGATCGGGCCGTCGGCGGCGAGCCGGTGCCCGTCGGGCAGTGCGAGCATGAGCCGTTCGGAATGCACCAGCTCACAGTCGAATTCGGTGCGATCGAACGGCGGCCGGGCCAGCGCCAGGTCCAGCTTGCCACTGCGCAGGTTCTCGAACTGATCCGAGCTCACCATCTCGCGCAGCACAACCTCGACACCGGGCAGGCCCTGCTCGATGTGATTGAGGAACCGGCCGAGGAAGCCGAACCCGGACGCCGCGGTGAAGCCGATCCGCACCGTGCCCGCGCCGCCCGCCGCGACCAGCCGCGCGGTGCCCGGCGCGCCCTCGGCGAGCGCGAGCAGCCTGCGCGCCTCGATCAGGAACACCTCGCCCGCCGGGGTCAGCTGCGCCTGCCGCTGGCTGCGGTCGAAAAGCTCGACCCCGATATCGCGCTCGAGCTTCTGGATCTGCCTGCTCAGTGGCGGCTGGGTCATTCGGAGCCGCTCCGCCGCGCGGCGGAAGCTGCCCTCGTCGGCGACCATGACGAACCCGCGCACCTGTTCCAGTGAGACCATGGCTGCCAGCCTGCCCGCCTCGGGACGATGATGCGGGTAATCCCGCAGCCACGGGCGGGCGTCGTCGACGTGGCGGGTCATGCGGCGGGCAGGTCGATGATCTCGACCCAGTTGGGATTGCGGCCGACCGGGACGCGCTGCAGTGGCGTGAGCGCACCGGTGTCGTGGTCGATGGCGTAGCTCGTGAGCGCGTTGGACTTCTGGCCCGCCGCCACCAGGAAGCGACCGTGCGGATCGATGGCGAAGCCGCGCGGCTGGGTCTCGGTGGCGGTGTGCCCGAGGAGCTCGAGTGCGCCGGGCACGCCGTCGACGCGGAATCCGACCAGGGTGTCCGAAGTCCGTTCGGACACATAGACATAGCGGCCGTCGGGCGTGACGTGCACGTCCGAGGTCCATGGACTACCGGAAAAGCCTGCCGGCAGTACGGATATCGAGGACATCGGCGTGAGCGTGCCGGTCGGCGGATCGAACAGGTAGCTGCTGAGTGTTCCGTCCAGCTCGTTCGTCGCGAAGGCGACACGGCCGCTCGGGTGGAAGACGATATGTCGTGGTCCCGCACCGAGTTCGGTCCCGACGGCCGCGGGGTGGTTGGGCAGCAGCCTGCCCGAGCTGGCGTCGAACCGGTACTGCATAATGTGGTCCCCGCCGAGAACCGCAACGAACACATGGCGATTCGACGGATCGGCGACGATCGAATGCGCGTGCGGCGCAGTGCGGATGACCTCGTCCGATTGCGCCGCTACCGTGCCGCTCGACGAGATCGGATTGATCGCGATCTTGTCGCCGCCGTAGGAGGCGCTGAACAGGAATCGCCCGGACCGGTCGGTGGCGAGGTAAGCCATGTTGTCCGGTAGTGGCGTGGTGGACAACAGCGTCGGCAGGCCTGTCGCCGGGTCGATGGCAAAAGCCGTGACCGAGAACGGTTCCGAGCGCAGTCCGGCGTAGAGAAACCGGCGGTCCGGGCTGATCGCCAACGGCATCACCGTCCCGTCCACCGGGACCGACCCCACCGGCGTGAGCACGCCGGTGGCATCGAGCCGCAGCACCGAGATCTCGCGGCTGTCGGCATTGGATACATAGACAACGCTGGACATCTCGGCCGTCTGCATCCGAATCACGCCTGCTCCGTGGCGCGCCCGCCGACCCTGGCCCGCAGATCGAGCTCGATCTGCTCCAGGCTGCGCCCGTTGGTCTCCGGCACGAACCGCTGCACCAGCACGAACAACACCACGCTGACACCGGCGAAGCACCAGGCCGACTTGGCCAGGCCGAGATGGTCGTTCATCACCGGGAACAGGAAGGTGATGGCGAACGTCGAACTCCACAGCACCACGCTGCCGACGCCCATACCGACGCCACGCACGCGCAGCGGGAAGACCTCCGCCATCATCACCCAGACCACCGCACCCCAGCCGAGTTCGTAACCGGCCAGATAGACGTTGAGCAGGATCAGTGTCGTCAGCCCGGTGACCGTGTGATTGTCCACGGTGAGCACGATGACGCCGAGCAGGAACAGCGACAACGCCATACAAACATTGCCGAGCAGCAACAGCGGTTTACGACCCCACCGGTCGACCACGAAGATCACCCATGCGGTGAACGCCACCTTCACCACGCCGAGCACGATGGCTGCCAGCAGCGAGGTCGAGTTGCCGAACCCGAGATCGGTGAACATCGTTGGCGCATATAGGTTTACCGCGTTCACGCCGGAGAACTGCTGGCCGACTGCCAGAATGAGCGCGACGACCAATGCGGGCCTGGCCCACGGCGCCCACAGGTCGCGCAGGCGGCCCTTCTGCTGCACGTCCAACTGGTTGACCGTGCGGATGCTGTTGAGCTCGGTGTCGATCTCATTCGATCGATGGGTGCCCGCCAGCACGGCCCGCGCCTCGTCCTCGCGGCCCGCCTTCACCAGCCAGCGCGGGGTCTCCGGCAGTACCGTCAGGCCGAGGAACAGCACCACGGCGGGAATCGCGGCGAGACCGAACATCAAGCGCCAGTTCCCCGATCCGGACAACGCCCAGTCGACGATGTAGGCGATGAGAATGCCGGACACGATCATCAATTGATTCAAAGTCGACAACGCGCCCCGCGCCCTGGTCGGCGCCAGCTCCGACAGATAGGTGGGCACTGTCGCGGAGGAACAACCGACCGCGATCCCGGTGACGAATCGGGCGATCACCAGCACGGTCACACTCGGTGCCGCCGCGCAGCCCAGCGCGCCGATGCCGAACACCACCGCGGCGATCATGATGGTGCGCCGCCTGCCGAGCCGATCGGTGATCCGGCCCGCGATGGCCGCGCCGATGATCGCGCCGGCGGCCAGGCAGCCGCCGATCACGCCCTTGGTCACCGAGGTCAGCTCCCAGGCGTCCTTGATGAACAACAGCACCCCGGAGATGACACCGAGGTCGTAGCCGAACAGGATGCCGCCGAGCGCGCCGAAAAAATAGAGGAAATGTACATTGGTGCCGAGGGCCGATTTCCGGGCCTGCACGGTGGATTTATCTGGCATTGTGCTGCGCTTCTTTCGCGGTCGAGCAAGTGCCCTCAGCGTCACACGCTGAGCGGGCGGTATTGCGGGAAAACGTGATGCGAACTCGGTATCGCGCTATGCGTTTCGAGTACCGGTGCTATGGAAGAGCGCTCTGCTGTCAGAGCGGATTCGGTGTGCCGAGCGGAGTATCGAGAAATGCGCCGCCGATGAATGTCGGCGCCGCTCCGGCCGGGATCTCTTTTGCGAATTTCTCGGCATCGTCGAGGCTGCGGTAGCCGAGCTCCTCGGCCTCCTGCAGCGAAACGACCCCGCGGGTATTCTTCGATACGCCCCAAATGACCCGGAAGCCAGGACGTTCCGCGCTCAGGCACGCCTCGAACAACCGCGCGCCGTCGTCGGGTGACAGCCACATCGACAGTCCGCGAACATCATTCGGCCGGTCGAAGCACGACCCGATCCGGACGCAGATCACGTCCATGCCGAACCTGGAGTGATAGAGACTGCCCAGCGATTCGATCGCCGCCTTGCTGAACCCGTAGTAGGTATCCGGTCGCGAAGGTGCTTCTCCCGCAATGCCATCCGGCCCGGCCTCGCCGATCATCCGGTATCCCACCGCGTGATTGCTCGACGCCAGCACGATCCGCTCGATACCGGCCTGCCGCGCGGCCTCCAGAACGGTATGTGTCCCATCGACATTCACCGCGAGCACGCGCGCCCAGCTGTCCTCGCGACTGATCCCGCCGAGATGGATGATCGCGTCGACATCGTGGCAGGCCGCGGCGATGGTGTCGGCGTCGGTGAGCGACCCGGTGACGATCTCGACCCGCTCATCCGTTGCGGGAGCGGGGAGTTCGGTCAGATCGAGCAAGCGCAAGATGCGATCGGGGCGACGTAGTCGCGGCCGCATCAGGGTGCCGATGCCGCCGCCCGCGCCGGTGATCAGAATTCGAGCCATCAATCCTCCTGTGTCCAGCGGCGAGTGTGGGGTGGATCACTCTCCGTGTGACGTGTCAGAAGGCTAAGGCGCTGGACTGATGCCTGTCCAACACCCTTTCGATATCGACTGATGCCAGCCGAGTATCACTTTCTGCTCCGAAACAAGGCTGGGTGGGTCGGCCATCTGGCCAACCCACCCAACCGGCCCGAGGGACTGGCGTCAGTGCCCCTCGGAATTCCTCAGCCGACCTCGGCGGTATCCACCGAACCCGTGCGCTCCAACTTGGAATGCGTGCGCGAGTAGGTGAAGTACACGACCAGCCCGACGACCAGCCAGACCAGGAACCGCACCCAGGTCTGCCACGGCAGCGACCAGATCAGGTACAGCGAGAAGCCGATGCCGATCAGCGGAACCACCGGCATGAACGGCAGTTTGAACTCGCGCGGCTCGTCGGGCCTGGTGCGCCGCAACACGATCACGGCCACCGACACGACGATGAAGGCCATCAGGATGCCGATATTGGTGAGCTCGGCGACCACGGTGATATCCAGCAGGCCGGCCATCACCGCCGCACCGATGCCGACGATCCAGGTAACCCTGGTCGGCACCTTGCGCACCGGGTGGGTTTTGGCGAACCACTCCGGCAGCAGCCCGTCGCGGCTCATCGCGTACCAGACGCGCGTCACGCCGAGCATGAATGTGAGCACCACGGTGACGATGCCGACGATCGCGCCGATCGCGATGATGTTCGCGATGCCCGGCATGCCAACGGATTCGAACGCGGTGGAGAAGCCGCTAGTCGGGCTGATCTCGGTGTACTTCTGCATACCGGTCAGTACCAGCGTCGCCAGCACGTACAGCACCATCGCGATGGCCAGCGAGTAGAGGATGGCCTTCGGCAGATGCTTCTTGCCGTCGGTCGATTCCTCGGCGGCCGTGCTCATCGCGTCGTAGCCGAACACCGCGAAGAACACGGTGGCCGCGCCGGTCCACACCGCGCCCTGGCCGAACGGGAAGTACGGGGTGTAGTTCGCGCTGTCGATGTGGAACACACCGAGCACCACGATCAGCACCACCAGGGCCACCTTGATACCCACCGCGACGGTCTCGAACCGGCCGACGCTCTTGATGCCACGCGAGAGCAGCCACGCCGTGCCGAGACAGAACAGCATCGCGAAAACGTCCACCACGTGGCCGTTTCCGGTGCCGTGCGCGCCCATCATCCAGTCCGGCAGCGTGATATCCACCTGACCGAGCAGGAAGCGGAAGTAGCCGGACACGCCGATCGCGACCACCGCCGCGACCGCGATGTACTCCAGCAGCAGATCCCAGCCGATGAACCAGCCCGCGATCTCACCGAGCGAGACGTACCCGTAGGTGTAAGCCGAACCGGCCTTCGGCACCATCCCGGCGAACTCGGCGTAGCAGAGCGCCGCCGCCGCGCTGGCGACGCCGGCGATCAGGAACGAGATCAGCACCGAGGGACCGGTGACGGAGTGCGCGACCGCGCCGGCGAGCGTGAAGATGCCCGCGCCGATGATGCCACCGACGCCGATCGCCGTGAGCTGCCACAGGCCGAGCGACCGTGCCAGCTGTTCATCGGCAGGGCTTTCGTCATCGACCTGCCCCATGGGTTTGCGGCGCAGCATTTGGCCGCGCAACTCCGCGATGGACATGTTGTTCCTTTCGTCCTCCGCGCCACGCGACAATGCGTAACGCAGATCACACTTCGAGCTGTGGTTACTAAATACGACCACAGCGCGACTGTGATCGGCGAGTTGGCCAAATATTGTTCAGTGTCGTTGGCCAACCGGAACTGGGCGGCCGGTCGCAAGTGCACTATGCGACGCGACCGCTGTCCGTCACCGCTGGTTACCGGGCTTCAGCGAGCGCAGGAAGAACGCGACATTGGCCGGACGCTCGGCCAGCCTGCGCATGAAGTAGCCGTACCACTGGTCGCCGTAGGGGACGTAGACCCGCAGATGGTTCCGCTCCTCGACCAGCCTGCGCTGCTCGGCGTCGCGGATGCCGTACAGCATCTGGAACTCGAAGTCGTCGGGCTTGCGGTGCGTCGTCTCGACACACCGCTGTGCGGCGTCGATGAGCGCCGGATCGTGCGTCGCGACCATCGGGTAGCCGTCGCCGAGCATCAGGACGCGCAGGCAGCGCAGATACGACGAATCGACCTCGGTGCGACTCTGGAACGCGACCGAGGCCGGTTCCTTGTAGGCGCCCTTGCACAACCGGATGCGTGACCCGTAGCCCGACATGTCCCGGCAGTCGCCCTCGGTGCGCCGCAGGTACGCCTGCAATACGGTGCCGAGGCTCGGGAAGTCGCGGCGTAGTTCGCGCACGATGCCCAGGGTGGAATCGGTGGTCGTGTGGTCCTCGGCGTCGATGTTCACCCATACGCCCGCCTCCGCGGCCGCCGCGCAGATCCGGTGCGCGTGCTCGAGCGCGATCGCGTGCCCGCCCTGCGGCAGCGACTGGCCGAGCGCCGACAGCTTGAGCGAAACCTCCAGCGGCCGAACCGATTCCGTCTCAGCCCTGATATCGAGATCGGCCAGAGCGGACAGCATGTGCAGGTAGTGCGTGACGGTGGTGCGGGCCTGCTCGAGCTCGGTGGTGTCCTCGCCGAGGTAGTCGATGGTGACGTACCGGCCGGAGCCGAGCAGCGCCTCGACCGCTGCCACCGCCTGGTCCGCGGAGTCACCGGCGACGAACCGGTCGACCAGTTTCTGGGTCGTCGGCATCTTGGTGATGGTGCGTTCCATGCGCGGCGAGCGAGACGCGGCCAGCATGGCGGGGCGCAGCAGCGCGGAGAAGGCCATCAGAGCTCCTGGTGCGGGTAGCGGTGATCGGTCGCCGGGACGAACGTTTCCTTGATGGTGCGAGCAGAGGTCCAGCGCAGCAGGTTCTGTGGCGAGCCTGCCTTGTCGTTGGTGCCGGAGGCGCGCGACCCGCCGAACGGCTGCTGGCCGACGACCGCGCCGGTGGGCTTGTCGTTGATGTAGAAGTTGCCCGCGGCGAAGCGCAGGCCCTCGGTCGCCTTGGCGATCGCGGTGCGATCGTCGGCGATGATCGCACCGGTCAGCGCGTAGGGCGAGCCCTTGTCGACCAGGTCGAGGGTCTGCTCGAAGGAGCCGCGGACCGAATCGTCGTAGACGTGCACGGACAGGATCGGGCCGAAGTACTCGGTGCTGAACGCCTCGTCGGTCGGATCCTCGCCGAGCAGCACGGTCGGGTCGACGAAGTAGCCGACCGAGTCGTCGGCGTGCCCGCCCGCGGCGATCGACAGGCTCGGCGTGGCCTTCGCGCGGGCGATGGCTTCGGCATTCTTGTCGAAGGCGCGCTTGTCGATCAGCGCGCCGCCGTAGTTGCTGAAGTCGGTGACGTCGCCGTAGGTCAGCGTGGCGACCTTGTCGACGAACTCGCGACCCATCTTGGCCCACACCGACTTCGGGATGAACGCGCGCGAGGCGGCCGAGCACTTCTGGCCCTGGTAGTCGAACGCGCCACGGATCAGCGCGGTGGTCAGCACCTCGGGATCGGCGGAGCTGTGCGCGACGACGAAGTCCTTGCCGCCGGTCTCGCCGACCAGACGCGGGTAGGAGTTGTAGTCGGTGATGTTCGCCGCGACCGAGCGCCACAGGTGCTGGAACGTCGCGGTCGAACCGGTGAAGTGGATGCCCGCCAGGCGGGGGTCCGCGAGCGCGACGTCGGAGACCTTGGGACCCGCGCCGTTCACCAGGTTGATGACACCGGGCGGCAGACCGGCCGCTTCGAGGAGCTTCATCGTCCAGTACGCCGCGACCGACTGGGTCATCGCGGGCTTCCAGACGACGGTGTTGCCCATCAGCGCGGGCGCGGTGGGCAGGTTGCCCGCGATGGCGGTGAAATTGAACGGGGTGATCGCGTAGACGAAGCCGTCCAGCGGACGGTACTCGACCTTGTTCCACACGCCGGGGGAGGAGATCGGCTGGTCGGCCAGGATCTGCCGCGCGAAATGCACGTTGAAGCGCCAGAAGTCGACCAGCTCGCACGGGCTGTCGATCTCGGCCTGGTACGCGGTCTTCGACTGGCCGAGCATGGTTGCGGCGGCGATGGTTTCGCGCCACGGGCCGGCCAGCAGGTCGGCGGCGCGCAGGAACACCGCGGCCCGGTCCTCGAACGACAGCGCACGCCACGCGGGTGCCGCGTCGGTGGCCGCGGTGATCGCGTCCTGCACGTCGCTGGGCTTCGCCGTGGTGAGCGTGCCGAGCACGGCGGCATGCCGGTGCGGCTGCACGACCTTGATCGTCTTGCCCGAACTGCGCCGGTGCTCGCCCGCGATAACGTGGTGCACCTCGGTCGGGGTCGCGCCGAGCTCGGCCAGTTTCGCCTGCAACCGTGTACGTTCCGCACTACCGGGGGCGAACGTGCCGACCGGCTCGTTGGCCGGCCGCGGTGTGGACACGATGGCGTCCATGGTTCCTCCTGCTGGATGGGGCAATGCGGCCTCGCGCATACGCGGCTCGCAAGCGCTCTGTACTGAGGTCAGCCGAAGTCAACACCGGAAAAGTGCGCGGGAAATGGGCTAAAAGGACAAAGATGGGATGAGTGTGTTGTCGAGTTGGCCGAAAGGCGTAGTCGTGGCTGTTGATAGTGGGCTTGTTGCCGCGGACATCGACCTGTTCGGTTTGGCGCAGATCGTTGCGCAGAACGCGGGTGGCATGGTGTCGATCGAGGATCCGCAGTCGCATGTGCTGGCCTATTCCGCCTCGGACGAGGCGGCGGACCAGATGCGGGTGATGTCGATCCTGGGGCGGGAGGGGCCGCGCGAGTACCTGGCGGTGCTGCGCAAGTGGGGCGTGTTCGACCGGTTGCGGCGGACCGACGAGGTCATCGATGTGCCGGAGGCCGAGGAGCTGAACATCAAGCGCAGGCTCGCGGTGAGCGTCCGGCATCCCGCCGACGGCGCCGCGCGGGCGCCGCGGGTGCTCGGCACGATCTGGTTGCAGCAGGGGGATCAGCCGTTCAAGCCGGATGCCGCCGAGATCCTGCGCGGGGCCTCGGCCATTGCGGCTCGGCTCATTTCGCGCAGTCTCGATGCGCCGTCCACCGAGGCGTTGCTGGTGCAGCGACTGTTCGGTGAGGGCGGTTCGGTGGATGTGGCGTCGGTGGCCAATGCGTTGAACCTGCCGTTGACGGGTCCGGCCGCGGTGGTCGGGTTCGCGCTCACCGCCACCGAAACCGCGCCTGCCACCGAACCTGCCGCGCTGGGCAACATGCTTCGCTTGCGGGCCAGCTCATTTCGTAACGACTCGGTGACGGCGACGCTCGGTGATCGCGTTTATGTCCTGCTGCCCAGTTATAAGGCCGCGCATGCTGTTACCGCGTGGACGCGCCAGCTGGTCGAGCAGCTCGAATCCAAACGCGCGCTGGCCCTTCGAGCGGCCATCGCCTGTCCCGTGCCCGACCTGAGCACTGTCGCCGACGCGCGGCGCGAGGTCGATCGAGTGCTCGACAGCACCGTCGCCACCTACCCACGAGGGCGCGTCACCACTCTCGCCGACTCCCGCACCGCCGTGCTGCTCGGTGAGATTCTCGACCTCGTCGGTGCTCGACCCGAGTTGCACGACCCTCGGCTGCGCGCACTCGCCGACTACGATCGCAAGCATTCCGCGAACTTGCGCGAGAGCGTCGACATCTACCTGCGCGAGCACGGCGACGTCCGCAACGCCGCCACCGCCCTGCAGATCCACCCGAACACGTTGCGCTACCGCATTCGTCGGGTCGAAGAGATCCTCCGCATAGACCTCACCGACCCCGCCGATCGACTGCTACTGGAAATCCAACTCGCCCTGCACCGGCGCGCGCACGGCCGCGGCTGACCCGTGCTGCTGCCGTGTCCGCTAGCACTTCCCCGTGGCAGCGTCCCGAATCCCGGCGATCGTTGATTGCCGGTCTACCTCGCTCAGTGCCGGCCATTGTGCTGACTGCGGCAGCATCGAAATCGTCTCCTCCGCAGTCTTATTCGCCGAGTCCTGACTGACTTCCTTCAACTTGCTGAGCACCGGCAGATAGTTCTGGCACGACTTACCGCGCACCTCCGCATTCAACGGAGGACTACTCGGCTTTGCGTCCGAACCCCCCGACGAACTACATCCGGAAAGCACTAATGCCACCCCAATAGCCAGCAACCCAACGATTTTCATGCCCGTTCTCCTCATCAGAATGGCAAGACCCTACCCGCCCCGATCATCGCCGTCCACGCAACTGATCGGCGCTGTTGTTCAGGGCTGATGCGGGTGGGTGAGGAGGGCTTGGACGGCTTGGCGGATGGTCTTGGAGGCGGCTTGGGCGGACAGGCCTCGGCGGTCTATCAGGTGGTGGCGGAGGGGCCAGGCGAGGGTGGCTTCGAGGAGGTGTAGGCGGGGGTCGCGGTGTGGGAGTTCGGGGGCGAAGGTTTGCGCCAGGGCATCGCGGATGCGGTTGTCTGTCAGTCGCATTCGTTGATCGATGGCTGGGATGCGTTGGGATTCCAGTAGGCCGAGGATGCGGGGGTTGCGTTGGAGGGCGAAGATCGCCGCACCCTGGCGGACCGCCGCGTCGATGCGCTCGGCGAGGGGGAGGGTTGGGTCGGGGGGTTCGATGAGGGCTTCGACGTCGGCGGATTGTTGGTCCACGGCGGCGATGCGGAGGTCGTCGCGGCCGGGGAAGTGCACGAAGATGCTGCGTTCGGAGACGCCGGCGCGGGTGGCGATGGCTTTGGTGGTTGGGTCTGTTTCGCCGTCGATGACCAGTGTCAGGAGGGCGTCGACGATGGCGCGACGGGTTTGTTCGGGGTTGCGTCGCCGCCGGGGTCGGGTCGCCTCACTCATAGGGTCCATCCCATCACATGATCCCACTATTGCAGCCTTACTGCAATAGTGGGTAGGGTCGGTCGTCCCCGGTGGCGGTCGGTCTGTCGTGGGAGTCTGAGATGGGAGCGCGAACGTGGTCGGTGAGCAGGAGAAAGGCTCGGTAGCGCGGGTTTCTCGGCGTGGTGTGTTCGGTGTCGGGGCGGCCGCGTTGGCGGTGGCGGGGACCGGGGCGGGGTTGAGTGGGTGCGGTGATTCGGTGGAGTTGAATCCGTCAGCGACGCCGGTCGAGCCGAGTGGGCATATCGCCGAGGCGAACAAGGCGATCGCGGGGGCGATGCCGTTCTCCGATGTCACCGATTTCGCCGATGCTGATCGCGGGTGGATTGCCTCGCTCGAACCGGGAGTCGTCCAGGATGCCACGGGGAAAGTGGTGTGGGACAACGACTCCTACGGATTTCTGCGGGAACCCTGTCCGCTGTCGGTGAATCCGAGTCTGTGGCGGCAGTCGCAGCTGACCGCCAAGCAGGGGCTGTACGAGATCGCGCCGGGTTTCTATCAGGTCCGTGGGTTGGATCTGTCGAATATGACGCTGGTCGAAGGTGATACGGGTGTTGTCGTCATCGATCCGTTGGTGTCGACGGAAACGGCGGCCGCGGGGCTGGCGCTGTATCGGAAGCATCGTGGCGATCGGCCGGTGACCGGGCTGATCTACAGCCATGCTCATGTCGACCATTTCGGTGGCACCCTTGGGATTACGACGAAGGAAGACGTGGCGGCAGGGCGCTGCCCGGTGCTGGCGCCGTCCGGATTCCTGGAACATGCTGTGTCGGAGAACATTTACGCGGGGACAGCGATGGCGCGGCGCGCGGCGTACATGTACGGAGCCGCGCTGCCTCGCGGGCCGAAGGGACAGATCGGGGCGGGGCTGGGGCAGACCACCTCGGTCGGCACGATCACCCTGCTCGAGCCGACGCGCGACATCATCCGGACGGGACAGGAAGAGACGATCGATGGCGTGCGGATGGTGTTCCAGCTGACACCGGGCACCGAGGCGCCGTCGGAGATGAACTTCTATTTCCCGGATCGCCGGATCCTGTGCATGGCCGAGAACGCCACGCACACCATGCACAACCTGCTCACGTTGCGCGGTGCGCTGGTGCGCGACCCGCACGTGTGGTCCAGGTATCTGACCGAGTCGATCAACCTGTACGCCCGGAACGCGGATCTGGTGTTCTCCTCACATCATTGGCCGATCTGGGGCACCGACAAGGTCGTCGAATTCCTGTCCGTGCAGCGAGACATGTACGCCTACTTGAACGATCAGACGCTGCGTCTGCTCAACCAGGGTTACGTCGGCAGCGAGATCGCCGAGATGCTCCAGCTGCCGCCTGCGATCACGAAATCGTGGTCCACGCACGGCTACTACGGCTCGGTAAGCCACAACGTCAAAGCCATCTACCAGCGCTACATGGGTTGGTTCGACGGCAATCCCGCGCATCTGTGGGAGCATCCGCCGGTCGAGTCCGCCAAGCGGCATGTCGAGGCGATGGGGGGCGCCGGCGATGTGTTGAACAAGGCGCAGAAAGCCTATGACGCAGGCGATTACCGCTGGGCCGCCCAGCTGGCGAACTACGTGATCTTCGCCGATCCACAGAACAAGACCGCGAAACGCTTGCAGGCCAGCATCTTCGAGCAGCTCGCCTACGGCTCCGAGAACGCCACGTGGCGCAACTTCTACCTGAGCGGTGCCACAGAACTCCGCAACGGCCCCTTCGGCACGCCGACCTCGGGCTCGTCGGCCGGTCTGCTCGCCGCGCTCACCGTCGACCAGGCATTCGACGCGATGTCCCTGCGCATCAACGGCCCTCAGGCGTGGGATACCACCATCACCTCGGACTGGCGCTTCCGCGACGACAACGACCGCCTGCACCGCGCCGAACTCCGCAACGGCGTGCTCATCCACTACGACCGCAGTCCGAACGACGGCCTGCCCGCCGCTGACGCGACGATCACGCTCACCCGCGGCGCGCTGGCGCGAACTCTGTTGGCCGGTCAAGACTTTCAAGCGGCCGTACGGAAGGGCGACATCTCGATCGAGGGCGACATCATGGCGCTGAAGAAACTCAAGGATCTGTTCGACAAGCCGGACCCGAACTTCGCCATCGTCACGCCGTGACAGGTTTGTTCCCCAATCGACTGGGGAGCGCCGGGCGCCGTCCATCGTGCCATGCTTCAAACGGTGTTCGGAATTCAGGAAGAGCTCGGAAAGTGGTGGCTGGCGGCCCGAACCATGCGCAGATCCGGCCCGATCACCGGATCGTTGGTAGTGGTGGCCGGGCTGCTGATTTCGGGGTCGGCGGCGCAGACCACGGCGCACCCGAACACGACGGGGGACTCGTCGGCACTGTCGATCAGCCTGCCCGATCCGACGAGCGACCAATCGACAGACCTTGTTCCGGCGGTTCCGAGTACGACCGACGCTGCAGCTCCCATAGATCCCGGTTCGAGCACGCCAGGGGAGGACACGACCCCCGTCGACCCGCCGATCGCGCCACTGGACCCCGTGCCGCCGCCGACAGACTCGCAGGATCCCGCGCCGATAACAGAGCCGTTGGACACCTCGCCTGCTCCGGATCCGCCGATCACAACAGATCCGCCGGTCACGTCTGACCCGCCCCTGACGACCGACCCGCCGATTACAACAGATCCGCCCATCACGACAGATCCGCCGATCACAACCACGACGGACCTGCCGACGCCCACGTATACGACGGACGTGCCGAGCTCTTCGTACCCAACGCAACCACCGAAGATCGAGCTATCAATCGAGGTGACGATCGGTATCGGCGGCCGCACGCCGATACCATGCGCGAGCTTCTGCCCTTCGCCGTCGCCGTCGGCAACGCCGATTTCAGATCCCTGCGTGACCACGCCCACACCGACGACCAGCCCGCGCCCGACCGTATCGGTGTCGCCGCCGACGACCTCATCTCGAACCCCCACCCCGACAACAGTTTCCACATCGAAGCAACCAACGGTAACCACCCGCTCAACCACCCCGACATCGCCGCCCCGCCCCTCCATATCCTGCCGCCCGACAACAGTCCAGCCCTACAGCCAGCGAACAACAACACCGCCGACAACAGCCACAACCCCGACCCGAACCGCTCCGACCCCCACTCGCCCAACGCAAACCACCTCGACCCGCCCAACGCAAACCACATCGCCGTCCGCGCACCCCACCCCACTGCGCTGAACTGCTGCCCGCAAAAGAGAGCGCCGAAACCGACCACCGCCGCGGATTCCCAGCGCACGGGCAGTGCGCGCTTGGGGGCGAGGAACGGGGGTGCAGACCATGTCTGCGGTCCAGGTGTTGACCAGCCGGTCTCGGCTGAGACCAACTCTCGCCCCACCCACCAACGGTCCACTAACGACGCACCAACGGCCCGCCCTCAGCCCGGCGAATCCAACGGCACCAGCGTGAACGTCAGCTCGTAGTCGCCGATCCGGATCACCGCCCCGTCGATCAGCACAGCGGCATCGACAATCCGCATCCCGTCGACGAAAACTCCGTTCGAGGACAGCAGATCCTTGATCAGGTAGGTGATCCCGTTGTGCATGATCGCCGCGTGATGCCGACTGACCTTGCCGTGCTCGAGCACGATGTCGTTGTCAGGCAGTCGCCCGACGCGGGTGACCGTGCCCGAGACGGTGTAGGTCTGGCCGGAGCGTTCGCGCAGCAACGCCGTTTGCTCGCCGGCACTCTGCTCGACGATGGTCGTCGCGCCGATCGAGGCCGCGGCGGCCCGCGCGCGGCTGTCCAGGGGATCCTGGCGCAGGATGCGTGCCTCCAACTCGCGGATCGGCAGGCTCGGATCGATGCCGAGCTGGTCGGCGAGGGTGGCGCGCAGCCTACGGGTCGCGTCGAGCGCGTCGGACTGGCGGCCGTCCACGTACAGGGCGGTGATCAGCTGTGCCCAGAGTGGTTCGCGCAGTGGGTATTCGCCCACGAGCAGGGCGAGTCCGGACACGACGACATCGGCCCGTCCCTGCGCGATATCGGCCTCGGCGCGCGCCTCGATGGCGCTGAGCCGGTCATCGTCGAGCACCGTGGCATACGCGTCGGCGAAACCGAGCCCGCGTAGATCGGCGAGTACCGGCCCGCGCCACTGGCCGAGCGCATTCGACAGCAACTCGCTGGCCATCCGAAATTGCCCAGCGCTCAGCGCCCGCAACCCGGCTTCCTTACCCATCCGGAACCGCTGCACATCGCTGGCGCCTTCGGCCACCGTGACCCGATAGCCGAGACCGACCTGCGCCAGTACCGAACGTGCATCGATACCGTTGTCACGCAACGGCTTGCGCAGATTGGAGACGATCGTGTGCAGGCTGACCCGGATATCCGGCGGCGGGCTGTCCTCCCACACCGCCTGCGCCAACGCCTCCACCGACACCGGCCGATTCGCATTGATCACCAAATACGCCAATACCGCCCGCTGCTTCGGTCCGCCGAGAGCCTGCCCGACACCGTCGATCACCAACTCCACCGCACCGAGCACACCGAATTGCGCGCGACCCTCGGTCATAGCCCCTCCTCCCGACACGACACCACCCACACGGTACCGAGAGAACGCGGTCATCGGTGCGACCCGCGGCCGCGAAACGCGCGTGCCGAAATGGCTTCGCCGACGGTGTTTTGCCTGGCCCGCAACGGTTTCCGGCCACTGTCAGCTACTGGAGGGCTTGCCCTCCGATGCCCGATCGGGGATGCTGGATGGTCACGGGATTCGACTTAGCACATGCCACTGCCGGACCGGGGCGAGTTCACCCGCCCGCAACTGTCCCGGCAACATCCGTGCGATCGCGGTTCATCCGGGGTTACCCGACGCGGCCTACCTTTCGGAGTACGCGGAAAAGGAGCCGGCGGCATGGAGTTCCGACATCTGGTTTCATTCATCACGATTGCCGAAGAGCTGCATTTCGGCCGCGCAGCGCAGCGCTTGCATCTCACGCAGCCCAGTCTCAGTGCCCAGCTACAGAAGCTGGAGAAATCGCTTGGCGTGCAACTGGTCGCACGCAACTCACACGAGGTCAAGCTGACCCCGGCGGGACGGGAGTTCGAGAGTCAGGCCCGGATCATCGTGGCCCAGATGGACCGGGCCGCCCAGGTCGCGAAGGCGACCGCGGAGGGGCGGGCGGGCACGCTCAATATCGGCTACAACCTGCCGGCCAGCAGGCATGTGCTGCCGGAGGCCCTGACGAAGATGACCGAGCAGCATCCCGACATCGTGGTGTCGCTGTGGGAGAAGCGCACCGGGCCACAGTTGGCCGCGCTCTCCGACGGCTCGCTTGACCTGGCGCTGGTGTACGGCCACCCGAGTACCACCGATTTCCGGTATCGACGTCTGCTGCATCGGGTTCCGCTGGTGGCGGTGGTCGGCAGGCGGCACCGGTGGGCCGACCGGCCCGGCGTGCCGTTCGCCGAATTGGAGGGCCAGGAGTGTGTGCTGTTCGCGCGCGAACAGTGTCCGGCCATGTACGACTCGATCTTTCGCGCGGCGGCGGATACCAGGATCACCCTGTCGGTCGCGCAGACCGCGGACGATCCCGGCGCCACCGCGCACATGGTTTCGGTGCGGCCGCTGGTGGGGTTCGCCTCGCTGCCGCGCGCGATTTCGATGGGTATGGGTGCGCCGGGGAGTAGTTCGGTGGCAGTGAAATTGCTCGATCCGGTGCCGACTTTGGATTTGTACGCGGTGTGGCGTGCGGACGAGTCGAATCCGGCGGTATCGCTTTTCCTGGAGTGCGTGGATTCACCTGACTCGGCACGCATCGATATTGCCCGCGCGGTGTCTGCTTAGTCTCTTCGATAGGCTGTGACATTCGCGCGGTAGGAACCGCGATATCGACCGGGCCGTAATAAGGTGCGGGCGACCAGAATTCGACATTGTGAACACGGAGTTTACCCACGCCGTCGGCTCCGCCGGCTGCCGTCCCCCAAAGTCTGTCAGCACAGTGTCCAGCACCGAGAATGGAATCGACCTTCCGGACGACGCGAGTTTGTACTCGGTGATTTCCGGAGCGGCCGCCGAACACCCGCAACGGCTTTCGCTGTGCGGCGCGGACGGAACGCAACTCACCTGTGCCGACGTCGATCGGCAGGCCCGCGCATTGGCCTCGGCGCTGGCGGCGCGCGGGGTGGCGGCAGGGGATCGGGTCGCGATCCTCGGCCGCACCAGCTTGGAATGGGCGCTCCTGGATTGCGCTGTGCTCGCGCTCGGCGCCGTGGTGGTCCCCGTATACCCGACCTCCTCGGCGTCGCAGATCGAGCACATCCTGTCCGACAGCGGCAGTGCGTATTTCGCCGCCGAGGACGCTGCCGACGCCAAACGGCTGCGGGCGGCGGGCGCCCGAGAGGTGTGGACCTTCGCCCAGCTCGCCACCTGGGCGGGCGGCGAGGTCGACCCCGATCTCGCGGAACGCCTCGCGGCGGTGCGCGCCGAAGACCTGGCCATGATCGTCTACACCAGCGGCACCACCGGAGTTTCCAAGGGCTGCTTGATCACTCACCGCAACATGTTCGTCTCCTCGGCCAACACGGTGCGCCAGACCGGCACCATGTTCGACGGGACGACCGTGCTCGCCCTGCCGCTGTCGCACGTGTTCGGCCAGACCATCCTGTTCGCCTGCCTGGCCGGCGGCAGTCAGACCCATCTGCTGCCCGGCATCCCCGATCTGGTGCCGGTGCTGCCGACGCTGCGCCCGACCTTCCTGGCGCTGATTCCGTTCGGGCTGGAGAAGATTCGCAAGTACTGCCGAACGATGCTGTCCGGCACCGAGGAGCAGGAGGCGGTGGCGCGCGGGCTGGAACTGCTCAGCGCGCAAGGCACCCCGGAGGACTCGGAACATCCGGTGGCCGCGGCGCTCGGCGGCCGGCTGCGCTACGTCATCTCCGGCGGCGCCTCGCTCGACGATTCGACCAGTGGCTTCTTTGCGGGTTTCGGTGTGGTGCTGCTGAACTGCTACGGGCTCACCGAGGCGGCGACCGCGGTGACCGTCAGCGCGCCGGCGACCAACCGCCTCGGCACGGTCGGCAGGCCGATCCCGGGCACGTCGGTGGCGATCGCGGAAAGCGACGGCGAGGTGCTGGTCGGTGGCCCGCACGTGTCGCCCGGCTACTGGGGTGCGGCCGCCGACCAGTCCGTCGTGGACGACGAAGGTTGGCTGCGCACCGGCGATATCGGTGAACTCGACGCCGACGGTTACCTGCGCATCACCGGCCGCAAGAAGGAAATCCTGGTGACCTCCGGCGGCAAGAATGTCGCGCCCGCGCCGCTGGAGGACCGGCTGCGGCTGCACCCGCTGGTGAGCAACTGCATGGTGGTCGGCGACGGCCGCGACTTCGTCACCGCGCTGGTGACCCTGGATCCGATCCAGCTGCTGCGCTGGCGTGACGGCAGCGCCGAGGGTGATCTGTCGGCCGCCATCCAGTCCGCGGTGGACGACGCGAATTCGCTTGTCTCCAGAGCAGAGTCGATTCGAGCATTCCGGATCGTAGACGGTGATTTCACCGTCGAGGCCGGATTGTTGACTTCGTCACGGAAATTGCGCAGGGCCGCCATCGCGGCCGCATATGCCGCAGATATCGACGTTCTCTATCAGGCTCGGCAGCCCGCGCTATAAGCCCTGCGTCGGTGCTGCCCGGGCCGAAGCCGGACTGGGTAGATAGGCCGTGCCAATCGCCCGATGAATTACGGCTGCGCGCGGTGGTTCCCGCCCCGGCGCGGCCACAGACTCGAATTCAGAATTCGACTACCGGAAAGTGATGCGAACATGTACGACGTCATCGTTGTCGGAACTCGGGTCGCGGGTTCCCCGCTGGCCATGCTGCTCGCCAGGAAGGGCTACCGGGTCCTTGCCGCGGACCGCGCCACCTTCCCCAGTGACACCCCGTCCACCCACTACATCCACCAGGCCGGCCTCGGCCTGCTGCAGTCCTGGGGCCTGCTGGACGAGGTCGTCGCCTCCGGTGCCCCGGCGATCCGGCACCTGAACTTCTCCTACACCGACATCGTGATCAAGGGCTTCGCCGACGTGTCGGCCGACGGCATCGACGCCGTGTACTGCCCGCGCCGCACCGTGCTGGACAAGATCCTGGTCGACGCCGCGGGCAACGCGGGCGTCGAGGTGATCAACGGATTCACCGTCAACGAGCTGGTTTTCGACGGCGACCAGGTGGTCGGCATCCGCGGCCAGGTCGGCGAAGGCGCCGAGCAGGAGTTCCGCGCCACGTTGGTGATCGGTGCCGACGGCGCGAACTCGACGGTCGCGAAGGCGGTCGGTGCCGAGGTCTACGAGGGGTCCCCGGCGGCCTGCTTCATCTACTACTCCTACTACGACGGCGTCGACTGGGGCATGCAGCACCGCACCGGTTTCGGCGAGCAGCAGTTCGCGGCCTGGCCGACCAACGACGGGCTTTCGCTCGTCGCGGTGATGCGAAAGCGGGATCGGTTCCGCGAGTTCCGCACCGACCCCGATGCCGGCGTGCAGGAGATCGTCTCCCAGATCGACCCGGAACTCGGTGCGCGCCTGAAGGATACGGGCAAGCGGGTCGAGCAGTTCCGGCCGATGCTGTACCCGGACAACTACCGTCGCCGCTCCTTCGGCCCCGGCTGGGCGCTCGTGGGCGACGCGGGCTACCACAAGGATCCGTTCACCGGTTGGGGCATCACCGACGCGTTCAAGTCGGCGCAGCTGCTCTCGGATCTGGTGCACGAGGGCCTGTCCGGCGACCGTCCGATGGAAGACGTGCTCGCCGAGTACGAGCGGGAGCGCGACATCCAGAGCGCCAGCACTTTCGAACTGACGCTGAGCATTTCGGAGCTGTCGCTGACGCCGTACTACGACTCGGTGTTCCGTGCCACCAGCTACGACGCGGAGTACACCAAGGGCTTCTTCGGGCTGATCGCCGGAATCTACTCGCCGGAGAAGTACTTCGGCGAGCAGGAGCTGGCCGATCTGTACGAGAAGGTCGACTTCCCGGCGGCCGCACGGCATGTCACCAAGGATGGGGTTTCGGCATGAGGGTCCCCGGCCTAACGGCAGTGGGGGACAGCTTTGTCGAGGGCCGCGGCGATGCCGCGGCCGGGGGCGGGTACCGGGGTTGGGTGCCCAGGCTCGGCGGGCAGCTCGGCCTGCGGCCCGCCGCGGTGCGCAACTTCGGCGTGCACGGCGCGACCACGACCGTCGTGGTGGAACAGCAGCTGCGCCTTGCGGTCTCGGCGCGGGCAGGCCTCTACGGCGTGGTGGTCGGCGTGAACGATCTGGTCAGCGATTTCGACGAGAGCCGGTTCGTGCGCAACCTCGGCACCATCTTCGGCGCGTTGCGTGCCAGTGGCGCAACAGTGTTCACCGCGAGCTACCCCGATATCCCGGCACGGCTGCCGGTACCGGACGGGTTCCGTGGCCTGCTGCGCGAGCGGTTCGCCTTCGCCAATACCGCGCTCGGCGAGGTCACCGCCGACACCGGGACGCTGCTGCTGGATATCGCGACCCAGCCGGACTGGGCGCTGCCCGAGGTGTGGACCGCCGACGGCCTGCACCCGAGCTCGCTCGGCCACCACATGTTCGCCGCGGGCGCGGCCGAGCTCATCGCGTCGCGTACCGCGACCACCGTCGCCGCCTGATCTTTCTCCATCCGGTTCGAGAGGAACTTTCGTGACAGACGACAGACGCCTGGCGCGCAACCCGATCGCCATCGTCGGGATGTCCGGGCTGCTGCCCAACGCGCACAACCATCGTGAGTACTGGCAGAACATCGTCGACGGCGTGGACTGCACCACCGAGGTGCCCACGTCCCGATGGAGCCTCGACGACTACTTCGACGCCGATCAGGACGCCCCGGACAAGACGTACTCGCGTCGCGGCGCCTTCCTGCCCGATATCGAGTTCGACCCACTGGAATTCGGGCTGCCGCCGAACCAGCTCGAGGTGACCAGCACCATGCAGACGCTGAGCCTCGGCGTGGCCCGTGATCTGCTCATCGACGCCGGCGCCGTGGATTCCACCTGGTACGACCCCGGCCGGACCGGCGTGGTGCTCGGTACCACCGGGCCGGTGCCGTTGATGCACCCGCTGGCAGCGCGGCTGTCCACGCCGGTGCTGAAGGAGGCGGCGCGCTCGGTCGGGCTGTCCGATACCGACGCGGACGCGATCGCGGACAAGTTCGTCGCGGCGTTCGCGCCGTGGGAGGCGAATTCGTTCCCCGGCCTGCTGGCCAACATCACCGCGGGCCGGGTCGCGAACCGGTTGGGTCTCGGCGGCATCAACTGCACCGTCGACGCGGCCTGCGCGGCCTCGCTGGCCGCGCTGCGGACGGCGATCGCCGAGCTGCAGGACGGCCGGGCCGACATGATGATCACCGGCGGCGTGGACACCGAGAACACCATCTTTATCTATATGTGCTTCAGTAAGGTGGGCGCGCTGTCGTCGAGTGGGCAGATCAGCCCGTTCGCCTCGGACGCCAACGGCACGCTGCTGGGCGAGGGCATCACGATGCTCGCGCTGCGCAGGCTGGAAGACGCACGGCGCGACGGCAATCGGATCTACGCGGTGATCCGCGGGCTCGGGTCGTCCAGCGACGGACGGGCCAAGAGCATCTACGCGCCGCGGGCCAGCGGGCAGCGCGTCGCACTCGATCGGGCCTACGCCGACGCGGAGTGCTCGCCCGCCGACGTCGCGCTGATCGAGGCGCACGCCACCGGCACGCCGGTCGGCGACAAGACCGAGCTGACCGCGCTGAAAGGGCTGCTGACCGACGCGACTTCGGAGCCGCGCTTCGCGGCGCTGGGCAGTGTGAAGTCGCAGATCGGGCACACCAAGGGGGCCGCAGGTACGGCGAGTCTGATGAAGCTGGCGTTCGCGCTGCACCAGAAGGTGTTGCCCGGCACCATCAATGTGTCCGCGCCCAATGCCGAGATCGCCTCGGAGGACGCGCCGTACTACGTGAATACGCGAACCCGTCCGTGGATTCGTGATCCGCAACGACCCGTGCGCCGGGCCGCCGCCTCGGCATTCGGCTTCGGCGGCACCAACTTTCACGTTGTACTGGAAGAGGCCGACTCCTCGCGCGACGAGCCGGTGCTGCACCGGACCGCGCGAGCACATCTCTGGCACGCGCCTGATGTCGCCGCGCTGGTGGACGCGGTGCGCAGTATCGACCCGGTCGACGGTGGCGACATTCCAGAAGACCACGCGCGCATCGGATTCGTGTCGGTGGACGACGAGAGCGCCGAGCATCTGCGCACCCTCGCCGTCGATGAGCTGGTGCGTCGGCCGGACGCCGCGACGTGGGATCACCCGGAGGGCGTGTACTTCCGGGCCGCCGCACTGCCGGACCGCAAGGTCGGCGCGCTGTTCGCGGGGCAGGGCAGCCAGTACGTCGATATGGGACTGGATGCGGCACTGAACAATCCGGCGGTGGGCGCGGCGTTCGACGCGGCCAACACCGCGTTCACCGGTGCGCCGGTGCGGGTGTCGTCGGTGGTCTTCCCGCCGCCGGCCTTCGACGAGGAGACCGCGCAGCAGCAGGAAACCGCCTTGCGCCGTACCGAATTCGCGCAGCCGGCGATCGGCGCGTTGTCCGCGGGACAGTTCGAGGTGCTGCGCGGGTACGGGTTCCGGGCCGACGGTTACCTCGGCCACAGCTTCGGTGAACTGACCGCGCTGTGGGCCTCGGGTGCGCTGGGCACCGAGGAGTACTTCGAGCTGGCCAGGGCGCGCGGCGTAGCGATGACGCCGGAGGAGGGTGTCGAGGCGGGCACGATGGTGTCGCTCGGTGCCTCCCGGGCGACGGCGGAGGAACTGGTCGACGGCGTCGACGATGTGTGGATCTGCAACCACAACGCGCCCGATCAGGTCGTGATCGGCGGTGGCACCGAGGGCGTTGCCGCCGTGGTCGCGCGCAGTGCCGAGCGTGGCGTGGCGACCCGGGCGCTACCGGTATCCGGTGCGTTCCACACGCCATACGTCGCGCATGCGGTGGCGGCGTTCGCGAAAGCGACTGCCACGGTGTCGATCGGCGTTCCGGACGCTCCGGTCTACGCGAACACACCCGACGCGCATTACGGCAGTGACGTCGCGGCTAATCGGGACCTGCTCACCGAACAGCTCAGCAAGCCAGTGGAATTCGCGTCGGCACTGACGGCGATGCGTGCGGCGGGCTGCACGGTATTCGTAGAGTTCGGTCCCAAGCAGGTGCTGACCTCACTGGTGCGGCGCACCCTCGGCGACGACGTGGTCGCCATCCCCACCGATTCCGGGCCGATCGGCAACAGCGATCTCGCATTGGCGCGGGCCGCAGTCCGGCTGGCCGTGCTCGGCTTCGGTTTGCACGAGATCAACCGGCACGCGGCCCCGTCCGCGGTGCGGCACCAGCCCGGTCGCGCGATGACCGTGACGATGTCGGCGCCCGAATACGTGCCCGAGAGTCGCCACGCGGCGTACGCCGCCGTGCTGGACGACGGATACCAGGTGAGCCTGGCAGCGCCGGCCGCCCCCGTGACTACCCCTGTCGACACCGTGGTCGATCGCCAGCCGGAAATACCGGCTATGGCCCCAACTTTCGCCGAAGCAACGGAGACCACCGTGTATCAACCACCGCAGTCCTACGACCCGGGAGCGGACGCGCTGGACAGCGCGCTCGTGCAGCATCTGCAGACGCACCGCCAATTCCTCGACGGACAGCTGGATATGGCCCGCGGGCTGGCCGGTGTGCTCAGCGGTGGGTCGCTCGACGACGCGATGGTGCGGGCGATCGAGGCCGTCAAGGATCACGGTGTCGCGATCAGCGAGAGTCATTCGCGGGCCAGTGATGTGCTCGCACAATTGGCGGAGCTGGAAAGCGGTTTCACACCGTCGGCGCGGCCTGCGGCTCCGGTCACCCGTCGGGTCGAGTCGGCGCGGCAGCCTGCGATCGAGTCGGCGCCGGAGCGACGGCCGCTGACGACGGCTCCGGTCGTAGAGCAGCGTCCGCCGGTAGCGCCCGTGGAAACTGTTGCGGCACCGGTCATTACGGAGACACAGACCAACGGCAACGGATCGCATGCACCGGTCGCCGAAGCAGACGACCAGGTGTCGGCCGACGCGCTGCGGCGGGCGTTGCAGGAAGTCGTGGCGGAGAAGACCGGTTACCCGGTCGAGATGGTGGATCCCTCGATGGATCTGGAGGCCGATCTCGGCGTCGACTCCATCAAGCGGGTGCAGGTCATCGGTGCACTGCAGGAGCGTTTCCCGCACCTGCCGAACCTCGGCCCGGAACAACTCGGCACGCTGCGCACGCTCGATCAGATCGCTGACCTGCTGGGTGAGTCTGAGCCGAATGGACCTGCTGTTTTTCTGAGCGGGACTGATTCGGCTCCGAACGGAACGGCTCCGTCCAACGGTTCCGAACCGGCCGATGCGGGCGCACCTACCGGTGACATCCTGCGACGTGCACTGCAAGAGGTCGTGGCCGAGAAGACCGGTTATCCGGTCGAAATGGTGGATCCGTCCATGGATCTGGAGGCCGATCTCGGCGTCGACTCCATCAAGCGAGTGCAGGTCATCGGTGCACTGCAGGAACGGTTTCCGGACTTACCGAGCCTCGGCCCGGAGCAGTTGGGCACGCTACGCACCCTGGATCAGATCGTCGACGAGCTCGCCACGTCGGTGGGCGGTGATGTCCACCCAAAAGCTGAGGCCGCGGCCGAAACGCCGCGGCACGCCGTCGAACTGATCACCCTGCCCGCGCTGGACCGGGCCGTCGCGCCCTACCGCGCGGACGCGGGGGTCGCGCTCTTGGATCTCACCGGAGAGTCGGAACCTGACTGTGCCGCACTCGAATCCGCGCTCCGCGGGCTCGGATGGGTGGTCCACCGCGTCAGCGGCCCGGCCGAGGTGTCGGAGCTCGGCTCCCTCGAGGTATGCCTCGTGATCGTGGGCAGCGGTTCGGCAGAATGGGATTCGGCACAGCGGTGGCTCGGTGAGACTATTCTCGCCGCCGGTCAGGCGGTGCCGCTGCTGCAGAAGGCAGACGACAGGGCAAGTTTCATCACAGTTACTCGTCTCGACGGCCACCTCGGCTTCGCGGGTACCGCTGATCCGGTGGGCGCGCTGCTCGGTGGCGTCGGCGGGGTCGTGAAAACGCTTGCCGCCGAACAGCCGTCGCTGTTCTGCCGAGCACTGGACATCGACCCTGGTGTCGCGCCGGACAAGCTGGCCGATCTCGTGACGGCCGAATTGTTCGACGCGGCACGGGACACCCTCGAGGTCGGGATCGACGCGGTAGGGGAGCGGCGGACGCTGGTGCCCAGTGCGTACGCGGCCACCAGTTCTGTGACCATCGTAAGTCCCGGTGCCGAGCAGCAGCCGAGTCTACTGACGGCGGAGGACGTGCTGCTGGTTACCGGCGGCGCGCGCGGGGTCACGGCGACGTGTGTGAAGGCACTGGCTCCGCGCAGCGAAGCGCGATTCGTCCTGCTCGGTCGATCCGAACTGGCTCCTGAACCCGACTGGGCGGCAGGGGTTTCCGATGCGGAGCTCAAGTCCGCGGCGGTTCGGGCTTTGGCGAGCACGGGAGTCAAGCCTCGGGAGATCGAGCGCGCGTGCTCGGGAGTGCTTGCCGCCCGGGAGATCCGTGCCACGCTGGCCGAATTGGGTTCGCGGGCGGAGTATCTCGCGGTGGATGCCACCGACGAGGCCGCGGTGCGGACCGCGCTCGAGCCTTGGCACGACAGCATTACCGGTGTCGTGCACGGGGCCGGCGTACTTGCCGACTCGATGATCACGGACAAGACCGCCGAATCCATCGGACGCGTCCTCGAACCCAAGATCTCCGGACTGGCCACCGTGCTCACAGCGCTCAGCGAGCTGCGGCACCTGGTGCTGTTCACCTCGGTGGCGGGTTTGTTCGGCAACGCGGGTCAGGCCGACTACGCCGCCGCGAACGAGGCACTGTCCCGGTTCGCGGTGAGCTGGCGGCGGCATCATCCCGACTGCCACGTCACCGCGATCGACTGGGGCGCCTGGGACGGCGGCATGGTGACTCCCGCGCTGCGGGGCCACTTCCTGGCCCGCGGTATCGCGCTGCTCGATCCCGAGATCGGCGCGGCGGCCTTCACCGAGCAGTTCACGGCGGACCACCGCGAGGACACCGTCGTCCTCATCGGTCCCGCGAACGGGCTGTCCGGTGACAGCGGAGTCGAACCGAGCGCCGTCTGCGCACGGCGAGTCTTGACCGGGCTCACCGACGAGCCGGTCATCCAGGCCCACCGCATCGGCGAACACGTCGTGCTGCCGGCCACTTTCGGCCTCGGCGCGATGATCAACCTCACCGAACGCAGCCTGACCGGCCGAACAGTGGTCGGGGCCAGGGACTTCCAGGTACTCAAGGGCATCGTGTTCGACCACCCCGTGGACGAGCTCGAACTCGAACTGATACCCGGTGCGTTCGCCGACGGCCGCACCCTGATCGAAGCGAACATCCGCAGCGGCAACGTGCTGCACTTCCGGGCAACGCTACTGCTGGCCAGCGGAGCGGACAAAGCGCCGAACAAGCTGATTCCGAGCGGATCGGCCAGCGACGCCGACATCTACCGCGACGCCATCCAGTTCCACGCGCCGGCCCTGCAGGGTCTGCACCTGGTGCGGGCCGCCTCCGACGACGCCATCGTCTTCGAATGCTCGCTCCCGGCAACACGAGTGGCGAACGGCGCCTACGCGGGCCGCCTGCACGACCCGGTCCTCGCCGACCTGATCCTGCAAGGGCCACCGGTGCTCGGCTACCGCCTGCTGGGCGGCGCCTGCCTGCCCCTCGGGGTCGGCCGGGCCGACTACTACCGGCCACTGCCCACCGACGAGACCTTCCTGCTCACCGTGGACAACCCGCGAACGGGACGCGTCGATGCCCGCATCGACGCCACCGCGACCACGGCGGACGGCGCAGTGCTGCAACGATTCTCGGACGTCACCGTGGTGACGACACCGGATCTGACAGAGAAGTTCCAGACCTCGGTGAGGCGGTGGATGGCATGACAGTCCTGGAGTTCGACGGAATACCGTTCGATCCGGTGGCAGGTGCTCGGGTGGCGCCTGCTGGGGCGTCGGCAGCGCAGGTGAATCAGGCGGCCGACGTGGCGGCAGCAGGCGGCGGGGGGAACCCGATCACGTCATCGCGAAGTGACCGACCGAACGGTGACGCGGTGGCCGTGAGGTCTGAGAACGGTGGCGTTGCGGCCGATCGGGGCCAGTACCAGAAGACCGGGCGGCTGATCGACACCGATGCGGTCAGAGATGCACGAGTCTTGCAGCCGCTCAGCGAGATTCGATCCGGCGTCGTGGCGGCGCACCGCGCAGCGCTGACCGCTCAGGTGGCGTTACAGCGGGCGGCCTGGCAGCGGACGCTGCGGACGGCGACCTCCGCCCGAGTGGCGAGCGCCGACACTGCTGCGGCAGCGAGTGGTGTCGGTGAGGGCAGCGGGTTCTCCGGCGACGGTCGCGTGAGTGCCGCTCGTGGCGAGCGAACGGCCCGCGGCGGGCTCTCGAATGGCATCGGATCCGCTGGTGTCACGGACGCCGAGCAGGTGGCCGCCGCAGGCGAATCGGCGTTCAAGGCGCTGGCTCGCACTCGGCGCAGCAGGGTGGACCACGCTGCCCTGGTTCGCCTCACCGAGTGTGACGTGGTCAGCGTGTTCGGGGCCGGGCATCAGCGCTCCGGTGTCGTCTCGGTGGCGCGGCTCGCCGCGGCGGAGCCCCTGGTGCTTACCGAGGCGGCGCTCGAGTTGCGCGGTGGTACCGGTAAGGGGCGCGTAGTCGCGCAATTCGACGGCGACCCACGTGCGGCCGCGGTACAAGCGGCAGAACTGTTCGCACTTTTCACCGGCATGCACCTATGCCTCTCGGCGAGCACGCTGGCCGCAGCGCCGGTCAATGGCTCGATCCAGGGCATCACTGGCGGAACCTTGGAGCTGGTTGTCACCGACATCGACTTGGTGCCACGGCCGCACGTCACCGCGACGGCGAATATCGCCGGTACCCAAGGGGAGTTGCAGGTCACCGTCACGGTCGTGGAAGCGGTCGGCGCGGGCGTGGGGCCGGGCGAAGCCGCACCGAGCCTGCTGCTCAACGAATTCCACATGACACACCTGGCGCGCGGCGATCAAAGCATCGCCATGGGAACGGAATTCGCCGAATACACCGGCGTGCGGGCAACCCGCCTGCCTACCGGCGGCTTGCTGCTCGTCGACCGAGTCATCGAATTCGACGGTGCGCGTGGGCGATTGGACGGTGCGGCGTACACCACCGAGTACGACTCACCCGCCGACTCCTGGTATTACGGTGACACCGCCAACGAATCCATGCCGCACTTCGTCTACATGGAAACCTCGCTGCAGGCCGCGCTGCTGATGGGCTACTACGCCGGGCCGACGCTCACCCAGCCCGGTGTCACGCTCAGCCTGCGCAATCTCGGCGGCACCGCGACGGTGTTGCGGCAAGTCGACCTGCGGGACAAGACGATCGAGCAGTCGTCGCGGTTGCTGTCGACCACGATCCTGCCCGGCTCGTCACTGCAGACGTTCGACTACACCCTGGCCGTCGACGGCGAACCGTTCTACACCGGCGAGACCATGTTCGGCTACTTCAGCGACGAAGCCCTGGCCAACCAGACCGGCCTCGACGCCGGACGGGCTGCGCCGACCTGGCTGGACGAACACGCGAACACACCGACCCGGACCATCGACGTCGCCGCTCGACGCGCCGACCCGAACGCCGAGCTGTGCGCCCGCCGGACCCTGGCCCTGATCGACCACATCGACGTAGTCGACGGCGGCGGCAAATACGAAGCGGGCTACCTGCATTCGCTGCGCGCGATCGACCCGTCGGACTGGTACTTCGACCGCCACTTCCACCTCGACCCGGTGATTCCGGGTTCGCTCGGCGTGGAATCGGTGATCCACGCGGTGCAGGAGTGGATGCTCGACGCCGGATTCGCGGACTCGCTGCGCGATCCGGTCTTCCGTATCCCCGCCGACCTGCCGTTCAGCTGGCGCTACCGCGGCCAGTTCCTGCCCACCGACGGCACGGTGGAGCTGGACGCGCACATCAAGAAGGTCCGGCGCGGACCGAACGGCGTCACCGTCATCGTGGACGGCTCGCTGTGGAAGCCGGGCCTGCGCATCTACGAACTCATCGACCTCGCGGTCGAACTCGTCGAGCGAGAGGACGGCCGATGACCACGTCCCGGATGAGTGCCGTCGCGCAGACGGCCGACGACATCAGTGCGCTGTTGCTCGATGTGCGGCAGCCGGTGTGGCTCGTACGCTATGACGGCCAGGTGGGTGCGACCTCCGACGCGGGCATCGTGGCCCGCTCGGAGGTCCTCACCGCGGTCGCCCCGCTGCCGCCGGAACTGCTCGGCGACAAGCAGTTCCACGCCGCCCACGGCGTGCGAGCCGCCTACGCGACGGGGGCGATGGCCAATGGGATCGCCTCTCCGGCACTGGTTTCGGCGATGGCACGGGCGGGGTACCTCGCCTCGTACGGTGCCGCGGGCGTGACGCCTGCGACGATGGACGCGGCGCTGGCGGAGCTCAGCGCCACCTTGCCGGGAATGCCCTTCGCCTGCAACCTGATCCACAGCCCGTCCGAACCGGCACTGGAGCGGGCGATCGTCGATTCCTGCTTGCGTCATCAGGTGCGCTGCGTGGAGGCCTCGGCGTTCATGGGCCTCACCGCCGAGGTCGTCCGCTACCGGGTCGCCGGGCTCGGCGTCGATCGGCACGGGCAGCTCGAGGTGCGGAACCGGCTGATCGCCAAGGTCTCCCGCGTCGAGGTCGCCGAGCCGTTCCTGCGCCCGGCACCGGCTGCTCTGCTGCGTCAGCTGGTCGCGTCGGGCGATGCGACGGCCGAGCAGGCGCGGCTGGCCGAGCAGGTGCCGATGGCCGACGACATCACCGCGGAGGCGGACTCCGGCGGCCACACCGACCGCAGGCCGCTGCTCGTGCTGCTGCCGGAACTGATCGCCGCGCGCGATCGGAGCACCCTGCCCGCCGCCGCGGCGGTACGGATCGGCGCGGCAGGCGGTATCGGCACACCCGCTGCCGCGGCTGCGGCGTTCGCACTGGGCGCCGCCTACGTGGTGACCGGCTCGATCAATCAGGCCACCCGCGAGGCCGCGCAGTGTGACACCACCAAACAGCTACTGGCCCGAGCGGATTTCGCCGACTGCACGATGGCGCCGTCCTCCGACATGTTCGAGCTCGGCGTGCAGGTGCAGGTGCTACGCCGGGGCACCATGTTCGCCGCCCGTGCGCAACGGCTGTACGACACCTACCGTGCGTACGCCGGAATCGACGATATCCCAGCCGAACTACGCCGGGACCTCGAAGCCACGTTGTTCCGGCGGCCACTGGACACCGTGTGGCAGGACTGCGTCAGCTACTTCACCGAACGTGACCCCGCGCAACTGGTCGGCGCGGCCGAGGACCCCAAACGCAAGATGGCCCTGGTGTTCCGGTGGTACCTGGGCCTGTCGTCCGGATGGAGCATTCGCGGCGAAGCCGACCGGGTCGCCGATTACCAGGTGTGGACCGGCCCCGCGATGGGTGGCTTCAACAACTGGGTCGCCGGGACATACCTGGCCGCGCTCAGCAACCGGCACGTCGCCGACATCGCCGACCAGATGATGCTCGGTGCGGCGTATCTCACTCGAATCGCCCAGCTACGCACCGCCGGTGCCCGGTTGCCCGCCGACTGCACCCGATTCGTTCCGCGACCGATGGAGCACCCATGACGACACTGGAGACCGGTCCCGATACCCAGACCTCGTGGATGGTGTGCCCGTCCTGCGGCGCCATGATCTACGCGAAGCGCTACGACCGGGCCGGCCGGGTTTGCCCGGACTGCGACGGCCACGGCGTGCTGACCGCCGACCAGCGCATCGAGGCGCTGGTCGATCCGGACTCGGCGCACCGCATCGAGGTCGCCGCGACGGTGCGAGATCCGTTGGAGTTCAGCGACTCCCGGAGTTATGGCGAGCGGCACGCCGAGGCGCAGCAGCGCACCGGCATGACCGACGGCATCAGCTGCGTCCGCGCGGCCATCGGCGGTGCCCCGGTTGTGTTGGCGGTCATGGATTTCCGGTTCCTCGGCGGCAGTCTCGGTGTCGCGGTGGGTGAGGCGGTGACGACCGCCGCGGAGGCGGCGCTGTCCGCCCGTGTGCCGCTGGTGCTGGTCACCGCTTCCGGCGGTGCGCGCATGCAGGAGGGCATCCTGGCGCTGATGCAGATGGCCAAGACCAGCCAGGCCCTGCGCGATCTCGATGACGCGGGCGTGCTGACCATTTCGATGATCACCGACCCCACCTACGGCGGCGTCGCGGCCTCCTATGCCACCTCCACCGACATCATCATCGCCGAACCCGGTGCCCGCCTGGGCTTCGCGGGCCCGCGGGTGATCCAGCAGACCATCGGGGAGACGCTCCCGGTCGGCTTCCAGACGGCGGAGTTCCTGCTCGAACACGGTGTGGTAGACATGATCTGCCATCGCTCAGCACTGCGCGACCGGTTGGCTCGGCTGCTCGCCCTGGCCGCCGATAGTCCGCGACGGATCGATTTCGTCGAGTCGACCCCGCCGGTGCGGACGGATCCCGCGCAGCTTCCGGTCCGTGAAGCGTGGCAAAGCGTTCGTGCGGCAAGGGAATTGGGCCGTCCGACGGCGCTGGACTATCTGGCGGCCTCGTTCGACGAGTTCGTCGAGCTGCACGGCGACCGGCTGTCCACCGACTGCCCGGCGATGATCACCGCGCTCGCCCGCCTCGACGGTGCGCCGGTGGTGGTGATCGGAACGCAGAAGGGCCACACCGCCACCGAGCTGTCCAAGCGCAATTTCGGGATGCCGACACCGGGCGGGTATCGGAAGTCCGCGCGAGTGCTGCGACTGGCCGCCAAACTCGGCATTCCCGTGATCACCTTGATCGACACCGCGGGCGCTTACCCCGGTATCTCCGCGGAGGAACAGGGCCAGGCGGTCGCGATCGCCGAATCCTTGAAACTGCTTGCCGGACTGCCTGTTCCGGTGGTCGCCGTAGTGACCGGAGAGGGCGGTAGCGGGGGAGCGCTTGCGCTCGGAGTGGCCGATCAGGTGCTCGTGCTGGAGAACGCGGTGTACTCGGTGATCAGCCCGGAAGGGTGCGCGTCGATCCTGTGGAAAGACTCCGCTGCCGCCCCGCGCGCGGCCGCCGCGCTACGCGTCGACTCGACCTCCCTGCTCGAACTCGGCGTGGCAGACGCGGTGGTGCCGGAACCGGACGGCGGCGCGCACCGCGACCCGGTCGCCGCTGCGGCGCACCTGCGCCAGGCACTCCGGCACGCCATTTCGGGTCTCGGCGCACTGCCGGTCCGGCAACTACTCGACCAGCGGCACAACCGATTCCGTGCCTTCGGTCTGCCTCGCACGACGAACCATCAGGAGATGTGATGACCGAGTCCCTGACCACCGAACCGGTCGGCTGCGCGCTGACCGCGGCCGATGCTGATCGTGCGCTGACCGTGCTGTCCCGGCATGCGCTGTCCGTGCGTGCGGAGACGGCACCCACGTCGGTGACAGTGGCCAATGGGCCACTGGTGCTGCAGATCAGCTGGGATGCCGAGTCGTCCGTGACGGAGACAGTGGCCGCAGCGTCAGTCGCTGTTGTCGAAGCCGCTCCGGTCGAAATAGCATCGGACGTAAATACTTTCACCGTAGTTTCCGAAACCGTCGGCGTGTTCTACCGCTCCTCGGAGCCCGGTGCCGCGCCGTTCGTCACCGAGGGTGATCCGGTCCGGGCAGGCCAGCAGATCGGCATCGTCGAGGCCATGAAGCTGATGATCCCGGTGACCGCGACCCGCGAGGGCCGGGTGGCGGAGTTCCTCGTCGACAACGGCGAAGCGGTCGAGCACGGCGCGCCACTGCTGGTGCTCGAGGTGGTGCGGTGACGACCCGGACGATCCGTAAGGTGCTGGTCGCCAATCGCGGCGAGATCGCCGTCCGGGTCATCCGCACCTGCGGTGAACTCGGCATCGAGACGGTCGCCGTATATTCGGTCCCCGACGCCGATTCGGCGGCGGTTCGGCTCGCCGACCAGGCGGTTCGGATCGGACCCGGTCCAGCCAAGCGCAGCTACTCATACATCCCCGCGATCATCGAGGCGGCCAAGGCGACCGGTGCGGACGCCATCCACCCCGGATACGGATTCCTTTCCGAGGACCCGGATTTCGCGGAGGTGTGCGCGGCCGAAGGTTTCGTCTTCGTCGGCACGCCTGCTGCCGTCATGGCCGACCTCGGCGACAAGTCGACCGCGCGCGCCCTGATGGACGCCGCCGGCTTGCCGCTGTTGCCCGGCAGTCGCGATCCGCTCGAAACCGCCGAGGACGCACAGACTCTCGCCGACAGCATCGGTTACCCGGTGATCATCAAGGCAGTCGCGGGTGGTGGCGGGCGTGGCATGCGGGTGGTGCGCGATCCGGCCGATTTCGCGGGCGCGTGGCAGGAGACCCGGGCCAACGCCACCGCCGTCTTCGGCGACGGTCGACTCTATGTCGAGCGTTATCTCGACTCGGCTCGGCACATCGAGGTGCAGATCCTCGCCGACAGCCATGGCACGGTCGTCCACCTCGGCGCACGGGACTGCTCGCTGCAACGTCGCCATCAGAAGCTCGTGGAGGAGTCACCCGCGCCCGGTCTATCCGATGAACTGGTCGCGCGCATCGGTGCCGCCGCGGTTCGCGGTGCCGAGGCCGTGGGTTACGTCGGTGCGGGCACCTTCGAATTCCTGCTCGATCCCGAGGGCCGTTTCTACTTCATGGAGGTGAACTGCCGCCTGCAGGTCGAACATCCGGTCACCGAGATGGTCACCGGTACCGACCTCGTCGCCGAACAGTTGCGCATCGCCGCCGGACTGCCGCTCACGCTGTCCACGGAATCCGCCGTGCCGCGGGGTGTCGCGATCGAATGCCGCATCAATGCCGAGGACCCGAACCGCGATTTCGCACCGGCTCCCGGCACACTGACCGAGTGCGTGTTGCCCGGCGGGCCGTTCGTTCGGATCGACACCCACGTGGGCCCCGGCTACGCCATTCCACCACATTATGATTCGCTGCTCGCCAAGATCATCGTGTGGGCCCCCGACCGGCCCGCGGCGATCGCCCGCATGCGGCGTGCGCTGGCCGAAACCCGTATTCGCGGCACGGGGATTGCCACTACGGCCGAGTTCCTGCACGACATCCTCGACCATCCGCGCTTCCGGGCCGCCACCCACGACACCGCCTTGATCGGCACTGCCACCAGTTCTGGGGGCACGAGAGCGGCCAGTTGAATTGCCACCTACGGATCCGTAGGCTCGCGGAGGTTGTCGCGCTGGCGGTCGTTGTTCGGCCGGTGCACTGTGAGCCAAAACGTCTGAGGGGTAACGCAAATGGGGAGACTTCTGACCCAGCTCGAGCTGCTCACCGAGCTCGAGCCGGTCGCGGCGGAGAACGTCAATCGGCATCTGTCGATGGCGAAGGCCTGGCACCCGCACGACTACGTGCCGTGGGACGAGGGCCGCAACTTCGCCGCGATGGGCGGTGTCGACTGGGACCCCGGCCAGTCGCAGCTGTCCGACGTCGCCAAGGCCGCGATGATCACCAACCTGCTCACCGAGGACAACCTGCCCTCCTACCACCGGGTGATCGCGGAGAACTTCTCCCAGGACGGCGCGTGGGGCACCTGGGTCGGCCGCTGGACCGCAGAGGAGAACCGGCACGGCATCGTGATGCGTGACTACCTCGTGGTCACCCGCGGCGTCGACCCGGTCGAACTGGAAAACGCCAGGATGCTCGCGATGACGACCGGCTTCGATCCGCTGGCCGTCGCCAAGTACGGCACCATCGATCCCAGCGATGTCCCCGATACCGGCTTCCTGCTCGGCGTGGCCTATGTGACCTTCCAGGAACTCGCCACCCGCCTGAGTCATCGCAATACCGGCCGGGTCTGCAATGACGCGATCGCCGACAAGATGCTGCAGCGCATCGCGGCCGACGAGAACCTGCACATGATCTTCTACCGCAACATGTGCGGCGCCGCCCTCGACCTGGCCCCCGACCAGGCCATCGAAGCCATCGCGCTCGTTCTGATGAACTTCCAGATGCCCGGCGCGGAGAACCCGAACTTCCGTCGTTACGGCACCCTGATGGCCAAACACGGCATCTACGACATGCGCCAGCACCTCGAAGACGTGGTGATGCCGGTCCTGCGTATCTGGAAGATCTTCGAACGCACCGACTTCACCGCCGCGGGCGAGCAGACCCGCGAAAAGCTCGCCGACTACCTCGCGAAGTACGAACGCGACATGCTCAAGTTCGAGGAACGCCGCGACCGCATCGCCGCCCGCCAGGCCACCAAGCGTGACTCGGCCGCCCTCACCACCACGCTGCGGTGATCAGCGGCCGTCGATTGCCAAAGGTGTTGACTTCGCACACCTTTCAATGTGAAAACCTGCAGATCAGATAGGTTTTCTACTGGCGCCGACGGCTGGGGCTCGATAGGGTTAGAACATGAGTTCGAGCAGTGTCGTGCAGCAGGAACGGGTCGCCGACCCGCTGCTCGGTGCTGTGTCCGATCTGCTCGAGCGGCCATTGACTCACATGTCCGATGACAAGATCATCGAGCTGCTGCGTGATGTCGAACAGGCCAGCAGGATGCTCGCGGCCGTGGGGCATCGGTTGATCGTGCAGGCCTCGGACCGAAACTTGCCGAATCAGACCGGTACCGGCACGGTGAAGAAATTCTTGATGCACACCCTGAGGCTGTCCAGCCCGGAAGCCGGTGCGCGAGTCGCGGCAGCGTTGTCGTTGGGGTCGTGGCATGACATGGCCGGCGAGGCACGCGAAGCGCGCCTGCCCGCGACCGCGGCGGCGCAAATCGACGGCGAGATCTCGGTCGATCATGCGCGGCAGATCGCGGCGGTGATGAAGCGTGTCCCCGGTTCGACGGCGAATACGGAATTCGAGGCAGCGGAACAGCTGCTGGCCGATTTCGCGCGGACCGGCTCGCCCGATGACATACCCAAAGTAGGCGAGGCGATTTTGGCGTATCTGGATCCAGACGGGGAACGTACGGACGACACCGACCGTGCGCGAATGCGCGGTATCACTATCGGCCGTCAGCGTGCCGATGGGATGTCGCCGATCAAAGGTGAGATCACCCCGACGTTGCGCGCACTGCTGGATCCGGTCATGGCCAAACTTGCCCGACCCGGCATGAACAATCCGGACGATCCGGAAAGTCCTTCCGGGGATAGTGAATACGTCGATCGGAACGAACTCGCTGCCGCAGCACGGCGGGATGCCCGCAGTGCCGCGCAACGCACCCACGATGGATTCGTCGCCTTGTTGACGCACTGTGTCGCACGGGAGAAGCTGGGATCTCATCGCGGACTGCCGGTCTCGACGATCTTGACGATGAGCGTTGCGGATGTCGAGAAGGCTGCCGGGGTCGCGACCACCGCGACCGGGGGCTTGGTCCCGATGAGCGAGGCGTTGAAACTGGCCGAAGAGGCACAGCCTTTCTTGATGGTGTTCGACGCACAAGGCGAGCCGTTGCATTTAGGAAGCGCCAAACGTTTTGCTTCTGCCGCACAGCGATTGACGTTGATCGCCGCCATACGCGGCTGCTCGCGCCCCGGTTGTGATGCTCCCGCCAGTATGTGTGCCACCCACCACGTCACTGACTGGAGCAAATCCGGCCCCACCGACATCAGCAACGAAACCCTGGCCTGCGATAGCTGCCATGCCATGGTCCATGACGGGCCTGGCGGCTGGAAAACGGTGGTTCTGGGACCGGAGTCGGCGCATCCTGGCCGGGTCGCCTGGATTGCACCACCTCATATCGATCCCAGTGGGAAGCCACAAGTCAACAATCGTCATCACCCCGGCGAACTTCTCGCCGAAGCGCTCTCGCGCGTTCATCATCGGAAAAAGCGAGAGCGGCAACAACACCGTGAACGATTGCCGCAAGAACAGTCGTTGACCGGCGTTGCCTGACGCGGATCATGGCAGGCTGACCGGCGTCGGGCGAGACGCTCAGTCGGCCTGGCGTTGGATGCTGGGTAGGGCGAGGAGGAGGGCGGCGCCGGTGAGGACTCGCCAGATGACGAATGGGTCGATGGCGAGGCGTTCGGCGGTGCCTGCGCCGAGGCCGAGGTGGTCGGGGGCGAGGCTGGTGATCATGCCGATGATGGTGACGATGATCAAGGCGAGAGTTGTTGCGGTGTAGGCGCGGTGGGTTCGGTAGGCGCGGGCGATGATGATCATGATCGCGAGGCCGGAGAGCAGTTCCAGGTAGGCGCCGGTTGGGTGTAGGACAGCGCGGAGGTGGTTGCCGCCGGGGACTTCGCCTGCGCTGCCCGGGAAGGCGCCGACGAGGACAATGCCGATGCAGTTGATCAGGGCGAGGTAGGGAATCGCCCGTCCGGCACGGGTTTTCGGCAGTAGGGGGGTGAGCAACAGCGCTGCGGCGAGTACAAGGACGCCGAGCAGCACGAACTCGGCCGACATCAGTGCGTGCCACGGCGAACAGATGTAGCGGGGCGTCGACGCGCCGTATTGCGCCATGTCGCCGAAGCATTCGGGGACGCCGAGGTCGCTGATCATGTTGTCGGACCAGCTGTATGGGTGCGCGTCCTGCCAGCGGTCGCCGACGATCAGTTCAGCGATGTAGTAGCTGATCGTCAGAATCAGCAGCGCCGCACCGGTTTTCAGGCGGGTGGTCACCGGCGGCAGGTGGTCGGCGGGACGGGGGCGCCCGTGAAGCGGTCGTTGATCCAGGCGGTGACCAGATCGCCGCGGGCGCGCCAGGCCTCGTGGCCGCCGGGCAGCACATGGTCGACGAGGTTGATGCCGAGGCCGCACATGTCGGCGACGGCCTGGTTGCCCCACGCGGTGTTGACCAGATCGTCGCTGTCGCCGCGCGAGATGAAGGTCGGAATGTCGGTGGCGACCTTGGGCAGGTTGCCACCGGTTTCGTAGTCGTCGAGCGCTTGCCGGGCGCCATCGTCGACGAACGACGCGGCGGCGGGTGTTGCGGCCTGGCCGATGGCCAGGTCCCGCAGTGTCGTCTGGCCGGTGCAGAGTCCTTCGAGGCGCGGTGCCGCGGTGAGCAGCGCGCCGTGCAGAACCTTGTCGTAGGAGTAGTCCGGGTGGTCATAGCGAACGGCGGCCACCAGGTAGGGCAGCAACAGGTACTGGCCGACGGTCAGCGTGTTCGTTGCCGCGGCCTTGGCGAGTTCGCTGCGCAGTGCGGGCGAGAGCAGCACATTGCCGAGGATCTTCAGCTCAGGCGCGTAGGTCTTGGCCGTCTCAGCTGCGGATTCCGTGGCCCGCCCGCCCTGCGACAACCCGACGAGCACAACCTCTTTGGTGACCGGCACATCGAGTTGCTGCGCCGCCCGAACGGAGTCGAGGACGTCATATCCCGAGGACTCCGCTTGTAGATACGGTGCCGAGCCGGGGCCGTCGAGCCCTTGGTAGTTGGTCATTACCACCGCCTTGTGCGCGTCGAGCAGATTCGCAACCGTGACGTCGTTGCCGAACAGTTCTGGCGAACTCGTCGGAGCACAGTCATTGGCTACCCCGGAGGTGCCGTGACCATAGGCGACCAGCGGCCAACCCCCTTCCGGTGCAGTGCCTTTCGGCAAGTACACCGCACCCGACACCTCGATGGGCGATTTGTCCGGGGAGGTGGAAATGTAGCGGAAGTACGTCGCCGAACCGGCTGCCGCCGAGATCTTCGGACCGCCGTTGGTCAACGGCCGCTGCGAGAGGAGCGTGCCCGGTTTCTGCGGTGTCTCGGCCGCAGTATCCGAAGAGGACCCGCAACTTGCCGCCATCAGCACCGCGGCGGCGGCCAGGGAAACCCACGTCAGTGCCCTCTTCGGACGCACGATCCATTCGCTCCTTCGACTCTGCTGCGCTCGGTTTTGCTATCCCCGCGTCATCACCGGCCCTGCGTCAACGATTCGCCTGCGCATGATGGCGCCCGGTCGATTCGCCGGCGGTGACGTTCCCAGCAAGATCAGGATGTCCGGTGATCGTCGTCTCCGCATCGGTGAGTGAGCGGAATCTCAGTTTGCGCACCGATTCGTAACCGACCACCTGAAACTATTTCAGTCCAGACCTTACGAAGGCGTTCACGATGTGGCGTTGCAACAACAGATACATCACGAGAACGGGCAAACAGGCGAGGCTCGCCAGCGCCATCATCGGTCCCCACTGATCACCCTCGGTGCCCATGAAGCTGCGCAGCCCGAGCTGGAGCACGCTGTTGCCTTGGCGAAGCACGACCGCGGGCCAGAAATACTCGTTCCAGGCATTGATGAACAACAGAATGCCCAGGGCGGCCAGGGCGGGTCGCAGGTTGGGCACGACCACGGTCCACAGGATCGACCACGACGACCGCCCGTCGATCTTGGCGGCGGCGACCAGCTCCTTGGGGAAGCTCGCCATGTGCTGACGCAACAGCAGCACCGCCAGTGCCGAGCACAGCGTCGGCAACACGACACCGATCAGCGAGTTGATCAACCCGAGCTGGGTGAGCAGCACATAGTTCGGCAGCATCGTCACCTGGAACGGCACCAGCCAGGTACCGACAAAGGCCAGATACAGGATCTTCTGGAACGGAAACGTGTACATCGCGAACGCGTAGGACGCCAACAGCGCGACCAGCAGCTGACCCACCGCCGACAGCGCCGCGATGAAGAAGGTGTTGCCGATCAGCCCGACCACGTCGACCTTCGCGGCCGCGTCGGTGTAGTTGGCGAACGAGATCGGCCAGGGAATCGGCGACAGCGAGGTGACGTCCTCCGGCCTGCGCAGCGAGGTGGCGAACAGCCAGTAGATCGGGAAAATACACACCACAGCCGTCACCGCGAGCAGCGCGTGGCTGCCCGCGGCGCGAAGACGATCAATCATCATGGAAGGCAACCTTTTCCGAGATCCACACCAGGATCCCGGCGATCACACCGAATCCGGCGAACAACAGCACTCCGGCAGCCGCGCTGAGCCCGGCATCGAAACTGTGGAAGGCGTAATCCCACAGCAGGTAATAGATATTCGTAGTGGCCTGTGCGGGACCGCCCTGCGTCATCGAGTCGATGAGCGGGAAAGTCAGCACGGGACTGAGCAATACGGTGGTGAGCACGAGGAACATCACGGTGGGCGACAGCAGCGGCAGCGTGATCCAGCGCCGGATCTGCCCCGGACTCGCCCCGTCCACCTGAGCCGCCTCGTTGTAGTCGCCACTGATACCGGCCAATCCGGCCCATACCACCAGCACCGAGAACCCGAGCAACTGCCAGCCGGTGATCGCGATGATCACCAGGTGCGCGGTGCTCACGTCGTACACCCAGTTGCGATCCGAGCCGAGCAACTGATCGACGAACCCGGCGCCGGGATGCAACAGCCACCGCCAAACGGCCGCAGCCGCAACGGGAGCCACCAGGAACGGCACGAAGATGAACGCCTGATAGATCGTCCTGGCCCGCCCGTGTACCCGCTTGCTCGCCAACGCGATGAGCACCGGAAGCACCACGGTGAACGGCAGCAGGCCGAGAATCAGCGCACCCGTGCGGCCGATCGAATTCCAGAACGCCGGAAGGTCCATCAGCCGTTGGTAATTGCCGGTTCCGACCGGCTTCATCGGCGAGGTCGGCAGCAGATTCCAGGAGTAGGTGGACAATTCGAACGCCTGCACCAGCGGCCGGTAGGTCCACACCACGAGCAGGAACAGCGCGGGTGCCAGATATAGGTACGGCACCACGAACCGCCCCGCCCGGCGGAACCGGGCGAGGCGGTGCGGCGGCGGGAGCGGGGAAGTGACCGGCTCGGCCACTTCCTCGGCAACGCGCGGGGTTTCGATGACGAACATCGACCTACCTGGTCTCGGCCGCGGCCAACGCGGCGAGCTGATCGAGCACGTCCTGTTCCGTTCTGTCGTAGACGGTTTCGGCGGGCGTCGCCTCGATCGCGGTGGCCACCAGCGACGAACCGAGCAGATCGATGCGGCTGTACCCGAATCCGACCAGCCCGCGATGCCGGCCGACCGGCGCGATCGGATCGATCCGATACGACAGCGCGGGCCCGATCCAGACCGGGATGCCACCGAGCGCGGCCGCACCGGTCAGGTGGTTGTGCCCGCAGACGATCAGCCGCACATCCGATCCGGACAGCACCTCTTCGAGCAGCTCAGGCTGTTCGAGCTTGAGGTACTCGGTGGTCGCGATCGGCGACGGGATCGGCGGGTGGTGCAGCACCAGCAGCGTGCCGTGTTGCGCCGGTCGGCGCAGCTCCTCGGCCAGCCAGTCGAGCTGTTCCGGTTCCAGCCGTCCGTCGTGTCGGCCGGGGGTGGAGCTGTCCAACGCGATGATCCGCAACCCGGCCACCTCGGTGACACTGTCGTGCGTGACATCGGGATCTATTGCCGCGGCATCGTTTCCGAACAACTCGGTGCCGAACGCCGCGCGCTCGTCATGATTGCCCATCACGTACACCGTCTGCGCGCCGAGCTCGGCGGCTACTGGCTCGACCGCGTCACGCAGTCGCCGATATGCCTCGGGCGACCCGTTGTCGGTCAGGTCTCCCGACAGCACCAGTGCGTCGATCCGCTGCTGCGATGCCCGCAGCTGCTGCAGCACATGGGTGAGGTTCTCGTAGGTATCGACCTTGCCGTGCACCTTCTCTCCGGCGGGCCGGATGTGGGTGTCGGTGAGCTGGACGATCGTGACCGGCGTGTTCATGCTGTGTCCGTTCATGAGACCGGCAGCAGTTTGGCGCCCTGCTCACGCGCTTCGGTCAATGTGGCCTGCGGATCCTTGCCCTGGAACACGATCGCCTCGACCGCGTCCATCATGCTGTCGCGGATCTGCAGATAGTTGGTGCCCGGCATGGAGATCCACGGCTCCATGTTCGCCAGCTGGGCGACATTCGGCTGCAGTAGTGGGTTCTTCGCGGACCAGTCCTTCAGTCCGGCAGGGTCATCCATCAGACCGGTGCGCAGTGGCAGGTAGCCGATGCCCTGCGCGATCTTGGTGTAGGCATCTTCGCTGGTGAGGAACTTGATCAGCTCCCAGGACGCCCGCTGCTTGGCCGGGTCGTTCGACAGAATGTGCAGGGAGGCACCGGAATTCGTCGGTATCGGCGGCTTGCTGGCGTAGCTCGGCATGGGGGCGGCCCGCAGGTCCCACTTGTCCTTGGCGCCGGTGGTGAAGGTGCCCTGGATTGCGCTGGTCTCCAGGATCATGCCGATATCGCCGCGGGCGAACGCCTCGTAGCCCTGTTTCTGGTTGAGCTTGGGCATGCTGCCCGACTCGACGAGCTGCTGTTGCTGCCGTGCGACCTCGACGACGGGCGCGTCGGCGAAGGTCAGCGACTTGCGGTCCTCGGAGATGACCCGGCCGCCATTGGACCGGACCAACGACTGGAAGCACCAGTCCTTGGCGGTCTTGGTCAGGCAGTCGACGTAGATGCCGCCCTTACCGGTCTTGCTGGTGATCGCGCTGGACGCTTCGGCGACCTGCTGCCAGGTGGTCGGCGGCTTGGCCGGATCGAGCCCGGCTTCGGTGAACAGTGACGCGTTGAAATACAACACGGGCGTGGAGAAGACGAACGGCACACCGTAGGTGTGGCCGTCCCAATCGGCGAGGGTGCGGGCCTTCGGTGCGAACGGGTACTTGGCGCCGTCGAAGTTGCGCTGGACCTCCTGCTTGGAGACCAGCGTGTCCAGCGGCTTGGCGCCCAGCTGATGGACGGTGTAGTCCAGGTCGCTGAAGCCGAGCTGGGCGACATCCGGCGGGGTGCCCGCGACCGTCTGGTTCTGGATGCTGGAGATGGTGTCCGTGGCCGGGTTCGGGCTGTTGCCCTGCGGCTTCTGCGCGGTCACCGTGATGTTCGGGAACTTCTTGCGGAAGTCGCCGATGAGCGTGTTGAAGGTATCGGTCCACGCTCCGGCGAGTCCGTAGTTGTAGGACTCGAACACGATGGCCACGTGCTGATCCGGCTTCAGGTCCGGGATCTGCGCGGTGCTGGAGTTCGAATCTGTGCTGGTGCTCCCGAGTCCGCCGCAAGCGCTGAGCGCGACGGTGGTTGCGAACACCATGCCCAAGATGGGCGCGGTGCGGTTCACGGTGTTCTCCTCATTGTTCGGTGATGTCGGACGGCGTTGTCACGAGTCAGGCGACGGCGACGACTGCGTCGGCGCCGTCGCGTAGCGAATCCGGCTGTGGCTCTTGCCAGGTCATGCGCAGGCCGGATTCGGGGTCGAAGAGGTGGATGTGGGCGGGATCGACGCGCAGCCCGATGCTGTCGTCGGCGTGCACCTCGGCGGGGCGCGGTGCGCGGGCGCAGAGCGTGTGGTCGCCGGTCGTGAAGTGGATCAGTTCCTCGCTGCCCAGGTTTTCCACCATGGTCACCTCGCCGCGGATGTCGGCTGCGGCCATGTCGAGCCGAAGATGTTCCGGGCGGATACCGGCGATAACATCGACGGAGGTGCCGAAATCATCAGCGGTGATGGATAATTCGACGTCGATGCCGTCGGCCGCCAGGAACAGCTTGCCGCCACGTTCGGTGACGACGCCGGGGAACAGGTTCATCGGCGGAGCGCCGAGGAATCCGGCGACGAAGGTGGAGCGCGGCCGGTCGTACAGCTCGGTCGGCGTGCCCACCTGCTCCACCTGCCCCTCGTTGAGCAGCGCGATCCGGTCGGCCATGGTCATCGCTTCGACCTGGTCGTGGGTGACGTAGAGGAAGGTCGCCCCCAGCCTGCGGTGCAGCGCGATCAGCTCGGCGCGGGTGGCGCTGCGCAGTTTGGCGTCCAGGTTCGACAGCGGCTCGTCCATCAGGAAGGCGCCGGGATCGCGAACCATGGCGCGGGCCAACGCGACTCGCTGCCGCTGGCCGCCCGACAGCGCGCCGGGCTTGCGGCGCAGCAGCTCGCCGAGACCGAGTATTCCGGCCACCTCGGCCACCCGCTCGGCGATCTTCGTGCGCGGCGTGCGCCTGGCCCGCAGCGGGAAGCCGATGTTCTTGGCCACCGTCAGATGCGGGTAGAGCGCGTAGCTCTGGAACACCATCGCCAGGTCGCGCTGCTGCGGCGCCCGGTGCGTGATGTCGTTGTCGTCCAACAGGATCAGGCCGCCGGTCGGATCCTCCAGGCCCGCGATCATTCGCAGCAGCGTGGACTTGCCACACCCACTCGGCCCGAGCAGCACCAGGAACTCGCCGTCGGCGATGTCCAGGCTCACCTCGCGCACCGCGTAGGTCGCGCCGAATTGCTTCGACACCTTGTCAATTCGCAGTCTTGCCACCAGTTCTCCTCAGCCGGGCAGTTCGCCGGCGACAATCCAGGTCGCGACGCGGGCCGCGATCGCCGGGGAATCCTTGACCCAGGTGAAGTGATCGCGATGCTCGACCGGCGAGTCCTCGTCGATGTGCCACTGGGTGACGCGCGCGTTCGACATCCGGGAGACCAGGAAGTCGACATTGGACTTCGGGCCGAGCACGTCGTCGGACAGCGAGATGACCAGCACCGGCGCTGTCATGTTCCGCAGCAGCGTGTTGTACTGGCGCGCACTGCCTTTGGGGCAGTAGTAGCTGGTCAGCGAGTGCATCGCCCAGTCGCGCATGACGCCACCGGGCATCGGCGCGGGGATCAGCACGCCGCCGGGCCAGTGGCCCTTCCAGCGCGCGACCAGGCCGATCCACTGGATCTGGCTCAGCGCCTCGAACCAGCGTCGCGGACCGAACGCCCACCAGAACACCGTGCCGGTGCCGATCACGGTGACCCCGGCGACGCTGTCCGGCTCGGCGGCGGCGAACAGCAGCGCTATCTGCCCGCCGAGGCTGTGCCCGAACAGGTGGATCGGCGCGTCCGGAAAGCGTTGCCGCACTGTGGCGAGGATCGCGGGCATGTCGATCTCCAGCATTTCGCGATAGCCGAAGTTGCGGTGCAGCCCGAGCTCGGGCTTGGCCTCGCCGTGGGCCCGCAGGTCGCAGGTGGCGACCGAAAGCCCCTGGGCGTTCAGCTCTTTGGCGAGTAGCAGGTAGTTCTTCGCCTTCATCGCCATGGCGGGCAGGATCAGCACCACCGGCGCGTCGGCCTTCTTGCCCGGCAGGAAGCGGACGGTGAAGGTGACCTCGTCGGAGGTCGTGACGGTGGTCGATTCGAGGCCGGTGAACTCCGAGCCCTTCTTGGGTGCCGCAGTGGTCACCGGTCCGTCTCCGGGATCATCACATCGCAGACGTAGTCGAAGGTGAACTTGGCGACAACCACATCGCCGTCGTCGACCAGGGCAGCCTTGCCGGACAACTCGAAACGATTCGACACAGTGGTGTTCAGCACCTCGGCGAGTTCGCGCCGGTCGACCGTGGCGATCGCGCGGATCCGGCCGACAGCGGGCTTGCGGTACGACGCCGTGCCCGCCCGCAGCACCAGGCGCTCGATGGCGGACAGCCGCGGGGCGGCCGCACCGACGAACGCCGCGGCGCCACCGATATCGGCGGCGGTGAACAGCGCACCCGCGTGCACGGTGCCCATGTGGTTACGGACGCCGTCGACGGCGGGGATCTCGACCACGGCCCGCTCGGGGCCGATCTCGGTGATCAGGGTGCCGACGTGGCGGCCGAACGGCACCATGTCCTGCGACACGGCCCGCAGGTATTCATAGTCGACGGCGGCACCGTCGAGTTCGGGGTAGGCGGCGGCGAAGCCGGCGATCTCTCGCGTGGTCATGCGGTACTCCCTTCAGCGATTACGGATGTCAGCGCTTGCGCAGCGCGCGCCGGGCGATGGACCAGCGCAGCACCTCGGACGGTCCCTCGTAGATGCGAAATGCCCTGGCCTCGACCAGGAATCGAGCCACCAGGTAGTCTTCGCAGACGCCCAGGCCGCCGTGCAGCTGCACCGCGCGGTCGAGCACCCGCCAAACCGCTTCGGAGACGAAGGTTTTGGCGATCGATGCGTCGTGGCGCGCCTGCGACGATGTGGGGCCCTGCGCGTCGATGGTCTCGGCCGCGGTGCGGATGACGCCGCGGGCGGCGGCGATGTCGATCTCGTTGTCCGCGACCATGCCCTGGGCCAGACCGTGTTCGGCGATCGGCACGCCGAAAGAGGTTCGGGTGCTGATGTGTTCGATGGCGAGGTGGTGCGCGCGCACGGCGAGCCCGAGCCAGTTCATGCAGAACACCAGCCGGGACGGGGCCAGCCGCACCTGAGCGAGCACCAGTCCCTGGCCGACCTCGCCGAGCACGGCGGAGTCGGGGACGACGCAGTCGACGAAGGTGACCTCGCAGTGTCCGCCGGGGGCGCTGGTGTGGTCGAGGGTCGCCATCCGGCGGCCGACCCGCAGGCCCGGGTTGTCCTGGTCGACCAGGAACATCGTCGGCCCGTCGCCGGTCCTGGCCACACAGATGGTGAACGCGGCGCCCTGCGCGCCGGTGGTGAAATGCTTGGCGCCGTTGATGATCCAGCCGTCGTCGGTCTCCTCGGCCACCGTCTGCAGCATGCCGGGATCGGAGCCCGCGCCGGGAGCCGGTTCGGTCATGGCGATCGCCGAGCGCACCTCGCCAGAGGCGAGCGGTGCGAGGTAGCGCTCCTGTTGCTCGGCGTTGGCTACGTGGGCGAGCAGATGGATGTTGCCGTCGTCGGGCGCCCAGGCGTTGACCGCGATCGGGCCGAGCAGGCTGGCGCCGGCTGCCTCCAGCACTTGGGCCTGGCCGCGGGTGTCCAGGCCGAGCCCGCCGTACTTCGGGTCGGACAGCGGGCCGAACACCCCCGCCTCCTTGGCCTTCTTCTGCAGGTCGAGGCGCAGCGCGTCGTCCATCACCCGCCCGTCGACGATGACCTCGCGTTCCACCGGAACGACCTGGTCACGAATGAACTGGGTGGTTTTGTCCACCAATTGCCCCACAGTCGTCATGGCGCCAGTTTCGGGGCCGCGGGGCCGTCTGAGTCGGGGCGATAGTCAACGTCGATCGCCCGAATCGACTGCGCTTTTTCTTGGTGCGTTGCCAGGGGATGTCCGCGACGGTGATCCTGCGGCACACGTACTTGATTTGTCGCAGGTGGCGGCGTGCTGGGCGGTCTACCGGTGCCGTGACCTGACGTCTTGTCGAACAACTCGCGAACGAAGCCGGCAACCCGCGAAAGAGGGTAGGGATGACTGAAATTCCGGTACGGGTGTCGGCTCGCCGTGACGAGGCCGAGGGCGTGTTCTCGCTCGAGCTCTCCGCCGAGGCGGGCGGGGAGTTGCCGAGTTGGTCACCGGGCGCGCACATCGATGTTGCTGTGGGTGCCGCGGGGGTTCGTCAGTATTCGTTGTGCGGTGATCCGGCGCAGTCGAGCCACTGGCGCATTGCGGTCTTACACGAGCCCAGCGGCCGTGGCGGATCGCATCATCTGCACAGTACCGCTCTTGCCGGTACTGTGCTGCGAGTGTCGATGCCGCGCAACAATTTCGAGCTGGTTGATTGCGAGCGGTATGTTTTCCTGGCGGGTGGCATCGGGATCACCCCGATCCTGCCCATGGTGGCCGCCGCTGAGGCGGCAGGCGCGCGTTGGTCGCTGTATTACGGCGGCCGTACGCGCGCGCACATGGCGTTCGCCGACGATCTCGCGAACAGGTATCCGGCCGCGAAGCTGTTGCCGCAAGACGAACACGGCCTGCTGCCGCTGGCCGACATCCTGGCCGAGCACAGCGATGCCGCGGTCTACTGCTGCGGGCCGGAGCCGTTGCTCGCCGCTGTGGAGGCCGAGGGGGCACGACAGGGGCTGCCCGTGCACCTGGAGCGATTCGTGCCCCGGCCAATGGAATTCGCGCCGAACAAGTCCTTCGAGGTCCGATTGGCAAGCAGCGGTAGAACTTTCCAGGTCGGCGTGCACCAGTCCATCGCTGATGTGCTGGAGCGGGCCGGCATCAGTATTGTGACCTCCTGCCGCGAAGGTACCTGCGGCACCTGCGAAACAGCCGTTCTCGCAGGCGATATCGACCACCGCGACTCGCTGCTCACGGCCGACGAGCAGGCGCGGGGCAACACCATGATGCTATGCGTTTCGCGGGCAAGATCGGATGTGCTCGTGCTGGATCTGTGACTCGGTCCGCACGGTGTGCCACCGGCCGCCGGGCATTGACTTGTCGGCGCGTTCCGCGACCGGCACGCGGCACGCTCGGCGTGCCGAATCTCTACAGGAAGAAGGTATAGATGAGAAAAATCGTTGCGGTGGCTGCAGGGGTGGCCGCCGCAGTCGGCATCGCCGCCGGCACGGCCGCGGCACAGCCCACCGGTGAGGACGCGATCGACTTCACCGCTAACGCGACCGAGACCCAGACCGTCATCAAGACCGACGGCGGCTCGATGGTCGTCGAGGACGGCGTCTTCAAGATCAAGGCCGCTAACGGCAGCACCCTCACGGGCACGCCGCTGAAGTTCCGGGTCGACGAGTTCGAGTTCCCAATCGTGGCCGACATCGCCGATCACACCGCGACGCTGACCCCGCAGTTCGAGATGGACAAGGCGACCTACAAGCCGGTCGCCCTCCCGTTCGAGGACAAGGCGCCGTGGAAGACCGACTACGACCGTGAGCAGGCCGCCTGGTCCCGCATGACGAGCACCATCTCGATGGGTGCCACCATCGGCACCCTGGTCGGTGGCCTCGGCGGCGCGGCCGTCGGTTGCGTGCTCGGCGGTATTCTCGGTGCCACCGCTGCCGCTGCCACCATCATCGGCATGTTCGGTCCGTTCATCCCGGCCGCGGCCGTCGGCTGCCTCGGCGGCATCATCGCGGTCGGCGCCTTAGGCACCGTCGCGGGCCAGATCCTGGTGACCGCGCCGGTCGCCATCGGTGCGGCTATCCAGTACTTCGCCACTATCGCCCAGCCGCCTATGCCTCCGGCGCCCCCGGCCAAGTAGGTAGTGGAGAAGATCCCAACGGCATTCGTTGGGGGACACTCGGCCCCGTCCGGTTTACTCGACCGGGCGGGGCCTTGTTCGTGTTCGGGTGTCGATCGCCGGTAATCCGTGCTATCGAGGACGGATGAAGCCGACGCGGTCGACGTATGACGTGGTGGTTGTGGGTGGTGGTCACAACGGGTTGGTGGCCGCCGCCTATCTGGCGCGGGCCGGACGGTCGGTGGCGGTGCTGGAGCGGCAGTCCGCTACCGGTGGTGCGGCGGTCTCGGCGCGAGTGTTCGCCGGGGTGGACGCGCGGTTGTCGCGCTACTCGTATCTGGTGAGTTTGCTGCCTCGGCAGATCGTCGACGAGTTGGGGTTGTCGTTCGCGACGCGACGTCGGCGGATTTCGTCGTATACGCCGGTGGGGGCGGGTGGGCTGTTGGTGGATACCGGTTCCGCGGAGCGCACCCGGGAGAGTTTCGTTCGATTGACCGGATCCGATCGGGATTTCGTTGCGTGGCAAAGATTTTATGCGATGACCGGGCGGCTGGCCGAGCGGGTGTTTCCGACGTTGACGCAGCCGCTGCCGTCGCGGGCGGAGTTGCGGAGCATCGTCGACGACGAGGTGGCTTGGTCGGCGCTGTTCGAGCGGCCGCTGGGGGAGATCGTCGAGTCGGAATTCGCCGATGACACGGTGCGAGGGGTCGTGTTGACCGACGCGTTGATCGGAACGTTCACGCACGCGCACGATTCGACGCTGCGGCAGAACCGCTGCTTTCTGTATCACGTGATCGGCGGCGGCACAGGGGACTGGGATGTGCCGGTGGGCGGCATGGGCGCGCTCACGGACGCGCTCGCCGAGTCCGCGCGCGCCGCGGGTGCGGAGATCGTCATCGATTGCGCGGTGACCGGGATCGAAACCGATGGTCGCGCAGCCGAAGTGAGCTATTCGGACGGCGTGGTGAGTGCGGGCCACGTGCTGGTGAATGCCGCGCCACACGAGCTCGCACGGCTGCTCGGCCAGGTGGCGGAGATGAAACCCGAAGGCGCGCAGCTCAAAATCAACATGTTGCTGAATCGCCTGCCCCGGCTACGTGACGGCTCGGTCGACCCGCGCGAAGCGTTCGCCGGGACCTTCCATATCGGCGAATCGTACGCACAACTGGACCGCGCGTATGGCGAGGCGGCGATCGGCCGGATTCCGTCCGCGCCGCCGTCGGAGATCTACTGTCACACGCTGACCGACCCGTCGATCCTGTCGCCGGAACTGGCGGCGCGGGGCGCGCACACCCTCACCCTGTTCGGACTACACACACCGGCAAAACTTTTCGCCAAGGATCCGGCGGCGGTGAAGGCTGAACTCGTGAAAGCGACCATGGCCCAGTTGGATTCGGTGCTCGCCGAGCCGATCGCCGATTGCCTCGCCATGGACGAGAACGGCGAGCCGTGTCTCGAAGCGAAGACCCCGCTCGACCTCGAACAAGAGGTGGGCTTACCGGGCGGTCATATCTTCCACCGCGACTTGGCGTTTCCCTACCGAGCCGACGAGGCAGCGACAGACCCGGCAGCACGGTGGGGTGTCGCGACCGGGCACCGCAATGTCCTGCTCTGCGGCGCGGGCGCGGTGCGAGGCGGCGGCGTCAGCGGCATTCCAGGTCACAATGCCGCCATGGCCGTGCTCGAACCGCGCCCGTAGCGCGTCAGACCTTCGGTGCCAGCACGACCTTCGCGCTGCGACCCGGGCTTTCGGTGGCGACGGCCGCGTCGGCCGCCGCGTCCAGCGGATAGATGGCCTCGACGTCGAGCTTCAGTACGCCCTGCGCCGCGGCGGACACCAGTTCGCCGATGAGCCGCCTGCGATCCTCGGGCGAGGTCTCCTCGATTCGCTTGGAACCCCAGAAGCCCTTGACCACAGTCTGTTTGAAGATGAGGTCGCCTGGGCTGAGCGTCATCGGCTGGCCGGACAGCGCACCGAACGAAATCAGCTCGCCCTTGGGCGCCAGCAGGGCCATCGCATCGCTGGCCGCGCGCCCGCCCACCTGATCGACGGCGCGCACGATAGGCGCACCCGACGTGGCGGCGACGGCCGCCACACGCCAACCCTCGGCCTCGGTATCGAACACCGGCTCGAAGCCTGCGGCGAGCAGCGCCTCGACCGATTTCGGCCCGCGCACCAGGTTCAGCACATGGACACCACGTTGCCGCGCAAGCACATTCACCAGTCGGCCGACCGCGCCGTTGGCGGCGTTGATCGCGATCCAGTCGCCTGCGGTCACCTCGAGATCCTCGAGCAGCATCAGCGCGCTGAGTGGCATGGCCAGCAACTGGGCGGCGGTCTCGTCGGACACCGCATCCGGCACCGGCACCACCTGAGCGGCCTTGGCGACGAAGTAGTCGGCCCACACGTTCTGCGCGCCGGAGACGGTGACCCGTTGGCCGACGGTCAGTCCGGTCACGCCGGGGCCGAGCGCGTCGATCCGGCCCACGCCCTCGGTGCCCGGGATGGCCGGCAGCGGCGGCTTGTACCCGTACACGCCACGAACGATGGCGAGGTCGTGATTATGGATGGGCGCGAGGATCAGCTCGACGCGCACCTCACCTTCGCCGGGTTCGGGCTGCGGCCGTTCGGCCGTGTTCAGTACGTCCTTCGGTTCGCCGAAGCTTTCGATAACTACCGCACGCATGCTCTGCTCCTTCGTTCAGTCTTCGGCGACAACGACGTCGACGTCGATGTTGCCGCGGGTGGCGTTGGAGTACGGGCACACCTGGTGTGCCTTGTCGGCGAGGGCCTGGGCGTCCTCGCGGGACAGGTGCGGCAGCGAGACCTCGAGGGTGACCGCGAGCTCGAAGCCGCCTGCGTCGTTCGGGCCGATGCCGACCTTCGCGCCGACCGCGGAATCGTCGACATTCGCCTTGGCCTGCTTGCCGACCAGGCGCAGCGCCGAATGGAAACAGGCCGCGTAGCCCGCGGCGAACAGCTGCTCGGGGTTGGTGCCCGCGCCGCTGCCGCCCATTTCCGGCGGGGTGGCCAGATCGACGTCGACCTTGCCGTCGGTGGTGCGTGCGTGCCCGTTGCGGCCGTCGCCGGTCGCCAAGGCCTCCGCGGTGTACAGGATCTTCATGACTGTTCTCCTTCGATCGGTGGTGCCGAGAGTGCGCTGGTCAGTCGCCGCAGGGTTGCCCGCAGCGCCAAGAATTCATCGACGGAAAGGCCGCAGGCCTCGGCCATTTCGGCCGGGATGCCGCGGGCCTCGTCGCGCAGTGCCTGTCCACGTTCGGTGAGCTGGACATCGACGCGACGTTCGTCGTCGGCCGCGCGTTGCCGCCGCACGAGACCCGCCGCCTCCAACCGCTTGAGCAGCGGAGACAGCGTGCCGGAGTCCAACGCGAGGGCGTCGCACACCTCGCCGACGCTACGCCCGTCGCGTTCCCACAGGGCGAGCATCACCAGGTACTGCGGGTAGGTGAGCCCGAGCCGTTCCAGTTTCGGCCGGTAGACCGCCGTCATCGCTCGGGATGCCGCGTACAGCGGAAAGCACAGCTGCTCATCGAGGGTCAGATGGTCGGTCATGTCCAATAAAGTAGTTCACAACTATATTGTGCACAACCAATAATCTGGGTGTTCCCGGTCACAATCCGCAGCGTCGCGAGATGTAGAGTGTCCAAGCCAGCCGAGCTGACAAGAACCGACTTCCGTGCGTTCGCGGAACAGGCACCAGTGGCGGGCCGACTCCGAATCCACCAGCGAGGAACCCTCTGCGGCGTGGGGCGGCATCGGCCGCAAGCCTTAGGTCGCTCGGCCGCCGATGCGCTGAGTGAGACTGTCGGCGGTCGCACGGACCCGGCCGGCCAACGGTGTCCAGTCGGCCGGGCACGGAATGGCCTCGCAGTGGTGCCGCAGCGTGACGCTGATGGCCGCGATGGGTCGTTGGTTGTGGTCGAAGACGGGATATGCGACCGAGGCGAACCCAGGTGTCACGTGGCCGTCTTCGCAGGCCCAGCCTCGATTGCGCTCGGTGGCCAGGATGGTGCGCAGGGACGCGAGCGAGTGGGGACCGCGCTCGGTGCGGCGCACGAACGAGGCCGCCGACGGGAACAGCGCGCGAATCTGCGCGGCCGGGAGATAGGCCAGGATCGCCCGGCCGCAGGCGGTCAGATGTGCGGGCAGCCGCACGCCGACTCCGGTGACCAGGGTTTCCGGGCGTGACGGACGTTCCTTGATGAGGTACAGCAACTCGTTGCCGTGCAGCACGCCGAGGTGCGCGTTGTGCCCGACCTCCTCGACCAGCTCGCGCAGCAACGGTCCCGCTAGCCGTTCGAGCGGATCGTGGCGCAGATAGGCGGAGCCGAGCTCGAACGCGGCGATGCCGAGCCCGTAGCGGCGCTCGCTGGGCAGCCGGGTGACGAAACGGGCCGCCTCCAACTCGCCGAGCAGGTGATAGGTGGTAGACCGGGGCAGGCCGAGCTCGCGCGCGATGGTCGAGGCGGAGATGGGCCCGGCTCGCCCCGCGAGTAGCTGCAACACCGCAAGGCCACGGCGCAACGCCGGGACGTCGCTGCTCGTTCCCATGCCATCTCCTCGGCAAGTCTTGGATATCAGACAGAATCGGACCGACCCTCATTCTCCACTGCCCGCCGCGACGGTGGAATGGACCCCATGCCCGAAACTGCACAGCTACCCACCGTGGCACTCGACGGACCGTTGACCGGGGAACAGGTCGTCGCGGTCGCGCGGCTCGGCGCCAAGGTCCATCTGAGCGAGGCGACGCAGGACCGGCTGGCGCTGGCCCGTGCGCACGTCGACGCGCTGGCCGCGGGGACGGTGCCGACCTACGGCGTGTCCACCGGCTTCGGTGCGCTGGCGACCCGCCATATTCCGCAGGAGAGCCGGGTCGCGCTGCAGCGTTCGCTGATCCGCTCGCACGCGGCGGGTGCGGGCCGCCCGGTCGAGCGGGAGGTGGTACGCGCGCTGATGGTGCTGCGGCTGCGCACCCTGGCGACCGGCCACACCGGGATCCGGCCGGAGACCGCGGCCACGCTCGCCGCGCTGATCAACGCCGACATCACCCCGATCGTGCACGAATACGGCTCGCTCGGCTGTTCCGGCGACCTCGCGCCGCTGGCCGCGGTGGCGCTGGCGCTCATGGGCGAGGGGGAGGTGACCGACGCCGACGGGAACGTGACGGACGCGGCAACGGCCTTGAGCGCCAACGGAATCAAGCCGGTCGTGCTGGCCGAGAAGGAGGGCCTGGCGCTGACCAACGGCACCGACGGCATGCTCGGCATGCTGGTGCTCGCGCTGGCCGACCTGCACATGCTGCTCGATATCGCCGACCTCACCGCGGCCATGAGCGTGGAGGCGCTGCTCGCCACCGACCGGGTGTTCGCCGCGGACCTGCAGGCCTTGCGCCCGCATCCCGGCCAGGCCAGCTCGGCGGCGCGGATCAGTACCGCACTGGTCGGCTCGGAGATCGTAGCGAGTCACCGTGGGCCGGACTGTAATCGGGTGCAGGACGCCTATTCGCTACGCTGCGCTCCGCAAGTGCACGGCGCGGCCCGCGACACCGTCGCGCACGCGGAGCTGGTCGCGGGTCGCGAATTGGCTGCCGCCGTCGACAATCCCGTGGTGCTCGCCGACGGCAGGCTGGAATCCAACGGCAACTTCCACGGTGCGCCCGTCGCCTATGTGCTCGACTTCCTCGCCATCCCGGTGGCCGACGTGGCGAGCATGGCCGAGCGCCGCACCGACCGGATGCTCGATGTCGCACGGTCGCACGGACTTCCGGCGTTCCTGGCCGCCGATCCCGGCGTCGACTCCGGGCACATGATCGCCCAGTACACCCAGGCCGCCGTGGTGAGCGAGCTCAAGCGGCTGGCCGTGCCCGCCTCGGTGGACTCGATCCCGAGCAGTGCGATGCAGGAGGATCACGTGTCGATGGGCTGGTCCGCGGCCCGCAAGCTGCGCACCGCGGTGGACGGCTTGACCACCGTGCTCGCCGTCGAATACCTAACGGCGGCAAGGGCGCTGGACTTCCGTGCGCCGTTGCGCCCGGCGCCCGCCACCGGTGCGGCCCTCGCCCTGCTGCGCACCAAGGTCGACGGTCCTGGCTCCGATCGTCATCTCGCTCCCGAAATCGCCGCCGCCGAGGCGCTCATCAGCTCCGGCGAGCTCGCCCGCGTAGTCGCGCCGCACTTCGCTTCATCGAACGGGTCGTGACAGCGGGGTTTGTCGAACTTTGCTGCGGCCGAGTCCGGTTCGCGGCAGCAATTCATTGGAGGTTGGTTCTATGAGTCGGATAGTTCGGGCGGCGCGGGGCACGCAGCTGACCGCCAAGAATTGGCAGACCGAGGCGGCAATGCGGATGCTGCACAACAACCTTGATCCGGAGGTGGCCGAGCGGCCCCAGGATCTGGTGGTGTACGGCGGCACCGGGAAGGCGGCCCGCAACTGGGCCAGCTTCGACGCGATCACCCGGTCGCTGACCACATTGGAGTCCGACGAGACGCTGCTGGTGCAGTCGGGCAAGCCGGTCGGGGTGTTCCGCACGCACGAGTGGGCGCCGCGGGTGCTGATCGCCAACTCCAATCTCGTTGGCGACTGGGCGAATTGGCCGGAGTTCCGCAGGCTCGAATCGCTCGGGCTGACCATGTACGGGCAGATGACCGCGGGCTCGTGGATCTACATCGGCACGCAGGGCATCCTGCAGGGCACCTACGAGACGTTCGCGGCGGTGGCCGACAAGCGATTCGGCGGCACCCTGGCGGGCACGCTCACGCTGACCGCCGGTCTCGGCGGGATGGGTGGCGCGCAACCGCTGGCGGTCACCATGAACGGTGGCGTCGCGCTGGTGATCGAGTGCGATCCGGCCCGCGCACAGCGGCGGGTGCAGGAGCGCTACCTCGACGAGATCGCGACCGACCTCGATGACGCGGTGATGCGGGTGACGAATGCGCGCAGGCAGCGAAAGGCGTTGTCCGTCGGCCTGATCGGCAACGCGGCGGAGGTGCTGCCGCAGCTGCTCGCGCAAGGACTCGACCCGGAGATCGTCACCGACCAGACCTCCGCGCACGACCCGCTGGCCTACCTGCCGCGCGGCATCGCCGTCGAGGACTGGGCGGACTACGCGGCCAAGAAGCCGGACGAGTTCACCGATCGCGCCCGGGAATCGATGGCCGAGCACGTCGGGGCCATGCTCGGCTTCCTGGACAAGGGCGCCGAGGTCTTCGACTACGGCAACTCACTGCGCGGCGAGGCCGCGCTCGGCGGCTGCGACCGGGCCTTCGATTTCCCCGGCTTCGTCCCGGCCTACATCCGTCCGCTGTTCTGCGAGGGCAAGGGCCCGTTCCGCTGGGCGGCGCTATCGGGCGACCCGAAGGACATCGCGGCCACCGACCGCGCCATCGTCGACCTGTTCCCGGAGAACGAATCGTTGCGTCGCTGGATCAGGATGGCCAGCGAACGCGTTGCCTTCCAAGGACTTCCGGCCCGCATCTGCTGGCTCGGCTACGGCGAGCGGCACCTGGCCGGGCTGCGCTTCAACGAGATGGTGGCCAGCGGCGAGCTGTCCGCGCCGGTGGTGATCGGCCGCGATCATCTCGATTCCGGCAGCGTCGCCTCGCCGTACCGGGAGACCGAGTCGATGGCCGACGGCTCCGACGCCATCGCGGACTGGCCGCTGCTCAACGCGCTGCTCAACACCGCGTCCGGTGCGACGTGGGTGTCCATCCACCACGGCGGCGGTGTCGGCATGGGCCGGTCCATCCACGCCGGGCAGGTGTGTGTGGCCGACGGTACGCAGTTGGCCGCGCAGAAGATCGAGCGCGTGCTCACTAATGACCCTGGCACCGGCGTGATCCGGCACGTGGACGCGGGCTACGACCGCGCCGCCGAGGTGGCCGCCGAGCGCGGTGTGCGCATTCCCATGCACGAGGCGCCGTGAACCAGATCCCAGAGCACGGTAGGAGCGACGCGGTGGGCGTGAACCAGTTGATGGCCGAGATCGCCGGCGTCGGCCGGGATTCCCGGCGCGGCGGCTACTCGCGGCACGTCTACGACTACGCCGACTTCGAGCTGCGGGACTGGTTCATCGATCAGGCCTTGGACAGCGGCCTGGACGTGAATACCGACCGCAACGGCAACATCTGGGCTTGGTGGGGAAGCCCAGGGGCCGACGCGGTCGTCACCGGCAGCCATCTCGATTCGGTGCCAGGTGGCGGCGCGTACGACGGCCCGCTCGGCGTGGCCAGCGCGCTCGCGGCGGTGGAGATCTTGCGGGGCAAGGGTTTTGCGCCGACAAAGCCGCTCGCGGTGCTCGTGTTCGCCGAGGAGGAGGGGGGACGGTTCGGTGTGCCGTGCCTCGGCTCCCGGCTGCTCACCGGCGCCATCGATGCCGATCGGGCGCGCGGTCTGCGCGACGCCGAGGGCATCACGCTCGCCGAGGCGGCCGTGAAGGCCGGGCATGACCCGAAGCGTTTCGGCGCCGATCCCGAAGCACTCGCCCAGATCGGCTGTTTCGTGGAACTGCATGTCGAGCAGGGGCGCGGGCTGATCGAGCTGGACAGTCCGGTCGCCACCGGCAGCAGCATCATCGCGCACGGGCGGTACCGGTTCTCGTTCTCCGGCCAGGGAAATCACGCGGGCGCCACCCGCCTCGTCGATCGACACGATCCGATGCTCCCGGCCGCGACGGTGGTGGCGGCTGCGCGACGAGCCGCCGCCGCGATGTCCGACGCGCGCGCCACAGTCGGCAGGCTGGTGCCCAATCCGGGCGGCACGAACGTCATTGCGTCCAGCGTGGATCTGTGGCTGGACGCGCGGGCCGCCGGTGACGGCCGCACCGCGGCGCTGGTCGAGGACATCACCGAAGCGGCGCGGGCTGCCGCCGAGGCCGAGGGGTGCCAGCTCATCGTCACCGAGGAGTCCTATTCGGACGACGTCGTTTTCGACGAAACCCTCCGGAACCGGATGGACAAGGTGCTCGGCGGCGTACCCGCACTACCCACCGGCGCCGGGCACGACGCGGGCGTGCTCGCCGCGCACGTGCCCTCCGGCATGCTGTACGTGCGCAACCCGACCGGGATCAGCCACGCACCCCAGGAGTACGCCGAGCCCGCCGACATCGACAGCGGCGCAGAGAGTCTCGCGCGAGTGCTGGAAGAACTGGCCGGATGAGTACCTACTGGGCCGAATACGCCTGGCTGCCGGACGGACCGGCCGCGGCGGTGACGATCGAGGTGACCGCCGCGACGATCCAGTCGGTCACCCGTGACACCGAGCGAACCGGCACGGTGCTGCCGGGCATGACGATCCCCGGCTTCACCAACGCGCACTCACATGCCTTCCACCGCGCGCTGCGTGGCCGTACACAGCACGATCAAGGCACGTTCTGGACGTGGCGTGAACGCATGTATGCCGTTGCCGCCCAACTGGATCCCGACTCCTACTATCGGCTTGCGCGCGGGGTGTACGCCGAGATGGTGTTGGCGGGGTTCACGAGTGTGGGGGAGTTCCACTACCTGCATCACGCTCCGGGCGGTGCGCGGTACGCGGATCCGAACGCGATGAGCGCGGCACTCGCGGCGGCGGCTGATGATGCCGGTATTCGGCTCACTCTGCTCGATACGTGTTATCTGGCAGGCGGATTCGGCGTGGAGCTGGGGGAGCGCCAACGCCGTTTCAGCGACGGTAGCGTCGACGCGTGGGCCGAACGCGCCGCCGCGTTCACGCCGAAACCGGAGCTCGTTCGAACCGGTGTCGCCGCGCACTCGGTGCGCGCGGTGCCCGCGGCGGCGCTCCCGGTGGTCGCCGCGGCGGCCTCGGGTCGGCCGGTGCACGTCCACCTGTCCGAGCAGCCCTCGGAGAACGCCGATTGCCTTGCCGCACACGGCCGTACACCGACCGCGCTGCTGGCGGAGGCAGGCCTGCTCGGGCCGCAGACGGTTGCGGTGCACGCGACTCACCTCACGGATGCCGACATCGCCCTGCTCGCCGACAGCGGCACCCGCGCGTGCTTCTGTCCCACCACCGAACGCGACCTCGGCGACGGCATCGGCCCGGCCCGCGCCCTGTCCGACGCGGGAGTGGGCCTGTGCCTCGGCACCGACAGCCACGCGGTGATCGACGCCTTCGAGGAGTGGCGCGCCCTGGAACTCGACGAGCGGCTCGCCAGCCGGGCCCGCGGCCGATTCAGCCCGGCCGAGCTCTACCGCGCCGCGACCGATCACGCGTCCATCGGCTGGCCCGAGGTCGGCCGGATCGCCCCGAACGCGGCGGCGGACCTGGTCACCATCGACCTGGACTCGATCCGCACTGCGGGCACGGCCCCTGCTGCCGCATTGTTCGCCGCGACCGCGAGCGACGTCCGCTCGGTGCTCGTCGCGGGCCGCCCTGTCGTGTCCGATCACCGCCACCTGCGGGTGGCCCATCCAGAAACCGTGTTGCGCGAGGAAATCGAGGCATTGTGTCGACCCTGATCACCGGCATCGGCGAACTCACCACCAACACCGAGGACGGCCCGCTGCGCGACGCGGCGGTGGTCCTCGACGGCGAGCAATTCGCCTGGATCGGCCCGGCGAGTGCTGCTCCCGCCGCCGACGACCGGGTCGATCTCGGCGGCCGGGCCGCGTTGCCCGGCTGGGTCGACAGCCACACCCATCTCGTCTTCGCGGGCGACCGCACCGCGGAGTTCGAGGCCAGGATGGCCGGACGCCCGTACCGCGCGGGCGGCATCGCCACCACTGTGGCCGCCACCAGGGCCGCGTCCGACGACGAGCTGTCGGTCAACTTGGCCCGGCATATCGCCGAGGCGCGTCGGCAGGGCACCACCTGCCTGGAGACCAAGACCGGATACGGTCTCAACGTCGCCGACGAACTCCGCTCGGCCAAGCTTGCCGCGGCCGCCGCCGATGAAGTGACCTTCCTGGGCGCTCATCTGGTCCCGGTCGACATGGACCCCGACAAGTACGTCGATCTGGTGTGCGGTGAGATGCTCGACGCCGTCGCGCCCTACGTGCGCTGGGCCGATGTCTTCTGCGAGACAGGCGCTTTCGACGAGGGGCGGTCGGATCGGGTGCTGCGTGCCGCGCACGCGCGCGGGCTCGGCCTGCGGGTGCACGGCAATCAGCTCGGCGAAGGCCCCGGCGTCCAACTGGCGGTGCGCCACGGCGCGGCCAGCGTCGATCACTGCACCTACCTGACCGACGCCGACATCGAGGCCCTCGCGTCCTCCGACACCGTCGCTACCGTGCTGCCCGCCTGCGACCTGTCCACCAGGCAGCGTCTCGCACCGGCCCGCGCATTGCTGGACGCCGGTGCCACAGTCGCGTTGGCCACCAACGCCAACCCAGGCAGCTCGTACACCACCTCGATGGCCTTCTGTGTCGCCACTGCCGTACTGCAGATGGGGCTTTCGGTGGCCGAGGCGGTGCACGCGGCGACCGCGGGCGGTGCGCAAGCGCTGCGCCGCGACGATGTCGGTGTCGTGCGCGTCGGTGCTCGCGCGGATCTGCAAGTGCTGGACGCACCGTCGGTCACCCACCTGGCTTACCGTCCGGGCGTGCCGCTGACCTACGCGGTATGGCGGCTGGGCCGACCGGTTCGGGTGCCGATGTTCGACTGACTCACCGCGCCGGGAAACGAAGCACGCGATCGTCGTTCGGTTGCGGGTTACCCCGGCCGTCGGTGTTGGACGTGGTGAGCCACAGCGCACCGTCCGGCGCGACCGCGACCGTGCGCAACCGACCGTAGCTGCCCCGCAACACATCTCGGGTCTGACCGACCGTGCCGTCCCGCAGCGGCACGGTCCACAGCCGCTTGCCCTGTAATGCCGCGGCGTACAACGTGTCTCCGGCAATCGCGATCCCCGACGGCGACGCCTCCGACGTCGCCCACGTCACCAACGGATCGGTGAACCCACGATCCACTCCGCCGACACCTTCGACCGTCGGCCATCCGTAGTTGTGTCCCGGCTCGATCAGATTGATTTCGTCGAACCGGTTCTGCCCGAACTCCGCCGCGAAAAGCCGCCCATCGCGATCCCAGGCCAGGCCCTGCACATTCCGATGCCCCAGGCTGTACATCGGCGATCCCTCGGTCGGATTACCCTGTGCCGGTTGCCCTTCCGGCGTCAGACGCAGAATCTTCCCATTGGGACTCGCCGGATCCTGCGACCGCCCACTCTGTTCCGCGTCGCCGGTCCCGACATACAACAGGCCGTCCGGCCCGAACGCGATCCGGCCGCCATTGTGATTGGACGACTTGGCAATCCCGTCGAACAGCACCTCCGGCTGCCCATCCAGCCGAAATCGGGCGATCCGATTATCGGATGCGGCGGTGAAGTAGGCATAGACGTAATGGTTTTCGGCATACTGCGGCGACAACGCCAGACCGAGCAGACCGCCCTCACCGCTCGCGACAACACCGGGCACCTGGTACACCTGCTCCGGCGCATGCCCGGACCCGATCCGCAGAATGCGCCCGCTGTTCCGTTCCGCCACCAGCGCATTGCCGTCGGGCAGGAAGGCAAGCCCCCACGGCGCCTCGATCTCGTGCGCGATCTCCTCCGCCGCACGGAGGTCGGGCGCGCCGGACGGTTTACTCGGCGCGGTGCTCTGCACAGTCGCGGGCGCGGACTTGTCGCTGCTTTCGCACGCCGAGATCACGCCGACGGCCAGTATGACGGCGGCCGCGACACCGGCAGTACGACGACGCGCTGACCTGACTTCTGGATAGCTCACGCGGGCACCTCCGACCATATTTGTATGTGCGCGGCGCGCGGGACGAAGCCACATCGGTTGGCTGCGCACCCCGGGCGGTAGCCTGACCCAGTCTTGTCCCCGAACCACGTTGAGGTCATGGAACTTCGTCAACTGAGGTATTTCGTCGCGGTGGCCGAGGAGCTACATTTCGGTCGGGCGGCGGAACGGCTGATGATTGTGCAATCGTCAGTCAGCCAGCAGCTCGGCCGGCTCGAACGCGAGCTCGGCGTCGTGCTGCTGGAAAGGTCGCCTCGCAGCGTCCGGCTCACCGAGGCCGGGGCGGCGTTCCTGCCTGCCGCGAAGAAGGTCCTCGCGGCAGAGAAACGCGCGCGGACCAGTGTCGCGGACTTCCTGACCCCGCCGACCGTGCTGCGCATCGGCACCAGCCGCGGGATGGGCGAGCGGCTGGAGCGCCTGCTCGTTGCGCTGAAGTACCGTGCGCCCGGGGTGAAGGTGGAACTGACATCGGCGGCGCTCGGGCAGCGGCTGCGCAAGGTGTCGGAGCACGAGTGGGACGCGGCGTTCCTGCGCGGCGAGGTGGTCGCGCCGGAGGGCGTGCAGCAGATTCCGGTGTGGTACGACGAACTGGTCGTCGCGCTGCCCGCTGATCATCCCTCGGCCACTGAGCGGTGTGTCGATCTCGCTCAGCTCGCCGAGCTGCCGCTCTATCTGACGAACCGGCAGAACAACGCTTTGCTCGATGATCTTGTGCTGACCGCGTGCGGCAACGCGGGATTCGAACCGGTGCTCGGTCCCGAGCAAGTCTCGATCCAGGACACGCTCGCCGCGCTCGGCGCCGGCGCCGCCGGATGGACTGTCCTCTACGCACCGCACGCACGGCTCCTGCACAGCAGCCGGGTGGCCTTCCTCCCCGTGTGCACGCCGGGTGTGCTCGCGCTGCCCACGGTGCTCGCGGTGCGCACCAATGCCATGGAGCGGTTGCACCCGCTGCTCGAAGCCTGCCGCGACGTCGCGCTCGGCGATCAAATCCTGTAATCGGCCTTGTGCCTGTCGCCGGTCCTCGGCTACTGTCGAAGTGAACGAAACCGTACCGTTCACTTGGAGGGATTGTGATCAGGGGCGCGGAACGCGAACAGGCGATACTCGCCGCCACCTATGCGCTGCTCGGTGAAATCGGTTACGCGGCAATCACAATGGACGCCGTCGCGGCCCGGGCCCAGGCCAGCAAGGCGACCATCTACCGACGGTGGCCGGGCAAGCCCGCGCTGGTCAAAGCGGCGATGGACGCGCACGACGCCGAGTATGTCGCCGACATTCCCGACACCGGCAGCGCGCGCGGCGATCTGATCGCGGCACTGCTCGCGCTGACCGCGCAGGTCGACGACCACTACGTGACCATGATGACCGGCGTCATGCACGCCATGCGGGTCGACAGTGAACTCGCCGATGCGCTGCGCGAACACGTGGCGGACGAGGACCTCGGCCCGTTCCGCACCATCGTCGACCGCGCCATCGCCCGCGGCGAACTGCCCGAAGGCACCGAAACCGAACTGGCACACCAGGTCTCCGAGGGGCAGATCATGCGCCGGATGTTTCTCGGCGAGCCGCTCGACCGAGCCTTTCTCACCGACCTGGTGGACGAGCTGCTGCTGCCCATCCTCACTCGAACTTTCCCGACGAAGGCAGATAGATGACAACAACAGACCTACCGGTGCTTATCGTGGGCGCCGGGCCCACCGGGCTGACGCTCGGATGCGAACTGGCTCGGCGCGGGATCGAATGCCTCGTGGTGGACAAGGCCGCGGCGCTCTTCCTCGGGTCGCGCGGAAAGGGTTTACAGCCAAGGACTCTCGAAGTCTTCGATGATCTCGGCCTGATCGATGCGGTGGTGGCCAACGGGGCGCCGTTCCCGTCGTTCCGAATGTACGCGGACACACAGGTGAAGTGGACGCGGACGGTGCACGAGATGTTGGGGATCGCGCCACTCGAACGTGAACAGGGCGTGCCCTATCCGAACACGTGGATCCTGCCGCAGTGGCGCACCGACGAATTGCTCCGGGACCGGCTGCTCGACCTCGGCGGCCGGCTCGAATTGAACACGGAATTGCTCGATTTCGTTCAGGACGACACCGGTGTCACCGCGACACTGCGTCGTGACGGTGCGCTCGTGCGGATGCGTGCCCGGTACCTGGTCGGCACGGACGGCGGTGGCAGCGTTGTCCGCAAGACGCTCGGCGTCGGATTCGAGGGGGAAACCTTCGAGACCGAGCGAACTCTGATCGGCGACGTCAAGGCGGCGGGACTGACCGGCACCTACTGTCACATGTTGACGACCGGCAATGTGCGGGAACGCTTTTCGCTGTGGTCCATGCCGGGGACCGACTACTACCAGTTCATTGCCAACATGACCGCGGACGACGTGCCCGAGCTGACCCTGGAAGCCGTGCAGAAGATTCTCGACGAGCGCTCGGGTCGCTCGGATATCCGGTTGCTCGACCTGAACTGGATCTCGGTGTACCGGGTGAATGTTCGGATGGTGGACCGGTTTCGGGTCGGGCGGGCGTTCCTGGCCGGTGATGCGGCGCACGTGCATTCGTCGTCCGGCGGGCAGGGGTTGAACACCAGCGTGCAGGACGCCTACAACCTCGGCTGGAAGCTGGCAGCCGTGCTGGCGGGCGGGCCGGACCGGTTGCTGGATACCTATGAGGCCGAGCGGTTTCCGATCGCGGCCCGAGTGCTCGATGTGACCACACGCTCACATCGCCGGGACTTTCGAGACGCGGAGCCCGGACAGGGGAGCCTGGATATCTTCCAGTTGAAGGTCAACTATCGTGGCGGACCGTTGGCAGTGGAGACGCGTGCGACGCCGGGCGCAGTGCGAGCGGGCGACCGTGCACCGGACGCTCAATGCGGTGACTCCCGTCTCTTCGACCTGTTTCGCGGCACCCATTTCACAGTGCTCGGGTTCGGTGCCGCGACCGCCGAGGCCGTTGCTGAAATCGTTCGCGTGCACGGTGATCGGGTACGCGGGCGAGTGCTCGAACCCGGCGAGGTAGACGAGACGGCGTCAACTGTCGGTGCCGCCTTCCGCAACTACGACATCGACCCATCGGGGCCGGGCACGCTGGTTCTCGTCCGCCCCGACGGCTACATCGGTGTCGTCGCAACGGATCTCGCGCCGATTCAGGACTTCCTCACATCCTGGTGATCAGCCCAGATGCGTTCCGTACCAATCCAATACCCGTCGCCACGCTTCGTTGGCTGCGTCCGGCGCGTAGCGGGGCCCGGTGTCGTTGAAGAACGCGTGATCGGCATTCGGCGCGACCCACATGTCGTGCGGCGCACCCGCCCGGTCGAGTGCGTCCTCGGCGGCTTGGCGAGTGGCGTCCACGCGGGAATCCGCCGCCGCGTAGATGCCGAGCACGGCCGCCTTCGAGGCGGAAAGGTCACCCTTGTCGGGGAATGGGCCGTAGAACGGTGTCGCCGCGGCGAGGGCGGACGGCCCGGACGCGAGCAACAGCCAGACCAGGCCGCCGCCGAAGCAGAACCCGGTCGTGCCGAGCTTCTTGCCGGGGACTCGCCGTCCGAGCTCATCGAGACCCGCTCGCAGGTCGGCGATGAACTGCTCCTGCGGGATGTTGCTGAGCTCGGCGGTGGCCTGTGCCGGATCGGTGAAGGCGGCGGTGCCGCCCTTTTCGGAGAGCAGATCGACGGCGAGGGCCGAGTAGCCCGCTCCGGCGAATCGTCCTGTCACCGAACGGATGTGGTCGGTGAGGCCCTTGTTCTCATGGATGACGAGCACGCCGCCCCGAGGCTGCGCCGCGGCGGCCCAGGCGGCCCGCAACTGACGATTGTCGGGGCCCGCGAAGGTAATCGGTGTCGTCGGCAGCGCGGAGCCCGACCCGGGCGGCGTGGCTGGTGTTGCGGCGGAGGGCGGTTGGGAGGTGGCGGGTTGATCGTTGTTCTGACTGGAACAGGCGGCGAGTAAGGCCGCGGCCGCCGGAATGCCGAACCCGAGCAGCCCGAGCCGTCGCAGCGCCTCGCGGCGATTCAGCAGGCCGTCCGCATGATCGAGTGCGATTTCTTCCGCGATATAGCGCTGCAGCGGCGTCATGCCCACCAAGGTAGGCCCCGGCTCGGCGATCCGGGTGGCTTTCCGGCAACAGTTGGATCAGGCTGCACCCGCGAGCAGGCCTAGGTCTTAAATCAAACTGTTTGGTATCTATTGTGCCCGATTTGCGCAAATCCGCTAGCGCGCAACCGGATCGGTTTGTCGCATCGCGGGCAACACGACAAACCGACCGATCCGTACCTCCCGGCGATTTGCACATGGGTTGCTATCTTGTCAATCCGATACGGCGAAACTCAATCAACGTGCGGCACATCGGTCGAGGAGCAGGATGCTTTCGGGGCAGCAAGTGGCACAACGGTTTGTCCGCATGGCTCGATTGGCGACTGTGCTATCGATCGTTGTTGTTGGCGGTGGGTTTGCGGTGGGATCGGCGACAGCCGCGCCCAGCGAGCAATGGACAGCGCTGCACGACGGGCCGCAGCCGTACGCCGACGTGCACATCGACTGGGACGTCCCGATCCGAATGAGCGACGGCATCATGCTGAAGGCGAATGTGTACCGGCCGATGGACGCGGCGGGAGTGGTCGAACCGCAGCCGCTGCCGACCATCGTGAACCTCACGCCCTACACGAAACTGCTGTCCAACCTGGTTGATTCGGCGATGGCGACGCCCGACCTCCAGCCTATGGTGCTGAACCTGCTGAGCCGGATGAACCTATCCGGCACGCCGATCAGCGGCTTCGGCGACCTGCTGCACGCACTCGACGGCGGCACCGTGCAGACCGTCCTCGGCATCGACCGCAGCCTGATCCGTAGCGGATACACCCTGGTGGTCGCGGATGTGCGCGGGACGGGCTTCTCGCAGGGCACCTGGGACACCCTCGGCACCCGCGAACAACTCGACACCCGCGAAGTGATCGAGTGGGCCGCGGCCCAGCGGTGGTCCACCGGCAAGGTCGGCATGAGCGGCGGCTCCTACGCGGGCATCACCCAGCTCCGTGCGGCCGAAAACGCCCCGGGCCCTTTGAAAGCCATCTTTCCGGTCGAGCCCGGCAGCGACCTCATGCGCGATGTCGTCGCACCGGGCGGCGGCATCGGCACCACCTTCCTGCCGCTCTGGCTGAGCAATGTGAACCAGACGAAGCTGATCCCCGATGTGCGGTCGATGCTGAACGGCACCTTCGACTGGCGCTGGTTCCACGACCGGATGGCCGACCCGGCAACGAATTACGACCTGCTGACCCAGGCGCTGCTCACGCCGACGCTGGACCAGGTTCCGCAGACGCTGGCCGCCGCGCTGGACCATCACAGCGATTTCCGGCAGGCCATCCTCGGACATCCGGAGCGAATCACGGTGCCCACCTTCGTCTACGGCGGCTGGCACGACATCTTCGCCAACAGTGCGACCACGCTGTTCAACGCGATCCCGTTGCCCGCGAACAAGAAACAGCTGCTCGTCGGCGACACCTATCACGCGAATCCCGGCGCGGGCACGGGTGCGCCCGGCGGACCGGCGCGCCTGGAGGTGTTGCAGCGAGTGTGGTTCGACAAGTGGCTCAAGGACATCGACCACGGCATCGGCGAATTCGGGCCGGTGACCGTGTGGGAACAGGGCGGCGGCTGGCGGACACTGGGGCAGTTCCCGCAGGCCGACACCACCCATCGGCGAGTCTATCTGTCCGCGACGCCCAGCGGCACCGCCGAGAGCGCCTACGACGGATCACTGTCCGCGACAAAGCCCGACGAGCGTCGCACGCTGACGGTCTCGCCCGGCGTCGCCAACGCGTGCTCACGCGATACCGCCCAGGGCGCTGCCGGGATGACCGCGATATTGGATATGTGCGCCAAGGACTCTCGCATCGCCGAACACGACGCGCTGACGTTCACCGGAACACCGGTCACCGAACCGACCGTCATCTCCGGCCCGATCAACCTGCACCTCAACACCGTCCACGACGCGACCGACGGATACTGGGCGGTCACCGTGAACGACGTTGCCCCGGAGGGAACTTCGACCGCATTGAGCACTGGCCAGCTCACCGCGTCGATGCGCGCGGTCGACGAGGCGAAGAGCACCCGCTCGTCCAACGGCGACTACACCGCCCCGTACAACCCGATCACCCTGGACAGCATGTTGCCCGTTGTCCCGGGTAAGCCGGTAGCGCTGGACATCGCCGTCATTCCGATCCAGGCGGTGCTGCAGCCCGGACATCGGCTGCGCGTCGACGTCTTCGCCGGCAACTCGCCCAAGGCACTGCCGTTCCGGCCGCTGCTCAACAACACCGAGCTCAAACCGCAGTCCCTGCAACTGGATCCGGCCGAGCCGAGCTTTGTGAACCTGCCGACCAGCAGGCCGCTCGGATGAATCGGCTGAATCAGGTGCGGATGGCGCGGGCGACGCGGGCGTGCAGCCGCTCGGGCTCGGGCCCGAGCTCGTCCTGGCCGACATAACTCGCGACAAGGTCGGGTGCGCTGAGGTCTTCGACGCCGTCGAAGCCCGCCGCACGCAACTCTGCCGCCAGTTCGGCGGCGGTGAAGTGGCTCAACAATGGTTCGCCGAGCGCGGCCAGGCGGTCCGCTCTCGCTTGTAGTTGAGCGCGGTGTTCCGGTGCGGCGTCGGAGGCCGGCGGGACGTAGTCCAGCGCTAGCCGAACCGGGGTCGCCTGCTCGGCCATGTAGCGCAAGGTCGACCGGATGGCGTCCCTGGTCAGATACATCACGACGCCGAGCCAGACGAAGGCGGCAGGCCGATCTCTGGCAAAGCCCGCCGAGGCCAAACCTGTTGCCAGGGTTTCAGTCTCGAAGTCGATCGGTGCGAAGGTCAGGGAATCGGGGATGGTGATTCCGGCCGCGGCGAGCAGCTGACGCTTCCACGCCTGCGTCGCGGGATGGTCGACTTCGAAGACTCGCAGCGTCGGATCGGGGTTGCGGTAGGCGAAGGTGTCCAATCCCGCGCCGAGGATCACCACCTGCCGCACCCCGTCCGCCACCGCGTCGGCGACCATCTCCTCCGCGAAGCGCGACCGGCTTGCCATCAGCAACCGGCGGACGCGGTGAAAGGCGATGTCCTCGCCCGCCGTCGCGGCAATGGTCTGGTCGGTCAGCTCTGCCGCGGTCAAGCCCATGATCGCCGCAGCCAGGGGATCGGTGAATATGCGAGGCTCGGGAGCGATCTGGTGATAGGCGCGCGCGTGCGCGGTAGCGAGAGCCGTGCGGCTCGGCTTCCCGACTTCCATGTCAGATCTTCCCTTGCACCTGACCGGCGATCAACTCGAGGTGATCGAGATCCGCGAGGTCCAGTATCTGCAGGTAGATCCGTTGCGCGCCGATCTCGGCGTAGCGGCCGATCTTGTCGACCACCTCGGCGGGCGAACCGGCCAGGCCGTTCGCCTTCAGCTCGTCCACCTCGCGGCCGATTGCCGCGGCCCGGCGCGCCACCTCGGCGTCGTCGGCGCCGACACAGGCGACGAGGGCGTTCGAGTAGACCAGGTCGTCGGCCCGGCGACCGTGCGCCACGGCGGCCGCGCGGACCCGCTCGAACTGGGCCGCGCTGTCCTCGATCGAGGAGAACGGTATGTTGAACTCGGTCGCGTACTGCGCGGCCAGCCGCGGTGTGCGGGTGGCGCCGTGTCCGCCGATCAGCACCGGCACCGGATCCTGCACCGGCTTGGGCAGCGCGGGGGAGTTGGTCAGCTGGTAGTGCTTGCCGTCGAAGTCGAACGTGTCACCCAGCTTGGTGGACCACAGCCCGGTGATGATCGCGAGTTGCTCCTCCAGCCGCGCGAACTTGTCCGCGGGGAACGGGATGCCGTAGGCGGCGTGCTCGTCGGCGAACCAGCCGCTTCCGAGGCCGAGTTCCACACGGCCACCGGACATCTGGTCCACCTGAGCGACCTGAATCGCCAGCGGTCCGGGCAGCCGGAAGGTGGCGGCGGTCACCAGCGTGCCGAGGCGGATTCGTTTGGTCTCCCGCGCCAGTCCGGCGAGGGTGATCCAGGCATCGGTGGGTCCGGGCAGGCCGTCCCCGCCGCCCATCGCCGCGTAGTGGTCGGACCGGAAGAACGCGTCGAATCCCAGGTCCTCGGTGGCTTTCGCAACGGTCAACAGCGTGTCGTAGCTCGCACCCTGCTGCGGCTCGGTGAAGATGCGCAATTCCATGATCACCATCGTGCCCGAGCACACTTCCGGACGGTACGACCGGGGCATGCGGCTCATCCCTCACTATGAACTTCGCCACCCGGCAATGATGGGGGCGAGGTAAGGGAGGTTTCGATGATCACGGGGATCGTGGCGTATCCGGTGACGCCGTTCAGTGCCGACAGCGGCAAGGTCGAGGAAGGGGTACTGCGAGGACTGGTGGATCGACTGGTCGACGCCGGCGTGGATGCTGTTGCGCCACTGGGGAGTACCGGGGAGAGCGCGTATCTCGACGATCAGGAGTGGGCGGCGGTGGCGTCGATTTGCGTGGAGCAGGTCGACGGGCGGGTGCCGACGGTGATCGGGGTATCGGAGTTGACCACGGCGGGAACTATTGCGCGAGCACGGCTTGCGGAACGACTCGGCGCTACGGCGCTGATGATGTTGCCGGTGGCTTACTGGCGGTTGACCGAAGCAGAGCTGCACAGGCACTTCACCGCGGTCGCCGACGCGGTAGCACTGCCGATCATGGCTTACAACAATCCCGGCACCAGCGGCATCGACATGACACCGGAGTTTCTGGTGGATCTCGTTGCGGGCGTGGACAACATCACGATGATCAAGGAATCCAGCGGCGATATCGCGCGGATGCGACGAATCGCGGAGCTCGGCGCGGGCGTGCCGTTCTTCAACGGCAGCAATCGGCTGGCCTTGCGAGCATTCGAGGCCGGGGCCACCGGATGGTGCACGGCCGCACCGTGTTTGGTGCCGGAACAGATCGTGGCAGTGTGGCGGCTGTTGTCGGCGGGTGAAGTAGACACGGCGACAAAGCGTTTCGAGCGGCTGGAACCATTGCTCGTCGCGATGAGCCGAGGCGGCCTGCCGAGGACTGTCAAAGCGGGCTTGCATGCACTCGGCATCGACGCGGGCGATCCGCGACCGCCGCTGCTGCCGGTTGACGACGACACTCGTCGCGTGCTCGTCGAGCTGATAGCAGCGGTCGGCCGATGATGCCGAGTGCCGCAGGGTAAGTGGCGGGCCAGGGTGGTCGGCCGCGCTAATGTCTGTTCGGATCTGCCGCACCGCCCACCGTGGGGCGGTGCGCAACGAGCAAAGGAGCCGATGTGCCGGAGCGAGCGCTGCCCGTCGTGGTTGTGATGGGGGTGTCGGGGTCCGGCAAGTCGACGGTCGGCCGGGCACTCGCCGCCGAACTCGGGGTCGAATACGCCGAAGGCGACGACCTCCACCCGGCGGCCAACATCGCGAAGATGGCGGCGGGCATTCCGCTGGACGACACCGATCGAGCACCCTGGCTCGATACGGTCGCCGCGTGGATGGGCGAACATACCGAGCAGGGCGGCGTGATCACCTGCTCAGCGCTGAAACGCGCCTACCGCGACCGACTGCGCGCCGCCGCACCCGACGCATACTTCCTGCACCTGGCCGCATCGCACGAAGAACTCGCACACCGAATGACCGATCGCACCGGCCATTTCATGCCATCGAGCCTGCTCGACTCCCAGTTGGCCACGCTCGAGCCCCTGGAAGGCGACGAGCGCGGCAGCACCGTCGACGCGACGCTCGACCCCGCCGAACTGGCTCGCGAAATATCGGCGGTGCTGCGCGACCGGTGACGCCGCCGATCACACGGCTCGAGCCCCGGCCTACGACTTCTTGTTCAGCTCGTCACCGATCGCCCGGCAGAAGTCGGGGAGGTCGTCCGGATTTCGGGACGTGATCAGCGCCCAGCCGTTCTCTGCCGAACGCACCACCGGCTGATCGACCCACCGGCCACCCGCATTGATCAGATCCGTGCGCAGCGAGAAATACGAGGTCAGCGTCTTGTCCGGAGTCAGCTCCGCCTCGACGAGCAACCACGGCCCGTGACAGATCGCCGCGATCGGCTTACCTGCGGCAGCGAACGCCTTGGCCAGTTCGACCGCGCGGTCCTCCGCGCGGAGTTTGTCGGCGTTGACCGTGCCACCCGGCACCACCAGCACGTCGAAGTCGTCGACCGAGACGTCGTCGAACGACGAATCCGGTTGCACAGTGACGTCCTTCTCGGTGTCGTGCTCGAACGTCTGCACCTGCTCGTTCTTCGGCGCAGCGTGCACGACGGTCGCCCCCCGCTCCTTCAGCTCCTTCTGCGGAACGAGCAGCTCATCGCGCTCCACACCCGTATTCGAAGTGATAATCAGTACGCGCGTCCCATTCAGGTCTTCCGGCATGCCGACAACTCCCTTCCGTGATTCGTCCCAGGAGTAGGCGTGCCGCGAATCCGGAAAGCTAAACCTCTACAGCCCGCCGAGTCGGCTGAGCACCTCGAACGCCACGTCGGCGCTGCGCCACAGCGCGTCGATCTCGACGCGGGCCGCGGGCGCGAGCGCGGGATCGGTCAAGGCGAGTCCGTTGCCGAAGATCACCACGTTGGCACCCGCGTCGGCGAGGCGAAGCAGCTGCGGTGTGCCCACCCCCTGGCCGACGACCAGATCGAGGCCCTCGCCGACGAAGTAGAACCGCCACAGCGGCCCGAGGTCACCGTGATAGATCTCTTTGGTCGAACTGACGATCAACGAACCCTGCTGCGCGATCGAGTCGACGATCTTGAAGTAGTCGGATGCGTTCGCGGGCGTGCCGCCGACCGCGGCCACCGCGTACGACAGATCAACGGACAGATGAGCGTCATATCCGGCCATCGCGACGCGGGCCGGAGACAGATCGCAGCGCCGGGCGAGGTCGAAGTAGTTGGTCCACTGCGGATCCGTCGGCGCTCCGGTGAATTCGGCGTGCACGTTGCGCAGGAACCGGGACAGCAGTTCGAGACTGATCCGATGCGCCCACTCTGGATCGCTGAACGAGGCCGGGTTGCGCTGCAACGGCATCACCGCGGCCTGCTCGACGGCGTCGAGACCGAGCGCGAACACGCCGCGCAGATCGCGATGCTCGACGAGGATCTGGGTGAGCTGCCGATGCTGTTCGACGGCCTGTTCGAGCTGTTCCAGCGAGGAACCGGTGAGCATGCTGGTGTCCGAAAGAGCGGCGATCGAGGAGACTTCAGCGGCCGACAGCGCAGTGCCACAGGCGGAGTCGGCGCCGGCCCGGCTCGCGCCGAACAGCGTGGCACCGCCGAGCAGCAAGGCGGAGACGAGAGCGAGGCGGATGGTGGTGATCATGTGCTGCTCCGTGCTGTTCACGCACCGCGTCGTGCGTCGGCGAACATACGCGACGGACGGCGACGGCGACGGCGGGTCGAGACATTTCCGGCGAAACCGGAGGCGGCCCAACATTAGCCGACCCGACCGCCATCCGTTGCTCCTGTTGCAACGACCCGCGGCGAAACCCTATTGCCCGGTGGGGCAGGTCCCGCCGGACACACTCTGCAGGCAGATCCCCGAGATATCGGAAATCAGAAATCCCGCGCCGATGACCAGCGACCCCACCGCAATCACCCCGAACACCATCACCCACAGCAGGCCGGGCAGGTGGGTGAGCCGCGCGAGTTGGTCGGCGTCGGAGGCGACATCCTCCTGATAACGGCTGCGCAGCTGCCGAGACCGCCCGCGCTGCAATTCGATCACCGGCCGCGCCCCGGCGAGCAACAGGAACCAGGCGCCCAGATAGGCGAAACCCGCCTGCAGCGTATCGGTGCCGAACCAGGACACCGCGAACACGGTCGCGCCGACCGCGAACACCGTCAGCATGCCGTAGACATTGCGCGTCATGATCAGCACCGCCGCCAGCAGCACGATGGCCACCCACAGCATCAGCGTGATCCGGCTCGCGCCGAGCAACGCCGCGAAGGCCAGCCCGAGCAGCGGCGGCCCGGGATAGCCCGCCATCGTCGTGAGAATCATGCCGAGGCCGTAGGGCTTTCCGCTCGACACAGTGAGACCCGAAGTGTCCGAATGCAATCGGATGCTGTTGAGCTTGCGCCCGGTGAGCAGCGCGACCAGCGCGTGCCCGCCCTCGTGCGCGATGGTGACGATATTGCGGGTGAACCGCCAGATGGGCGTGTATCCCACCAGCACGAGCGCCACCACGCCGGCGCCTGCCACCAACCACCACGGCGGCTGGGTTTGCGTTGTCGTCAAGCGGTCGACGATGGAGGTGCCACGCTCGACCCATTCGGCTCTGTCCACCGCCGCACCTTATCCGGCGTCGGACATCTCCGCTCGGAGCTGACGTTTGTAGATCTTCCCGGCATCGTCGCGGGGGAGTTCGGCGACGATCCGCAGCACACTCGGCACCTTGTACGCGGCGAGCTGCCCGGCCAGCCCGGCGCGGATGCCTGCCTCGGTGAGCTCGGCGCCGGGACGCGGAACAACCTGGGCGGCAACGGCTTCGCCGAGATCGCCGTGGTGCGTGATACCGAACACCGCGACATCCTCGACGCCGTCCAGGGCCATGATCGCGTTCTCGATCTCGGCGGGATAGATGTTCACGCCGCCGGAGATGATGAGGTCGTTGGCGCGTCCGGTGATATAGAGGTAGCCGTCGTCGTCGAGGTAACCGCGGTCGCCGATGGCGAGGAATCCGGGTACCGGACTGTCTGTTTCGCCGTTGTCGTGCAGGTAGCGGAACTTCGGCCAGTAGTCGGCGCCGCGCACGAACACCCGGCCGGTCTCGCCCGCGGGCAGCGGTTCGCTCGCGTCATCGACGATGACGGCGGCCGCGCCGTCCGCCGGTCGGCCGACACTGCCGGGATGGGCCAGCCATTCGCTCGCCGAGATCCAGGTGATGGTGCCCGCCTCGGCGCAGCCGTAGTACTCGACCAGCGCGTCGCCGAACCAGTCGATCGCGGCCCGCTTCACCGCGGGCGGACAGGGCGCCGACGAGTGGATGAGGTGGGTGAGGCTGGAGACGTCGTAGCGGTCGCGCACCCGCGCGGGCAGCGACAGCAGCCGCGACAGCATGGTCGGCACCACCTTGGCCTGGGTGATGCGGCGCTCGTCGATGATGCGCAGGAACTGTTCGGCATCCCAGCGCGGCATGATCGTGATGTTGGTGCCGACCCGCAGCGCGAGTGTCGCGATGCCGTTCGGGCTGGCGTGATACAGCGGCCCGGGGATCACCGCCTGCCCGCGTGGGGTGAGGCCGAGTCGTTTGGCCGCGCTGCCTGCCACCGTCAACCACTGGTGTGGCGTCATCCGTTCGCGCAGTACGCCTTTGGGTTTTCCGGTGGTGCCGGAGGTGTAGATCAAGCCGGTCGAGTCGTCGCGCGAGCCCTCGATGCGGCCGAGCGGGTCGGGATGCGCGTCGATCCACTGCTCCAGAGTCGAGTGTCTGCCGGTCGGCTCGGCCAGTGCCGCGTCCAGCCCCGTCGCGGCGAGCAGCTCGCGCGGCATCTCGACCTCGAGAATGGTCGTATGATCGTGCGGCGCGGCCTGTTCGACGATATCGATGAACTCGGTGTGCGCGATGATCAACCGCGCGTCACTGTCCGCGAGCACATGCGCGACCTCGGGCACCTGCCACCGCGTATTGATCGGCACCGAATTCGCCCCGCACACCGCGACCGCCAGGGAAACCTCGACGAACTCGATATCGTTGCGAATCATCATCGCGACCCGATCGCCGGGGCTCACCCCCGCCTCGGCGAGCGCCGCGGCCAACCTTCCGGCCCGCTGATGCGCCTCGGCCTGCGACCGAACACGGCCCGCGCAGGTAATGGTTGGTGTTGACATGCTGCCCAAAGCATCGCCCATGATTCGCAGTCTGCCACTTCCTCAGCTAACGGGTAGCACAAGCCGGGTCACGAGGTTTTGGTCAGGATTCCCGCCATATCCCCGATGACGCTGTCGGTGCGATAGGACAACGTGCCGTCGGGGAGTAGCTGGACGTGCGTCGTCTTGCCGTCGTCGTTGCAGCCGCCGGCATCCTCGGTGAGTCGCGCGGTCAGCGTGAGCTCTTCGCCGGTGGCGGCCGTCAATGTCTCGGCCCGGCCACATGTCGTGCCGGAGACTTTCCCGGTGTTGGACGAGCCGCCGAGCTCCTCGCCGACCGTGCCGGCATTCAGCGTCAACACGATGTCGAAGCTGGCGATCTGGTCCTTGGCGACACCTTTCCATTCGCCGACAAACGCTTCCGGCAATTCGGCAGCAGGACCACCCGCCGTCGCGACGGACTGATCGGTGTTGCCGTTCGAGCCGGTGAACTGCTCGGTTATCGCGACGGCGGCGACCGCTATGACAAGGCAGAGCACCAGTGCACCGGCAATCCATGCGGCACGGCGGCGCGGGCGTTGGCGGGTGGGCGGCGGTGCGGAATGTGCCGCCGGTTGCGGGTGACCGAAGGAGGCGTCTTGCGGTCCAGGTGACTGCTGGTAGCCGTGCGGCTGAGCTGGCTGCTGGTGGGATGGCGGGTACGAACCGTCTCGCGGCCCGGGCGGCTGCCGGTAGCCGAGCGGCCCCGCTGACTCCTGTGGGTGCGGCGGTGTGTACGGACCATCTTGTGGCCCATAGGAATACGGCTGACCCGCGGGATCGGACGCGCCCTGCCACCACGATCGTGGGGTGGCATCCGGTTGACCGGCCCCGGGCCGGCTCGTGGCGGTCCGCACGTTCGGATCCGTGAACGGCCGCACCACTGTTTCAGCGGTCCGGGCCGGAGACGCTGACTTGCTCAGCGCCTCGGGCACATCGAACGGCCCGGAATCCAGATCGAGCAGCTGCACCGCGCGCCTGCTGACCTCTTCCAGCGCCGGTCCGGGGAGCCAGCCGCCGCGGCCGGGCAGGCCGAGGGCGGTCAGGTCGGCGATGATGCGCTCGGGCGTCGGTCGCGCGGCCGGGTCCTTGGTGAGGCAGGCCGCGATCAGCGGACGCAAACGGTCGGGCACCGCGTCGAGCCGCGGCTCCTCGTACACCACGCGCCACAGCATCTGCACCATCTCGCCGATCCCGAACGGCCCCTGCCCGGTGGCCGCGAACACCAGCACGCCGCCGAGGGCGAACACATCGCTGGCGGGGCCGACCGGATCGCCGGTCACCTGCTCGGGACACATGAATCCCGGTGAGCCGATGACCTTTCCGGTGGTGGTGAACTGACTGTCGTCGGTCGCGCGGGCGATGCCGAAGTCGATCACCTTGGGGCCGTCGAGGGCGAGCAGCACATTGGACGGTTTGAGGTCGCGGTGCACCAGGTCGGCGGCGTGCACGGCGACCAGCGCCTCGGCCAGCCCGTGCGCGAGGACAAGCAGCGAGCTCTCGGTGAACGGCCCGTATTCGTCGACCGCTTCGGTAAGCGAGAATCCGGCCACGTAACCCGTTGCCAGCCAGGGTGGGTCCGCGTCGACGTCGGCATCGAGGACCGGCGCGGTGAACTGCCCGCCGACCCGCCTGGCGGCGGTCACCTCGCGCCGGAACCGTTCCCGGAATTCGTTGTCGCCCACCAGGTCCGGTCGGATCACCTTGACCGCTACGGTGCGGCCACCGGCGTTGCGTCCCAGATACACCCGGCCCATGCCGCCCGCACCGAGCACGCCGAGTAACCGGTAGTCGCCGATCCGCGTGGGATCGTCTGCGCCGAGCGGTCGCATCGCGATGCTGGCTCCCTTCGAATGTCGAACATCGAAAGGTTACCTACCGCTCGACGCGGTGTCTGGTTCAGTCGGGCGTTTTCGCTACACGGTGCTCGGCACGGGTGCCGGACGGTCCTGTCGCACGTACCTGGCCAGCAGATAAGCCGCGATCGCGGCGGGAATGTTCATCAGCACCCCGTACACCGCGCCGGGGACGGCCATCGCGTCGCTGTGTAGCACGGATCCCGCGATGGCGATGGCGATCGCGCCGTTGTGGATGCCGATCTCCATGGCCGAGGCGATCGCCTGATCGGCATCGACCTGGCACAGCCGCGGCACGAAATAGCCGACGGCCAGGCTGATCACAGCGAACAGCAGGCTGAGCGAGGCGAGTTTGCCGATGTTCTCGGTGAGCGTGCTGAAGTTCTTCGCCACGGCCGCGAGCACCACCAGCGCGAGCACCACGATCGAGAGGATCTTGACGTTGCCGCGCATCCGTTCGGCCCATCCGGTGAACCGGTGGTGCACGAACATGCCGATCGCGACGGGAACCAGCACGATCGCGAACACCTGCGCGAACTTGTCCGGCCGCAGCCCGAACGACCCGTCACCGTCCATGAATCGGCTGTACGCGAACGCGACGATCAGCGGCATGGTGAACACGGCGAGCACCGAATTGATCGCGGTGAGTGTGATATTCAACGCGACGTTGCCGCCCGCGATGTGGCTGAACAGGTTGGCCGAGGGCCCGCCCGGCGACGCGGCGAGCAACAGCATCCCAACGGCGAGAGCGCCTTCGAGCTGGAACAGATAGATCAGGCCGACGCAGACCGCCGGAAGCAGCACCATCTGACAGAGCAGCGCGATCACCGCGGCCTTCGGATAGCGCAGCACCCTGGCGAAATCGTCGACGGCCAAGGTCAAACCGAGTCCGAACATCACCAAGGCCAGAGCCAGCGGCAGGAACACCGCGAAAATCGTTGAACCCATGGGGATCTCCTCTCAGCCTGAACCCTCGACCTACCCATGGTCGACACCGAGCGTCGACGTTATCGATGTATGGCGTTGGTCGCCAGCCCAATAACTGAGGGGCTCGCCAGCTGAAAGTGGTCGGGTTACCCGGTGACGACCGCACCTTCGGCGGCCGATCGGCGCGCGGCTTCCAGTATTCGCAGTGTCGCGACGGCATCGCGTGGGTCGACCGGAACTCGACCGCCATCCAGCAGGGCGGCAGCCAGTTCGGCGTAGAAGGCGGGGTAGTTGCCGGCGATGGTGGGGACACCTTCGACGGCAGGTTCGGCGCCGAACACCCCCCAGTGCTCGGATTCGACTGTGCCCCAGGGCTTGCCGTCATCGGGGCGGCGGCCGTCACGCAGGGCGCTCTCTTGCGGATCGAGGCCGTAGGTGACGTAGCCCGCCTGGGAGCCGAGCACTCGGAAGCGTGGACCCAGTTGTGGCGCAACGGCACTCATCCACAGGTGGGAGCGGACGCCCGAGGTGTGGGTGAGTGCGACGAAGGCGTCGTCGTCGGTCTGTATGTCCGCGCGTCGCCGATCCAGTTCGCAGTACACCGATTGCACCGGTCCGAACAGTGTCAGTGCCTGATCGATGAGATGGCTGCCGAGGTCGAAGAGCAGTCCGGCACCGTCGGCCGCGCTGCCCACTTCCCGCCAGCCACCCTTCGGCACCGGACGCCAGCGCTCGAATCGGGACTCGAAGCGCCGTACGTCACCGAGCCGGCCCGCTTCGGCGAGGGCGCGCACGGTGAGGAAGTCGCCGTCCCAGCGACGATTCTGGAACACCGTCAGCGCAAGCCCGGCCTGCTCGGCTCGCTCGACCAGGTCCGCACCCTCGGCGACCGACACCGCGAACGGCTTGTCGACCACGACCGGCAGGCCCGCGTCCAACGCCTGCTGTGCCAGCGGGGCATGCGTGCGGTTGGGCGTCGCGATGACCACTAGATCGATGCCTGTGGGGTCTGCGAACAGTTCATCGGTAGTAGCGACGACACGCACGCCGGGGTGTTCCCGCTCGGCCTGCGCCGCCCGCTCGGCCGACGAGGTGACCACCACCGCGACTCGCATGCGCGGTTCGGCGGCGATCAGCGGAGCGTGGAAGACCGATCCGGCCAACCCGTATCCGACTACAGCGACGTCCAAGCTCATGTCTCGACGCTAGCGGATCATCCCAGGAATACAGGTCATGGTCGACTGGCCGTCACCGACGACCTCGACAATCGTCGGGTGCGCGACTCGGTGGTCTCAGGTGCGCGGGTGTGCCGCCAAGTGGAATCCGTTCGTTTCGCACGGTGGCCACCTCCGCAACCACGAGGCAACCTTAGCCTTGCGTACGATCTGTGCCCGGCGGTTGCCGCGCGGCGCGGCCTCCTGGTCAAAATTTCCATCCGGAAACATGTACGCCACACCGCTTCTCGACATCGGGTGGCCTCGTGTGAACCCGCTTTACGTCGTATTCCCCTCTTGAAAATCGGCAATTATTCAGCAAATCTTAGAGCAATCTTAAAGCGTTCCCTTTCGGGCAAATCGGAAATTGCAACGCGTGACAGAAGTCACCGGCGGGCATTTCGGCAGCACGTATTCCCAATAGTTACCGACGATTCACGCGGCCTGAAGTGGTGCTTTACGAAATTTTTGCAATACAGGTTATGACCTGCGGTGAACTGCCTTCAGTTGGTCGATTCGGGGTTAGCTGTCGAAATACTGGCGAGCCTGACCTACCGTGTGAAACGTCGCTTAGTCAATGCTGATACGGCGTTCTATATATCGCCCCTTCTCGCAGACCCACGGAGGCCGCACATGCGTGTGCCGCTGATTACGGCGAAGAAAACTCGAACCGAATTGACATCCCGGATACCGGGCAAGGTGGTGCCGCGCCTGTCCACCGACATGCTCACCAAGCTGCCCGCCACGGTCGCCAGGCCAGGGTTTGCTCCGCGCAGCCTGACCACCGGCATCCTGCACCTCGGCTGCGGTTCGTTCCACCGGGCCCACCAGGCCCTGGCAACCCAGCACGCGATGAACGAGACCGGCGATCCGCGCTGGGGCATCGCCGCCGTCGCGATCAACCGCCCCACGGTGGTCGACGCGCTCCGGGCGCAGGACCACCTGTACACCACGCTGCTGCACGAGGACGGGCAGGCGCGGGTGGAAGTGGTCGGCTCGATCACCGAGGCCGTACACGCGCCGACCGACCTGATCGGCGTGCCGCAGCGAATCGCCGATCCGCGCGTCAAGATCGTCACGCTCACCGTCACGGCCAGCGGTTACTGCGTTTCGCCGGTCACCGGACGGTTGGAAGTGGACTGCCCCGGCGTCCGCCACGATCTCCGGTCGCCGACCCGGCCGATCACCCCGATCGGCATGCTCGCGCAGGGTCTCGAGCTGGTCCGGCGGCGGGGGAGCACCCCGCCGGTGATCATCAGCTGCGACAACATGTGCGCCAACGGCAGCACGCTGCGCCGCGCGGTCATCGATTTCGCGCTGATGCGCGACGATCATCTCGCCGAGTGGATCGCCAGGCACGTGCAGTTCCCGAACAGCGTGGTGGACCGCATCGTGCAACCGACCGCGCCCACCGACGCCGCGGTGGCCCGCAACTGGCTGGGCGGCATCGAGGATCTCGCGCCGGTCTCCGCCGAGCCGTTCATGACCTGGACGATCGAGGATTTCGAGGGCGAGCGCCCGCAATGGGAACTCGGCGGCGCCCAATTCGTCTCCAACGTCAAGGATTACGAGCTGGCCAAGCTGCGCCTGCTCAACGGGACGCACATGCTGCTCGCCTACCTCGGCGGCGTCGCGGGTCACCGCACCATCGCCGAGGCGACGGCGAGCCCGGCGCTCGCGGCGCTGGCCCGGCAGTTCATGCTGGACGAGCAGGGGCCGACGCTGGCCCTCGGCACGCCCGAATTGCGCAGGACCGTAGACGATTTGATGCGTCGCTTCCGCAATCCCGCTATCGCGCAAGACATGACGCGGATCGGCCGCAACGGGTCGGACAAGATGATGCCGCGGGTCGTCGACGCGCTGCGCGACAACATCGAGGCAGGCCGGCCGACCCCCGGTGCGACCTTGCTGATCGCCGCGTGGATCCGCTGGTTCACCGCGAGCCACGCACCCGGCGCAGTGATGGAGCTGATCGACCCCAGGGAAGATTCGCTTGCGGTACTGGTCGACAGCGATCCGCACCGCTGTGCGCAGGCGTTCTTGCAGCGCACCGATATTTTCGGCACGCTACCGGAACTGGAGAATGTGCAGCGGCAGGTCGGTGACGCCCTCGCCGAGATCAGCCGCGACGGTGTCGAGGCCGCGGTCCGGCGCCGGTTGGCGCCGCAATCGGAAGGGAGCAACGGGTGAACGCCGAAAGTCCGGTTCGGGCGGTCGTCTTCGATATGGACGGTCTGCTGATCGACTCGGAAAGCCTGGCCATGGAGTCCTTGGTCAGCGCGGGCGCCGAGCTCGGCTACGAGATGCCGATCGAGTTCTGCCGCAGCATGATCGGCGTGCCCGCCGATCGATGCCGGACGCTCGCCGCGGCGACGTACGGCCGGGGCTTCCCGCTGGAGGAGTACTTCGCGCTGCACGACGTGCACCTGCGTCAGCTCGTCGACAGCGGCAGGCTCGCTACGAAGCCGGGTGCGCTGGCGCTGCTCGACGCGCTGGAGGCGCAAGGGGTGCCGAAGGCGATCGCCACGTCGTCGTCGCGGGATCGCGCCGACCATCATCTGGAACTGGCCGGCATCGCCGACCGGTTCGATGTGGTGGTGACGCGGCAGGACGTGACCAAGGGCAAGCCCGATCCGGAGCCGTATCTGAAGGCGATGGCGGCGCTCGGCGGCGAGACGGAAACGACACTCGCACTGGAGGATTCGACCAACGGCCTGCGTGCGGCGTGTGCCGCGGGGTTGCGCTGCATCCTCGTTCCCGATCTGGTGCAGCCGACCGAGGAGTCCCGGCGGCTCGCGCACCGGCTGTATCCGGACCTGCATCAGGTGATCGAATATCTAGCCGTGGCCAACGCGCCCTCGACCGCATCGACCGCCTAGTCTGATCCGAGCTAGATCGAATCTGTCGGCGGACCTGAAGAGGATCTTTCGTGGTGCGGATGGCTCGGCCCGTGGTTGTGCTGTGTGCTGGACTCGTCGTGGCGGCTGCCGGGTGCGCCGCCGACGGGGACAGTGGGTCATCGCAGACCCACGTGCACAACGCGGATCCGACGACGTCGAGCCTGCCTGTCGAATGCGGCGTCGATCTGACCGCGCAGGTGATCCAGTCCGCCGTCGCGACGCTGCCCGCCGAGCCGGTGACGCATGCGCCGTGGTCCACCGACCCGCGCGGGTTCGAGGGCAATTTCGATCCGTGCGCCACCCTGTCGACCGCGATCATCACGGTGCAAGGCGCCACGGGGAGCTCGCCGAATCAAGCGTTGCTGTTCCACAAAGGTGCCTACCTCGGTACCGCGACGCAGGAGGCGCACGGGTTCACGTCGCTGGACGTGGACCGCACCACCGACGACACCGTCGGCTTGGCGTACAAGACACCGGGCAGCTGCAACGCCTGCCCCGACGGCACCGTCACCCGTGTCCAATTCCATTGGGAGGGACAGAAAGTCCGGATGATCGGCACGCCGCCCAAGTAGCCGCACGTCTCTTGATTTCCGGCACCGAATTTCGCAGGCGATTCCCGGTGCCGTAAATCAAGAGACGTGCGTCAGTCTCGTTGTCCTGGGTCGTCGTCGGCCCAGCGTTGTACCCAGACCTGTAGCGGGGCGAGTGCGGCGACTAGATCGAGACCGTCGGCGCTGAGCTGATAGCCGTCCGGTTCCGCGGCGACCACCCGCGCCTCGCGGAGTTCGCGCAGCCGATCGTTGAGCACGCTGGCCGACACGCCGCCGCACAGCGCCTGCAACTCCCGGAACGTCACCGCGCGCCCGTCGCGCAACTCCCACAGCATCCGCAGCGCCCACCGCCTGCCGAGCAGATCCAGCAGCACCATGATCGGCCGCCCGGTCTGCGACCCACGCACCGGCCCGCCGATCACCGGAGTCTTGTTCGCTTCGGATTCCGAAGCTATCATCGTCACCATCCTTGCTCTTATTTCCGAAGCAAGAATACTCCGCCATCGCTGCCAGCATGAGGATCGACCATGAGCGACACCGCCTCCGCCCCACGCATCGCGCCCCTGAACCCGCCCTACGCTCCCGAAATCGAGGCGCAACTCCGCAAGTGGATGCCACCGGGCTCGGCCATCGAACCGCTCGCCCTCTTCCGCACCCTCGCCCTGCACGACGACCTCTTCGGCCGCATGCGCCCCCTGGGTGCAGGCATCCTCGGCCACGGACGCATCCCGCCCCGGGACCGCGAAATAGTCATCCTCCGCACCTGCGCCCGCGCCGCCGCCGAATACGAATGGGGCATCCACGCCGCCCTCCAGGCCCCTGAGGTAGGACTGACCCCCGACCAAATCGAGGCCACCGCCCTCGGTAAACCCGACGACCCCGCATGGTCGTTCAGCGACGCCGTGCTCATCCGCCTTGTCGACGAAATCCACGACACCGCAACAGTTTCTGACGCCCTCTGGCTGGACCTCCACGCCGCCTACCCGGACGACCAAATCCTCGAACTGATCACCACCACCGGCTGGTACCGCCTCCTCGGCACCGTTATCAACACCGCCCGCATCGAACTCGAACGCTGGGCCCGCCGCTTCCCGGCCTGAATAGTCAGCGCTGTTGACTTGTTGTTGCGACAACGGATACTGTTGTCGCAACAACAACAGGGAGCGCCATGTACGTCATATCCGAAGAAGCCGTCATCAACGGAGCGATAGCGTCGATCTGGCAGACCGCCACCGACGTCGCGCACTGGGCCGACTGGGACCCTCACGAAGAGAAGTCCCGCATCGACGGACCGTTCGCGCCGGGCATCAAGGGTTGGGTGAAGCCCAAAGGCGCACCGGCGGGACCGTTTACGATCATCGCGGTCGACGAGGGCAGGTCGTGGACCAGCGAAGCGCGCATCCCATTCGGCAAGATCCGCGGCCACTACACCTACACACCGCTCGCCGATGGCGCCGTGCGCGTGGTCAAACGAATGGAGGTGCACGGCCCGTTCCGTCCGATCTTCCGGCTCATCTGGGAGAAGGCCATTCGTTCCGACATGCACCTGAGCTTCGCCGCCCTCGAACGCGAGGCGCAGCGCAGGCTCGCGGCGGATGTCGCCCATGGCTGAGCCGAAAGGCCCGCTGCAGAGCCCCGGCTTCTGGCTGCACCACGCCGCCTTGGAGTGGCGCGCCACCGTCGAGCGAAACCTGCGCCCGCTGGGGCTGACCCTGACCCAATTCAACCTGCTCGCCTCGGCGGGCTGGCTCGCCCGTCATGGTGACCTGCCCACTCAGCAGCAGGTCGTCGACATGGCCGGTGCCGACCGCATGATGGGTTCCAGAGTCATCCGCGCGCTGGAGGACAGGGGCTTCCTCACTCGCCGTCCGGATGCGACCGATGCCCGCATCCTCCGCATCGAAGCGACGACGGCAGGCAGGGACGTGGCGCGCCGGGGCATACAGATCGTTGTCGACACCGACGCTGAGATCTTCGGCCCGGACAGTGCGGAACTCAGAGACCGCCTGCAATCGATTGCCGCCCAACGTATCCCGTACATCGGTCAGGACTGATCGGATCTCAATGATCCGTTCTTGCCTCGCGGGTCGCTGCCGAGTACTCCTGTTCCGGCCGACCGGTACTGCCGTAACGCAGGCTCATGCGGAGAGTGCCGGTGCCAACGAGGGTGGCCAGGTAGCGCTGGGCGGTGGCGCGGGAGATGCCGATCGCGGTGGCTACTTCACCCGCGGACAGTGGGGTGCCTGCTTCCAGGATTGATTGCAGGACAAGGTCTTTGGTGGGGGAGGTGACGGTGGTGGGGGTGTTGGCGGCGGTGCCGGCCGGGCGGAGGGCTTGCAGCGCGGCGTCTACTCGGGCGTTGTCGACCTGCGGGGCGGTGAGGATGCGGCGGTAGCGGGCGTAGGCGGCCAGGCGGGCGGCGAGTTCGGTGTGTGGGAACGGTTTGACGAGGAAGGCGAGGGCGCCGGCGGACAGGGCGGCACGGACGGCGCCGCTGTCGGTGGAGGCCGTGAGAACCATGGCGTCGCAGCGTAACTCGCGGACGAAGTCGATGCCGGAGCCGTCGGGGAGGTAGACGTCGACGAGGGCCAGGTCGACCGGTCCGGCGGCCAGGATGTCGCGGGCGGTGGCCAAGGTGTTGGCGGTGCCTGCGACGGTGAAACCCGCGATGGAGTCGACTATTCCGGCATGCAGGTTTGCGACACGGAAGTCGTCGTCGACGACGAGAACGGTTAAGTCTGATGGAGCCATGACACCTTGCTGTCTACGAGCACTTCGGGAATGCGGGCATTGAATTCGGCGCCGGTCAGCGGGGGAGTGCCACCGCGCGGACTGGCCAGTCGGACATCGCCGCCGTGATTGCGGGCGATCTGGCGGATCAGGGCGAGGCCGACGCCGCGGCCGCCGGGCACATCGCCGCTGTCGCGGGTGGAGGTGCCTTCGGTGAACAGCACATCGATCAGCTCCGGCGCGACGCCGTCGCCGCTGTCGGCCACCACGATGTGCAGCGTCGAATCTTCCTGCACCAGTTCGACTTCCACCTGTTTGACGGGATTGTCCGAGGCGCGCACCGCTTCGATCGCATTGTCGAGCAGATTGCCGAGCACGGTCGTCACGTCCACCGGATCGACGAGGCTGCCGTCCACCCAGGTGTTCGGGCCGAGGACCAGTTCTACGCCGCTCTCGCGCGCGTGCGCCGCCTTCGCGGCGAGGAACGCCTGCAGGTAGGCATCGTGGATGGCGTCGATACCGGGCGCGGCGGCCCCCAGCGGCCCCGCGCCGATCATCTCGTCGATCGAGCGCGACGCCTCCTCGGTGCGTCCTCCGTGCAACAGCCCGCTGATCAGGTGCATCTTGTTGGAGAATTCGTGCCGCTGCGCGCGCAACACCGTGCTCATCGACTGCACGGCGTCGAGCTGACGGGTCAGCGCCTCCACGTCGGTGCGGTCGCGCACGGTCAGTACCGCGCCCAGATCGCGACGGTCCCGATGCACCGGCCGCGCCGCCACGACAACGATGTGCGAACCCACTGTCGCCGACGCAGGTTGCTCATCGAGCCCGCGGAACACCTCCAATACCCGTGGCGTCAACCCGATCTCGTCCACCGGCCGCCCGATATCCGCGCCGATCCCGAGCAGCCTGCGCGCCTCGTCATTGACAAACGTTGTGCGCCAAGAAGAGTCGACGGCCAGCACGCCCCGGCCGATGCCGTGCAACACCGCGGCCTGACCGCGCACCAACTCGGCAAGTTCGGCGGGCTCCAGCCCCAACGTCAGCCCGCGCCAACGCCGGGCCAGCAGCATTGATCCCGCGATCCCGACCAACAGCGCGGCACCGACCAGCAGACCCGCCGTGCCCAAGTCGTCGAGCAACTGGTCCCGCACCGCATCGGTGGAGATGCCGACGCTCACCGCACCCACGATCCGATCCGAACCAGGTTCGAGCACAGGAACTTTCGCCCGCACCGAGTCGCCCAGCGTGCCGCGCTCCTCGGCGATCACCTCGCGCCCGGCCAGCGCGCCCGACGGATCGGTGCTGACATGCTCGGTAATCCGCGCCGCATCCGGATGCGCCAGCCGGATCCCGGAATCGTCGGTGATCACCACGAACAACGCGTCGGTGCGCTGCGTCGTGTCCACGGCGATCCGCTCCAGCGGCCCGGCGGCCAGCCGTTCGCGCAGCTGCGGGTCGGTGCCGATCGCGCCCGGCGCGTACCTGGTCACCTCGTCCCGCACCACCGGATCGGCCGCGACCGTGCGCGCGATCGCGAGGGCGCGCTGGCCGTAGCCGTCGCGCAGTCGTTGGTCACTGAGATAGCCGAATACGGCGAAGGCGACGCCGAGGGTCAGGGTGACCACCACGATCTGCAGCAGCAGAACTTGAGTCCTCAATCGCACGGCAGGCGCGCCCTCATTCGCCATTGCCGCAGCATAGACCACTGCCCGGGCGTGAGCAGAATGCGCAGAACTAGCGAATCGGACATTTGCACGGCTTGTGCGCACAAGCTCCGCGGTGTGACCGGGGCCACGTACGTTCGCTCTACCTCGATCTCGCAGGAGCAAGCACCATGAACCACCCACTCATCGAGCTGCGGAGCGCAACGAAGCGTTTCCCCGGCACCGGGGGCGGCATCCACACCGCCGTCAAGAACCTCGACCTGGAGGTCCGCCCCGGCGAATTCGTTTCCGTGGTCGGCCCGACCGGCTGCGGCAAGTCGACCACCCTGTCCCTCGTGTCCGGCCTGGAACCCGCCTCGGCCGGTCGGACACTGGTGCGTGGCAAGGACGTCGACGGCATCCCGGACGGCATCGGCTACATGTTCCAGCAGGACGCCGTGCTGCCGTGGAAGTCCGTGCTGGACAACGTCGCCCTCGGCCCGCGCCTGCGCGGCGCGTCGAAAGCCGAAGCGCGCGAAAAGGCTGCGGTCTGGGTGCACAAGGTCGGCCTGGCCGGGTTCGAGACCTATTACCCGCATCAGCTGTCCGGCGGCATGCGCAAACGCGTCGCACTGGCGCAGACGCTGGTCAACGATCCGGAAATCCTGCTGATGGACGAGCCGTTCAGCGCGCTCGACGTGCAGACCCGCCAGCTCATGCAGGACGAACTGCTGCGCGTGTGGGCGGGCACCGGTGCCGCGGTCATCTTCGTCACCCACGATCTGGAAGAGGCGATCGTGCTCGCCGACCGGGTCGTCGTGATGACGGCGAGCCCGGCAACGGTGTGCGGCAACTTCACCGTCGCGCTCGACCGGCCACGCGACGTCGAGGAGATCCGGCTCACCACCGAATTCCGCGATATCTACAAAGAGATCTGGGAAACGCTGCGCGACGAGGTCGAAGCGGCTCGAGCCAAGGGAGCCTCCCGTGTCGCATAGTGTCCTCGAAAAGGGTTCTGCCGCAGCGTCGGTGCCGGAGAACGAGACCGAGGAGCAGATTCTCACCCGGGTGCGCACCAGTGCCCGGCGGGCGCGCATCCGCACCTGGGGCCTCCGATTGGCCTTGGTTGCACTGTGGCTCGGCTCGTGGGAGCTCACCGCCTCGCTGTGGATTGATCCGTTCTTCTACTCCAAGCCCACGCTGATCTGGGACCGGTTGGTCGAATGGTTCACCGAGGGAACACAGTTCGGCTCGATCTGGTTGCAGATCTTCACCACCGTCGAGGAGGCCGTGCTCGGCTTCCTGATCGGCGCGGTCGCCGGTGTCGTGCTCGGCACGCTGCTCGGTCGCAGCCGGTACTGGGCCGACGTGCTCGCGCCATTCATCAAGGCGCTCAACGCGGTTCCGCGCATCGTGCTCGCGGCGCTGTTCATCATCTGGTTCGGTCTCGGGCTCAGCTCGAAGGTCGCCACGGTGGTCGTGCTGGTGTTCTTCGCGGTGTTCTTCAACGCCTTCACCGGCGCACGCGAGGTCGACGGCAACGTCATCAACAACGCGCGCATCCTCGGCGCGGGCAAACGGCAGGTGCTCACCGCGATCGTGCTGCCCAGCGCGACCACCTGGATCCTGTCCAGCCTGCACACCGCCTTCGGCTTCGCCCTGATCGGCGCGGTGGTCGGTGAATACGCCGGTGCCAGTAAAGGTTTGGGCCTGCTGATCAGCAACGCCCAGGGCACCTTCGATTCGGCAGGCATCTACGCGGGCATGATCATCATCACCGTGATCGCGCTGCTCGCGGAGTGGGCGATCGGCTTCGCCGAGGGCAAGTTGCTGAAATGGCGTCCGTCGCAGGCGACTTCGGGCCACGGGATCTGAGCATGAGATACCGCAAACAGGTGACGGTCGTCGTCATAGCCATCGCGGCGCTGCTGCTGGCCACCGGATGCCGGGATTCTCGGCACATTCCGATGGCGAACGGGCGCCCGCAGATCACCATCATGGTCGGTGGGCTGGAGAAGGTGATCTACCTGCCCGCGATGCTCACCAAACAGCTCGGCTACTTCGACAGCAACGACATCGACGTGCAGCTGCTCGGCGAGCAGTCCGGCGCCAACGCGGAAACCGCGTTGCTCACCGGCGACGTGCAGGGCGTGGTCGGGTTCTACGACCACACCATCGACCTGCAGGCCAAGGAGCAGTGCATCCAATCGGTGGTGCAGTTCTCCGACGTGCCCGGCGAGGTGGAACTGGTCTCCAAACAGGACGCGGGAACCATCAAATCGACCGCCGACCTGCGCGGCAAGAACCTGGGCGTCACCTCGCTCGGCTCCTCGACCGACTTCCTCACCCAGGCCCTCACCGGCCAGCAGGGCATGACCACCAAGGACTACACCCGGGTGAAAGTCGGTGCCGGACAGACGTTCATCGCGGGCATGAACCACAACGGCATCGACGCGGGCATGACCACCGACCCCACCGTCGCCCAGATGGTCAACTCCGGTGAGGCCGAAATCCTGGTCGACATGCGCACCGAAGCGGGCACCCGCGCCGCCCTCGGCGGCCTCTACCCCGCCACCTCGCTGTACATGAACTGCGCGACCATCGACGCCCACCCCGACATCGTGCAAAAGCTCGCGGCGGCGTTCGTGCAAACGCTGAAGTGGATCAAAACGCACACGCCGGAGGAGATCGCCGCCAAGATGCCCTCGCAGTACGCGAGCGCGGGTAAGGACCTCTACATCCAATCCATCCGCGACTCGATCGGCATGTTCAACGGCGACGGTCTGATGAAAGCCGAAGGCGCCCAAAACGTCCTGAACATCCTCGGCCAATACTCCCGCAACGTGGCCCCCGTGAAAGACCGCATCGACCTGTCCAAGACCTACACCACCAAATTCGTAGAGGAGGCCCTGCGCGCACCCAAGCAGTAGCGCGCCGAACACCTGATGCGCCGTCCAGGAAATCCTGGGCGGCGCATCGGCGTGCCCGATGAAACGGGCGGTTAGTGTGAACCACATGCCCGCAGCGAGTGAATTCTATGTCGAAGCTGTTTTCCCAGTGAGTTTCCGGGCGACTCCGTTCGTGGTCGGCCGAGCGGTCGGAGACTTCACGGTCGGGCAGGAGGTCGAGTTGCACAAGAAGGACGGATCGGTCCATCGGGGCGTCATGGAAGGGCTCGACTTTCATCGACCGGGACCGGACAAGTTCTCACTCGTCTTCTCCGCCGAGGTATCGACCCAGGTCGAACCGGGTGACGTGATCTATTCGTCGCCACCCGAGCAGTAGCGCCCGGAGCTCGATACGCCGCCGATTCCGGCTCGCCGCCCAGGATTCCTGGGCGGCGCATCGCCATGCCGGCGCTCCGCACCGCGTTATGAAGCGCCACAGCGGGGGCGAAGTACGATGCCGGCCCGCACCGCTATCGGCCCATAAGCGTGATCCGCTCATGCCGGTATCCGATTCGATGGCCTGATCTGTGGGTTGCGTGTCCTTGTGGACATTTGCGGCGTGTTCGAGACTGAGGGCATGAAGTCGAGAGCCGACGTTGTGGTCGTGGTATCCGAGGGGGTGATACTGCTCGACGTTGCCGGGCCGGTTCAGGTGTTGCATTGGGCCGGGCATCGGGTGCTGTTCGTGTCGCCGGACGGGACGGATGTGTGTACCGATGTCGGTGTACCGCTGGGGGTTTCGGGTGCCGTCGATGATCTGACGGGCTCCATCGATACGCTGCTCGTTCCTGGTTACCCACCCGAACAGCGGATTCCGGACGACCTTGTCCGCTCGGTGCGAGCGGCCGGCGCGGCTGCGCGGCGGGTGGCCTCGGTCTGCACGGGTGCCTTGGTACTGGCCGAAGCCGGCTTGCTGGACGGGCGGCGGGCGACGACCCACTGGATGGTCTGCGATCAACTTGCGCGACAGTTTCCGCAGGTACGGGTTGATCCGGATGCCATCTATGTCCGAGACGGATCGGTGCTCACCTCCGCGGGGGTGACCGCGGGCATTGATCTGGCGCTTGCGCTGGTGGAGGAGGACCACGGCGTGGAGCTGGCGCGTTCGCTGGCCAAACGCCTCGTGGTATTCCTGCGACGGCCCGGCGGGCAAGGGCAGTTCAGTGTGCGCGCCGACATCGGGAAGCCACGTAGCGATGGCCTGCGCAAGGTCGTCGCCGCGGTCGCGGCGGACCTGTCGGCGGAGCACAGCCTGGCCACGATGGCGAGTCGCGCCGCGCTCAGTGAGCGGCACCTCAGCCGGTTGTTTCGGCAGGAAACGGGGATGACGCCCGCGCAATACGTCAAGCAGCTGCGGGTAGCGGCCGCGCAGGACTTGCTGGAGACCAGCGATGAACTAGTGACCGCGATTGCTCGACAGAGCGGTTTCGGTTCCGAAGAAACGATGCGCCGCACCTTCGTCGAGATGGTCGGCACGACACCGAGCGATTACCGAGGACGATTCCGCACCTCGGCGCGGTGACCTCACCCGTTCGACACCATCCCGATTCAGCTAGGAGTTCAGTCATGTCGCAGGAATCGCTCGCATTGCCCTCGACAAGCCTGGCGGACAACGCGAGTGCGTTGATCGACCGTGTCTTGACGCCCGCGTTACGCAATCACAGCGTGCGCGGATTCCTGTTCGGCCGTGCGATCGCCGACCGGCACGGCCTGCGGCCCGGTGCCGACTACGACGAAGAGGTGATGTACCTCATCTGCGCGCTGCACGACCTCGGTCTCGCCGAAAATGCCAGCGGCGAAAGGCGATTCGAGATCGACGGCGCCGACGCCGCCGCTCGGTTCATCGAGGACAACGGTGTCACCGATGCCAGGGTGGATACCATCTGGGATGCGATCGCCGCGCATACCACCGGCTTCACCGATTCGCCGATCTACCGCCGTCGCCGTCCACCCGAGACCTGGCTCGCGGTCGAGGGCATCGGCATCGATGTAATGGGCGGCCCTGTGGATCTTCCACCCGGCTACGCCGACCAGGTGCATGCAATCTATCCGCGGCTCGGCGGCAGCCGGGCGCTCATCGATGCCATCGAGGCCCAGGGACTCGCGAACCCGCTACAGGCGCCGCCGGCCAGCCTGGCCAGGGAAATCATCCGGCAACGCCACCCCGGCCTGCCCGAACCGAGCTGGGACGACGTCCTGGTCACGAGCGGGTGGCGGGATTGATCGGATACCGTCTAGTAGGTGACGGGCCTGCCACGAGGTATTGAGCGCCGAAGCGGTGATACGGTCGCCGCTCCGGTCGTGTTGCCGCCGCGGCGTGCTGTTGAACTGGCCGACGGGTCGAGTGTCGATGTCCGGTTTGCAGCCGGTGCGAATCCCGTTCTGCTGCTGCATGGTTGGGCGTTGACGGCGGATGTGAACTTCTGTCATTTGCTGCAGCCCATAGCCGACAGCTATGGGCTGGTTGCGATGGACATGCGGGGGCATGGGCGAGGGCTGCCGTTGGGGGCGGGGGAGCGGTTCGATATTGCGCAGTGTGCTGATGATGCGGCTGCGGTGTTGGATGCGCTCGGGATCGATCAGGTGGTGGTGTGCGGGTATTCGCTGGGTGGGCCGGTGGGGTTGGAATTCGCCCGGCGGCATCGGGATCGAGTGCGCGGGTTGGTTTTCGAAGCCACTGCGATGGCCTTCGATAGTGCCGAGGACAAGATAGGTCGAGTGTTCTTCCGGGGGCTCCGGCCGTTCGCGCATCGCAGCGGCGGGATCGGACGGTCGGTGCCGCTGTCCTATTTCTGGAAGGCGCGGGTCAAGTCCGATGCGGTCGCGCGGCTGTGGCCGTGGTTGCGGGCGGAACTGGGGCAGTGCCATCCACGGGTGATCGTCGACGTGATTCTGGCCGAGTATGTCTTCGACTTCCGGCCGTTCGCGGCGGAACTCGGCGGATTGCCGACGGCAGTTGTCGTGACTACGCGCGACGGCGCGGTGCCACCCAAAGACCAGCGTGAATTGGCTGCCCTGCTCGATGCAACGGTGATCGAACTCGACGCGGCACACGACGTGTTCCTCACCAACCCGCCGAAGTACATCGCGGCGACCCGGTCAGCGATCGATGAGGTGCTCAGCAAATCACCACCACCACGCTTACCCTGAACCGCGCCGCCCCACTGTCGCGCGCGATTTGTCCGCCCGCGCACAAATTCGCTAGCGATTTCGTGCGCGGCAAGCGAAGTCGTGCGCGGCAAGCGAAGTCGTGCGCGGCAAGCGAAGTCGTGCGCGGCGCCGCGGTTGGTCACGTTGTCGGCCACTGCTGGCCTGTCGCGCTCGCCCTGAACCCCGCCTGTGCTGCGCGTCGACCTCACTGCTGCGCGCAAATTGTCTGCCTGCGCGCGAATTCGCCGGCAGTTTCATGCGCGGCAAGCCATCTCGTGCGCGGCGCGGCGGTGCGGTTGGTCGCGTTGTCGGCCACTGCTGAGCTGTCGTGTTTGCGCTGACCCCCGCCTGTGCTGCACGTCGACTCCGCTGCTGCGCGCAAATTGCCTGCCTGCGCGCGAATTCGCCGGCAGTTTCATGCGCGGCAAGCCACCTCGTGCGCGGCGCGGCGGTGCGGTTGGTCGCGTTGTCGGCGACTGCTGAGCTGTCGTGTTTGCGCTGACCCTCGCCTGTGCTGCGCGTCGACTCCGCTGCTGCGCGCAAATTGTCTGCCTGCGCACGAATTCGCTAGCGATTTCGTGGGCGGCAAGCGATTTCGTGGGCGGCAAGCGAAGTCGTGCGCGGCAAGCGAAGTCGTGCGCGGCAGTGGACGCTTACGCTCAGCTGCTTGCCGGCGCGGTTTCTTTTTCCTTGAGTTCGGCCTTCCACTCGCGGAAGCCCTCTTCGGTGCGTCCGCGACGCCAGTAGCCGGAGATCGAGTTCGCCCATTCGGCGGACACGCCGCGTTCCCGGCGGACGTAGCGGCGCATGTCGTGCATGACGGCCTGCGCCTCGCCGTGGATGAAGACCTGGACCTGGCCGTCTTTCCAGGGAGCGTTGCGCACACTTTCCGCGAGCGCTTCGCCGGGCGCCTGGGTGCCGCGGTGCAGCCAGGTGAGCTCGATGCCTTCGGGCTTCCGCAGGGGCAGTTCGTCGTCGGGGCCGGCGACCTCGACGAACGCGTAGCCGACGGCCGCCGGGTCCATCGCCTCGAGTGCGGCGGCGATGGCGGGCAGCGCGGCCTCGTCACCGGCCAGCAGGTGCCAGTCTGCGTCGGCGCGGGGCGCGTAGGCGCCGCCGGGGCCGAACAGGTCGATGGTGTCGCCGGGCTTGGCGTCCGCCGCCCATGGTCCCGCGATGCCCTCGGCGCCGTGGTACACGAAATCGGCCGCGAGCTGGCCTGCGTCCTGGTCGACCGAGCGGACGGTGTAGGTGCGCAGCACGTCGATGCCGTCACGCTCGAAGATGAACTTGACGTAGGAATCGGTGAACTCGCTGGCCTGGAACGCGGCGAAGCCGGGGCCGCCGAGGTGGACCCGGATCAGGTGCGGGCTCAGCCACTCGGTGTGCTGCACGGTCAGGGTGGTGCGGGGTCGGGCCATAGGTGTTCCTCCCACTGCTAATTAGGGTTACCTTACCGACCCTACTCCGAGTTGATCTCGAAGGAAATATCGACGCCCTTCGGCTCACGATGCGAGCAACCGCTGACGAACGCGCCGCGACACTCCAAGATGGCGGACATGACCCAGACCGTGCCGACGCCGACCCACCTGGTGCAGCAGCGTTACCGCGACCCCGAGCCTACCGAACCCACCCAGTGGAACCCGGTATTGCAGGTGCTGCACGAGCATCGCTCGGTCCGCCGCTATCTCGCCGACCCGGTATCGGATGACACGCTGCGCCTGCTGATTTCGGCCGCCCAGTCCGCACCGACCTCCTCGAATCTCCAGGTGTGGAGCGTCATCGCGGTGCGTGACCCCGAACGCAAGGCGCGGCTCGCCGCACTGGCGGGCAATCAGGCCCACATCCTGCAGGCGCCCGTATTGCTGGTCTGGACAGCGGATTTCGCGCGACTACGCCAGCTCGCGGACGATCAGGAAGCCCCGCTCGAAGGTGCCGACTATCTCGAATCCAGCTACGTCGGATTCATCGATGCCGCCCTCGCCGCGCAGAACGCGGTGGTCGCCGCGGAATCCCTCGGACTCGGCACCGTCTACCTCGGCGCACTGCGTAACCACCCGGAAGACGTTGCGGCGGAATTGAATCTGCCCCCGCAGGTATTCGCGGTCTTCGGCCTACTCGTCGGCCACCCCGATCCGACCGAGGATGCCAGGGTCAAGCCCCGCCTGCCGCAGGGCGCGGTCCTGCACCACGAGTCCTACGACCTGGCGGCACAGCGCGAACACGTCACCGACTACGAGACCCGCATCGCCGAATTCTATGCCGAGCAACAACTCTCGCATTCGTGGACCGAACGTGTGCTGGCCCGCCTCGCCTCGGCGGCCAGCCTCAACGGCCGCCATCGCCTGCGCACCTCACTGGAGAACCACGGCTTCCACCTGAAGTAACCCTGAGGTCTTTCTGCAACGGCAACGCGATCCGCACAGCCTCGCCACCGGGCGATCCGCCCGATATAGCTGCGGAGGATCAAGCCCATCGCAGTACACGCGGGCGCGCCCCGACGGTTACGCCGCCACGACCCAACCCATCTCTCCAGATGAATTGTCGGCGATACCCACGCCACTGTCAGCCCGCTGACCTGCGATCTCCGGTCCGCCTGGTCTTGTGCAGTGCGACCGACCGGTAGCGTGACGTGCTGATCGATTCCGGAACATGCGATGATCCCATGTCATGTGTCCGGGGTCACCGACCGACGATCCCGGGAGTCGCGTCGTTGCCGCAAGAGAGAAGGACCGCACTATGACAGCCGCCGACAGTCATCTATCGGACGCTGGAACGCAGGATTCGACCGGCGACTCGGAGGGCTATTCGCGCGGCCTGAGCCCGCGAACCATCCAGATGATCGCCATCGGCGGCGCGATCGGCACCGGCCTGTTCTACGGCGCGGGCGGCGCGATCGAGCAGGCCGGCCCCGCCCTGATCCTGGCCTACCTGGCGGCGGGCGTGGCGATCTTCGTGATCATGCGAGCGTTGGGGGAGCTGCTCACCTACCGTCCGGTCTCCGGCAGCTTCGCCGAGTACGCGCACGAATTCCTCGGCCGTTACGCGGGTTTCGTGACCGGCTGGTCGTACTGGGCGGTGTGGGTGGCCACCTGCATGGCCGAGATCACCGTGGCGGGCAAGTACGTGCAGTACTGGTTCGACATCCAACCGTGGATCACTGCCCTGGTGGTGCTCGCGGTGATGTTCGCCGCGAACCTGATCTCGGTGCGCCTGTTCGGTGAGGGCGAGTTCTGGTTCTCCACCATCAAGGTCACCGCGATCATCGGCATGATCCTGCTCGGCATCGGCGTGCTGACCATCGTCTTCGGCCACGCCGCCAACCCGACGGTGACCAACCTGTGGGCCGACGGCGGCGTGTTCCCGAACGGCTTCGGCCAGTCGCTGCTGGTGCTGCAGATCGTGTTGTTCGCCTACGTGGGTGTCGAGCTGGTCGGCGTCACCGCCGGTGAGGCTCGCGAGCCGCGCAAGACGCTGCGCAAGGCGATCAACACGCTGCCGTTCCGGATCGGCCTGTTCTATGTCGGCGCGCTCTTGGTGATCATGTCGGTGTCCAGCTGGCGCAACTTCCACGCGGGCAAGAGCCCGTTCGTCGAGGTGTTCCAGCAGATCGGCATCCCCGGCGCTGCGGGCATCATCAACTTCGTGCTGCTCACCGCCGCGTTGTCGTCGTGCAACTCCGGCATCTACTCGACCGGCCGCATGCTGCGCACCCTGTCGCTGCACGGCGAAGCACCGGCGGCGCTGAACAAGCTGAGCTCGCGCCACGTGCCCTACGTCGGCATCTCGGCGTCGGCGGCGGCGATGGTGATCGGCGTGATCGTCAACATCATCTCTCCGGACAAGGCGTTCGCCTACATCACCTCGGTGAGCACCATCGGCATCATTTTCGTCTGGGGCATGATCTTGGTTTGTCACCTGATCTATCGCACGCGGGTCGCGCGCGGTGAGCTCCCGGCGACCGACTACCGCCTCCCCGGCGCGCCCTACAGCACCGTGCTGGCGCTGGCGTTCCTCGCCCTGGTGGTCGTGTTGCTCTTCTTCACTGAGAGCGGTCGCACCGCCGTGGTCGTCGGCGTCGTCTGGACGGTACTGGTGTCCGCCGGTTACCTCGCCCTGACCCGCCTCGGAAAGTCCAGCAGCACAACGGATCCCGCGCGCAGCTCCGCAAGCCACTAGGCGCACTCTTGCACCACTCTTGATGTCCCGCACCGGAATTCGCATGCGATTCCAGGTGCTGAACATCAAGAGTGGTGCGGCTGTGCGCATCAGTGGCTGGGCGGCGGTCGCATGCGCCGCCGGCAGGGGCGTGAGGTCGCGTGCGAAAGGCATGCGGCTGCGGTGGGGCTACTCGCGTTTTGCTCGTGAACGGTCGTGTGTTGGGGTTTTCGCAGGTGGAGGGCCTGGTGCGGGCCGAAAGTAGTTCAGCACCAGCCGCGTGATGTCGGCGAGGAAGCGCTCGCGAGAGACTGCGGGCTGGTCGAGTACGTAGCGAATGGCGAGGTGCTCGACCGCGCGAACCAGCATCCACGAGGCCGCCTCGAAGTCCACATCGTCGGGCAGCGAGGCCCGATGCATCGTCAACGCCACCCGCGCCAGCTCACCGATCTGCTGCTCGAACGCGAATACAGTGTTGTCGCCACTGAGCCGCGGCGTCTGCTCGATGACGGCGCGCAGCAGCGCAGGATGACTGCCCAATGCCTCGAGCAGCGCGGAAATCGTTGCCGGAACGGCAGTTTCGGGCGGCTGATGGAGTTGGGCCAGCACGCTGCTGTGTACCCGTGACGCGACTTCGCTGTTGTAGCGGTCGATTACGGCGGTGACGATCGCGTCCTTGCCCGGAAAGTATTGGTACAGCGAGCCGGGACTGATACCCGCCGCCTCGGCGATCCGATTGGTGGACGCGCCGTCATAACCGTGCTCGATGAGCACCGCCTGCCCCGCGTCGACGATGCGTTGCACCATCGCGCGAGAGCGCTCCTGCTGCGGCGTTTTCCGCGTTCTCGGTGGCATCAGAAGACGAATTGAACGCGAGTATTTATTCGTGTCAGCATCAAGTCATGGTTGCACACAATGACGTGCTGCACGAGAGCCCCCGCGCACCCGTGCCACTCGGTCCGGACTCGTTGACCTGGCAGATCTTCGGCTCCCTCTACTTCGCGCCCACCGGCCTGTTTCTGGGCATGGTGCAGAACATGCATCCCGGCCTCGGCGCGGGCGTCGAGTACCACTCCGAGATCAAGGACGAGTTCTATCAGCGGGTGCTGCGCTCGGCGTATCCGATCGTCGGCGTGGTCTTCGACGGCCCGCGCGCCGAGCAGACCGCCCGCGAGATCGTGAACTACCACCGCACGATCAAGGGCACCGACGCACAGGGGCGGCGGTATCACGCGCTCGACCCCGGCACCTTCTATTGGGCGCACGCGGTGTTCTTCGTGCAGACGTTGCGTGCGGGCGAACTGTTCATGGGCGGCCTCACACCCGCGCAACGCGAACAGCTGTGGCGCGAGCAATACCAGTGGTACGAGATGTACGGGATGAGCATGCGAGTCGTCCCGAAGAGCTGGCCGGAGTTCCAGGTCTACTGGAATGACATGTGCGAGAACGTCTTGGAGTCGACCTATGCCGCCTGGGAGGTGTACCGGCTGGCCGAAAACGCTCCGGTGCCACCGTTCCCGATACTCGACCTGCTACCGAAACCATTGTGGGAGAAACTATTTCGACCGTACGGTGCGAAGTTCTATCAGTTCGTCACCATCGGCCTGTGCGATCCGTCGATCCGGCGCACGATGGGCTTCACCTGGACTCGCAGGGATCAGTTCCTGTTCGACCGCTGGTGTGAGCTCTTCACGGCGATGAACCGGGTGACACCGGACGGGATTCGCTACTTCTTCCCCCGCATCCGAGCCGGTCGCCGCCGCGAACGCGGCCGCCGCCCCGCGACAATGGCGCCACCGGAAGCACCCGAATTGCTCTGGCCCGCAACCGAAGACCGCGACGACCCGAAGCACTACTGCCCGGTCCACGCCGACCGCGGGTCGACCCCCGCCACGAAATTCCGGCAACTGACAGGATTTTGACCGATGCTGGACGTGAACACCGCCGCACACCCCAACGACTACTACTACCGCCAGGGCATGCCGCTGCGCCCGCCACCGCCGCGCGCCGTCGCCTCCGAATTATGGTTCGAGCCAAGGAAATCGATCCTGTCGCCGTGGATCGACGTACGACCGATCCCCGCCGAGACGCCGCGCACCCGGCTGATGGCCGACCACCTCTGGCAGGGCGACGAACCGATGGACCAGCTGGTCGCCGCGTTCCGCCGGATCGGCACCGCCGAGGGCAGACGCCTACTCGACCAGGCCCTCGACCACGGCATCGACACACTCGACGATCCGCCACCGGAACTGGTCGCGCTGTTCGCCACCCTCGACAACCCACCGGACTGGTATGACCCCGACCTCTGGGAGCACGGCCGCCAACTCTGGATCAACGTCTCCACCTCCGGCAAGCTCGCCATGGGCGTGCAGGACTTCATGGGCACCTTCGTCGGCGCCGAGGTCGCCTCCGCGACCGGCGCCACCGGCCGATTCGTCAACGATCCCTACCGGCGAAACCTGGAGACCGCCACCTGGTTTCGCAATGTGACGGTCCGCGGCGGCATGGACCGCTGGTCGCCGGTCTTCAAAGACACGGTGCGCGTGCGACTCATGCACGCCCAGGTCCGCGCCGGCCTGCGCCGCGCCTGGGGCGCCGACCATTTCGCCACGCACGGCAACCCCATCTCCAACAGCACGATGATGGGCGCCGCGGTAACCTTCGGCCTGTCGCCGATGTGCTTCGATCACACCCACGGCCGCAAATGCACTGAGCGGCAACTGAATGCGGTGATGCACTATTGGGCCTACATCGCCTACGTCTTCGGCGTCGCGGACGAACTGATCCCACGCTCGGCCGTCGAGGGCATGGAGATGTCGGACTACATGGTCGCCACCGCCGGTGTCGCGCCGGAATGGACCGCGAACATGGCCGGCGCGGCAACCCACCGCCTCGCGGGCGCGACGAGCGTCGTCGATCGACTGAAAGTCCGAGCGACGGCACCGCTACTCGGCCTGCTGACCTACTTCAGCAGCGCAGGACTCGTGCGAGAGTTGTTCCGCAGCACACCATTACGCGATGTGCCGGTACAGCCCTGGTCGACCCTGACCGGCGTGGCGGCCACACTCGACGTCCGACTGCGCGCATTCGACGACGCCCTACCGGGTGCCCATGGCCGCATGGTGCGCCGAGCCGCCGCCGACGACCCGGTCTGGCGCCGCAACACCAAGGTCGCGAAACTGCTCGCCGCCCGCGTCGGCATCTACGGCACCCCATACGACCAACACGACGAATCAGCCACCGGCCTCGCCCGCTGCCCGGTCCGATGATCCCGCCCCTCGTGGTCGAACTACGCAAATCCGGCCGCACAGTCCTTGTCCCACCCGCCTTCACCGTGCTCGAGGCACTAGAAGACGCGGGCATCGCCGTCGACTCGATGTGCCGAGCAGGCATCTGCGGAACCTGCGAAACGCGAGCCCTCGCCGCCACCGGCTCGCACCCCAGCGACCACTACCCTCGCCCCCTCCGCCTCTGCACAACCGCCCCCGGCCCCCTCACTTACCTCATCCTCGACCTCTAACGTCACCCGCACCCCCACATCGACAACCCGGCACGGTGCCCGACGATCTGCACCGGTTCCGGAGCCGCCTCCTCGGGACACCCTGAACGGGTGCAGATCCAGAAGATTGGTGCGAGCGATGGCCGCTTCGACCGGAGACGCGATCCGGTGGGCCTGCGTGCCGATGACCCCGCCGCTGTACCGGAAGATCCGCACCGGCTCGCGGGATCTGACACCTTGCGGTCACCCAGACCTGCAGCCCCGACCCCGAGAAATGGTGTCAACGACGAGCCCCGACCTGAACTTGACGTAGGTTGCGTGCTCTTGACGCGAGCTGCAAACCTACGTCAAGAGCACGCAACCTACGTCAAGTCGTCGTGGCACTGCTCGGGGTCCCGGTCGATTAGGAGAAGGCCTTCTGTGGCGTGCACCGCCGGGACTGCTGACGGCTCGGCTCATCGTTGGGCGACTCGCTGGTGTCGAGTTGGCTGCGTGCCGCAGTGTGGTTTGAGCGGTATGCAGCCGACACAACCGTATAGCGGTGCAGTTGTGATCGTGTACACGCGCGGCGCGGGCTAGCCGATGACGCAGTAGCGTTGCGCATCGGAGCCGGGCGTCGGTGAAGCGTGGGTTGGGGCGATTCGGTTGTGAGTCGAGGCGGAGGTAGTGAGATGACAACGAAGACGTTGGATGAACTGGTGCCGGGCGACCTGCCTGCCGGGATTGCCGCACTGACGCCTGAGGTCCAGGCTGAACTTGCCACGGTGGTGGCCGAAGCCAGGCGTAAACAGGCGAAGGACCTGGAAGCCGCCGCGTACTCGCTGCTGGATTTCGTCCCCCGCTTCCTGCGCGGCGCGGTCAAGAAGGCGGCGGGGTTGTGACCGACGCGGCCACCGCCCAGGTGACGAAGCTTGCCCGCACGCTCGGCGTGCCCGTCGAACGACTCGCCTACCTCGCCGACGTCTCCGCCGCCGACGTCAGAGACTTCCGTTTCCAGGTCGCCGACCTACTGTTCGAAAGCCAATCCGGCGGCCTGCGCAAAACCGCGGCGGCGGCCAAGGTGATTCCCGCCCCGGTCATCGCAAAACTGGTGGCGCGCAACCGCAACGCGCTATTGGCCGCGCGCATGGCGGGCGTACTCGAACCGTCCCACGCCGTCGACGTCGCCAAGCGCCTGCCGGTCGACTTCCTCGCCGAGGTCGCCCCGCTGCTCGACGCCCGCCGCTCGGCCTACATCATCGCCGGGGTACCGACGGACACCATCGTCGCCGTCGCCAAACTACTTGCCGAGCAAGCAGATTGGATCACCCTCGGTGACCTGATGGCCGCGATCTCCGACGCTGCCGCCCGCGCCGCGCAAGCCGCCCTCGACGGAACCGCCCTGATCCGCGCGGCCTTCCTCGTCGACGACGCCGAGCACCTGGAACGATTGGTCGCCCTGGTCTCCGCGGCGAAGCTGGCCGAAATGCTCGGAGCCGCAGCCGAACACGACCTGTGGGACGAATACCGCAGCACCCTCGACGGCCTCTCCGGCTCCGCCCTCGCGGCCGTCCGCGCCGCGGTCGACCAACTGCCGCCCGAACACCGCGACCGCGCACTCGCCGAAATCGCCGACCGCCCCGGGGCGTAACGATCGAGTACATCCCCGGCGACCAAGAGCACCGCCACCAGAAGTTCCCCGAATCCGATCACGCGCCGGTCGTCGCGACCTTCGAGTTCGCCGGACCCTAGGCGTCCACGATCTTGCGCCCCGGCATACACGCCGAGGCCAGCACCATCACGGCCGCCATCACCAGGACCGTGATGAAGACCAGATGCACCGCCGACGACAGCGTCGACGGCAGCGGATGATCGGTGTGCCCGACGCGTGCGTTCACGATCGCGCCGAAGATCGCGACGCCCACCGCGCTGCCGATCGAGCGGCCGAACATATTCGCCGAGGTCACCACGCCACGCTCGGACCAGTCCGCACTCGTCTGCGCCGCGATGAGGGTCGGTGTCGCGACCAAGCCCATGCCGATGCCGATCACGAAGCAGGATCCGGCGACCTGCCACAGCGTCGAATCCTCGTTGATCAGCAGCGTAGTCGCGGCGCCCACGGTCGCCAGCCCGCTGCCGATCAGCGCGGTCGATCGAAAACCGATGCGCAGGTAGAGCTTTCCGGCCTGGGAGGCGGCGATCGGCCAGCCGAGGGTGAGCACGCCGACGGTGAGTCCGGCGACCAGCGCGCCGGTGCCGAGCACGCCCTGGGTGAACGTCGGGACGTAGGAGGTCAAGCCGATCAGGATGGTGCCGACGAGCACGGAGACGAGGCTGCTCGCGATGATCACCCGTCGGGTGAACACCCACAGCGGCAGGATCGGATTCTCCGCCCGCCGCTCGACCAGGCCGAACAGCACCAGCAGCACCGCACCGCCGACGAAGATGCCGATGCTCGCGGGGGAGTTCCACGCCCAGGCCTGCCCGCCCTCGAGCAGGCCGAGGATCAGCGCACCCGCGCCGACAGTCAAGAGGGCAGCACCCAGGTAGTCCACCTTTTGCTTGCGCCGCGGCGCGGTCTCGGCGAACTTGCGCAGCAGCATCCAGGCCGCGACGGCCGAGAGCGGCAGGTTGATCAGGAAGATCCAGCGCCAGCTCAGGTAGTCGGCGAAGACGCCGCCCAGTAGCGGTCCCGCCACCGAGGACATCGCCCACACGCTGGCCAGATAACCCTGCACCTTCGCGCGTTCGGTGAGTGTGTAGAGGTCACTGGCGATGGTCATCGTCATCGGTTGGATCGCGCCCGCGCCGATGCCCTGCACCGCGCGGAAGATGATCAGCCCGAGCATGCTCGTGGCCAGCCCACACAGCAGGGAGCCGAGCGCGAACACCGCGATGCCGAACATGAGGACCGGCTTACGTCCGACCGTGTCGGCGAGCTTGCCGTAGATCGGGACGGTCACGGCCTGGGCGAGTAGGTATATAGAGAACAGCCACGGAAACTGCGCGAAGCCGCCGAGCGTGCTGGTGATGGTCAGCACCGCGGTGGCGATGATGGTGGAATCCAACGCCACCAATCCCGTCGACAGCATCAGCGCACCGAGTACGGCGCCACGCTCCGATCGAAATCCGACGGACGATGCCACTGTCTCGGTTGCCACGCGCGCGGCCCCTTTCGTTTGTTCGACTAACCACCATCAACGAACGTAGTCCGGTCCCAGCTATTCCCGCTCGGAATTTTCTCGGCATTCGGGTGTCGACGAGCCCCGCGGCGGGCCCGCGATCGCCCGGTGTCGGCACCGATCGAGGCGGGGCCGCGTAGGGGTGCCGTGGCCCGGTGTTGGACGGCCGTACATACGAAGTTGGACGGCCGCACATCTCTGGCAAACAATGAGCTATCAAATTGACGTGACGGGATGTTGCGTCGAGCGGTGCGGAATGTTTCCGGCAGTTGAATGCGCTGTGGTGAATCGTTGACGTCTTTCGTCCGACCAGGTGAAATCGGGCGAAAAAACTACGCGAATGGGACGTATGGCGCCCGGTGCATGCGGAGGGCCTTACTCCGTATAAAACCGGTGTCTCAGCTCACAGGAGCTTCCAGGTGGAAGCTGTAGACAGTTATCTCAGGACGGTTGTACTGTCTGCCGATGTGTTCAGGACGACGCCGTAGGTAGGTGATGTTAGAGCTCGGGCAGTAGAGCAAAGTCACTGATGTTTTCCTCAACCTGCGTGTAATTGTTGTCCCAAGCATGAGGGCACGGACGACCCCACTCCACTGAAATGTAAAGACCGACCCGACCGGATAGTGAACGGGGCCTCCCGATGGAAATCTTCTGCATAATTCTGCTCGTCTATCTCGTGTTTGCCGAGCCATTCTTCGAGATATTCTCGGTACGCGTTTTCACGAAGGAATTCGGTGAACGGTCCGACGCGCGCGTCCGCCTGTATCAGGGTGGCGTCTTCCGGACCTGGGCGACCCTGGCGGTCATCCTCATCGCCTTCGCGGTCAGCGGCACCTCGGTGCACGAGCTCGGCCTGACCCACTTCGACTTCTCGATCTTCCGCGGCTTCTCGCTCGCGGAGAAGATCATCAGCCTGGCCATCGTCGCCGTCTACGTGTCGTATCTGCTTGGGCCAGTGCTGATTCCGCTGGTCGGCGGTCGCCGCGGCAAGGACTGGATCGCGCACAAGATCGAGTACGTCGTCTTCATCACGCCGGAGAGCTCGATCGAGCGGTTCTGGTGGCTGGCCAACTCGTTCAGCACCCCCGCCGAGGAGGTCGTCTACCGCGGCTTCACCATCTACGCGGTCGCGCTGCTGTGGCCGGACATGCCGTTCTGGATCCTGATCATCGTTGCCGGTGGCGTCATCGATGGTCTGCGGCACGGATTCCGTCCCGCCGTCTCCGCCCAGGTGATATTCGGTGGTGTCGCGCTCGCGCTCACCTACAAATTGACCGGAGCGATCTGGCCGACCATCGCGATCAAGCTCTTCCACGATCTGCGCGTGCTGGCCTTCCCGCTGGCGCAGGCCCGGCGCAACCTGGCCGAGCGCGGATTGTCCGAGATTCCCGGAAAAACCCTCACCGACCAGAATGTCCCCGCCGTCGCGGACAATACTGAAAATTCAGTCGAGCCACGTTCTTCTGTTTCTACGTAGTAGGGATAGTGCTAGATGTCTGCAGAAATGGCCCGTCGGACGGCCGACGAGATCAGTTTGTTCCTCACCGAAACGCTCGGAGATCTACTCGATATTGCCACGGATGATGTCGCACTGAGTGAGCCGTTCTCGAGTTTCGGGCTCACCTCGGCGGTGGCCCTGGTATTCGTCGGCAAGATCTCCACCTGGATGGGTAAACCACTACCACCGGATCTCCCCTGGGAGTACCCGACCGTGCACGCACTGGCCGAGGGGCTGGCCGCGGCACAGGACAACATCGAACCCACGCCGCAGGATGCCGCGGATCGGGAGCCTGCAGTCGGGGGGCGCTCGGTACGCGCCGACACCGCGCAGGAACCGGTGGCCATCATCGGCATCGGGTGCTCGTTCCCCGGACTGCGCGGACCCGAGCAGCTGTGGGAAACCCTGTGGCACGGCCGCGAATTGGTCGGCCGAGCACCGGACGCCAGGCACGACTGGCCGCCGTCGAGCAGCGCGCGCGGCGATGAGCAGCGTGGCTCGTGGTTCGGTTCGTTCCTCGACGACCCGTACGCCTTCGACGCCAACTACTTCGGCATCGGTGACGCCGAGGCCGCGGCGATGGATCCGCAGCACCGGCTGCTCGCCGAAACCGTCGCGGACGCCTTCGAGGACGCGGGCGTGCCGATCGAGCGGCTGGCCGGGACCGCGACCGGCACCTTCGTCGGCATCACCGCGGGCGACTACGCGCGTGGCATGGGCGATGCGGCCGAGTCCGGGATGCCGATCGCGGCCGTCACCGGCAACGCGAGCAGCATCGCCGCAAACCGGTTGTCCTATCTCTACGATCTGCGCGGACCGAGCGTCAGCGTGGACACCGCCTGCTCGTCGTCGCTGGTCGCGCTGCACATGGCGCTGCGCAGCCTGCACGACGGGGACTGCGATGTCGCCGTGGTCGGCGGGGTCAACATGACCCTGGACCCGCGGGTCACCGAGTCGCTGGCGGGCGCGGGCATGATGGCCGCCGACGGTCGGTGCAAGACGTTCGACGATCGTGCCGACGGGTACGTCCGCGGCGAGGGCAGCGCCGCGGTCGTGCTGAAGCCGCTGGCGCAGGCCGAACAGGACGGCGACCGGGTCTACGCGGTGCTACTCGGTTCGGCAGTGAACCAGGACGGCCGTACCAACGGGCTGACCGCGCCGAGCTATCAGTCGCAGGTCGACGTGCTGCGCCGCGCCTATCGCCGGGCCAACGTGAACCCGGGTGACGTGCAGTACATCGAGGCGCACGGCACGGGAACCATCCTCGGCGACGCCATCGAGGCGCGGGCGCTCGGCACCGTCTTCGCCGAGCACCGCGACGACAAGTTCCTCGTGGGCTCGGCCAAGACGGTGGTCGGTCACCTCGAGGCAGCCGCGGGCATCACCGGGTTGGTGAAGACGGCGCTCGCGTTGCATCACGGGCAGGTGCCTGCCAACCTGAACTTCGAATCGCCGAGCAAGCACATCGCTTTCGATGAACTGCCGTTCGATGTGCCTGCGCAGAACCAGGTCTGGCCGCAGCGTCGTGGCCGCGCACTGGCGGGCGTGAGCTCGTTCGGCTTCGGCGGCACCAACGCGCACGCCGTGCTCACCGGCGCACCCACCCGGACGCCGCACCCCCAGGGCGCCGCCGCGCCCGAAAAGCCTTATCTGGTATGCATTTCCGGCCGGAGCGAGCAGTCGACGCTCGACCTGGTCGACAGCTGGATCGACGCGCTGCGCGACGGCTCGGCCGCGCCGATCGCCGAACTCGCGCAGACCTCGACCGCGCGGCGCGCCCAGCATCCGTTCCGCGTCGCGGTCACTGCCCGCGGTCATGCGGATCTGGCCGAGCAGCTCACCTCGATCTCCGGCGGCTCGCTGCCGTTGGGCGCTGCGGCCGGTCGGGTGCCGCGCAATGGTCCCGGCAAGGTGGGCTTCGTCTTCACCGGGCAGGGGAATCAGTGGATCGGAATGGGGCGCAAGCTGATTCGGCATCAGCCGGTGTTCCGGGACGCCCTGCTCAGGGTCGATCGTGAGTTGCGCATCGAGCTCGGCTGGTCCACCTTCGCTGTGCTCGACCGGGGTCGCGACGAGGAAGCCCTCGCCGACACCGCCACCGCTCAGCCGGTGCTGTTCGCCCTGCAGGTCGCGCTGGCCGAGCTGTGGCAGTCGTGGGGGATCACCCCGTCCGCCGTGGTCGGCCACAGCGTCGGTGAAGTCGCCGCCGCGCACGTCTGCGGCGCGATCGACCTGCGCACCGCCGCGCAGATCATCGCGGCACGGGCCAAAGCCACTGCGCGCCTGCGCGACAACGGCTGCATGGCCGTGGTCAACCGGCCCGCTGCGGAACTCGAACTGCCGCAACGGGTTTACCTCGCAGGAACCAACGGTCCGCAGTGGACGCTGATCTCGGGCAACACGGGCGCGGTCGACGGTTTCCTCAACCGGCTCGACGGCGAGCAGATCATGACCCGCCGGCTGCCAGGCCGCTACGCCTTCCACTCGCCGCTGATGCGCGACTGCCTGCCGGAATTCGCGACCGACATGCCGTGCATCCAGCCCCGCGAGGGCAGTATTCCGTTCTTCTCGACCGTCACCGGCGGCCGGATCGACGGCGCGCAACTGAACGGCCTCTACTGGACCGATCAGGTGGTGCGCCCGGTGCAGTTCGCCGAGGCAGTCGGCGCGATGATCGACGCCAACATCGGCGCCTTCATCGAGATCGGCCCGCATCCCGCGCTCAACGGCATGCTGAAAAGCCTGCTCCGCCATCATGATCGGGCCGGGGTCGCGGTGCCGTCGCTGGTCCGCGATGTCGACGACCTCTCGGTGATGCTGGCGGCGCTGGGCGAACTGCATGTCCGCGGGCACGAGGTGCGCTGGTCCGGCGTAGACGCGGCGACGCGGCCGCAGGCCCGGCTGCCGCTGTATCCGTTCGACCGCAAGTCGTACCGGATCGTCGGCGGCGCGCCGAGCGTCGAGGCCGCCCCGGTGTCGCGTGCGAGCACCGATCTGTTCACCGCCGACGCCGACTATGTCGCGCCGCGCACCGAATACGAGCAGGTCGTCGCCGAGATGTGGGCCGAGCTGCTCGGGCTGGAGCAGGTCGGCGTCTTCGAGAACTTCTTCCGCATCGGCGGGCACTCCCTAGCAGCCACTCAGTTCGTCCGCAGGCTGCGCGAACTCTTCGAGATCGAGTTCGCGCTCCGGCGCATGCTGCAGGAGCCGACCGTGGCTCAGGTGGCGGCGGCGCTGGAGGAGCTCATGGTCGAGCAGGCCGATGCAGCCCTTTTGGAGAGCGATCATGAACTCACCGGCTAGCAGCCTGGCCCTGGCGCGCCTGCGGGAACGCCGCGCCGCAGGCATTTCCACCACGACAGTTCCACTGCGCGAGGGCGCGGGGCCGTTCCCGACGACACCGGCGCAGCGGGGCATCTGGCTGCACGAGCAGCTGGCCGGCCATGCCGCGATCTACCATGTGCCGCTGGGCATTCGGATCACCGGGCCGCTCGACGTGGCGGCGTTGCGCACGGCCGCCGACGCGGTGACCCAGCAGCAGCACGCCCTCCGCACGGTGTTCAACGAATCGCCGGAGGGTTTGCGGGCCGAGGTCGTCGAGGTCGCCGGCGCCGACTGGCAGACCCCGGATCTGCGCCTGGTGCCCGCGAAAGCGCGGGCGGCGGCGGTCGATCAGCTGCTCGAGTCGCTCGCGTCCGCGCCGTTCGAATTAGCGGACCGGCCACCGGTGCGCTGGGCGCTGATCCGGCTGGCCGAGCAGGAGTGGATCCTCGCGGTCGTCGCGCATCACCTGGTGCTGGACGGCCTGTCGATCGCGCTGCTCATCGATCAGCTGTGGGCGGCCTACGGCGCCGTCCGGCACGGCGAGGAGATCATTCTCGTGGTGCCGCCGCGGCAATACGCCGACTACGCGGTGTGGAGTGCCGAACACGGCACGCCCGCCTCGCAAACGGTGGCGGTCGAGCGGCGAGCCGCGCTGCTGCGCGACGCCCCGCCGCTGGACGTATCCATCGGCCGCCGCCCGCGTCGCGTCGGCAACAACGGTGCGCGCGTGGAGAATTCGTTTCCCCGCGAGGTGGCCGACGCCGTGCGTGCCTGCGCGGCGAACAACGGCATCCCGCCGTTCGTATTCCTATTGGCCTGCTACGAACTGACACTGGCGCACCGCACCGGCCAGCGCGATTTCAACATCGGCATCCCGATGGCGGCCCGGCCGTACGCCGAGCTCGCGAAAACCATCGGGCACTTCGTCAATACGGTCCCGGTCCGCGCCGATCTCGCCGACGGACAGACCTTCCTCGACCTGCTGCACCGCACCCGCGACAGCGCGATGGCGGCCTACGACGACGAGACCGTCCCGTTCGAGCAGGTCGTCGAGGCGATCGGCGGGCCGTGGGATCCGGCCTTCAGCCCGGTATTCCAGACCCTGTTCGTGCAGCAGATGCTGGAGCGCCCCGATCTGAGCGAGTGGGGACTCACCGTCGAGTGGCACGCCATCGACACCGGGGCGACGCTCTACGACCTGGTCATGCACGTCGCCGAGTCGGGCTCGGAGCTGGTCTGTCACCTGACCTACAACGAGAAGCTGCTCGACGCGACCGCCGCGGCGGACCTGGCACAGGACTTCCTGACGATCGCCGCAGCGGCGGCCGCCGCACCGACGACGCCGGTGGACAAGCTGCTCGCCGCGCTGCCCGTGCGTGAGTACGTGCTGAACAACGAAGCGGCCGAATCGGATTCGGACGACGCCGAGGACACCGCGTTCGAGGCCCCGATCGGCGAGCGGGAAACCCGCCTCGCGGCCCTCTGGTCGCAGGCCCTGGAACGGACCGAAATCGGCCGCCACGACGACTTCTTCCTCCTCGGCGGCACGTCCTTGGCGGCCACCAGGGTGATTTCGCAGATCCTCGACGAGTTCGGCGTCAGCGTCTCGCTGCGCGAGCTCTTCGAGAGCCCGACGATCGTGACGGCCGCGCGGCTCATCGAAGCCGCGTCCGCGGAACAGGATTCGCTGCCGCCGCTGCAGGCCGCGCCGCGCACGGACGGCGAGCTGCTCGCGGTGTCCTATGCTCAGGAACGCCTATGGTTCCTGGAGACACTGGATCCCGGCAACGCGACCTACATCATGCCCGGCGGCCTGCGGCTGCGCGGCGCGCTCGACGTCGCCGCGGTGGAGCGGGCCCTAGCCCTGGTCGAACAGCGGCACGAGGTGCTGCGCAGCGTCTACCGGACCACCGAGGACGGGCAACTACGCCAGGTGATCCGCCCGTATTCGCCACGGCCGCTGGAGTTCACGGACTACAGCAGCCTCGCGCCCGAGCAGCGCGTCTCCGCCGAGGCCGAGCTCGCGGCGAGCGTCTACCGCGCGCCGTTCGATCTGGCCGAAGGCCCGGTCTGGCGATACCACCTCATCAAGTCGGGGCCGAACGAGTACCTGCTGGCCATCGCACTTCATCACATCGTCTGTGACGGCTGGTCGGTTGCCGTACTGAGCCAAGAGGTTTCGGCCCACTACCGGGCACAGGTCGCGGGCCTCGACTCGCCGCTGCCGCCGCTGGTCGTGCAGTACGCGGACTACGCGGGCTGGCAGCGCGGCAACGCCGACCGGCTCGACGGACAGCTGGACTTCTGGCGCACCGAGCTGGCCGACCCGACGGTCACCGAAATCCCCGGCGACCGGCCACGTCCCGCGCGCCGCAGCTCCCGCGGCGCGGTCGAGCGGCTCGCCGTCGACCCGCAGGTGATGGCCGAGGTACGGGCGCTCGCGGCACGCAGCGGCGTCACCACCTTCGCGGTGTTGCTCGCCGCGTTCTACACCATGCTGAATCGGTATACCCGCCAACAGGATCTGATCGTCGCCTCGCCGATCGCCGGGCGCACCCGCTCGGCCGTCGAGCCGCTGGTCGGCTGCTTCCTGAACACCCTGGCGCTGCGCACCGAGGTCGACCCTGACGAGACCTTCACCGCGCTGGTGGCGCGCGTCGGCAAGACCGTGCTTTCCGCGCACGCCAACCAGGACCTGCCGTTCGAGAAGGTCATCGAGGCCATGGTGCCGACCAGGGACATGAGCCGCACTCCGCTCGCCCAGGTCATGTTCAACTACTTGAACACGCCCGCACCGGCTCTCGACATGGCCGGCCTCGACGTCGAACTGGTCGACGCGCCCCGCGCGACCGCCAAGATGGACTTCGACCTCACCGTCGACGAGACCGACGGCCCGACGAAGCTCACCCTGGAATACAGCGTCGACCTCTACGACGCGCCGACCGCCGTTCGGGCACTGCGGCATTACGCGACCGCGCTCGCCAGCGTTGTCGCGAACCCCGAACAGCTCGTCGGTGCGGTCGATCTGGAGAGCGCGGATAAGGCTGTGGCCGAGGCGATCTGGACGCTGCCGGGTTCGCCGATGGTCCCCGAGGCCGAACCGGACGAGCGGCTGATCGATCGGCTCGACGCCGTGATCGATCTACGCGGCAGCGCACCGGCGCTGCGCGCGGGCGACCGCACGACGAGCTTCACCGAACTCGACATGATCACCGCGGGCATCGCCAAGGAACTCATCGGCGCCGGCCTCGACGGCAGTCGCGTGGCGCTGCTCTACGACCACGCGCCGGAGAGTTTCGTCGCGGTCTGGGCGGCCTTGCGCGCGGGCGTCGCGTACGTCCCGCTCGACCCGCGCGCGCCGCAGGCCAGGCTGATCGAGATCATGGAGGAGGCCGACGTGTCCGCGCTGCTGTGCGATCCGTCGCTCACCGACCTCGCCCGTTCGGTTGCCGGTGGGGCACATGTCTTCACCGTCTCCGGGCGCACCGATCGATCGGAACCCGCGCTGAGCACGGTGCCGACCAACGACCTGTCGACCTGGGCGAAATCCCATATCAGCGCCGACGATTTCGCCTACATCCTGCACACGTCCGGCTCGACCGGCCGACCCAAGGGCGTGGCGCAGAGCCGTGGCAACGCGCTGGCCCACGCGGTCACCTACGCGCGGCGACTGCGCATCGGACCCGACGACGTCGTCGCGGCGCCCGCCCGATACACCTTCGACGCCGGTGTGCTGAACTCGTTCGGCGCCGCGGTGGCCGGGGCCGAGCTGTACGTGATCGACCCGCACCTGTTCGGCCCGGTCGGCCTGCGCGAGGAGATCGAACGCGCCGGTGTCACCGTGCTGCATTGCACCCCAACGCTTTTCCGCTACCTGCTCAGCGACACCGACGGCCCATGGGTGCCGAAGGCGCTGCGCCTGGTCGCGCTCGGCGGCGAGGAAGTGGTGCGTGGCGACGTCGTCGACTTCGGCAGGCACTTCGCGCCGACCTGCCGACTGGTGAGCCTGTACGGCCCGTCCGAATGCTCGGTCGCCTTGCAGCACATCATCACTCCCGAGGACGCGGACCGGGCCGGCGTGCCGATCGGACATCCGGTCGAGGGCGTCGAGGTCGATCTGGTCGACGGAAGCGGCCGTCCCACCGAGGTTTACGGTGAGATCGCGTTGCGCAGCCCGTACGTCGCGCTCGGCTACTGGCATCGGCCGGAACTCACCGAGAAGGTGTTCGGCACCGGCCCCAACGGCGTCCCGTACTACCGGACCGGCGATCTGGCCCGGCGGCTGCCCGACGGTCGGCTGGTCTTCGTCGGCCGCAAGGACCGTCAGGTCAAGATTCGCGGCCACCGGGTCGAGCCGGGCGAGGCCGAGACGTTCCTGCGCTCGCACCCGACGGTTGCCGAGGCCGCCGTCGTACTCGACGCCGAGTCCGACGTGCCCAGGCTGGTCGCCTACCTCACCCAGGACGGCCCGCTGGAGCCCGACTACCTCGAGCTGTCGGCATATCTGCGTACTCGGTTGCCGGACTACATGATTCCGTCGGCCTACATGGTCCTGGACAGCCTGCCGCGTGGTCTCACCGGCAAGCTCGACCGGGCGAAGCTGCCGAAGATCGCCCCGGCCGCGGCGCCGGTGTACACGCCGCCGGGCACCGAACTCGAACGAGTCGTTGCTGAAGTCTGGGCTGAGGTGCTCGACCGCGAGATCGGTCTCGGGCAGAACTTCTTCGACCTCGGCGGTCATTCGCTCGCGCTGGCCCGGGTCCGTGGACTGCTCGAGCGTCGCCTCGGCGTGGACCTGGCGATGACCGACCTGTTCGCGGCGCCGACCGTCGACGGGCTGGCCAAGTCGCTGGCCGGGCGGACCGCACCGCAGGACGACGCGGACCGCGGCCAGGACCGCCGCGCGGCCGCCGCGCGCCGCCGCGCACACCGTCAGGCCACCGAGACCCTGCCCGACAGCGTTGGGAGCCAGCGATGACACACGACGACAACGAGTTCCGGGTCGCGGTAATCGGCATGGCCTGCCGTTTCCCCGACGCGGACACCGTCACCGACTACTGGAACAACCTCTGCGCGGGACGCGAATCGGTGCGCCCGCTCGCCCCGGAGTCCATGCCCGCCGACCCGCCCGCCGGATATGTGCACGCGGGTGCGCTGCTGACGGACGCGGACAAGTTCGACGCGGAGTTCTTCGAAATGCCGCCGCGCGAAGCACAACTCACCGACCCCCAGCATCGCCTGTTCACGATGTGCGCGTGGGAGGCACTGGAGGACGCCGGTCACATCGCGGCCGAAAACCCCACGCCGGTGGGCATTTTCGCGGGCGCGGGCATCAGCACCTACCTGCTGCGGAACCTGGTCGCGCACGCGAGCCTGTTCCAGACACCCAGCTCGCAGCTGCATGCGCTGCACGGCAACGCCTCCGACTACATGGCCACCCGGGTCTCCTACAAGCTGAACCTGACCGGGCCGAGCGTCGCGGTGCAGACGGCGTGCTCCACCTCGCTGGTCGCCGTGCACCAGGCCGCGCAGGCGCTGCTCGACTTCCAGTGCGACGTGGCGCTGGCCGGTGGTGCGAGCGTGCAGGTGCCGCAGGAGGCCGGCTACATCTACGAGGAGGGGTCGATCCTCTCGCCGGATGGTCACTGCCGCGCGTTCGACGCCGACGCCGGTGGCACCGTGTTCGGCTCGGGTGTCGGCGTTGTCGTGCTCAAGCGACTCGCGGATGCCATCGCGGACCGGGACCACATCCACGCCGTGATCCTCGGTTCCGCGGTGAACAACGACGGCGGCAACAAGATCGGCTTCACCGCTCCCGGCATCGCCGGACAGCGGGCCGTCATCCGGGAAGCGTTGTCGGCGGCCGGAATCGGCGCGGACACCATCGGCTATGTCGAAGCGCACGGCACCGGAACGAAACTGGGGGACCCGATCGAGGTGGCCGCGCTGAGCGCGGCCTACCGTGAGCACACCGAGGCCGCACAGTACTGCGCGCTCGGCTCGGTGAAATCCAATGTCGGCCATCTCAATTCCGCGGGCGGTGTTGCGGGGTTCATCAAGGCGGTCCTCGCTGTGCGCGAGGGTCGCATTCCGGCCAGCCTGAACTACACCCGGCCGAACCCCGAAATCGATTTCGCCGCAACGCCGTTCTTCGTCAACACCGAACTTCGGACCTGGTCGGATGACGTGCGTCGCGCGGCAGTGAGCGCCTTCGGCATCGGCGGGACCAATGCCCATGTCATCGTCGAACAGCCGCCGACGCAGGCAGCCACCCCGGTACAGACCGGTCCACGCGCACTGCTGATCTCGGGCCGCACTGCACAGGACGCCGACCGGATCGCGGCTCGGCTCGCCGCGCACTTGGACGGCTCGGACGTGGAACTCGCTTCTGTAGCAAAGACTTTGGCGCACGGCCGCCGTCGTTTCCCGCACCGCCGCATGGTCGTGGTGAGTAGCACGACCGAAGCCGCAGTCGCACTGCGTAAGCCGGCGGCAGGGGAGGCCCTGCCTGCCCCCGCACTTGCCTGGCTGTTCCCCGGCCAGGGCGTCGCGCTCGGCGCCGCCGTCCTCGAACTCGCCGACAAGGTCCGCCCGTTCGGTGACCGCTACCGCGCCTGCGCCGACATCCTGCGTGCGCGGACCGGTTTCGACCTGGACGCCGCGGTTCGCAACGCCGAGGGCACCGAGCAGTCTCAAGTCGCCCTGTTCGCGGTCGAGTACGCGCTGGCCGGAATGTGGCGCGAGTTCGGCGCCGAACCTCGGGAACTGTTGGGGCACAGCCTCGGTGAGCTCGTCTGCGCCACCATCGCGGGCGTGTTCGAGCTGTCCGACGCGTTGGAACTGGTGGTCGAGCGCGGCCGAATCATGGCGGCTGCACCGCCCGGTGGCATGCTCGCGATCTCCAAGGGCGCGGACGTCATCGCGGAGCGCCTGCCGGACGACGTCTGGCTTGCCGCCGACAACTCCGCCAGCCGTTGTGTCGTCGCGGGTTCACCCGCCGCACTGTTCCGGTTGGCCGGAGAGCTCTCCGAGGAGGGCGTGCCGAGCTCGCTGCTGCCCGTCGGGCACGCGTTCCACACTCCGCTCATGGACGAGGCTGCGGCGCGCTTCGCCGAGCTGGTGCGGAAGGTGCCGCGTCAGGCGCCGCAGGTGCCGTTTTGGTCCAACGTCACCGGCGCGCCGATCACCGCCGAGCAAGCCGTCGACCCCGCCTACTGGTCCCGTCAGATGACCAGCACCGTCCGTTTCCGGGAGGCCGCAATCGGCCTGGTCGGCCGGAACCAGGGGACCGTCGCGCTGGAGGTCGGCCCCGGCAAGTCTCTCGTCTCGTTCCTGCGCACCGCCGATCGCGCCTCGGCAACGGTCGGCACCCTCGGCGTCGGTCTCGGCGCGGGCGCACCGGAGACGGCGATCGTCGATGCGGCGGGACGGCTCTGGTTGTCCGGTGTAGCAGTCGATTTCGACGCCATCTACGGCGGCGAGACACCGGCCTCGGTCAGCTTGCCTACGTATCCCTTTGCGCTGAAGCGTTATTGGGTCGACCCGCCCGAGGTCACAACGACTCAAACGCGGCGTATCGATCCCGTCCAGCCCGCGCCACCGGTATCGGTCGACAGCGAGCCCGCCGCGGCCTCCGACGAGGACGAATTCGTGGTCTCGGTGCGCAACCAGGTCGTCGCGGTGTGGTGCGCGGCGCTCGGCCTCGAACAGGTCGGCAACGACGCCAACTTCTTCGAACTGGGCGGCGATTCGCTGCTCGCCGTGCACGTCGCCACGCAGCTGCGGTCCATTTTCCCGTTGGATCTCGCACTCGGAGAGCTGTTCGCCAGCCCGACAGCCGTGGGGATGGCCGACGCCATCGCCGCGCACCTGATGCAGCGGTTGGACGAACTGTCCGACAGCGAGGTCGAGCTGCTGCTCAACCAGCCGGGGGCGGCCGAAGAACGGAGCAACAATGCCTGAACTCGTCGATACGGGCGCATCGCGCCGCGCGTTGCTGCGCCGCTGGGCCGCGGGCGGCACGCCGCGGGCCGGTATCCCGCGCCGCCCGGATCCCACTGCCGCCGCGCCGCTTTCGGCCGCGCAGCAGCGAATCTGGTTCCTGGAGCAGCTGTTCCCGGATCGGGCCACCTACACGATGCCGCTGGCGCTGCGCCTGCGCGGCCACCTCGACATCGCGGCCCTGCAGGGCGCGCTGTCGCTGGTTGTCGCCAGGCACGAGTCACTGCGCACCAGCATCGAAGTGCGCGACGGGGTTCCGGTCCAGGTGGTCGGTCCGGTGGCACCGCTGCCGATGACCATGGTGTCGTCGTCGCAGCTGGATCCGGAGCACCCGCTCGCGGACGCGACCGCGCAGGTCGAGGAGTTCAGCCGGACCGTGTTCGACCTATCCGGTCAGCTGGTCGAGGTGTTGCTGGTGCGGCTGAGCGAAGACGATGCGATCTTCGCGGTCGCCATGCACCACATCATTTCCGACGGCTGGTCGCTCGGCGTGTTCGCCACCGAATTGATGTCCGCCTACGCCGATCTCACGGCGGGCAAGCACCTGCCCGAACTCCCCGAACTGCCGTTGCAGTACCCCGACTACGCGACCTGGCTGCAGGATCTCGCGCAGCAGGACAAGTTCGGCGCCGACCTGGACTACTGGCGCGGCGTGCTCGGTGACGAGCCGCCGCTGGTGACCTTCCATCCCGACCGGCCGCGTGCGCTGGAGCCGGAAAACCGTGGTGCCAGAGTGCTGTTCACCATTCCGGCACCGGTGCTGTCCGGCCTGCGGCATCTCGTGGACGAGGTCAGGGTGAACGACCGGCCCGCCACCCTGTTCATCGGGTTGATGGCGGGATTCAAGGCGCTGCTTCGGTATTACACGGGCGCGGAGGACATCACGGTCGGTACGCCGATCGCCGGCCGCACCCGGCCCGAGATCGAGCCGCTGATCGGGTTCTTCGTGAACGCGCTCGCATTGCGCACGGATCTGTCCGGCGCGCCGACCTTCCGCGAACTGCTGGCCAGGGAGCAGCGCGTCGTCTTCGATGCGTTCGACCACCAGGAAGCGCCGTTCGACCTAGTCGTCGAGCACGTGCGCCCCGATCGGGAACTGAGCCATTCGCCACTGTTCCGTACCGCCGTCGTGTTCCAGAACACTTCGCTGCCTGAACTCGCCATCCCCGGACTCAGTGCCGAGTACGTCGAAGTGCATTCGGGCACTACGAAATTCGACGTACTGGTCACCCTGCGTCAGGTCGGCGCGGAATTGTTCGGCGCGTTCGAGTACGACGTCGACCTCTACGACGAACCGACCGTCGCGGCCATCGCGCGGCACTTCGTCGCCCTGCTGACCGCAGTGGTCGCCAACCCCGATACCGCGCTGCCCGAACTCGACTTCCTCGAGACCGACGAGCGCGAGCGGGCGATCGCCGCGGCACTGCCCACCGAGCCCTCCGCCGAGCCCGCCCTGACCCTGCACGAGCTCTTCGCGGCGCAGGCGATCCAAACGCCCGACGCGGTGGCCCTCACCTTCGGCGACAGCGCCCTGAGCTACGGCGAACTCGCGGCTGCCGCCGACGAGCTGGCCCAGCGCCTGCGCGGACGCGGCGTGGGCCGTGGTTCGTTCGTCGGCATCCACCTCGACCGTTCCGCCGATGTCGTTGTCGCGATCCTCGCGGTGTTGCGGGCCGGTGCCGCCTACGTCCCGCTGGACCCGATGTACCCGGCCGACCGGATCGAATTCATGATCGCCGACTCGGGTGCGCGGCTGGTGATCAGCCACAGCTCGCTCGTCTCGACCACGGAATCGGGTCCCGAACTCCTGCTCATCGACGAACAAGCCGACCAGACTGTGCCCGACCTCCCGCTGGAGAAGGCCGAGCCGCACGACCCGTGCTACGTCATCTACACCTCGGGTTCCACGGGTGTGCCGAAGGGCGTGGTCATCGAGCACGCCAACGTGGTTCGCCTGTTCTCGACGACGACCCGCTGGTACGACTTCGGCCCGCAGGACGTGTGGACGATGTTCCACTCGTACTCCTTCGACTTCGCCGTCTGGGAGATGTGGGGCGCGCTGCTCTACGGCGGGCGGCTCGTCGTGGTGCCCGGCTCGGTCAGCCGGTCCACCGCCGAGTTCGCGGAACTGCTTGCGCGCGAACAGGTCACAGTGCTCAACCAGACGCCGTCGGCGTTCACCCAGCTGTTGCGCGCGCTGGAGAACGCGCCCGGCGCCGAGCTTGCGGTGCGCTGGGTCGTCTTCGGCGGCGAGGCGCTCGATTTGTCCACGCTCACACCGTGGTTCGATCGGTTCGGCGAGTCCGCGCGGCTGGTGAACATGTACGGCATCACTGAGACGACCGTGCACGTCACCTATCGCGAACTCACCCGCGCCGATGTGGTGTCGGCGGCAGGCAGCCTGATCGGCGTCCCGCTGCCCGACCTCGGCGTGCTGATCGTCGATCCGGCGGGCCGTCCGGTGCCGGACGGCGTGGCAGGGGAGATGCTGGTGTCCGGGCCCGGTGTCGGGCGCGGGTACCTGAACCGCGACGACCTCACCGCCGAACGGTTCGCAGAAAGCTCAGTGCTCGGCCGACGGGTCTATCGGACCGGCGACCTCGCCCGCCGCCGCGCCGACGGCGATCTCGAGTACCTGGGCCGCATCGATCAGCAGGTCAAGGTGCGTGGTTTCCGCATCGAACTCGGCGAGATCGAGGCCGCCATCACCGCGCACCCCGGCGTCGATCAGTCGGTGGTGCTGGCCCGCAAGGACACCGGCGGAAGCCTGTCGCTGGTCGCCTATTTCACGCCGGGCGACGCCACCGCCGATGCGGCCGAAGCGGAGCAGGACCAGGTTGCCAACTGGCAGATCGTGTTCAACAGCACGTACCGCCAAGGACACGACGGCGACGCCGATTTCGACATCTCCGGCTGGAACGACTCCTACACCAACGCCGCCATCCCCGAAGAGCACATGCGGGAATGGGTCGACGCGACCGTCGCCGCGGTGCGCACCCTGGCGCCGCAGCGGGTTCTCGAAATCGGCTGTGGCACCGGCCTGTTGCTGTCTCGGCTCGCACCGCAGTGCGCGGTCTACGACGCCACCGATGTCTCCGCCTCGGCCATCGATAACGTGCGGACGAAGATCGTCGAGGGCAATCCGGATCTCCAGCACGTCCGGCTCGACAGGTGCGCCGCCGACGAGCTGCCCTACGACGTCGCCGGACCGTACGACGTCATCTTGATCAACTCGGTGGTGCAGTACTTCCCGAGCGCCGATTACCTGACCCGCGTGCTGGATTCGGTCGTCGGCCTGCTCGCTCCCGAAGGTGTCCTGTTCGTCGGCGACGTCCGCGACCTCACCCTCAGCGAGTCGTTCCACGCCACCGTCGAGGCGACCAACGCGCCGTCCGCCGGTGCCGCCGAGCTCGCGCCCGCCGTGCGTGCCGCCCTTGATCGGGATGCCGAATTGGTGATCGCGCCAAGGTATTTCGAAGACTTCGTGGCCGCGCACCCGACGCTGGCCGGGTCCAGGATCCGGCTCAAGCGCGGCGAGTACCTCAACGAGATGTCCCGCTTCCGCTACGACGCCGTGCTATACGCGGGCCAGCGTGGCCTGCCGGTGCGGCCGAAACTGCTCGACGCGACGACCACGCCGCAGCAGCTGGCCGAGCTGCTCGAACGAGATCGTCCCGCGGCGGTACTCGTCGCCGACGTCCTCGACGCCCGAGTAGCCGGTCCGCTCGCCGTCGTCGCCGAGCTACAGCGCGGCCGGGCCGGTGCCGCCCAGATCCGGGCCGCGCTCGCCGATTCCGGCGGCGTCAGCCCCGAAGACTATCTCGCCCTTGCCGATCGGGTGCCGTACCGGATCGAGGCGCTGCGTCGTCCGGGCGGTCGCTACGACGTCGTCGTAACCAGCTGGGATGTGGCATTACCATCCATCCCCGGGGCGCGCGACGCCGAATGGCCGGACAACCTCGTCATCTCGGATCCGTTGCGAGTCAAGGCCCGCGACGATCTCGTCGTCGACGTGCGCGCCCACCTGGCGCGCCGACTGCCGCAGCACATGGTGCCCGCCGCCGTCCTCGTGCTCGACGAATTCCCGTTGACCACCAACGGAAAACTGGATCGACGCGCACTGCCCGCCCCGGTGCTGCGCCGTAACACCCTGGAGTACGAGCCGCCGCGAACCCCGCTAGAGCAGCGCGTCGCGGGCGTCTTCGCACACGTCCTCGGCATCCCGCGTGTGGGCCGCGAAGACAACTTCTTCGACCTCGGCGGCCACTCGCTGCTGGCGGCCCAGCTGATCCTGCGGCTGAAACAGACCTTCGGCGAGGACATTCCGCTCGGTTCGCTGTTTGCCCGCCCTACGGTCGCGGGCGTGGTGGCGCTGCTGGCCGGCGAGACCGCGGCCGAGGAAGTGATCGACCTCGAAGCCGAGGTGGCCGCCGCGATCGAATCGTGGCCCGCCGCACCGTGGACGGTCACCCCGCCCACCACCGGCGAGGTGCTGCTCACCGGCGCGACCGGCTTCGTCGGCGCCTTCCTGCTCCATGAACTGTTGGCGCGCACCGACTCCCGCGTGCACTGCCTGGTGCGGGCCGACAGTCGAGAGGACGGCCTGGCACGCCTGGCCGCCACGTTCGACAGTTACGAGCTGTCGCGCGAGGCGTTCGACCGGGTGATCCCGGTGCTCGGCGACCTGGCCGAGCCGCGACTCGGCCTGTCCGAGAAGCAGTTCCTGCTGCTCGGTCACACCATCGACGCGATCTATCACAACGGCGCGCACGTGAACTTCGCGCTGCCGTACCGGGTGCTGGAGGCGGCCAACGTCCAGGGCACTCAGGAGCTGCTCACGCTGGCCCGAACCAGCGGCGCGCCACTGCATTTCGTGTCCTCGCTGTATGTGCTCGGTCCCGGCGACGCGGTCGACGGCCGGGTCGCGGAACCGCTACCGGCGCAGGACCCCTCGCAGCTGTCCCTCGGATATCTGCGCAGCAAGTGGGTTTCCGAGCGACTGGTCACCGAGGCGGGGGAGCGCGGCCTACCGGTGAGCGTGTTCCGGCTCGGCCGCATCGGCGGCGACAGCCGCACCGGCGCCTGCCAGACCAGCGACTTCTTCTGGTTGCTGGTCAAGGCCAGCCAGGAGGTCGGTCTCGCACCGGAGGTCGACTTCGCGGTGGACCTGGCCCCGGCCGACTTCACCGGCGCGGCCATGGTCGAACTGGCCCGCACCCCGCAACCGGGCACCCACATCTACCACCTGCGTAACCCACAGCCGTGCAGCTTCACCGACGCCATCGGCTGGCTGCGGGAAAGCGGCTGGCCGGTGCGACTGGTCGGCCTCGACCAGTGGCGCGACGCGATCGCCGCCCACGCCGCCGGCGCGGGCCCGGGATCGGCGTCCTTCAGCGTGCTGAGCCTGTTGAGCGCCAACGACGGGCTCACCCCGCTGATCCAGTTCGACGTCGACAAAGCCGTCACCGCACTGGACGGGGTCGGCGTGCACTGCCCGCCGGTATCCCGCGACCTGTTCATCCGCTACCTGGATTACTTCCGGAAGGTCGGCTTCCTCGCCGCGCCGTCACCACAGGAGGTCGGAGTATGACCACAACACTGCTTACCGGGGGCGCGCTCGAGTACGACACTTTGGTGCGCGCACTGACGAATCAGGCCGCGCAGCGGCCGAACAAGGTCGCGTACAGCTTCCTCAGCTACCCGGACTCGACCTCCAAGCACGGTGTGACCGAGTCGCTGACCTATGCCGAGATCGACCGCGCGGCACGGGCATACGCGGCCACCCTGCTCCAGGTCGCCCACCCCGGCGACCGGGCCGTGCTACTGCTGCCGCCCGGCCTGGAGTACGTGAAGGCGTTCTTCGGCTGCCTCTACGCCGGCATCATCGCGGTGCCGCTGTATCCGCCGAGCGCGCACAACTCCAACGGGCGCATCGACGCGGTCTGCGTCGACGCCGACCCGGCCTGCATCGTGACCACCGACGGCGCGCTGTCGAATGTGACGGCATGGCTGGACAATTCGCCGACCGATACGACCAGGCTCATCGTGACCACCGGCGAGGTCGACGAGAAACTCGCGATCGACTGGGAGCCGGTCCTCGTCGACCGCGAACAGATCGCCTTGCTGCAGTACACCTCTGGCTCCACCCGCACGCCCGCCGGAGTGATGGTGCCGCATCGCGGACTGCTGGACAACGCCAGGCAGGTCTACGAAATGATGTACCACGTCGGCATTTCCGCCGAGGACGAGGTCGGTTTCGTCAGCTGGCTGCCGCTGTTCCACGACATGGGACTGATGATCGGCGTCATCATGCCGATCATCAGCGGCCACGGCGTGGTGCAGATGTCGCCGACGTCGTTCCTGCGCAGGCCGGAACGCTGGCTGCAGGCGATCAGCGACAACCCCGCGCAGGTCTTCGCGGCCTCCCCGAACGTCGGCTACGAGCTGTGCTCCGAGCGGATCGGCCTGAAGGAACTCGAAGGCATCGACCTGAGCCGGTGGCGCTATGCCCTGTCCGGCGCGGAGCCGGTCCGGGTGAGCACCATCGACAAGTTCCACGCGAAGTTCGCCGACAACGGCCTGGCCCGGTCGACGCTGATCGCGGGGTACGGGCTGGCGGAGTCGACGCTGATCGTGTCGGTGAACTGGCGCACCCTGTCCGGCGTGCAGACCCTCACGGTGGACCGTGACGCGCTCGCCTCGGGTGAGGTGGTCGTCGCCAAGGAGGGCGCCGACATCGTCAGCGGCGGCGCCGCGGCGCCGGGCACCACGATCCAGATCGTGGATCCGGAGACCAAGCTGGCGCTGCCCGAAGACCGGCTCGGCGAGATCTGGGTGTCCGGCCCGGCCGTCTGCACCGGTTACTACAACCGGCCGGAAGAGACCGAATACACCTTCCGCGGCGAACTTTCGCCGCGCGACGGCAAGTACTACCTGCGCACCGGCGACATCGGCTTCCTGCACGACGGCGAGGTGTATCCGACCACCCGGCTCAAGGACCTCATCATCATCGACGGCCGCAACTACTACCCGCCGGACCTGGAGGACGCCGCCGAGCAGGCGCATTCGCTGGTGCTGCCCGGCCGTTGCTCGGCCTTCTCCGTCGAGGTCGGCGTGCAGGAAAAGATCGTGGTGCTGATCGAGGCCAGGATCCCGTCCGACGACGAGACGACCGCGCAGGAACTGCGAAACGCGGTGCGCCAGGCCATCTTCAGCATCCACGACGTGGGTGTGCACGAGGTAGTGCTGCTCGGTCCAGGCGCGATTCCGCGCACCTCCAGCGGCAAGATCCAGCGCTCGGCCTCGCGCACCGCCTACCTCGACGGCACCCTCCGGGGCGCGAAATGACCACGGCCCTGGCCACTCACGGCGACAAGCTGACCTGCTTCACCGCGGCGCTGGCGAGCGCGCTGGTGGCCCGCGGCGAAACCCGTTGGTGGCGACCGCTACTCGCGGGCGGGCCGACCCTGGCCGTGAGTCCGGCCGAGGACGACCTGCTGCTGTTCGAGCACGACGCGACCCCGCCGCTGCCCGCGTTGGGCCTGCGGGTGAACGGCGACGACGACTGGGCGACGACCTATCACTCGCTCGAAGAGCAAGTGGCCGAACACGGTTCGGTGGTACTGCTCGCCGACATCTTCCACCTGCCGTGGCAGCACGGGCACCAGCGCTGGCACGCGCCGCACTGGCTGGCCATCGTGGAGACGGTGGACGGCTGGGTGGTCGAGGATCCGCTGACGATGACCACCGAGCTCGGCAAGCAGACCGGGCAACGGATTCCGGTGCTCTCGGCGGCCGAGCTGCGCGAGTGGTCGGTCGGGCTCGGGCCGGACGACACGGTCGCGCTGCTGCGCGAGCGGGCGATGGCCGGTTCGGACGCGATTCACGTCGGCAAGACCTATCGGTGGCTCGAATCCCATCCGGTCGCGCCGTTGTCGCCGCGCGAGGATCGTCTGGTGGGCGCCGACGCGCTGATCGCATTGGCCAGCCGCTACCAGTTCGCCTCGACGCCAGACGATTTCACTCAGCTGGACGATCTGTGGCAGGCGCTGCGCCAGCGTGAGCTGCTGCTGTGGGCGTCCGACCTGGATGACGACCTGCTCGACGCGGCCGGCCGCGACCACTGGGAACGCGCGGTGACGCAGTGGCGCAAGCTGCCGCCGCTGCTGATGCACGCCAGGATGCGGGCCGCCGCGGGCGGCACCGTACAGACCGCGCACATTGCCGAGACGCTGCTGTCGCTTGCCGAATACGAGGGCAAGCACCTGGCTTTCGCGCACCACCCTCGCACGGAGCGGGAGTAGTCATGACAACCGATGTGGCAGTAGAACTTTCCCCCGCCGACGGCTACGTGGCGTGGACGCAGCGCGCGAAATCGCCGACGCGCGATCCCGGCGTGCCCGGTGTCGCGGTGCGGATGGCGCTGCTGGCCACCTACACCACCGACTTCCTCGCCGAACTGCTGCCGCTGGCGGGCGCACGCGCCGGTCTGACACCGGAACTCCTGGAGTTCCCGTTCGGTCAGGTCGAGCAGGTGCTGCTCGCGCCCCAAACACCGTTCCGCGAGGGCGATTACGTGGTGCTCGCCGGCACGCACCATGACGTCACCGGCACGGTGGACGAGACCGTCAACCGTTGGGTCGGGCTCTGGGACGCGGCCGCGCGTTCCGGAGTGCGGGTTGTCCAGCTGGGTTTCGCGCCACCTGCGGTAGACGCCTACGGCCTGGCGGCTTGGCGCGCGCCGCAGTCACTGTCGTATCGGGTGCGTGAAATCAATGCCCGACTGGCCGAACAGGCAGCGGGCCGAGTGCTTTTCGTCGACGTGGAGCAGCTGGCCGCCCAGGTCGGCCTGCGTCAATGGGAGGACCCGCGCAGCTGGTACCGGGTGCGTCAGCCGTACGCGCCCGACAGCCTGCCGTGGCTCGCCGCCGCCATCGCCGACACGATCGCCGCCGACCGTGGCCGCTGCGCGCGCTGCGTGGTCGTCGACCTCGACGGCACCCTGTGGGGCGGCATCCTCGGGGACGACGGGATCGATGGCATTCGCGTCGGCACCGGCCCGGATGGCGAGGCGTTCGCCGACTTCCAGCGCTACCTGCGCGCACTGACCGAGCGCGGCGTGCTGCTCGCCGTGGCCAGCAAGAACGACCGCGACCTGGCCCTGCGCGCCATCGCCGAGGCCCCCGGCATGGTGCTGCGCGTCGAGGATTTCACCCACATCGTCGCCGACTGGCGACCTAAATCTGAACAGCTTCAAGAGATTTCGGACAAGATCCGGCTCGGCCTGAACAGCTTCGCCTTCGTCGACGACAACCCCGCCGAATGCGCGCAGGTCGTCGCCGCACATCCCGAGGTGCGCGCGCTGTGCCTGCCCGCTTCGCCCGCGAAGTTCGCCACCGAACTGGCGGCCCTGCCCTGGCTGCATCCGGGCTCGCTGTCCAGCGAGGACTTCACCAGACAACGCTCGTACCAGGCGCTCGCCGCCGCCGAGCGGACCGCGACGGACAACCTCGACGAGTTCCTCGCCGGCCTGGAGATGGTGGCCACCATCGAGCCGATCAACAGCACCACCCTCGACCGGGCCGCGCAGCTGATCGCCAAGACCAACCAGTTCAACCTGACCACCCGCAGGCACACCCAGACCCAGGTCAGGAAGGTGGCCGAGGACCCACAGTGGTTCGCCGCCACCCTGCGCCTGCGGGATCGGTTCGCCGACCACGGCATCGTCGGCGTGCTGCTCGCCGAGGCTGTCGGCGATGGCGGCGCCGTCGAGATCGACACCCTGCTGCTCAGCTGCCGGGTGATCGGCCGGAACGCGGAAAACAATCTCCTGGCCGCCGCCGCCGAATGGGCGCTGGCACAGGGCAGTTCGCGATTGGTGGGCCGGTATCTCCCGACCGCCCGCAACGCGCTGGTGCGCGACCTGTACCCCGGACACGGCTTCGCACTCGAAGCGGAGTCCGAACAGGGGTCGGTATACGGATACGACCTTTCGGGCGGCGCACTCGCGCGCAGCCCGCATGTGCGAGAGGCGCAGATGCAACATGGCTACTGATGTGATGGAGCAGCTGCTCGAGCTGTTCGCCGAGGTGGTCGGGGAGCCGGCCGCACACGGCCCCGACACCGTCCGTGGCGACATGGACACCTGGGACTCACTCGCCCAGGTGCGCCTGGTCTACGCGGTGGAACGCGCCTTCGCGGTGGAACTTCCGGAGAGCACGCTCACCTCGGAACCGTCGCTCGCCGAGATCGCCGCCGCCGTGGCGGCCGCGCGGCAGGAGCGGGTGTCATGAACTCGCGGGTCTTCCGGGTTACCGATACCGATGTTGCGACGTACGCCGCGGCGGTCGGTGATCGCAATCCACTGCACGTGGACAACGATTTCGGTCACCGGTCGCCGTATGGCAGGCCGGTTGCGCACGGTGCGCTGGTGGTCACCCTCGCCTTGGCCGCGCTGGCGGAGACGACCGATCCGATGGCTGTGCGCGATATTCGGGCAACGTTTCGGCAGCCCACGATTCCGGGCCGACGCTACGAAGTCGACTGGACCGTATCGGAGAGCGAGGCGCGTGGCCGGGTCAGCTTCGGCGGTATCGAGGTGGTCGGCATTCGGTGCAGGCTCGGCTCGGTGCTGCCGTGGTGTGGTCCCGCCGCCGAGGACGAGCCGCGTCGAGACGCCCCCCGGGTGCTCGGATTGGCCGATCTGGCCGGAGATTCGGCGCAGTCGCCCGGCCAGGAGAGCGGGTCCTACTCGGTGGACTATCCGCTGATCGCGGGTCTGGTGTCGCGGGTCATCGGCGGACGTGTCCCCGAACATGTTGCGGCGGTGCTCGGTTGGGCCAGCTACTGGACCGGGATGTGCACCCCCGGCCGGGACGCCTTGCTCGTCGCGTGCACCGTCGTACTGCATGGATCCGGTTCCGGTGCAGTGGAATTCGAGACCACTGAGCCCGAAGTCGACCGACGATCCGGCCTCGTCACCTTGCGCGCGGGCATGCGCTGCGGTGCGAGTGCCGATGTCACCGTGCAGAGTTTGATCAGAGAATCGGTGCCCGGCCCGGATCCGACGGAACTGGCCGCGGTCTTGCCGCCGTCGGAGAAGCTGGCCGGAAGCACCATCCTGGTCGTCGGCGGCAGCCGGGGCTTAGGCGCCGCGGTATCACTGGGTTTGGCGAGTCAGGGCGCGCGCGTGCTGGTGAGCTGCACCCGGGCGCCCGAGGTGCTCGCGGCGGCCTCACACGCCTATCGAGATCGGTTGTGGCCGGTGTTGGCCGATGCCAGCGACGGTTGGGCGTTGGGCGCGGCACTGCCGGAAGGGCAGCTGGACGGCGTGGTTCTGCTTGCCGCACCGGCGATTCCGACGCTGCCACTGGCGCCGGACGCGGTCGAGACCGCGGCGCAGTTCATGGCGGCGAGCACCCGTCTGGTGTTCGCCCCGCTGTCGGTGTGCGTGCCCCGGCTGCGCAAAGGCGCGACGGTAGTGATGATCTCCTCGGAGGCGGTGCTCGCGCCGCCCCGCTGGTGGCCGCACTACGCGGCGGCCAAGGCGGCTGTCGAGGGTCTCGCGGAATATGTTGCGCGACACCATCCCTGGAACGTCGTGGTGGTGCGTCCACCGCGGCTCTGGACCGACCTGACGAACACGCCGGGCGGACGTGCCGTGAGCAACCCCATCGCGCCCGTCGCCGCCGACATCGTCAACGCCTTCTCCTCGGAAGCCGCTGTCCCCGGAGAAGTTTCGGTACTCGGCGCCGCCGGTTGGGGCGCACCATGGCCAATTCTGAGTGAGGAGGTGCGGGATGCTGGAGATCGCCGACCTGAACAAGTCGTACGGTAAGAAACAGGTCCTCACCGGGATCGATCTGACTGTGCAGCCGGGCGAGATCGTCGGGCTGCTCGGCCCCAACGGCGCAGGCAAGACCACGACGGCATCGATCGTCGCCGGTCTGACACCGCCCGATTCCGGCACGGTGCGCATCGACGGCATCGACATCCGGACCGAGCCGCGGCAGGCCCGGCGCAAGCTCGGCCTCGCGCCGCAGGAACTCGGCGTGTATCCGACGCTGACCGCGGAAGAGAATCTGATCTTCTTCGGCAGATTGATGGGCGTCGGGCGCAAAGATTTGACCGCGCGCATCGCCGAGGTCGGCGAGCGGCTCGGCGTCACTCCCTTCCTGAAGACGCGGGCGCACCAGCTTTCCGGCGGTCAGCAGCGCAGGCTGCATACCGCGATGGCGTTGCTGCACCAGCCGGATGTGCTCTGGCTCGATGAGCCGACCGTCGGTGCCGATGTTTCGGCGCGACAGGATCTGCTCGTCGAGGTCCGCAACCTGGCCGATCAAGGCGCCGCCGTCGTCTACGCGACGCACTATCTGCCGGAGCTCGAGGTACTCGACGCGCGTGTGGTCGTGCTGCACCAGGGCCGGATCCTGGCACAGGGTAGTGCTGCGGATCTGGTCGAGCAGTACGCGCAGTCCGCGGTGAGCCTGGAGTTCTCGGCCACCATCCCCACCAGCCTCGGCGGATTCCTCGCCGCGCCGGGCGCCGTGGTGCTGGAGTCGAAGCGCTTGAACATTCCCACCAATTCGCCGGGACAGCTGCTCGCGCAACTGTTCGCCACCTTGGACACCGACACCGACCAGCTGCTGGCCGCGGAGATCCACCACCCCAACCTGGAGAACGCGTACTTGGCGATCATGCGCGCGGCGCAGGACGCGGATGATCAGCCCGTGGAAGGGATCCGAGATGCTGTTGCATGACTCTGCCGTCGATCGAGTTCGCGCGTTGTCCTGGGCGGACCTGCGCCGCATTCGTTCCGACCCGGCTCAGCTCATCGTGATGATGGTGTTGCCGATCGGCATGATGGCGTTCCTGACGCCGGCCAACCGGGCGCAGCTGCGGCTGACCGGGTATTTCAATGCCACCGGCATCGAACAGTCCGGGCCGGGCACGATCGTGCTGTTCGCGTTCTTCATCACCACCTTGCTCGGTGCCTCGTTCTTCCGTGAACACGAGTGGGGGACTTGGGATCGGCTGCGCGCCGCGCCGGTGCGGGCCGTGGAGATCATCATCGGGAAGTCGTTCCCGTCCGTGCTGTTCTCGGTCTTCCAGCTCACGTTCTTGTGGTTGGTCGCGTTCACGCTGTGGGATCTGCACAGCAAAGGATCGACCTGGTTGCTTGTGCCGCTCACCGCGTCGCTTGCGGTCGCGACCTGGGGATTCGGCATCGCCCTTGTCTCGTTGTGCCGCAGCATCGATCAGTTGGCGATCATGGCACAGGTCGGATCGCTGGCCATCGGTGGCCTCGCCGGCACCATCACCCCGCGGGACACGCTGCCCGCCTGGGCGCGCGCGTTGTCGCCGTATACGCCGCAGTACTGGGCGTTGAAGGGATATCAGGATGTCATCCTGCACGGTGCCGGGTTCGGCGACATCGTCAAGCCGTGTCTGATTCTGCTTGCTGTCGGTGTGGCGGGCGGGCTGGTCGCGCTGTTCAAATTCCGGCTCAATCACAGCAAGATCGGCCGGAGCTGAGCGCGGTTGCTGGAGCCGGGCTCGGGCTACTCGATGGGCTGGGTGATCGCGTTGTGTTCGTCGTTGATCAGGTGAAACGCGGATGCCAGGTCGTCGAGTGCGGTCTGCCAGAGTGATTCGGTGCCGTCGCCGTGCGGGTTGCCGCTGCTGAGCGAGAGCAGCACCTGGGCGGCCTCGGCGGCGCGGGCGGCGGCGTCGAGCAGCACCGGTGCCTGGTCGGAGGTGTCGCGTGGGGCCAGTGCGTCGATCCGGTTGTGTAGCCAGTGCGCGTCGAAATGGGCCTGTTCGGTGGCGTTTTCGCCGTCCAGCGCAGGTTGGGTGCTGGCCGCGGTCCAGCGGCGGGCCAGTTCGTTCTGATCCGGCGCGTTGGTGACCGCGCTGCGCAGTTCGCTGCTGAACACGCGTTGCAGCAGCGCCGCCAGCTTGGCGCGCTCGACCGCGGTGTCGTTGTGCGCGGGGGCATCGGTGTCACCCGGGTCGATATGCAGCACCGCGAGAATTGCCCTCAGTTGCGCGATCGTGGCCACTCAACCCCTGCCTTGTCATGACTCGCCGAGCCGCTCTCGGCTACCACCCGACCCCCGGTACCCCGAACGATTAACTAAATGATAGCCGCACGGTGTCATCGTGGCACCGCAAACGCCGCGCGAATCCCACGCTGGAACGTGCGGTCATGGATTGCTGCGCAACCGATCTCGCCGCGCGTACCTCGTTGAACACGAAACCATCACCCCCGCTGTTCCGGCTGGACTCGCGCGGCACGGGCAGAGTTGCGCCCGGAATGCCCAGTGTCACCGATCCCGCGCCGAATGATCCAGCGAACACGCTGGCCGGTGTGTGCCCATGCTGACCTCATTCCGAAACGTCGATGCCTACACATCTAAGTTCGGACTGGTGCCCCCTCTGGATTGTCGGCACGCCGAACCAATATCGGCGACCTCGCTCGGGGCGCGGTCGATCAGGGGTTGGGATAGGTCGCCGCGACCATGTCGAGCACGAGATCCTGGAGTAGTCGACGAGTCGTATGCGCCTGCGCGATCAACAGCTCCGACGACCCGCCTTCGGCCAGATCGACCAGCTGATTCATCGAATGACACACGGCAACCAGCCGTCGTACGGCTTGCCGCCGCTCACCACACGTGAGGTCGGTACGCATACCCACCCCATCGCGCCACGCCGCCCGACTGTTTCGCTCCGCCACGCCGACCGGATCCCGCCGCCGTAACGCCTTGGACGAGTTCGGTTTCCGCACCGGTCGGTCGCTGGGTGTGGTAGCGAAGGGTTATGTACCCCGAGCCGGGGGAAGTTCTGCACTTCTCCGAGGACCCGACCATCGACCGTTTCGTGCCGCATACCGCGCCGACCGCCCGGCAGCCCGAGGCCTATGTCTGGGCCGTGGACCGGGACCGAGCTCCCGACTACTGGTTCCCCCGAGCCTGCCCGCGCGCGATGGCCTGGGTCACCGCCGACACGACCGCCGCCGATCGCGCCGCCCTCATCGGACCCGGCGGGGGAGAACGCGTGCACGCCATCGAATACGGCTGGTTCGACCTGCTGCGCAGCGTCACGTTGTACGCGTACCGATTGCCGGCCGCACCCTTCCGTCCCTTCGGCGACCCAATTCCGCACGCTCACGTCGCAACGGTGCCCGTTGAGCCGCTCGCACCGCCGCACAAAGTCGGCGACCTACTGAAACTGCATGAGCACGCCGCGATTCAGCTGCGAATCCTGCCGAATCTCTGGGACTTCTGGGACGCCGCGACCGCCAGCTCGCTGGGTTTCAGCGGCATCCGTTTACGCGGTGCCCAGCCTCGCGCCTGAGCGCGGGTGCTAAGGCGTCAGATCCAGCAATGCTGTGCCGTTCGCGAAGTCTGTCGGGACCGAGCTGTGGTCGTGCACGATGAGCCACTGTCCGTCGCGTTTCTGGAAGCAGGCGGTCCAGCGGAGCCAGAGGTCGGCTTCCTGGCCGTTGCGCATCGTTCCCATCATGCGATTGAGGCTGCGGCTGAAGGCGACGCCGGTGCCGATGGTGATGGTGAGTTCGCGGATCTCGAACTCGATGGGGCCGGTGAAGTTGGCGAATGTCGCCTCCCACGGCCTGCGATACTCGTCCGTCCCGACGTACCGCAGCGGCGGCACGATATCGAACGACACCGTATCGGTCGCATGAATCGCCATTGCCGCGTCCACATCGCGATTCCGAAACGCCTCCACCCACCTATCGATCACGCCTCGGATGTCCGCGTCGTCTGTTGCTTCTGTTGTGCGGGTCATCGTCCACCTCGAACTTCCCTCACGTTCTGGAAATCTCACCCTGCCAGACCCCACCGACAGTTTTCACCGGCCAACATCTAGCCCGGTTTCCAGAAGGTGAGCTGGTCACGCGGGTGCACCGCCAGCCACTTCGCGAGGTCTGCATCGGAATGCAGTCCACCGTCGATGACAGCGCGATAGATATCGATGGACGGGCATCGTGGAATGGTCCCCGTCTGCATCAGCGATTTGAGTTCCAGAATCGTGCGCCGGATCTCCGGCGTCAGCGCGGCACGCAGGGGTGCTACCAGCTGTGCGGCACAGGGGCCAGGATGGTCGCGGCGCAGCATCCACATGTCGATCTTCCAGTCGGTGCCGTCGGTCGCGCGGTAGTCGAGTCGCCAGTACAGACCCTCGTCCGGATCGTTCAAGTGGTTGCCGAACCGTGCTTTGCGGACGTTGTCGAGCACGGCGCAGTCCCGCAGCACGGTGAAGCCGTCCTCGATACATGGTGCGTCGCAATAGATCTCGATATCGATATCGGGTGCCATCGCCAACTCGCAAGCCATCGCGCCGACAAGGATCGGCGTTCCGAAGGCTTGCCAGCGTTCGAAAAGCCGTAGCCGGGTGAGGATCTCGTGCGCTTGCCGGATCCGTTGCCGACTCTGCTCCAGAACATCAGGTGTGCTCGTCTCCGGACCCGGGTGGCTCATGCCGCCGACGATACTTTCGGTCGGTGGGCGATCCGATGCGACCGGGTATCAGCTGGGGTAGTACAGAACCGTGGCCGGTGTCAGTTCGCCACTGTGGCAGTAGGATTCGCTACCCAGTCAGGGATTGGGTGCCGAGGACAGTCAGTAGCGCGAGGCGTTCGGCGTCTTCGGTGCCCGGCTCGGCCGTGTAGATCATGATGCGTAGGTCGCTGCCTGCCACCGTTAGTACGTCACAGTCCATTGTCAGGGGACCTACTCGCGGATGATCGATCGTTTTCTGCGCGGCCTCGCGGCGGCTGACTGCGCCGGAGTCCCACAGTTCGGCGAATCGGGCGCTGTTGGTGCGCAGGTCTGCGATGAGCTTGCGTAGGCGTAGGTCGGCCGGATACTGGGCGGCGGCCGCGCGTAGGTCGGAGACCAGTGATATTTCGTGTGCGCGCGTGGCTTCGGGCGTGCGGCGGGAGGGGATGCCGGGGCCGACGAAATGTCGCCACACGCCGTTGCGGTTGTTGTCGTGTGGGCCGGGTGGTTCGCCCATCAACGCTGCGTACGGTTGGTTGAATTGCAGGAGCGTCCACGATGCGTCGTAGACGGCGACGGGAGTTCCGGTCAGTCTGTCCAGCACGCGTTGCACGCTCGAGGTGATGTAGGTGGGCACGGTGTCCGGGTCCGGCAGCGCCAAGCCGGCCAGCCGGAACAGGTGTGCGCGTTCGGTCGCGGACAACCGGAGGCCTCTGGCCAGTGCCTCGACCACCTGAGTCGAGGGGTTGGACGCGCGGCCTTGTTCGAGGCGGGTGATGTAGTCGACGGAAATTCCGGCCAACAGCGCCAATTCCTCTCGGCGCAGCCCCGGGGCGCGTCGGTGACCACCGGCGGGCAGCCCGGCGGCCTCGGGCGCGACCCGGTCGCGCCACCGACGCACTGCCTTCCCGAATTCCGCGGTCGCCATGGTGTCAAGTGTGCCCGCGTATCGGTCCGGCTGCCTGGTATCAGCAGTCCCAGGAAGAGCAGACGACTGGTTGGCGCCCTTGGCCGGCGCGAAGCTGAAGCCATGACAACGACACTGATCACCGGAGCGAACAAGGGACTCGGCTTCGAGACCGCCCGCCGACTCATCGCGGCAGGCCACACCGTCTATCTCGGCAGCAGGGACGCCGAACGCGGCAGGCGGGCCGCCGAACAGCTGGGTGCACGGGCGGTAGTCCTCGACGTCACCGACGACGCATCCGTCGCGGCCGCCGTGAAAACCATCGAGGCCGACGGCGGACTGGACGTGCTGATCAACAACGCGGCCATCTCCGGCCTCGAAGGACAGACCCGCGAGACCGACGAGATCGGCGCCGGTGCCGTGACCGCCGACATCATGCGGCCGATCTTCGACACCAACGTCTTCGGCGTGGTCCGCGTGACCCACGCCTTCCTCCCGCTGCTGCGCCGCTCCGCCGCGCCCGTTGTGGTGAACGTCAGCAGCGGCCTGGCCTCACTGACCCGCGTCACCACCCCCGGCACGCCGGCGTACCTCTACCCCGGCGTCGCCTACCCGACGTCGAAAGCCGCGGTCAACATGATCACCGTGCAGACCGCGAAAGCCTTCCCGGACATGCGAATCAACGCGGTAGAGCCCGGCTACACGGCGACAGACCTGAACGGGCACACGGGAACACAGACCGTCGAGGAGGGCGCGGAGATCATCGTCCGAATGGCCCAACTGAACCCCGACGGCCCCACCGGCGGCTACTTCGACGCCAACGGCGCCCTACCCTGGTAACCCGACCATCAACCGCAGCTCTCCACACTGACAGCAGAACTGAGAGCCCGATCATCGAGCTAGAACCCAGCCGTTCACCCTTCGCATAACCCGATCACTCCGTATACCAGGTGAGCGGGTCACACAATGGGTCAGCGGCCTCCAATTCGCCACGCGGGCAGCGGAATCCGCACCCTGTGCCGGGATCGCGCACCCGCATCAGGGCCCTGGAGCCGGGTGCAGGTCCCGAGAGAAGGTGCAGATCTGCGGTCGAACGGGTCAGCACCCCGCCACGAGTGCCCAGCACCCACCTCACCAAGCCGAAACCAGAATCTGCGCACTCTCTCGGGATCTGCACCGGCTTTAGGGCCCTATTCCGAGTGCAAATCCCGAGACAGAGTGCATATCTTGGACACACCGGGTCCGGGAGCACTTGGCGGGCCCGATCGACCACCGAAACCGCCGCCGACCGCCCTGCTCTTGCCCAAAGCGCTTGCGACGCAACCACAAGCCGATGACCACCTCAGGAACGCGACATCGCGCACCTGACGTACACCTAAAGTCGGGTACGGCACACGACGCGCCCAGCACTACTCACAGGAAAACGGGGATCGGTCTTCAGCTCATTGGGCTGCTTACCTTGGGAAGTCCTTAGGTGCCCTTCCCCGGATAGCCACACCCATCGAGTGCTCGGCATAAGCCACCACCAGAACTCGCGATCAGCCGTCCCCAATCGACAGCATACGGCTGAGCACCCCGCGACAGGCAGGCGATTATCGTTGCCACAGAGTCCAATCCGCTTGCCTGTCGCGTCCCCGCACAGCACTATTCCGGTATGCGATTCTCGATCAACATTCCGAACTTCGGCGACTTCGCCGACGCGAGGACGGTGGCGATGGCGGCCTCGGCGGCGGAAGAAGCAGGCTGGGACGCACTATTCATCTGGGACCACATAGTCCTCGACAAGAAAGAGCGGCAGGGCCAACCCTTCGGTGATCCGTGGATGCTGCTGACCGCCGCGGCGCTGGCCACCTCCCGTCTGAAGCTGGGCACGCTGGTTACCCCGGTCGCCAGGCGGCGGCCCGAACAACTCGCCCGCCAGGTGGCGACCTTGGACGCGCTGAGCGGTGGCCGGGTCATCTTCAGCGCGGGCCTCGGCGGCCCGATCGCCGACGAATTCGGCAGCTTCGGCGAACCGACCGACCCCGTCCTGCTGGCCGAGCGCCTCGACGAAGGCCTGGATCTGTTGCAGCGCTACTGGTCTGGCGAACGGGTCGACCACAACGGAAAGCACTACCAGGTCAACGACGTCACCCTGCTGCCCGCCGCGACCCAACGCCCCCGCCCACCCGTCTGGATCGCAGGCTTCTGGCCGCACCGCCGACCGATCCGCCGAGCCGCCCGCTGGGATGGCGTCGTCCCCCTGTTCAGCAACGGACACGGCAACCCGCCGCCCATCGACGAACTCCGCGACCTCATCACCTACGCCAACGAACACCGAAAAGACCAACAGGGCAACCACTTCGAGGTCGTAGTCGGCGGCATCAGCCCCGGCGACCCCGCCAAGGCCCGTGACCTCATCGCCCCCTTCGCCGACGCCGGCGCCACCTGGTGGGACGAACGCCAACTCATGACCACCGACGCCCTGCACCGCCTCGCCCCGGTGATGCGCCGCATCAACCAGGGCCCGCCCACCCTGTAGCGCGGTGCTCAGCCGAACCAGCGGGTGAGGGCGGTTTCGAGCGGTTGTTCGTCGGTGGCCGACCAGGCGATGTAACCGTCGGGCCGGATCAGGACGCTCGTGGAGTCACCGTCGGCCTTGGCGGTGACGTGGTCGACTCGATCGGACCAGCGCTCGATCGACCTGGGTGTGTCGTCGAGCGAGAGCAGCAGGCCGCGGCCGGAGTGCATCAGCTGGCTCATGCGGGTCGGACCGTCCGGCGTGGTCAGGTCGAGGTCGATCATGCGTGGGCCGAGCCCGGCGTACTGGGTGTCGAGACCCGACATCAGGCCTGAGACAAAGTAGTTGGCGTCGGGCAGCTGCAGCAGATCGGTGAACATGTCGCGGACCGCGGCGACACCCTCGTTCTGGTCGGAGTTCAGGATCACGCCCTGTGCGAGGGTAGTGCGCAGGACTCGCGCGGCGACCGGGTAGCGCTCGGTGTGATAGCTGTCGAGCAACCCCTCGGGTGCCCAACCATGCACTGCCGCAGCGAGTTTCCAGCCAAGATTGACGGCGTCCTGGATGCCGAGGTTCACGCCTTGGCCGCCGATCGGCAGGTGGATGTGGGCCGCGTCCCCGGCGAAGAACACCCGGCCCTCGCGATAGTGCTCGACCTGCCGGGCGGCGTTACTGAACCGGGAGGCCTCGCGCAACTCGCCCAGTCGCGTCTCGGGCCCGAATACCGCCTGCAGCGCCTCGTCGACTTCCGCTGCCGTGACGGGTGTTTGGCGATCCGGTCGTTCAGCGGCGAGCTTGCCGAAGATGAACCGGTACACGCCACCTTCGATCGGGTGCAGGACAGTGAAGAACCCGTTGCCGGACTTGAAGTACTGACTGAAATGTTCGGAAGTGGTTGGGACGGTATCGGATCGGGACGCGAGGGTCAGGTCCGCGACGGCCGAGGCCATCGTGCCCGCGGTTCCGGGGAACGGAACGCCCAGCAGTTTGCGAACCGTGCTGTGCCCACCATCGCACGCGACGAGATAGCTGCCCCGAATATCCCCGACCGTGACGCCGCCGGAGTCCTGTTCGATCGCCGACACCTCGAACTCGCGCAGCACCGGCACACCCTGGTCGATCAGTCGCTGTTCGAGGAAGGCTTCCAATCGAGTCTGTGGAATCGAGACCGGATACGGATGACGGGTCTGCCATGGCCGGCAGTCCAACTCGACCGGAAGGCCCGCGAAATGCCCGCCGAACTCGCCGCGGGGGATCGCACGGTCGAGCAGCGGATCAAGCATGCCGCGCAGGTCGAGCACCTCCGCGGTGCGCGGTTGCAGCCCGCCGGCCCGGGACTGCGCACTGCGCGTGCGCTGTTTTTCCAGCACTACCACCGGTACTCCGGCCAGCGTGAGCTCATTGGCCAGCATCAACCCCGTCGGCCCGGCCCCGGCCACGATCACTTCGGTCTGCATGTCATCCTCCAAAAGTAGACTTGGTGCAATAATACACTGGATCTACTAATGCGCTAGAGTGAAGACATGACCGAACCGACGGGGCTGCGCGAACGCAAGAAGATCCGTATCCGCGAGCAGATCGCGGCCACGGCGATGCGCATGTTCCTCGAATCCGGCTTCGACCAGGTCTCGATCACCGACATCGCGCGGGCGGCCGAGGTCTCCCGCCGCACCCTCTTCGCGTACTTCCCGACCAAGGAAGACCTTGTCCTGCAACGGTTCGCCGACCACGAAGACGAAGCGGCCAGAATCGTCCGCGCCCGGCAACCCGACCAGCCGCCGCTGGACGCGCTCCGAGAAGCCCACCTGGCGGCCCTGCGCCAGCGCGACCCGAACACCGGCCTGAACGACACCCCCGAGATCATTGCGTTCCTCGAATTGGTCAGGGGCACCGAAAGTTTGGCGGCCAGACTGAGCCGCTACTCCTCTCGTGGCGTAGCCGCCCTGGCTGATGCATTGCACGAGAACGGTTTCGACCCACTGACCGCCCGCCTCCTAGCCGCCCAGGTAACCGTCATCCAACGCGAACTCGCCGTCATGAACCACACCCACCTCGTCAAAGGCGAATCCGCCGCCGCCCGCTACCCGGCAGCCGTCCGAGCCACCAACCACGCCTTCGATCTACTGCGCGACGGAATCGCAGCCCTGTGATGCGGCCGTTTGCGTGGCACGCGCACCGGTAGTTCGACGATGTGCTGCGTCGTTGTGCTGGCGGCGCGGCGGTTCGACCCGGGGCGTGACTACGCGTTCATCGCGGTCAGCACGTTGCGTCGAATTCGGGATGGCGCGCGCCGACCCCGCCGGCATAAGAGCGCCCTTCGCCGCTGGCTATCCGGCGCATCGTGACCACCCTGCGAGATCGCCCGCCATCGTCGGCGCCGACTTGGATTACTGTGGCGGCGTGGGGTTCACCGAATACGCGCCAGGCGATGTTGTTCATTTTCCGGAGGGTCCGTTCAACGGGATCTGTGGGGTAGTGCGAGAGGTGTACGCGCGCCGTGGGAAGTTGCGTGTCGACTTCGCCGAGGGGACTGTCCACCGTGAAGGGAATGTGCTGCGGGAGCGTAGGCACACCCTGACTGTCGGGTACGACGAGGTCGAATTGCTCTGAGCTGCGGCGTCTGCCGCTGCGGTTGGTAGGTGTCCGTTTGGACCTCGTGATGGTCCGTATGGGTTCCACCGCGGTGGCTTCGGACTTCAGCGGGCCAGTAGGTACCGAGCTGAGGGTGGCTAGGGCGCGACGGCGTCTGACTCGTCCGCAACCGGCGGCGCCGACCGGGTGCGGCGTGCGCACGATTCAGCGCATCGAGACCGGTGTCTGTTCGCCGGAGCCGCAGCAGCGACGGGCGTTGTGCGCGGCTCTCGGTGTCGCTGTCCGAAAAGTCGGTCGCGGGATGCGGGGGTGGGTTGGTAGCGTGCGGGGGACCGTGAGAACGCGTGAGGAGGTGCGACCCATGAAGGCTGTATCCAGATGGGTGCTCCCCATCCGCTGCACGGTTGGCGACTGAGATAGGTGTTGCCGGGAGCGCCTGTACGTCAAGGCAATCCCGAAAGGGGACACCAATGCATTTCACTACAGAGACATCGTTGAACGGTGTAGTTGAACGCAATTTCACGTTGGGTCAGATCACCGGCGTGCTGTGGTCGCCCGCATCCGGCTCAGCTGGCGCACCCCTGATTTTGCTGGGTCACACCGGCGGCCTACACAAGAAAGCGCCCGGAATCTGCATCCGTGCACAGCATTACGTGAGCGCCTACGGGTTCACCGTCGCCGCCATCGATGCACCCGGCCACGGTGACCGGCCACGAAACGCCCAGGACCAACAGTGGGTCGCCGCCCTTCTGCAAGTCCGAGCGGCGGGCGAGCCGATCGGCCCGATCATCATCGACTACAACTCCTCACTGGCCGAGCGCGCCGTACCGGAATGGCAGGCAACCCTGGATGCCCTGCAAGCGCTGCCCGAGATCGGTGAACAGGCCCCGATCGGCTACGGCGGCATGACATTGGGCACCGCGACCGGCGTGATGCTGGCAGCAGCCGAATCACGGATCGCCGCAGCCAATTTCGGCACGGTCTTCGTCTACGAGGCCCTGACCGACGCGGCAAGCCGGATCACCATCCCGATCGAGTTCCTCCTCGCCTGGGACGACGAGGAAATCGACCGCCACGCCGGCCTCGCACTGTTCGACGCGTTCGCCTCGACGGAAAAGACAATGCACGCCAACCCCGGAAGACACAACCAAGTACCCGGATTCGAGGTCGACAGCTCGGCCAGGTTCTTCGCCCGGCATCTCGGCGCGGCCTGAGGTGGCGTCGGCGACCGGCTTCGCTGCGGCGGAAAGCCGCGATGATGTTCCGATGATGCCCGATTGCCGGAATGACCGGGCCAGCCGGGCTTTCGGCGGCGGTCGGCTTCGGTCGCCGACGCCGCGGTCAGGCGGTCCGTCGCGACGCGGCACCGGGTGCGCGTCGCAACGGCCGTCGCCGATATGCCAGCAGTGAAGCCACGCACAGGACAACGGTGACGATCTCCGCGCCCACACTCAACGCAGCCTGCGGCGCGGGTTGCCAACCGATCTCACTGAACCCGAAAAGCCCTGTGGTGCGGGACAATACGAACGCGCCCAACGCGCCGACAGCTAGTCCGGCCGCCGCGACCCGCAATGTCCACGGACCGGCGAGCACCAGCAGCGCGAGCGCGAACGAGGCGGCGGCCTGCAGCAGGAACGAGGGGCCGATGATATGGATGTAACGGTAGCCGCTGCCATAGAGGTCGGCGTGGAGGTAACCGCTGACTACGAGGCTCACGCTGATTCCAACGCGCGCGAACAGATCCGGCGATAAGAGACGTTCGGTCATTTCAGCGTCTGCTCCTTGATCGCCAACATCTGCTGGCCCTTCTGATACGTCACCTCACGGATTCCCAAGGCGTCGTGCAGCTTTCCCGCAGGCAGCGTCACCGGCTTCGGTGTGGGCCCGTCACCGGGTTTCGGCAGGGGATAGGCGGTGGTGGTGCCGCTGTAGAAGGTGATGTTGCCTTCGGTTTTCGTGAACAGCTGGTGCACATGACCGTTGAGGCAGGTCACCGAGGAGAACCGCCGCAGATAGCTCAGCGCCTCGGTGGCATCGTCGGTGCCCCAACCCCATTGGGGATACATCGCGAACAGCGGAATGTGACTGAAAACCACGATCGGTGTGTCGCTGGACAGTCCGGCGACATCTTTGCGCACGAAGTCCAGCTGATCCTGCCCCAGATGTCCGAGCGTCTGCAGATTCAGCGTATTCACCAGGGCGATCAGGTGGACGCCCGCGATGTCGAGGCTGTACCAGCCGTCCCCTCGGGTGCCTTTGCCGAACACCGAACGATACTTCTGACCCGCGTCATCGGTCGAATCATGTTCTCCCGGAACGGTGAACACGTGCGGCGTGTTCAGCCCCTGCATCATCTGCGCGACCTGATCGAACTGCTCGGGCGTGGCCAGGTGCGTGAGATCGCCGGTGTGGATGACGAAATCCGGCTGGTAGCCAAGCGAATTCACCTGGCCGATCGCCTCGGTGAAAGTATCGGTGACATTCGCATTGGCGGTGCCCTGGAAGCCGATGTGGCTGTCGCTGAGCTGGGCGAAGCGCAGCGTCGGGCGACCGTCCGCGACGGGCGGCGCGGCGCCCGCGACATGCGAGATCACCTCGCCGCCGATCACGGTCAGCCCGACCGCGGCCCCGAACCAGGCGCTGTGCCGCATGAGCTGACGCCGCGTCATCGCATGCGGGTCGCGCGGATCGGTGTGTTCGCTCATGGGGTGACCACCACCGTTGCCTTCATGAACGGATGGATCGAGCAGATATACGCGAAAGTGCCCGCCTTGGCGAAGGTGAACGTGTACGTCGCCCCCGCTCCCATCCCCGGCGAGTGGAAACTGCCGTCGGTGGCCGCCACAGTGTGCGGCTCCTCGTCGTGGTTCACCCAGGTGACTGTCGTGCCCGCCTTGACCGTGAGCGCCGACGGCGCGAAGGCGAAGTTGTCGATGTTCACGGCATTCGGCCCGGCCGGCGCCGCCGCCTGCGCCGGGGGAGTCATCGACATTCCAGGCATGCCGCCGGGCATGCCGCCACCCGGCTGCAAGCCGGGAGTCGCTGTGCCGGAAGCGAATACGGGAGTCGGCGCGGAGTTGGTCGCGCCCTGGCTCCCGCAGGCGCTCACGATCGCCATCATTACCGTTGCCGCGCCGACGACTATTGCTTGCCGTGGGATACGTCTCATCGATCCGGTCCTCCATCCGGTGGGGCGGCCCGCTGGTGCGGGTCCTCACCGATAGATAGCGACCGGGGTTACAACGACTCAGGCGGGTTCGGTCGGCGCGAATACCTCTATCGCGCCGTTGTTTTCCCGCACCTGCAGGTGCGGCAGCGGTGCGGGCGCGATCGGCAACTGATGGGCGAGCACCCGGCCGTCGGCGGCGAACGACGTCGAGTGGCATGGGCAACGGAGCTGAGCGGCGGGGGAGTCGAGCCACAACTTGCAGCCCTGATGAGTGCACACACCGGACACCGCTGTCACCATCCCGTTGACGCGGCGGACAAATCCGCTCAGGGTACCGACATCGAAATGAATGATGCCGCCCTCGGGGAACTCGGAGCTCGCCGCGACCGCATGCCAGGCGCCGTTGTTCGGCGTCAAAGTCTCTTGTGCCGCAGGCTCGTTCGGCTGCTGACGACCGACAACGGCATGATCGATCGCCGCACCGGCGGCCGCCGCTACCGCGGCTGCCGAGGTCCCGATCACTACCCGGCGGCGCGGCGTCGCTCCCGCTGCGGTGGGTTCGGTTGCCGCTCCATCGATTTCGGTAGCGAGCCGCCGGTGCAGATCGGCCAGGAATTCCTCACTGGGTGCCTGGCTGCCGAGACGTCCAGCCCGCAAGTCGATGGCCGTACGCATCTGCTCGGCTTCGTCGGCGTCGGGCCGGAATGATCGGGGGCTGTGCCCGGCCAGCAACTGCTCGACGTACCGTCGCACGTCCCGCCCGCTCACTCGACACCTCCCGCATTCGCCCGCGCAGCCATCTGTAACGCACGATGCTGCAACACTTTCGCATTCGCAACGCTGACACCCAACGTACTGGCCGCATCGCGCACCGACAGCCCTTGCAGGAACCGTAGTTCCAGGATCCGCCGGTAGCGATCCGGCAGTCGGTCCAGCACCGCCCGTGCCCGAGCCGTGGAGGTCGGGTTCGGCGGCTCGGGGTCGGGCCGATCATCGACGATATCGTCCTCGATCTGGGTGATTTCCCGACCCATGCGCGTCCGCCAGTACCCCGCGAGCACGGTGCGCGCGGTGGCCCGCAGGTAGGCCCGCACCTCGGCCACGCTCGCCGAAACGCGCAGCGGCTTCAGCGCGGCCATGAACACCTCGGCCGTCAAATCCTCGGCATCCGGCCGATTCCCGACCTTCGAGAACATCAGCGCGAACATCCAGGAGACGTTGTCCCGATACACGGCCTCCCAGTCGGAATAGCCAGTACCGGAGACCAACCGCAACTCCCGGCCCGATCCCGGTTCCGCCGGTGACGGCCCGGCTCCCGTTCGTCCCACCATGTCCACCTTCTGAGTGCGGTGTAACCACGCTCCCTACTAAGTACGGAACGGGGTTACACCGGCATCGGTTCAATGGATTCGGGCCGAACGACGACTGCGCCACCTGAAGCAGGTGGCGCAGTCGGTTGTGCACATTTTCAGTTTTACTCGGTCACAACCGATTACTTCGCGGCGTTCTCCCGCTTCGGCAACTTCCAGCCGGGTCGCGGGAAGTGACAGGTGTACCCGTCCGGGTACTTCAGCAGGTAGTCCTGATGCTCGGCCTCGGCCTGCCAGAACTCACTCGCCGGCGTCACCTCAGTGACCACCGGGCCGGGCCACAGGCCGGAGGCGTCCACGTCGGCGATGGTGTCCAGCGCGACCCGCTTCTGATCCTCGTCGAGGTAGAAGATCGCCGACCGGTAGCTGCTACCGATGTCGTTGCCCTGCCGGTCCTTGGTCGTCGGATCGTGGATCTGGAACAGGAACTCCAGCAGCGCGCGGTAGTCGGTCTGCGCCGGGTCGTAGGTAATCTCCACGGCCTCCGCATGGCCGGGATGGTTGCGGTAGGTGGGGTGATCGTTGCGCCCGCCGGTGTAGCCGACCCGCGTCGACACCACCCCGGGCTGCCTGCGAATCAAGTCCTCCATGCCCCAGAAACACCCACCGGCAAGAATGGCCTTTCGCGTGTCGGTCACGCATCCTCCTTTTTGAACAGAGTCCGGAACTGCCCGTATCCTTCGGCCTCGAGGTCGTCGAGGTGAATGAAGCGCAGCGCCGCCGAATTGATGCAATACCGCAGGCCACCTTCGGCGCGCGGCCCGTCGGTGAACACATGCCCGAGATGGCTGCCACCGTGCGCCGAACGCGCCTCGGTGCGAATCATCAGATGGCTGAAGTCTCGCTTCTCGACCACATTCGCGGCGTCGATCGGCTTGGTGAAACTCGGCCAGCCCGATCCGCTGTCGAACTTGTCGACCGAAGCGAACAACGGCTCACCCGACACCACATCGACGTAGATGCCCGGTTCGTGATTATCCCAGTACTCGCCTGTGAACGCCCGCTCGGTCCCGTTCTCCTGGGTGACGTGGTACTGCTCAGGTGACAGGGCGGCGACGGCCGCGGGATTCCTGTTGTATTCCTGTGCCACATGACCTCCTCATATCGGCCCCACGTATAACCCGAGCTCCGGGTGGGAAAGTCCCCGGTCGCGGCGACGTCACACTTCGGTCATCATTGTCCGCCACCTCAGTCTGCCGCGTCGGTAAAGGCGCCGTCCACCAGCACTGGAACGACCTTGCTCGCGTCGATTTCGATCGCGACGGCGACATCGTCGGCGAACCCGATACTCGCGAGTTCGCGGCCGGAGGCGCACTGGGTGATCAGCGAAGGAATATCGGCCGTCGCGTCATGGGTGGTCTTGGCCGCTGACGCCTCGGGCGACAGTGGTCCGGCCCCGTTCTCGGCCAGCGCCGAGATGATCGCGGCCGCGCCGAACCAGTCCTCGATCGCGGGCCGTAGTACGTCTTGACCCGGCCAGTGCTCGCCCGCGGCGATCACCGAGATCGGCTGGTCCGCGGTGCCCCAGCCTTGCTCGACGAGCCAGCGAGCGACTGCGGATGCGTTCCGCAGGCACGCCGCGATCACGGGCACTCCACTGACGGCGGCCGAGATGGCCGAGCCATTCGGCGACGGCAATACCAGGCGTGCCGGGGCGGGTGCTCGTCGAAGTGCCGCAGGGGAGAGCGACCACGGCTGCTGCTCGGACGCGGCTTTACGTCCGACAGCTAGTTGCGCGCCACGGCTTGCCGCGAATTCCGCCGGTGTCTCGTCTCGCGACGGATACGGAAAGACCCGGGTCCCCGCGTCGAGGGCAACCGACACCGATGTCGTGAACGACAGCACATCAATAACGACGACCGCCGCACTATCAGGCCCTAGAGCCCGCGCGCCCGCCAAACCCCAGTCGACGCGCACTCCTCACGGAAGTTGCTTGGACCACTCAGGAATCGTCGGCATCCCCGTTCCTCTCCAAAACTGACCGCCAATGGAAATGCCCCCGCCGAAGCGGGGGCATGGTTCCTGACCGTCAGAAGAAGTACGCGGTCCCCGACGAGCTGCCGGTCCCGTATCCCATGCTCCTCAGCCAATTCTTGAAGCCGATCAATGCGTTGCCCACCGGCCCCGGATCGCTGCACGAACCACCGACCGAGGAGAACGTGCACCCGTCGTCCGCTACCGCGGAGATGCCGACAGACTGGCCGCTCTCCGCGGTTGCTGTCCCCGAGCCGGCCAAGACACCGACAACCACCCCACCGGCCAATACCGCACTGCCGATCCCACGCTTCACACTGCTTTTCGATGTACTCATCCGTACGAAGCTACCGCACCGCAATGTGAAACCGGTTGCCCCGCAGCACCCCCCAACTCTGGGGGCTCGCGGTACTCGGCACTATCCCAGGCGGGCCGCGTTGATCACAACCGGCTCGGCAGGCAACCCGTCGAGTGGCCCGCGCTCGGTCGGCGTGATCCCCGCGGCAACCATCCGATCCAGCACGTCCATACCGCTCACGACCTGCCCGAGCACCGAATAGTTCGCCGGAATATGCGCGAACGAGTGGACGATGAAGAATTCGCTGCCGTTCGTGCCCGGCCCCTGATTGCCCATGGCGACGGTGCCGCGCTCATAGGTCTCGGTGCCGTCGACCTCATCGGGGAACTGGTAGCCGGGACCACCCTTCTCCACCTCGTAGATGTCGCCGCATTGCAGCACACCCAGCCGAGCGCTGTCGGTCAGCCGCCAGCACTGGCTCTGGTCGTAAAAGCGTTGCAGCACCAGGCTTGCCATGTTCTGCACGCCACACGGCGCGGCCCCGGCGCGGTTGAGCCGGATGGTCACCGGGCCGTAGTTGAACTGGAATGTCACGTCCATGGTGCCGACGGCCAGCGCGACCGGCGGCGGCGACACGACCGGTCGGGCCGCGGCGTTGTCCGGCGCGGTCGGCGTGACGGCGCACGACACCACGGGCGGACCGGCCGAGGCCGGCGCGGTACCCGCGACCAGCCCGGACAGCGATAGGACGGTGATGGCGAACGCGGCGCCCCAGCGTGGATTCATAGCGAGCAAACTATCCGATGGCACCGAAACGCGTTCGGCAAAGCCGCAATCCGGACACACATCGCTACCGGGCGGCGGTGATCAGTGCGCCGAGTCCGTCCGAGGCGAAGAGTGGCTGGGCCTCGGTTACCTGCTGGCCGTTGAGGAATACCGACGGGGTGGACTTGATGCCGCTCGCGAGCAGTTCTTTGGTCTTGGCCCGCAGGTACGGGTCGTATTTGCGGTCGGTAATGCACTGGGCCACTGCGGAATCGGCGTATCCGGCATCGCGGGCGAGCTCGATCAACCGGTCGTCGGGCAGGCCGTCGCCGCCTTCGGTGGGCTGCTGCTCGAACATCGTGGCCAGCCAGGCCTGGTACTTCGACGGGTCAGCCTCGGCGACGCAGTACGAGGCGTTGCCCGCGCGCGAGGAGTACTGGCTGGTCGACGCCCGGTCCAGGAACGAGATGACGTTGTATTCGACGACGGCCGCACCGCTGGTCGCGGCCTCCTCGAGCACCTTGGCGTTGGCCTTCTCGAATATCTGGCAGGCGGGACACTGCAGGTCGGCGACCACCCGGACGGTGACTTTCGCGCCGGGATCGCCGATCCGGATCGCGCCGTTGTCGGTGACGCCCGCGGGAGCCGCGGGGAGCTGGTTTGCCACCGGAACCTGGCTGGCGTTCTGAACCGGTCGCGGCGTGCCGATGACGTCCTTGGTGAGGTCGCGCGCCACGACGCCGACGCATACCGCCGCGACGAGCGCGAAGAGCACGCCGCCCGCCACCAGGCCGACCAGCACCTTACGGTTGTGCTGGGCGCGTTCCGACTCCGATGGGAGGGTCGACCAGCCACGCTGAGTGGTGTTCACCGTGTATTCCCCCGTGCTTCTCGCCAATTGAACTGTTTCGCTCCGTCACGATAGTGGTTGCCGGACGGATTTGTGGCGCTGACCGGGTCGAGTACGTGTCCAGTACCCGATGCCAACGCCCCGGACCGATATTCGCTTGCCCGCGACCCGAGCGGGAAAAGTAGGGTGGTCCGGTGATTCGCACAGCCGCGTTGGCCCACATCAGGGATCGTCGTCTGCTGCAGACGCGATCGATCGGCAAGGACATCTTCTACATGGCGGGCGGGAAGATCGATCCGGGCGAGACGCCCGAGGGCGCACTACATCGCGAGGTGCGCGAGGAACTCGGCGTCGGCGTCGTTTCCTGCGACGAGCTCGGTGTTTTCGAGGCGCAGGCGGTCGGCCACGCCGCAGGCACCCGGCTGCACATGACGTGCTTCACCGCCGAACTGGACGGTGAACCCGAGCCGACCAGTGAGATCGCCGAACTGCGTTACTTCACGGTGAGCGAGTACGCCGCGATGGACCACGTCGCGCCCGGCTCGATGCTGGTGTTCCGCAAGTTGCACGAGCTCGGGATCGTCGACTGGTAGGAAACGTCGCGCCTCGTTTCGAGCTGTGCGATGTTGAAATCGGAAGGGAGAGCACATGTCAGAGTTCGATCCGACAGCCATCCAGGTACTGGCCTGCGATATCTTCGGCACCACCGTGGACTGGTTCACCGGGGTCTCGGAGCAGGCCGCCGATGTATTCCGCACGGCCGGTGTCGATCTCGATGCCGAGGTCTTCGCCAACGAGTGGCGCGACATGTATGTGCCTGCCATGCAACGGGTTACGAACGGCGAGCGAGCGTGGGTCTACCTCGACATATTGCATCGGGAATCGCTCGACCAACTGCTGGACCGCCACGGCGCAGCCCTCGATGAAGCAGCCCGCAAACGCCTGGTCCGTGCCTGGCATCTGCTGCCCGCCTGGCCCGATTCCGTGGAAGGTCTTGCCCGCCTGAGTGATCGATACACGTTGGCCGCGGTGTCGAACGGCGGTTTCGCACTGCTCACCCGGCTGGTCAAGGCGGCGGGCCTGCCGTTCGACTGCATCCTGTCCGCCGAACTCGCGCAGGCCTACAAGCCCGAGCCTCAGGTGTATCGCACCGCGACCGGTCTGCTCGACGTCGAGCCCGCCCAGGTGCTGATGGTCGCGGCGCACGCCTGGGATATCTACGGTGCACACGGTGTTGGCATGCGCACCGCCTTCCTCGAGCGTCCGCTGGAGAAGGGCCCGGACGGCAAGGCCGACCGCGCCGCGGATACCCAGAGTGACCTGACCGTCACCAGCTTCACTGAACTCGCCGAAACACTGGGCTGCTGAATAGTTTTGGGAATGCCCGGCGCTTCGTGCCGCCGGGCAATCTCAACGACGTGTCAGAACAGCGACTGCGCGTCGGCGGCGATGAAGAAGCCGTGACCACCCTGATCGCACCTGACGCCGGCGGTCATCGAGGTGCACGCGATGCCGCGGACAATGAGGGTCTGGCCGTATCCGAGCACCTTGCCCCCGCCCCTGTTGCCTCCGTCGAGCGGCGGTCCGACGAAAATGCCCTGGCTCAGGCATCGGAACTGCCCTTTGCCGCCGATGACCTGTGCCGCCACCTCGCGGTTCGCGCGGGTACCGCAGTCGGGCAGCTCCGCGGGCACCACCGACGCGTGCGCCAATTGGCAACCCGTGCCGATGCCGTCGGCCTCGATGAACCCGCACAGGATGTTCCCGCTCGGCGACTGGAAGTAGTACTTGCCGTCACTTTGATAGTCGCGCGCGTCGACGGTCGCGTCGTCCCGAGACGGAAGCTTCGTGGTGGCCGAGCCGGCTGCAGTCTCCGGTGCCGCAGTCGAATTGCGCTGCGGCGGTGCCCCTTCCGTCGTCACTCCGGCGGAAACCGGAGGCGGGGCACTAGTTACAGAGGTCTTCCCGTCGTTCGAACACCCGGTCAAAGCACCTACCGCGGCAACAGCCGCGATCGCCGAAACAATTGCCCTCATGTCGTCTCCCAAGTCGATTCCGCCCCAACGATCTTGATATTCATCGATCGGGCCGACCGGTCTGTTACCTCGTCACAGACCCGCGTCCAAGGGGTATCGGGCGTCGAGCTCGGTTCGGTCGCCGACGCCGAAGTTCATGACGAGGTCGTCGGCGACCTGGATCAGCACGTCGCGTCCCTCGACCGTCGACGCCCAATCCATCGGCAGCGCGGAGATGCCGTGGACGGCACCGATGAGGTTGCCCGCCACCGCGCCGGTGGAATCGGAGTCGCCGGAGTGGTTCACCGACAGCAGCAGTGCCGCGCGCAGCTCGCCGGTCTTGGCCGCGTGCAGCGCGCAATACACCGCGATGGCCAGGCATTCTTCAGCGATCCAGCCCGCGCCGACGTGCTCGACCTGGTCGGCGGTCGGCGGGGCCTCGGCCAACTCGACCGCTCTGTGCAACGCGGCCACCGTCTCCGCGGCCGAGGGAAACCCCTCGAGCTGAGCGATCGTCTGCTGCACCGCGATCGGCAACTCGAGCCCGCTCACCACTCGATCGAGCATCGCCGCGAACGCGCCGGCCGCGAGGTATCCCGTCGGATGCCCGTGCGTCAACTGTGCGGCCCGCGCCGCCGTGACGAAGGCCTGATCAGGCCCCATTCCGGCCAGTCCGAACGGCGCGGATCGCATCACCGTCCCGCACCCTTTCGAGTGCGGATTCACCGGCCCGTTCTCCCCGAACGGCTCCGGCGCAACGTATCCCCGCGACTGCCGACTGAGTCCGGACATGCACGCAGTCCCTGGGGCCCGCGACGCATACAGAAACGGCAAACTAGCCAACCAGCCATCGCTGTGTGCGGCGGGCCTGCCGCCCTGCTGAGTCTGCAACCACCGCAGATAAGCCCGCCGCAATGCGGGCACCGGATCGGTCCCCGCCACCGACCGCAACAGCCCCTCGGCGGTGAACAACGTCATCTGCGTGTCATCAGTGATTTCCTGCGGTGCCCCGGCATTGTGCTGCGGCAAATACCCCGTCACCCCCTGCTCGCCATACCGCGCCTGAATCTGATCCAACTTCAAGAACTCGATGGGCCACCCCAGCGCGTCCCCAATCGCCCCGCCCACCAGGGATCCCCGTACCCGGTCGAATGTCATCGCGTAATCCACCATAAGACAACATCATTACCGATCCACCCCACCCGTGTCCCACCACTTCCCCCGGTCGCCAACCCCGCGCCACCTCGCAGTGCGATCCGGATTCACCATGTCGGTCAGCCGACTAGGAGGAACTGATGCAGGCAACGGTCAAGAGCCGACCTACACCAGTTCCCCCTCGATCAACCGTGTCGGTGGGTGGGGGCATAGTGGCGGGCATGGGGGTCTTGGATGAACCGTTTCCGGGGTCTTGGGCCAGGGCAGCGGGACTGGTCACGCGGTGGGAACTTCAGCACAACTTCGTGCGGGTGTTCCCCGATGTCTACCTGCGCAAAGGGCGCACGCTCGACGCGGAGAGCCGGGCCCGCGCCGCGGCACACTGGGCGAAAGGCACCGGCGTACTGATCGGATCCTCAGCGGCCGCTTTGCATGGCACCCGCTGGCTGGATCCGGACCAGCCTGCGGAGATCGCCCGAACCGAACACTGCAAGCCACCATGCGGAATTCGCGCTGTGCGCACCATCATTGCGCCAGCTGAATGCTGCGAGGTCGACGGGTTCCGGGTGACGACACCTGCTCGGACCGCGTTCGACCTCGGCCGGCAGTTGCCCCGCGACCAAGTCGTACCGATCCTGGACGCGCTGTGCGCAGCCACCGGACTGGATCCGCTGGAAGTCGCGAACCTGGCCCGCGAGCATCCCGGAATGCGCGGAGTGACTCACTTGTCGGCGATCCTCTCGCTGATCGATGGAGGCGCCGAATCGCCTCAGGAATCGCGCACCCGCCTCCTCCTGATCGACGACGGATTGCCCCGACCCGCTACCCAACTGGTGATCCGCGACGGCTGCGGCGGTTTCGTCGCCCGTGTCGATATGGGTTGGGAAGCATGGCGTGTAGCCGTCGAGTACGACGGCGCCCACCATTGGACCGACCCAACCCAGCGCACAAAGGACATCGACCGGATAGCAACCCTGGAATCACTGGGTTGGCGAGTGATCCGCGTCAACGCAACCCTGCTCCACCACCGCCCGCTCACAATCCTCGACCGAGTCCGCGCCGCTCTCCATGCCCACGGCTGGACGAATGATCAGGAGGAACTGGTGCAGGCAACAAGCGAGAGCCGACCTACACCAGTTCCTCGTGATCGCTTGTCCAACAGCGTTACTCGCGCAGCCTGTCGAAGGCCGCGTAGTTCTTTACCTCGATCGAGTCGTGTAGGCGCACGCCCTTGGTGTTGAGCTTGGCGGCGGCGCGACTCACCGGGGCGGGTAGTACGTTGATCAGGCGGACGGCGTTGACCATTGCCCACGTGTCGAAGCGGCGTGCGGGGACGAGGGTTTTCGCGGCGGTGTGTGCGAAGCTGCGGCTGCGGCGGACGTATTCGCCGATCTCGTGTTCGTATGCGGCGAAGGCGGCGGAATAGTCGCCGGCGTGCGCGGCGAGTTCGCCCGCGAGGATGTAGGCGCCCACCACGGCAATGCTGGTGCTGCCGCCGACGGCGGGGCCCGGGCAATACCCGGCGTCGCCGACCAAGGTGACCCGGCCACGGGACCAAGTATCCAATCGCAGTTGCGTGATGGAATCGAAGTAGAAGGACGGAGTGTGCTCCAGCTCGGCTAGTAGCCGGGAACCTCCCACGCCATGTCACGGAAGTGTTTGCGCAGCAACTCCTTCTGCTGTTCGGTGTCACGGTAGTGGTAGTCCAGCGGTTGCGGCGTGCGGAGAAAGAACCCTGCCCGCGCGTCGGACATGTGGGCGGCGCTGTAGACGCCCGCGACCCGGCCGACATCGACGGTCATCTCCATGACGCCGTCCAGCTCCAGGTAGTTGGGCACGGAGAAAATCGTCAGATACGCACCGAGCCACGTGGTGAACCCGGATTCCGGGCCGAACACCAACCGGCGGACGTTCGAGTGCAACCCGTCGGCGCCGACGATCACGTCGAAGCGCTGCGGCGTGCTGTGTTCGAAGGTGACCTCGCCGTCCTCGCCGATGGCGGTGATCGAGTCGTCGAAGAGGTAGGCGACATCGGAAGATGTTGTATTGTAGAGGATCTCGCTCAGATCGTCGCGCATGATCTCCACGTGATCGTCCGACACCGCAGTGAAGAGCTTGCGCAGATCCAACGTCACCGGCCTGCCAGTGGGTCGGCGGATCACGAGGGCGTCGGTCCCAGTGGCTTTGACCCGAATCTCGTCGACCACGCCCATCCGTTCCACGATCTGCATCGCGGGTCGGAACAGATCCACCGCATGCCCGCCGCCGGTCTTGCACGGCGCCGGTGTGCGTTCGACGACCGTGACGTCGAACCCATACCGGTTGAGCCAGTAGGCAAGCACCGGTCCGGCGATGCTGGCCCCGGAAACAAGGATGCGCATCGGTCTGCCTAATCCGGCTGTCGCCGCAGCCGCCTCGCCAACCAGAGCAGGACGCCGTAACCGAATGCCATGTCGGCGTTGGACACCAGCGCGGCGGTGGGGAAGATGATGGCGTGCCGCAGCCCCGCGTCGGCCAGGGTCCGCACGCGGGCCAGAATCTCCGGGGGAGTGCCGATCATGAGCCAGTCGTGCAACACCTCGTCGGGGACCGCCGCGATCGCCGCCTGCACCTCGGCCTTGGTGAGCTGGTGCGGCAGCAGGTCGATCAGACCGCGGAAGCCTTCGCCCAGTGGGTGTTTCACGCCGTAGCGGGCCCAGACGGCGTCCGGTGCGAGCAAGCCGAGATAGCGCACCGACGGGGCGCGTAGTAGTCGCCGGATCCCGGCTTGGGTTCGCGCGGTGAGCATTTGGATCATCTGCGCGGGGACGATCGCGTCGGGGTCGCGACCGGCGGCGCGGGCGGCGGTGTGTACCACCTTCAGTCGGCGCTCGTATTCGTCCGGCGAGAGCGTCTCCCACGGATACCAGCCGTCGGCGTAACGCCCGGTCAGTTCGAGCATCCGGGGCCCGTGCGCGCCCAGCCAGATCTGCGGCATCCGGTCGGCCGGGACCGTCAAATCCATTGGCGCCTTGTCGATTCGGTAATGCTTGCCGGCGAAGTCGATGGGTTCCGCTTCGGTCAGCGCCGCGCGAATCACCTGCAGCGCCTCCTCCAGGCGATCGACCGGCCGATTCCAGGTGAACCCGTACGGATCGAGGTTCTCGGTCTCGCCGGACCCGAGGCCGAGAATCGGCGGCACCTTCGTCATATGCGCCAGCGTGAGGAACGTCTGCGCGAGCATGACCGGATGCCTGCGGTGCGGATCGGTCACCCCGACGCCCAACTGCACCCGCCCGGCCCCGGCGGCCAGATGCGCGAGCAGCGGCGCGTAATCGAACTGGGCGTCCGGGCTGCGCAGCGCCTTCGCCTGCGGGGTGAAATCGGTATCCCAGATGGCCTGCGGAAACACGCTGATCAAATGATCCGGCGCCAGAATCGAATCCAACCGGCCGAGCCGAGCCATCCGGACGAGGAAGCGCGCGGCGCCCAGCGGCGGATTGACACCGGCCATCGTCCCTACGGCAAACGATCGGGGATTGTGCGAATCGGACACGAAGGTCTCCTCTCGACCGGCGTGCCGCAGCGGGCACCCCACCGATTATCCCGACGACCCTCGTTCGCGTCCGGTGATTCCCGCGGCGCGCACCGTCGTCCACCGGCCCGACGGGTCACGGCGACCGCCTCGACGCGATCGTTTCGAAGCTACAGAATTGACACACGTTGCAGTTCCTGTCAACGTATCGAAGGACCGGAAGGTCCCTGATTCCGCTGGGCGCCTCGGTGTCGTCGAATCGGAGAGTGCTCTATGGGGTTTCTCGAGCCCGAACTGCCCGTGGTCGATATGGCGGAGTGGAGCAAAGGCACGCGCGGCGAACGGATACGGCCGATGGCCCGGCACTGGGCCGAGGTGGGATTCGGGACGCCGGTCGCGTTGCACCTGTTCTATGTCGGCAAGGTCTGCCTCTACGTGCTCGGCGGCTGGCTGATCGTGTTGGGTACCAAGGGCATCGATGGATTCACGAACGTCGGCGACTGGTGGGCGGAGCCGATCGTCTTCCAGAAGGTCGTGCTGTATACGTTGCTGTTCGAGGTGGTCGGGCTCGGGTGCGGGTTCGGGCCGCTGAACAACAGGTTCTTCCCGCCGCTCGGCTCGATCCTGTATTGGTTGCGGCCCAAGACCATTCGGCTGCCACCGTGGCCCGAGCGGATTCCGTTGACCAAGGGCACAACTCGGTCGGTGGTGGATGTCGCGCTGTATGCCGGATTGCTGGTGATGACGGCGATCGCGTTGCTGTCCAACGGGACCGGTCCAGTGCCGGAGTTGGATACGACTGTGGGGCTGCTGCCGGTGTGGCAGATCGTCGCGGTCCTCGCGCTGCTCGCGGTTGTCGGAGTGCGTGACAAGGTGATCTTCCTGGCGGCGCGCGGCGAGGTCTACGCCACGCTGACGGTCACCTTCCTGTTCACCGGCGTCGACGTGATCGTCGCCGCCAAGGTGGTCTTCCTGGTGATCTGGATGGGCGCGGCCCTCTCGAAGCTGAACAGGCACTTCCCGTTCGTGATCTCCACCATGATGTCCAACAGTCCGGTCTTCCGGCGAAAGTCGCTCAAGCGCAAGTTCTTCGAGAACTTCCCCGACGACCTAAGGCCAGGCCGCCTGTCCCGCGTCTTTGCCCACGGCGCTACGGCCGTCGAGCTGTTGGTCCCGCTGGTGTTGTTCTTCTCGCACGGCGGCCTCGTGACGACGATCGCCGCGGTCGTGATGGTCGGCTTCCACCTGGGCATTCTGACCGCCGTGCCGATGGGCGTGCCGCTGGAGTGGAACGTCTTCATGATCTTCGGCGTGCTGGTCTTGTTCGTCGCGCACGCCGACCTCGGGCTCGCTGACCTGCGCAATCCCGCACTGGTCGCGGTGCTGTTCGTCGTGATCGCGGGCATCGTGATCGCCGGAAACCTGTTCCCGCGCAAGATCTCGTTCCTGCCCGGCATGCGCTACTACGCGGGCAACTGGGACACCACGATGTGGTGCGTCACACCGTCGGCGGCGGAGAAGATCGGCCGCGGGATCGTCGCGATCGCCAGCATGCCGCAGGCGCAGCTGGAGCGGTTCTACGGCAAGGATCGTGCGCAGATCCCGATGTACATGGGCTACGCGTTCCGTGCGATGAACACCCACGGCCGCGCACTGTTCACCCTGGTCAATCGGGCCATGCCGACCGGCCACGAGGCCGATTACACCATCACCGACGGCGAACGCATCTGCAGCACCGCCGTCGGCTGGAACTTCGGCGACGGTCACCTGCACAACGAACAGCTCATCGCCGCCATGCAGGAACGCTGTCACTTCGAGCCCGGCGAAGTGCGCGTCGTGCTGCTCGACGCCCAGCCGATCAACAAGGGCACGCAGGCCTATCGCCTCGTCGACGCCGCCACGGGCGAATTCGAGCGTGGCGTGGTGTATGTCGCGGACATGGTGACCCGCCAGCCGTGGGCCGACGACGTGCCCGTGCACGTCCGCGACAACGCGCCTGCCTGAACTACTCTCGTTCGGCACCGTGGTCCGGCAGTAGCGGGCGCATGAACGTGCGCTCGTACCGCAGGACGCAACCGCTCTCGTCCCGGATGCGGTCGGCCGCGATGAAGTCGGGATCGACGCCGAACAGGGCTCGGTACTGTTCGTAGGCGCTGAGGCTGGCGAAGCTGAACAGCGCTATCGCCTTGTCGCTTGCCCCTTCCGAGGGCAGGAAATAGCCGTGATGGGTGCCGCCGTGGCGGTCTACCAGTTCCATCCATCGGCGACCGAAGCGCTCGAATGCGTCGATCTTCGCCGGATCGATCACGTACTCGACAACACAGGTGATCACGACGTCAGCCTAATGATCACCGCGATGCTGTGTTCTGGATCACACGCTGTTTGGGCTACTGACGGCGGGGCATACTGCCCGACGGCGCACAGGGCGCCGTTGGAACCGTGCAGTGGAAGGATCGGTATCTGTCGTGGGTTTGCTGCTGGTGGGAATCGGTACTGCGTCAGCCGTCGTGATCGCGACGCACGGTGTGGTGGTTGCCGCGCATTTGGCGCAGCGGCGGCCCGCGCCTCGTCGTCGGCCCGTTGCCGTCGACGTCCGGCCCGTCACCTCCCCGCGCGTATCCGCTTAGCTCGGACGCTGCGAAACCTCTTCTCCGCCTGTCTTTTCAGCATCTCCGCTGTCCTTGCTACTCTCGCACCCGCACTACGGACCCCGGACCGGGCAGGCCACTCGGTCGTGCCGCAAGGCCCGTGTCGGCTGTTCAACCGATGGTGCGACCTCGTCGCGACGAGGAATCTGTGAGAGGCAAGAACAGCCCGCCGGATAACCGAAGCCCGTCCGGTACTGCGAAGAGGTGCACACGATGGCCGAGCACATGCCGCCACCCGATATAGCGCCGGCCGGTAGACGAATCGCCGCATGGGCGATCGACTTCGCCCTGATCGTGGCTGCCGCGGTGTTGCTCGGCTCGATCACGCACTACCGGATCGCCGACTATCTCTCCGGCTGGCCCGGGCTCGCCGAATCGGGCGGCTGGGACCTGTTCCGCGCGAACGGGGACTGGGGCGGCGCGGGAAAGACGTTCGGGTGGGACGTCTTCGGTGAAATCCTGCTGCTCATCGGCGAGGCGTTCGTCGCGCTGGTGCTGCTGGTGTTCGCCTACCAGTTCGCGGCGCTGGTCTGGAAGGGCCGCACGCTCGGAAAGTTCTTGCTGGACATCCGAGTTCATTCACTCGCGGATCCGCAAGGCGCCCTGGGCAAGTGGCAGTCCGCCCGTCGAGCGTTCGCCAGCACCTTGGTCGATGTCGGCCTGTACGCCGGCGCTTGCCTTGCGCTACTTGCTGGCAAATTCGTACTGTCCCTGGTTCTTTGGGTGATCGCCGTCGCGGCGCTGGTGCTCAACGCGGTCACCTTGGCGGGCGGTCGAACGATGATCGATCGCATCGCGGGGACAACGGTTGTCCGTGCGGGGCTCTATCAAAAGTCATGGCAGGCCGCGCGGGACGTGGCGCTGCTCGAACACGGCACCCAGGTCGGCGTCGAACGAATGCAAGCGGTCGGCAACGCCATGAAACAACAGGCACAACACCTCGCCGAGGACGAACGACTCCGGCAACTGCGCGAATCGACCCAGGCGGCACAGCTGCGCAAGCTGGGGCAGGACGCAGGCCGGCACACCGGCGAGGCTGCCCGGCAGTTGCTCAATTCCGAACGCGGACAGCAAGCTCAGGACTCCGCCAAGAAGCTCAGCGCGAATCTCCGTGCGGCATACGACAAGCGGCGCCGCACGTCCGGCTGATCCCCTCCTCGGCAGCAAGGTCGAAATCGTCTGGGGAAATACCGAGCGCCAGATGATGCCCGCCTGTGAAGGGTAGGCCAGGGGGCAGGACCAATTTGCCAGGCCGATTTCTACCGTCACAAGATCGGGCTCGACCGCGGCCGGAGGTTATCGCGCGGTCCGGCAGTAGTCGGCCGCCGCATCGAGATCCGTTGTGCTGAGGGCTACTTCGCGAACCAGCGTGGCACGCCTGCGATTCCGTGCGGGTCGGCGACGACGTCAGATCATCAACATTGGTTGAGATCAATCGTGCCTTTGTGCCGCATGACGTTTGGGTATCCGCGATGCGGACAGCGATTGACAGGCGGTCAAACCGGACATACAGTCCCTCCTCAAAGTAATTGGAAACTTTCCTAATAGTTCACCCGACGCGGGGTGGGGAGAGGGGTGTCCCGTTGACCACGCGACAGACCCTCGCGGGCACACCGAGCCTGCTGCGCGCCATCAACGATCGTGCCGCGCTGGAACTGCTGCTCGCCAACGGCCCGCTGTCCCGAACCCAGATCGGCACGCTCACCGGCCTTTCCAAGCCGACCGCCTCCCAACTGCTGTCCCGCTTGGAGACTGCCGGGCTGGTCGTTCCGGTCGGCACCATGGCGGGCGGCCCCGGACCGAATGCGCAGCTGTACCAAGTCAATCCGGCTGCCGGATATGTCGCCGGACTCGATGTGACCGCGAGCCGGATCCGGATCGCGGTCGCCGACATCACCGGCCGCGTCCTCGCCGAGCACGAGGTCTCCACCAAGGGTTGGCCCGCCGCCGAGACCACCGCCAGGGTGGGCGACGCGGTCGGCGAGGCGGTGGAGCTGGCCGGGCTGGCCAACGGTGTCTGTTGTGAGGTGGTCATCGGCATCGGCGGCGCGCTCGACCCGGCCACCGGCAAGCTGCGGTACGCCACGCACCTGCCCGGCTGGCACTCGCCGCGGCTGATCGACGAACTGGAGTCGGCCATCGGCTGCTCGGTGTCGATCGAGAACGACGTCAACCTCGCCGCCATCGCCGAGCAGGCGCACGGCGCGGCGCAGGGCTGCGAGGACTTCGTGCTGCTCTGGACCGGCGTCGGTGTCGGCGCGGCCATTGTGATCGCCGGCCGGTTGCATCGTGGGTTCCACAGCGGCGCAGGCGAAGTCGGCTACATGCCGCTGCCGGGCGCGCCGATCGTGCACGACGTGCGCCGGAAGAATTCCGGTGGCTTCCAGCAATTGGCCGGTGCGCCAGCTGTTTTGGCGCTGGCCAAGCAGCACGGACTGTCCGCGCCGACCGCGGCCCGGGTAGTGGCCGCCGCCCTGGCGACGCCGGGCGCGGGCGACGTCTTCCTGACGGAGTTCGCCGGTCGCCTGGCCCTCGGGCTGGCCTCGATCGTCTCGGTGGTCGACCCGGAATTGCTGATCCTCGCCGGTGACGTGCCGACCGCCGGTGGCGAACGGCTGCGCGCACTCGTCGAGGACGCGCTCACCGAACTCACCTTTCCGCGACCCGAGGTGCGCTCGAGCACCCTGCCGGGCTCGCCGGTACTGCACGGAGCGCTGGAACGCGCCTTGGCCACCACGAGGGACACCGTGTTCTCGACCCATTGATCCACCGCACACCCAGCAGTACCCAGGAGGACCCGCACATGCGCAGAACCACCCGCCGCACCCTCGCCGCCCTCACCGCATGCGCGACCGCCGCGCTCTTCGTGACCGCCTGCACCGGACAGAGCTCCAGCGGTGGCGACGACGGATCCGCCGAGGGCAAAGACGTCACCATCACCTTCTGGCACGGCTGGAGTCAGGACAGCGAGGTCAAGGCGGTCGACGACAACATCGCCGCGTTCGAGAAGCTGCACCCGAACATCCACGTGAAGCCGGTCGCGAACATCGCCGACGACAAGCTCGAACAAGCATTGCGCGGCGGTGGTCGCGACGCCCCGGATGTGGTCTCCTCGTTCACCACCGACAATGTCGGCAAGTTCTGCGCTTCGAAGGTCTGGGCCGACCTCACGCCCTTCCTGAACAAGGACGGCATCGACCCCGCCAAAACGTTCCCGCCGGCCATGCTCGAATACAGCCAGTTCGAGGGAAACCAGTGTTCGCTACCGCTGCTCGGTGACACCTACGGGCTGTACTACAACAAGACGGCGTTCGCGGCGGCCGGAATCACCTCTCCACCAAAGACATTCAGTGAGTTCGAGGCGGCGGCCGTCAAGCTGACCATCGCGGACGGAGACAGCTACCGGCAGCTCGGCTTCATGCCGAACTATCACGGCTACGAGACAACGCCCATGCACTACTTGGGCCAGTACGGTGCCAAGTACTTCGGTACCGACGGCAAGTCGAACATCGCCACCGATCCCAGGATCGGGGCGATGTACACCTGGCAGAAGAATCTGATCGCCAAGCTCGGCGGCTACGACAAACTGGAGAAGTACCGCACCACCTTCGGCGAGGAGTTCAGCGCCAAGAATCCCTTCCACACCGGCCAGGTGGCCATGTCGCTCGACGGCGAGTGGCGCACCGCTTCGCTCGCGGAGGACCAGGTGAGCTTCGACTGGGCCACCGCGCCCTTCCCGGTACCCGACGATCAGGCAGGCGCCTACGGCCGCGGCTACCAGACCGGCACCATCATCGGCGTCGCCAGCTCCAGCCAAAAGCAGACCGCCGCTTGGGAATTGGTGAAGTACCTGACCACGAACACCGACGCGGTGGTCAGCTTCGCCAACGCCATCCACAACGTGCCGAGCACCAACGAGGCCTTGAATTCGCCGAAGCTGACCGCCGATCCGAACTTCAAGACCTTCATCGACATCGCAAAGAACCCGAACTCTTCCACCACGCCGTCGAGCATCAACGGTGGTGCGTACCAGCTTTCGCTGCGCAACTTCGGCTACGACTACGAGGTGGGCAAGACCGACCTCGCGGCGGGCCTGGCCGCCACCGCGAAGGAAATCGACGAGGCGATCGCCCAGGCGAAGTGATGTAGCGATGGCACTGTCGAGCACCACCGTCCCCGCGGCACTCAAACGCAAGCGCCGCCGAGAAGCACTGCGCACCTTGGCGTTCCTCGCGCCGTGGCTGATCGGGTTCGGGTTCTTCTTCGCCTACCCGTTGCTGTCGACCCTCTACTTCTCCTTCATGAAGTACGACGGGTTCGCGGCGCCGACCTTTTCCGGTCTGAAGAACTGGGACTACGTGCTCGACAAGTACCCGTTCTTCTGGCAGGGGCTTGGCAACACCGTGTGGCTGGTGTTGGTGATGGTGTCGCTGCGGGTGGTGTTCGGGCTCGGCGTCGGGCTGCTGGTCACCAAGATCAAGACCGGCGTCGGTTTCTTCCGGACGGTGTTCTATCTGCCCTTCCTCGCGCCGCCGGTCGCAGCCACGATCGCCTTCGCGTTCCTGCTGAATCCGGGGACCGGGCCGGTGAATCACCTGCTCGGCAATCTCGGTCTGCCGCAACCGGGTTGGTTCACCGACCCGAACTGGTCGAAGCCCGCGCTGACCATGCTGGCGCTGTGGGGCATCGGCGACCTGATGGTCATCTTCACGGCGGCCCTGCTGGACGTGTCGAGGGAGCAGTACGAGGCGGCCGAGCTGGACGGCGCGGGCTCCTGGCAGCGGTTCCGGTACGTCACGCTGCCGAACATCATGCCCATCGTGCTGTTCGCCGTGGTGACCGGCGTGATCCAGACGATGCAGTACTACACCCAGGCGATCGTCGCCGGAAAGGTCGCCAGCGGCAAGGCGGGCAACTCGGGGGAGGCGTTCGAGCCCGGCTACCCGCACGGTTCCACCTGGACGCTGCCGCAGATGGTCTACAACCTCGGCTTCCAGCGCTTCGATATCGGGTCCGCGTGTGTGGTCGCCGTGATCCTGTTCGCCATCTCGATGGCGTTCACCGCACTGCTGCTGCGGCGCAAATCCGGCTTCCTGCAGGAGGACGCATGAGTGGGTCAGGCCCGGAGGCGGCAGCCCGCGTAACCACGGAGGGCCCCCACTCATGCGAGAAGGACACAGCGCGATGACGATGACTACTACCACGCGCCCGGTTCCGGTCACCGTGGCAACGGTGGAGGCAAAGGTTGCGCGCCGGAAGAACGTGCTGAATTGGGTTGCCGTGCACGCGCTTGCCATCGCGGCCACGCTGCTGTTCCTGATGCCGTTCGTGTTCTTGTTCTTCACCTCGGTGATGTCGGATCGGCAGGCGCTCACCTCGGATCTCTGGCCCGCCGAATGGCACTGGGGCAACTACGTAAAGGTCTGGGATACACCAGGATTCCTCACCTGGTGGCGTAACACCCTGGTGTACGCGGTGGCCGGTACCGCGCTGACGCTGCTGTCCAGCATCCCGGTCGCCTACGCGCTGGCCAAGTTCCGCTTCCGCGGCCGCAATCTGGCACTGATGGCCGTGGTTTCGATGATGATGCTGCCGCCGCAGGTGACCGTCATCCCGATGTATCTCATCTGGGCCAAGCAGTTTCATCTCACCGGCTCGCTGTGGCCGTTGATCATTCCGCTGGCCTTCGGCGACGCCTTCTCTATTTTCCTGCTCCGGCAGTTCCTGCTGACCATCCCGAACGACTACCTCGAGGCGGCCCGCATCGACGGCTGCGGTGAACTGCGCATCCTGCTGCGGATCGTGCTGCCGATGGCCAAGCCGGCCATCGCGGCGGTGGCGCTGTTCCAGTTCTTCTATTGCTGGAACGACTATTTCGGGCCGCAGATCTATGCCAGCGAGAATCCGGGCGCCTGGACGCTCAGCTACGGGCTGGAGTCGTTCAAGAGCGCCCACCACACCAACTGGAATCTCACCATGGCCGCCACCCTGCTGGTGATGGCGCCGGTGATCATCCTGTTCTTCTTCGCACAGAAAGCCTTCATCGAAGGCGTGACACTGACAGGGGTCAAGGGCTGATGCGCGCACTCAAAGTAGCCATAGTCGGTGGTGGATCCACGTACACGCCGGAGTTGATCGACGGGTTCGCCCGTCTCCGTGAGACTTTGGCGATCGATGAAGTGGTACTGATCGATCCGGCCGCGGACCGGCTGGAGCTGATCGCGGGGTTGGCCCGCCGGATCTTCGCGAAGCAGGGACACCGAGCGCGGGTCAGCACGGCCACCTCGGTCGCGGATGGGGTCGACGGCGTCGACGCGGTGCTGCTCCAGTTGCGGATCGGTGGGCAGGCCGCGCGGAACGAGGACGAGACCTGGCCCCTCGAATGTGGTTGCGTCGGACAGGAAACGACCGGAGCCGGTGGTCTGGCGAAGGCACTGCGCACTGTTCCGGTGGTGCTCGACATCGCCGAACACGTGCGCCGAGCCAACCCGGACGCCTGGATCATCGACTTCACCAACCCGGTCGGCATCGTCACCCGCGCACTGCAATCCGCCGGACACAAGGCGGTCGGCCTGTGCAACGTCGCCATCGGATTCCAGCGAAAGTTCGCGGCGCACTTGGGCGTTGACCCGGAACTGATCCGGCTCGATCATGTCGGCCTCAATCACCTCACCTGGGAGCGTGGGGTGACTGTGCTCGACTACCCGGGTGCCGGTACCGGGCACGAGGCGTTACCCAAGCTCCTCGCCGACTTCGGTGAGGAGATCGCCGCCGATGTGCGGCTACCCCTTTCGCTGATCCAGCGGCTCGGCGTCGTCCCGTCCTACTACCTGCGCTACTTCTATCAGCACGATGTGGTGGTCCAGGAGCTCGCCACCAAGGGCTCCCGCGCCGCCGAGGTCGCGGCCATCGAGCGGCAGCTGCTCGACCTGTACGCCGACCCGGCCCTGGACACCAAACCCGATCTGCTCGGAACACGCGGCGGCGCTTTCTATTCCGAGGCCGCGGTGCATCTACTCGCCGCGCTGCTCGGTACCGGCGCCAGTATTCAAGTGGTCAACACCCGCAACGACGGCACCCTGCCGTTCCTGCCCGACGACGCAGTGATCGAAGTGCCCGCGGAGGTCGACGCCGACGGGGTGCGCCCACTACCGCAACGACCGATCGAACCCCTCTACGCGGGCCTCATCGCCCACACCACCGCCTACGAGCAGCTCGCATTGCGCGCCGCGCTCGCCGGCGGCCGCGGCCTGGTGTTCGACGCACTACTGGCACACCCGCTGGTCGGTCAGCACGAACTGGCCGAGCAGCTGACCGACCGGCTGCTCGCCCATAACCGCGCCTACCTGGATTGGGCGTGACCATGTCGACAAACACCGTTAACTGTTGGCGGGGGAAGCGTCTGATGAAACTCCCACAGAATGAACAGGTTCCGGGCGTCCTGGCCATCGATGCGGGCAACAGCAAGACCGATGTTGCCCTGGTCGCGCGCGACGGATCCATCCTCGGCGCCGCGCGAGGCGCCGGTTACCAGCCGCACAAGACCGGCGCGCGCAAGGCGATCGAGGGGCTCAGTCCGCTCGTCGAGGCGGTCGCCCGGCAGGCGGGGCTCACCCGCGGCGGGGTGCTCACCACCCGGGTCAGTGCGTGTATGGCCAATGTCGATCTGCCCATTGAGGAACAGCGGATCCATGCCGCCATCGCGGCGCGGCCGTGGGGTCTGACCGTGGGCGTCGTCAACGACACCTTCGGTCTGCTCCGCGCGGGCACCGACGGGCCGCGCGGCGTCGCGGTGGTCTGCGGCGCCGGGATCAACTGCGTCGGACTGCTGCCGGACGGTCGCACCGCACGCTTTCCTGCCCTAGGGGTATTGACCGGTGACTGGGGTGGCGGCGGCGGGATGGCCGCCGAAGCCATGTGGCATGCCTCGCGCGCCGAGGACGGCCGAGGCGAGCCGACCGCGCTGTCCGCCGCCATCGGTGACTACTTCGGGCTGGCCGGAGCCAACGCGGTAGCCGAGGCGATCCATCTCGGCCAACTGGCCGAGCATCGACTGCACGAGCTGGTCCGAGTTCTGTTCACCACCGCGGAGGCAGGCGACCCGACCGCCCTGCGCCTGATCGATCGTCAAGCTGACGAGATCACCCGCCTCGCGTTCGTTGTCCTACGCAAGCTGGACCTGCTCGACCAACCCACTCCGGTCATCCTCGGCGGCGGTGTTCTGGCGGCCCGCCAGCCGCTGCTGATCGACAACGTGAAGACCCGACTGGCCACTGCGGCCCCCCTTGCCGAGCCCCGAATAGTCGTTGCCCCACCGGTTCTCGGTGCCGCTCTGCTGGGCCTGGATCACCTCGACGCAACGCAGGCGGCGCATCAACGTCTCCGCGCCGCCTACCCAACCCTCCCCGCCAACGACGGCCGCCCGGAGTTCCCCAGCGAAATGGGCCAGCCCGCTTGAGTGCGGTACCCCGAGCACGCGCGGTGCTCGGGGTCGGCCGAAGCTCGCCGTGGCGCATCAGGCGGCGACCATTCCTCGGTGGTGCGTTGCCGACGTTGCGATATCGGCCCCGATAGGTCGATCCGCCGATTCCCGAAGGTCCGCTGAGCCGACCGATATCTTCCGGCGGCACGCGGAACGGATCACCATTGGCCAGTCACCGCGGTCCGGGCTGGGTCCCTCGCCGAGTGACGAGCTCGGGGGAGTTTCGGTAGCCGAAATCGAGGGAGATCTCATGATCGAGATGTTTCGTTTCATCCAGCAGGCGTTCGTTCTTCCCGACAGCGGGAATTCGATCGACCTGACATCGCAATCCGTTTTCCAGAAGCGCCTGCGCGAGCTGATGCCCGGCCCGTATGCGCTGGTCAGGGCCGAGGCGGAGACCTATATCGACGGAGTGGTCAACGGACCGGCGAACACGCTGACCGACGGTGGACTTGCCCGTCTGCCGAAGTATGCCGATCTGCGCGCGAGATTGCTTGCGCTCTCGGCGACGTCATTCACGACGACGCCACCACCGACACCATTGCCCGCCAAGGTGAACAAGGCGATCAAGGATGTGTTCGGCCAAGAGGCCGCCGATCTCGTTGCGTCACAGCAATTCAAGGACGAATCGGTGGTTTCCGGTGACGTATTGGTCGCCGTGAAAATCACCACCCGATTCGACCGGGTCGACGCACCCGCCATCACCTCGATGCGCCAGGTGATCGCCTTCATCGCCGACTTCGCGGCCGGCCGCACCGATCCGTTGACCATCGACCGCATCCATACCCTGCTGGACCGTCCCGTCCGCATTCCCGAGGAGTTCTTTCCCCGCCCCGGCGGCGATCCGCGGCTCGCGGCGGCGAAGCCCGGACCGGATGCTGCCGAGGTCCGCCTCGCCACGCTGACGACCGAACAGGCGGCCTTCCAGCAGGCCTACGAGCTCCTGATGTCCGCGCGGCCGGACCAGCTCGCCGTCCACTCGGCCGCACCGGCGCAACAGCAGCGGGTGGCCGACGAACACGAGGACGCCACCGGTGTACCCAGCGTGGTCGGGTTGGCGGCTGCGACGCTGACAGCGATGGATCCTGTTGTCCGCGAACATCTTCAGGCCGAGATGTCGGACGTCGCAGCTGCGTCGGTGCAGGACATCCTCGGCGTGCTCAAGCGCCGGATGCTGGCATTGGCACGGGAGGTCGAGCCGAGCAGGCTGCCGCGGCCGGCGCACGTCTATCGCCTCGGCAACAATCTGTTCGCGGTGCAGCCGAAGGCCATCGAAACTTCCGAAACCGACCCGCCGGTGCCGGATTTCAGTCACGCGATCACCCGGCCCATCGGCGTCGGCGACCTGCAGGTGGTCCGGCAGGAACTCGTCGGCTACGTGCCCGCCGATGTCTCCCATATCGAAAACGTGCTGCCGGGTGAGCTGTTGAAGAAGACGACCAAGCGCGAGGAGACCTCCGAGCTGATCGTCACCGAGTCGACCGAGTCCGCGCAGAGCAGTGAGCGCGACACCCAGACCACCGAGCGCAACGAACTCGCCAGCGAGGCGTCGAAGGAGGCGGGCGAGCAGAGCTCCGCCACCCAGGACCAGACCTCGACGAGCAACTACGGCAGGCTGGTCGAGAACAGCAAGACCAACTATGCCCGCAGCGTCACCGACCGCGCCGTCAACAAGCTCAGCCAATCGGTGAAACAGGAACGGACGCAACGGGAAAAGAAGGTCTACACCGAGGAGACGGTGCACCAGCTCGACAACGGCAACGGGCTCAGGCCGATTCGCGGCATCTATCAGTGGGTCGACAAGAAATACAAGACGCGCGTCGTCAACTACGGCAAGCGACTGCTCTACGACGTCGTCGTGCCCGAGCCCGCGTCGTTCCTGATCGAATCGCTGAAGGACGGCGCGCAGCGGGAGAACTTCCAGCTCGTCCGGCCGATCGAGCCGACCGTCACGCCCGCGCAACTCGATGCGTCGAATTACATGTATTGGGCTGCCCTATACGGCGTCACCGGGGCGGTGACGCCGCCGCCCGAGGAACTCGTCAAAACCTTCGCCATGGTCGAGAAGGGGGACGCGGGCAAGGCGATCGACGGCAACTACGGCAGCTCGAGCAGCAGCCCGCTGTACAGCCAGTATTTCAACGCGTTCAAGATCACGGTGCCGGACGGATACGCCGCGATCAGCGGCTATGTGCAGCGCACGAATCGCAGTCTGGTGCTGCCGGATGATCCGGAGGAGCGTGAGTTCGAGTTCTTCATCGGCGAAACGAAGTACCTCAGGGTGGTCAAGAACACCGTGCTCAACGAGTCGTTCGTGCTGAACGGCGAGACCGGCGAGATACCCGTCACCATGCGGACTTTCGCGAAGACACTGCAATTCAACTACGCCGTCGGGATCAGTTGCCGGCGCACCGACGCGGCGCTGGCGAAGTGGCAGCTGGACACGCACGCCAAGATCGTCGCGGGATACCAGCGTCAGCGTACGGAGTTCCTGGACCAGCTCGGGCGCTACCAGACGGCGCTGCGGACCCAGATGAGCCTGGCCACCGCCTTCTCGCACGATTCGACCACCGAGCGCGACGAGCTGAAGAAGGCGTTCATCCACCTGCTGATGAGCGAGCACTTCGACCAGGTCGGTTATCCGGCACCGAAAGACCCGCAGCAGTTCCCGGGGGATCCGCGCTATATCAAGCAGTGGGGCGCGGTGGTGGCGTTCTTCGAGCGGGCCTTCGAATGGGAACAGCTGATGTACCTGTTCTACCCGTACTTCTGGGGCAGGCAGAACCGTTGGGGCGAACTGGTTTTGATCCAGGACGTCGATCCGCAGTTCGAGGCGTTCCTGAAGGCGGGCGCGGCGCGCGTCGTCATTCCGGTGCGGCCCGGTTTCGAGGCCGCGCTGGCGCACTTCCACGAGACCGGCGACGTGTGGATGGGCGAGGAGATCCCGGACATGTTCAGCGATCGATACGTGTCGATCATCGCGGAGATCAAGGCGCGCAACGCGACCGAGGCTGAAGAGGTCGTCGTCGACGAGTGGGAGGTGCGTCTGCCGACGACGCTGGTCATGCTGCGTGATGACGCGCAGCTGCCCACCTGGACGCCTGCGGCGGTCGAGAGCCGGACACCCGCTGCGCTGACAGCCGACGACGGCAACTGAGGCGGGGGACCGGTCATGCCTGACGAAAACGCCGATCTGCGTGCCGAATTGGCGAAGCGGCGCAGCTGGTTCTTCGAAACCCAGCTGCGCGGATTCAACCTCCAGACGTTCCGCGACATCGCCCGCGAGACGAAAGACCTGGACGAGCTCCAGTTGCTGGAATTGATCAGCACGTCGTCGCCGTTGCCCGTCGGCCTGCCCGGTACGCCCCGCGGCCGGAAGGGCGAACCGCCTCGGCTCTATCTGGACAGTCACCGGCCGGTGTGGGACGCGGATGAGCACGTCCGGCGGCAGGCGTTCAGCGGCGCGTATATCGGCCGGCTCGGCGACTGGCTGGAGTTCCGGGATCCGCAGCTGCTGCGCGAGCGAATCGCGGTGCTGGCGAAGGATTTCGAGCAGGAGCGGTTCGGCTCGGCCTTGGCGAAGTCGCCACTGCAGCTGTATCGGCGCAAGCGGGCGACCGCGAATCCGGTACCGAAGAACTGGGTGCCGGGTCAGCTGTTCGACCCGCTGAAGAACGAGGCGCCCTTCGACGGGGACGACTTCGAGACCGACCACGCCGGGCGGTCGATCAGCCGGGCATTCGTCGCCCAGGACAAGCCGTGGCTGATTCCGGAGCTGTATCAACCGGCGCATCGCCTGCCCAAGCCGCCCCCGGGCACTCCGGTGTTCGCTCCGCTCGTTCCGTCGGTGCCGTGGCTCGAGGACCTGGAGAAGTTCCTCGCGGACTTCGAAACGGAACTGCGGATCGTGGTGGGCGGTGCCGTCGATCAGCGATTCCCGTTCGCGGACAGCGACGCCGGGAAGCGGGACTATCGCGGCGCGATCAACGAAGCGCTGCGACTGACCACGACCGGCGACGCGGCGGCCACAGTGCAGGCGCAGTTCCTGTCGACGGTGGAGATTTTGGATGACAAGCGCGTGCCGCGGTCGAACTATCGATTCGGTATTCGGATCGGTACGGCGGGCTTCAAGCTCGACGATGTGGAGAAGTTTCCGCACTCCGAGATGACGAAATACTGGCTGCGCGTCATGGACAACCCGGTGAAAGAGGTGTACGCCAACAAGGAAAACTCCGACATGGGCCTGTGTCATCTCATCAGGACGCTGTACTTGTTCGGCAGCATTCCGGCGAAGGTGGCGAGCGGCGATCAGCTGCGGTGGCGGCAGCGGCCCGCGCTCGACACGGCGACCTTCACCGAGTTCTTCGCCAATCGTGCTGCGGCGGACGGCATCACCGGCAACCCGGACATGACAGCTCGGCTATTGGCCGCACAGGAGAAGCTCCGCATCATCCTGGAAGAGAGCGCCGCCGTGCCGGGCAGCGCGGCCGTCACCTTCTCGCCGATCGCGCAGGAGGCGGTGCGAAAGGCCATCCACCACTACAAGTTCTGGCTCGACGAGCCGTTGCGCGCGACGCAGAACAAGGCGTTCCAGAAGGTGCGCACCGACCTCGGCTACGACGCCGAGAACGAAATGGAGTACTGGTCGGAGAACCACTACATCATGTTCGCGTCCTCGGAGTATCTGGCCGGGCAGTTGTGGCCGGACGACGAATTCCAGCCGGGCAGTTTCCTGCTGGGCGGCACCAAGGACGGCATCCGCACCGGCAAGGAACGTCGGGAGCGTGGCAAAGCGCGCGTGTTGCGGTGGCTCAATCACCGGATATTGATGGGCTGGACCGAATTCAACTCCTCCGGGTACTACCGCGAGCATCTGTGGTCGTTGCTGAACCTGGTCGACTTCGCCCTCGATGACGAGGTCCGCGACAAGGCGACGATGGCAGCCGATCTGCTGCTGTTCGATATCGCGCGGTTCACCCATAAGGGCGCGATGGGCGCACCGGGAGGTCGCAGCCAGTTCAGTTCCAAAGCCAGCGGCCGGGACAACGCGTTCGGCGATGCCGTCGAGCTACTGTTCGGCACCCGTGGGTTGTTCAACGACGGCGACTCCGAAATCGGTGCCGCGGTAGCCAGCTCGACCTATCGGGTGCCCGATGTTCTGCTCGAGATCGTCGCGCACCCGCCTGCGACCGGCTTCATGGATCGGTCCCGGGTCTCGATTACCTTCGATGAGGCGCATAAGTTCGGCATCGGGTTCTCCGAAAAGCGCGACGAAATCGATTCCTACCGTGCGGGTTACGCGCCCAAGCTGGAGAAATACTCGCGGTTCATCCGCGAGACCAACGAGGAGATCGAGGCGGCCCACCTCGGCGCCTACAACACTGCCGACGATAGCGTCGTCTTCTGGTGGGGCGCATCGGCTTTCCTCAACAAGCAGGTGGTCAAGGGCGCGCTGGCCGCGGTCGACAAGTTCGGTCTCGGCGAGAGCGGTATCTTCAAACAGCTCGCCGGTATCGTCGGTTCGCTGTTGCCGAAGGTCAAGAGCGGTGGCTTCTTCGGACTGATCGGCGGATTGGTCGGCGGTGTGTACGGCGCCGCTGCGGGCGTGCTGCTCGGTGCCCTGTTCAACACGTCGAATGCCGAGGATATCGCCGATGATCTGTCGATCTTCCTGGAGGGTTCGACCCGGACGCGCGCCAATATCCTCACCTACCGCAATCCCGACATCATGCTGTCCAGCATTCAGAACTTCCGCGCCGGGCAGCTGAACTTCCAGTCCAATGTCAACCAGGCCACGGTGAACGGCACGCTCAACGTCTTCACCACATCGGGTCTGGTGAATCTTGATATTTCACCGTTGGTCGCCGGCGCGGGTGGCGCACTCGCCGGTGCCCTGGCCGGCGCGGTCGGCGACGCCGTGCTCGGCGTCGGTGGGCTCGCGCCGACGTTGGCGGTGGTCGGCGGTGTCGGGGCGGTGATCGCCAACGAAGCCAAAGGGCATGTCAATCCGTTCGCCAGCAGCAGCGACGGCGTCGACGGATTGCACTGGTGGACCGGGTATTACGCATTGCCGATGGTGGTCCAACACGGACCGGCGGCGATCATCGCCTACGACTTCCATGACATTCAGGACGATCTCGCCGATGCCGGGTCGCACGTGTTCTTCCCGAAGAGCGGCTTCGACCAGGTCGAGGAGCGGCGTTGCTCGGCCTACGACGACGCCAACTCCTCGCTGTTCGAGGCCTTCGACGTATTCCACTACGGCCCCAAGGGCTTCTGGGTGTTCGGCAAGTACGTACACACCGAGTCCGGCGCCGGGGATCCGGGGGAGTCCTATATCGGGGTGTTCTCCAATCAGCACCCCACGTGGCTGAGTCGCCAAGAGGACGAGGTCGACGTCTATAACAAGGCGGTGGAGTCGGCGGGTAAGGAGCCGATCGAGAAGCTGAAGGAGCAGATCGAGAACGAGAAGAACATCGACAAGGGCATCGATCTGAAGCGGCAGCTGCGCGACCTGGAGCGGATCTGGGCAGAGCCATTGCCGCAGGACTACTTCGCCGATCGCGACTGGCATCACGACGGCAAGAACATCTGGATCGTCCAGGTCGGCAACAAGGCCGAATTCGGTGACTTCGAGCAGTTCAAACAGCGAGTGAGCAGCGCGCGGGTGCATCTCGACGACACCGGAGACATGGAGTGCACCTACCACATGCCGATGCCGGAGGGCGGAAGTCAGGCGCTGGTGCTGAAATACGGTGACGGCGGCGAATTCCATTACGGCAACGCACCTTTGCCGACGGACCTGTACCCGCGCTTCGAGAATCCGTTCGTGCGGGGCGGCCGAGTCGAGTGGGGACAGCGGTCCTATGTGCTCGAATACCGCGGCAAGTCGCTGTTGCACAACGTGCACGATTTCCGGAAACCGATTCGTACCGAGGAGGTTTCGGGCCTCGACCCGGATCAGGTGCTCGGTCTGGTGATCTTCGTCCGCACCAAGGACGAGGACATGGACGAGAAAACACTCGGCACCGCGACGGTGCGGATCGGCTGCACCGAGGTGACCAAGGAGCAGATCATTGCCGTCGGACCGGTCGACGACGACACCACTCACGACACCGAGTGGATCTTCTTCGACACCGGGCCTGTTCGGGCGGCGCCGGATATGACCATAGACGTCGGCCACCGGGCGTTCAGCGACGGCGACGACGAGGCCGACTGGAACATGGGTTTCACGATGCAGGCGCTGATGGGCGACCATTCGCTGCGCGACTGCACGCTGACGTTCGACTCATCCGATTTCGACGAGGATGTGCGCAACACCGGTCCGCTGCCGTTCGCGGTGCACACCGACAAGTGGCGACCGTGGGAAGCGGTGCCGGACAGTCGAATCGAGGGGAGCCTGACCCAGGCGGTCCGCCCGTCGTTCGACCAGCAGTACTACGACCACTGCGACCTGCTCGTCGCGACGCCGAACCAGCCACTGCGGCACCGACATCTCGACGCCTGCCTCGACGCAGCGCCGCGCTGGGCCGAGATAGCGAATCAGCAAGGCGGGCCCGTGTTTACACCGACTTGCTCGGTGCGCGGCGTCTCCCGCTTCCCCGGCCATCTTGTCGCCGCCGTACTCGATGAGGGCAGATTGTTCCTCAGCTCTGTCGTGGACCAGGTGGGGACGTGGGGGCCGTGGGTCCAGGAGGAGCCGTCGTTTTTCGGCACAGCGGTGCCGCTGGCCGCGCCCGGAACCCTCTACGCGGGACCATCGCATTCCTCGGTCGACGGGGTCGAACTGGTGCTCCCCGGTGCTGACGGGCACCTGTACATCCAATTCGATTGGCACGCTCAGCCTTACTTCGGGTTCCCTCTTTCAGGCGAGTACGGAGGATGGATAAAGATCCCGGTAGGTGGGTTCACCCTGCGCAAGGACGGCGACATCCTGATCGCCGACGACCGGCTGCTCGTGCTCGACACGGACGGAGCGCTGTGGGCCAAAACGATCATCCGCTCGACGACGTTCCCGCAGATACCGCCGTGGACGAAAGTCACCGACGGGCAATCGTTGCGAACCTTCACCGTCGCCCCCGGTTCGCCGACCCGCGTGCTGGCCACGACGACGGACGGTCAAGTCTGGGATGGAACCTTCGACGGAACGAACCCACCGCACTGGATGCCACTGGGCTTGCCAGGCGGCGCTCCGGTGCCGGACGGTGTCGGAATCACCTGCGCGACACCATATCCGGATCGACTGGACGTATTCGCGGTCGCTGGCGACGGCATCGTCTACACCGCCACCTGGACCAAATCGTCAGCCTGGTCTCCTTGGGGCCCAGTTGTCCAGGGCGAGCAGGGATTCAAGGCCGGACCGCACAGCCCGATCCTGGTCCATCGAGTCCAACGTCAACTGGAGCTGCTCGTCCGAACCGAGGACGGCAACCTCGTTCGCACTTGGTGGTCGTGAGGTTCCTGCAGCACGGCCCGCGCCGGACAGCGGCGCGGGCCGTGCTGGTCGAATTCCTCAGGGCTTCCAGGTGATTCGGCCACCCTGAAAGTCCTGGGCCTTGCCCTTCTCGAAGTCGTACTCGTCGCTGGTCGGGTAGCCGTAGATACCGTCGGCACCAGCCCGAGCCTCCCAGCTGGTTCGGATCGAGCCCCAGACCGCGTGTGCGCCAGTGGCTTTGGACCAGTAGATCGCGCCGTCGTTGAAGAGGTTGTAGCGGCCGCCGTTCTTGGCGGGGGCTTCGTCGGTGATCGGGAAGCCGAGGGGGCTGTTCTCCGCACCGAGGGCATACCACTTGTCCCGGATGACGCCGCTGACCTGGTGTGCGGCGGTGCCGACGGACCAGTAGATCGAGCCGCCCTGGAAGTGGTTGAAGCGACCGGGCTTCGACGGGGTCGACTGTTCGCTGGTCACGGGGTAGCGCAGCCCGCCGGTCTCCGCGCCGAGCCCGCGCCACTTGTCCAGGATCGGGCCACCGACCTCGTGCGCACCGGTGTCGGGATGCCAGTAGATCGCGGCATTGCGGTCGAAGGTCTGGAACTTGCCGCCGTTGGCGGCGTCGGACTCGGGGGAGGTGGGGTCGCCGAGCACGCCGCCACCGCCCGCCGCGTCGTATTCGACCTCGATCGCGCCGCCGACCTCGAACGGGCCGATCGGGCGGGCTTGCGCGGTGCCCGCGGTCAGCAGCAGCGCCAGCGCGACGGTGGCCAGCGTTGCGCTGCTGGACGAGCGGTGGGTACGAAGGCGGACCAATAGAACTCCTCAGTCAGGCGTTACTCGGTGACGAGACAGGGCGGAGCGTTGGTAGGCGATGATGGCATGAAGGCTCAACCATCGCGCGCCCGGCCCGGTCGGACGAATGGGTGCCGAGGCGGGTCAGGGCTGCCAGGTGATGCGGCCGCCTTGGAAGTCCTGGGCTTTGCCGTTCTGGTAGTCGTACTCGTCGCTGGTCGGGTAGCCGTAGCCGCCGTTGACACCCGCCCTGGCTTCCCAGGTCGTGCGGATCGCGCCCCAGATGACGTGCGCGCCGGTGGCGCTGGACCAGTAGATCGCACCATCGTCGAACAGGTTGTAGCGGCCGTTGTTCCTGGCGGTGGCCTCGTCGGTGATCGGGAAGCCGAGGGGGCTGTTCTCCCAGCCGTAGGAGCCCCACTTGTCGCGGATGGCGCCGCCGATCTGATGTGCGGCGGTGCCGAGCGACCAGTAGATCGAGCCGCCCTGGAAGTGGTTGTAGCGACCGGGTTTCGACGGGGTCGGCTCTTCGCGCGTCACGGGATAGCCGAGCAGCCCGTTCTCGAAGCCGAGGTTGCCCCATTTGTCGCGAATCGCGCCGCCGATCTGGTGGGCTCCGGTGGCCGGGTGCCAGTAGATGGAGGCGTTGCGCTCGAAGGCTTGGTACTTGCCGCCGCGACCCGCATCCGATTCGGGGTTCACCGGATCGCCGAACACACCGCCACCGCCGGCCTGGTCGTATTCGACCTCGATCGCCCCGCCGACATCGAACGGCCCGATCGGCCGTCCGGCCGCGGTGCCCGCGGTCAACAGGACCGCCATCGCGGCGGTGGTCATCGTCAGTGCGACGCGGGTGCGACGTAGGCGTGCCAAGAGAAACTCCCTATGCAGGTGGTCGTATACGAGACAGAGCGGAGCTCTATCAGGGTGCGGCCAATGCCGATCGGCAGCGAGGTCAGTGGGTGCCGGAGTGAGCAAGCTCGCAGGTACTGCGCACCGCCCACCGCATTGCTGATTTCACGATCCTTTCGTTCGACGCGCAAGAGCTACTGTCGTGGCATCCGACACTCGGCCTATCGGGCGCACTGTTATCGCCGTTAGTTGTTGCTGGTCACGGTGCGTTCGAGTAGTTCTGCCAACGGCAAATCCCGGACATCGCTTTCGGCCGCGGCGTACTGCGCAATTTTTCGCATCGAGCAGATCGGTGTCGATGGCCTAGCGTCGCGATGGTGACTGAGATCGAACCTTTTCCGGTAAGCATTCCCGAGGACGACCTGGCGGACCTGCGGGCGCGCCTCGACCACGTCCGGCTTCCCGAAGCCGAGACGGTTCCGGACGGTACCCAGGGCATCGGCTTGGCACGCCTGCAGAGCCTGCTGGCTGCCTGGCGACAACACGACTGGCGATCACTGGAGCAGCGCTTCAACGCGATACCGCACTTCCGCACCCGGCTCGACGGCCTGAACATCGCGTTCTGGCACGTGCGTTCACCGGAGCCCGACGCCTTTCCATTGGTGCTGACGCACGGTTGGCCCGGCTCGGTGCTGGAATTCGAGAGCATGATCGGTCCGCTGACCGACCCGGTCGCACACGGCGGTTCCGCCGCGGACGCCTTCGACGTGGTCATCCCCGCGCTGCCCGGTTTCGGATTCAGCGAGCGGCCCGCCGAAGTCGGCTGGAACCCTGGCCGTACCGCACAGGCTTGGGCAGAACTGATGACCCGGCTCGGGTACGAACGCTTCGGGGCGCATGGCGGCGACTGGGGCGCGTTCGTCAGTACCGAGCTGGCGCGTCTGGCACCCGAGCGGGTTGCGGCACTGCATCTGACCATGCCGATCGCCTCGCCGCTCCCCGAGGACGTGGCGACGGCTGACGACGCGGAGCAGGCCATGCTCGCCAAACGTGACCGGTTCATGATGACCGGACCCACCCACGTAATTGTCCAGGGCATGCTCCCGCAGACGCTCGGCTACTCCCTGCTCGATTCGCCGGCCGGGCTCGCCGCGTGGCTGAGCGAGGCGCTGGTCGCGTTTTCGGACACGCGGCCCGAGGCCGGCGGTGGTGTGAGCGTGGCGCAACAGGTGGATGACATTGCGCTGTACTGGTTTACCGGCACCGGCGCCTCCACCGCTCGCTGGTACTGGGAGGCGGTGCGATGGACGGCGCGCAGCGCGGAGGCGCAGAACGCACAGACGGTGACCGTGCCCACCGCCTGCACGCTGTTCCCCGGCGAACCGTTTCCGGTTGCCAAGCGCTGGGCCGAACACCGCTACCACAATCTGACCAGCTGGAACGAGCGGAAGTACGGCGGGCACTTCGCGGGCTGGGAACAACCCGGCGTGCTGGTCAGCGAGCTGCGAGATGCGTTCCGCCAGGCCCGTATTCGCTAGATCGGTCGTTGGTCGGCCGCCAGTGTGACGGCCGTACACCGGTCTCGCGGAGGAAGACCGCGGACAGATGTGCCGCGCTGGAAAACCCACACGATTGCGCCGCCTGCGTGACCGTGACGCCACGTTCCAGCAGTCGTTCGACCTCGATGATGCGCAGCAGGGTGAGATAGCGGTGCGGCGTATAACCGGTGGCGCGCTTGAACATTCGCAGGAAGTGGTACGTGCTGTACCGCGCGACGCCGGCCAACTCCGCGACGGTCACCGGCCGCGCCAACTGGTCCCGCATGTGAGCCACCGCCCGGAACACGGGGCTGCCCGCCTCGCGCGCGACCAGTTCATCGAGCGGCACTGCACTGTCATTCACCACGACATTCCTTCACTACGACGACTGCGACGCCCCTGAGCATCGATCGGCCGATCGCCCCTGGACAGACCACGCACTGCCCATCTACTGCCCAATTCGCCTGGCAGATCAGCCGGGAATGACCCGGGGGCGACTTGGGCTAACGTGGGTTTCGTGACGGTGCTGGGTGAGCGGCTGCGGGAGCTGCGCAGGCGTTCCTTCGTCGGCCGCGCCGATGAGGTGTCGTTGTTTCGAGCCGCGCTGGCCGAACCAGGCCTGATCTTCGTGCACGGTGTCGGCGGTATCGGCAAGAGCGCGCTGCTCGAGGTGTTCGCCGAGGTCGCGGCAGTCGCGGGACGGTCCGTGGTCCGGATCGACGCTCGGCATCTGCGGATCGCGCCGGACACGATGCCGACCGTTGCCGGCGGCCGGCCGATCCTGCTGATCGACACGTATGAATTGCTCGACGACAGCGACGACTGGGTACGCGAGGAGTACCTGCCTTCGCTACCCGCCGACGTGCTCGTGGTGATCGCCGGGCGTCAGGCACCCGGGCCACAGTGGCGGGCGGACCCGGCATGGCGAGATCTGATGCGAGTTGTCGCGCTGGACAACCTGTCGCCCGGCGACGGGCGGCGGTACCTGACGGCTCAGCAGGTCCCACCCGAGTGGCACGACCGGCTGTTGACCATCAGCCACGGCCACCCACTGACGTTGTCGATGTTGGTCGATGCGGTACGCCGGGGCGCGGTCCCGCGCACACTCGCCGATCTACCCGACGTGGTGAGCACGTTGCTGACGCAGACGATCGACGCGGCGCCGAGCACACGCCACCGCGCGGCGCTGGAGATCTGCGCACACGCACCCGTGACCACCGAAGAACTGCTGCATGAGGTGATCGGCGCGGATGCCGGTGAGTTGTTCGCCTGGCTGCGCACGCTGCCATTCATCGATGAGGGGCCGCGCGGGTTGTATCCGCACGACATCGCCCGCGACGTCCTCGACGCGGACGCGCGCTGGCGCGCGCCCGGCCGCTATGCCGATCTGCGGGAACGGATTTCGGCCGCGATGCGCGACCGGATCCGCGCGTCGGTAGCTGAGCGGGAACAGATCCAGCTGATCGTCGACTCGATCGTGTTGGCCGGCGCTCGCTCGAAGATCGAAACGTGCACCACCCCGCCGCCGACGATGCAGGCGTACGCCGACCGGCTGCGGGACGGCGATCGGGACCCGATCATCGCGATGACCTCGGCCTGGCAGGGCGAACAGCAGGCCGCGCTGGCGGACTACTGGCTGGCGCGGCAACCTGCGGCGTTCTGGGTTTTCCGCGCATTGTCGGGCGAGCCTCGCGGGTATGCGGTGTGTCTGGAGCTGACCGAGGCTGAGCTCGGCGAAGACCCGGGGGCAGCGGCGATGTGGCGGTACGTGCACGAGCACGGCGCGCCCCGACCGGGCGAGCGGGTCCGGGCCTGGCGTTTCTTCCTCGACCGCGAGCACGGTCAGTTCGCCTCGCCGTCGGTGACCCTGTTCGCGGCCTGCCAAACCCTCGACATCCTGAGCCGCGGCGACAACGCGGCGTGGACGTTGGTCGGCGCGTACGCCGACGCGGCCCGGTGGGGCCATACCATGGCGGACCTCGGTTTCCAGCCCGCACCGGGAGCCGAATACGCGGTCGGCGACAAGAGTTTTCCTGTTTTCGCGCACGACTGGCGCCGCACGAATGTCACGGAGTGGCTGCGTTTCGTGCACGCCCGGCAAGCCGGTGCGCCGACCGACTCGGCCGAACCCGGCAGCGGCAACGTGGTGCTCGCCGAGCCCGAGTTCGCGCGCGCCGTCCGGGATGCGTTGCGCGACCTGCACACGCCGGAACGGATACGAGACAACCCGCTGCTGCGCTCGCGGATGGTGCGGCAGCACGACGGCGGCCTGCCCGCCGTCGACACACTCCGAGACCTGCTGACCACGGGCGCGAGCATGTTGCGGCCCGATCTGAGCGAGCTGGTGGACCGCACGTTCCTGCATCCGACTACCACTCAGGAACGCGTCGCTCAGACGTTGCACCTGTCCTTCAACACCTATCGGCGACACCGGGACCGGGCGGTCGCGCACCTCACCGAGTGGCTGTGGGCCCGCGAGGTCGGTTCGACCGCGCAGGGCGACAGGCGGGGATGATCTCGGGGGCTAAGCTCGGATCCATGGTCGAGACGACGAGAATCGTGCTTGCTGCCCGCCCGGAAGGTGCGCCCACGTCGGCGAACTTCCGCACCGAAACGGCTGAGCTGCCGCCCCTGGAGGAGGGGCAGGTGCAGCTGCGAACGCTGTATCTGTCCCTCGATCCGTATATGCGTGGGCGGATGAGTGCGGCGAAGTCGTATGCGAAGCCGGTCGAGGTCGGCGCGGTGATGGTCGGCGCCACGGTCGCCGAGGTGGTCGATTCGCGCGCCGCCGGATTCGCGAAAGGCGATGTGGTGCTGTCCTATTCGGGCTGGCAGTCGCATGACGTCGCGCCCGCGTCGAGTCTGCGCAAGCTCGATCCCGACACGGTGCCGGTCTCGACGGCGCTCGGCGTCCTCGGTATGCCCGGGTTCACCGCATACTCCGGTCTGCTGAAGATCGGCCAGCCGAAGGCGGGCGAGACGGTCGTGGTCGCCGCCGCCACCGGCCCGGTCGGCTCGGCGGTCGGGCAGATCGCCAAGATCAAGGGTGCCCGCGCGGTCGGCATCGCGGGTGGACCGAAGAAGTGCGCGGCCCTGCTCGACGAATTCGGCTTCGACGTCGCGCTCGACCACCGCGCCCCCGACTTCGCCGAGCAGCTGAAGGCCGCGGTGCCCGACGGCATCGACGTCTACTTCGAAAATGTCGCCGGTGCCGTCGCCGAAGCGGTGTACCCGCTGCTCAACACCTACGCCCGCGTCCCGGTGTGCGGCCTCATCGCCAACTACAACGATGCCGGTCTGTCTGACGGCCCCGACCAGCTCCCCGCCTTCTACGGCCGCATCCTCGTCAAGAGCCTCACCATCCGCGGCTTCATCCAGTCCGAGTTCGTCGCTGAACTCTTCCCGGACTTCCTGCGCGACATGTCCGAGTGGGTCGCCGACGGCCGCGTGCACTACCTCGAAGACATCACCGAGGGCCTAGACAACGCCCCCGAAGCCTTCATCGGCCTGCTCGAGGGCCGCAACTTCGGCAAGGCTGTCGTGAAAGTCGCCGACTAGCAACGGGTTACATCATCACTGGACGCGGCAGCACCCGCACCCACCGCCGCCACATCCTGCAACCAACCCCAGCATCGAGTCGAGTCATATGGTCGTTAGTTGATCTCCAAGTTCAACCATTTGACTCGACTCGATTGCGCCAACAACCATTTGACTCGTCTCGATCACGATAAATCTCGAGAACAGCACCACAGCCAGTCTTCACGCTGGAACTCACACGCTGCCCATCACAGGCCGCGGAAGAGAAGGTCGGGGACCCCACCTGACGTGCCCAGCACTACTCCGGTCATCCGATGAGCTGTCGAAAACCTCTGGGGCAGCAGACTATCGGAGGTCTCTGATTACACGAACCCGAATCAGTACAGCGGCCGAAGGCGCCCCTCGCCCGCTGAGACCATCCGAAGGGCGCCTTCGGTTGACCGTTCACCCGCGGCCTGGGCATCGACCGGAGGCGACCTTCATCGGCTGTGACCAATCAGTACCGTTGAGAGACCCCGCAAAGGTGCACCTATCCGGGCAAGTGCTGCTTAGGGCTCCATGTGGTGAGCAGTTCATTGAGCTGAAGACCTGTCCACGTTTTCCTGTGAGTGGTGCTGGGCGCGTCGGGTGGGGTACCCGGCTTTAGGTGTGCGTCAGGTGCGTGGTGTCGCGTTTTTGAGGTGGTCATCTGGCTGTGGTTGCGTTGCGGGAGTTCGATATTGAGTGAATCTCGGCTTCCGGGGTGGTGAAGAAACCTGCGGGCACCGTTTGTGTCGGGCGCTCACTCAGTACAGCGGGGGTGGGGCTGACACGGTGGGTGTCCGGTTAGGTTCTCGCGTGGTGATCCGGCGATGGTTGCGCCCCGCAAGGGTGTATTGCCTTGGATCTGCACTCGGAATTGGGCTCTAGGGTCGGTGCAGATCCCGAGAGTGTGCGCGGATTCTGTCGTCTGTTAAGCGATTTGGGGGGCTGCACACCGTTTGTGTCGGGCGCTCACTCAGTACAGCGGGGGTGGGGCTGACACGGTGGGTGTCCGGATGGGTTCTCGGGTGGTGATCCGGCGATGGTTGCGGCCCAAGGGTGTTTCGCCTCGGATCTGCACTCTGTCTTGGGATCTGCACTCGGAATTGGGCTCTAGGGTCGGTGCAGATCCCGAGAGTGTGCGCGGATTCTGTCGTCTGTTACGCGATTTGGGGGGCTGCACACCGTTTGTGTCGGGCGCTCACTCAGTACAGCGGGGGTGGGGCTGACACGGTGGGTGTCCGGATGGGTTCTGGCGTGGCGATCCGGCTGTTGGCTGCGGTCCCACGGGCTTCGGCGTGGCGAAACCCGTTGGTGGGAAGGGGGTTCACAGGGGGTGTATACCCTTCACAGCAGCTCAGCACCCTGCGAAAGGTATGGGAGCTCTGTGGGTGTGGTCTCGCGGGGTGCGGGAGGGGGGTCAGGTGTGGGATCCGTCAGGGCTTGCGGCCGATGCCTGCCCAGTACCAGGCGGATTCGGGGTCGGCCGGGTTCTCGTCGGGGGCAGGGCGCCAGGTGACTACGGGGACGACGCCCGGGGCGATGAGGTCGGTGCCTGCGAAGAGGACCTCGGTTTCGGCGCGACTGCGTGGGTGGAAGGTGATGCCAGCCTGTTCGGCGGAGTCGACGACACGGGACATGGCGTGCTCGTCGAAGTCTGCCGTGGGGTGGGTGATCACCAGGTAGCTGCCGGAGGGCACCACGTCGAGGAGGTTTTTGATGATGTCGTGCGGGTCGTCCTCGTCGCGGAAGTACATCATGATCGCGACCAGCATGATGGCTACCGGTTGGTCGAGGTCGAGGGTGGTGGCGAGGGTCTGGTCGTGCAGGATGCCGGTGGGGTCGTGCAGGTCGGCGTGGATGAAGGTGGTCTTGCCCTGCGGTTTGCTCGACATCAGGGCGCGGGCGTGGGCGAGCACGATCGGATCGTTGTCCACATAGACCACGCGCGCCGCGGGATTGAGCCGTTGGGCGACTTCGTGCGTGTTGCCCGCGGTCGGAATGCCGGTGCCGATATCGAGGAACTGGGTGATGCCGGCCTCGCTGGTCAGATAGTCGACCGCGCGTCCGAGGAACGCGCGGTTGGCGCGGGCCATGGTGCGGATGGCGGGGATGTGGGTGGCGATGGCGTCGCCGAGCGCCCGATCGGCCGGATAGTTGTCCCGGCCGCCTAGCCAATAATCATAAACGCGCGCTTCGTGCGCGACGCTGGTGTCGATCTTGGTCGGTAATGCGGCGGTGGTGGGAGAATGGCTGTCCGGCATGGTTTTCCCTTCTGTGGCGGCCACCGGAGCGTCGGATCCGATGGCCCCCGAGTCGCCCACGGCCGGCGACTACTCCTGCGAAACTTGCTCGCCAAGGATATTCCAGCGAACGTTCGGCATACGACGATTCGGCCGGATAGGGGAGGTTTTCGGGCTGCCATCCGGTTTCGCTGAAATTTTCGCGCGGCACGCCGTGGTTGTCGCCGACCCGACAACAAACCGGTCGGTCGCCCTGGCTGACGGTGGGCCGTTTGTCCGGTGTGTCGGCGGGCATACGTGATCTTGATGGGGTTGAATTGCCCAGGTCACGAGTTTTTCCGGCGACGAGCGGAAAGCAGGAGACGACATGGTACGAGTCCGCAGCGACAGCTAGCGCCGTCGTGCCGGTGGTGTCGTCGAATTCTTCGGCGGCGCGATTTCTTCGATATCCGAGTTATTGGCGACCACACCGCGATTGCTCGTGTCCGGACCCACCTCAGCCTGCGAAAAGGAGCACGAACGTGAGCATGATTCTCGCCGCGCTACACGACACCGTTCTCGCGGAGGTCGGCAATCCGACACCGGAGGCGCCACCCCTGGCAGACAAATTGATGCAAATGGGCCGCTACTTCACCTGGTTGGTCCAGCTGTCCGGTATCACCGCCATTACTTACGGCGGCGGACGATTCGCCTGGGAGAAGTGGAACGGTGGCGGTTTGCAATCGCCGAAGATGATCGCCAGCGCGATGGCGGGCGGCGCGGTCGCGACCAGCGCGGGCACGATCATGAACTCCGTGATCGGCTGATCCAGTAAGACTTTGGTGTCACCGGCTCGGCGGGACGATCTCGTTGAGCCGGGTTCGGTTGTGTCAGGGCTGCATCAGCGCCTGGTTCAGTTGGGCATCGGACCAACAATTGGTCGCTTGTTCAAAGCTGTTGTGCAGCAAGCTATTTCCTGACCGTTATGACGCAGGTCACATTGTGATCTGACGACTGTCTCAGATACATTGTGGGCGATGAATCGCACGCGATCTATATTGGAAGCGGCGAGTGAAACCGCCGTCAAGTGCCGAAAGTCCGTTGCCGACCACATAGTCGACCTGATCGCCGAACGCAGCGACCACGTCTTCGGTGTCGGCGGCGCGAATATCGAAGACCTCTACGACGCGCTGCATCGCAGCACGGCATCGATCACCGGCATCGTCGCCAAGCATGAATTCGGCGCTGCGACAATGGCCGACGGCTACGCGCGCACTACGAATCGACTCGGTGTCGTTGCCGCGACCTCCGGCGGCGGTGCGCTGAATCTCATTGCCGCACTGGGGGAGTCGTTCGATTCACGAGTTCCGGTGCTGGCCTTGGTCGGACAGCCGCCGCTCGCGCTCGAAGGGCGCGGAGCGTTCCAGGACACCAGTGGTGGCGCGGGGCGGATCGATGCGGAGCGGCTGTTCGGATCGGTGGCGCGGTTCTGTGTCAAGCTCACCCGGGCCGGGGATGTCACCGCGGCCGTCGAGCAGGCGATCAGCGCCGCGATGGCAGGCGGACCGGCGGTCCTGTTGCTGCCCAAAGATATTCAGACACAACTGTTGCCGGATGTCGGCTCGGCCGCCCGGGCTGGGCTGGTGTCCGGCCCGGGCTTTGTTCGCGATGAACCGGACACGCATGACGAGGCGCTCGCCCTCGTTGCCGCCTGCACTGGTCGCACGGTGATCGTTGCGGGGCCCGAGGTGGCTCGCGCCGACGCCAGGGCTGAGCTCGTCGTCATGGCGCGGGCACTGCGTGCTGCGGTGGTGGTGACACCGGATGCCAAGGACGCCTTTCCGAACGACGATCCGCTGTTCGCGGGGATCGCGGGGATCATGGGGCATCCGCGGATCGCCGAGCTGATCGGCGACGCCGCCCTGTGCGTGTTGGTGGGCACCCCGATGCCGGTGATGGCGCGCGCCGGTCTCGAAGCGGCCCTGGCGAATTGCCCGAATGTGCTGCATGTGGGCACTGACCCGGCGTTCGTGCGGACAGATGCCTGGCTGCGCGGGCCGCTACGGACGCTGCTGGTGGAGGTGGCCTCGGCGACAGCGCCTACGGAGCCTGGATATGCGCCGATACCGACTCCCGCACTGAGCGTTCCGGCGGCATCGGGTCCGGGCGTGCGCTACCGGGATGCGATCGAAGCGATCAAGGCCAGGCTGACGCCGGGCACGGATGTGGTTGTCGATGCGGGCAATACGGGCGCGGCGGCGGTGCATCACCTGCCGGTGCCGCCCGATAGCCGCTTCGTCATCGCCCTCGGCATGGGCGGCATGGGTTACGCGTTCGGCGCGGGCATCGGCAGCGCGCTGGGTCGTCGCCGCAGAACATTCGTAATCGCCGGAGATGGCGCGTATTTCATGCACGGACACGAAGTGCACACGGCCGTCGAGTATCACGTGCCGGTGACCTTCGTGATCTTCAACAACAACGCGCACGCGATGTGCGTGACCCGCGAACAGCTCTACTACTCCGGCGATTACACCTACAACAGATTCGGCTCCGCACGCATCGGCGCCGCGGTCGCCGCGATGTTCCCGCGTATTCCGGCCTACTCCACCGACACTCGCGCGGAATTCGAAGCCGCGCTCGACCAGACCAGCGAAGCGACAGGACCTGTATTCATCGAAATCCTCTGTGACCCAGACGAAATACCACCGTTCGCCCCGTTCCTGAAGGAGTTCTCCGCATGACCGACACGCCGACCACGATCAAGGCCGAGCCCATCGAAGCGCCGGACATCGACGTTCCGGGCGTGTACCGAGTCGAGGATCTCAGCCTGAAACAGGCCATGCCGATCGTCCTCGACATGACCCGTGCCGTGTATCCGCACGACGAGGTGTACGGACAGTTCTGCACCGTCCATGAGTACATCGCGGCGCCGCCGGACGAGGTATTCGATTATCTCGCCGACACCCGCAGCCTGTGCGAATGGACCTACAGCATGCGGGGTTTCGAGCAAACCGGGGAGCCGGACCTCTGGGTGTCCGATGACCGCATCGGGGATAACACCCGCATCTACACCCGGACCGTCGCCAATGCCGCCGCCCGCACTGTGGATTATCACTGCGCCTGGGATCAGCCCGACCACCTCTGGATGATCTACATGATGCGGGTGGCCGACGCACAGGTGGCGCTGAACAAGCCGGGATCGGTGGTCATGTGGACCAATTGCCACCATCCGTTCTACGACGAGAACGGCTACCCCGATACCGCGCCGCCGGAGCGCCCGGTCTGGGTCGGCGATTTCTGGAACATCTTCTACGCGGGCCACCTGATGGAACTGCGCAATGTCAAGGCGATCTGCGAACACCGCCACGCCAACGGACAGCCGATCAAGCCGGAATGGATGCGCTGATGAGCACCGACACCGTCAGCCTGGTCGACGTTTCCAGCTACCTACCGAAAAACCGCGTCACCGCGGACTATTTCACCCGCTACGCCTCACCCGAGGACGCGATCTCGAGCGCGATGTTCAAGGCACCGCCGTTCCGCAGCCACATCGCCCCCGGCGAAACACCCGCCGACATGGCCGAGCAGGCCATCGCCCCGATGCTGGAACGGCGCGGTACCGACTTGCTCGACGAGGTCGACGTTCTCATCGTGCACACCCAGATGCCGGAGACATTCATCGTCGGCAATGGGGGAGAGATCGCCGAGCGCCTTGGCATTGCACCGGAGTGGCTGATCGACCTGCACAACGGCGGGTGCGCCGCCTTCATCCACGCAATGAAGGTTGCGAGGCAGATCCTGATGAGCAGTGACGCACGCTCCGCGCTGATCGTGACGGTGCAGAACGCCGCAGGTCCGATCTTCACCCAGGACCAGGTGCGCGGTAAGCCACAGGCCGCCGTCCCCGGCGACGGCGCGGGCGTCGGACTTCTCGTAAAGTCCGGTGACTCACCGATTCTCGATATCGAGGCCCGCCACCTCCCGGAATTCGCCGGGCAGATGACGGTGGTCGCCGATCCGCCGCGCAAGTACTGGGAGGCGGGTCCCGGCCAGCTGCATGTCGGCTTCACCGAGTCGAAAATCGCGAAAGTTCTTGCGCGCGGTAACCGTATCGTCCCGGAAGCGGCGCACGCCGTGTGCGGCCGCATCGGCGTGCGGTCGGAGGAGCTGGACGTGTTGGTGACCAACCAACCGAACCGGGCGTTCCTGCGCAACTGGCGTGATGCCCTGCAACTGCCGATCGAACGGCACCCCGACACCTTCGACGAATGTGGAAACCTGTTCGCCGCGGGCATTCCTGTCACCTTCGACCAAGCGGTGCAGGCGGGCCGGGTCCCCGCCGGATCGTTGGTGATGTTCGCCGGCTTCGCCCATGCCGGAGACTTCGCCGCGGCCGCCGCGGTGCGCTGGGGCGGGCGCTGAGGAACCCGATGATTGTGCACCCCGCGCAACTCGGCCACCAGCTTTCGCTCAACGAGAACCCTTACGGCCCACTGCCTTCGGTGCAGGTGGCGCTGACGGACGCGTTGGTCGAGGCCAACCGGTATCCGGAGTTCCTCCCGCGCAGGCTGCCCGGGCTGATCGCGGAGCGGCTCGGGCACGCACCGGACCGCGTCGTGGTCGGCCCGGGCGCGACCGGCGTGATCATGCATATCCTGCAGGAGTTCGTCACGCCGGGCGCGGCGGTGGTGATGGCGACACCGACCTTCGACGGCTATCCGTTGCTGACCGACACGGTGCGCGGACGGGTCGCAGCAGTGCCGCTTACGCACGACGGCCATCAGGATCTCCAGGCGATCTCGGCTGCCATCGACCAGCACACGGCGGTCGTCGTGCTGTGCAGTCCGCATAACCCCACCGGCACCTGCATTCGGCACGACGCGCTCGCCGAGTTCCTCGAACGCATCGACCCGTCGGTCACCGTTGTCTTCGACGAGGCGTACATCGATTTCGTTCCGCCCGGTGACCGCGCCGACACCGCCGCCCTCGTCGAACGGCACCCCAACCTGGTGGTGATGCGCACCTTCTCCAAGGCCTACGGTCTCGCCGCGCTGCGCGTCGGCTATGCCTTCGGTTCGGCGCCGATTATCGCGCGAATTCGCCGCTGGCAGCTGCCTTTCGGCATGACCGCGCTGGCCGAGGCCGGTGTCCGCGCCTGCTATGCGGCGGAGGACGAACTGGCGCTGCGCACCGAAACGATCACCCGCGAATGCGGCAGGCTCACCGCGGGCTTGCGCGAGCTCGGCTACCGCGTACCGACCAGCGCCGCGAACTTCGTCTACCTGTCCGGCTGCCCCGCCGAACTCGATCGGCTGCGCGCGGGTTTCGCCCGCGACAGCATTCAGGTGAAGCACTGCGCCACCGGTATCCGGATCACCGTCGGCGACACCGCGGCAACTGCGGCGGTCGTCACTGCGGCACAGTGAGACCGGCAACTCGCAAGTGTTGAAACACGAACTGCTGCAACCATTATCGGTCCATTGAGCAATGCGCTGATGACTGGTAGGTGAACTCGTCGCGACCAGGCCCGATTCGCCTGGCGGAGATGGTTACTCGTGCGTCATCGTGGACAGCGACCCTGCGCTTCGCGCGTGCGGCGTCGCCGATCGCCATCGATGAGCAGGAGGGGGAGTCGCATGAGCATGTACCTCCCCGAGGAGCTCCGCTGGCTCGGCTGGATCGCGGGATCGACCTGGCCGGACGGCGACGAAGACCAGATGTGGGCCGTCGCCGCGGCCTGGAAGACCGCGAGCGAACAGTTGCAGGCGCAGCTCGCACATATCGATACGGCCAAGCAGAGCACGTCGCGGGCCTATCCGCAGGGCCAGGCCGCCGAGGAGATGGGCAAACTCTTCGACGGGCTCCGCAGCGGCGACCAGTCGCTGGACTCGCTGGCCAAATACATACAGCAGATCTCGGACTCGACCTTCGACATGGGCACGCAGATTCAGGCGACCAAGCTCACCATCGTCATCTCGCTGGCCTGGCTGGCGATGGAGATCCTGTGGGCGTGGATGTTTCCGCCGACCGCGACCGTCGTGGAAGCCGCCGCCATCACCACCACCCGCTCGTTCCTGCGGGTGTTCGAGGACATGGTGCAGAAGGTGATCCAGAACCTGGCGCGCAAACTGGGGGCCTCGGCGGAGAAGCGGTACTTCTGGAAGACGGTGGCCAGCGGGCGGTTCGTGCTGCCGACCGCGAAGGGATGGGGCGTCTACGGCGTGAAGTTCGCCGAAACGGCCATCACGTCAGGGGGATTGAACGCGGCGGTGCAGCTCGGCCAGATGGCCGACGGCAAGCGGCGGCATTTCGACGGCAAAGAATTCGGCGTGTCCGTGTTCGCGTCGGTCGCCTCAGCGCTGCCGTCACGGGAGTTCGCGCGGTATCTGGGCAACGGGATCGACAAGTTGGCCGGTCGGCAGCTGAACAATGTGTGGGGGCGCACCGGGCGCGGCGCCTTCATCGGCGCGGGGGCCGGCGTGGTCGGCTCGGCATCGGGAAACCTCGCCGTCGGTGTGGCGACCGGAGACTGGTCATCGTTCAGCACACCTCAGGGCTGGGTCGGCGGTGCCGCGCGCGGCGGGATGGTCGGTGGCGCGCGCGGCGCCTTCGCGAAATCCAGCCCGATCTCGAGATCCGATGTGCGATATCCACTCTGGATGCACAAGCCGGGCGCGCCGCGGACACCGCCCTCCAACGCGGCGAGTCGCGGTAGTTCGATGCACGACGGTTCGACTCGATCACCCGGATCCTCCATTCGGCTGGAGTCGTTGAACGGCGACGGCAGCCGTGTCGGGTCGGGCAGTGGCCGGTCGGTGGGCTCGGGCGGGCAGAGCGTGCACGCCAGCTCGCACGGCACCGGGTCTGCGCCGTCGGTGCGTACGAGTGGTGGTGGGTCTTCGCGTGGCACTGGCCCTGCGCCTTCGGTGCATACGAATGGCACCGGTTCGTCGCATGGCACGGGGCCTGGACCTTCAGTTCGCACAAGCGGCGGGTCTTCGCATGGCACTGGGCCTGCGCCTTCGGTGCATACGAATGGCACCGGTTCGTCGCATGGCACCGGGCCTGGACCTTCAGTTCACACGAGTGGTGGGGGATCACAGAATTCGGCCCCGGTTGTGACGAACGGTTCGGGCTCACACCAGGGCCCGCCGTCGGTGAACTCGGGAGGTAGCACGGGGTCGGGCCGAGGCGACACCGGCAGCCGAGGGACGCTCGGCAGCGACGGTCGGTCGTTCCATACCGGTGCCGATCGCGGAACGCTTGACAGTCAAGGGAATTCGTTCCATACAGGCCGGGGAACAGTCGACAGTCAAGGACAGTCGTTCCACACTGCTCGCGAGTCGTACCGCACAGCGCAGGAGTCTCTCGGCAGTGGTCAGTCGTCGGTCCATGAATCGAGCGGTCAGCCCTCGGTGCACGGGTCGACCGGCGGCGAAGGCTCGACCCGGTCGGGCCGTAACGGGTTCGTGCCGCCGACCTCGTGGGAGGCCTCGGTCGACGGCGGCTGGCAGCCGCCCGCCGCTCGTGGGGCGTCGGTGGACGGGGGCACGCCGCCCGTATCTCCGATAAACAGCTCTTCCAGTGGCGGCGAGACGCGTTCGGTCAGCCCGATCCCAGGATCTTCGGTGCACACCGGATCAGGCGGCGATCGGTCGAGCACGGCATCCGGCGCGTCGGGCCAGGGCTCCGCGATCTCGCATCCACCGTCGACGGCACCGCCGAGCGGTACCGGCTCCACCCGAAATACGAACCCCCCTGCCCCGCAAGTCCAGCACCCGGCCGGCCAACCAGATCCCTTCCTGGGCGCCGGCAAGGACATGAAAGCCAAGACCCGCCCGAAGCGACTGCCGTACTGGGCCCCGCTGCCCGGAGTCTTCAACGCGCCACACGCACCGGACGACTCCGCGTGGGTGTACGGCGATTGGTCGGCAGACGACGACTCGCGCGAGGGAACCGGCGAGGGAGTCGACGACCCAACCGATCCGGACGCCGAAGAAACCGTGGATGTGCCCTTCACGCTGAAGCGCTAGACGAACGGAAAGCAGACGAATGGCAGGCAACGTAGAGGTCGACACAAACCAGCTACGACACGCAGCGGGCGAGTGCGACGGAATCCACGACAGCATCACGCACACCCTCACCACCTTGCGCGGTGTGGTGAGCGGTGCGAGTACCCCTTGGGGCAAGGACAGTTTCGGCAAAAAGTTCGCCGACGGCGACAAGGGCTATCGCGCCGCCCGCGAAAACCTGCTCGCCGCCATAGACCAGATGGCCACCACTTTCGGCGGCTACGCCGACGGCCAACGCAGCGCCGCCGACCGAATGGACGCGATGGAAGTAGGCAACACCAACGGTTTCAACTGAACTCGACGATCTTCCCGTCGCGGCCGACGAGCAACTACTCGGACAGCGACCCGCGGGCCGTCTCGCCGACCACGCAAAAGCCCATGAGCAGCGCCGAACTCGCTGGCGTAAGGTGATTGGATGCCCGAAGTAGCGCATCCCAGTTCCGCGGTGCGTGTCGAACCGGCCGCAACGCCGGGCAGCACCGCAACCGCTGGGGACTCCGACCACGACCTGCTGTCGTTGGCGAACCAGCTGTGTTTCGCCCTCTACTCGACCTCCCGCTCGATGACCGCGGCGTACCGGCCGTTCCTCGAGACGATGGAAATCACCTATCCCCAGTACCTCGCCCTGCTCGCGCTATGGGAACGGCCCGGGATGACGATGAAGGAGCTGGGCGAACAGCTGCGCCTGGACTACGGCACTGTCTCGCCGCTGATTCAGCGACTGCAGTCGCACGGCTTCGTGGAAAGCGTGCGTAGTGCCCACGATCGCCGCTCGGTGGAACTCCGTGCGACGGACGCGGGCCTCGCGCTGCAACGCCAAGCCAGGGAGATGATCGAGTCGGTGATGGCGTCGGTCGGCTACCCGCTCGACGCGCTCATCGCGCTGCGCGATCAGGTCAACGCGCTCGGCGAACGCCTCGACGCGATCACCGAGGGACGCAAGGAGCGCTGAGGGTTATGCGTCGAGCACCTTGACTTGGCGCTGCACCACCGGCGGCTCGGTCGACCACGGGAAGTTGATCCAGCGGTCGGTGTGCTTCCAGACGTACTCGCACCTGACCTCCGAGCGCGGCTTCTCATAGACCACCGCGCACCGGACCTCGGCCACGTGCTTCTCACAGAAGTCGCGCACCAGTTTGAGGGTGGCGCCGGTGTCGGCCACGTCGTCGGCGACCAGCACGGTGGCGCCGGCCAGGTCGACCGCCTGCGGCACCGGCGGCAACATCACCGGCAGGTCGAGGCGCTGGTCGATGCCGGTGTAGAACTCCACGTTCATCACGTGCAGGTTCTTCACGTCCAGCGCGTAACCGAGCGCGCCCGCGACGAACAACCCGCCGCGGGCGATCGACAGGATCAGATCGGGCTCGAACCCGTCGTCCGCGATCGTGGTCGCCAACTCCCGACTCGCCGAACCGAACAACTCCCAGGTCAGCACTTCCCGATCCGCCATGGATCCTCCATCTCCCTCGTCGCGACTGCGCACAGAGCATACGAGTAGCCACGATGTGGCCGGCTTCACGGTCCACCCCGGCGGCGTTGTTCAGGCGTAGAGGTCGTCGATGTCGGCGGCGTAGCGGTCGTTGATCGGCTTGCGGCGCAGCTTCATCGTCGGGGTCAGCACCTCGCTGCCCGGCTGCCAGAAGTCCGGCACGATGGTGAACTTCTTGATCTGCTCGACCCGCGACAGCTTCGAATTCGCCTGCGCGACAGCGTCGGCCACGATCTGCTGAATGCCGACGTCCTTGGCGAGCACGGCGGCGTCGAGGGCGACGCCCGCTTTGTCGGCGTACACGGCGGCCGCGTCCGGGTCGAGGGCGATGAGCGCGACGTTGTACTTGCGGTTGTCGCCGATCGCCACGGCCTGGCCGATCAGCGGCGCGAACGCCTTGATCCAGTTCTCGATGTTGCTGGGCGACATGTTCTTTCCGCTCGCATTGATGATGAGTTCCTTCTTGCGGTCGACGATCTGAAGGAAGCCGTCGTCATCGAGGGCGCCGATATCGCCGCTGTGCACCCAGCCGTCGGCGTCGATCGCCTCGGCGGTCTGCTCGGGCTTGTTCAGGTAGCCCTTCATCACGATCGGGCCGCGCACGAGCACCTCGCCGTCCTCGGCGATTCGAATCTCGTTGCCCGGCACGACTTTACCGACGGTGCCGAGGCGGACCTGGCCGGGCGGGCTCATGGTGGCCATGCCGGACAGCTCCGACATGCCCCATGCATCGGAGGCCGCGATGCCGACGCCGTTGAAGAAGCGCAGTACATCCGAGGCGATCGGGGCGGCGCCGGAAAGCGCGAGGCGCACGTCGCCGAGGCCGACCGCGGCGCGCAGCTTCGACAGCACCAGCGCGTCGGCCACGCGCTCCTGCAACGCGAGCAGGGGCGAGACGGGCTTGCCGTCGAGTCGAGCGTCGGACGCGGTGCGGCCTACGGTCAGCGCCCAATTCGCCAGGGCCGCTTTGACTCCGGTCGCCTCGGCCACCTTGGCCTCGATGCCTGCCTTGAGCTTCTGCCACACCTGCGGGACCGCGCCGAACACGGTCGGGCGGGCGTCGGCCAGCGTCGCGGCGAAGTCGGCGCGGTCGGCGACGGTGGTCAGCTGGTTGCCGAGCACCTCCAGGATGTAGAGCCCCGACCAGCGGTCGGCGACGTGTGCGGAGGGCAGGAAGGACACCATGCGCTCGGCCGGGGTGGCACTGGCGAGTTCCTCGGTGCCGTCGACCATGGCCAGCATGTTGGCGTGGGTGAGCTGCACGCCCTTCGGGCTGCCGGTCGTGCCGGAGGTGTAGATGAGGGTCAGCGTGTCGTCAGGTTGCACTGCGCGCCAAGCGGCGTCGAAGTCGAAGCCCTGGAGACTGCGTGTCTTGACCTCGTCGAGGGTGATGGTGCCCTCCGGTGTGCCGTCGATGCACACCACATGCTCGACCTGTGCGCCGTCCTGACTCGCGAATATGGTTGCGGCGTATTGGTTTTCGCAGACGACGACGGTCGCGCCCGAGTCGGTGAGCAGGTAGTTCAGCTGTTCGGGGGAGGAGGTGTTGTAGACCGAGAACGGGGTGGCGCCAAGGTGCTGCAGGGCGACGTCGATCGGATAGAACTCCGGCCGGTTCGTCATCAGCAGCGCGACTCGATCGCCGTGCCGCACCCCGAGCGCCGCGAATCCCGCTGCCAGCGAACGGACTTGCTCGCCCCACTCGCGATAGGTGAGGGTGCGCCGGTCGCCGAGTGTGCGCACGGCGACCTTGTTCGGGTCGCGGGCGATGGTGGCTTGGAATGCCTCGCATAGCGTGGACGAGGCGGATGCGAAGGTGGGCATACGATCTCCTGGCTCGTTGGTGGCCGGTGTTCCGGCGGCAGGTGGTCAGTGCTGATGAACGCCGACGAGAGCGTCGACAAATATCTGGGCGAGCAGCTCGACGTATTCGTCTCGCGCCATGTCGATTTCGCCGTTGTGCCAGGCGAGGGTGACGGCGGAGTTGCCGTGCACCACCACCAGTGCGGCGAGTGCGATCCTGGCGTGGGTTTGCGGGTCGGTCTCGCCGTGGACCGCGCAGACCTGGCGGGCGGCTTGTTCGGCGTAGCGCTTGATACCCTCGGCCTTGCGTGCGGCGAGGGTGGGCAGGGTCGCTGCCTCGGTGTAGAGGCGAGCGCGGCGGGGTTCCTCGGCGAAGAAGTCCAAGAAGGTCGCCACCGCCACCCGTGCGCGCACGAGCAGGTCGAGTGGCTCCGCCTCGACGGCGGCGATGGTGCGGGTGATCAGGTCGCTGATCATCGTCTCGTGCAGGGCGTCGAGGAGCTGATCACGGTTGCGAAAGTGTTCGTAGAAGTACCGCTGGGTCAAACCGGCCCGTTCGCAGACCGAACTCATCCGCAGCTGCGCGACGCCGACCGCCGCGATCTCGTCGAGGCCGGCCTCGAGCAGGTCGGCCCGGCGCTGGGCCAGCCGTTGCTCGGCGCTGACCCCGCGGAACGGGCGGACAACTGTGGACATGAACAAATCCTGACATAGCGCTGTGTCAAGATCCACCCTGTGGCCGAAAATCTCGATTTCGGGCCGGATATGCCGCTTGGCGACCGCTGAACAGTAAGAACTCCGTGGACGGTGTCGAAGGTCAGGATTTACTGTGCCGCTATGACTTTCGCTCGAACCTCGCGCCGATGGCTACGTACGACTGTTTTGGTCGCGGTCGTCACGGCCGTCGCCGCGTGCTCCTTCGGCGCCGCGGCGGCGGACCCCGGTCCGTGGTGGCATCCGGACAAGGGGCTCACCTGGCAGTGGCAGCTGCACAACGAGCCCGTCGATACCTCGATCAACGCCCAGGTCTACGACATCGACCTGTTCGAAAACCCCGCCTCGACCGTGAAAACCCTGCACGACCAGGGCCGCAAGGTGATCTGCTACCTGTCGGGCGGCTCGTGGGAGCCCTACCGGCCCGACGCAGGCGACTTCCCGGACAGCGTGAAGAGCGGCCCGGTCCCCGAGTGGGACGACGAGCGGTGGCTCGACATCAAACAGATCGACGTGCTGAAGCCGCTGATGGCGAAGCGGATGGATTTGTGCAAGCAGAAGGGGTTCGACGGCGTGGAGCCGGACTGGGCCGATCTGCACAACCAGGACACCGGCAACCTGACGATCACCGCCGCCGATCAGCTGACGTACAACCGCATGCTGGCGGGCCTCGCGCACGACCGCGGGCTTGCGATCGGGTTGAAGAACGATCTGGACCAGGTTGCCACGCTGGCCGGGCTGTTCGACTTCGCGGTCAACGAGCAGTGCTTCGAAGAGCGAGCGACGTGTGCGAAGCTCCAGCCCTTCATCGGAGCGGGCAAGCCGGTGTTCCACGCGGAGTACAACCTGAAGCCCGCCGACTACTGCGCAGACTCGGCTCGCCTCGGTTTCTCTTCCATCAGGAAGAAACGTGAGCTCGACGCTTGGCGTGAAACCTGCTGATGGCTGCACTGTTTCGCGAATAACCGCGCATCTGTACCCGGCAAACCTCGTGGGCAAACATTGCTACGGCATTTGCCGACGCGTTTTGTGGGAATTTCTATCCGGCTTTTCAACAGGTACCGATTCCACCGCGACACCCGGTTTCAAATAGGACAAAGCGTCGCCGGATTCAGCTACGGTTCGCGCTATCGCGTGTTACCTCGAACCCTCTTGGCTGCGTCGAAGCGCACGATGACAGATGCCTGCGCGTACTGCGGCCAATGGACCGACACCGTACAGAATGGGGATAGTCATGCGCTTTCGTCCGGCCCGGATCGCAGCCCTGGCAGTCTTGTTCATCGCGGCGGCCGCCGGCCTGACCGCCCTCGCCTCGGCCGCCATCGCGGACGAGCAGTGGACGTATGTCTGTGACGAGATCGAGGAGCCGGGCGAGGTCGGCGCGAAAGGCTCCGGGAACTGCCAGGCCGACAACGGCGCGCCACAATCCGGCCCGATCAAACAGAAATTCAAACTGCACCAACGCGGCGTGCAACCGAAGCCCGACATGATCGCCGTCTGCGAGGGCGAGGCCAAGGACGCCTTCGGTGAGGCGTCGCTGCCGACGCGGGTAGACGGATTCGGTTGCTACGTATACGAAATGCGCTGAATAGGAAGGCCTTACTGCCAAGCGGATTTGAGGCCGCGCATTGCGCTCATCCCCGCAGCGGACAGGTCGGGCCACGGCGGGCGGCGGAACACCGCGAGTGTCGCGATCACCGTCGCCGCCAGCCCGATGAATTCAGCGAGCAGCGCAACACGAGTGGTGTCGACCGCCGACTCCCATTTCACGGTGCCGTCGTGGATGACGAAGATCCCCAGCGGCGACGCACGGAACGGTCCGCCGCCTGCCCTCGCGACGGTGATGACAGTCGAGCCATCGGCAGTCTCGTACGGTTCGCCGAAGACTTGCACGCCCTTCGCGCCCGGCTCGATTCGTCGCACGGACCTACCGATGATGGTCATTTTCCCCACTCTCGCCGCAATCACCCACTGGCCCACCACCGTACCGCCAGCCGTCGGCGGGAACTCCCGAACGGGACATGAGTAACGCCGCCGTCATGTCCCGTTCGATGGGCTCAGGGCCGGAGGCGGTGGATGTCTCGGGGAAACAGGGTGGCGTGGCGGATGTTGTCGGCTTCGATCAGGCGGGTGACCCACCTTTCCAAGCCAATGGCGAAGCCGCCGTGCGGCGGCATCCCGTGGCGCATCGCTTCGAGGTACGGGGCGTATTCGGCGGGGTCTTCGCCGCGGACCGTCAGCGCCTCGAGGTAATCGGCGTGGTTGTGCAGGCGCTGCCCGCCGGTGACCAGTTCGAGCCCGCGGAACAGCAGGTCGAAGGAGTTCGTCCACCGCGGGTCGCTCGGTTGCGGGTGGGTGTAGAAGGGCCGCTTGACCGCCGGATATCCCTCTACCGCAAGGAAATCCGAGTCGAACTGGGACTTCGCCCACTGCCCGAGGAAGCGTTCGTGCTCGGGCGCGAGGTCGGGTTCGGTCGATGCCGCGCCGACGAGTTCGAGGGCTTCCCGGAAGTGGATGATCGGGATCTGCTCGGGCACGAACGGCAGCTCCGCGCCGACGGTTTCCACTGCGGCCCCGGCCTTTTCGCTGATCGCGTCGACCATCGCGGCGAGTGTGTCACGCAGCTGGGCGAGTACGTCGCGGTGGTCGCGGATGAAGCCGAACTCGACGTCGAGGGAAACGTATTCGGCGAGGTGCCGTGCGGTGTCGTGTGGTTCGGCGCGAAAGACCGGTCCCACTTCGTAGACCCGCTCGAACACTCCGGTGAGCATCTGCTTGTACAGCTGCGGCGACTGGGCGAGATACGCGGTCGACCCGAAGTAGTTCAGCGTGAACACATTCGCGCCGGATTCGGTGGATTGGCCGACGATCTTCGGCGTGCTGACTTCGGTGAATCCGGCACCGTCGAGCTGGCGACGGAAGCCGCTCATCGAAGCTGCGGCGATCTGCCAGACCGCCCGCCGGGTGGGATGACGCCAGGTGATCGCGGCATGGTCGAGCGCGGTGGGCAGGGTGACGCCGAGGCCAGGTCGCCACAGCTCGATCGGCGGTGGTTCGGCCGGCCCGCCCAGCGCGCGCACCGTCGGATCGATGATCTCGATTCCACCGGGTGCCTTCGAGTTCTCGATCGCCGTCCCGGTAACCCGGACGACGGTCTCCTCCGGCAGCCCCGAAACCTGTTCGCGGACTTGCGGATCGGTCACCACGGCCTGCGCGAGGCCGGAACGGTCGCGTAGCACGACGAACGTGACGGTCGCGAGTTGCCTGCGCCGGTGTATCCATCCTTCGACGGTCACCGATCCGCTTCCTGCGTGCAGGGCCGAACAGAGTGTGCGTGGCATCAGTTTCACCTCCTGGTCGCTATCCCCGGGAGGTGTGGGCGATCGGGTCCGTCGCGGTGCCACCACACCTTCGCAGCGCGATGCTCGCTGCCTCTGGCGGTCGATTTCTCAGTCGGTGACCGGCCGACGCGGCTCGGAGTTCGTCACGCTCGTCAGCGCCGCGCTCCCGATCTTAGCTGGCCGAATCGATTGCGCCAGCCATTAATACCCGATGGCTACGACGGGTGGCCGCTCGACGACGACATCGCCGTGACGAGCCCTTTCTCGTTGAACGCGATGGCTACCTCGACACCTGTGCCTGCTAGTCGCAGCTTCGACGCATCGTGGTTGAACGTGGCGATCATGCCGCGTTGCATCGCATAGCTGTGCAGCACGCGCCGGTGATCGGGGAGCCCGAGTTCGACGATGCTGTTGAGAACACGCATTGTCCGCAACGGCTCGGGCGCGGGCAAGGTGAGATCAGGGTGCTCGATCAATACCGCGAGGCGCGTGCCGCCGCCGACATCGCAGCTGTACCAGGTCCAACTGCCCGACACCGCCTTGGCGAGTTCACCCATCAACCAAGCGGCTCGATTCGGCTCGGTCGGCGCTCCCGGCAGCTCCGCGAACGGAACCTCGGCGCTGCGCAATGCCGAAATGCCGTGCCGCAGTCCGTAATCGCGAACGGAGCGGGCCAATTCGGTCACCTCCGGCGGATACCAATCATTGTTCGCCCAACTCCACAGCCAGCTCTGCGGCCCGGGCGCCGCCGTCCCCAACACGTGAAACCGGCTGCACGCCAACGGGTGATCGCCGAAGAACTCGAACCGCGGCGGTTCATAGCTCACCTGCCAGCGATGTTCACCGAGGACCGCGAGACAGTGCTCTTGATGTTCAAAAGACATTAACGCGGCATCATCGAGTAACTGTTCGAGCGTTGGTGATTCATCGTGGAGATAAGCGGTCACGATCCACGATCCTGTCCTACTGCTGGGCGGCATGCATCCCCATAAAAATAACGTCCATTAAGTTCGGACGGGTTGGGTAAATCGTGAATTCGGCAAATCGACTCGTATTCGGGGCGGCGCTGGGCAACATCCGGTGCGACGTGGCACGATCGTGTAGGTGACCAGCAGTTCCGCCGAAGCGCCGCACCTGCGCGACCTCGCGCGGCTGCGTCGCGTGCGCGACCGGATCGACCGGGAGTACGCGCAACCACTCGACGTCGAGGCGCTGGCCCGTGACGTGCACATGTCGGCCGGGCATCTCAGCCGTCAGTTCAAGCTCGCGTACGGCGAAGCACCGTACAGCTACCTGATGACGCGGCGGATCGAGCGCGCGATGGCGCTGCTGCGGCGCGGCGATCTCAGCGTCACCGAGGTGTGTTTCGCGGTCGGTTGTTCGTCGCTGGGCACCTTCAGCACCCGGTTCACCGAACTGGTCGGGGTGCCGCCGAGCACCTATCGGCGCGACGAGGCCGAGGCGACGGCCGGCATGCCGTCCTGCGTCGCCAAACAAGTCACCAGACCGATCAGGAATCGAGAAGCACAGGTAGTCGCGCCGGAACTAGCCTGATCACCATGAACATCACCATTCAAGCGAGCTTCCTCCCGCAGAACGACCCGGACGCCGCCATCGCCTTCTATCGCGACGTTCTCGGCTTCGAGGTCCGCAACGACGTCGGCTACAACGGGATGCGCTGGATCACCGTCGGTCCGGCCGACCAGCCCGGCACGTCCATCGTGCTGTACCCGCCCGCCGCCAGCCCCGGCATCACCGACGACGAGCGCCGCGTCATCGACGAGATGATGGCCAAGGGCACCTACGGCAGCATCCTGCTGGCAACCAAGGATCTGGACGGGTCGTTCGAGCGGCTGCAGGCCAGCGACGCCGAGGTCGTCCAGGAACCGACCGACCAGCCCTACGGCGTTCGCGACTGCGCGTTCCGTGATCCCGCGGGCAACATGGTGCGTATCCAGCAGCAGAGCTAGCTCACCGAACCCAGTCGGCGCAGGGTTGAATGGAGGCATAATGACGACCGCCGCGAAGAAAAAGGCCACGACTTCGTCCGTTGCCGACAGCCACGATCTGATCCGGGTACACGGTGCGCGCGTGAACAATCTGCGTGACGTCAGCATCGAGATCCCGAAGCGCAGGCTGACGGTGTTCACCGGTGTCTCGGGGTCGGGCAAGAGTTCGCTGGTGTTCAGCACCATCGCGGCGGAGTCGCAGCGGCTGATCAACGAGACCTACAGCTCGTTCGTGCAGGGGTTCATGCCGACATTGGCGCGGCCCGAGGTCGATGTGCTCGAAGGGCTGACGACGGTGATCACCGTCGACCAGCAGCGGATGGGGTCGGATCCGCGTTCCACGGTCGGTACCGCCACCGACGCGAACGCGATGCTGCGGATTCTGTTCAGCAGGCTCGGTAAGCCGCATATCGGTTCGCCGCAGGCGTTTTCGTTCAATGTCGCCTCGGCCAGCGGCGCCGGCGCGGTCAGTTTCGAGCGCGCGGGACGGACCGTGAAGGAGCGTCGCAGCTTCAGCATCATCGGCGGTATGTGTTCACGGTGCGAAGGGCGCGGTTCGGTCTCCGATATCGACCTCACCCAGCTCTACGACGCTTCCAAGTCGCTGGCCGACGGTGCGTTCACCATTCCCGGCTGGAAGTCGGACAGTTTCTGGACCGTGCGGGTTTACGCCGAGTCGGGCTTCGTCGATCCGAACAAGCCGATCAGCAAGTACACCAAGAAGGAACTCAACGACTTCCTGTACAAGGAGCCGGTCAAGGTCAAGGTCGACGGCGTCAACCTGACCTACGAGGGGCTGATTCCGAAGATTCAGAAGTCGTTCCTGGCCAAGGACCGGGAGTCGCTGCAGCCGCATATTCGGGCGTTCGTGGATCGGGCGGTCACCTTCACCACGTGTCCCGAGTGCGGTGGCACTCGACTCAGCGAAGAAGCGCGGTCGTCGAAGATCAAGCGGAAGAACATCGCCGAGCTCTGTTCGATGGAGATCCGCGATCTCGTGGAATGGGTTCGGGCGCTTGATGAACCGTCCGTGAAGCCGTTGCTCGATTCGCTGGTGCACACGCTCGACTCGTTCGTGGAGATCGGGCTGGGTTACCTCTCGCTGGAGCGGCCTTCGGGCACGCTGTCGGGCGGAGAAGCGCAGCGCGTCAAGATGATTCGGCATCTCGGGTCGGCGCTCACCGATGTCACGTATGTGTTCGACGAGCCGACGATCGGGTTGCATCCGCATGATATTCAGCGGATGAACGATCTGTTGCTGCAGTTGCGGGACAAGGGAAATACGGTGCTCGTCGTCGAGCACAAGCCGGAGACGATCGTCATTGCCGACCATGTCGTCGACCTCGGTCCCGGTGCTGGTTCGGGTGGTGGCACGGTCTGTTTCGAGGGCACCGTGGACGGGTTGCGCGGCAGCGGCACCATCACCGGGCGGCATTTCGACGACCGGGCGGCCTTGAAGGAGTCGGTGCGAAAGCCCAAGGGTGCGTTGAAGATCCGGGGCGCATCGGCGAACAACCTGCAGAATGTCGATGTCGACATTCCACTCGGGGTGCTGTGTGTGATCACCGGCGTGGCCGGTTCCGGCAAGAGTTCGCTCGTGCATCGGTCGGTGCCTGCCTCAGAGGGTGTTATCGCGGTCGATCAGACGCCGATCCGTGGTTCGCGGCGCAGCAATCCGGCGACCTACACCGGACTGCTCGAACCGATCCGCAAGGCGTTCGCGAAAGCCAACGATGTGAAGCCCGCGCTGTTCAGCTCCAACTCCGAGGGTGCCTGCCCCAACTGCAACGGCGCGGGTGTCATCTACACCGATCTGGGGATGATGGCCGGCACCGCCAGCACGTGCGAGGTGTGCGAGGGCAAGCGGTTCGACGCATCGGTCCTTGACTACCACCTCGGCGGCCGCGACATCAGCGAGGTGCTCGCGATGTCGGTGACCGAGGCCGAGGAGTTCTTCGGCGCGGGCGACGCGCGTCTCCCCGCTGCACACGCCATCCTCGAGCGACTCGCCGACGTCGGCCTCGGCTACCTCACCATCGGCCAACCCCTCACCACCCTGTCCGGTGGCGAGCGCCAACGCCTCGAGCTGGCCACCCACATGGGCGACAAGGGCGGCGTCTACATCCTCGACGAACCGACCACCGGCCTGCACCTCGCCGACGTGGAAAACCTGCTCGCCCTACTCGACCGCCTCGTCGAGTCCGGCAAATCCGTCATCGTCATCGAACACCACCAGGCCGTCATGGCACACGCCGACTGGATCATCGACCTCGGCCCCGGCGCGGGCCACGACGGCGGCAAGATCGTCTTCGAAGGCACCCCCGCCGACCTCGTCGCCGCCCGCTCCACCCTCACCGCCGAACACCTCGCCGACTACGTCGGCGCGCCTAAGAAGGCCACGCGGTCACGCAAGTAATTGGTCAACTGATCATGGGGAACTGGTGCTGGTATCGGCCGAGAGGCCAACAGCACCAGTTCCCCATGATCGCTTGTCCAGTAAGGTAATTCGAGGTGACCTACGCGAGGCGGACGGTCGCGGTGGCGAGGCCGAAGACCTTGCGGCCCGCGGACTTTGCGACGATGACGATGACGGCGGTTTTGGTCTCGGGGTCGAGAGACTTTATGCGGCCGGTGAATTCGACGTTGCCGACGGAGCGGGCGTCGATCACGGTGTAGCTGGACAGGCGCACGCCGTAGCGGGTGAGGGCCCCAGGGTCGCCGAGCCAGCCGGTGACGAATCCGGCGCCGAGGCCCATGGTGAGCATGCCGTGGGCGATCACGTCGGGGAGGCCGGTGAGGGTTGCTACGGAGTCGTGCCAGTGGATCGGGTTCGCGTCACCGGCGACACCGGCGTAGTTCACCAGGTCGCCGCGCGTGAGTTGGGTTGTCCGAGGGGGGAGTTCGTCGCCGACGGTGAGGTCTTCGAAGCGGATTGCGGTCCGGGGGAGGCGTGTTCGGGTGACCTCGGACAGGATCGGAGCGGCCGCCCGAGTTTTTTCGGTCGACTGGTCTGTCGCGACTCCCGGTGTCCGGGAGGGTACTTCGATGCCGTGCATGACCACGCGCTCGATCGCGTCGCTGATTCCTTCGGCGACGCTCTCGCCGGTGATGCCCGCGACGGTCGTGTGCATGATCTGCACGACCTCGCCGGTCTGGTCGGAGAAGGTGTTCTTGATGGTGAGCAGGTCATTGCCCGCTACCCGGCGGACCGAGGCGAGTTCGACGTCACTGACCAACCGGTCCCCGGTGACCACCGGCTTGTGCATCTCGAAGACCTGATCCGTCTGCACGTACACGTCGTAACCGGTGATGACGGTCTCGAAGAGCTTGCGGTTGGCCAGCATCGCGGGGATCGAGATGAATGTGGTCGGCGCGACCAGTCCGGCGTAGCCGAGTTCGTCGGCGGCGTCCTCGCTCCAGTGCACGGGATGGAAATCCTGTACCGCGCGGGCATACTCGCGGATCTTCTCCCGGCCGACTTCGTAATAGTCGTCGACCCGGTAGTGATGCCCGACCAGGGCGGCCACATCGAACATTGCTTCCATCAAGCCGCTCCTCGCGTTGGTTTCCTCGGGCATCGTAATCAGCGCTCGCAGAGCCGAATCCATCAGTCGAGAGTTTCCGGTCGCGGCCCGGCGTGCGGGCCGCGACCTGGAGCCTCAACGCTGGATCAGGCGGTCCGTCGACGGACGGTGCGCTCGAGGATACCCAGGGTGGCCTTGAGGGCCGACTCGGGGACCACCGGGAAGGTGAGGCGCCGCTGCCACTTCTCGTCGATCTCCGACCAGTCGTAGAACGACGTGACGAGGGTGCCGCCCTCGGCAGGCTGAAGCCGGTAGCCGTAGATGTGGCGGACGGGTGGACGTATCTGCCCCTCGACGGTCCAGGCGATCTCCTCGTCCGGGGTGAATGCGGTGATGACGACCTCGACGTCATACTTGCCAAGGGGGAAGTCTCCCAGGGCTTCTCGGTCCATATGAACCAGGAACCGGTCGCCGGTCTGCTCGACGGGTTCGCCTTCGGCATCGAGGAGCATGCCCGACGCGTCGATGTCCACGTGGCCCTTCGGGTCGGTGAGGACCGCGAAGATGGCGTCGGCGGGGGCCGGGATGAGGCGGGAGACCTCGATCCGTTGGGGGCCGGGCGTTTCCGCGGTGGCGGTCAGGACCGCGCGGCCGAGGGTGTGGCCGGACATGGTGAAGCCGAGGACGGCGGGGGTGGCGTCGGCCGGGACGCCGATGGACTCGACGTCGAGGGCGTGCACCACGATGAAGTAGCGATGCGGGCCGTGTCCGGCGGGCGGGGCGGCGCCGATGAAACGGGCGAGGCGCGCGTCGTTGGGTACCTGGAAGGCGCCCTCGGGCAGGCCCGAGCCGGTGTCGTCGCCCGCGCCCTCGGGCAATTCGGTGACGCCGGCGGGGATGTCGGCGACCGCCCAGTGCCAGAATCCGGACCCGGTGGGAGCGTCGGGGTCGTAGACGGTGACGGCGTAGCTCTTGGTACCCAAGGGCGCGCCGCTCCAAGACAGTTGCGGGGAAACATCTTTCCCGCCGGGGACACCGGCGGAGAACTGCTCGGGCGACCAGGCGGCGCCGTCGGTGACGGTGGCGCTGGTAACCGTGAAGGTGGCCGCCTCGGGGAGGCGAGCGAAGGGGTCGTTGGCGCTCATCGCGTCTTTCCTTTCAAGCCATGCTGGGAGAGTGGCGGTGGTGCGGCTGACGGAGGCCCGCAGCAGCGGCCCATGAGGGCGACGCCATCGCCACTAGATCGACAGTAGCATAGATAATCGATTATCTGTCAGATTGTTCTATACTAAGAGCATGACTCGGATGGCCCCCGCCTCGACCTCGTCGGGGAAGCAGATGCTCAGCGAGCAGATCTACACGCACCTGCGGGACGCGATCATGCGCGGCGACTACGCCCCCGGCGACGCCCTCAAACCGCAGGACCTCGCCAAGGAGCAGGGCGTGAGCTTGGCCGTCGTGCGCGAGGCGCTCGTGCGGGTGGTCGGCGAGGGGCTCGCCGACCGGCTGCACAATCGCGGCTTCGCCGTCCCGGCGTTCTCCGATCGCCGCTGGCAGGAGATCGCGGAGGCGCGCCGAACCATCGAACCGGCGATGCTGCGTATGTCGATCGAGCGCGGTGATATCGACTGGGAGGCCCGCGTCCGAGCCGCCCATCATCGGCTGGTTCGCACCCCGGCGTTCGTGCCGGGGGAGGGCGAGCACTACAGCGAAGCCTGGTCCGAAGCGCACCGGCTCTTCCATCGCACCTTGTTGGAGGGTTGCGGAAACCCGGTCCTGCTGGAGACTTTCGACCGGATGTGGATCGCGAGCGAGCTGGCCCGCCGCTGGTCGGCGCAGCGCACGCCCGGGCGGGACGGCGTCGAGGAACATCGCAGACTCGAGGAGACTGCGCTGGCCCGCGACGCCGATGCCGCGGCCGAGACGTTGATTCGGCACCTCACGCTCACCGCGGCCGGACTCGCCGGACATGAACCCGCGCAGGAAGTTTGATCCGTCGTCGGCTGCCTTCAGCGGGTGCGTTGACTGCCACGTCCTGACGGCGTTGCGACGACGGCGCGCGTACTCGGTGGCCAGGCCGAACGACGAGGCTTTATGCCCCGACAGCCGGCTTGAGGACCTCTTCGCACCACTCGCGGAAGGTAGTCGGGCTCGCGGTCTGCGGGGTGCGCGGAACGCCTGAGTCGAGTCCGTCGTCCTTGGCGAGCATCATGTCGACGAGGCCCTGCGCGTGCGCGTCGCCGACGCCATATCGGGCGAGCGCGGCACGGAAATCGTCGACCGACTGCCGTTCATAACGCACCGGGCGGCCGAGCACGTCGGTCATGATGCCGGCCATCTCGTTCTGCGAAAGGTCTTCGGGGCCGAGTACCGGGACTTCGCCCGTTCCCGTCCACGATCGGTCGCATAGCAGGCCCGCGGCGGCTGCGGCGATGTCCCGAGTAGCTACCGTCGGGCTTTTTTGGTCGGCGGTGACGATATCGGTGAACACGCCGTTGTCGCGGATCGAAACCACCTGCCGCAGTAGGTTATCCATGAAACTCGGGTTGGCGAGCGCCCGGTAGGCCACGCCCGTACCGGCGATGAGGTCGTCCATGGCCAGCGACGCGGTCACGTGCCCGGCGCGCCCCGCGACGAGAGTGCCGCGACCGAGCGCCGAGACACCGACGACGTGCCCGACCCTGTTGGCCGTGAACGCCTTCGCAGCGGCGCGGGTGAATTCGGCGAACACGGAATCGAGGCTCGATGCCTGCGGGTTCGGCGGTACCAGCCAGAAGACGGCGTCGGCGCCCGCGAAAGCCCGGTCGACGACCTCGGCGTCGCCATGTGAGCCGGTGACGACGTCGACGCGGGTACGGACCGTCTCGGGAAGCTTGCCGGGGTCGCGCGCAATGACGCGCAGTTCTTCAGTGCGAGTTGGGCTTTCGTTGAGCAGGAGATCCAGTAGCCTGCCGCCGATAGTGCTGGTGGGTGCGGTGATGACGATCATGCTTCGAGTCTCGGGTCGGCAACCCGCGCCGTCCAATACCCTTTCCAGCGATTGATACCCTCGAGGTATGGATCTCGATCTGCGCAAGCTCCGCTACTTCGTCGAGGTGGCCGAGCATCGGCACTTCGGCCGCGCGGCGGAAAAGCTCTACATCGCCCAGCCGGTGCTCAGCCGTCAGATCAGGGCCTTCGAGCAGGAGCTGGACTGCACCCTGCTCGTGCGAACCACCCGCAGTGTCGAGTTGACCGCCGCGGGACAGCAGCTCTACGAGGAGGCGAAGGGCATCCTCGCCTCGGTCGACGCGGCGGTGCGGCGCGTGCACGACGTCGATCAGGAGGTGCGGCGCCTCGTTGTCGCCTTCGCTCCGGGACTGCATGTGTCCGAGGCGATCCGGGCGTTCGCGTCGCGCTACCCGGACGTCGAAACTGACCTCGTCCCCGCGCGCTGGTGGGAGCAGGACGCGCCGCTCCGAGACGGTCGAGCCCAGGTCGCGTACCTGCGGCGACCGTTCGACGAGTCGGGTCTGCGAACCATCCTGATCGGTGACGAACCCAGAGTCGCCTGCATGCCCACCACCCATCCGCTGGCGCACCGCCTCGACCTCACCCGCGCCGACCTCGACGGCGAGCGAACGCTCGACGCGCCGACCAGACGGACGACCACCCTGGAAGAAAAATTCGAGCTCATCGCCGCCGGCCATGGCGTCGCCCTCATCCCGCTGAGCGTCGCCCGGGCCTACGCCCGCCCCGACCTCGTCCACCTCCCCGTGACCGACGCCCCACCGATCGAAAGATGCCTGGCCGTCTCCGTCGACCGACGCGAGAGTCTGCTGCGCGACTTTCTCGAGATCGCCACCTCGACACTGCGAGGCACCTGAAACCATTGCGGCACAGACTGTTCGAGTCGGCCACCGGGCGCGATGTTGCCCGCCGATAGTGTCACTCCACTTCGGCAGCAAGTACCGACCAGCTGTGCCAGCAGTCAGAGCAACCCGCCGCGCGGCAATGCATCCAACCCGCGCACTTCTCGTCCGGTTCCCACAGCACGTGCTCCGCGATCGGATGTGGGCATTGATCGCACACGGGTGGGGGAGTCCATCCGCTCCCTGGGGTACTCATAACACTCATTTCTGCAAGTACTGCTCGGTCAGGTCTACGCACGTGTCGAGCCCGACTCGAACGTGCGAGTCGGGCTCGTCAGCTATCTGCAACGGGCGACTACGCGCTGGTGAACTCGCCGTCAGCTACCCGCGCGGTGAACGTATCCCACACCTCAGGGGCGAAAACCAAAGCCGGCCCGGTCGGGTTCTTCGAGTCCCTGACACCGACCGCACCGCCCTCGACGAAGGCCACCTCCACACAATCCTTGGAGGCACCACTGCGACGGCTCTTGAACCACTTCGCGCCGGACAGGTCTACGTTCACGGGCATACTCCTTTGTGATCCTGAGAATGAGCGAGCGCGGCAACTGCCGCGCCCGCGATAGACACACACGGTCGGGCCGGGTCACGATACGACCCGACCCCACCCCGGCGCTACCCTCATTTCACATTCGCGCACCGCCGCAGGATCAATGGCCTCCCCGCATTACCGCCAGAAGTCCGCTTTGCGCGTTTCACGAAATGTCATGAGCACAACGCGATCTCTCATGGTTGAATGCTGGCCGGTCGAGCCAATTCGCTCATACAAAAACCACTGGCGTTCAAGGTGTTTCGTGCTCGAGCGGTCCAGTTCGTCTGGGATATCGAAGAAATCGATGTATTCCCAAAACGACGCGGCCTATTCGATGATTTCCGGACAATGCCTATCGCGCGTGCGCGAGGTGCCGGTGGAACCACTTGACCAGGGCGGTGTCTACATCGCGGGCGTGGGGGCGTTGGGGGGCGGGTTCGATGCCGGGTTCGTCGGCGAGCGGGTGCGCCAGTCCCGGGACGGGCAGGAGTTCGGCATTTTCGCCTACTGCGTCGGTGAGGTCGACTGCGTCGGCGCGTAGTGCGGGGTGGTCCAGTTCGCCGCTGACGACCAGCAATGGGGCGCGGCCGATGGTGGGTGCCTTGGTGACGAAATCCAAGCTGTCGACGGCTTTTTCGGACTCGGCGTCGTAGGGGTATTCGCCGGGGAACAGGTTTACGACGGAGCGCATTCGGATGGCGGCGTTGACTATGGCGGCGGCGAAGATCGGAGTTTCGGTGTCAGCGAGGACTCGCAGTGCGACGGCTCCGCCCAGGGAGCCGCCGAGTACGCCGATCGGTCCGTCGTCGACGGGTAGTTGCTCGCGGATCGATGCCAGGGCGGCGGGTAACTCCTCGGTCGCCTGGCGGACGAAGGGGTAGAGGAAGGACATCAGGACGTCCTTGCGCATCAGCTCCGCGCCGGCGTCCATGGTGCCGTTGACCATGCGCGCTCCGCACATCGGCATGCCGAGGTGGACGCGCCATGCGGGGAGGCCGTTCATCGGTAAGGCGGCGGCGAACGCGGCGTCGGAGCGTGGGGCGTCGAGCATGTGCCAGGTGACGATCATGGGTGCGGTGGTGGCGTCGCTGACCGGCGGTAACGCGGTGAACGGCACGCCGGCGGCGGTGCCCGTGATCGGTGATTGCATGTGGGTCACGGTAGGTCTACGGACTGCGTGCCGGGAACCGGTTTCGCTACCAGCGGAAGATGTTGCGGAATCATCGGTTTCGGATTGACCGCTTACCAGGTGGATGGATCATCCTGCGGGCAAGCCGACCTGGTCGCGCTCGAGCGCGCCGCGCAGTTGCGAAAGGGTCTGCGCGACAGCCGACCACGAGGAACTGGCGACGGCGGTGCCGAGCAATCGGGTCAACTCCTCGGCGAAAGTCTGCTCCGCTGCCTCGACCAGGCGTGCGCCAGCATCGGTCAGCGCCAGGAGCGACGACCGCCGATCCGACGGATTCGGTTGCCGCACAATCCATCCCTGCTTCGCCAAGCGGTCGACACCTTTACTCATCGCCCCGACTCCTGCGGCGAACTCGTTCGCGAGGTCCGCCACCCGGGCCGCGGGGTGGTCGCGCAGGAAGCGCAGGGATTCGAACTGCGAGGTGACGATCCCATGCCGTTCGCGAAGGCGCTCGTTGAGCGCGTTGTACAGCCGCGTCTCGCACCGGACGAGGTCGGCGAACAATCTCGGCAGGTCGACAGTGCCGCCATCCGATGTATATTCCATGGCATATACTGTACTGGAAGATAGTTCCTAGGAAGGTGCATATGAGCAGGGAACAACGCGCAAGGATCGACGCGCTGCTACGGCGGCCGCGACCTGCGGGGATGGGCTCGGTCGAGGAGATCCGCGCGGGATTCCGGGCGCTGATGGCCCAGATGAACGTGCCGACCGAGATCCACACTCGAACCACGACACTCGGCGACCGGCCCGCCGTGCTCGTCGAACCGGTGCGTGCTGCGCGAGCCGGGACGATCCTGTACTTCCACGGCGGCGGTTTCGTCTACGGTTCACCCGAGACGGCGATGCCGCTGACAGCAAACCTGGTGACCCGCACCGGATTCCGCGCCTACTCGGTCGACTATCGACTCGCACCCGAACACCCGTTCCCGGCCGCGATCGACGACACACTCAGCGCTTACCGAGCCCTGCTCGACAGCGGCGAACGCCCCTCGACCATCGCCTTCGCCGGCGATTCCGCAGGCGGCGGCCTGACCGTCTCCACCTGCCTCGCCGCCCGCGACGCCGGCCTGCCCATGCCCGCCGCGATCGTGGCGTTCTCACCCGGCCTCGACCAGACCCGCACCGGCGAAAGCATGGACACCAAAGCGGGCATCGACCCGCTGTTCACCCGCGAAGGCATGGAACACACCGGCGCCATGTACCTCGCCGGGCAGGACCCGCATCAGCCGCTGCTCAGCCCGGCAATCCTCGCCGACCTCAGCGGCTTCCCGCCGATGCTGCTGCAGGCAGGCACCAACGAAATGATCCTCGACGACGCCACCCGCCTGGCCGCCCGCGCGCGAGCAGCCGGTGTGGACGTCATCCTGGACGTCACCGCCGACGTGCCGCACGTGTTCCAGTCCTTCGCCGGCCTGCTCGACGAAGCCGACGAAGCGCTGGACCGTGCGGCCCTGTTCCTCGGCCAGCGCATCTCGACCCGAGAAGCGATCAGTCAGTAGTACTGGACCAAACAGAATTCGTGGTCTTCGGGATCGGCCATCACGACGACGACGCCCTCGGCATAGTCGTGCCGTTCCCCGGTGTGCCTGCCGCCGAGGGTGATGACCTGAGCGATGCCGTGCTCGATGTCGTCGACGGCGACATCGAGGTGCAGGCGCACCTTGCCGTGCTTCGGGTTGCGCACGGGTTGGAAGACGAGGCGCGGCAGCGAGTCATCGCGGTGGCCGAGGTAGATCCAGCCGGGCCGGGACGGTCCCGGTGGCCGGTCCAGCAGTGCGCTCCAGAATCCCGCGACCCGTTCCACGTCGACGCAGTCGATCGTCACGCCGACCCAGCGGTTCGTCATTCCGTCAGTTCTCCTGTGCCGAAGAGGATCTCGCCGGTGCATCGGGAGAACACGACCTTCCCGGACTCGGTGAACCGCGCACCGTCGGCGCGCAGTGCGACGGCCGGGCCGGATTCGTACGCGGCGAACGTCTTTCGATCCGGGAACAGGTAGCGCCCCTCGACGCGCCCGTCGTCGAGAAGCGCGACCTGCCCCGAGACGGCGGCGCCGAGCTCGACCACCTTCGCCACGTGGCCGTCTCGCATCCAGGCCAGATACTCCTGTCGCACTTCATCGTTGGCGAATTCCGCGGTCACTACGTAGGTGAACATGTCAACCATGTCACTCGGGAAACGTCGTCTTGGCAAGGGGCAGAACTCGATCAGGCGAGGTCGCTCCAGAGCTCGCGTTCGTCGGCGCGAGGATCGGAGATGAGCTGAGAGCGAGGGGCGTTGAAGGTCATGACAGGGCGCGTGTCGGGGTTGTAGGCGTCCCACGGGGTGCGGCCGTGGGCGAAATCTAGCCAAGCGCGGTGGATTTCGGCGGCGAGAGTTTGCGGTGGGGTATCGGGGCCGAGCAACATCGCTGTTCCTTCGGCGGTCAACGTGTCGAAGACGAAGGCTATTTCTATGGCATGGCAGGCCCTGAGGTCTAGATGGGTTGTGGGCCAGGCGAACTCATAGGCGTAGGCGGTGGTGGCCGCTTCGGCCAGGCGGATGGTGGGGATGCGGAACGCGAAGTCGGTGAGGATGGCGGCCAGGATGTCGCCGGGGGTTGCGTCGGGGCGGTTGGCGGAATAGGTGTCGGCGATGGCTGGGTCGATGCCTCGGGCGGTGAGGACGCTGGTGAGGGCCTCAGGAGTTAGCGCGGTGGTGAGGCCCGTTGGCGCGGAGTAGAGACGGAATTCGTCGGCGGTGGTGCCGATGATGAGGGGAACGTTGGTGGTTGCGGCGATGGCATCGACGGGGAGTTGGGTGAGGGTGTGGCCGTCGATGGTGGGGTGGAAGGCCATCAGGCCCAAGCCCGCGGTGATGGTGGATGGGCCCCAGCGGCTTGGGTTTTGGTTGAGCGTGAAGTCGAGGACGAGGTTCTGTTCGGCCTCGAGTAGAGCGGGGATGGCGGCGGTTTCGGGGGTGGTGTCGAGACGGCCGGCGAAATCGGCGGCGACCAGTCGCGCGTCTTCGAGGGTGGAGGCGATGGTTCCGTTGGCGCTCTGGATGATTGCGCGGTGGAACAGGCCCTCGGTCAAGGGAGACGCGAGCAAGGTGGCGACGCTCATGCCGCCTGCGGATTCGCCGAAGAGGGTGACTTGGCCGGGGTCGCCGCCGAACGAGGCGATGTTGTCGCGGACCCACTGGAGGGCGGCGATCTGGTCCAGGAGGCCGCGGTTGGCGGGGGTGCCCTCGAGGGCGGCGAAACCGATGGCGCCGAGGCGGTAGTTGAGGCTGACCAGGACGACGCCGTCGCGGGCGAAGGCGTGGCCGTTGTAGACCGAGACCGCGCTGGAACCGAGACGGAAGGCGCCGCCGTGGATCCAGACCATCACGGGGAGGCCCGAGGTGGCCGGGTCGGGAGTCCACACGTTGAGGTTGAGGAATTCGGGGCCCTCGATCGCGGGATTGTGCAGGATCGAGCGCAGGGGTTCCTGATAGCCCAGTTGTGGTGCGGTCGGGCCGAATCGGGTGGCGTCGCGCTCGTCATCCCAGCTGGGCGCGGGGCCGGGGGCTTGGAACAGGGCGGCACCCAATGGTGCTGCCGCATAAGGGATGCCAAGAAATTCGTGCACTGATCCGGTGACGCTGCCGCGCACCTTGCCTTGGGGTAGAGCCACTACTGACGTGTGCATTCGAGTTCCTCACAAATCGCCGACGACACCTTGAACGTCTCACACCCGGGCGGATCACTAGGGTGGAATGATGCGGATCTTTCTGGCCGGTGCGACCGGCGTGATCGGAACACGGTTGGTCCCACTGCTGGTCGCGGCGGGCCATGAGGTCGCGGGCATGACCCGATCGGCCACCAAAGAGAACCAGGTGCGCGACGCCGGAGCCGTCCCGGTGATCTGCGATGTCTACGACCTGGATGCACTCACCGCCGCCGTCGTGGACTTCCGTCCCGACCTGGTGATGCACCAGCTGACCGACCTCCCCGACAACGTCGCCCGCCTCGCCGAGTCGGCCGCCGCGAACTCGCGCATCCGCACCGAGGGCACGCACAACCTGATCGCCGCCGCCCGCGCCGCCGGGGCCAAGCGGTTCCTCGCCCAGAGCATCGCCTGGGAACCAGCGGGCCGAGCCGGGAGCATCCACGATCACGAAGCCGCCGTCCTCGCCGTCGACGGCGTCGTCGTGAAGTACGGCCAGTTCTACGGTCCCGGAACCTATTACGAAGGCGAACTCCCACCACACCCGCGCATCCACGTGGACGACGCTGCTGCGCAAACGATTCCGCTGCTGGACGCAGCGAGCGGCGTGGTGATCATCGCCGACGCCGCCTGAGCTCATCGGTCGATCAGCCGAAATTCGAGCAGACAGCGTTGGTCGGTCAGGTCGATCACCGTGTCCAAAACCAGGCCGTGCGGCGAAGCGAGCGTACGGAATTCGTCGATCCGACGCTCGCGCCCGCCGTACATCACGAGCATGGCCAGGTTGAATTCGCTCGCGGCCCGCATCCCGCCGACCGGTTCGATGACCAGCACGCGCCCGGCAGGCTGGGCGGCCTCGACGCAACGGCTGAGGATGCGGTGGGCGTGCTCGTCATCCCAGTCGTGCAGGATGTCCACCAGCAAATAGGCGTCCGCACCTGACGGCAGCGGGTCGAAGAAGCTCCCCGCCGTGACCCGCGCCCGATCGTCGAGAGCGTGGGCGCTGAAGGTGCGACGGGCTTCATCGGCAGTCGGTTCGAGATCGACCAGATGGCCATGTATTCGAGGGTGCGCGGCCAAGATCGCGGCGAGCACGCCGCCCCGGCCACCACCCACATCGACGACGGTGGAAAACCGGGACCACTCGAATCCAGCGACGATCCGTGGCAGCTGCTCGCGGAACCGGTGCGTCATCTGCCGGTCGAACGACGCACGCAGCCGCGGATATTCGGCCAGATCGGCCCAGAAGTCCTGCCCGTAGCGGCGTGGGTAGGCGGCTCGCCCGGTGGTGACGCTGTGCGCGAGTTCGACGAACGCCAGCTCGGCACGGCCGCCCGCGGCATCCAGATGCAGAAGGTCGGTCAGACCATTGCCTGCATCGGCACAGAGATTCGCACCGAAATCGGTCGTCCGGTAGCCGGTAGGAGTCCGTTCGACGACCCCGAGGGTCGAAAGATGGTCCAGCAGTAGCTCGAGTGCGATCGAATCGACGGCCAGCGCGGCCGCGAGTTCATCGACGGAAGCACCCTCGCCGAGCAGCCGATCCGGCAGCCCGAGAGTCACCGCCACCCGCAACGCCATCGGCGTAGCCAGCCCAGCCATGCGCCGGATCGAGTCCGTATCGTCGTTGCGTCCCACGAGAATCCACTGTGCCCTGCCTGTCAACTGAGAATCGATCCTGTTCAGCCGACACGGAAACCATGTCCGGTCTAGGCGACGCAGGTGCCGGTGCTGACGGCGGTGTCGGATCGACCTAGGTGCTGGAGTAGCTCAGGGAGGGTTGAGGCCAGGCCGATGCTGACGTTGTTGGCGTCGACGCCGAAGACCATGCCGAGGACGCGGCCCTGGGTGTCGACGAGGGGGCCGCCTGAGTCGCCCTCGTGTACTGCGCCGTCCAGCGTGTAGGCCGAGCGTTCGCTAGTTGTGCTGCGGTAGATGTCGGGGACTCGGCTCACGGTTCGTTGGGTGATGCGGGCGGCGGCTGCGGTGTATAGGCCACCGGCGGGATAGCCGAGCACGATGGCGTCCGCGCCGGACTTGGCCGGCTCGGGTGCGACGGTGACCGGTGGTGCGGTTAGTCCTGGGACGGCGAGGACTGCCAGGTCGAGCACCGGGTCGAATTGCACGACTGTGGCGGGCAAGGGACCGCTGGGAGTATCGACCGAAACGTTGGTGGTGCCTGCGACAACATGCGCGTTGGACAACACGCGTTCCGGGGCGATGACGAAGCCGGAGCCGAATTGTTTGCGCGCGCAGGCGGGCGCCGGACCGGAGACACGCAATACGCTCTTCTGGAGATCGGCGGGAACGTTGGTGTAGACAACGCTCGGATCCGGTGGGGCCAGCGGAAGGACCAGTCCGGCGTCGACCAGAGGAGCGGTGAGCGTGCTCGACAGGCTCGCCAACCAGTACGGCGCGACACCGTCCACCGTGCGGACAACCCTCGAATCGCGCACGGCCGACACCAGGCTGGGCGCCATGGTCAGCGGCACCGCGAACATCCACACCGCGAGCGGCACCGCGACCGCATGCACGAAGGAACCACCAACAGCATCTGCCCGCTGCGCGGCGTGCCCACGTACCGACCGGCGCGCGACGTGCCCGAGCCGGTGGCCTGCGGTTTCACCAACTGCCACCAGCGCGACGATGAGCAGCACGACAATCAGCAACCGCATGCGACCCGGCGCCAGTTGGGAGAGTGTCACCGTCGCGATAACGGCTCCGAGCCCAGCACCCGCGAGGATGCCGAGCAGGCCGAGCACGGCGGTGATCGCACCCCGGCGCCAGCCGACGAACGCCGCCAGCACGGTCACCGAAAGTGCAACGAGGTCGAGCCAATTCGGCAGGGTCACGCTTCCAATGTACTGACCGGCACCGACAGGTCGAGATTGTCTGATTCAGGCTGTGGTCTGCGGTAATGCGCACAGTGTGTATGCGCAAACGTCATCGCCCGAGCGCTTCGAGGCTTCGGCAGCCCGTTCTCGGACCACGTCGTCAGCGAGCTACCGGGGCCCGTACGTATTGAGGAACAACACGGGACCTGTACCGAACCCAGCCGCGTTATCGAGGTGCAGCACCGCCGCCAACGCCTTGGCGGTGTACACGGTTTCGAGCTGCAAGCCATCTTGCGCCGCAAGGCTCTGCGCCTCATGAGCGGCGGGAGTCGGATGGCCATAGCCTGGTCCGAGCCAGTCCGTGGTGATGGTCAGATCGTCCGGCCCCAAGCCGGTAGGCTCGAATCGTGCACCGCGCGAACGCAAAAACCGTTCCGCACGCCCAGCCAGCCGGGCGATATGCGGGGCATCGAGGGGGAGCGAATCGTTGACGACCACCCCGACGACGCGCGTCTTCAGCCCGGCCAACCGCAGCCCTAACGCCAAACCTGCTGCGGTGCCGCCAGATCCGACGGCGGTCACGATATGGCTCGGCTCAGGCATTACCCCCGCGGCGATCTGATCAGCCAATTCGAGCGCACCTTCGGCGTAACCGAGCGCCCCGATCGGCGACGAACCACCCACCGGCAGGAAGTACGGCCGGGTGCGACCTTGCATGTGCCGCAGGTACAACCACGGTGCGGTCAGCATGGTCCGCCGCTTGGTATGCGTGAAATATATTGTGGCGCCGGATTTCTCCAACCGCCGCAGCTGCTCGCGAACATGGTCGTCCATCGGCTGATCGACCAGCGCGAGCACGGTCTCGATGCCCTGGTCACGCCCGTACAACGCGGTGGCAAGACCCCAATTGGTGCCCGTGCCACCAACAGTGAAGATGGTCCGCGCCCCGCGTCGATGCACATCCGGCAACAGCCATTCCAGCTTGCGGACCTTGTTGCCGCCCCATCCGCCGTCACCGTAGCCGCTGTCGTCCTTGCACCACAGTGAAACTCCGGTACCGACCTGGAGCGGCCGGATCGGCGTCGGCGCGGTACCCAGTCGCACGTACGGCAATGTGTCGGCGAGAGCAGGAAAACGCTTGTGCAGCAATGAGTCCGACATGTCAGCTTCCGGTGGGAGGTCTGGTGATCGCCTCGGGGATGCCGAGCAGTGCGGCCTGTACCTCGTGCAGCCGGTCGACATCCCCTCGGATGCCTGCGACATTATCGTTGTACAGGAAGGCCTCGCCGAGGCGGACCAGTGTGTAGGCCAGCAGATCCGGTTCCACCGGGGGGTGGTATCCGTCCTCCCGTTCAGCGCGGGCGATCAGCTCGCGCACGGTGGTGACCACGAGCGGTTGCACCGGCCCATCGCTCGCGGTGAGAATCCGCAGCCCGGCCAGGGGCTCGTTCTCGAAGTACCGCCGGAACGGCACGTTGTCGGTCATCCAGCGATTGACCCGGTACAGCACATCGAGAATGCGCCGGGCCCCGGTCGAGCGCCGCCTGGCGTCGGCACGGGTGAGCAGCGCCGCGAACTCGCCCGCCAGCACCGTGCCGAGCACGCCCTCGCGTGAACCGAACCAGCGGTAGACCGAGGCGCGACTCAGCCCGAGCTGCGCGGCGATCGCCTGGATGTCCACCCGCTCACCGGCCAGGAACGCCTGGCGGGCCAGGTCGATGACCTCTTCCCGGGTCGCCGACGCCGGTCGTCCTGGCGGGCGGGTGGTTCGCTGGCTCGGGGTGGTCATCGGAAAATGATACATCCTTTGATGCGTGTACCGAATCAGAACCAGGCGTCGCGCATTTCCAGCGTGGTGACATCGAGACGGGCGAGCAGGTCCAATGCCGGTGCCGTCTTGGGCAACTCGAACCGGTAGAAGTACCGGGCCGCGTGCCGCTTGCCGGCGTAGAAGTCGCCGGTGTGCGCGGCGGCGGCCAGCCACTGCTCCAGCCAGATCCAGGCCAGCACGATGTGGCCGAAGGCCTCCAGGTAGACCGAGCTGTTGGCCAGCGCGGCCTCGAAGTCGCCGGTGGCGAACAGTCCCGCGGTCACCTCCACCAGCCGCTGCCATGACGAATCCAGTTGCGCGGCAAGCTCGGCCGCCTCGCCACCGGCCGCGCGGGCGGCTGCCACAGTGCCCTGTACTCGTTCGTTGAGGGCGAGCAGGCTCGCGCCGCCCTGCTGGGTTACCTTGCGCCCCAACAGGTCCAGGCCCTGGATGCCGTGCGTGCCCTCGTGGATCGGGTTGAGCCGGTTGTCGCGGTAATGCTGTTCGACGTTGTACTCGCGGGTGTAGCCGTAGCCGCCGAGCACCTGGATGGCGAGATTGTTCGCCTCCAGGCACCACTGGGACGGCCAGCTCTTGGCGATCGGCGTCAGGATGTCGAGCAGCAGCGTGAGCGCTCGCTTCTCGTCGTCGGAATCGGCGGTTTGTTGTTCGTCGACCAGCCGGGCGCAGTAGAGCACGAGCGCCAGCGCACCTTCGGTATATGACTTCTGCGCCAACAGCATTCGCTTGACGTCCGCGTGCTCGATGATCGGCCGCTGCGGCGCGGTCGGATCGGCGGGCAGCTTCGCGCGGCCCTGCTCGCGGGTGCGGGCATAGTCGAGGGACTCGAGATACCCGGTGTAGCCGAGCGCCGACGCGACCATGCCGACGCCGATCCGCGCCTCGTTCATCATGTGGAACATGTAGCTGAGCCCGCGGTGCGGCTCGCCGACCAGGTAACCGACCGCGCCCGCCGCGCCGTGTGGCGTCCAGCGGCCCTCGCCGAAGTTGAGCACGGTATTGACGGTGCCGCGAAAGCCCATCTTGTGATTGAGCCCGGCCAGCGCGACATCGTTGCGTTCACCGACCGCGCCGTCGTCGTCGACCAGGAACCGCGGCACGACGAACAGCGAGATGCCCTTGGTGCCCGGCGGACCGCCGGGGATCTTCGCCAGCACCAGGTGCACGATGTTCTCGCCGAGCTCGTGATCGCCGCCGGAGATCCACATCTTGGTGCCGAATAGCCGGTAGGTGCCGTCGTCCTGCGGTTCCGCGCGGGTGACGATATCGGCCAGCGACGAACCCGCCTGCGGCTCGGACAGGCACATGGTGCCGAAGAACCGGCCCTCGAGCATCGGGCGGACGAACCGCTCGGTGAACTCCGGACCGGTGTGGGTAAGAAGCAGATTCGCGTTCGCCACGGTGAGGAACGAGTAGCCCGAGGTGCCGGGATTGGCCGCCTGGAACCACGCGTAGCTGGCCTGCGCGACGGTGACCGGCAGCTGCGCGCCGCCGAGTTCGTAATCCATTGCCGCGGCGGGCAATCCAGCCTTGGCGAAGGCGGCCAGCGCGGTGGCGACCTCGGGAATGATGGTGACCCGTTCGCCGTCGAAGGTCGGCTCGTTCGCGTCGTTCAGCTTATTGTGCGGCGCAAAGTATTTGGTGGCCAGCTGCTCGCTGAGCTCGAGCACGGCATCGAAGGTCTCGCGCGAATGATCGGCGTAGCGCCCACGTTTGGTGAGCTCCTCGACGTTCAACCACTCGTAGAGCAGGAAGTCGAGATCGCGCCGGGAAAGCAGCGTGGAACGCATCAGCCGTCCTTTCGAGACATGTGACAACCACTGTATCTTACGGTCCGGCAGGTGGGACGGGCTAGCTCGACGCCTCCACACGAGACAGCCTGACCAGGGCGGTTGCCACCTCGGGTGCCCGGCTCAGCAACACCCGTTTGGCCTCGACGGCGACCGTCATCCACTGGCCGTCGGTGTCGCGAAGCCGCACGGTGCCCGTCACCGGACCGGACGGCAGCGCCCGGGCGATCTGCCGGGCGATCGGAAGATCGTCGGGATGCAGCGCCGGATCGCGACCTGGATCGCCGGTGAGTTCCCAAGCGACGCCGGGCATTTCGTCTGTGAGCCAACGGTACGCGGTGAGCGTCTTCAGGTCGACGAGCGCGTAGTAGACGCCGGGCTCGGCACCCAACTCGGCCTCGACCAGAGCCTGGGCGAAGGTGCGCGGCGGCAGCGGCGCGTCCTCGTCGTCGCCCTCGGTGATGTCGTGTGTGAGGCCGTGCAGAAACCGCTGGCCGTCGACCATGCCGCCGCGCGCGACCCAGTTGATATCGCGGCGCACCTGGTCGTCGCGGGTGATCTGCCAGGTGGTCTGATACACCAGACTCTCGTCCGCCGACAGCGCGGCGGCCAGCGCCTCGGCCTGATCGTCGGCGGCCGTCACGTGCCGCAGCGAGGACACCCGGGAGATCTCGTCCCTGCGTCGTTCGGGCGGCACCGCGTAGATGTCGTGCGTCTCCTCGGTCGCCAGCGCGGTCATTTTGTCCAGGTTCCAGTCCCACGCGCCGGACCGGGTGCGCGGCGGCACGGCGTCGTCCAGCCGGCCGATCCACAACCGCACGCCGTGCACCATGTGCAGGACGTTCGCGACAGGTTCGGCGATGACATGCTCGTCGCGGGTCCGAGAGAATTCCTCATAGCGCTGCCCGGTCTCGCGGACCTGGGTGATGGCGTGGTCCGCGGTGCGAAGTGCTTGGCCCCGCAACACTTTATCGAGCGGTTCGAGGCCGACCGGCACACGGCCGATAGCGAGCACGGTGGGCGCATCGCGAATGCACTCGATCAGCAGCCACTCCCCGCGCATCTTTCAAAGGTAGAGCACGGGAAGCGGCTTCGAGCCGAAGTCGGCTCAGCTGGTCACGCGATCGATCTGCTCGGCTTGAACACCCCAGCCGGACAGCAGCTTTCGGACCTGTTCCGGGTCCGCGGTCAGTGCGGCCGGAGTGTCGATCGGCGTGCGGTCGAAGCGTGGCGCCGGCGCGGGCTGGAGCACGCCATTGACTTCGATGAAGGCATTGCGCGCCTTGTTGTGCGGATGCTCGTGGGCCTCCCACGGGCTCAGCACCGGGGCCACACAGGCGTCGGTGCCCGCGAACACCTCGGCCCACTCGTCGCGGGTGCGCTCCTTGAACTTCGCGCCGAGCACCTCTTTGAGTTGCGGCCAGCCGTTCTTGTCCAGCTGGAACGGCAGGTCGGGGTCGTCGATGCCGAGGATGGCGAGCATCTGGTTGTAGAACGGGATCTCGACGCAACCGACCGCCATGTACGCACCGTCGGCGCACTCGTAGGTGTCGTAGAACGGTGCGCCGCCGTCGAGCATGTTCTCGCCACGGGGAAAGTTCCACAGGCCGAGATGGTGCAGGCCGTGCATGGACGCGGTGAACAGGGCGGAACCGTCGACCATCGCCGCGTCGACCACCTGGCCTTTGCCGGAACGTTCGCGCTCGTAGAGTGCGCCGAGCACGCCGAGCGCGAGCAACAGGCCGCCGCCCGCGAAGTCGCCGAGCATGTTCGCGGGCGGCACCGGCGGTTCCCCGGCGCGGCCGACGAGCCCGAGCGCGCCGGAGATCGCGATGTAGTCGATGTCGTGACCCGCGGTGCGGGCCAGCGGGCCCTCTTGCCCCCAGCCTGTCATCCGGCCGTAGATCAGGCGCGGGTTACGGGCGGCCAGATCGGCGGGGCCGAAGGCGAGACGTTCGGCGACACCGGGCCGGAACCCTTCGATGAGCACGTCCGCGTGATCGGTGAGCGCGAGCAGCGACGCACGGTCGGCGGGCTGCTTGAGATCCAGGGTGATGCTGTGCTTGCCACGGTCCAGCGGACCCTCCGGCGAGACGATGCCCGGGCCGGGCGCACCGCCGCGGTCCACCCGCAGCACCTCCGCGCCGAGATCGGCCAGGATCATCGCGCCGAACGGGCCGGGCGCGAGACTGGCGATCTCGATGACTTTCACTCCGTGCAGTGGTCCCATGTCTCCGCTCTCTGTCGTCCTCGACGAGGGCATGCGGCGACAGCCGAACCCCGCCCGTCCGGATCGGTGTCCCCGAGGGTAGGCCCGCTCGGGGGTGTCGCCAATGACCGTCGCGCTCGATAGGGCGTGACCGTTGCGCTCATAACTCCAGCTAGTTGGGCGAACTGCCAACCCCGACCGGCCGCCGTTGTCGAGTGGCACAGGGGCGTTCGCGTGCCACTCGACGGGTGATCTAGTCCAGCCCGGACAGGCGGGCGAGGATGGTGGCCGCCATGGCCGCCGGATCGCCGTCGTCGGGGCGGAGTACGAGTTCGGCCTCGGTGGGGGACTCGTAGGGGTCGTCGATGCCGGTGAAGCCGCGGATCTCGCCGGCGCGGGCCTTGGCGTACATGCCTTTTGGATCGCGCGATTCGCAAATATCCAGTGGGGTATCGACGAAGACCTCTACGAACGGGATGCCTGCCGCCAGATGTGCCGCACGGACTCGGTCGCGGTCGGCGCGGTAGGGACTGATCAGCGAAACCACCGCTACCACACCGGCTTCGGCGAACAGGCGGGCGACTTCGCCCACGCGGCGGACGTTCTCGACTCGATCGGCGGCGCTGAAGCCGAGGTCGGCGTTCAGCCCGTGCCGCAGGTTGTCGCCGTCGAGCAGGAAGGCGGGGCGGCCCGCCGCTACTAGCCGACGTTCGAGTTCGACGGCGACGGTGGACTTTCCGGAGCCGGACAGACCCGTCAGCCAGACGGTGAGGCCACGGGTCGCCCGCTCCTCACGACCGACCGCGGTGGAGTGCCAGACCACGCGCGACGACGGCAGGCTCGGGCCGGTGATCATGCCCGCGCCGACGGTGTTGTTGGTGCTGTCGTCGACCAGGATGAAGCTGCCGGTGAATCGATTGCGGCGATACGGATCGAACAGCAGCGGCTGGCGGGTACGCAGCTGGACGCGGCCTATCTCGTTGAGCGACAACGATTCCGCGTTCTCGTCACGGTGCAGAGTGTTGACGTCGAGCCGATAGTCCAGTGTCCGCACCTCGACGGTGGCGGTACGGGTGGTGTGCCGGATGGTGTAGGTCGAGCCGGGCGTGAGTTGCGTTTCATCGGCGAACCAGCAGACCATCGCGTCGAGATCGCGCCCCGCGGTGGGCCGATTGTTCGGGCGGCAGATCATGTCGCCGCGAGACACGTCGAGGTGGTCGGCGAGCTGCATGGTGACCGCCTGTGGCGGAAAGGCTTCCGCGACCGGCTTGCCGCCCGGGCCCCAGATCGCCTCGACGGTGGTGGTGAATCCGGAAGGCAGCACCGCGACCTCGTCGCCGGGCTTGAACACCCCACCCACCACCGTGCCCGCGTAACCACGGAAATCCTGTGCATGGCTGCGGGTTACGTACTGCACCGGGAACCGCGCGTCGATGAGGTTACGGTCCGAGGCGATGTGCACCTCTTCGAGGTGGTGCAGCAGGGGAGTGCCCTCGTACCAGGGCATGCTGGCACCGCGGTGCACGATGTTCTCGCCGTCCAGCGCGGACATCGGCACGAAGGTCAGGTCGAAGATGTCGAGTTTCGAAGCGAACTGGGCGAATTCGGTCCGGATCTCCTCGAACCTGGCCTGCGACCAGTCGACCAGGTCCATTTTGTTCACGCACAGCACCAGGTGCGGAATGCCGAGCAGGCTGGCGAGGAACGCGTGCCTGCGGGTCTGCTCCACCACGCCCTTGCGGGCGTCGACCAGGATCAGCGCGAGGTCGGCGGTGGACGCGCCGGTCACCATGTTGCGGGTGTACTGGATGTGGCCGGGGGTGTCGGCGATGATGAATTTCCGTCGGGGCGTGGCGAAATAGCGGTGCGCCACGTCGATGGTGATGCCCTGTTCGCGTTCGGCGCGCAGTCCGTCGGTGAGCAGGGCCAGGTTCGGGTAGTCGTCGCCGCGGTCGCGGCTGGTGCGCTCCACGGCGGCGAGCTGGTCGGTGAAGATCGTCTTGGAATCGAAGAGCAGGCGGCCGATGAGGGTCGATTTGCCGTCGTCGACGCTGCCCGCGGTGGCGAGGCGCAGCAGTGTTGCGGTCATCAGAAGTAACCCTCTCGTTTGCGATCTTCCATGCCCGCCTCGGAGATTCGATCGTCGGCGCGGGTGGCGCCACGCTCGGTGACCCGGGCCGCGGCGACCTCGGTGACCACCTCGGCGGGGGTGGCCGCGGTCGACTCCACGCAGCCGGTGCAGGTGGCATCGCCGACCGTGCGGAATCGCACCGTCGCCTCCGCCGGTTCCTCGCCGTCCAGGAGTTCCAGAAAGCGAGTGTGCGCCAACAACATTCCGTCGCGCTGCACCACCGGGCGGCGGTGCGCGTAGTAGAGCGGCGGCAGGTCGATGCCCTCGGCGGCGATGTAGGTCCAGATGTCGAGCTCAGTCCAGTTCGACAGCGGGAACACCCGAATGTGTTCGCCCGCACGGTGTCTGCCGTTGTACAGGTTCCAGAGCTCCGGTCGCTGGCTGCGCGGATCCCACTGGCCGTACTGGTCGCGGAAACTGAAGACGCGCTCCTTCGCGCGCGCCTTCTCCTCGTCGCGCCGGGCGCCGCCGAAGACCGCGTCGTAGCCGCCCTCCTGGATCGACCGCAGCAGCGTGGTGGTCTGCAGCCGATTGCGCGAGGTGCGCGGTCCGGTCTCCTCGACCACGCGGCCCGCGTCGATATCGTCCTGCACGCTGCCGACCACCAGCCGCAGCCCGAACCGCGCGACCGTCTCGTCACGGAAGGCGATCACCTCGTCGAAGTTGTGTCCGGTGTCGATGTGCAGCACCGGGAACGGCAGCGGCGCGGGCCAGAAGGCCTTGGCCGCCAGGTGCAGCATCACCACCGAGTCCTTGCCGCCGGAGAACAGCAACACCGGACGTTCGAATGTCGCCGCTACTTCACGGAAAATATGTGCCGACTCGGCCTCGAGCGCGTCCAGATGAGGCAGCTCGTAGGTGCTCGCCGTCGACTTCGCGTACTGGCTCACACCGCAAAACTAGAACACGTTTCGATCGTTGGCAACAGCTCGCGACGTATCCGAAGCGGCGTGCTGCCATTCTCGGCGAAATCCGTTTCACATTCTGGCGATTGCCGGAATCAGGATGGACGGTTCAGGAGGTCGTGGCGCGAGGTTCGCGGATCAAGGGTGCGGTGACGTCTGTGCAGGTCGACGGCCACCCGAAGCGGTGGTCACGGCGTCTGCCGCCGCGACGAGAGCCGTTCCGCGCCGGTCGATTTCGGCGCCGGTGATGGACGCGCCGACGTACATGGTCAACACCATGTTCTGCCTGCCGTCGCCGCCGTAGGTCGGCGCGGCGAGCAGGCTGACGGGATGTTCCTTACGCGGCCGCAGATCTGTGCCGAGGTACACCCGCTCACCGAGACTCGTTACCAGGTCGCCGACCAGTTCGCGCAGCTCGTCGGGCAGGTCGCGGGCGGCGAATCCGGCCAGCATCGAGTACAGCCTGCCGCCGGCGGTGGTCAGGCTCTCGACGAGATATCCACGCGCACGGCATTCCGCGACGATCTGCCGTAACCGCGCCTCGTCCTGCTGCAATGGCACCGTCGGCGGTTTCGCCAGCCAGGCGTTGAACGCGGCGTCGGTATCCCACAGCACGTACATCAGGCCGACCGGCGGCGCGAAATGATAGGCCGCGCCGACCTTGACCAGGCCTGGCCCGGTGCTCTCCAGCACCATGATCTGCTCGCCGACCACGGCCGACGCGGTGCAGGTGGTCCGGTATTGCGCGGTGAGTTTCTCCAGCTCGGTGCGGGCGAGCGCGGAAATCGCGAAGCTGTCCTGGGCCACCCGGCCTGCGGCGATCAGCGCGGGTCCGAGACCGTAGGTCAGCGTGTCGGCGTCGCGGACCAGGTAACCGCCCGCGGTGAGCTCGGTCAGGATGCCCAGGCAGGTGGGTTTCGCCAGGTCGAGCGCCCGCGCGAGCTCGGACAGGCCGAAGCGCTTGCCCCGCTGCTCGACGAGGAAATCCAATACCTGTACCACCCGCACGGTGGGTGCGGATCTACGGCCGACCATTGACCACTCCTAGAACACGTTCTAATCTTGCCTCAAACGAAATGTACCAGAGTGGTACATATTTGGAACACCGCGATTCAATGGAGACCTTTTGCTGACACAGCCGTTCGCGGAAGCCATCGCCGCCGCCGAGCAGATCATCACCGAGGCCGCGCACATCCGCACCGAACAGGACCTCGTCGAGGGCTACGACTACCTGGCGGGCAGCATCCGCGCGGCCCTGCAGATGGCGTGGGCGTACGAACGGGACTTTCCGTTCTTCGTCCAGTCCACCGGGCCGTACACGAAGATGGGCCTCGACAACCCGGACACGCTCTACTTCCACTCCTATCTGCGACCGGACGCGGAATATGTGGTCACCGGAAAGCGTGGCACCACAAGGGATCTGAGCTTCCAGGTGCTGAACGGCAATTACTCGCCGGTGGATGTGCCGGACAGTCTCACCGCCTTCGACGACCGTTCACTGGAAGTCGGTCCGGACGGTTCCTACGAACTCAGGCTCGGCCCCGGCGAAGCGCGCCCGGGATATGTGCACCTCGCCGCGGACTCGGCCATGCTCGTTGTCCGCGAGGTCTATAGCGATTGGCTCAACGAAAAGCCGGGCACGATCCGGATCGCGCGGGTCGACGGCATGGGCGACGCACCGCCGCCGCTCACCAAGGACGTGCTGACCAAGCGGTACGGCGTCGCGGGCAAGATGCTGATCTCCCGGCTGAAGACCTTCCTGGCCTTCCCCGAGTGGTTCTACCTGAACCTGCCGGTGAACACGATGACCGAACCCCGTTCCACGCCGGGCGGTCTCACCACGCAGTTCTCCTCGGCGGGCCACTACGAGCTCACCGACGACCAGGCGATGATCATCACGGTGCCGAAATCCGATGCGCCGTACCAGGGTTTCCAGCTCGGCAGCATGTGGTACCTGTCGCTGGACTACATCAACCACCAGACCAGCCTCACCGCCGACCAGGCGCACGTCGACCCCGACGGGATGATCCGGCTGGTGGTCAGCGAACGAAATCCCGGGCTGGCCAACTGGATCGAACGCACCGGGCACGAGCGCGGGTATCTGCAGTTCCGCTGGCAGCGACTGTCCCGCGACATGAAGCCCGAGGACGGGCCGACGGTCGAGGTGGTACCGGTCGACGAACTGGCGCAGCGACTGCCGTGCTACGACCAGGCGCGCGTCACGCCGGACGCATGGCGCGCACGAATCGCGGCACGGCAGGCAGCCGTCGCGGAAAGGATGCTCGGCTGATGTTGTTGCAGGACAAAGTAGTTGTGGTCTCCGGGGTCGGCCCCGGGCTCGGACGCGCCATCGCGGTGCAGAGCGCCAAGGCGGGCGCCGACGTGGTGCTCGCGTCGCGCACCGAGTCGCGGCTCACCGAGGTGGCCAAGGAAATCACCGAGCTCGGCCGGCGCGCGGTGGTGGTGCCGACCGACATCAACGACGAGGCCGCCGCCGTGCACCTGGTCGAGGCCGCGCACAGCGCGTTCGGCCGGGTCGACACGCTGGTGAACAACGCGTTCGCGATCCCGCCGATCACCGACCTCGCCGACGTCGACCTCGACCAGGTGCGGGCCGGCTTCGAGACCAATGTGCTTGCGGCGCTGCGGTTGACGCGACTGTTCATTCCCGCGCTCACCGAGTCCAACGGTTCTGTCGTGATGATCAACTCCGCCGTGCTGCGACACTCGCGGCGCACCTTCGGTCCCTACAAGATGGCCAAGGCCAGCCTGCTCGCGCTGGCGCAAAGCCTGGCCACCGAACTCGGACCGCGCGGCATCCGGGTGAATACCATTGCCCCCGGCTACATCTGGGCCGACAACCTGAAGTGGTACTTCAACTATCTCGCCGAACAGCGCGGCATCACCGCCGACGAGGTCTACGCCGAGACGGCGAAAACCATCGATCTGCGCAAGCTGCCCGAGCCCGACGAGATCGCCGACGCGGTCGTGTTCTTCGCCTCGCCCATGGCGCGCGCGATCACGGGGGCGTGTCTGGATGTCAACGGCGGCGAATACCACCACTGATCGGGTGCGTCTGTCGCGCACCACTACTGAGGAGATGACGTTGATCGGTAGGGACGATGTCGGGACCATCGATGATCTGCACGCGTCGGCGACCAAGGTCGTCGGGCTGGACGATTTCGGCGCCGACGACTACCGCGCCGGGCTCGAGGTGCTGCTCGAGTCCTATGCCAAAGATGCGGAGCTGACGCCGTTCGGCAACAAGGTGAATCGCGCGTTCCTACGCGGGGCACTGATCGCCAGGCTGCTCAGCGAGGCCGCGTGGCAACGCTTTCCGGAGCATGCCGAGGTGAAGATCGAACGGCCGATCTTCGTGACCGGGCTGCCTCGGTCGGGGACGACCGCGGTGCACCGGCTGCTCAATGCGGATCCGGCGCATCAGGGCTTGGAGATGTGGCTCACCGAGATGCCGCAGCCACGGCCGCCGCGGGAGACCTGGGCGAGCAATCCGGTGTACCAGCGGATCGAGGCGGCGTTCGAGAAGCATCACGTGGAGCATCCGGAATTCATGGGCGTGCACCATATTTCCGCCGACCAGGTGGAGGAGTGCTGGCAGTTGCTGCGGCAGTCGGCCATGTCGGTGTCCTACGAATGCCTCGGATATCTGCCGACCTACTCCGAGTGGCTGCGGGAGCAGGACTGGACCGGCGCCTACCGCAGGCATCGGCGCAACCTGCAATTGATCGGTCTGCCCGACGCCGGACAGCGCTGGGTGTTGAAGAACCCCAGTCATTTATTTGCACTGGACGCCATTTTCGAGGTGTATCCGGACGCGCTCGTCATCCAGATGCATCGCGATCCGCGCACCATCATCGCCTCGGTCTGCAGTCTCAACGAGCAGGCCTCGGCCGGATGGTCCGACAAGTTCCGCGGCCCGGTGGTCGGGGCCGCGCAACTGGATCTGTGGGCACGCGGCGCCGATCGCTTCCTGGCAGACCGCAAGCGCCACAACGCCGCCCAATTCTGCGATGTCGACTACGGCGACTTCGTCGCCGATCCGATCGGCACCGTCGAATCCATCTACCGCCACTTCGATCTGCCGCTGACCGAGGACGCGACATCGGCAATGTCGGCCCTGCACGCGGAAAGCACCTCCGGCGCAGCCCGTCCCGCCCACCGCTACACGCTCGAGGAATTCGGCCTCACCGCCGACCAAGTCGACGAACGATTCGGCCCGTATCGAGCGGAACACTTCCCAGGACGCTGATCGACAGCCTTGCCGTGCACGGCAATTCATGCATCCATGCACGGCGTGCAGCAATCGGGCCCACGGACGGCTTCGCCCGCTCCGCGGGCCCGAACCTGTAATCCACTGACCATCACGACATCTCATGCATGAATGCAGTGTGCGCAATTCCGAGATGCGCAGTGGCCCGGAACAGTCATAACCCGCTACCCGGAGTATCGCCGACCCCGCACGACACCCGGTCTCGCATTGCCCCGGCAATCCACGGCCAACGCTCCGCGCACAACTCCGCCTGCCGCGCGTGCCCTACGCCCACGCGCACGAATCAGTCAGCAATTTCACGCGCACCCAGCGAAACCGCGCGCAGCGCACCGGCAGTCGCCGTGCTGTCTCGCCGCGTCGCATGCGCACGGTTCCGCTCGCTGCGCGTGCATTGTGCGGGCGCGTACGAAATTGCTGGCTGATTGGTGCGCGGTGAGCGGAATCGTGCGCGGCGAGCGGAATCGTGCGCGGCGAGCGGAATCGTGCGCGGCGAGCGGAATCGTGCGCGGCGAGCGGAGTTGTGCGCGGCGAGCGGAATCGTGCGCGGTGGGGGCGGGTTACGGCTGGCCGGGCTTGAGGGTGATGAAGAGGCCGTGGGCTTCGGCGCAGAGGCGGTCGCCGTCGTGCAGGGTGGCGCGGACGTAGACCTTGCGGCCCTCTTGGCGTTCGGCCCAGGCGCGGACCTTGAGTTCGGTGCGCAGCGGGGTGATGGAGCGGTAGTCGACGGTGAGCGATGCGGTTCGGGTCACCTGGCCGCCGTAGACCGCCGCGGCCATGCCGAGCAGGTCATCGAAGGCGATCGCGATGTGGCCGCCGTGGGCGGCGTTGTTCCCGCCGAGGTGGTAGGTGCGGAAGGTGATGCGGGCGTCGACGCCGTCGCGGCCGACGTGATCGAACACGAACGGCGGCAGCGTGATGTTGCCGCGGCCGGGCAGGTCGTGCCTGGTCCAGTTGGGCGTGGACCACTCGTCGACGATCGCGGCGTCCAGCTTGTCGTTCAGCTGCTTGAGCAGGCCGATCGACTCGACGGCCAACTCGTCCGAGGGGGAGGCGAGTCGGACGCGGTCCATCAGCCCGCGCACCTGCTCGATGAATTCCCCGTAGTGCGGTCCACCACGGGTGATGTCGATGTTCTGCTCGTGCGCGTTGATCAGCTCGCTCATCGGCCGGAACGCGCCCTCGTGGTGCTCCTCGCTCGGCAGCGATTCACCGGCCTGTTGTTCGTTCATGCAGAACACGTTATAGGTTGCCCATCGAATGCTCGCATTTCGGGCCGACTTGGCGGATTCGTCGGTCGGTCCGAATCGTCCGCTGTGGCCTAGGCTGGTTCGCGATTATCAAACGCGGTTACCAGAAGGTTGGCGGCGCGGTCTCGATGAACGTCGGCCAGCGAGCGTAATGACAGATCCGGCTGGCGAAAGGCGTTGGGTAGATGGGTATTACGGCAGTTGTCTTCGACATGGACGGCGTACTGATCGACTCCGAGCCGGTGTGGGAACAGGTTCGCCGGGACTACGTTGCGGAGCGGGGCGGGCAGTGGCTACCCGATGCCCAGCAACGGCTGATGGGTATGAGCACCAAGGAATGGTCGGAATACCTGAGTACCGATCTGGGCGTCGACGCGCCGCCGGAGACCGTGGCGCGCGACGTGATCGAGCGGATGGCCGCGCACTACGACCGTGCGGTCCCGCTGCTTCCCGGTGCGATCGACGCGGTCCAGCGGATGAGCGAGAAGTGGCCACTCGGCGTCGCCAGCTCCTCCCCGCGCGCACTGATCGACGTCGTCCTCGGCCGCACCGGCCTGATCGAATTCTTCAACGTCACCTTCTCCACCGAAGAGGTAGATCGCGGCAAACCTGCCCCCGATGTCTACGTGGCCGTAGCCGCCTTCCTCCGCCAACGCCCCGCCGACTGTGCCGCAGTGGAAGATTCGAGCAACGGCATGCGCTCCGCCCACGCCGCAGGCATGCGCGTCATCGCCGCACCCCGCCCCGAATACCCGCCGGCCCCTGACGCCTTGGCGCTGGCCACCCACGTAATCGCCGACCTCGCCGAACTGACCCCAACCCTCGTCACCGAACCCGCCTGACCCCCTGACATGCGCCGCGCCGAACGACTGGAGCCGATCCCCTCGACGCTGACCCACACACCGAGCCGGACACCGTCGCGCCGAACCGCGAGTGCCGCAGCCCGTTTGGCAATCGGCCGGCTGATCCGCCGCCGCGTCGAGCCCGGCTGATCGTCTCGTCGAGTGGGGAGACGGTGGCGTGGATGTGCGGGTGTTGCCGCCGTCAGGTCCCGTTCGGTGAGGTGTCTGGCTTGTAGGAGTTCAGGAGGGTGCGGGCGGCGGCGGGGAGGTCGGTGTCCAGCCAGGTGGGGAGGGTAGGGGTGTGGGCGTGGTGGCGGAGGGCGGCGTAGGGGAGGTCTACTACGGCTCGGCTGATGGCGTCGATTTCGCGGTCGCCCGCTCGGCCGAAGAGGGCGGTGGCCAGGCGGCGGAGGTGGTCGAACAAGGGGGCGTTCATGGTGGTGAGACGGGCGCGGAAGTCGTCGTCGGGGCCGCCGTCCAAGAGATCGCTGACGCGTAGGTTGAGGAGAAGTCTTGCGTCGTCGGGTAAGTCGCGGCGCCCGCCCGCTTGGCATTGAAAGGGCGGCACTGGTTTTCGAAGTACGCCCTGATCTTTGAACTCGACGACGAAGGCGCGAACCGAACCCGCATCCGCGCGAAGACGTTGGCGAATTTCCCCGGGCCGCATGGCAAAATCTATCGCGCGCTGGTCATCGGCAGCGGCGGCCACAAGATCGTGGTGCGCAGGATGCTTCGGCAGATCGCGGCTGCGGCATGATCGGCATGGTCTGGGGCGCAACCGAAGGCGCCCCGGTCCTGTCGGTGTGTTGCGTGCACCCGGGCGATTCGTACTGTTGATCTTGCATCGAGCATGATCACCGTATGGCAAATGATGTTCAGCTCGGCGACGTCCGGACTTGGTATGACGAAACGGGCGACGGCGAGCCGGTATTGCTGTTGCACGGGGGTTTTGTGGACTCGCGGTCGTTCGAACCGGCCGTCGCCGGATTGGCCGAGCACTTCCGGGTCTTCCGGATGGATCGCCGCGGGCACGGCCGCACGCCTGATGTCGAGGGGCCGCTGTCCTATGACCTGATGGCACAGGACACCATCGCTTTCCTCGACACGGTGGTCGGTGGCGCGGCGCACCTGGTCGGTTACAGCGACGGCGCGATCATCGCGCTGCTGGTCGCCATTCGTCGGCCGGATCTGGTCCGCAAGCTCATCTCGATCAGCGGCAACTTCCACCGTGACGGCCTCCTGCCGGGCGTGCTCGACGGCTTCGGCCACGAGGAACCGATGCGGCGCTTGGCCGCTCGCTACGGTGAGGTGTCGCCGGACGGCGAGGAGCACTTCCGTGTGGTCGCGGACAAGAGCATCCAGATGTCGCGCGAGGCGCCGACGATGACCGTCGAGGAACTCGGCGGCATCACCAGCCGGACCCTCGTCATCGCGGCCGACGACGACGCGATGAGCCTGGAGCACACGATCGCCCTCTACCGCGCGATCCCCGATGCCGAGCTCGCCATCATCCCGGGCACTTCGCACCTGCTCGTCGTCGAAAAACCTGGCGAGGTCTACCGCCTCGTCGGCATCTTCCTCACCACCGACGCGACCCAGACCTTTCAGCCGATCCGCCGCGCCTGAGCGACCTGAATCGAACGTTTCCACCCGGTAGCAGAAACCGGGCCGCGCTTGCGCCCGCAAGACATTTCGGCAAACGATGCGCTAACGACAGCGCTGTTGGACATCTGACCGGTCATGCTGAACGGCATGGACTTCATGAAACCAGCCGAACAGCTGTTAGCGCAGGTTGCGGCCCGGTTCGGTTCCGCAGAGGCTTTTCTCGACAAGCTGGCGGACGTCCGTGCTCAGGCTATGGACGACACCATCGAGATGCCGCGTGTCGTCGGCGGGTTGCCCACTATTTACTGAAACTGGTTAAGTTCAGCTACATCGAACTTCCATAGCTCGAACCCCGTCGGCACGTTGTCGCCCACCGAGATTCGGTCCCGCGCCCACGCGCCCGCCAGGGCGTGCAGTGCGAAGCCGCCCTCGGCGGTGAGGATCGGCAGCGGATGGACGCGGTGGCGACACGCGTTCTCCCGCACGGCCGCCTTGTCCACGTACCCGAGCTGATCGTGGTTGAGGAGGTAGCGGCCGGTGCATCCATGCTCCGGCAGGACCAGTGGCGCAACGGATGCGGCGGCGTCGTACAGCTCGCCGATATATCGCGGCGCCCACGCCACCCGGGCGGGTGCGCACAGCAACCGTTCGACGCCCTGCACGGTGTGATTCCCGATCCACGCGTGTTCGTCGAGCTGGGTGCCGGGTTCCACATAGCCGATCAGCCGATGGTCGTCGTCCAGGAGCACTGCTCGATAGAACTGCCGCACGTGGCCGGATTCCTTTCGGAGGTAAGCGATTTCGTAGCATGCTCACACGCGATTGCGGTGCGGCGATTACCACGGCGTTACAACCGAACTAGCGAGCGTCCTTCGCGCGATCGAGCAGCAGCGTCTGCTCGGCCTTGTTGCCGGTCAGCTCGGCGGCGCGCAGGAACTCGGCCCGCGCTTCGGCATGCCGACCGAGTTGGGCGAGCAGATCACCGCGCACCGCGTTGTAGAGGTGGTAGGCGGCCAATGCGCCCGGCGCGATCGAGTCGACCAACTCCAGACCGGCCGCGGGCCCGTGCACCTTGCCCACCGCCACCGCGCGATTCAAATCCACGATCGGCGACGGAAAACGTTCGGCGAGAACCGCATACAGCCCGGCGATGCGCCGCCAATCGGTGTCCTCCGGTGTCGCCGCCATGGCATGCACGGCGGCGATCGCGGCCTGCAACGCGTAACTGCCCGGCGGCAGTCCACGATCCCGGGCGACCGCATTGGCGCGACCCAACGCCGCGAACCCGCGCCGGATCAGCAAACGATCCCATCGCGACCGATTCTGATCGGCAAGCAGCACAACATCTTTCGCCGGGCCGGTGCGCGCGGGCAGCCGCGAGCCCTGTAGTTCGAGCAGGGCGACCAGCCCGTGCACCTCGGGTTCCGCGGGCAGCAACTCCGCCAGGATACGAACGAGCCGCAACGCATCCTGGCAGAGCTCGACCCGAATCCAATCCTCGCCCGCGGTCGCCGAATACCCCTCGTTGAAGATCAAATAGACGACCGCGAGCACCGAGGCGAGTCGCTCGGTCAACTCGTCCGCGCCGGGCACCTCATACGGCACCTGTTTCGCGGCGATGGTCCGCTTGGCCCGGACAATACGTTGTGCCACAGTAGATTCCGCGACAACAAAAGCGCGGGCGATCTCTTCGGTGGTCAACCCGCCGAGCAGCCGCAGCGTCAACGCCACCCTGGCCTGTTCCGGCAACACCGGATGGCAAGCGGTGAACATCATCCGAAGCAGATCGTCCTCGACCACATCGTCCGGTTCCGGCGCCTCCGACGGCGCGGTCACCAATTCGTGGCCGAGCATCGCCAGCTTGCGGGTGAAGGTCTGTTTGCGCCGAACCCGATCGATCGCCCGATGCTTCGCGGTGAGCATCAACCAGCCACCCGGATTCGGCGGCACCCCGTCGCGCGGCCACTGCTCCAGCGCCGCGACGAGCGCGTCCTGCGCGAGTTCCTCGGCGGCGTCGATATCGCCGACGATGCGGGTGAGCCCCGCGACCAGTCGCGGCCATTCCATCCGCCAGACCGTTTCCACGGCGCGGTGGGTCTGCTCGGGCGACCGGTCCGGGCTCATCCGCGGTGCCGGATCAGGCCGGTTCGTCGATCTGCCGGATCTCGATCTCGATATCCCACTCCGGCCCGTGCGCGCCGAGGAAGCGCGAGGTCCACTCGATCGCCTCCTCCTTGGATTTGGTCTGCAGGATGCAGTATCCGCCCACGACCTCCTTGGCTTCGGTGAACGGGCCGTCGAGCACGGTCTGCTTGCCGCCGCTCTGGTTGATCTTGGTGGCCTCGGTAATCGGGCGCAGGCCGTTGGTGTCCAGCAGCACGCCCGCCTTGGTCATCTCCTCGATCACCTTGCCCACCTGCTCGAACAGTGCCTCGTCCGGCTCCGGCGCGGTGGTCGGGTCGACGTGGATCAGCATCATGTGGCGCATGTCGGGTCCTTTGCTCGTTGTCGTCAAGATCGTCCGATCCTCACCTCACTGCATCGAACGGTGACCCCCCGAATCGACATCTCCTCGAAGATTCTTCCCGGATATTTCTCGAGTGCACCTGACCGGGCCATAACGCGCGGCGGCCGAACTGTGGAGCGTATGCGTTTCTCTCTGGGTGGCAACGGCTTCGGTGTCCGAATGTGCGCGATTCACAGCAGATTGCCAGCCGCATATTCCGTTAGCTTTGCTAAGCTAACGAAGTCTGGCGCGTGCCGCGCCGTCGAGTTCCAACCTGTTCCCGTCAAGTTTCTGCTGGTCGTGGAGGTGGACCTGTTATGTCGATTGATTCTCGTGAAGAGCGGCTCGCACGCCGCATCGCTGATTTGTATGCCAATGATCCGCAGTTCGCCGCCGCCGTCCCCAGGGACGAGGTGACCGCGGCGGTCGACGAACCCGGCCTGCGATTGCCGAAGCTGCTGCGCACGGTGCTGGCCGGTTACGCCGATCGGCCCGCGCTCGGGCAGCGCGCGGTGCGGTTCAACGAAGACCCGAGGACCGGGCGCGTCACTACTGAACTGCTGCCCAGTTTCGACACCATCACGTATCTCGAACTGTCGGAGCGCGTCGCCGCGATCGCGAGCGCGTTCACCGACAGCGGGGTGCGGCCCGGCGATCGCGTCTGCATCGTCGGCTTTTCCAGCGTCGACTACACGACGATCGATACAGCGCTGGTCCAGGTGGGCGCGGTGTCGGTGCCGCTGCAGACCAGTGCGCCGGTCGCGCAACTGCGTCCGATCGTCACGGAGACCGAGCCGCGCGTAATCGCTTCCAGCGTCGACTATCTCGACGACGCCGTCGAATTGGCGCTGACGGGCGCGGCACCCGAGCGGCTTGTCGTGTTCGACTACCTCCCGCAGGTCGACGAGCAGCGCGAGGCGTTCGAGGCCGCGCGGGCGCGGTTGACCGAGGCGGGTAGCCCGGTGCCGATCGAACCCTTGGCCGAGGTCGTCGAGCGTGGAAATACCCTGCCAGCAACGGATTTCGTTCCGGTCGAGGACGATCCGTTGACGCTGTTGATCTACACCTCCGGCAGCACCGGCACGCCCAAGGGAGCCATGTACCCCGAACGCCTGGTCGCCAACTTCTGGCGCAAGTCGACCAGGGCGTCGTGGGGACAGGCGAGTCCCGAGCCGACGATCACGCTCAACTTCATGCCGATGAGCCACCTGATGGGGCGCGGCATTCTCTACTGGACACTCGGCAACGGCGGCACCGCGTATTTCGCTGCCAAGAGCGATCTTTCGACCTTCTTGGAAGATCTCGCGCTGGTGCGGCCGACGCAGTTGAACTTCGTGCCACGGATCTGGGAGATGCTGTTCCAGGAGTTCCACAACGAGCTGGACCGGCGGTCCGCCGACGGTGTCGATCGGGCCGCCCTCGAGGCCGAGGTGATGGCGGAGCAGCGGCAGTCGGTGCTCGGTGGCCGGTTCGTCACGGCGCTGACCGGTTCCGCGCCGATCTCGGACGAGCTGCGCACTTTCGTCGAATCCTATCTCGACCTGCATCTTTTGGAAGGTTACGGCTCGACCGAGTCCGGGGCCGTGCTCATCGACGGGCACATCCGGCGTCCACCGGTCATCGATTACAAGCTGGCCGACGTGCCGGATCTGGGCTACTTCCGCACCGATCAGCCGCATCCCCGAGGTGAATTGCTCGTCCGATCGAACGACCTGTTCCCGGGCTACTACAAACGGCCGGAGGTCACCGCGGAGGTGTTCGACGCGGACGGCTACTACCGGACCGGCGATGTCGTAGCTGAGATCGGGCCCGATGAGCTGGTCTATCTCGACCGGCGTAACAATGTGCAGAAGTTGTCGCAAGGTGAGTTCGTCACCGTCTCGAAGTTGGAGGCGGCGTTCGACAACAGTCCGCTGATCGAGCAGATCTATGTCTACGGCAACAGCGCCCGCGCCTACCTGCTGGCGGTTGTCGTGCCCACCGAGGACGCATCGGCGCGCAGCGGCGGCGACATCGAGGCCCTGAAGTCGAGCATCGGTGACTCGCTGCAGGAGGTCGCGCGCACGGCCGAACTGCAGGGCTACGAGATCCCGCGCGGACTCATCATCGCGACAACGCCTTTCACGTTGGAGAACGGCCTGCTCACCGGCATCCGCAAGCTGGCGAGGCCGAAACTCAAGGAGCGCTACGGCGAACAACTCGAACAGCTCTACACCGAGTTGGCCGATGGGCAGGCCAGCGAGCTGAGCGCGCTGCGCCGCGGCGGTGCCGACCTCCCGGTACTGGAGGCGGTCAGCCGGGCCGCCGGTGCGCTGCTGGGTGCTTCGATCGCTGATCGGCGACCCGACGCGCACTTCACCGACCTCGGCGGAGATTCGTTGTCCGCGTTGACCTTCGCCAATCTGCTGCACGAGATCTTCGACCTCGACGTGCCGGTGGGTGTGATCGTCAGCCCGGCCACCGATCTGCAGGGCATCGCCGACTACATCGAGGCGGAACGGTCCTCCGGCGCGAAGCGGCCCAGCTTCGCGACGGTGCATGGCCGCGACGCCACCGAGGCGCGCGCCGCCGATCTCACCCTGGACAAGTTCATCGACGCCGAAACGCTGGCCGCCGCACCGACATTGCCACGGCCGAGCACCAGGGTGCGGACCGTCCTGCTGACCGGCTCGAGCGGCTTCCTCGGCCGCTACCTGGCACTGGAATGGCTCGAACGGCTCGCCCTGGTCGGCGGCACGCTGATCTGCCTGGTCCGCGCGAAGGACGACGCCGCGGCCCGCGCGCGACTGGACGAGATCTTCGACAGCGGCGATCCGGAACTGTTGCGGCACTACCGAACTCTGGCCGCAGATCATCTGGAGGTCATCGCCGCGGACAAGGGTGAGCCGAATCTCGGCCTGGATCAGCAGACTTGGCAGCGGTTGGCCGACACGGTCGATGTGATCGTCGATCCCGCCGCGCTGGTCAACCACGTGCTGCCGTACAGCCAGTTGTTCGGCCCGAACGCGGTGGGCACCGCGGAGCTGATCCGCCTGGCGCTCACCACGAAACTCAAGCCGTTCACCTATGTTTCGACCATCGGCGTCGGCGCGCAGATCGAACCGGCCTCGTTCACCGAGGACGCGGATGTCCGGGTCATCAGCCCGGCGCGCAAGATCGACGACAGTTACGCCAACGGCTATTCGAACAGCAAGTGGGCCGGGGAGGTGCTGCTTCGCGAGGCCAACGACCTGTGTGGCCTGCCGGTGGCGGTCTTCCGCTGCGACATGATTCTGGTGAGCGGCCGGTACGTCGGGCAGCTCAACCTGCCGGACATGTTCACCCGGATGATGCTGAGCCTGGTGGCCAGCGGTATCGCGCCGTTCTCGTTTTATGAGACCGACGCGGACGGCAATCGGCAGCGGGCACACTATGACGGGCTGCCGGTCGATTTCATCGCCGAGGCGATCTCGACCCTCGGTACGCAGGTGACGGACGGGTTCCGGACCTATCACGTGATGAACCCGTACGACGACGGCATCGGCCTCGACGAGTACGTCGATTGGCTGATCGAGGCGGGCTACTCGATTCAGCGGATCGCCGAGTACGACGCGTGGTTGCAGCGGTTCGAAACCGCGCTGCGTGCCCTGCCGGAACAGCAGCGGCAGCATTCGTTACTGCCGTTGCTGCACAACTATCAGCGGCCCGAACAGCCGATTCGTGGGTCCTTCGCGCCCACCGATCGATTCCGGGCGGCGGTGCAGGAGGCGAAAGTCGGTCAGGATAAAGACATTCCGCATGTCACCGCGCCGATCATCGTCAAGTACATCACCAACCTGAAGTTGCTCGGCCTGCTCTGAGCCGGTGCGGCACCCACCCTCGCCGAGGGTGGGTAGCCGGGTTCAGCTGGGCCAGGCCGGGCTGGTGTGTGCCGCGCGGGCGGTCCAGCGGCCGTCGTAGCGGACCTCGACGGGGTGGGCGAAGGCGGCGGTGACGTTGTCGGTGGTCAGCGTCTCCCGGGCCGGCCCCGCGGCGACGGTGTGGCCGTCGGCGATGAGCAGGGCGTGGGTGGTGGTGCTCGGGAGTTCCTCGAGGTGGTGGGTCACCAGCACCGACGCGACCTCGGGATGGGTATCGCCGAGGGTGTCGATGGTTTCCAGGAGTTGTTCGCGCGCAGCGAGATCCAGGCCGGTGGAGGGTTCGTCGAACAGCAGTAGCCGTGGTTCGGCGATGAGGGCGCGGGCGATCAACGTGCGGCCGCGCTCGCCCTGGGAGAGGGTGGTCCAGGTGTTGTCGGCCTTGCCGGTGAGGCCGACGGTGTCGATCATCGCGTCGGCCTGGCCGAGCTGCTCCGCCGTCGGTGTCCAGCGCATCGGTGTGTCGATGGTCGCGGTGAGGCCGGTCAGCACGACCTCGCGGATCGTCAGCGGATAGCGCAGCGGGTGCCGCGGATTCACGTGACCGATGGAGTGGCGCAGCCGTTGCAGTTCGACCCGGCCCAGCTGTTCGCCCAGCACGCGAACCGTGCCGGTGGTGGGGAAGGTGACCGCGCCACAGAAACCGAGCAGCGTGCTCTTACCGGCCCCGTTCGGCCCGAGCAGTGCCCAGTGTTCGCCCGCGTGCACGGTCAGCGAGATGCCGTTGATGATCTTCTTGCCCTCGCGGCGGAATGTCACGTCCGCCAGTTCGAGCACCGGGGCTGCGGTCACGTGAAGGCCTCCTTCAATGTCGTCAGATGGGAGCGGCTGTATTCGGCTGCGGCCGTGGCATTTCGGGCGACGATCGCCTCGACCAGCAGCTCGTGCGCGGCATGGTCGGCGCGCTCGGACGGGACGGGGTGGATCGTCAGCATGTCGATCATCGCCAGCCGGAGCCGGGGGAGGAAGGTGTCGAACAGCTGGACGAGCACCTCGTTGTGCGCCGCGACCAGCACCGCGCGATGGAACGCCATGTCCGCGTCGACGTGCTCGGCCATCGACTCGCCGTGTGCCTCGCGCGCCACCAGGGTGGACCGGAGGATGCGCAGGTCGGCGCGGGTGCGCCGGTGCGCGGCCAGCGCCGCCGCCTCGGCCTCGATGGCGATGCGGGCCTCGATCACCGAGGCGATGGTGGCGCGGCGCAACACCGCGTCCCAGTCGTCCTTCGCGTCCAGCGCGGTCACGAACACACCCGCACCCTGACGGCTGTCCAGCACGCCTTTGCCCGCCAGCTCACGGATCGCCTCACGCAGCGTCGAGCGCCCGACCCCGAGCTGCGCGGCGAGCGTCGTCTCACCCGGAAGCCGGTGTCCGAGTGGCCATTCACCCGCTTTGATGCGCGTCATGATCAGCTCGGCCGCCTGCGCGGCCAGCGGATGCCGGCGTACCTGCGAAACCATCGCAACCTCTCTACTTGTCTGAGGAGTTGTGTATAGTCTAGCCATCATGTGCAACCTGCTTCTCCTTAGCCGCCACGGCGGGGCCTGAACGACCGGCCCCCCGCCGTGGGGCTTTGTCGTGGCCGGTCACCTCTGTTTCGTGACTGCCAGAAAGCAGAACATGTCTTTTTCGACCATCAACACTCCCGCGGGCAAAATTCCCGACCACGCACCGGCTTGGAATCCGCAGCGGCACTCCCAGATGCCGTCGCACCGCTACCGATCCGTCTACGACCGGGTGGAAGTGCCACTCACCCAGCGTGATTGGCCGAACGCGCGGATCACCGCCGCGCCACTGTGGGTCCCGGTCGACCTGCGCGACGGCAACCAGGCGCTCGCCGAACCCATGGACCCGGCACGCAAGCGGCGCTTCTTCGAACTCATGGTGGCCATGGGCTACAAGGAGATCGAGGTCGGCTACCCCTCCGCCTCACAGACCGACTTCGACTTCGTCCGGCTGATCGCGGAAGCCGACCTCGCGCCCGACGATGTCACCATCGTCGTATTCACCCCCGCCAGAAGGGATCTCATCGAACGCACCGCCGAATCAGTGCGGGGCCTGCGCAACGTCGTCATCCACATGTACGCCGCGACCGCACCCACCTGGCGAAACACCGTGCTGGGCAAGGACCGTGCCGCGCTGCGCGAGCTGATCCTCGCCGGCGGCCGCGACGTCCTGGAATTCACCGCCGACCTGCCGAACGTGCGTTTCGAGTTCTCGCCCGAGGTGTTCAACCTGACCGAGCCCGACTACGTGCTCGACCTGTGCGACCGGATGACAACACTCTGGGACGCCACCCCGCAGCGCCCGGTGATCCTGAATCTGCCTGCCACGGTAGAGGTCGCGACGCCCAACGTCTACGCCGACCAGATCGAATACATGCACCGCAACCTGGCCCGCCGCGACAGCGTCATCCTGTCCGTGCACCCACACAACGACCGGGGCACCGGTATCGCCAGCGCCGAGCTCGCGGTGCTGGCCGGCGCGCAACGCGTCGAGGGCTGCCTGTTCGGCAACGGCGAACGCACCGGCAACGTCGATCTCGCCACCCTGGCGTTGAATCTGCATGCGCAGGGCGTGGATCCGATGATCGACTTCGCCGACATCGACGAGATCCGCCGGACCGTCGAATACTGCACCCGCATGCCGGTCCACGAACGGCATCCGTACGTAGGCGAACTCGTGCACACCGCGTTCTCCGGCACCCACCAGGACGCGATCAACAAGGGCATGGCGGCGCATCGGGCGCGGGCCACGCAGACGGGAATCCCGGAGCATCAACTGGATTGGCAGGTGCCGTATCTGCCGATCGATCCGGCCGATCTCGGCCGCAGCTACGACGCCGTGATCCGGGTCAATTCGCAGTCGGGCAAGGGCGGCATCGCCTATCTGCTGAAGACAGAATTCGGGATCGACCTGCCCAGGCATCGGCAGATCGATTTCGCCAGGCACGTGCAGGCGCACACCGACGCGACCGGCCGGGAGATCACCGCGGCCGAGCTGCGCGACCTGTTCGAGGCGGTCTATCCGACGGCGCAGGCGTCCTGACCCGCGCGGCGTGTTCGGGCAAAACGCCCGGGGCCGCGGCGGGTCCGTGCGAAGGTAATCGGCGTGGCGCGGTACGTGACAGGAAACCTCCCCGCCGAAGTGACCAGCTTCGTCGGGCGGGGCAGCGAAGTCGCCACCGCCAGGAAACTGCTGTCCAGCACGCGTTTGCTCACCCTCACCGGGCCGGGTGGCGTCGGTAAGACCCGGCTGGCCAGGCGGGTGGGCGAGGCGGTGCGGCGGGCCTTTCCCGACGGCGTGTGGCTGGTCGAGGTGGCCCACGTCAACGACGGGGAACTGGTGGCGCTCAGCGTCGCGCAAGCGCTCGGTCTGCACGACGACACCAGCGCGCCGCTGGCCGGCCTCACCGACTATCTCGGCGGCAAGCATCTGCTGCTCGTTCTCGACAACTGCGAGCACCTCATCGACGCCTGCGCCGAACTCGTCGACCGGCTGATCGCCAGTACCCCCGACATCCGGGTGCTGGCGACCAGCCGGGAGCCGCTCGGCGTGGTGGGGGAGCAGGTGCTGCCGATCGCGCCGCTGCCGGTGCCCGAAATAGACGAGGATTCCGGCGAAGTCGACGCGGCCGACAATGCGGCGCTGCGGTTGTTGATCGATCGTGCGACGGCCGCGAATCCTGAATTCCGGGTCGGCGCGGCCAATCTCGGGGCGCTCGCGGCGATTTGCCTTCGGCTGGAAGGTATCCCGCTGGCGCTGGAACTCGCGGCGTTGCGGCTGCGTGCTTTCACGCCCGATCAGGTGCTGGAGCGCCTCGACGACACCATGCGTCTGCTCACCACCGGTTTGCGCACCGCGCCGCAACGGCAGCAGACACTCGAGGCCGCCATCCGCTGGAGCTACGACCTGTGCACCCCGGATGAGCAGAATCTGTGGGAGCAGCTCGCCGTGTTCGCGGGCGGCTTCGATCTGGCCGCCGCTGAGGCGGTGTGCGTGCTCGATCCTGGTGCGCTGGTGGATGCGCTCACCGGTTTGGTCGACAAGTCTGTGCTGAGTCATCGGCAGGACAGCGATGGGACCGGCCGCTACGCCATGCTAGAGCCGCTGCGGCAGTTCGCGCTGGCGCGGTTGGCGGCGCATGGCGACGAGTACGCGCTGCGGATTCGGCACCGTGACCACTACTACCGGGTCGCGCAGCGCGGGCGCGTCGAATACTGGGGCGATGCGGACGTCATCTGGTTCCGCGATGTCACCCGCGAGCATGCGAATATGCGTGCGGCGCTGCAGTTCGCGCTCACCGACCCGGACGGTGCGCATCGCGGGTTGCAGATCGCCAGCGAGCTGCGCCCGTTCTGGGAGCACTACCGATTCTTCCTGGAGGGTTATCGCTGGCTGATGGACGCGCTGGGCAAGGATCTCGCGCGCACCACCGACCGGGCGCGGGCGTTGGCCGCCGCGTCGGTCATCGCCGCCATGCTGTCGGATACCGTGTCGGCGCACGAGTATCTGAGCGAATGCGTAGCGATAGCAACGGAATTGGACGCCGAAGAGGTGCTGGTCGAGGCGGCGCTGTTGTCGGCGGTGCTGGCGTTCGCCGAAGCCGACCCGATGCGGGCGCTCGAAATCGCCGAGGGTGCCGCCGTGCGGGCCCGTGCGTGCGGGCATCACGGCACGGAGATGGAATGCCTGGCGTTCGGGTATGTGTGCGCGATGGTGCTGGCGGATGGACGCGCCGGGACGCTGGCCGAGCAGTTCCTGGCCAAGTCCGCCGAGCACGGCTCGCATCTGCTCGGCGGACTCGCGTGGTGGGCCGTCGGCACGAACCAGTGGCGAAACGGCAATGGGGACAAGGCGATCGAGGATCTGCGCCGCGCGGTCGAGCTGTTGCGGTTGTTCGATCGTTGCGTGTGGACGGCGTCGGTCTTCGACGGGCTGGCCTGGGCCGCGGCCGCCAACGGTGACCAGCGCCGGGCCGCGCGGCTGATGGGGGCCGCGACGACGGTGCGGCGCGGCAGCACACAGCGGCTCGCGCACGCCATGACCGACGTGGTCGGGGAGAAGGTTCGCCTCCAGGTGCATGACGCCATGGGGGACACCGACTTCGGCTCGGAGTTCGACAGTGGCGCCGCCCTGACCCTCGACGAGGCGGTGAACTACGCCCTCGGCATCGAACAAGCCGAACCGCTACCGACGCCGAAAGCCGCTGCCGACGACCAACTCACGCGCCGCGAGAAGGACGTCGCTCGCTTGGTCGCCGCCGGCTACAGCAATAAGCGCATTGCCGCCGAACTGGTTATTTCTATCCGGACGGCGGAGAGCCACGTCGACCACATCCTCACCAAGCTCGGCTTCGAGTCACGCGCTCAAGTCGCGGCCTGGGTCAGCCGACACGCGCTCTGACCAGGTCAGTCGCCGGTCGCGCCGTCGATGCGCTCGCGCAGGAGGTCGGCGTGCCCGTTGTGCCTGGCGTATTCCTCGATCATGTGCACGTAGACCCAGCGGAGGTTGTACACCAGTTCGGGACGCCGGGGGTGCGGGAAGGTGTGCTCGAGCGACAAGTCTGCGACCGCGGCATCACACAGCTCGAACTCACGCCGGTATGTCGCGAAATCGGTGGCGGGGTCGGCCTGTTCGGTGTCGTCGAAGTCGCCGTCCGGGTTGTCCTCGCTGCCGTAGAGGTACTCGATATCCTCGCCCGCGGCGGCGAGGCGGAACCAGCCACGCTCCACCTCGGACATGTGCCGGACCAGGCCGTGCAGCGACATCGTCGATGGTTCGACGGACCGCAGTTTGAGCTGCTTCTCCTCGAGACCCGCGCACTTCTGCAGCAGCGTGGCACGGTGAAAGTGGAGCCAGCTCTGCAACATCGGTCGCTCGTCGGCGATCAGCGGCGGTTTGGCTCGGGAGAGATCGGGTGCAGTCCAGGTCACGTGCCGACTGTAATCCGACAGGGTTGTCAGTGGCTCGTGATTATTGTCCAGCGGTCAGCTACCGGTGAACCGCTTCGCCTTGTCCCCGTGCAACTTCTCGGCGGGCAGTTTGCGCCCACACAACACCAGCAGTAGATCCTGGGCGTCACCGGTCACAACCTCGCCCGAGCCGTAGCTCCAGTCCAGATCGTCGGCGTGCAACTCGATCCCCTCGAGGTCCACGCCAAAGAACTTGACGCTCTTCGGGTTGATGGCGTCGAGCACCAGGCGCAGCCGCTCCTCGGGAACCTTTCGTTCCAGCCCGAGCGGGACCGTGATGTCCAGACCGTGGATGACGTCGTGACTCAACGCCCCCTCGAACCCGCCACCCGGCGGCTTCCACGGATGAGCAACGTTGTCCCACAACGACTTCAACAGATCCTCCGCGGTGAGCTCCGCGGCATCATGGCGCGCGGAACGATCCGACATCCGATGGAAACTGCCCACCGCCCGCACCATCTCCAGCGCGAACCGCGGCCCCGACAGCCGGAACGGCATGGTCATATGCGCGACCACCTCCCGCACCCGCCACCCCTTGCATAGCGTCGGCGCATCCCACCGCTCGGCATCGAGCCCGGTCAACAACTCCGCAAGGTCGGTCCGCTCACCCGTGATCGCCCTGCGCACCTCGGTATCGGTCATAGTCTCTCCTCGCCCGCGATCATTCCTCGCGATGAGCCGACACGCCACACAACGCGGAAATTCATCGGCGAACGAGACTGCGCATTTGCTGGCGACCGGCCGCGATCTGCATGATGGGCTGGACATCAGCCCCCGTCTGCCGCGACCGCAAGAGCTATCCGGGAGTAGAGCTTTGACCGCACCCATCGCCCCCTTCGATGCGGAGTACCTGCTGGACCCGCACGTCGTGCACCGCAAACTGCGCGAGAGCGCGCCGGTTCATCGCGTCGTGCTTCCCGGTGGCGCCGAAGCATGGTTGGTCACCCGTGCGGCGGATGTTCGAAACGCACTGACCGACTCTCGCTTTTCGATCGACAAGAGCTCGTCTCGCGACGGCTACAAGGGCTTCAGACTGCCACCGGTGTTGGATGCGAACCTGCTCAATATCGACGCACCCGACCACACCCGCCTGCGTCGGTTGGTTTCGCACGCCTTCACCCGTCAGCGGGTCGGGAGCCTGCAGGACAAGATCCAGGCCGAAACCGATGTCCTGCTCGACCGCATCGCGGACCGGGCACAGCCCGAGCTCATCGCCGACTTCGCCGCCCCGCTGCCGCTGACGGTGATCAACGACCTGCTCGGCATCGTCAGCGAGGATCGAGAACAGTTCCGCAACTGGACGAATACCATGCTCGCACCCGATCCGAACGAGCCGCAGCAAGCGAAGCGAGCCGTGGTCGATATGGAGCGATTCATCGTCGACCTGGTCGCCACGAAGCGCGCTACGCCCGCCGACGATTTTCTGTCCGATCTGATCGCAGTGCGCGATGCGGGCGATGAGCTCACCGAAGACGAACTCGTTTCCTTGGCATTCCTGATTTTCTGGGGCGGCTACCAAAATGGCGTCGAGTTCATCGGGAAAGCCGTTCTGGCGTTGCTCGATAACCCGGATCAGCTTGCAGAGCTGCGTATTACCGCACCCGAGGTGAGTGGCGCGGCGCTCGAGGAGTTGCTGCGGTATTCCCATCCGAGCCAATTCGCCGTTCGTCGGTTCCCGACCGAGGACATCACTATCAGCGGCGTCCGCATCCCGGCGGGCGACACAGTGCTGCTCGGTATTGCCTCCGCCAATCGGGACCCATCGTTCGTGCCTGACCCCGACAGGCTCGACTTGACCAGGGTGGACAACCCACATCTCGCGTTCGGCAACGGGATCCACTATTGCCTCGGCGCTCCGTTGGCGCGCCTCGAGGCGCGCATCGCCATCGGAAGTCTTGTGCATCGGTTCCCGCGCATCGAGCTGGCGATCCCGCGCGACCAAATCCGCTGGCGCTCCTCGTTCCGCGAACACGGCTTAGCAGCTCTCCCTCTGATCCTCGGTACCTAGACGGGAAGGTGCTTGCGATGGCGGCCGTGCTGCCCGGAGCGGGTGAAGCGAATAGCGTTGCGGCCGTGTAGTTTATCGTCGGGTATCGTGCGCCCGCACAGTACGAGCAGGAGGTCTTGGGCGGCGCCGGAGAGGATTTGGCCGGAGCCGTAGTGCCAGTCGAGGTCTTCGGCGCGGAGCTCGATGCCGTCGAGGTCGACGCCGAAGAATTTGACGATCTTGGGGTTGATGGCGTCCAGTACGAGGCGTAGTCGGTCCTCGGGCACCTTTCGGTCCAGGCCGAGGGGGACGGTGATGTCCAAGCCGTGGATGACGTCGTGGCCCAGCGCGCCCTCGAAACCGCCGCCCGGTGGCTTCCACGGGTGACCGACGTTGTCCCACAGCGACTTCAGCAGATCCTCCGGGGTGAATCGAGCCGCGTCCTGGCGGGCGGCGTGATCGGACATCCGGTGGAAACGGCCCGCCGACCGCAGCATTTCGAGCGCGAAGCGGGTTTCGGAGAGGCGATACGGCAGGGTGATGTGCGCGACGACCTCGCGCACCCGCCAGCCGCGACACAACGTCGGTGCGTCCCAGCTCTCGTCATCGAGCCACGTCAAGACCTCGGCGAGTTCGGTCCGTTCCGCCGTGATCGCCGCGCGCACATCGGTCACCGTCTCTCCTCACCGTGACGCCGCGCCATTTGTCCAGCCGAGCGGACACCGTCGCGGAATAACTCAGGATTTGTCGGGAAATTTCCCGTTCGGTTATGTTATTCCTAAAACTGGACGAAATGTCGCGGAGTGATTTTTCGGCGTTTCAGAACGGCGTGTCGCGTGTGCGGATCAGGTCGGCGTGAGGAATGTTCCCGCGTGCAGAGTGGTGCCGAAGCCCGGGGCAAAGGTGCCGTATTCGTAAACGATGTGCCCGCCGACAATGGTCGCGGCCACGGCCCGGTCATTGCGATTGACCATCCGATCCAGCCCCGCGATGCCGGGAAACGGCGTCTCGGCGTATTCAGCACTGGCGCCGTCGAAACCGGCCGGGTCGATAACGGCGATATCGGCGCGGGCGCCCGCGCGCAGGCTGCCGGTGTCCAGTCCGTACCATTCGGCCAGCTCACCGGTCAGCCGATGCACCGCCGCCTCGATCGGCATGAACTTGCGCTGGTAAGTCCGCTCCAGCATCCGGATACCGAAGTTGTAGAAGGCCATATTGCGCAGATGCGCACCGGAATCGGCGAACCCGACCTGCACATTGGGCGAGCGCTGCAGTTTGTCGAGTACATCGTCGCGATCGTTGGCGATCACGGTGCGCCAACGCAGCTTCGAACCATGCGCGACGGCGAGATCGAGCAGCGCGTCGGCCGGATGGATACCGCGCTCATCGGCCACCGCGCCGAACGACTTGCCGACCACCTCGGCCTCGGGGCAGGACACGATCTGTGCGTCGTACAGGTCGCGATGCCACACCCGCGGACCGTACTTCTTGGCGAGATCCTTGCGGAACTGCCTGCGGTAGGACTCGTCGGCCAGCAACTCCCCGCGCTTGAGCACATCGCGGATATTCAGCGCCGCGACACCGGAACCGAACTCCTCGAAGACCACCAGATCGACGCCGTCGGCATAGACCTCGAACGGCACCGGCAGATGCTGCCACCGAAATGCCGCCCCGCCCAGCCTGTTCGCGATCCAGGCCGCCGCGGTCGCGGCCCGCGCCGTGGTGCGATCGGCCTTGACGTCCATGCCCGCGATCAATGTTGTCTTGAGCGGCTTACGGAATCGCCCGGCACTCTGCGCGAAGTAGCGCGCGATCTCCAGTCGCGAGGTGAGGTTCGGCGTGCTCTGATGAATCCGATTCCGTTGCCGCAGAATTGTGTTCAGCGCCGCGTATTCACGCCAGCTCGCGTACGTCGACGGCAGCTGCCTGGTCGGGAAGCGCACGCCCTCCAGCTTCGAGAACGAGCTGCGAATGGTGGACAGTCCGAGGAATCCGGCATCGAGGGCGTCGGTCAGCATCTGCTGCATGCGATTCAGCTCATCGCCGGTCGGCTGCGCCTGCGGGTCCACCGCGCGACCCAAACCCATGACGGCGACCCGAATATCCGAATGCCCCAGCAGCGCAGCCACATTCGCGCCGAGTGGACGTGCGGCGAGCGACTGGGCATAGGCGCGCGGGCCGTCCCAGTCCTTGTGTTCCTTGACCGCCGAATGCACCGCGTCCCAGGGCAGCGCCTCCACCCTGGCGAACATGTCCGCGCAATCGTCGGCCTCGGAATACACCGTGGACAGCGAGCAATTCCCGATCACCACGGACGTGACACCGTGCCGCACCGACTCGCCGAGTCCGGGATTGCCGAGCACTTCCGCGTCGTAGTGGGTATGCACGTCGAGCATGCCCGGAATGACCCATTTGCCCGTCGCATCGATGGTCTGCGCACCGTCGGGCAGTGGCTGGGCGCTGATCGCGACGACCTTGCCGTCTCTGATTCCGACATCCGCGGTGCGCGGTGGCGATCCCGCGCCGTCGAAGACCGACCCGCCTCGAATCACCACGTCGTACCGCGTCATCTGCGCCTCCAAGCCGTCCGGTATCCGATACCACCGGTATTGAGTACATGGTCGCACGGGTGGTTACCCGAGGTCACCTGTTGGGCGCAGATGTGCGCATCCATCCAGGCCGCGCGCAGAAACGAATACGAGAACGTGGGTCACTCGGCCCACTCGCTGTCGCGGCAGCGGTAACCACGGAGAACGGGGATCATGCATGCGCGTCAGGTCCGCTCGGATCAGTACGCTGGCCGTCTTTTGCGTCGTGGCGCTGGTCGGTCTGCTGCCGTCGAGTACGGCACAGGCGGACAGCAGCGTCGAAGGCATAGACGTCGCGGGATCCCAGGTGAACTGGGACGGTGTGAAGGCGAAAGGCGTCGCATTCGCCTATATCAAAGCGACGCAGGGAAGAGACGGCATCAGTCCGGATTTCGGCGGGCTGAACGCGGGTGCAACCGGTGCCGGCTTGTTCCACGGCGCGTATCACATCGCCGCGCCCAATCTGAGCAACGGGATGGACCAAGCCAATCACTTTGTGGACCATGGCGGTATCTCGTCTCCGGAGGACGGGCGCACCCTGCCCGGAGCCATCGTCCTGCAGGACGGTCCCAAGAAAGATAAGTGCTATGGAATCGACGTCAAGGCGATGGTCAGCTGGCTGAGCATGTTCGACAACACGTATAGCAACAGGTCAAAGGGCTCGCATCCGGTGATCGCGACCACCGCCGACTGGTGGAAGACCTGCACCGGCGACTCCGCCGGATTCCGTGCGAACCCTTTGTGGCTGCTGCACTCCGCGGACTCGGCCGAGGAGCTGCCTGCGGGCTGGCAGGCCTATACCCTCGCGCAATACGCGGTCTCCGGATCCAAGCAGGGTAAGGACAAGTTCAACGGGAGTAGCGACACGTTGAAGGAATTCGTCCTGGCGCCGCCGAATTGAGCGCCGAGTCCGATGTCGTGGCGGCGGTTGTTGATCACGTCCTCCGTTCGTGTCCTCGCCGCCGACGTCGCCGTGGCACCGGAGCGGGCGGCAACGGACTGGAACCGCCGTACAGATCCCCTTGCACCCGCTGGTATTCCGCGCGGATGTGGTTGCCGATCGACGAAACATCCGGGGCGGGGATCTCGGCGATTGTGCGGGCGGGCCAGCTCGGTGGTTCCGCAGCACCGCTGAGCGCCCAGGCAGCCTGCCGGGCCGCGCCGAGCGCCACGTACTCGATGGGCTGCGGCACCGTGACGGGCACGCCGAAGATCTGCGCGGCGATCTCGGCGACCAGGCTGGAGCGAGCGGCCCCGCCGATCAACAGGATTCGGCGCACGCCGGTGCCTCGCGCGCGCAGATGATCGAGCGCCTCGGCCATATTGCACAGCATGCCCTCGAAGGCGGCCCGGGCAATGTGGCTGGGGCGCATGGTTTCCGGACGTAGACCGTGCAGACTGCCGGTGGCATGCGGCAGGTTCGGCGTACGTTCGCCGGACAGGTAGGGGAGCAGGACCAGGCCGTCGGCGCCGGGAGGTGCCTGCGCGGCAAGCGATTCGAGCGCGCTCAGGTCGACGCTGAGCAGGTCGGCGGCATATGCGAGGACGCGCGCGGCGTTGAGGGTGCACACGAGCGGCAGGAATGCCCCTGTCGCATCGGCGAATCCGGCGACCGCGCCGCTGGCATCGGCACTCGGCACGGCGGACCGAGCGAAAACGGTGCCGCTGGTGCCGAGTGAAACCACCACGTCGCCGTCGCCGAGCCCGAGACCCAGTGCGGCACCGGCATTGTCGCCGGTCCCGGCCGCGACGAGCGCACCACCCGGAGTGCGCCCGGCCGCCTCGGACGGATCGAGCACCCTGGGCAATTCGGGCGTCCGGCCGCGAAAACCAAGGGCGAGTAGGTCTTTGCGATACTCACAGTCGGCAGGCGACCAGTAACCGGTGCCCGAGGCATCGCCACGATCGGTCGTCGGTTCGACCGCTGGTCCACCGCCGCGCAGCCGCCAGGTCAGATAGTCGTGCGGCAGCATGATCCGCGCGGTGCGGTCGGCGAGTTCCGGTTCGTGATCGGCCAGCCACCGCAGCTTGGTCACCGTGAAGGCCGCCAACGGGACGCTGCCGACGGCATCGGCCCAGGCCTGCGGGCCACCGAGTTCGCGGATCAGCTCATCGGCCGCCGCCGCGGAACGGACGTCGTTCCACAGCAGCGCATCGCGCACCGGCCGTCCCGCGGCGTCGAGCGCGACCAGCCCGTGCTGCTGACCGGCCACCGCGATCGCGTCGACGTGCTCGAGCAAACCTGCTCCCGCCGCGCACAAAGCGTCCCACCACGCCTCCGGCGATACCTCGGTGCCGTCCGGATGCGGTGCGTTCGCCTGGTGCAGGATCTCGCCGGTGTCCGCATCGCAGACCACCACTTTGCAGGACTGGGTGGAACTGTCCACCCCGGCCACCGTCGCCGCACACATCCCTCCACCTTGCACCCGAAGCGTCCGCGCACGACGCATTTCGGGTATTCGAAGACCGGATCGGGCACACTGGCCCGGTGACTGATGATCCGGACCGACCTGCCGACGTGCACGTCCGGACCGGTGATGGAACACCGGTGCCGGAGTTGACCGACGACTTGCTCTCTGAGCTGCTCGACGAGCCACCCGACCCGGAGTGCCCGTTCATCGTGATCAATCGCGGCGGCCAGGAGTACATCCAGACCCGGCTGCTCGCCGACGGCGTCTACGAGATCGAGCATCGCGCCGACGGGTCGGACGAGCAGTTCCAGATGTACACCTCCGACGCCCGCCTGGTGCGGGACGTCATGTGGGCGTGGGTGGACGAAGACCCGTGGTGGCACGACGCCGTCGCCTGGTATCGCGTCGACCCTGCGGTCGCGGAGGTGCAGTCCGTGCTCCGCGATTTCGAGGATCTGCTGGGTGGTGTGTCGGTGCTGGACGGCATCCAGGCCACCATGGACGACGCGATGGCCCGCGCCGACGAGCTGCTGGCGATGGACATCGACGAATTGTCCGCGGAGCCCGACGAGTCACCGTGACGTCTGATACCACCACGCGGTGCTGGCGATGTCCGCATTCTCCAGCGGCAGGTAGGCATCCCCCTGCCAGCCCAGTGCCTGCACGGTGACGCGCAAGTCGCAGTCGAAGCAGATCGGGTCGCGCGTATGCCAGCGGTACATGCCGAATTGCTGGTCCTGCTGGTAGATCTCGTCCGGCGGCAACACCTGGACCAGTCCGACGTACGGCGCGGAGTACATGCGGTAGGCGCCGTCGATGTCGAAATTCCAAGCGCCGCCGAAGTAGTCCTCGGTGCCGGTGCCGCAGATCGTGGGGAAGTCGGTGTCGCCGTCGAGATAGAACTTGAACTCGCCCTCACCCCACCAGCCGGGGGCGTTGGGTTGCATCGCAAGGAAGGTACCGACATAACGGCCGGGACCGGGCACGGTGTTCAGCACCGTATGGATGGCGGGGTGGCCCAGCGGATTCCGGTGCGACCATTGGGTGTGCAGGTATCCGGCTGTCGCGGGCACATCCTCTTCGGTGTAGGTGACCTGGTAGTACACCGGAACCGTACGGCCGGAGCGGTTTTCGAGGGTGATCCGGGCGTGTTCGCGAAACGGCATGGGCCAGTAGCTGTTCAAGCCGCCCGCCGGGCCGACGACGACCATTTCCGAGCTGACCAGGGCCAGTTCGCCCCAGCCGTTGCAGAAGAAGTACCCGAGCGGTAACTCGATCGCGGGCTCGGGTGCGTCGTCCCAGTACATCCGCAAGAAGATGTCGTGCAATGCACCGCGATCGGTGGTCAGCCAGATGTGGCGCACCACGCCGGAGCCGGAAATGTCTGCCAGCGTGGCGGTTTCACCGTCGTCCAACAGGATCGACGGCGACACCTTCCACCCGACCCCGAGGAACCGGGCCGCGTGCGCGCCGGTGCCGGTGGTCGCGCGACCGCCCTGGCCGGGAGCGCCCGTCGGGTTCTCGGCGCTGATCGACCGCGTGCGCGTGTTGTCCAGCTGCCATAGTTCCATCGGACGCCTCCAGGTTTGGTTACAGGCCGGGCCAGCCATATCTGCTAGGGGTCGGTGCGAGTCCCGCCATGCGCGAAGTCCCGCCCGGGACCGCGGGGGTGACCGCGCCGTACGGATCGGCCGGCGTGCCGTGCTGCTCGGCGAATTCGCGGCGGATCTTGTCCATGTCCAGCCATTTGATGTTCTGGACGAGTTCTTCGAGCGATTCGGCGTCGAGGTAGCCCGCCTCGTTGTAGACCAGCAGGCCTTCGCGATAGGCCATCAGCGTCGGGTAAGCGGTGACCTCCGCCGCGTTCTTCATCTCTTCTTCCGCCACCGCGTCGACGGTGGCGTGCACGACGTCGCGGTGCCGTTCCGCCGACGACTCGAAGACCGGTGCGAACCGGGTACACCAACCGCACCAGTCGGCCCACCAGTCGACGAGCACGATGGGGTTGCGGGTGATGACCGACTCGAAATTCTGCGGGGTCAGGGGGAGAGTGGGCATGAGATCCTCGTATAGATTCCGACAGAGCAACCCTGCATCCTCGCATGGTGGGCGAGGTTCAGGAAAACACCCCCTTGCGGTGTTGTTCGCTCGCGAGGAAATGGGTAATAGCAGCACTGCATTCATACAGTTCGCGGTATCGCTGGTAGTACGCATCGTATTCTCCGGTGCGTTCAGGATACGGCTCGACGGTGGCGACCACCGGATTCCATTCCGCGGTGTGGAACCCCGCGGCCTCCGCCGCGAGCAGTGCGTCGCCGAGGCACGCGCCGATGGTTTCGGCGGGCAGTTGCTGTGGCAGACCGGTTACATCGGAGACGATCTGTGTCCACAGCCCGCCCTTGGTTCCGCCGCCGACCGCGACCAGCCGACTAGCCTGCCCACCGGCTTCGGTCATCGCTGCGAGATTGTGCCGCACGCCGTAGGCGATGCCTTCCAATACGGCCCGATACAGCTCGGCGCGGCCGTGTCCGAGGGTCAGGCCGGCGACGACGCCTCGGGCGTCCGGATCGAACAGCGGCGTGCGTTCGCCGGCGAAATAGGGCAGCACGAGCAGTCCCCGGCTGCCTGCCGGCACCAGTGCGGCCTCGGTGACGAGGTCGGCGAACTCGCCGCCGACCAGGTTGCGCAGCCAGTCGGTCACCGCGCCGGAGGTGGCCATGCCTGCGGCGAGAGTGTATGTGCCGGGCCAAGTTCCGCAGGTGCCCCACAGGCCGGGGTGCGGACGTGGGTCGGTCAGCACCTGGACCAGGAACATGGTGGTGCCGTACATGACCATCGCGTCGCCGGGCGCGCGGACGCCGACGCTGGCGGCCTCGGCCCAGGCGTCGATGGTGCCGGTGGTGACCGGAAGGCCAACGGGCAGACCGGTACTCGCCGCGGCGTCGGCGCGGACCTGGCCGACCACCTCGGTCGGCCAGGCGAGTTCCGGCAGCCGCAGGCCGGGCGCCACGAGTTCGGCCCAGTCGGTGGCCCATTCGCGGCGCAGCAGGTCGTACATCGGAACGCACTGGCTGGCCGATTGATGATCGAGCACGTAGCGGCCGGTGAGCCGGTGCACCAGAAAGGAACTCGCCATCAGCAGCATGCTCGTCTCGGCGGCGACCGGCGGTTCGTGGCGGGCCAGCCAGCGCAGTTTCGGTCCGACGGCTTGACTGGTGAGCGGGGATCCGGCGCGTTCGAGCACGGCTTGCGCGCCGAATTCCGCGTTGAGTTCGGCGATTTCAGCGGTCGCCCTGGTGTCGACGCCGTAGAGGATCGCAGGCCGCAATGGCCGGCCGGTCGCGTCGGCGGGAAGCAGGCACGGGCCGATGCCGGAGACGGCGAGTCCGTCGAGGGCCGCGCCGTCCGCCGCGCCGACGAGGTCGCGGACGATCGCGACGAAGTCGGCCCACCACACCTGTTCCGCATCATGCTCGAACCAACCCGGATGAGGCGTCGAAACACCGTGCGCACGTTCGGATCTGGCGAGGATGGTGCCGTGCTCGTCGGTCAGCACACCCTTGGAGCTCGAGGTACCGATGTCGACGCCGAGGAACCTGGTCACCGGACGAACTCGTCCAGGGTGACCCCGAGCAGCTCACACGCCGCCCGCACGGCGGCCCGATGGTCACCCGGCACCGCGTGAATGTGGTTGGCGCCGAAGCGAGACAGGAAATCCTCGGCGCGCGCGTCCAGCCGGGCGAAGGCGTGCGGCCACTCCCAGGTCGACTGCTTCATCAGCGCTTCGTTGGTCTGCTCGTCGTAGGTCTCGAAGTCGCCGAGCATCAACTGCATTCGATAGTCGCCGTCCTTGCGGGTGAGGCGGGCCAGCGTCATGCCGCCGGGCGCGGCCAGATGATGTACCGAGGCGCCGCCGGCCGGGAAGAAGAACACCTCCGGATACAGATGCACCTTGGCGAGGTTCTCGGCCGGGTCCGCGCTGCGGGCGGCGAACCACGTCGCGTGCTGGCCGGAATTGCACAGGTCCCAGATGTCGCGGTCGGCATGATAGTGCCGCACATCGGCGAAAAGCACCGGGGTGCCCGCGATCTGTTTGAGCAGCTGCATGGTCAGCGCGCCGTCCATGTCCGCCTCGGTGGCGCACACGTGAGTGTCCTTCGGCCCGTTCCAGTCGTAGGGATCGTTGAGGAACGCCTCGGTGATGTCCATCGTGGCGAAGTACTGGGTGAGTTCCGGCTGCCCCTTGATGCCCGAAAAATCAAGCCGCCATTCGGCAATCAGCTCCCGCACCGCCAGGTACGAACGAATCTGGCGCTCCAGGATCTCCGGGGTCAGTTTCGCACCGTCGTAATGCACGCCCGCGGCATGGCGTTCCAGCCACTCGCGGGCGGCCTTCGCCTCGCTCGCGTCGGCCAGTTCGGCTCGCCGCACAATCTCCCACTGGTCGATCTCCTCGACGTCGATGCCGAAGATCCGTTGCCACTGATCGGTATTGGCGACCGCCGTGTTCATGCCCATCGGTCGTCCGCCGAACCGCCCGAAGGTGCTGCCACGCAGGCTCGCCACCGCCGCGGCCGCGCCGGCCCGCACGCCGATCGCCTCGATGAGCGCGGAATCGGCCGGGTCACCCCACAATCGGGCATGGTCGCGCCCGATCTGATCCAGCGCGCCGCCTGCCGCCAACATGCCGACCATGCCGGGCTGCACCGGGTCGATATTCGACAGCAGCAGCAACGGACCGGGCGTCGCGCCCGCAGCCAACATGGTGAAATGCGGGAAAGCCCAGACCGCGTAATGGAATACGGTCAGATCGACCTCCGCGGCGGCCACCGCCCGTGCCACCGAGCTCGCCAGGGCGTTGTCGCTGATCGGCGCCGAGCCGCGGACCACCTCGTGCCCGGCCTGGGTCAGGGCCGCGACCAAGTGATCTTCGGTCGTTCGGATGAAGTCCGAAATGCCCGCGTGCACATAGTCGCGTCCGTCGGACATGCTGATTACACCGATACGGGCCATGCCGGTCCCTCCGCGCGGGTGGGTGGTCGGATACACGATTCAACTCAAGAAATACCAGGCAGAACAGAACGTTTGGGCGGATTCGGCAAATCGCGCGACCACCCCGGTCGGTGGCTTGCGGTTTGCTACTGTCGCTGGATGGAGACGGACCCGGCGGGGCGGGTCGATGTGGCGGCCTCATCGAACGGTCGGCAGCGCCGTGCCGAGGTGCTGGTTGTCGGCGCCTACTACGCCGATCTGGTTTTTCACGGGCTGTCACGGCCCGTTCGGCCAGGTACCGAGGTATTTGCCCGCGGCTTCGAGATACTGCCCGGCGGGGCGTACACACCGGCGATGGCGATGCGCAGGCTCGGGCACGACGTGGTGTGGTCGACCGACTTCGGCACCGATCTGTTCAGCGAGCAGGTGCTGGCGGCGACCCGCGCGGAGGGGCTGGACGACACCGGCTTTCGCTTCCACACGGTGCCGGTCCGCAGCATCACCGCCTCGTTGTCGTCGCGCGAGGACCGCGCGATGGTGAGTTATCAGGATCCGGTGGTGCCGTATCCGCTCGCGATGTTGTTGCGCGAGCATCGGGCCGAGGTGCTGATCCTGCCGCAGCTGCACTACGGCGCGGCCGTGCAGGCCGCCCTGCGGGTCGCGCATGAGCTCGAGACGCTGGTATTCATGGACTGCCAGGACGTCCCGTGCACCCTCGATACGCCGACGGTGCGCGAGATCCTCGCCCAGGTGGATATTTTCGCGCCCAATGCCGAGGAAGCACTGCGACTGACCCGCGCGCCGACGCTCGACGCGGCCATCGATACCCTTGCGGCGCTCGTGGATACGCTGCTCGTCAAGCGGGGTGGCTGGGGAGCCATCGCGGTACAGGACGGTCGACGGTGCGAGATCGGGGCGGTGCCGGTCGATGTCGTCGACACCACCGCGGCGGGGGACTGTTTCAACGCGGGATTCCTGCACGCGCACCTGGCCGGTCGGCCGCTGCCCGACTGTCTGGCCACCGCGGTGGCCTGCGGCGCGGCCGCGACCTCGGCGCTCGGATCCAGTGCGGCGCCGGACTTGACCGAGCTGCCACGGTGGCTGGCTCAGGTGCCTGCCGCGCGTCAGGTCTGAAAGTTCCGCCCGATCCCATGATGTGTTCCTGCTATCGTTGCGCAGATGGCAACCGGCGAAGGTTCCAAATCCGTTGAGCTGGAAGCCCGTTCATCCGGCAATCGCTGTTGCGGCGCGGCTGCGGGCGACGTCGGTCCCGGCAAGATCCTGGTCACCGACCTGGACGGCACCCTGCTGGGCGGCACCGCCGCCGATCGGCTGCGACTGCGGAACACACTGACCCGGCATCCCGAGGTGACGGTGGTGTTCGCGACCGGTCGCGGAATCGAGTCGATCCGCGAGGTCCTGCGCGATCCGCTTGTGCCGCAGCCACGTTGGATCATTGCGGATGTCGGCGCCAGCATCATCGACGGTGCGGATCTGACTCCCGTCGCAGCGCCGCAAGCGCGCCTGCGCGCAGGCTGGCCCGGTGCCGAGCGCGTTCGCGCTGCCCTCCAGCATTTTCCAGCGCTGACCTATCAGGACGAGGTAGCTCAGGACGGCCGTTGCTCGTTCCTGCTGCCGCCCGCGGACCTGACACCGGAACTGATCGATACCGTCGGGCGGCTGGGCTGCTCGTGGCAGTACTCGGCGAACACCTACTTCGACGTGCTGCCCGCGCACGCGGACAAGGGAAACGCGCTGGTCCTGCTCGCCGAAGCGCAGGGCTGGTCGATGGACGCGGTACTGGTCGCGGGCGACTCCGGCAACGACCGGTCGATGTTCGGTCGCGGCGCGCACGGCGTGATCGTCGGCAATGCCGAAAGTGACCTACTGGCGGCGGTTCCCGTCGCGCAGGCCGCGCACCGGCCTGAGCTGCCCGGCGCCGCAGGCATTCTCGCGGCCCTGCGGGAGCTCGGCTGGGTCGAACCCGACTATCCACTCGTGGTCGGATACCACCGCGCCCCGATCACCCGGACTCCGGACGGCTGGCGCACCCCGTCGAGCCCCAATGGCATTCTGCCGACGCTGAACAGCGTGTTCGCCGGGGATCTGCGGGCGGTATGGGCGGCGGGCGTCGTCATCGAGCCCGACGAATCCGCCGCACACCTCGACGATCACGACACCGGCCTGCCGCTCGCCTTCCTGCCGCTGACCTCGGCCGAGTGGAGCGGATACTTCCACCGGGCCTGCAAAGAGGCGTTATGGCCGGTCCTGATGTCGCAACCGCACCGGCTGCGCTTCGACCCCGCCGCCTGGGCCGCGTATCGCGCGGTCAACACGCGCTTCGCCGACCACATCAGCGTCCGGGCCGCGCCCGGCGCAACGGTGTGGCTGCACGACTACAACCTGTGGCTCGTGCCCGGCAGGCTGCGTGAGACGCGGCCCGATCTGCGGATCGGCCTGTTCCATCACACGCCGTTTCCCGAGCCGGACGTCTTCGCCGCCCTGCCGCCCGCCGCGGAGATCCGCGCCTCGCTCAGTGGACTGGACTGGGTGGGTTTCCACACCGAGGTCTTCGCCGAGCGCTTCCTCGGGGCGCTCGCCGATCTGGCTCGGCCGCCACGGGTCGGCGTTCATCCGCTGGGTATCGATCGGGCCGCCATCGAAGAGCTGGCTCGCACTCGCCCATTCGACCGGCGAAAAACCGTTGGCCCCGTGGTGCTTTCGGTCGAACGACTGGACTACATCAAAGCGCCCGTGCAAAAGGTCGACGCCATCGCGGAACTGCTCGTCCGCCATCCCGAACTGCGTGGTGCGCTGCGATTCCGGCTCGTCTGCCCGCCACCGGAACCCGGCATCACCGTCTACGACGAGACTCGGAAGTTGCTCGAGCGTCGCATCGAAGAGGTCAATCGCGCTTGGGGATTCGGTGAGTGGCGACCCATCGAGTACTTCCCGGAGTCCCTGAGCTTCCCCGAGGTCATCGACCACTACCTCGACGCGGACGTGTTCTGGGTGACCTCACTGCAGGACGGGATGAATCTGACCGCGAAGGAATTCGTCGCCGCCCAGGCCGCGGTGGGCCGCTGCGGCGTCCTCGTGCTCTCGCGGCATGCCGGAGCGGCCGAGCGCATGGCGGCCGGAGCGTTACTGACCGAGCCGAACTCACCCATCGACCTGGTCGAAACGCTGTATCGAGCACTGAATCTGCCTGCCGGACAACGCCGGGAGCGGCTGTTCTGCCTGAGTGAACTGCTCGGGCACGACAATCCGGCCGAATGGGCCGCCGATATCATCGCCGCCATCCAAGCTGCCGGTCGGTCGCTGGCCGGCCGCGCGGCCTGAACCTGCTACCGCGGTACAGCTTTCGCGGAATTGGGATCGCGGGGCGGCGGGAAGGTGAGCGTCGCGAGGTACACCCCGCCTTGTCCCCAGCCCGCACTGGTGATCCACCAGTGCGTATCGTCGTTCATCAATTCGGCCGCGTGCGAAGCGATATGGCCGACCTTGTCGCCGATGCGGAAGCAGAACGGGTTGTCGCTGCGGAACACATCGGTGCCGACGTAGTCGGGACGCGGACCGATGAACAGATACCACCAACCGTCCTGTTGAACGACGAACGGCGACTCGGTATTTCCCGCCTCGGTGCCCACGGTCGGGTCGGTGTAAGCGATGTGCCTGTCGCCCCAATGCACGAGATCGGTGCTGGTGCGGTAAGCCACCACGTGATTGCCGCCCGCGGGTTCGCTTGTCGCGCAGTAATACATCACCCACTGATCGCCGACCCGCACCACCATCGGGTCACGCGCGTCGTAGCCGTCGGTGAACAGCGACCCGGAACGCCTACGCTCCCAAGTGAACATGTCGGTCGAGGTGGCCAAGTTGATCGCGACCGCGGTCCGATCCTCGCCACCACCGGCATAGAACATGTAGTACCGCCCGTGTGCCGCGATCACGAACGGCGCCCACAGATGCGTCTCCCCATAATCGGGATCGACCTCGAGCGCCGGCGGCTGCTTGGTCCACGGCCCGAGCAGCTCATCCGCCGTCGCATGCGCGAACTCGACCTCTTCGAACGGATTCGCGGGCTCCGGATGCGTGATCCCGAACAAATGCCACCGCCCGTCCGCATCCCGGACGATCGTGTGATCGTTGATGTACCACGGCTCGGGTTCCCCTTGACCGGGGTCGTAGATCCGCACAAATGGGCCCGCACACACCACATCGCGCATCGCCATGCACACCATCATCCTCGCCATGGTCCCCGCCGCGCCGCCGATCACCCGCACTGATGCGGTTCGGGTATCGGACGGCGACCGGTTCTTCGCCGTGATCGCGCCCATGGGCCGGGCCTAAACTGGTTCTGCGGGTCCGGCGAGCGTTGATCCGGGCCCAGCGGAGAGTTTGATATGGCTACCGATCTCACCCCACGCCGATGGGTGGAGTTCGCCGAGATCGACAATGTCCGCGATCTCGGTGGCCTACCCGCCAGTGGCGGCGGCACCACCCGTTTCGGAGTCGTTTATCGCTCGAGTACACCGCAGCAGCTATCCGAATCCGATCTGACCCACCTGCTCGGGCGGGTGGGCCTGCGAACCCTCGTCGATCTGCGGACGCCGATAGAGGTGGCGCAGGAGGGATACGGTCGACTCGCGAAAAGCACTGTGCGCCTGGTCAATCTCCCCGTTTGTCGGGGGGCGAGCACGGCCGCGCCCAGCGAGCTCGTGCCGGACGCGCAGCGGTTCGACCTGTGCGGGCTGTACCACGAACTCCTCACCGGCAGTGCTGAATCCGTGGTGTCCGCAGTACGGCTGATCGGCGACGCCAGCCGTCATTCCGTCGTCTTCCATTGCGCCGCAGGCAAAGATCGGACGGGCATCCTCGCCGCCGTCCTGCTCGACGCGATCGGCGTCCCCGCCGAAGCCATCGTCGCGGACTACGCACTCACCGCCGAACGCATCGTCCGCGTCCGCGCCCGCCTCGACACCCTGCACTCCTATCGTGGACTTCCACCGGCCCGAACCGGCATCCTGGCCGTCGACCCGGCCCCCATGCGCCGATTCGTGGGCGACCTGCACACCGTCCACGGTGGCGCCGCGCGCTGGCTACACGCAAACGGCCTGACCGAGGCCGAACTGATGGCCTTGCGTCGGGCGATGGTCGAATAACCGGCGGCACCGCGACCTAGGCCGCGTCGACCATGCTGCGGCGCAGGTAGTCAGCGGTGATCGAGTGCTCGTCCGCCAGCAGCGCGGCGGGTGTTCCGGTGAACACGATCTCGCCGCCGTGTTTGCCGCCGTCGGGGCCTAGGTCGATGACCCAGTCCGCGCGTTTGACCACGTCCAGGTCGTGTTCGATGACGATCACTGTGTTGCCCGCGTCGACCAGGCGGTCGAGGAGCGCCATGAGCGTGTCGACGTCGGCCATGTGCAGGCCGGTGGTCGGTTCGTCGAGGACGTAGCTGCCGCCGCTGCGATGCAGGTGGTCGGCCAGCTTGATGCGCTGACGTTCACCGCCGGACAGCGAGCTGAGCGAACGGCCCAGGGTGAGGTAGCCGAGGCCGACCTCGTTCAACGAGCGCAGTGGCGTGCGAATCTTGCCGCCGGCGTGGTCGTCCCAGAAGTCGAGGGCCTGCTCGGCCGTCATGTCCAGCACGTCGGCGATGGATACGCCACGCACGGTGTAGGGAAGCACCTCCGGCCGGAAGCGCCTGCCGTGACAGGTCTGGCACCCGGTGGTGATCGGATCCATGTACGCCAGATCGGTGAAAATGACTCCCGCGCCACCGCATTCGGTGCAGGCGCCCGCGGAGTTGAAGCTGAACAGGGCGGGCTTCACGCCGTGTTCCTTGGCGAACAACTGTCGCAGCGGATCCATGATGCCGATATAGGTGGCGGGGCTGGAGCGCCGCGACGCGTGGATCGCCGCCTGGCTCACCGCGATCGCGTCCGGGTGCGCGGCCAGAAACGCGCCGGAGACCAGCGTGCTCTTTCCTGAACCGGCCACACCGGTGATCGCGGTGAGCACACCGGTCGGGAATCGTGCGGTGACGTTCTTCAAGTTGTGCAGCTCGACATCAGTGACAGTCAGCCATCCGGTCGGCGTGCGCGTCTCTTGCTTGACCGGTTGCACCCGGCGCAGCAGCTCGCCGGTCAAAGTGCCCGAGGCGCGCAGCTTCTCGACCGTGCCCTGGAACTCGACCTGCCCGCCGTGCCCACCCGCACCCGGACCCATGTCCACCACCTGATCCGCGATCGCGATGACGTCGGGGGAGTGCTCGACCACCAGCACCGTATTTCCCTTGTCGCGCAACTGGATCAGCAGGCTGTTCAGTCGGCCGACGTCACGCGGGTGCATGCCGACGCTCGGTTCGTCGAAGATGTAGGTCATACCGGTGAGGCTCGACCCGAGGTGCCGAACGACCTTGAGCCGCTGCGCCTCACCACCGGACAGCGACGAGGTCTCCCGGTCCAGCGAGAGGTAGCCGAGACCGACCTCCTCGATCCGCCGCAACCGGGCGATCGCCGCACCGGCGATCACCTCGGCCATCGGATCGTCGATCGCGCCGAGCACCTCGATCAGATCCGACACCTCGAGCCTGCCGTAGTCGGCGATGCCGAGCCCGTCGATTCGGCTGGCCAGTGCGGCCGAGTTCAGCCGCGCACCGCCGCAGGCCGGGCAGATCTCCTCGGTGACCACCTCCCGCGCGGCCGCCTGGTTCTTTTCCGACAGCGAGTCGAGGTCGCGTTTGATGTAGAGGCGATCGAGCCGTTCGAGCAGGCCCTCGTAGGCGTTGCTGCCCACGCCTCCGGTCTTGTTCGGCCGCGGCACCCGAAAGCCGTTGCCGCGCAGGAACAGCTGCCAGTCGTCCGCGCTGAAGTCGCGTAGCGGCGTGTCCGGATCGAAAAGCCCAGACTGCGCGTACAACTGCCACTGAAACGTGCCGATGGCGAACGGCGCGAACGTGATCGCGCCCTCGTTGAGCGACTTGTCGGTGTCGAGCAGCTTGTCCAGGTCCGGCCGCACCACGTGACCGAGCCCGCCGCACTCCGGGCACATGCCGAGCGGGTCGTTGAACGAATAACTGGTCGCCTCACCGGCACTCGGCTCGCTGTGCCGGGAGAACAGCACCCGGATGATCGACTGGATATCGGTCATGGTGCCGACGGTCGATCGGGAGTTGCCGCCGATCGGTCGCTGGTCGACGACCACCGCGGGGGCCAGGTTCTCGATCGCGTCGGCCTCGGGACGCTCGTACTTCGGTAGCCGGTTGCGAATGAACCAGGTGTAGGTCTCGTTGAGCTGGCGCTGCGACTCGACCGCGACGGTGCCGAAAACGATCGACGACTTGCCCGAGCCGGACACTCCGGTGAAGACCACGATCTTGCCCTTCGGGATCTCCAGCGAGATGTTGCGCAGGTTGTTCTCGCGGGCTCCGACGATCTGAATGGTGTCTCGCTCTGCGTTCACAACAACCACGCTATGCGGCAATGAGGTCAGGATCCGTCCTCATTCCGCGCCATACTGAAACAGTGACCGAGACCGCCGCGCGACTACTCCGACTGCTGTCACTCCTGCAGACCCGCCGCGAATGGACCGGACCGGAGCTGGCCGATCGTCTCGGCGTCACTGTGCGGACCGTGCGCCGCGACATCGAACGGCTACGTGAGCTGGAATATCCCGTGCACGCCAGCCTCGGTTCGGTCGGCGGCTACCGGCTCGAAGCGGGCACCGACCTGCCGCCGCTGCTGCTGGACGACGAGGAGGCGGTGGCGATCACCCTCGGATTACGCAGCGCCGCCCAGGGTTCGGTGGCGGGCATCGAGGAGTCGGCCGCCCGGGCGCTGGTGAAACTCCAGCAGGTGCTGCCGTCGCGGCTGCGCGGCCGGGTGGACGCGGTCGATTCGGCGACCGTCTCGCTGGGCGGCCCGGCCGCCGGACCGCGCGTCGACCCGGAAACCCTGGTCGTATTAGCCGCCGCGGCCCGCGACGGCGAGCGAATCCGCTTCCGCTATCGGGACAAGACCGACGCGGAAAGCAAGCGATTCGCCGAGCCGCACAGCCTCGTGTCCGCCGGCCGCCGCTGGTACCTGGTCGCGTGGGACATCGACCGAGCCGACTGGCGCACCTTCCGCCTCGACCGGATCGACGCCCCGTTCCCCACCGGAGTACGGTGCGCACCAAGGGAATTGCCTGGCGATGATGATGCGGCAGCATTCGTCACCAGCCAGTTGGCTCATTCGCGGCAGCCACGCAGCGTGGTGTTCCTCGTACACACCTCGGCCGAGCAGCTGGCCGAAACCTTCCGTGTACGACCGGAAGAGGTCGAGCCGATCGACGAGCACAGCTGCCTGATCCGCACCAGCGCCGACTCGCTCGAATGGACTGCCGTCCGCATCGCCCACCTCGACGTGGAGTTCGAGGTCGAGGAACCGCCCGAGATGCAGCGCATGGTGCACGATATCGGTGCCAAACTCCTTCGCGCGGCGGGTAATCCGCAGGAAATGGGCTCGGGCTGACGTGCACTGAACGACAACGAGGTAGCCACACTCTGCTGCGCCCCGGAGTGCGCATCGACGTCGCGCTGGTCGAGACCGCTGCGCCTTTGCTGTGGCGCTGAAAATCGACCAGATACCAACGTTTTTCATTAGCTGAGGGTGTCGCGTTGCTATCGTCACGCCTTGTCGAATACCCGCGGCCGGATCGGGCGTCGGTGATCGATGACGTGGAGCTGCCCGCATGGGCGTCGGGTTGGTGGGCGAGCGGGTTGGTCGCGGCCTTGGTGGTCGGCCGGCTCGCGCCAGGGAGGACGAGATGAGAAGAGTGGCGATCGTGGTCACCGTGGTCGCGGTGTCGGCAGGATTTGTCGCGGGGTGTGGAAAGAGTCGAGACGAGTCGCTCACCGACTCGGGCGCTCCGGTCACCTGCGAGGTCACCCACGCGACCAAGCTCGGCATCGCCACCGGCAACGCGACCGGTGTGTTCGCCACGCTCGGTAGTGCCTACGCCGATCAGCTCACGCTGGCCACCGACGGCAAGGTCTCGGCGACGGCCGCGGAGACCATGGCCTCGGTACAGAACATCCAGCAGTTGGTGGCGGGCAAGTATCAGGTGGCGTTCGCGCAGACCGACACCGCCGCCGACGCGGTGCTCGGCATCGGCACCTTCGACGGCGACAAGCAGCCGGTGCAGGCACTGGCGCGGCTCTACCCCAGCTATAGCGAGGTGGTCGTGCGGGCCGACTCCGGCATCAGGTCCATCGCCGAGCTGCGCGGTAAGCGGGTCTCGACCGGCTCCCCGAAGTCCGGCACGGAGATGTTGGCGCGCCGCATCCTGCGGGCCGGCGGGCTGAACCCGGACAGTGATATCGCGGTGAACCGCCTGGATCTCACCAAGGCGGTCGCAGGCATGAAGGACGGCTCGCTCGACGCACTGTTCTTTACCGGCGGCCTGCCGACGCCGGGCATCGCCGAGCTGTTCGCCTCGGCCAAGGACAAGTACCGCTTCCTCGACACCTCCGAGCAGTTGGCGGGCATGCGAATCCTGAGTCCGGTGTACGAGTTGGGCACGATCCCCGCCGCTACCTATGGACTGCCGGAAGACGTGCCGTCCATCGTCGTACCCAACGTGCTGTTGGTCCGCGACAACCTGGACGCCGATGTGGCCTGTGTCCTCACCAAGGCCCTCTTCGATCGCAAGCCGCAGCTGGAACAGGCGAACGCCGCGGCCAAGGGGATCGTGCGCGACACCGCGCGGGATACGAATCCGGTCCCGCTGCATCGCGGGGCAGAGCACGCGCTGGCCAACTGACGGCGTCCGCACGGGGGTTCCGCGGACGCGTTTGGATGAAGTTCGGGTGGTCTGAGTCACATTCGGGTGACCCGGACCGATCCTCGGTCGATGTCAGGGGCCTTGACCTGCGAACTCTCGGGCTGCGCAGGCGATTTGACGTGGCGTTCGCCGCCGCGTAACTTATTCCAGGTCAGAGCGACACGGACACCGACCCGGAGCCGAAGAAGCCCAGCGGAAACGCTGAGTGGAGAGCCTGGGAAACGAGGTAGGACGAGGAGCGCCTGACGCTCACACTGGCAAGACCGGTACCCCGATTTCACTTCGGGTTCATGGTTGCGCTAAGCTTGAAAAGTTGCCTCACCGACCGACCGGGTCAATCCCGCTAGGTGGTGTGTGCGTGTGTTCTTTGAGAACTCAATAGTGTGTCGATGAATGTCAGTGCCAATTATTTGAATTGGTTCCGGCCTCTCATACCCCCCGGT
>NZ_JBEYZJ010000006.1:0-465229 GCF_040645995.1 Nocardia sp. NPDC046473
AGGTATACCCGTCCAAGGGAATGACCCGATAGTACTGAGCACGTCAGGTGGGGTCCCCGACCTTCTCTTCCGCAGCCTGTGATGGGCAACGCTCGAGTTCCAGCGTGAGGACTGGCTGTGGCCCGGTTGAAAGAGGCTGGGGAAAACGAGCCGAGTGTGGTCGTCGGCGCCATCGAGCCGAGCCAAAAGGTCGTTGGCGTCATCGAGCCGAGTCATATGATCGCTGTTGAAGATCGTTTAGCGACCATACGACTCGACTCGATGGGCTCAGGCGACGATGTTGATCAGGCGGCCGGGGACGACGATCAGCTTGCGGGGCGCGGCGCCGTTCAGTAGTGCGGCGATCTTCTCGTCGGCCAGGGCGGCCGCCTCGATGGCCGCGTTGTCGGCGTCTGCCGGGACCTGAATTCGGCTGCGCACCTTGCCGTTCACCTGAATCGGGTACTCGACGGACTCGTCCACCAGTAGCGCCGGGTCGGCCACCGGGAACGGGCCGTGCGCCAGCGATGCGGTGTGGCCCAACCGTTCCCACAGCTCCTCCGCGATGTGCGGCGACAGCGGTGCCAGCATCAGCACCAGCGGCTCCACCACCGCGCGCGGTGCGCCGTCGGGGTAGGTCTTGGTGAGGTGGTTGGTCAGCTCGATGAGCTTCGCGCCCGCCGTGTTGTCGCGCAGCGCGGCCAGATCCTCGTCGACACCGGCGATCGTCTTGTGCAGCAAGCGCAGGGTCTCGTCGGCGGCCGCGGCCTCGGTGACCCGGATGCCGCCGGTCTCCTCGTCCACCACCAGACGCCACACCCGTTGCAGGAAGCGGTGTGCGCCGACGACGTCCTTGGTCGCCCACGGCCGCGAGGTGTCCAGCGGGCCCATCGACATCTCGTAGAAGCGGAAGGTGTCGGCGCCGTACAGATCGCACATCTCATCGGGAGAGATGGCGTTCTTCAACGACTTGCCGATCTTGCCGTACTCCTGGTTCACCGAGATCTCGGTGCCGGTCGGGTCGGTCCAGAAGAACTTGCCGTCGCGCTCCACCACCTCGGCGGCCGGGATGTACGCGCCGCGCTCGTCGGTGTAGGCGTAGGCCTGGATGTAGCCCTGGTTGAACAGTCGCCGGTACGGCTCGTAGCCGGACACGTCACCCAGATCGAACAGCACCTTCTGCCAGAACCGCGCGTACAGCAGGTGCAGCACCGCGTGCTCGACACCGCCGACGTACAGGTCGACGCCGCCGGGATCGTTCGGGCCGTGCTCGGCCGTGCGCGGACCGAGCCAGTACTGCTCGTTCTCCTTGGCGCAGAACGCTTCCGGGTTGGTCGGGTCGGCGTAGCGCAGCTGGTACCAGGAGCTGCCCGCCCAGTTGGGCATCACGTTGGTGTCGCGCCGGTATCGCTTCGGCCCGTCGCCCAGATCCAGTTCGACATCGACCCAGTCGGTCGCCTTGGCCAGCGGCGGCGACGGCTCGGAGTTCGCGTCGTTCGGATCGAAGGTCACCGGGGCGAAGTCGTCCATCTCCGGCAGCAGCACCGGCAGCATGGATTCCGGCAGCGCGTGCGGCGCGCCGTCCTCGTCGTAGACGATCGGGAACGGCTCGCCCCAGTAGCGCTGCCTGGCGAACAGCCAGTCGCGCAGCTTGTACTGGATGGTGCCCTTGCCGTGGCCGTCGGACTCCAGCCGGGCGATCACCGTCGCCTTGGCCTCGTCGATCGAAAGTCCGTCCAGGTAATCGGAATTCACGATGGCGCCGTCGCCGGTGTAGGCCGCGGCGGTGAGGTCACCGCCCGCCACGACCTCCTTGATGGGCAGGCCCAGCGCGGTGGCGAAATCCCAGTCGCGCTGGTCGTGGCCGGGCACCGCCATGATCGCGCCGGTGCCGTAGCCGCTCAGCACGTAGTCGGCGATGAAGATCGGCATCGGTGCGCCGTTCGCCGGGTTGGTGGCGTAGCTGCCGAGGAAGACGCCGGACTTCTCCTTGTTCTCCTGGCGCTCCAGATCGGACTTGGCCGCGATCGACTTGCGGTAGGCCGCAACGGCATCCGCGGGGCTCTCGCCGCCGCCGTTGGTCCAGCGGGCATCCGCGCCCGCGGGCCACGCGGCCGCGATGAGCGTGTCGACCAGCTCGTGCTCGGGTGCCAGCACGACATACGTTGCGCCGAACAGCGTGTCGGGCCGAGTGGTGAAGACCTCGATCTGCGCGCCGTTCGCATCGAACTTGACCTGCGCGCCGCGCGAGCGCCCGATCCAGTTGCGCTGCATGGCCTTCACGTTCTCCGGCCAGTCCAGGTGGTCGAGATCGTCGACCAGCCGGTCCGAATACGCGGTGATGCGCATCATCCACTGCCACAACCGCTTACGGAACACCGGGAAGTTGCCGCGCTCGCTGCGGCCCTCCGCGGTGACCTCCTCGTTGGACAGCACGGTGCCGAGGCCGGGGCACCAGTTGACCATCGAATCGGTCTGGTACACCAGGCGATACGAGTCGAGCACGGCCGCGCGCTCGGCGGCGGTCAGCGTCGCCCAGTCCTTGCCGTCGGGGGCGGGGCGGGCGCCGCTGGCGAACTGGTCGGCCAGTTCGCCGATCGGGCGGGCTCGGCCCAGCTCCTGGTCGTACCAGGCGTTGTAGATGCGCAGGAAGATCCACTGGGTCCAGCGGTAGTACTCGGGATCGGTGGTCGCGAACGTGCGTCGCCGGTCGTGGCCGAGCCCGAGGCGATCGAGCTGGCGCTGCATGGTGATCATGTTCGACTCGGTGGTGTCGCGCGGGTGCGCGCCCGTCTGCACCGCGTACTGCTCGGCGGGCAGGCCGAACGCGTCGTAGCCCAGCGCGTGCAGCACGTTGCGGCCGTGCATCCGGTGGTAGCGGGCGAAAACATCGGTGGCGATGTAGCCGAGCGGATGCCCGACGTGCAGACCGGCGCCGGACGGGTACGGGAACATGTCCTGGACGAACAGCTTGTCCGCGGGTGTGGCACCGGCCAGCGGACCGACCGGATTCGGCGCATGGAAGGTCCCGCGCTCGCCCCACGTCTGCTGCCACCGACGTTCGATGCGGCCCGCGAGCTCCGCGGTGTAACGGTGCTCGGGTACATCGCTATCGGTTGCACGAGTGTCCTGCACGGTCCTGCCTTCTTGTGATCGCCGATCCCCGACAAACTTCGTCTATCAGGGTAGAACGTGCGGACCGCAGTACTGAAAATCGGGCTGTGCCGACTACGTCGGCGCGTCCGCGTTCGCGCCCCGGGGAAAGTTACCCGCCCGTCGGGATGGGACTGTCCCGCACCGTCTTCGCGTTACTCGCGAGTTGTCGTTCCCATCCGAGCGGTCCCAACAGTGCGTTTGGTTGCTACAGCTCCAACCCAGCGCCGCGCAGTGTGGAACGCGCCTGTCCGGGCCGGTGTCGGGGCGAGTGCTGAACAGTTGCGGGGAGCTCTCGGCGGGCGGTCGGCACCGATGCGCTAGCCTGCATGAGTGCTCGTCGTCGCTCTCGTCCTGTTCGTGCTGGCCCTGGTGGCCATCGCAACCGGCGCTCTCGGACTGATCGGCAGGCTGCCGCGCAACCGCTTCGTCGGGGTGCACACCGAGGCCGCCCTGTCCGATGACGAGACCTTCCGCATCGCGAACCGCGTCGCCGCCCCCACCTCGCTGGCGGCCGGGGCGCTGCTGTTCGCCGGTGGTCTCGTCGCCCTCGCCGCGAGTGGCATCGTCGCGCTGCTCGTCGGTGCGGGTGCGGCCGTGGTCGCCCTCTTCACCCTCGGTGCCGGAGCCAACGCCGCCGCCTCGACGGCCGCCGCCATCGCACCGCCCGCAGAGGTCGGTGGCTGTGGCAGCGCGTGTGGCGCGTGCTCGCTGCGCGACGCTTGCCAGCCCGCGACCTAGAGCTGTGTTTCGCAGTCCGGTGCGGGCACGCTGCGTGACAGCGGACTCCCGAGCGGATTGACGTAAAGCACGCACAGGTGAACCGGTACCGAGCCGCGGTTGCGTGCGACATGTGGATAACTCGGGCCACTCGGCTCACGAAAGACGCGTCCGCGACGGTAGGTCACTGGTACACAGTCCGCGCCGGGATGATCGAGGGTGCCGCCCGTGACCACAACCAGCAGCGTGCCGTCGTGGTAATGCCAGCCGCTGCTGCCGCCGGGCTCGACGATCGTCTGGCGCAGCACGAACTCGCGGCGTCCCAGGGGAAAGCGGAACAGCACGCGACTCGCCGTGCCCTGCGCGGGCGCCGCGTTCACCTGATACTCGCGTCCCATCAGACCATCGAACCATTTCCCTGCGGTTCGCGTAGCACTGTGCCGACCAGGCCTTTCCGTGCGGCGCTTCGATATCCGGGTGGGTTGAATCGGCCGAGTTACGTTTCGGGTCGAACCCTGTCGACGGCGGTATCGGGAGTCCATACTTGGGGCATTGCAGTACCAGCTTGATTTTCGGGGTGGAAATGAACTCGCTCGTCTTTGTTGCCGCAGGCAATACCTGGGGAATCTCCGGGCCCGACTTCATGGCGCTGTATTGGCCATTCATCGGCCTCGCGCTGCTATTCGGATTGTTGATGCGATTGCGGGTGACCCGCGGCGCCGTCGACAAGCGCGGCATCGAGCGACCGGGCCTGGAGCTGTCGCTACCCGAGATCGCCATGCTGTTCGACGATCGCCGCGCGGTGCTGACCGCACTGGCCCGGTTGCGCAGCCACGACCTGATCGACTCGGCGGCCGCGCCGGCCCGGCCACTGACGGACGCGGACAAGCAGCGCCTCGACCCGTTCACCCGGTCGATCTACGACCGGATCGTCGCCGGAGCCAAGCCGACGGTCGTCTCGCTGACCGCCAAGTCGGCCGCGGCCCTCGGCTCGCTGCGCGACTCGATGATCAAGCGCGGCTACTTTCCCGACGCCGCCTTCCGGCGCAGGCTGTGGGATGCGGGGCTGCCGCTGCTGATCGTCGGCGCGGTCGGTGTGGTGCGGTTCATCGCCGGGACGCTGAATCACAACCCGGTCGCGTTCCTGGTCATCGCTCTGGTGGTGCAGGCGTTCGGCTATTGGCTCGTGGTCGCCAAACCTCGGCTGACTCCGCTCGGCCGTCTGGCCCGCAAGAACGCGACCAGTGGCAATGCCCATCTACGGCCGTCCAATTCGCCCGCCTACGCGACCTACGGTGCTGAGAGCGCCGCGCTGGCCGCCGCGGTCTTCGGCGGTGCCGCGCTCCTGTCCCTCGATCCCGGGCTCGCGAATGCTGTTCAGCCCCCGAGCTCTTCGGGCGGCGACAGTGGTAGCAGCGGTGACAGCGGCGGGGGTGGCTGTGGCGGTGGTGGCGGCTGCGGCGGTGGCTGTGGCGGCTGACCACGGTCCGCATCGGCGCCTCGGATGAGCGGACCGCTGCCGGACGGAGCGCTCGGCATCGGCTGGCGTCCGGAGATCTGCGGGGTGATCGCGGAGCTGAGCGGGCTCGGGTTCGGTGAGGTGATCGCGGAGTCGCTGCCGGTGCGGCGACGGCGGCTCGCCCGGTCGGAAGTTGCGATTCCCGATGAACTGACGGCATTGATCAACCGAGGGGTAGCCATTGTGCCGCACGGTATTTCACTGTCGCTCGGTGGCGCCGAACCGGTGGACGAGCACCGGATCGAACATCTGGCCGGGTGCGCGCAGGCGGTAGACGCACCACTGGTGAGCGAGCACATCGCCTTCGTCCGGGCCGGGGGAGTCGAAGCGGGACATCTACTTCCGGTGCCGCGCTCCAAAGCCTCCTTGGATGTCTTGGCCCGCAACATCTCCCGTACTCAGGACGGGCTCGATGTACCGCTGGCTGTGGAAAACATTGCGGCACTGTTCGATTGGCCCGACGACGGATACACCGAGTCGGAATTCCTCGCTGAACTCGTCGACCGCACCGGGGTATACCTGCTGCTCGACATCGCCAACGTCTACGCGAATGCCCGCAACCGCGCCCGCGACCCCCTCGACGAACTCCTGCGCCTGCCGACCGATCGCGTCGCCTACTGCCACGTTGCCGGCGGCCACGAATCCGGCGGTCGTTACCACGACACGCACACCGACCCGATCCCCGCTGAAGTCCTCACGCTCGTCAGCGAATTCGCCGATATCCACCCGGTGCCGCTGATGCTGGAACGTGACGGCAACTATCCACCCGCCGCCGAACTCCTCGACGAACTCGACGCCATCGCGGCGGCCGCGCATCGCCCGTCCATCACGGGCCACGCCCGATCGGCACGCACGTGAGACCGCCCGAGGCGCATTCGCGGGGCAGCGACGCCGACGTGCTTGCCGAGCGCCAGGCCGCATTGGTCCGGGCGTTGGTGGCCGGGAGCCCGGTTCCGCACGGGTTCGATACCGAAGCCGTCGCTGCGGCGGCCCGCGCATTGCTGCACAAACGCGCGGGTGAGGTCGCGCGCCGCTGCCCACTACTGGTGCATGCCTGCGGTGAGGACTTCACCGAGCGGTTCATTGCCTGGGCCGCGGACAAACCGAAGACGTCTACCGCTTCGGACGCAACGGCTTTCGCCGAATACGCGGGTATCGCGCTGCGGACGAGTGGCCCTTCCCGGATGTCGTTCCTGCGCCGACGCCGATAGCCGGGCCGGTCGCCGAGCGCTGCCATCAATGCTCCGAGTTCTCGGGATTCACCCGGCGCCCGCGCACACCGTGGCAAAGTGTACGGACGAACGTTCGCATTTATCGACTATGCTCAGAGGTCCCATGGTGTGACGAATTACGTACTTTTCGGTTCTATCCCGACACACCCTCGGCGTTAGCGTGTGGTGTGCGATTCCTCAGCAAGTTCTATATCGACGGATTCATCCTGTCGATCCTCGCTACGGTTGCCCTGGCCAGCGTGTTTCCCGCCCGGGGTACCGCTGCCGACGTAGTCGGTGTGCTGACGAAGATTGCCATCGCATTGCTATTCCTGCTGTACGGCACCCGCCTCTCGCCGAAGGAAGCCCTGGCCGGCCTCACCCACTGGCGGCTGCACGTCGTGGTGCTGGCGAGCACGTTTGTGCTCTTCCCGCTGCTCGGCCTGGCGGCCCACCTGCTGGTGCCGGGGGTGCTCACCGACGATCTGTACACCGGTTTGCTGTTCCTGTGCCTGGTGCCGTCCACCGTGCAGTCCTCGATCGCCTTCACCTCGATCGCGAAGGGCAATGTGCCCGGCGCGATCGTGAGCGCGACGGCGTCGAACCTGCTCGGCGTCTTCGTCACCCCGCTGCTGGTCATCCTGTTGATGAACACCACCGGCCAGGCCAGCGTCGACTTCTCCTCGATCGGCGACATCGTGCTGCAGCTGCTGGTGCCGTTCGCCGTCGGCCAGCTGATTCGGCCGAAGGTGCACGGCTGGCTCAGCCGGTACGCCGAGCCGACGAAGCTGGTGGACCGCGGCTCGATCCTGCTCGTCGTCTACAGCGCGTTCAGCGCGGGCATGGTCGAAGGCATCTGGCACATGCTCTCGCCGTGGCGGATCCTCGCGCTGGCCGGTGTGTGCTGTGTGCTGCTCGCGCTCGTCATCGCCGCGACCATGCTGCTCGGCCGGATCTTCGGTTTCTCGATGCCGGACCGGATCGTGATCGTGTTCTGCGGCTCGAAGAAGAGCCTTGCCACCGGACTCCCCATGGCGACAGTGCTTTTCGCCAGCCAGCCGGTCGGGCTGATCGTGCTGCCGCTGATGATATTCCACCAGATCCAGCTGATCACCTGTGCCGCGCTGTCGCAGCGCTGGGCCAAGCGGGCGGAGGAGTCCGGCGAGGAAGGCGAACTGCCTGCCGCCGCTTAACGCAGCGTCGCCAGGGCCGCCAGCACCGCGTGATCCGCGTCCGGATCGCCGACCGAAATACGCGCACTCCCGTCGGGATACGCTTTGGCGGCGATGCCTGCCCGCCGCAGCGCGGTGGATACACCGGGCCCCGGCAGGTACAGGAAGTTCGCGTGGCTGAGCGGCACCGCGATCCCGCAGCGCCGCAGCGCGTCCCGCAGTGTTTCCCGCGCGGCGGTGATCCGCATGGTTCGCACGGCGAGTTCGGGTTCGGCGGCGTAGGACGCGGACACCGCGGCCACCGCCGCCGAACTCACCCCGAACGGCAATTGCAACCTGCGCACCCTGGCCATCAGCTCGCGCCTGCCGAAGGCGTACCCGATGCGCAACCCGGCGAGCCCGTAGGCCTTCGAGAAGGTGCGCAGCACAAGCAGATTCGGATATCTGCTCACCAGGGCCACCGGGTCGATATAGTCGGCGGCGCCGAGAAATTCGACGTACGCCTCGTCCAGGATCACCGGCACCCGCGCGGGCACGCTACTCAAGAACGCCTTCAACTCGCCTGCCGAGACCACCGTGCCCGTCGGATTGTGCGGACGGCACACCACCACCAGCTCGGTCCACTTGTCGATGGCCTTGGTCATCGTGCGCAGATCCTGGTTGCCCGCGGCGTCCAACGGCACCGGCACCATCTCGACACCCGCCATCTCGGCCATGATCGGGTACCCGTCGAAGGTCGGTGCCGCGTAAACCATTCCGGCGCCGGGCGTGGTCAGCGACTGGATGATCTGCATCGCCACCCCGGTCGCGCCGGAGCCGACCACCACCTGATCCGGCTGCACGCCGAGATGCCGTGCGATCAGCTTCGGCAACCGCAGCGGCAGGAACTCCGGATAGCGATTGGCCTGTGCCAGCACGCTGTGCACCGCGCGAAGCACCGAAGGCAGTGGCGGGAAAGGGTTTTCGCTGAGGGTCAGATCGAACCGGGGTTGCGTCGACGAGGCGCCACGCCGCCGCGACGGCGTGGTCTCGTCGACGAGGTGCAGGCTCATCGCGCCGCGCCCCACCGAATGGCCGCGGCGCCCGCGAAATCACCCGCGTGCGCGAACGCGGACATCAGTACTACCGAGCCGTTGCGCAGCCTGCCCGCCCGGTTCTCCGTATCCAGGGTCACCGGAATGCCTGCGGCGAACAGGTTTCCGCAGCTGTCGAAGGTGTCCGGGTGGCGATCGGCGGGCAGCTCGAGCGCGTCGTGCCAGTTGCGCAGGAACAGCCGGTTCGGCTGATTGGTGACGAAGGTGTCGATGTCGCGCCCCTTCACTCCGATCCGATCGCACACCGCCAGCGCCACCTCGGGCACCAGCCGGTTGCCGCGCGCGAACACCTTGGTGATCTTCGATTCGGTGAAGCTGACGCAGCCCTGGCCCTCGCCCGGCTCCCAGTACTTGCGCTCGCCGTTGGTGGAAAACTCCATGTCCCCGGCGAATTCGGGATAGGTGCGGCATTCGATGTCCAGGATCGGCGCGCTGTCGTCCTTGACCAGCAGCCCGACCCCGCAGCCGTCACCGGGCACCGGCGCCTGCGCCAGTTTGCGGATGTCGGGCTGGGTGAACACCGGGCCCGCGCAGTTCTGCGTCGCCACGATCAGCGCGGTGCGAGCGTTGGTGGTCTGCAACACCATTCGGGCGATCGACATCATATGCACGAAGGCCGCGCAGCCGCCGTTGTGCACGTCGTACACGAAGGCGGGACGCGCACCGAGCCGCTTGGCCACCTCGGGCCCGCAGCCCATCACCGGATTGTCCGGCAGCTGAGTATGCGTGATCAGCACGTCGATATCCGAAATGAACTGTGCGCCATGGCGTTCGATCAACGGCGCGACGGCGCGCTCGACCATGTCCACCGCGGTCTCGTCCCGATCCACATGGTGGCGGCCCTTGGGCGAGCGGAACATCACGTTCTTGGCCATCCGGTCCGAGCGGGAGAACTGGGTGAAGTATTCGGTGCCGACCGGCTCACCCGGCAGGTAGCTGGCCACATCGACCAGGCTGACCGAGGGGAGCGCGGGAGCGTCCGGGTTGGTGGGGTTCATACCGGGTCTCATTTCATCCAGTCAGGCTTGATGGGCAGGTCATGCGCCGCCCGGTACTCACAGATCGCCTTGAGGTTGTCCATCTCCAGCTGGTGGCCCGCGGAGAACATCTCCCAGAAGTCGCCGACCCACACCGGGCGCTTCGTGGGCGCGGTCTCGGGATAGGGGTTCTCGTCGTAGAACGGGTGCTTGCAATTGACCCACAGGACAACCGAACCCGGCTTGTTGAACACCGTCTGCGCGTCCACGACCCGCAGCAGATAGATCATCCACAGGTGCTGGGACTGGTCCCAGGCGCAGTGGTAGTCGACGGTCATCCCCTCGGGATGCGCGACGGTGCGGGTGAAGATCTGGGTTTCGTCGCCGAGCCGGTCGTAGGCCAGCCACAGGCCCGGCTCCTCGGTCGGCACGAAGCCGCGCAGGCTGTAGGTCCATTCCTCCAGCGAGCGGGTGTCGGCGAGGTACTCGTACACCTCGCGCGGCGGCGCGGCGATATAGGCCTGCACCGGGCAGTATTCGCCGAAGATCTGGTCGTGCGGGTACACCGACCGCAGCATGTCCATGATGATCGGGGTGGTGGCGTCCTTGTCGGAATTCTCGATTCGCAAGAGACCGGGCGGCAGCACGTCCTCGGGGATATCGCTGAGTGCTGGCAGGGCGCTGGTGGTCACGAGTTACTCCTGGATTGTTCGATGGTCGTCAAAAACGGAAGAAACGGCGGAACCTCGTCCGGGTCTACGTCGATCGAAATGAACGAGGGCCCTGGGGTTTTCATGCAGTGTCGCAGCGTCGCGGCCAGCTCGGCCGGCAGCCGCACCGAGAAGGCGGGCAGTTCGGGGAACATGGCGCCGACCCCCTCGCCGAGATGCGCGGGCCGGAATCTGTTGAAGCTGTAGCGGTCTCGGTAATACAGCTGTTCTCTGGTCACGCACATCGCGTGGGCGTTGTTGTTGAGCACGATGAAGGTGATCGGCAGCGCGTGCTCGATCGCGGTGTGTATCTCCATGCCGTGCATGAAGAACGCGCCGTCGCCGGCCACCACCACCGTGCGCCGCACCTTGTCGGGGCCGTGCCCGCGGGCGAACGCGGAACCGATCCCCGCGCCGAACGCGTAACCCATACCGCCCATCCCGAGCGCGACCACGAACCGGCCGCCGCGCGGCACCCGCAGGTGATGCACCACGGCCGCACCGGTATTGCCCGCGTCGGCGAAGACGTCGGTGCCGTCGGGCAGACCCGCGTCGATGGTCTCCACCAGCTGCCGATAGCGCAGACCGGGACCGGAGGCTTCCGGAACATGCAGTGGAGTAAGCGAAGTGGCGGTCCGCCGCTCGGGTGTCGCAGTGGCAGCGGTGAATTCGTCGGCCAGGTCGCCCAAGGTGCGTGCCAGGTCGGTACTGGTGGCATGGGTGGTCGGCAGATGGGGCGGCGTCACACCGATGCTCGCCACCGTGCCGCCCGCCAGCAATTCGTCCAGCCCGGTGCGCGTGGTCATGGGCATCGGTGTGCCGATGAGCAGGCACAAGGCCGCCGACCGGATGGCCGCGCCGAGTTCGGGATGCCCCATGGTGCCCGCGACCCCGCAGAAGCCGGGATCGGTGTTGTCGTAGGTGTCCTTGGCATCGGGGGCGACGCCGACCGCGGCGTCCAAGACGGTGGCCAGCCGAGCCAGCTCACCTCGCGCGTCGTCACGGGCGACCTGGTCACCGGCGATGATCACGATTTTCCCGGTTCGCCGCGCCGTCGTCAGCGCGGCGCGCAGTCGGGCGAGGCCCGCCTCGTCGCGCCGATATACCTTGCTGGGCAACCGAATCGGCCGCGCCGCGCCCATCTCGGCCTGCTGCACGTCCTTGGGCAGCAGCAGCACGGCAGGCCCGCCGCGCCGGGCCGCGCCGACCGCCCTGGCCAGCAGATCCGGCAGGTCGGCGGCGGATTCGACGCGTGCGCAATAGCGGGTGATCTCGTGGAACATCCGGGCAGCGTCGATGGTGCCCGCCTGTCCGCTGGTGTCTTGAAAGGCGCCATTGCCCTCCAGCGCGGTCGGCGGCTGGCCGACCAGCGCGAGCACCGGTACCCGCGAGGCGAATGATTCGGCAAGTCCGGCAACGAGATTCATCGCGCCGCCGCCGGACGTCGCGGCGACGACGCCGAGTCCGCTGGTCGAGCGGGCATAGCCGTCGGCCATGGTGGCCGCCGAGAATTCGTGCTTGGCGATCACCCCGGTGACGTCGTAGGGCGCATCGAATATCGCGTCGTACAGATCCTCGATGTTCGCGCCGTCCACGCCGAAGATGTGCCGGACTCCCAAGACCGAAACCGCCTGCACCAAATAGTCCACGACTCGGCTCTGCATCGGCACTCCTTCCCGCGGTGTCCCCCTGTGCCCCGGGCACACGCGAGATCACGTTCTGCGTACAGGAGTGATACGAGCGGGGAGCACGGACGGTTCAACGCCGCGCCAGCAGTGCGGCGCCGGCTCCGCTACCGGAGGACGGTCAGCTCAGCTCGATGGGGTCGCTGTAGACGACCTCGCTGGTCTGTCCGCCGGGGGTCACCAGGGTGAATTTGACGAAGGTCCGCACCGTCACCGGCCCGAACGCGCCGGTGACGGTCAGATGCGTGTTGGACAGGTCGGCGTAGGCCATGGGCTGGGTCAGCGCGACCGTCGCCAACGTCGTCGCGACGATGCCGCCGTGCCCCACCTGGAACGATGTCTGCTGGGACGGCAGCACGGTGGCCAGCGCGCCGAACTCGCCGCCGAGTTCGTAGTTCAACGGGGTTTCCGACTCGGCGGCGGGCTCGGATTGGGTTTCGGATTGAGATTGCGACTGGGACTGCGATGAGGTGGTGCCTGCGATCTTCGGCTTGGCGTTGCCGGTGACCGCCACCGACGGCGAGTTGAGCGTCGCGGTGATCCCGTTGGGCGCCAGCGCCACCGGATAGCCGATTTCGTAGCCGACCTCGAGCACCGCGCTGACGATCTTGCCGTGCTTGGGCCCGTCGACCTGGCCGATGCCGATCCCGGACAGGAACGCCTCCTTGCTGAACGGGTTGTGGTCCAGCGGCGGCGTGACGTTGGCCGCGGTGTTCGCCTCGATGATCATGAACGCGTAGCCGTCCATGGTCCGTTTGACCAGCTGGTGGCCGATTCGGACGGGCAAGGTCGCGGGATCGACAAACTTGGCCGTCGCCGGTGTCGCTGCGGTCAGTGGCAAGGCAAGCGACAGCAGGCAACTACCCAGCACCAATCGCATGCTGTGCTTTCGCTCGGCGTTCAGAGGCTTCACAGCCGCACCTTCTCGCAATCCGCGTCCAGCAGCTGGTGCCGAGCTGGCGGTTCGCTGCCAGTCGGAGGATAGTGGTGACCTTCCAGCAACCTACAAGAGCCGGATTCCGAAATGCCGTATTTCGCCGGGCGGTGTCGCACGGCTTGCGTGTACGTATACATCTACGTATAGTCGGGTCATGCCCAACAAGACGATCTATGTTGCCGATGACGATCTGCCGCTGTTCCAGCGGGCCCAGGAGCTGGTTGGCGGCAATCTCTCCGGGGCGGTGACCACGGCGCTGCGCCGGTTCATCGAATTGGAGGAAGGTCGACAAGAAGGGTACGACGAGGTCATCGTCCGGGTCGGGCACAACGGTGTCCGGCAGGTCCGATTCTCCGGCGCGCTGCTCTTCGAAACGAACGACGTGAACGACCATCGGATGGAACATGTCCGGGTGTTCCGCAGCCGCAAAGGCAAGTTCGTGCTGCACGCCCACTACGCGAGCTGGGACGAATATCCGCAGTCGGCCAACTGGATCAAGGATTTGAAGAACTGGCGGCGCATGCTCGGCGTCGGCGAACAGGACTGGGGCGACTTCATTTTGGAGATCGTCGACTCGATCGAGGAGTTGAAGGGCAAGCTGCCGGACAAGGTGTACGAGCGGGTGGTCGATATCGCGAAGCGTCCGCAGATCGAAGACCTCGACATCTAGCCGAATCATGGTTCCGCACAACTGAACAGCACCTGTTCGACACGAAAGCCGCTCCCGGGGAGCGGTGTTGATTACACATGCGCGCATGCGCATTCAACTATGGAATTCATCGAAAGGACCGTTATGGTCAACGGCCATCGCGCACCCGCCATTTCGGCACTGGGCCTGCGCAAATCGTTCGGCGAGCAGGTGGTGCTCGACGGCATCGACATCACCGTCCCCGAGGGCACGATCTACTCGCTACTCGGCCCGAACGGCGCGGGTAAGACCACCACCGTGCAGATCCTGAGCACGCTGATCCACGCCGACGGCGGCGAAAACCGGGTCGGCGGCCACGATGTCGAGGGCGACCGCGACGCGGTGCGCAAGGCGATCGGCGTCACCGGCCAGTTCTCCGCGGTCGACGAGCTGCTCACCGGCCGGGAGAACCTGCAGCTGATGGGCGACCTGCATCACCTGCCGCGACGCGAAACTCGAAGGCTGACAGTGGATTTGCTGGAACGCTTCGACCTGGTCGAGGCCGCCGACAAGCCCGCGTCCACCTACTCCGGCGGCATGACCAGGCGGCTGGACCTGGCCATGACGCTCGTCGGGGACCCGCGCATCATCTTCCTCGACGAGCCGACCACCGGCCTCGACCCGCGCAGCAGGCGGGCCATCTGGGAGCTCATCCGCGGCCTGGTCGACGACTACAACGTCACGGTCTTCCTCACCACCCAGTATCTGGAGGAGGCCGACTACCTGGCCGACCGCATCGCGGTGCTCGACCACGGCCGGATCGTCGCGGAAGGCACTGCGGCGGAACTGAAGCGGCTGGTGCCCGGCGGGCACATCCGGTTGCAGTTCGCCGACCGTGCCGCCCTGTTCGCCGCGTCCGCCGCGCTCGGCGTCGCCGCCCAGGTGCTCGACGACGCCGAGGCCGACGAGGACCTGACCCTCGCCGTACCGAGCGACGGCAGCGTGAAATCGCTACGGGCCCTGCTGGATCGGCTCGACTACGAGCAGATCGAGGTCGACGGCCTAGCCGTGCACACGCCCAACCTCGACGATGTCTTCCTCACCCTCACCGGCCAGCCGACCTCCGAAAAGGAAACCGTCTGATGAGTACTATGTCCTACGCCCTGGCCGACTCGGCAACGATGTTGCGGCGCAACCTGACTCATGCCAAGCGGTATCCGAGCATGAGCGTCGGCGTCATCGTCATGCCGACCGTCCTGCTGCTGATCTTCAAGTTCGTCTTCGGTGGCGCGCTGGAAAAGTCTTCCGGCGGAAACTACATCGACTACCTCGCGCCCGGCATGCTGCTGATGGTTCCGGCCTACATCACGGCGTCGGTGGCGGTGTCCATCGCGACCGACACCTCCAAGGGCATCGTGAATCGGTTCCGCACCATGGGGATCACGCAGTCGTCGATGCTGACCGGCCACGTGCTCGGCGCGCTGCTGCAGGCGCTGGGCGGCATCGTGCTGATGGCCGCGGTCTCGCTGCTCATCGGGTGGCGGCCCGACGCCAACGTGTTCGAATGGATCGCCGCGTTCGGGCTGCTCAGCTTCACGACCTTCGGATTGAATTGGCTCGCGGTCGCGTTGGGCCTGCTGTCGCCGAACCCGGAGGGCGCGAGCAACGTCATTTTCCCGATCATCATGCTGCCGTTCCTCGGCAGCGGCCTGGTCAGCACCGACACCATGCCGGTCGGGCTGCGCCAGTTCGCCGAGTATCAGCCGTTCACCCCGATCACCGAGACGGTGCGCGGCCTGCTGATGGGCACCGAGATCGGCAACAACGGCATCCTCGCGCTCGTCTGGTGCGCGGGCCTCACCCTCGTCGGATTCCTCTGGGCGAACTCGATTTTCCGTCGCCAGACCAGCTGACCAACTCGCGATGAGGGGTGCCGATCCCCCGCCGGCCTCCGGCGGGGGATCGGTTTTGTGCTCAGACGGTTCCGGACAGCAGCGTCTCGCCCGAGGACGCCAACCGGATCTGCACGGCCTGGATCTGCTCCGGCGTCTTGTCGATCGTCCGGTCGATCGTCAGCTGGGTGCCCGGCCCGGCCGGCCACTGATCGAGCTCGGTCTGGCTGCCGTCGGTGCCGAGCACGAGCAACTTCAGATTCCAGTTGTACTGCTGGTCGCTCGGTCCATAGCTGCAGGTCATGACGATCCGCGTCTTGCCGTCGGCCTGCACGACCTTGAAGCTGGCCGTCACCGGATTCGGCTTGAGCGGTTGCATACTGCGTTCCGCGACAACCTGTTCCGAGCTGGTATTGCCCGAGGAGGTCACGGTGGACACCACCGGAACTGCGATGGCCACGGCGGCAGCGGCCGCCGCCACCGCGGCACCGACGGACACCCACCGGCTGCGGCGCTTGCGTTTCGCGGCCGCGTCGGCGAGCCGCGGCAGCAACTGCGGCACGGGCGGACCCGGCTCGGTCGCCGGCGAGCCCAGCTCCGCCGCAATGGCTTCGGGCAGCTCGATCATCGCGAGCGCGGTCGCGGGTTCGACCATCGCGAGCAGGCCCGGCATGCCGGCCAGTTCGGCGACGGCGCCCCGGCAGGCGGGGCAGCCGGCCAAATGCTCTTCGTATTCCCGCCGCTCGGTTCTGGTCAGGGAGCCGAGCACGTAGGGCGCGTCCCATGTGGTGTAGTCGTCAGCGATGTCGGTCATTGGTTCGTCACCCCCATCTCCTGTAATGCCAGCCGTAGTGCCCGCATGCCGTAGTGCATCCGGGATTTCACCGTGCCCGCCGGGATGTCGAGTTCCGCGGCGATCTGGTGGGTGGAAAGGCCCCGATAGTAGGCCCGCACGATCACCTCGCGGTGATCGGGACTGAGCCTGCCCAACGCGTCCGCGACCACCCAGCCGTCCAGCGCGCGATCGGCTTGATCGGGTGTGGCCTGCTCGGGTGGTGCGTCGGTGCGAAACTCGCGCCGGTTGCGGGCGCTGCGATGCTCATCCACGGCGAGATTGCGCGCCACCGTGAACAGCCACGCGCGCGCCGACGTGTCGGACTGATCCAGCACCTGCGGGCGTTGCCACGCTCGCAGCAACGTTTCCTGCACGATGTCCTCGGCCCGTCCAGGGTCGCGAACCAGACCGAGCGTGTACCGCCATAGTGCGGCAGCGTGTTCGTCGTACAAGACCCGCAACAACTCGGTTCGGTTGTCGGGCATTGCTCACCTCCCGCTCATCCCACGAATCAGCAGGGGTGAACGGTTCAATAAGTGCGCACATCTCAATTTCGTTCGAGTTCGATCGGGTGGGTGGCCAGCAGCGAGAGCGGCAGCGGCTGGCGGCGCAGCACGTGCGCCCACAGGTCGGCGCGGCCGGTGCTGATCGGGTCGGAGGGCAACGCGGACAGCACGATCCAGTCGTCGTTCTCCAGTTCGCCTTCCAGCTGCCCGAAGGTCCAGCCCGCATAACCTGCGAAAATGCGGATGCCCTCGACCAGCTGCCCGATCTCCTCCGGGTCCGCGTCCAGGTCGACGAGCACCACGCGGCCGTCGATCCGGCGCAGGCCGGGGATGCCTTCGATGGTCGCGCCGACGCGGATGGTGCCGAGGCACAACGCCGCGTCGCGTTTCACCGGGCCGCCGATGAACAGGGTGCGCGGCGCGGCCGCCACCTCGGTCCAGCGGGGCAGCACGTCGTGCACGGCCGTATCGCTCGGCCGGTTCAGCACGACGCCGAGGCTGCCCGCATCGTTGTGCTCGATGATGTAGACAACGGTGCGCCGGAAGGTGGGTTCGGCCAGTTCGGTCGCCGACACCAGCAGGGTGCCGGCGCGCACCGTCTGCTCGCCGTGCCGGAAATCGCGCCGCTTGCGGTCGCCGTGCCCGCCGCGAGTTTTCCGATCATCCGGGTCGTCTGCGCGTGCCACTCGGACATCATCGCAGTTGTTCCGGCGATATGCGCTTCTGCTGAGCAGTTCGGTGCCGGGAATTTGTCTCGGTGCCCGATGCTGGGCGCTTGCGGCCGTCGTAGAGTCCGTGTCATGGAACCTCCCGAGGTACGCCTCGAGAACAGCGATACCGTGTACGACTTCTATCTCGATCATCGGCAGAATCGGCTGAAAGCCTGGGCCGCATACGCGATTCTGGGGCGTCGTTACTATCCCCGCGTCTCCTACGCCGAGGGCGCGCAGGCCGGTTTGCGCGCGGCGATCCGGCAGCGCCGACCGCTGTTGATCTCGATCAATCATCTTTCCGAGAACGATCCGTACACGGTCGCGGCCGCGGCGTGGCGCAGCGCGTTGCGACCGGTGATCGGGCGGGTCCGGGTGCTGGCCAAGGACGAGCTGTTCGAGGAGCCCGAGCAGCGGCGCAAGATCGACATGATGGGCGGGATTCCGGTGTTCCGCGGCAAGGACCACGGGATCCGGGCGGTCAACGCGGCCGGTCAGCGGATGATGGACATCTGCGCGCAGCGGATCGTGCGCGGTGACGGGGTCGCGGTGTTCCCGGAGGGCACCTGCAACGAGGTCGACCCCACCCAGGTGCAGCCGGTCGGTAGCGGGATCGGGCACATCGCGTTTCGCGCGATGAAGCTCGGCGTGGCGCCGGTGCTGGTGTCGATGGGCCTGAGCTACGGGCCGCGCGCCGACCCGACGGTGCAGCCGAACAAGGAGGAGGCCAAGTCGGCCAGCTTCTACTTCGGCGTGCCGATCACCGAATTGCCGAGCAAGCCGGGCGATATCGCGCGGCTGGTGCGCACCGATCTGCAGCAGGCCCTCGACGGCGCCGTCGCCGCTTACTGAGGCAGGTTCAGGCTGTCGCGCGCCCAGTGCGGCACCATCACCAGATATTCGGGGCGGGTCTCGATGAAGTGGTGCACCATCCGGCACATCGGCAGCGCGCCGAGTTTGTCGGCCGCTGTGCTGTTCAAGGCCGCCTCGACCAGCACTCGGCCGTAGCCCTGGCCCTCGTAGCGGGGGTAGATCTCGGTGTGCACGAACGCACGTTCGGACTGGGTGTCCTGATATTCGACATATCCGGCATTGTCACCGTCGACATAGAGCTCGAAGCGTTCCAGAGCGGTGTTGATACGGACCTCCGTCGACATGGCTCGACGCTACTCCCGTGCGACGTCATCCGCGCATTCCGCGCCGCATAGCGCCGCGCCCGATCGGTCTGGGGACGGCCGCGCCCTCGGGGGCCTGACCGGCACAATCCGGTGCTCGACTTGTCTGCGGGTGGCGACCTGCGCAGAATGCTCATGATCGGGGTCGCGCACGCGCGCGTGGCGGCGGCCCGTGGAGGTACGAAACATGATGAAGGTACGGCTGTTTTCGCGGGCGGCGGCTGCCATGGCCGTGTGCCTGCTCGGCGGATCGATCGGCTCCGGCCTGGCCGACGCCGCGCCGTCGTTCGGGGCCTGCCCGGACGGCTCGGTGGTCGCGGGTCACGGCGTGCAGTGTGCTGTCGTGGACGTGCCGATGAACTACGCCGACCCGGACGGGCCGAAGATCCAGGTGACTGTCAGCCGGATCGCGGCAACGGGTGAGCGGCGCGGCGCCATCTTCGCCAATCCCGGTGGGCCCGGCGCGGACGGGCTGGACTTCTGGGGTCTGCGGACCGATGTGCTGCCCGCCGAACTGAACGCCCACTACGACCGCATCGCGGTGCAGCCGCGCGGATTGCGCTGGGCCACCCCGTTGAACTGCACCGCCGAGGGCGGCACCCAGGTGTCGCTCGGCGGCGGCGATCGCACTGCCATCAAGAAGGCGTGCGACGAGACGCATCCCGGCTACCTCGACACCATCACCACCGAGAACACCGCCCGCGACATGGACGCGGTGCGGGCCGCGCTCGGGCTGGACCGGATCAGCTACCTCGGCACCTCCTACGGCACCTACCTCGGCGCGGTGTACGCCTCGCTGTTTCCGGACCGGGTCGAGCGAATGGTGCTGGACTCCAACGTCAATCCCGATTGGGTGTGGACCGAGGAATTCGCCCAGCAGCAGATCGCGGGCAAGCAGCGCCTCGATGATCTGTTTGCCTGGATCGCCGACCACGGCGCCGACTACCACCTCGGCGACACGGCTTTGCAGGTCTATCAGAACTGGGTGCGGATGGCGGTCGATCAGGGTGGCGGCTGGTACGCCAACCTGACTCCGCCGCCGGCCAGCCTCGCGGACCTGCCTGGCTCGCTGCCCGAGCCGCTTGCCGAGATCGCTCGCGACGGTTACACCGGCAGCCTCGAGCAGACCGGAAAACTGCAGAACCTGTTGCGTACGTTGATCTCTCGCGGTGTCACCACGCAGGGACCGCTGCTCGGCGCGACATCGGTCGCTAGTTATACCCGCACCTACTGGCCTACTTTCGCGCGCGCGATGGCGGACGCACTGGCCAATCCGGCCAACGTGCAACGGTTGCGTGCCATCGAGGGCGTCACGTCCACCGACTCCACCGGGCAGTTCGTGTTCGCGGCGATCACCTGCAACGAGAACGCCATCCCCGGGCGGCTCGAGGTGATCGGCTCGGCGATCGCGACCATCGCCTCCGGCGGCGACGCGATGGATGCCCGCGCCGACCTGGTTCGCTCCGGAATGGCCTGTGGGACGTGGAAACCCGTTACCACGCCGGTCCGGATCACCGGCGCCGGTCTCGGGACGCGCCCGCTGGTGCTGCAGAGCCGCCACGATGCCTTGACCAAATATGAAGGTGGACCGGCGATGTCACGCGCGCTGAATGGTTCTCTGATCTCCGTCGAAGGTGGGGATCATGGAAACTTCGGTCGCGGGAACCGGGTTGTCGATGATGCGGTGATGACGTACCTCGACACCGGGCGGGTCACGATCACCGAGGCTGCGGAGGCGCCACTTCCGGCGCGCTGAGGCGTAAAAATGCTTCGCGCACTGTGCGATTCAGTTGCCGAAACCCGAATCGCACAGTGCGCGACGCTGGATCAGGACTATGTCCTGTCAGTGATTACCGCCGCCACCCTGGAGGGCGGCGAGCGCATTGAGCACCATGTACAGCGGGCCGTACAGTGCGGTCGCCAACGGATCGCCGTTGCGCTGACCATTGAGAATCCAATCGAAACTCATCGAGCCCATTCCCTTACCTCCGCTTTGTTTGCCGTGCCGGGATGTTTCGAAGTCGTCCGCCGAGTGCGGGCCGCGCTATTTCTTCTGCTTCTGCTTTTTCTTCGCCGGGAGCTCACAGGTCTTCTTCGCGCCCTTGGCCTTACAGGTGTCTTTCGAACCGGCGCCACCGATCACCGTGCCAGCGTTCTTGCCGGTGACGGTGATCTTGTCGTTGCCGCCTTCACCGTTGACCGAGGCCTGTTTGCTGTTGATGTTGGTCACGGTGATCACGTCGGCCAGCGGTCCGCCGCGGATTTTGGCCTGATCGTTGAGATCGGTGACCTTGATGATGTCCTTGCCCTTAACCGGGGCGTCCGGGTAGCCGTCACCCCACACCTGCCCCATCTTGCCGACCAGGCCGACGGTGATCTTGTCGTTGCCGTCCCAGCCGTTGATGATGCCCGCGTGCCACTTCAGCTCGTCGCCGTCGCCGCTGATCGGGTCCTCCGGGCCGTTGAGGCTCTTCACGGTGATCGTGTCGTTGCCGTCATCGCCGAACACGCCGCCCGTCCGCCCGATCATCTCGACGGTGATGGTGTCGTTGCCCGGTCCACCGTCCGCGGAACCGGCGTTGTAGCCCGGCATGACGATCTCGCCATCGGGTCCGTTGATATAGGTGACGTTGATGACGTCGTCGCCCTCGTCACCGTCGACCTCGCCGGTGTTCATGCCGTCGACGGTCAGGGTGTCCCGGCCGGGTCCACCGGACACCAGTCCGAGTCCGTTGACGTCGCCCGCGTGGATGGTGTCGTTGCCCTCGCCGCCGTAGACGCCATCGGCAGTCGCGGGGTTGTCGAAGGTGGCACCGGTCGCGACCCAGCCGACGTCGATGGTGTCGTCGCCCGTCCCGCCGTCGACTCGACCGGCGATCACCTCCAGACTCAGCTCAGGATGGTCTTGATCGCTCTTGACGTAACCCAGGGTGCCGACGCTGATCTTGTCGTTGCCGGGGCCGCCGGACACCTTGCCACGTTCGCTCACATTGCCCAGCGGAATGTCGATTCCGGCGAACTTCTTCTCGCACTCGGGAGACCGTTTGCCGCCGCCGACGGTGATGGTGTCGTCACCCTCCCCTCCGTCGATCTCGCCACCTTTGCCCGCGGAGGCGCCGATGCCCCCATTGCAGATGAACGTTCCGACGTCATAGGCGCTGATCGTGTCGTTCCCGCCCCCACCACGAACAACCGCGCCCTGGGGCACGTTGCCCTTGATCACAATCGTGTCGTCGCCGCCGGTTCCCTCGACCGTATCGCCGTCCTTCAGGTCACCATCGCAGGTGATGGTGCCTGCGGCGGATTTACATATCGAGGGCAATTCCGCGGCATGTGCGGGAACCGATACCGCCGTGAATGCCCCGGCAACCAGCGCGGGCGTGCATATCCATCGAACAGCCGTCAATCGTGAAACATGCATATCAGAGTTCCCCCATTTCTCATTCGTCCGACGGAAGTTCGGCATCCTCGTCAGCCGGATCGCCTGCGTTCATCTCGGCCTCGGATATCGCTACCGGAGGCGAAATCTCCTCGGACGCATCGTCTTCGAGTGCGTCCCCGTCGTCGGGCAACGCGCCCTCGTCGGTGAACGCGCTGTCATCGGGTTCGCCGGTTCGAGCGGCTTCTGCGCCCTGCGGAACGTCCGCGCAGGAATCGGTGACGCAGACCGCGGGCAATGCCGCGGCCTCTGTCGGAACAGCGAACGCTGCCAACGCAATTACCGCCAGTGCGGTAACACAAGACCGTCGAACAGCTGTTGATCGTGAAACACGCATGCCAAAGATCCCCTATTTCTCGGTCGAATCATCCTCGTGCACAAGCCCGGAACCTGCGCTCGCCCAGCACCAGGAACCCCGCAAATCAACACGCGCTTACTGATTGCGCTGTCTCGCGTCGCGATACTCCGCCGGATCGCCGACGCCGAACACCCCCTGTATTCGTGGCGGACCACGTCAGGGATGGGTGTGGCTCGACCCGGTCTGTTTCGCGTCGGATGTCTGGTTGGGTGGACGGTAAGTTCGGCTCGGCATTGCCTGCCCGGTCGGTCCGGATCACACTGCAATCCATGACGACATGGATGCCGCTGCACGGTCAGCCCTATCAGCCAGTTGCGTACCACCCGAACCGGATTCCCGTTGCGGAGGCGCTGGCCGCGTCGGCCGCGTTCCGTGCGCGGATGGACGAGCGCCGGACCGTGCGGATGTTCTCGACCGAACCGGTGCCGGAGCAGTTGGTGCTCGATGCGATCGCGGTGGCGAACACCGCGCCGTCGGGTGCCCATCAGCAGCCGTGGACGTTCGTGCTGGTCGAAGATCCCAACGTGCGCACCAGGATTCGGGAGGCGGCCGAGGCGGAGGAGCGGATCTCCTACAACGGGCGGCTCGGCGAGGAGTGGTTGTCGGCCCTGCAGCCGCTCGGCACCGATGAGCACAAGCCGCACCTCACCGACGCCCCCTACCTGCTGGTCGTCTTCCAGCAGCGCTTCGGCTTGCGCCCGGATGGCACCACCTACAAGCACTACTACGGCGACGAATCGGTGGGCATCGCCGTGGGCATGCTGCTTGCCGCGCTGCACATCGCCGGCCTGGCCGCGTTGACGCACACCCCGAGCCCGATGAAATTCCTCGCCGAGGTACTGCAGCGGCCCCGCAACGAAAAGGCTTTCGCGGTAATCCCTATCGGCTACCCTGCCGAAGATGCCATGGTCCCCGACCTCGTGCGCAAGACAATGGATCAGGTGCTTGTCCGAATCCGATAGGACGCAACATCTTACGATTCCGCTCGTGCCCCTGAATTTGGGGGCACTGAATTCGACTGCCTGGACGTAACCTTTCGGCGCTCCACACCGACAACACACGCAACAGGAGGAGTTAAAATGCGAAAGACAATTACCACCGCCGCCCGCCTCGTGGCCGCCGGTGTTTCGGGGCTTGCCTTTGTTGCAGTTATCGGCTCCGGCACCGCACAGGCAGCACCGCAGGATTGTGCCGTCCAGCGGGACCTTTTCGGTGCGTCCGCGACCTGCCAACCCGATGGTGGCAGCAATTACGTCCTGCACGTCGACTGCTTCGGCCTGTATGCCAGCGGACCGTTCCCGCTCTACGGCGTCGGCGCCTACAAGATACTCAGCTACCCGTTCACCCCGGACGGCCAGCGCATATCGACCGCGTGCACCGGCGTGGGCCCTGGCGTCGTCGCCATTGCCACCAACGCGTATGTGGAGATCTACCGCGGTTAGGAAAACCGCTCGGCTGATTGCGGCAGGTCCGGGACCTGGGCGACCAGGTCGTCCGGAGCCGACAACCGCCAGGCCTCGAACACCAGCTCGGCCAGCTCATCCGCCTCGATACCCGCCAGGTGGACCACGACCCAGCCGAAACCGCCTGCCGTGAACTGTTCTTCGAAGACGTCGGGCCGCTCGGAGACCAACGCCTTCTGTTCGGACAGCAGCTGTTTCAATCCGACCGTCTGGGTGCGCGGCCAGTAGTAGCCGAACAGCTTCCCGCGCACCTTGTACGAGGTGTACTTCGCACCCTTGCTGCCCTGCACGTCGACCAGGCCGCCGATGACCCGGAAGAACTCATCACTCTGTACTGCCACCGCGGACCCCTCACAAGTCAGAGTCCGCAATATACCTGCGCCGCTGGTCAGCGGGTCACGGTGGCCGAGGTGAGCACTACCTGCTGGACCGGTACGTCCTGTCCGCCGGTCTCGACCTTCCCGATCTGGTCGACGACGTCGTGGCCGCGGGAGACTTTGCCGAATACCGCGTAGCCCCAACCGTCTTGACCCGGGTAGTCGAGGAACGCGTTGTCGCTGGTGTTGATGAAGAACTGCGCGGAGGCCGACTGCGGGTCGGACGTGCGAGCCATGGCGACGCTGTAGGTGAGGTTCTTCAGCCCGTTCTTGGCCTCGTTCTCGACCCTGTTCGGGGCCGGCTTTTCCCGCATGGTCTTGTCGAGCCCGCCGCCCTGGATCATGAAGCCGTCGATCACGCGGTGGAAGATGGTGTCGTCGTAATGGCCACTGTTGACGTAGGTCAGGAAGTTTCGCACGGTCTTGGGTGCTTTCGTTTCGTCGAGTTCGAGCTCGATGTCACCCATAGAGGTTTGGAGCAGGACCTTGATCATGAATTCCCCAATTTGTGCGACGGGCTCAGTCCCGCAATCGCCCTGACGGACGCGTGCTCCAACCGAGCTGGACACGGACCTGTGCAGCTTACCGGTGCGTGGCCGCGAGGAATCCGTTTCGGCTACGCACCGGTACCCGCTGCGCCGACTACACCGCCAGGTCGGGCAGCACCTCGCCCGTCTCCAGCAAGGTCTTGAGGTTGGACAGGATGCCCGGCCAGCCGCCGCTGATCCCTTCCTGCACACCGCTGTTCGGCGGAAAATTGTTGTGTACGACGGTCAGCTTGACCACATCGCCGCTGGCCTGCTCGAGTTCGAAGGAAACCTGGGAGCGCGGTTCGCGGGCCCAGGCGGCGACGAGGTCGGGGTTCATGTCGAAGGCCTCGGCGAACGCGGGATCGAAGGTGTGCCAGGTGTAGGCGAGCTTGTTGTACGGGTCGGCTTCCAGCACCACCTGCTCGGGGTCCTTGCTGGTCCAATCCTGTTGGTGCCAGACCATTTCGGAGCCGGGCTGCCAGTCGGTGTCGAAGGACGAGCCCCAGTAGCGCTTGGTGAAAGCCGGCTCGGTCAGCGCCTGCCACAGCTTTTCCCGGGTGGTCTTGATGAAGGTCGTGTAGACGAAGGTGTTGTCGCTCATGGGTGCTGCCTCCAAAGCTTTCTTGAGATCGGCGAGTGCGTGTACGCGCGCCCGGTCGTAGCGGGTGATCCAGCGTTCGGTGATGGCATTGATGGGTTCGGCATTGAGGTAGTGCAGTTTTTCGCGGCCGCTGCGGCGAGTGCTGATCAAGTTGGCCGCCTCCAGCACGGCGAGGTGCTTGCTGACCGACTGGCGCGCCAGCTCGAGCCCGGCGCACAGCTCGCGCAGGGTTTGCCCGTTGCGGGCATTGAGACTGTCGAGCAGCCGCCGGCGATTGGGGTCGGCGAGCGCCTTGAATACCTCGTCCATGTCACCTTTCGCTTTATGCAGCCGTTCGGCTGCATGTTTTGAGATTAGGCAGCCGAATGGCTGCATGTCAAGGGGGCGATTCGAAGAAAGCATTGTTGCTGTGAAATGTAGTAGGTATGCTACGAATCGAAGGGCACCTGCAACGGGGGGAGAACCATGACCTTGGGTCAAGGCGTCGCACTCGACGTCGAGAAATTGCGTATGCGATACGGCAGTACTGACGTTCTGCGCGACGTGACGTTCCAAGCGAGGCACGGCGAAGTGCTGGTGCTACTCGGCCCGAACGGGGCGGGTAAGACCACCATCATCGAGATCCTGGAGGGCTTCCGCATGCGGTCGGCGGGCCGTGTCGAAGTGCTCGGTGTCGATCCGGCGCACGGCGGGGAGGCGTGGCGGGCGCGCATCGGCGTCGTCCTGCAATCGTGGCGTGATCACGGCAAGTGGCGGGTGCGGGAAATGCTGGACTATCTGGGTGCCTTCTATGCGCCCTACCGCACCGACAGCATCCAACGGCCGTGGGACACAGACGAACTCATCAAATCGGTGGGCCTCACCGACCAGTCGTCCAGCAAAATCAAGGACCTGTCCGGCGGCCAGCGCCGCCGGATCGACGTCGCGATCGGCATCGTCGGCCGCCCCGAGGTGCTGTTCCTGGATGAGCCGACCGCGGGTTTCGACCCGGAGGCCAGGCGCGAGTTCCACGATCTGGTGCATCGGCTGGCCGACGACCAGCAGACCACCATCCTGCTCACCACGCACGACCTCGACGAGGCCGAGAAGCTCGCCGATCGGATTCTGATCTTGGCAGGCGGGCGGATCATCGCCGACGGATCGGCCGACGAGCTCTCCCGCCGGATCGCCGGCGAAGCGGAGGTGAGCTGGACCAACGACGGGCAACGGTTCGTGCACTCGACCGCTGAATCGACCAAGTTCGTCTACGAACTTTTCAAGCAACACGGTGACGCGATCGGCGACCTGGAGGTTCGCCGCGCCTCGCTGGAGGACACCTATATGACGCTGGTGCGCCGGTTCGAATCCGGCCAGGTCGAGTCCGAGCTGCGCACGATCGAGGAGGTAGGGCGATGAACCCGATCGCGGTGGCCGTTCGCCAGGGCTGGGCTCGCGGCGCAATCGAGTTGCGGCAGTTGCTCACCAACGGTCAAGACCTGTTCGGGCTGCTGTTCTGGCCGCTGGTCGTGCTGGTCGTGCTGTTCTTCCTGCGGCACGCGTCGTTCCAGTCGAGCGGACTGCTGCTCGGCTCGCTCGCCTTGCCCAGCGTGATCGGCATGCTGGTCGCGATGAACGGAATGGTCGGCATGGGGCAGCAGCTCACCATCGACCGCGAGGACGGCACGCTGTTGCGGGCCAAGGCGACCCCGAACGGCATGATCGGCTTCCTGGTCGGCAAAATCATCCAGGTGTCCGGCATGGTGCTCATTCCCAGTGCGGTCATTCTGGTCGCCGGGTCGTTCATCGTCGACGGGCTCGCGCTCGACGATGTCGGGTCCTGGCTGACGTTGGCCTGGGTGCTGGTGCTCGGGCTGCTCGCCACCTTGCCGATCGGGGCCGTGTTCGGGTCGATGTTCGCCAATCCGCGCAACTTCGCGTTCATGACGCTCCCGATCACGGGACTGGTCGCGGTATCCGGCATCTTCTATCCGATCACGTCGATGCCCGGCTGGTTGCAGGGCACGGCCCAGGTGTTTCCGGTGTACTGGCTCGGGCTCGGCATGCGCTCGGCGATGCTGCCGGACCAGGCGGCGGCCGTCGAGCTCGGCCAGTCCTGGCGGCACCTGGAAACCGTTGGGGTGCTTGGTGTCTGGGCGCTGATCGGGCTACTCCTCGCGCCGATGGTGCTGCGCAGGATGGCGCGGCGCGAGTCCGGCTCCAGCGTCGCCGCCCGCCGCGAGAAGGCGATGAAGCGTGCCTAGTGAGGCCATCTACAACCGCATCGCGATGCTGCGCGCCGAGCGCGGCATCTCGCGGCGCGAGTTGGCGGAGGCGCTCGGCGTGCACTATCAGACCGTAGGCTACCTGGAGCGCGGCGAGTACAGCCCGAGCCTGCATCTCGCACTGCGGATTTCGGCCTACTTCGAGGTTGCGGTGGAGGTCATCTTCGCCACCACCCCCTTCCCGCGTCTCGGGTCGAGCACCGAAACCGCTTGAACCGCAAGCGGCTACACCTTCTCGCCGCGCAGTAGAGCGTAGGTCGACACCGCCTCGCCCTTCGCCTCGCTGGCGGCAATGGCCTTGCGCCACAAAGACTGTGCGGTGTGCGAGAACGTCGCGTCCACGCCGACCTCCTCGCTGGCGTCGATGATGTGCTGCGCGCCCGCGTCCATCATCTTCAGGCTCGCCAGGCTGGCCCAGCCGCCGTTCTGGTTGGCGACCGAGAACTCCTCCATGAAGTAGGGGAACGCGGCGGCCGAGCGGATGGCGAACGGCACGAACTGGGCGATGCTGTGCCCGGAGCGGTCGATCAGCGCGGTCGCCTGGTCGAACGCGAGCAACCACGGGTGGAAGATGGTCAGCAGCGCCTGGTAGAAGACCTGTGCGAGACCGTCGTCCGCGCCGAGGTACTCCTGCGGGCTCAGCGGCCGCAGCAGGTCGGCGTGCGCGTCGAAGACCTCGCGCGGACCGCTGTAGAAGATGTACGACGCGGGATGGACGATATTGTCGCCCGCCGACATCACGCCGCCGGAAATGAATTGCGCACCGTGCGAGCGGACCCACTCGGCACCCTTGCGCGCCTTGTCCGGCGAATCGGAGGACAGGTTGGCGATCACCTTGCCCGCCAGGTGATCGGTCGCAGGCCCGAGCACGTCGTACATGGCGGCGTAGTGGGTGAGGCTCAGCACGGTCACCTCGTTGGCGTCGAGTGCGTCGGCGACCGTCGCGGCGCGTTCGGCGCCGAGCGCGATCATCGCGTCGACCTTGTCGCTGCTGCGGTTCCACACGGTCACCTGGACGCCGGCGTCCAGGAAGGCCCGGACCATCGCCTGGCCCATCGGGCCGAGGCCGACGACGGAGACGGAGCGGGGGCTGGTCTGTTCGGACATTATGTGTCCCTTCGGTTCTCGATCGGATGGTGTCGGCGCCGGAATCAATACTCGTTGTCGCAGGTAGGGTCGGGAAGACCGAACGTTCAGGTGGGGTTGCTTACCTAGAGGTTCGAAATGCGGTCAGAAGGAGTGCGGTGGACATGAGCGGTGACGCGGATCACGACGTGTGTGGCATGTCCGTGGCGATCGATGTCGTCGGCGGCAAGTGGAAACTGCACCTGATGTGGGCGCTGAGCGCCCGCCCGCAACGGTTCGGCGAGATCCGTCGCCTGCTCACCGGCGTCAGCGAAAAGGTGCTCGCGGAAAACCTGCGTCACCTCGAGGCGAGCGGCGTCGTGCACCGCGAGGTCTACCCCGAGGTCCCGCCCCGCGTCGAGTACTCCCTCACCCCGCTCGGCGTGGAACTCGCCGCAGCCTTGCGTCCCCTCGAAGAATGGGGCGAGAGGTATCGCAACGAACTCGTCGGAAACCTGCTCGCCTCGGTGACCTAGCGGCGCAGGTGCTGTTCGGCTATCCGTGCGCCGATCTGTTCCAGGAGGGGGCTCGCGTCGGCGATCGAGCGGGCGGGGTCCGGCTCCAGGTCGGTGAGCGGGTAGCAGGCGGTGAAGCCTGCTGCTCGAATCTCGTGGGCGGCAAGGAGTGTGCGGCCGACGACGGCGATGACGGGGACGCCTGCCTTGCGGGCTGTGTCACAGACGCCGATCGGGGCTTTGCCGTGCAGGCTTTGGGTATCGAGCGAGCCTTCGCCGGTGATCACCAGGTCGGCGCCGGCGAGTAGGGCAGGGAAGTCGAGGAGTTCGAGGATTACCTCGATGCCGCTGCGGACCTCTGCGCCGAGCAAAGCCAATGCGCCGAAACCAGTTCCGCCTGCGGCACCGGCGCCGGGCTCACTTGCGACATCGTGTCCCGCCAGCCGTGCCCAGTTGGTGAGCGCGGTCTCCAGCGTTTCGAGATCCCCTGTGTCAGCACCTTTCTGGGGTGCGTAGACCGCGACGGCTCCGGTCGGCCCGAGTAACGGGTTGTCGACGTCGCAGGCCAATGTGACAGTGGCGGCGGCGATTCCGGCGTGCATAGCGGAGCGGTCCAACTGTGCGGCGTGCGCCAAAGCCGCACCGCCATGGGGTAATTCGTTGCCGTCGGCGTCCAGAATCCGGGCGCCGAGCGCCTGCGCCATGCCTGCTCCGCCGTCGGTGGAGGCGCTGCCGCCCAGGCCGAGGACGATGTCGGTGGCACCGTGGTCGAGGGCGTGCGCGATGACGACACCGAGGCCGAAGGTGCTCGCGCCGAGTGGATCCGGTTGGCCCCCAGGGAGTTTCTCCAGTCCGACAACCGTCGCCAATTCGATGACGGCCGTCGTCTCGTGCCTCGCATACGACGTGCGGTCGGGCACGCCCGTCGGACCGGGCGCGATCAACTCGACCCGCGCCCACCCGGCGGCCACGAACGCGTCGACGGTCCCGTCGCCGCCGTCGGCGACCGGTACCTGTCGGATCCGCACCTGCGGTGCGACCCGCGCGATGCCCGCGGCAAGCGCCGCCGCCACCCGCGGTGCGGTGAGCGACCCCTTGAACTTGTCCGGGGCAAGCACTACCCGGCGAACGGTCTCGCGCGTCATCCCCACATTGTCGGGTGCGTGCCGAGCTGGTGCGCGTCGGCCCGTTCCGATTCATCCACAGGCTTGTCATCCCCTGTGAGACCTGTGGATGTACTGCGAACGCGCTGCTGAACGGCGAAAACAGAAAAAGAGAGCACTGCTCTTGACTTTGTGTTCGCCAAAGTGGAACACTTATCGCAACAGAGAGCAGTGCTCGCTAAGGAGTGAAGATCATGGACCACAGCACCCGCTACATCGGCCCGGCCGGCCTGGACCCGATCATGAACCGGATCGCCAACTGGCTGCCCAGGCTCGGTATCAGCGTGATGGGTTCGCGGCTGCTCGCGGTCCGCGGCCGCAAGAGCGGGGAGTGGCGCACCACGATGGTCAACCTGCTGGTTCGCGAGGACGGTGCCCGCTTCCTGGTCGCCCCGCGCGGACACACCCAGTGGGTGCGCAACCTGCGCGCGTCAGGCGGCGGTGAGCTGCGGCTCGGCCGCAAGGTCGAGGAATTCACCGCCACCGAGCTCGCCGACGCGGACAAGGTCCCGGTGCTGCGGCTCTACCTGCAGAAGTGGGGCTGGGAGGTCGGCAAGTTCTTCGAGGGCGTCACCAAGGACGCGACCGACGACGAATTGGCCGCCATCGCACCGGGTTTCCCGGTCTTCCAGATCAACTGAACGCGCGGGTCTGCGTAATCAGGTTGTGCGCACCAGGAATTCGATCGCGGCGGCGTAGCCCTGGATGCCCATGCCGGCGACCACGGCGGTGGCGATCGGGGAGATGTAGGAGTGATGCCGGAACTCTTCGCGGGCGTGCACGTTGCTGATGTGCACCTCCACGATGGGGAGTTCCGGGATCACCAGCGCGTCCCGCAGGGCCACCGAGGTGTGCGTGAGCCCGCCGGGATTGATCACGATGCCCGATTCGACGCCGCGCGCCGCGTGGATCCGGTCGATCAGCGCGCCTTCGGAATTGGATTGGAAGGCGACGATCTCGCGGCCGCAGCGGTGCGCGATCTGCCGGCAGAGTTCGACGACGTCGTCGAGCGTCGCCGACCCGTAGACCTCCGGCTGACGAGTGCCGAGCATGTTCAGGTTCGGGCCGTTGAGAACCAGGATCGGACCGGGTGCGGACATGCCCGCAACATTAGTCCGTTGTGCATGAGCGGCCTTCCCGGCGCAAGCTACTGCGTCCGGGCGCGTCGCTAGAGCCCCTGCGGTCCTTCCGAGCGCAGGTCGTCCACCTTGCGCATGGCGCCGCGTAGCTCCTCCAGCCAGGATTCCGCGTGCTTACCGGCCAGTTTCACGGTCCAGGCCAGCGCGTCGGCCCGCGAGCGCGCCACGCCCGAGTCGACAAGGGTGTCGAGCACCTTGCGTTCGGGCTGCCGCAGCCGGGTCATCACCGGAACCGCCAGGTGGGTGAACATGACCCGCTCGCCGCCCACCGACACGCCCCACGCGACGCTGCGTCCGTAGCGACGTTGCGCCTCGTCGGCGATCTGCATGCGGGCCCCGCGGGTCGACTCACGGAAGCGGGAGATGGCGCCCTCCTTCGTCGCCTGCGGAACTTCCTCGGTCGGCGCGTCCGCGTCGCCTTCCGCAGGTGTGTCGACGGGGGTCTTGGGCTGGGTGATCGGCAGCTCGCCGATGACGACGATCTCGTCCCGGTCGATCTCGATGACGGGCGCGCCGACGAACCAGTCTGCGGGCAACCGGCCCGCGAACCAGTCCGGCGCGTCCGCGGGATCCGGGAGGTCGGCCTGCTGCCAGCCGCCCGGTCGTCCGAATCCTCGACCCCGATGTTCGTGTCTCATGAGGGATTCACCTGCTTACTTTTCAGTGTTGCTTACAGTGATTACAAGATTACGTCGCAATCCCGGACAATGGTTCCGCTCTGTGCGAACAGAGTTCGCCGCTGGTTAACGGGGGTGATTTGCGGTTCGTAGACGCTCGCTCTGGGTACTCATTGATCCGAAACGCCGAGTAAGGCAGTAAGCGCACAACTTTGCGTGGGGCCCCGGTACGGTAGCGGCGCCGGTTGTCGCCGCAGCACTGGATAAACGATCATGATCGGTCCCCCGAGACGGGAGATTTCGGGCACAATTGAGATGCTGAGCATAGGTAACGTCCTTGTGGCGTAGGCACCGCAGACAGGTCTTTTTCAGGTACGGTGGTCTTGTTACTGGAGTGACAAGAGTGAAGAGTGGGCGACATGGATGTCTGGGGATCCCGCCGCTTTCGCGTCCGGGGCGCTATGGCACTCGCGGGGGTGGCGGCGCTCGCGATCGCGATGGGATCGTGCGGCGTACACGAGGGTAAGAACGAGGCCGAGGCTGTCGTAGAGCGTTTCACCGAGCTGTTGGACAAGCAGGATTACGTCAAGGCTTCGGAGCTCACGTCGTATCCGTCGGCGGCTTCGGCAACGCTGAAGCAAATGTTTGCTGGGCTGCAACCGGGCAAGGCCGATTACAAGAAGACGCAATACATCGGCCTCGATTCCGAGGCGGCGATCTTCAGCATGGACGCCGACTGGAACTTCGGCGAGGGCAAGAACTGGACCTACAGCCTGCAGGGCAACGTACGCAAGCTCGCCATCGGCTGGCGCATCTCCTGGGATCCGGCGATCGTCATGCCGCAGCTCGACCACAATCGCACCGTGCGCCTGGTGCGCACCGAGCCGGCCCCGGCCCCGCGGGTCAACGACATCGCGGGCCAGCCGCTGATGACCGAGCAGACCATCAACGTGATCAAGCTCGACCCCGCGAAGATGCCCGACCCGGTCGGCTCGACCAACGCGCTGGCCAAGGCCATCGAGCCGGTCGCGCCGCTGATCACCGGGCCGTCGCTGATGCAGCAGGTGGCCACCTCGCAGGGCAAGCCGGTGGTCGCGGTGAACCTGCGCGAGCCCGACTTCGCGATCCTGGAAAAGGACATGGCGCCGATCCCCGGCGTGGTCATGGAGAAGCAGCCGCGGCTCATCTCCGCCGACCGCCGGGTCTGGTCGCCCATGCTCGACGCACTGAGCAAGGTGCAGCAGGAAAGTCAGGCGAACCACTCCGGCTGGGGTGTACAGATTTTCGAACAGGACGGTCGCTTCGTCGGTCAGCTGGCCGGCGTGCAGGGCCCGCCCGGCCCGGACATCGCGGGCACCATGGACCAGCGCCTGCAGCGCGCCGCCGAGGACGCGGTGGTCAGCGCGGCGACCCCCGCCTCGATCGTGGCCATCCAGCCCTCCAGCGGCGCGGTGGTCGCGGTCGCGCAGAACACCCAGGCCAGCGAGCACGGACCGGTCGCCTTCACCGGGCTGTATCCGGTCGGCGGCAATATCGAGCTGTTCCGCAATATCGCGGCCGTCGCCAAAGGCAAGGCACCGCAAGAGATTCCGGTGCAGGAGGCGGCCGAGGCCGCGACGACGCTCGGCGTCGGCATCGACTTCAAGGTGCCCGGTCTCGACGAGGTGACCGGGCGGCTTGCCGTCGCGGGCCGCAGCGCCGAGCAGGTCAGGCAGGGTGGCGGTTCGGATGCGGTGCTGGCCAGCCCCTTCGGGATGGCGATCGCCGCCGCCGCGATCGCCCGCGGCGCGGTGCCGCCGCCGATGATCGAGGTGGCCCGGCCGAGCACCACCGACGCCCAGCTCGCCCCGCTGTCGCCGGAGATCGCCGACCGGCTGCACGGCATGCTGCGCGATTCGACCAACGCGCCCGATCTCGCCAGCCTGCGCGGGTACCGAGACGTCAACGGCTACAGCGCGACCGCGGGGCGCGACGGCTGGTTGATCGCGATCATGGGCGACCTGGCCTTCGCCATCCACATCAACGACGTGGACAGCGGCGACGCCACTTCGCGGATGGCGGTGCGGATGCTGCAGTCGCTGGCCGCGCCGGAGACGTAATTCTTATTTCAACGCGGTGATGGCGGCGCGCCAGCCGAGCAGGAACAGTGCGAGCACCACCGCCGCGACCAGGATGAAGCTGAATGCGGTGCCCTGACCGCTGACCACGCGCAGCAGCATGCCGCCGCAGAGGGTGCCGAGCCAGACCAGAATTCCGGTGGGCCACAGCGCGGTTCCGTCGAATCGCGTGTCGCGCCCGGCGTCGCCGAACATCCGGCTCGCGGCGGCCACCGCCACGGTCCAGCCGATCGCCAGGCCGATCGCGAACGGCCAGAGCGTGCGAAGTAGCCCGGTGAGTACCGCCTCGTCGTGACTGCGCCTGCCGATCGCACAGAACAGGATTACCAGTAGCGCATCTACCAACAACGGCACCAGTTTCTTCACCCGGCCAGCGTAGTTGGGTGGGTCCTGCGAGATGTGAAGTGCCCGCGCGCTGCGTGTTCGGCCGTCCGTTTCCACCACGCCGCGCCCGCGCGGCCAAAATTCAGAAGCGGCGCTGCGAGAATTCCTTCTCGAACTCGGCGTCGTCGGCCTGCGGGGTGCGGAACAGGAACAGGAAAACGATCCAGCCGACGATCGCGACCAGGATGAAGCTCACCAGCCGGTAGACGAACGCGGCGGCCACCGCCTGTGCGGCGGGCAGCCCGGCGGCCGCGGTGAGACCGTAGATGAGTGTCGCGTCCACGTAGACGATCCCGCCGGGCGCGAACGGAATCGAGCCGACCGCCTTGCCGATGGCGAACGCGAGCAGCAGTCCGGCCAGCCGCGGCTCGGCACCGACGGCATAGCAGGCGGCGCCGAGACAGGCCACGTCGGCGAACCGGTGCAGCACCGCCCACACCGCGACCAGCGCGCCGTCGCGCTTGCCGAGATCCACCGACTCCAATTGCGCGAGCACGTCGGCGATCTTGTTGGCGCCCTGGTCGGCCGGGCGCTTGCGGACCCGGTTGACCAGGCTGAGTGCCTTGCGCAGCAGCGCTTCCAACGACCCGGGATTGCGCGAGACGTAGTTGCCGCCCCACACCACCGCGACCACCGCGGCCAGCGACAGGATCAGTTTGAACGGCCCGATGGTGCCGCCGGACAACAGCGTGCCGCCGACCCCGAGCAACGCCAGCCCCGCCGCGGCGACCACGCCGGAGAACACCAGCTGCCAGGACGCGACGATCGGGCTGGCGCCGAAGCGCCGGGTCTGCCGATAGGTGAAGGCGGTGGAAAACACCTGGCCCGCAGGCAACGTGACGGACATGGCGGTGGCGCCGTAGACCACCGCGACGGATTTGCGCTGACTCACCGCGACACCCCCGGCGTTGAGCAGTTGTTTCTGCACCCGCCCGAATCCGCTCATCGACAAGGCCTGCAGCCAAATACAGGCGGCCACCCACCCCCAGTGAATGTCGCTGAGTTTGCGCCACGATTCGTGTAGTCGCGGCCACAGATAGATACCTTCGGCGATCAGCAATGCCAGCAGGGCGACGCCGAGCACCCATTTGACCCACCAGAATTTGCCACGGCGGTGTTCGGTCGTTGGAGTCGGCGCAGGTTCTCCTGCCGGTTCCCCATTAGCCGTCACCCGGTCAGCCTAACGAACGCACCGTTTCGCTGTCTGTAGGCTGATCGCCCTCCTGCGGATAGGCAAGCAGCGTTTTTCGCCGCCGTCCGCGCAGCTGTACCTCGTCGCCGGTTTCCCACTTGTCCTGCTCGCTTTCATCGGCGAAATACAACGCGCTGCCGGAGGCCAGGGTGCGGCCCGGCTGGTCTTTGGCGAGCTCGGTCAGCCGGGAGGCCTCGTTGACCGGATCGCCGATCACCGTGTATTCGAAACGATTTGCGGCGCCGATATTTCCGGCGACGGCCAGACCCGCCGATACGCCGATCCCGATATCGAGGCCGGGCACCTCGCGCAGCACCTCGCGCAGTTCGCGGGCCGCGGCCAGCGCGGCGGTCGGCGCGTCCGGCCGGTCCAGCGGCGCGCCGAAAATGGCCAGTGCGGCGTCGCCGACGAACTTGTTGACGAAGCCGTTGTGCCGGTCGATCACGTCGACCACGATCCGGAAGAACTCGTTGAGCAGGCTCACCACCTCGGTCGGCGGGCGTTCGGCGGCGGTCGCGGTGGAGCCGACCATGTCCACGAACAGCACGGCGACGAACCGGGTTTCACCGCCGAGCTCGGTGCCGTAGTCGAGTGCGCGCTGGGCGACCTCCTCGCCCACGTGCTGACCGAACAGTTCCTGCAGCTGGCGGCGCTTGGCGGCCTCTTCCATCATCCGGTTGAAACCGACCTGCAGCAGCCCGATCTCGCTGCCGTCGAACACCTCGACCTGGACGTCGCGCGAGCCCTCCTGCACCCGGTCGATGGCCTGGCTGAGCTGACGCACCGGGTCGGAGATGCTGGATCCGGTCAGCATGGACAGCGCCAGCGCCTGCAGGATCACCACGCCGCAGAGCAGCAGGATGGAGATGGCCAGCGATTGGGCGGAGAACTTCACGTCCGAGGAGATCTGGGTGATGCACAGCAGCACGATCGCGATGGTGGGGGCGAAAGTGCCCATACCCCAGGTCATTGCCATCCGGGTGCCGACACCGGGGGTCAGCGTGTGGTCGAACGTGCCTGCGGTCAATGCCGCCGCCGCGACCGGGCGCAGGATGCGCTCGCCGAGCATGTAGGTGAAGCCGAACACGATGGTGGCGGCCATACACAGGGTGACGATGACCGCGCCCGCCAGCTTGGGTTCGTCGGTGATGATCAGCAACGCCAGGATCGCGCCGCCGATCAGCCAGAGCGCCAGATGTAGGATGGCCTGCCGCAGCGGGGCGTGCAGTGCGGCCATCTGCTCTTGGCGGCTCGGTGGTCCGCCACGCATCTGCCAGCGCATCACCGGGCGCAGCATCAGCGCGGACGCAGCCATGCTGAGCAGGCCGCCGGTCAGGAAGACCAGCGCGGGGATGAGCAGGCCGGTGCCGCGCGCGCCGTCGTGCGCGCCCTCGGGCACCGGCAGCCCATACTGGATGAAGGCCCAGACCAGCACCGCGCCGAAGGCGTTGGCCAGCAGCATCGAGGTCAGGTACAGCGGCCAGCGCGTTCGCATGGTCTGTTTGACCGCTTCCAAGGGCGCCGACACAACCAACAATCTAGCGTTTCGATCATGCGCGCCTCCCGCGGCGCTGTCGCGCGCCCTGGCATTCGCCCGGCCCGGCGCAGGCTGAGGACGGACAACTGTCTGCTTTGCTCGTTATGCTCGGCCAGGTGACGGACCCGAAGCCGAGCTCGAAGCGGAATGCCTCCCTGACGCGGCCTGCCGCTGATTCCGTGCACCCGATCGTGCGGGTGTCGGCGGAGTGGGGCTGGCGACTGCTGATCCTGTTCGCGGTGACGCTCGCGCTGGCCGCGATCGTGCAGAAGCTGGCGACGGTGGTCATTCCGCTGGCGATCGCCTTGCTCGCGGCCGCGCTGCTCGCGCCACTGGTCGACTGGCTACAGCGACTAGGCGTGCCGCGTTCGGTAGGCGTATTCGTCGCGTTGGTCGGGTCGCTCGGGCTGGTCGCGGGGGTCATGACCTTCGTCGTCGAACAGTTCATCGCGGGTGTGCCGCAGCTGTCCGACGAATTCACCAACAGCATTCACAAGATCCAGGATTGGCTGATCACCGGCCCGCCGCATCTGAGCAACGATCAGATCCGCAACGTGGGCGACCAGATCATCAAGACCATCCAGTCCAATCAGGACCGGCTCACCAGCGGTGCGCTGACCACCGCGACGGTCATCGCCGAGCTGCTCACCGGCACCTTCCTGACCCTGTTCATCCTGATCTTCTTCCTCTACGGCGGCGATCAGATCTGGCGCTTCGTCACCCGGATCGTGCCGACCGAGCAGCGCGAGAAGGTCCGCACCGCCGGGCAGCTCGGCTTCGGCACGCTGGTCGGGTTCGTCCGCGCCACGGTGGCCGTCGCGGCGGTGGATGCCATCGGCATCGGCACCGGGCTCGGCATTCTCGGTGTGCCGCTGGCACTTCCGCTGGCCTCGCTGGTGTTCATCGGCGCGTTCATCCCGATCATCGGCGCGTTCGTCGCCGGGTTCGTCGCGGTGTTCATCGCGCTGGTGACCAAGGGACTGATCACGTCGCTGATCGTGCTCGGCATCATCATCGCGGTGATGCAGCTGGAAGGCCATGTGCTGCAACCACTGCTGCTCGGGCGGGCGGTGAGCATCCATCCGCTGGCGGTGGTGCTGGCTATCACCGCCGGCGTGGTGCTCGGCGGGATCGCGGGTGGTCTGCTCGCGGTCCCGTTCGTCGCGGTGATGAATACCGCTATTCGGTCGCTGCTCACGGGAAGTCCGGAGGAGTTGTTCGAGGAACTACAGACCGGGGAGGTCGAGCCGGACGATCCGGAGCCGGGCCGGTTCGATGTGGCGGCGACCTTGGCGAAGGAAGACACCCGAGTCTCCGCGCCGGAATCCGATGACGGCGCGCCGAAAAGCTGAGCCCGATGGGGGAGGCGGGGCTTGATGGCGCGCGGGGCTGAACCGCGCTCGTCCGATGTGGCGACCACGCCGCTGTGGCGGGCCGCGCAGGCGTTGCGGCTGGTGACGCTGCTGTACGCGGTGTTGCAGCAGGTCGCTTCCGCGCCCTACTACCAGAATCAGCGGTTGAGCTGGGTGCTCATCGCCTTGATGGCGGTGTGGTCCGGTGCGTCGGCGATCATGTTGTCGCAGTGGCGTTTTCCCGATGTGCGGCGGGTGCGCGTCTGGGTGGTGTTCGGTGACCACGTGGTGGTGATCGCGCTGATGGCGGCGACCAGGCTGGTCGCCGACTACGACTGGTACCACGGACATCAGACGCTGCCGACGACGCTGTGGGCCACCAATGCCGTGATCGGGGCGGCGATCCTGCGCGGGCCGGTCGCCGGGGTGCTGTCCGGTGCGTTGATCGCGGCGGTCGCGTTGACCGTGCGCGACCAGTGGGGGCAGGACGTGTGGACCGATGCGACCGTGCCGGTGCTCGTTTCCGTCGGCCTGGCACTGGGTTTGGCGGCCAACACCGCGCGCCGCGCGCAGGACCAGCTCGAACGCGCGGTTCGGTTGACCGCGGCCACAGAAGAGCGGGAACGGCTTTCGCGTGAGGTGCACGACGGCGTGCTGCAGGTACTCAGCTACATCAAGCGGCGCGGTACCGAGATCGGTGGGCCCACTGAGGAATTGGCGCAGCGCGCGGCGGAACAGGAAGTGGCGCTGCGGGTGCTGATCACCGAGAGCGCCGTTCGCGAGGATTCCGGTGGGGCCGAGGTCGATCTGCGTCCACTGCTCACCGTGCACGCGACGCCGTCGGTGTTCGTGTCCACCCCCGGTAATCCGGTGCCCATCGGACGGTGGGCAGGTGCGGAGATCGCGGCCGCCGTGGCGACGGCGCTGTCCAATGTCGCACTGCACGCCGGGCCAGACGCGAAAGCCTATGTGCTGCTGGAGGACACCGGCGATGAGCTGGTGATCAGCGTGCGCGACGACGGAGTCGGCATCCCGCCCGGTCGGCTGGCCGAAGCGGAAGCCGAAGGGCGGCTCGGGGTTTCGCGGTCCATCGTCGGCCGGATCGAGGCGCTCGGCGGCACCGCCGAACTACTCACCGAGACCGATGACGGGGTCGGCTTCGGCGCCGAGTGGGAATTCCGGGTACCGCGAACATGAGACCGTGGCGATCGACCCAGGAGGTATGGCGTGACCGATAACGTTGCGGCCGAAGCTATTTCGGTGATGGTGGTGGACGACCACCCGATGTGGCGCGACGGCGTCTCGCGCGACCTCACCGAGGCGGGCTTCCACGTCGCCGCCACCGCGGACGGGGTCGGCGCGGCGACCAGGCGGGCGGCGGCGGTGCGGCCCGCCGTGGTGCTGATGGACATGCAGTTGCCCGACGGGAACGGCGCGCAGGCCACCGCCGAGGTGCTGCGCGTCTCGCCGGACAGCCGGGTGCTGGTGCTCTCGGCGTCGGCCGAACGCGACGACGTGCTCGACGCGATCAAGGCGGGCGCCTCGGGTTATCTGGTGAAGAGCGCGTCGGTAGCGGAGCTGATCGAGGCGGTGCACGCGACCGCCGCCGGACAGCCGGTCTTCACGCCCGGCCTGGCGGGCCTGGTCCTCGGCGAATACCGGCGGATGGCCACCACACCGGCCGAACCCGACGAGCCGCACCGTCCGGCGCTGACCGATCGGGAGACCGAGGTGCTGCGGATGGTGGCAAAGGGGTTGTCCGCCAAGCAGATCGCGTCGCGACTCGGGCTGAGTCATCGGACCGTGGAAAATCACGTCCAGGCGACGCTGCGCAAGCTGCAGCTGGCCAACCGGGTCGAGCTCACCCGTTACGCGATCGAGCAGGGCCTCGACGAGTAAGAGCTGCCCGAAAGTCGTACACCGTTATCCGGGATCGCCCTGATACATCGCGGCCCGCGGATCGGTAATCTCGAATCATGGGCGGACCCGAATCGGAATCCAATGGCGTCGGCTCCGGAGACGCGATAGGCGACCGGGATCTACGCGTGTCCGACGTCGAACGCGAGCACGTCGGCCAGCTGCTGCAGCGCGCCGTCGGGCTGGGCATGCTCTCGCTCGGTGAGTTCACCGAGCGGATGGACACCGCGCTGGCCGCGAAGACCCGCGGCGAACTGAATGCCGTGCTCATCGATCTGCCCGGCGTCCGCCTGGTCGGCCGGCCCGCCGCGCCGCCGTCGACCTTCGTGAATACCGCGCCCTCGTTCGTGAAGCAGCACCGTCCGGCACCGTCCCCGCTCGCCGGGCCCAGCGCGCCCGGCGGCGTGATCCGCTCTCGCCTGTCCGGGGTGAGCAGGCGCGGGCCATGGCATGTCGCGCCGTCGCTGCAGCTCAACAACTGGCTCTCCGGGGTGACCCTGGATTTCACCGAGGCGATCATGTCGACCCAGGTGGTCGAGTTGACCGTCGATGACTACTGCAGCTCACTCACGCTGATCCTGCCCACCGAGGCGACCGTCGACCTCGACGACGTCGACCTGATCGGCTCCAGCGTGAACAACAAGGTGCGCACCGGACCGCCGTTCGGACCATTGCACCTGGTCGTGCGCGGTCGCATCCGGTTCGGCTCCATCACCGCCAAGCACACCTTCATGGCGCACTGGCGTCGCATGATGGGCCACTGACCGTTCGGGGTCAGGTGTTGACGCCGATCCGGCGGGCGAAGGCGCGCAACGGGACTCGGCGGTCGTGATCGAGCAGTTCGGAAACGATGTGGCGCGGCAGCGACTGATATTTGAGCCAGTCCGCGCCGCCCACTCGTTCGGCGGTGAGCAGCGTGTCGAGTGCGCGCTGGTGCTGACCGGTGCGGGTCAGCGCGACCGCGGTGTCGGTGAGATGGCGGGCCCGGGAGGCCTGCGGGAGGCCGCCGTTGGCGGGCATCGCCTTGGCGGCGGCCAACGCCTCGGGATAGCGCTCGGAGGACACGTTGACGTCGACCGTCTGCATGACGACTTGCGAAGGGCCGAAATAGGTTTCGTAGTCCCGGCGATCGCTGCCGAGCCGCAGCGCGACCTCGCCCGCGGCCTCGACCAGCGACAACGCGTCGGGTATCGCCTGCGCCCGGCCCGCGGCGGTCGCGCTCAGCAAGACCAGCGACCCGTACGCGGACAGGTGCTCGGGGGTGACCTCGCCGGACGGCTCCAAGCTCGCCGCCGCACGCAACGCGACCCGGCGCGATTCGTCATAGCGGCCCTGCACCAGCAACTGCCAGGCGACCGAGCCGCGGATGGTGCCGAGCAGTAGCGGGTCGTTGCCGTCCTCGGCCGCCGCGAGCGCCTGCCGGATCGCCAGGAACGCCGGATCGGTCTGGCCGAGGTGCACCAGCGTGCAGCCGGTGACCCAATACATCCGGGCCAGCAGCTCATTCGCCAGCGCGACCGAGCCGTTGCGCGCGGCATGGACGGTGGCCCGCAGCTGGGTGAGTCCCGACGGCAGGATCGAGGTGAGCAGTTCGTAGCGGCCGACCCAGTAGGCGCCCCACGCGTAATCGACGGCGCGGCGGCCGTCGTCGAGGCTGATCGCCGCCTCCTCGTTGGTCTCGCCGAGCAGATCGTCGACCGGGGTCAGCGCGCGGCGGATGGCGACGATGCCCGAATCGGGATCGCTGGACGGCACGCCTGCGCGTTTACCGATGAGGTCGGCGATGTCCACATCCAGTGCGCGGGCCAGCTTCTGCAGGCTGGCGATCGAGGCGGTCTGGCGGCCGCCCTGCTCGAGTTTGCGCACCAGGTCGACGCTGACTCCGGCCTGATCCGCGAGCTGGCGCTGGGTGAGCGCCTTGCCGCGGAACATTCGGATGCGAACGCCGATCGACGAATCGTCCATGTACCCAATTCCTTTTGTTAAATCTGGGTTTCAGGGTACGACGCTAAATCACCGAACTCGACCAAAGTGGGACATTACGTACGACTCGTTCACTGCTGGATGGAATACCGTTGCCTTTCTGCAACTTTGATAGCAAAGGGCGGCGGCAAATGAACACCATGCCGAACACCTCTGTGCAGGGCAAGCGCGCCGATCGCGCGCTGGGACCCGCGAGCCATCGCAGCACCCGACTCTCCCGCACGGCTTTACCGACCTACCGCGGCGTCACCGCACGCCACCTGCAGCGCGTGCGCGAACAGCACGGCCCGCTCCGCCGAACGACGACCTCCGCGATCCGGTCCGCTGTTCTCGCCGAAGGGTAAATCCATGTTCGAGCGCTGTCATACCCCCCTCGATATCGCCCACCTGCTCCGCGATCTGTACGGCCTCCCGGTACAACTGCTGGCCGGGCGCCCGATGGTCACCACCGGCTCCATCCTCGGCGCCATCGTCATGCCGCCTGACCTGGGCCGCAAGGTCCTCGCCATCCTGGACCGCACGCACACCGCCCCGGTGATCGCCGACCCCGGCGAACGCAGCTGGACCTTCCTGGTCACCCCACCGACCCCGGCCCACCCCGTCGAGGTCCCCGTCCGCCGCTACCTGGCCGGTCACCACGTCACCATCGTCCCCGGCGGCCACCACATCCTCCTCCCCACCACCGACTCCACCCTCGGCTGGCATTGGGCAGGCGAACCGGCCCCCGGCGCCCTCCGCATGCCGCCACGCCAAGCCGTGATCAACGCCATCCACCAGGCAACCACCCGCCAAACCGCCACTCCCTGACCACCCGCCGAGACCGCCCCCCCACCCGCCTCACCGGGCTGGGGGTCGGTCGGCGAGCCCGCCCGCCTTTGCCCAGTCGGCGATACTTGTGGTGCCACTCAGAAGCGCAAGGTGCTACGTGCTCTATACCCTCGAGGTATGTCTCTTCAACCCGAGATTACGCAGCGGGACCTGCGAAACAAGTCCAAGGAGATCATGGATGCCGTCGAGCATGGACGGTCGTTCACGGTCACCCGAGACGGCCACCGGATCGGCGAGTTGATCCCGTTGCGTCGCAAGCGACGGTTCGTCAGTCGAGAAGATTTCGCGGCGATGTCACGGAATGCTCCGGACATCGATCTCGAAGCGTTCAGGGCTGATCAGGACGCTGCGGTTGACACCGAAGCGAGTAGTCCGTATGACCGATGAGGTTCCGGAATTCGGGCTGCTCGATACCAACATCCTGATCCTGCGTCGACACATCGATTCCGCGCTGCTTCCTGCGAGCATGGCCATCAGTGCCATCACGCTGGCTCAGTTGTCGTCAGGGCCGCATGAGGTGCGTCGTAACGATGAGCAGGGTGACTATGACGAGCACGAGGAACGGGCCCGGCGGCTCGACGTCCTACAACGGGCTGAAAGTGAATTCGATCCGATCCCGTTCGATGTAGAGGCTGCGCGTGTGTACGGACGAGTATCGGCGGCAGTCGTCGCGATCGGCCGAAAGCCTCGAAGGCGCCTCGCGGACTTGATGATCGCTGCTACTGCGGTTGCCGAAGACTTGCCGTTGTTCACGACCAACCCGGATGACTACCGGGGTTTGGATAAGTTGCTGCGGGTCGTTCCAGTAGCGCGACCGTTGGGTTAGGCCGGCAAATCTCCTGGCCGCGACAGTGTCCTAGCTGATGTCGGGTAGATATTCGGGGTCTACCGGGGGTAACTACTCATGCTGGTGGGTGGGGTAGGCGGCCAGCATGGGGTTATGACCACATCTATCGATCCGGTGTTGATTTCGCGCATTTCGGGGGAGTTCTCTGCGTTGGGGGCGCAGATGGGGGTGCTTGGGCGGGATTTGGAATTGTTGCGGGCTCAGGTTGTGGGGAGTTCGTTTGGGGTGCAGGGGGTTTCGGCGGTCGCTCCGGCCGAAGGTGCGCCGGTGGCGGGGCCGTCGGCGCAGGTGCCGCGGGTGGAGCAGCAGGTTCCGCTCGGGATGGTTCCGCCGAGTTCGGCTGTGCCGCCGACGTATGTTCCGCGGTTTGCTCCGGCTGCGCCCGGGTGGGCTGCCGGGGCGCCGGGTGGGGCGATGCCGCGGCAGGCCGGGCGGATGCCGTCGCGTGGCGCGGTGCCGCCGATGAGTGCGCCGATGCTGCCACCGGGGATGCGGCCGCCGCCTCCGCCGCGGCTGGGGCCGCCGGTTCCGCATACGCCGTGGTGGCAGCGGGATGGGGTGATCAGTCGGGTGCTCGCGGTGGCGGGGGTGGCCGTCACGTTGATCGGTGTGGTGATGCTGTTGGTGCTGGCCGCGCAGGCGGGGTTGTTCGGGCCGGTGCCGAGGGTTGTTGCGGGCGCATTGTTCTCGGCGGCGCTGGTGGCGGCCGGGATACGGGTGTTCGGCCGGGTCGGTGGCCGGGTCGGCGGGATTGCGTTGGCGGCCACCGGAATTGCGGGGGCGTATCTCGATGTTGTTGCGGTGACTTCGATTTACCACTGGTTGCATCCGGTGATCGGGTTTGCGGTGGCGTTCGGTGTCGCGGCTATCGGTGTCGCACTGGCGATGCGGTGGCAGTCGCAGCCATTGGCGGTGTTGGTCGTGGTCGGCGCGGCGGTGTTGTCACCGGTGCTGACGACGGAGCTGGTGTTGCTGGCGTTCCTGATCGTGTTGCAGTTGGCTTGTGTACCGGTGCAATTGGTGCGGGATTGGCCGTATCTGCATGTGGTGCGGACCGTGCCCGCGGTGCTGGCCACGTTCCAGCTGATCGCTGGGGCGATTCTGAGTGGTCCTTCGGACGGTGAGCGGCCACTGCTGCTGCTCGCCGCCGTGGCGGTGGCAGCGGTGGGGCTGGTCGGGACCGTTCTGGTGGTCCGTCGCAGGCCCAGTGATCTCACCGCCTCGCTGATGCTCGCGCTGGCAACGGTGCCGATGCTGGCCGCGCCGGGGCTGTATGAGGTCGATCGTCCCGTCGCGGCAACGATCGCGGGGATCTTCGCAGTGGTGTTGCTGGCGGTGGCCGGAACCGCGCTTGTGCCGAAATTGGCTGGGATAGTAAAGATTCCGAGCCACACCGCGGTGGTCGCCGCCGTCGCGGGTTCCATCGCGTTGCTCGAAGTCTGTGTCGCGGTGACCGATCCGCGAACCTTGCCAGCCGCGTGGTTCCTGGTGGCCTTGGGCTTCCTCGGCGTGGCAGGCCAACGACGCTCCAGCGTCGCGGCGGGCATCGGCGCGGCCTTCGCGGCACTCGGCGCTTTCGCCTTCCTGAACGTCGCGGGGCCGGATGTCCTTGCTTCCCAGCGGCGTTCGATGGAAAGCCTGAGCATCTCGACGGTGCTAGGAGCAGTGCTCGCTATCGCAGTGGTTGCCGTGGCTGTATGGTGCGCGCGAAAACTGCCGAGCCTGCAGCGCACTGCCGAACTGCAGTGGATCGTCGCAAGTATCGCCGGCTTGTACGCGGTAACCGCCGCGACAGTCTCGATCGGCATCGCGACCGGCGCGGACGACGGCTTCGTCATCGGCCACAGCGCCGCAACCATCCTGTGGATGGCAGGCGCCACCGCCGCTCTGTTCTACGGACTCCGCAATATCGGCAAGGCCACCGCGGTAGCCAAACTCGCCCTCGGCTCCGGCTTACTGGTCACCGCAGCAGCTTTGGCCAAACTCTTCCTGTTCGACCTCGCCACCCTCGACGGCCTCGTCCGCGTCGCCGCCTTCCTCGCCGTCGGAGTCCTACTCCTCGTCGTCGGCACCAGGTACGCACGAGCATTCGCCGAAGCAGGTGCGAACTCCCGCGAACCAGGCGAAGCGTGATCGGGTCGGGGCCGATCCATCTAAACCGGAAACTCCACCGCCCGCACCGGAACCACAAAACCCCCAGGAGCAGCCATCCACTCCGGTCGATCCGAGAGGCGCTCCCGGTGCCGCAGCCGGGACCGGGAGCGGCAACACCACCCGGATTGCCGTCTGAGCAGCGCGTATGATGAACGAAGGGATTTCGATGAACTCCAGCGCCCGGCGATCGGAGAGCAATCGATGACGTCATCTCGTTTTGCGGTCTGGCCGACGAGGCTGCTGTTGTTCGGTGGCACATTCGTCATTGTCTTCGCTGTCGACAGGGTCTTCGCGTTATTGGGAACGCCCTTGTTCGGCGGCATTCTGGAAATGCTGCTTTGGTCATTGGGTGGAACTCTGGTAGCACTGTTCCTGGTGTCACGAGGGGTGCTGCGTACGGCTGAAAACAATGCGGCGCAACGTGCGATGAGATTGGTCTTCTCGCCGAAGCGGAATGCGACCGAAATCGATACGGTGGCCAATGCGGATCTGGCCGTGCTGGCTCGCATGATTCGGCAGATAAGTATCTTCGGATCGCTGGGTCTCCTAGTGCTGGCCGTACTGTGTTTGAGCTACGCGTCGTCGATCGAGCAGCGGGCCGCCTGGGTTGCTTTCGCGGGGCTGTGCATTGTCTCGGCTCTTATGCTCTGGGTGGTCCGATTCGCCGGTCTCCGTCGTATTCGTCGAACTCGAACGGCGTTCTTCGGCACGAGCGGAAAGGGGTGAATCTCGCATGAAGTGGTACGAGAGTTGCCTGCTCGTCGGTGTCGCGGCCTTCGTGGCTACCGTAGTGACTTTCCTGTCGCCGTTTCCCCGGCTGCGGGTGACGCGGCAAGAGGTCGTGGATCGGGGAAAGCGTCGAGCATCGAACAAAGCCGGCTGAACCCACCTCGGATGCCACTTCCGGTGTGGCACAGCGGCAATGCGGACGTGACCGCCGTCGTCGCACGAAATGGCCAGCGGCACCATCGAAATACGGTGGTGGCGGCCGAAACCCGGGCTCGCCACCACGCTACGGCGCTGCGCCCGAACTACTCCCGGTCGCGCCGGCGAAGCAGTTCGTTAACGCTGACGGTGCGCCCGTCGCCACCGGAATGACGACCCTCGTCCGTCTTGCCGGGACGGCGGGAGGAGCGGAGTCCGGCCATCCAATCTTCGATGCTGTTGCGGTTGAGGTCACCGGTATCGGTGGAGTCGGTCGGCGCCGCCGCAGCGGGTTCGGGTGCGGCGTGGTGCGTGGGCGGCTCCACGGGGGCAGGCGGATCCTGGCGCGGCGCGATGAATTCGGTGTATGCGGGCGGATCCAAGGGTGCCAGCGACGGTGTCGGCTGCGTCGGCTCGAACTTGGCCTCGGGACGTCTCGCTCCGTGGACGGGCGGTGCCGGAACCGGCGGTGTCGAAACTGCCGGCGGCGCAGGCGGCTCGAACGAACTTGCCGCAGGCGATTCGAACGCCGAGAACGAGGTCCCCGCCGACGCTTCGGGCCGAGCGCCACCGATGTCGAATGGCAGCGCGGGCGGAGCCGGTCGCGGCCCGGTGGGGTCGTGCGGAATCGCCGGGAAAGGTATGGGCGGCTGCCCGTTCGGACTGACTCCGGTAGGCGCCCCGGTCCCCGAAGGCCCTACGGGACGCGGCATGTTCGGATCCGACATGAACCCCGACGGTGGGGTCGGCCGCTGCCGAGTCGGGTCGAGCGGGGCCGGCGCCGGAGTCCCGGGCGGCTTCGGCGCCGCGGGCGGCACCTTGTTGAGATGCTGGGTGGGCGCCTCGGCCTCGATCTCCTCCACCGTGCGCGGCCGCCGGGGTTTGCGCGGCCGATTGCCGTTGTCGATGGCGGGGATCTGCATGGTGACCGGATCGGTGATCGGTGTCGTCTTGACCAGGTCGACCACCTCGCCGCCGCCGGGCCGTTCGTCGTCGAGGATGGGCTCGCCGAGCCCGATCTTCTGCTGGATCTTCTTCATCCAGGCGGGTGCCCACCAGCAGTCGTCGCCGAGCAGCTTCATGGTCGCGGGCACCAGCAGCATGCGCAGGATGGTGGCGTCGATGAACAGCGCGGCGATCATGCCGTACGCGAGGTACTGCATCATCACCAGATCCGAGAACGCGAATGCGCCGGTGACCACGAGCAGGATCAGCGCGGCCGCGGTGATGATGCGGCCGGTCTGCGCGGTACCGATGCGGACCGCCTCGGTGGTCGAGGCGCCTTGCGTGCGTGCCTCCACCATGCGGGACAGCAGGAAGACCTCGTAGTCGGTGGACAGGCCGTAGATCACCGCGATGATCAGCACCAGCACCGGCGACATGATCGGCTGCGGCGTGAAGTTCAGCAGCCCGGCCCCGTGCCCGTCAACAAAGATCCACGTCAAAATGCCGAGCGTGGAACCCAATCCGAGGGCGCTCATCAGCGCGGCCTTGATCGGCAGCACCAGCGAGCCGAAGGTGAGGAACATCAGCAGCGTGGTGACGAGCAGGACCAGCCCGATCATCAACGGCATGCGGTGCAGCAGCGCGTCGATGCTGTCCTTCTGGATCACCGGCTGCCCGCCGACGTACATGGTCACGCCGTCGGGCACGTCGATCGAGCGCAGATATTCGATGGTCGGGTCGGCGTCCTCGGAGTCGGCGAGGGTCGCGCTGGTGCGATAGACCTGGTTATCGGAATTGGAGCGGGACGGCACGTCGAAGGTGCCGTTGAGGCCGGGCGCCTGCTTGGCCGCGGTCCAGGCCTTGCCGACCTTGTTGCTGTCGTCGGAGACGAACACCAGCTGGATCGGATCGGATTTGCGCAGCGGGAAGATCGAGTCGAACTTCGCCTGCGCGAGCCGGGTTGTGTTGTCCGGCGGCAGATATCGCTCGTTGATGCCGCCGAAGGCGAGGTTCTTGACCGGAATGATCAGCAGCAGCAACAGGATGCAGATCGGGATAGCGATCTTGAGCGGATGCTGCATCACCCAGCGGGTGGACTTGCCCCAGAAGCCGTTCTCCACCTCGTCGGCGGTCTTGGTCTTGCGGAACCGCTTGAGCCCGAACATATCCACTCGGGGTCCGAGCACGCCCAGCATCGCGGGCAGGATGGTGATCGAGGTCAGCGCCGCCAGCGAGACCGTGGCGATGGACCCGTAGGCGATCGATTTCAGGAAGCCCTGCGGAAACAGCAGCATGCCGCCGAGGCTGGCGATGATCATGGTCGCGGAGAACACGACGGTGCGGCCCGCGGTCATCACCGATCGGCGTACCGCGGCGGGAGTGCTGTAGCCCTCGGCGAGTTCCTCGCGGAATCTGCTCACGATGAACAGGCCGTAGTCGATCGCCAGCCCGAGACCGATCATCGAAACAACCGGCGCGACGAACGAATTCACCTCGGTGAATCTGGTGATGAACAGCACGATGCCCTGCGCGCCGATCACCGTGAGGCCACCGACGATCAGCGGCAGCCCGGCGGCGACCAGACCGCCGAAGATGAAGAACAGCAACACCGCGACGGCGGGGATGGCCAGGATCTCCATCCGGTGCTGGTCCTCGGCCATGGTGTCGTTCAGCGTGCCCGCCACCGCCTGCAGGCCGGCGACCTGCACGTCTACTCCCGGAATAGTGAAGACGTCCTTCACTTTCCGGAAGTTGTTCAGCATCTCGGTGTCGTTGTTGCCCTTGATGGCGATCGACGCGAAGGTGTACTTCTTGTCCTTGGAACCGAAGGTCAGCGGCGATGTCTGACCGGTCTCGGTCGGCCAGTAGGCGCCGTTGATCTTGCTGATCTCCGGGTAGTCGTGCGGGAGCCGGTTCAGGCTGTCGACGACCTTCTGCTTGAAATCCGGATCATCGATCGTCTTACCGTCCGGCGCGGTGTACAGCACGATGACGTCACTGTTGTGGTCGCGCCCGAACGCGGCGTCCGCGATCTGCGCGCCCCGCGAGGACTCCGACGTCGGGTCGTCCCACCCGCTGGAGCTGAGGTGGTCTCCCAAACCGAGGCCGTATCCGCCCAGCGCCAACAGCGCGGCCGCGACGATACCGATGACGCCGAAGCGCAGCTTGTAGACCAGATCGCCCCAGCGTGTGAACACTTAAGCGACTCCTTGCGCTGGGCGAGAGGTGAGCAGCGCCGTCAGCGGCCGGAACGGCTGCAGCCAGGCGCCCTCGTCGGGCAGCGAGTCGAGGCTGACCCTGGGCAGCGGTTCACGGAACACGCCCGGGATGTCCTCGAGATCGATGAACTCGAGGGTATCGGATGTGACGGCCCAACTGGCATGCTCGCGGAAGCCGAGTACCTGACAAGGTATTCCGCTCGCGGCGAGTTCCTCGAGTGGTTCCCGGAACGCCTGGCCGTCGGCCGAGGCGACCATGATGCCGGCCAGTCCGGCACCGCGGCTGCGCAGTTCGATGTGCGCGAGCATGTCCGCGTCGACATCGGAGTCCTCGTCGATCTTCGGCTTCGCGAATACCGCGTAGCCGACGTTGCGCAGCGCCTCGACCCACGGCCGCACCACATCGGCGGTGCCGGGCGCGATGTTGGTGAAGACGGTCGCTTCCGGTTCGACCCGGTGCACGGTGCCGACCGACAGTTCGGCCGTGCGGGCCAGCAGCCAGCGGCCGAGCGCGTCGAACCGGGGCCGGTAGGCCGCGGTCGGCCGCCCGCCGAGAATGGCCCCGAGACCCATGTCGAGGTTCGGGGCATCCCACACCAGCAGGACCCGGCGCACATCCGGCGTTGCGCCACCCAGACCTTCCGATCCGGTTCCCTGCACCTCCCCGGCAACATCGACCACCTCGTGGGCCATCTCACTGACACTCATAATTGAATCTTCCCCCATATGAGCTCAGTAATGGCGCTACCGGCACGATGTGCCTTGCCCTCGAATTTCGTGACGGGCCTTTCGAAACCGATCGGCGCGCTGTCCCGATGCTCCGCGCTGACGCCACCTGTGGCCTCGTTAAGGCCTTTGAGCAGCGGTTCTTCCGCGCCTACCGCGGCAATGTGTTCCGCGTAGTCGGCGTGGTCTGTCGCGACATGCAACACACCGCCCGGTTTTAGTCGATTGGCGATCAACGCGAAAGTCGCGGGCTGCAGCAGGCGCCGTTTGTGATGACGCGCCTTCGGCCACGGGTCCGGAAAGAAGACTCGAACGCCGGTCAGCGATTCGGTAGCAATCATGTTTTCCAGCACGTCGACGGCGTCGCCGCGCAGCAGCCGAATGTTGTCGATCTGCTGGCGTTCGATGCGCTGCACCAGTTGGGCGAGCCCGGGCCGGTACACCTCGATGCCGATCAGGTTCAGGTGCGGTTCGGCCTGTGCCATCGCCGAGGTGGCCGTGCCGGTGCCGCAGCCGATTTCGACGACCAGGGGCGCTTCGCGGCCGAACCAGGCGGCGGCGTCCAGCGGTTCGTCGGCGACCTCGCGGCCGATCGCCGGCCACATGCGGGCCCACGATTGCTGCTGTGTCGCGGTCAGCGCGCCACGGCGCGACCGGAAGCTGGTTACGCGTGGGTACAGGCGAGAGCCGGTGTTGTTCCGGGGCTCACCCGCATTCTGGGCCGGACCTGTGGACGGCGGGCCCGGAACTGACTCGGCAGTATTGTTCGCGGCGTCGTTCACGGCATCCATTGTCCAGCATCGGCGCGGTGGTGCGGCAATCGAGTGCGTGCTTGCCGTCCATCGGGAGGTCAGGCGGCGCGTGCGCGGTCGATCCTGGCCACCTGCGCGCTCTCCTGTCGCAGCGGTCGGCCCAGCGCGACCTTGGCCGCAGTCACCACCATCTCGTACAGGCCACGCGCTCCGGTCAGTGATGCGGCGACCGACCACACAGTGCGGTCGCCCACGTCGCTCACCGGTTGCCCGGCCAGCCGGTCCGCGAGCCACTCCAGACTGATCGGGGTGGCCAGCGGTAGCAGCGAGAAGTGCTCGCTGAGCCGGTCGCGCACATAGCTGACCTGCGCGCCGCTGCGCCGGTAGCGCTCGACCTGACCGTCGATGCCGTCCATATGGATCACTTGATCGTGGATCGGCTGTACCACCAGCAGCGGGCAGGTGGGCGTCGAATTGCCAAGGCGCAGATCCTCGAACATGGCCTGGAACTCCGGCGTCGCGATCAACTCGTCGAGTGGACGGCTCAGGTAGTCGTCCATCCGCTTGTTGGCCAGGCCGAAGATGGCGCCGAACGGCGTCGCGTTTTCCGCACGGGCCACGAAACGGCGGCCGTCCAGGGTGAGTTCGTTCTGCAGCATCGTGCCGAGCACCGGATAGAGCCTGCGCAGCGCCGCGATCACGATGGCGGGCAGGCCCGCGTAGTTGGTGCCGTTCAATCGGGCGAACACCTGGCCCGGGTCGCCGACCGGTGCGCCGAGCACCGCGCCGACGATGTCGAGTTCCGGGGCGTAGGTCGGGGCCATCTCGACCATCCAGGCGCTGGCCATGCCGCCGCCGGAATAACCCCACACCGCGATCGACGTGTGCGGGCCGAGGCCGAGCGGGGTGAACCGCTGCGCGGCGCGCACGCCGTCGAGCGCGCGGTAGCCGGGTTCGCGTGGCGCGCCGAAGTTTCCGCGCGGGCCCTCGTGATCGGCGATGCTCACCGCCCAGCCGCGGCGCAGGGCGTTCGCGACCAGCAGCCACTCGAACTGGGTGACCGAGCCGAGCGCGCGGGCGCCGTAGCGCAATGCGTAAGAAGGAGAACATTTCTCGGTGACGGCATCCATCGCGGTCTGAAAGGCCAGTAGCGGCCGGTCTTCTCGCGGATCGGCGTCCAGCGGCAACAGCACCGTGGTGATCGCCGCCTCCGGCGTGCCGTGCATGTCGCAGCTGCGGTAGAGCAGCTGCCAAGCCGAGACCTGCTGCGGCACAACACCGAACAGCGCGAGCTCGATCTTGCGGCTGCGCAGGATGGTGCCGGGCGGCTTGGCCGCGAAACCCTTGGGCGGCCGATGGAACGGGTCCTTACTCGGCAGCAGCGGTTTCCCGTCCGCTAGGGCGGGCTCCGTATCGGCAGTGCCGATGACATCGGCTGTCATCGCGACCTCCTCGTCGGTGCGGCCTCGCGCATTCGCGCTCGCAAGCGCTCCTGGAGGTCGGTGCGCCGCGTTCGAAAAGCGAAGTTGCGCACCAACAATGGCGCCGACCACTGGAATGCAGGGTAAATGACCGGTGGCGGCTCTGGGAAGCCCGGTCGTACCTGGTCGGCCGCACTAGACTGCGCGGTATGGGCAGACCGTCAGTGTTCATCACCGGTGCCGCGGCCGGGATCGGCCGGGCGACGGCCCTGCTTTTCGCTGCGCAGGGGTACCACGTCGGCGCCTACGACATCGATGAAGTCGGCTTGACCAGGCTCGCGGCCGACGTCACGGGCACGGGTGGCAGCGTGCACACCGGGATGCTCGATGTGACGAACGCCACCCAGTGGGCCGAGCGGCTCGCCGAGTTCCACGCGGACGCCGGGCAGTTGGACATTCTGATCAACAACGCCGGCATTCTGCGTGCGGGCCCGTTCGAGGGCCTCGAACTATCCGCCCATCAGACGATCATCGACGTCAACCTCGGCGGCGTGCTCACCGGCACGCACACCGCGTTCAGTTACTTGCGTGACACTCCGGGCGCCCAGGTGGTGAACCTGTGTTCGGCGTCGGCCATCTACGGCCAGCCGGAACTCGCCAGCTACGGCGCGAGCAAGGCCGCGGTCAAAAGCCTCACGGAGGCCTTGGATCTCGAATGGGAGCACCACGACATCCGGGTGATCGCGATCTGGCCGCTGTTCGTGGACACCGCCATGGTGAACGGGGTGGAAACCGGCACGACGAAGTCGCTCGGCGTCCGGCTCACCGCCGAGGACGTCGCGGCGGGCATCTGGGACGCCACCCGCAAGCGCGGCAGGCTGCCCAGGGTGCACTACGAGATCGGCGCGCAGGCAAAGGTCCTGGCGGTCGCCGCGAAGTACGCGCCGAACTGGGCTGTGCGCACCGCGAACAAATACTTCAGCGGTACCTGAGCGGTCGCCACCTGCCGCGTCGCGTCTTCTGCAAGAATTGCGCACCGTAAAGGGGGTGCAACATGCCGACAGCCACCGAGTCCGACGGGCCGCTGCGCGAACGCGGCGTGCCCGCGCGCGAACACGACCAGCTCGACCGGCTCCTCGCCGACCTGCGGTTCGGCACGGGGCGCGACAAGCAGATCGGCTATGCCGCAGGCGCCGCCGTCAGCGCCTGGCGCACGCCGCCGCGGATCCAGGTGATGGGCCGCGCGCACGCGGGCCGCACGACGGTGCTGCAGGCGCTCGCGCTCATGTCGGCGGTGGAGACCGGTCCGGTCGACGAGCCGGACATGCCGGATCCGGCCTTCGACGCCGACATCGTCATCTACGTGCTGTCCGCCGCACCATCGCCCGCGGACCGCCGGGTACTCGCCACGCTGCCGCCGGAGCGCACCATCGTGGTGTTGAACAAGGCCGATGCGATCGGCGGGCGCTGGGGCGACGCGGTCGCCGCCGCCGAGCAGTACGGCCGGGAGGTCGGCGCCGCCGTGCTTCCGGTGGTCGCCTCGCTCGCCGTGCGCACCAGGTCGGGCGCGATGACCGACGCCGACGTGCTCGTATTGCGCAGGCTGGCCACGAATGCCGATGCCGCGCTGACGCTTTCGCCCGACCTGTTCGTCGCCCCCGGCCCGGACCTCGCCGGTCGCGAAGAATTGCTGCAGCGCTGGGATCTGTACGGCGTGAGCTGCGCGCTGGCCGCGCTCGGCCACGATCCGGAGCTCGCCCCGCAGACCCTGCTGCAAATCCTGCACGCCGCAAGCGGAATCGACGCGCTGCACCGCCTGCTGCACCGCCGCTACGAGCAGGTCTCCGCGCTGCGCGGCGGCGAACTCCTCGACGAACTCACCCGGCTGGCCGCCAGGGCGGTCCCCGACGAGGGCAGCACGGCCCGAGACATCTTGGAGGCGTACCTCTTCGGCGACGACGCCCGCTGGCTCGGCCTGTGCGCGGGCTTGGCCCACCCCTCCGTCGCCCACCTCGCCGCGGGCTACGCCGCCCCGGCGCCTGCCGACGCCGACGACGCGATGGCCCGGGCCTCCCGCTGGCGCGCCGTGGTGTCCAGCGACATGCCGCCCACCGCGCGGCGGGCCGCGTTACGCGTGCACAACGGCTACATCCGACTATGGGAACGGATGAGCAGTGCCGGGCTCTGAACCCCAGCCCGCCGGGGCCGACCGGCCGCTCGAGTTGCCCGCCGAGGCGGCAGTCCCACCCGAGACCGCTCGTTCCGTCACTCCACCACCCGAGGTGGAAGCCGTGGTGGCACGGTGGAATCCGCAAGGAATCGCCTTGCTGCGTGCGGTGCAGGGGGCAGGCGCGGCCGGCGCGGTGACCTTGATCGGGCCCGCCGACGCCAACACCACGCTGCTGCGCACCGAGCTCGCCCGCTTCGAACCGCGCATCACTATCGCCGATCCGGTGGCCGACGCGAGTGCGGCGGTGGAGACCACGTCGCCGTCGGGCACCGCGCCGTCGCCGGTCGCGCTGATCCTGTTGGACGCCGGAACCACGATCGGCGCCGACACCCTGCGCATCGTGCATCGCCTGCGCTCGGACGGCACCCGCATCCTGCTCGCCATGAACGGCATTCACGCCTACCAGGATTGGCGCTCGGTGCGGGCCCGTGACCTGGAACTGCTCGCCGCGCAGGGCGCCGTCGAGCTGGACATCCTGCCCGTGTCGGCCCGCCTCGCCGCCGCGGCGCGCACCGCGAACGACGCGGGGCTGATGGATCGGTCCGGGCTCGGCGCGCTGCACGCGGCGTTGGCCGCGGCCGCACTCGGCGCGGAAGCCGAAGGCGGCGGCCGGCTCGAGGCGGTGACCGCGCGCGTACTCAGCGATACCAGGCAGCGGGTCGGCGAGCAGGTGACGGCGCTGCATTCCGGCGCCGAGACGGCCAAGCTGCGCGCGGAGCGGGCCGTGCTGCTCGCCGGTCGCGACGGCGGCCGGGCCACCGCGATGTCCACCCTGCGCGGCCAGCTGCACCTGGCGCGAGTCGACCTGATGACCGAGGTCGGCGCCCGGATCCGGGCGCTGCACACCGCGACCAGGGCCGACCTCGACCGGATGCGCCGCAGCGAACTCGGCGGCTACCCCGAGCGGTTGCAGCACGCGGCCACGGAACTGACCGGCGCGGTCGACGTCGCCATCGATCAGCGACTCGCCGAACTCGCCGCACACATCGACGGCGTCGTCGCGCCGGGAAACAGCCTGCCGTTGCGCCGCCGCGACCCCGCGCCCCGGGTCGGCCCCGACCCCGATCCGCGGCACCGCGGTGTCGAAGATCACCTCATGATCGCGCTCGGCGCGTCGGCGGGTGTCGGCCTCGGCCGACTGTTGGTTTCGCCACTTTCCCTGGTGCCCGCCCTCGATTTCGCGAGCGTCCCGGTGACCCTGTTGCTCGGTGCCGGCGCGGCGGGCTGGGTGGTGCGGGCGCGCGGGCAGCTGGCCGATCGCGCGCACGTGCGACAGTGGGTGTCCGACGCGCTGATCAACGTAAAAGCCCAGCTCGAGCAGCGGGTCGCGACCGCGCTGGTGGAAACTGAGACGGTGCTGGCCGACCGGGTCGTGCAGGTGAGTACGACCCGCATGGTGGACACCGATCGCCGAGTCGCCGAACTCGAGGCCCGTTTACGGCGGATGGTTACCGAACAACCGGGCCAGCTGGCGGCATGCGAACGCGATATTGCGATCCTCGATCGTTGGATCACGGGTTGATCTACTTATAAGAATGGGTACATAGTGACGAACCCGATTCAGTACCGGTCGTCACATCGCGTTAACCTCTAACCAGGAACTTGGGCGTCCGCTAAGTCCTCGTCCGCCGTCCAGCCGGGGCGCGCTTTCGATTGGTCGTAGCGGGTGCCTTCCCGCCAATGGTGGCGCTCGGTGTTAGTTCGCGCTGGTCAAGGGCCGTCAGCGTAGCGACTGCTCGCAGGTCGCTCGAAATGGTCAGCCAGGCGGGGACGCATCGTAGGGACCGCCCATCTCAGGAGAGTTTTCATGACCTCAGCGACCATTCCTGGTCTTCGTGGATCCGACGGTAAGCCGCCGACCGAGCACAGCGAACTACTCGCCTGGGTACAGGAAGTCGCCGAACTCACACAGCCAGATCGGGTGGTCTGGGCCGACGGTTCCGACGAAGAATGGGACCGTCTGACCGCTCAACTCGTCGCGGCGGGCACGTTCAAGCAGCTCGATCCGAAGAAGAAACCGAATTCCTTCCTCGCGCTTTCCGATCCCTCAGACGTGGCTCGGGTGGAGTCGCGCACCTACATCTGTTCCAAGAGCGAAGCCGACGCAGGCCCGACCAACAATTGGGTCGACCCCGCCGAGATGCGCGCCACCATGACCGAGCTGTACCGCGGCTCGATGAAGGGCCGCACCCTGTACGTGGTGCCGTTCTGCATGGGCCCGCTCGGTGCCGAGGACCCCAAGCTCGGCGTCGAAATCACCGACTCCGAATACGTCGTCGTCTCGATGCGCGTGATGACCAGGATGGGCAAGGCCGCGCTGGAGAAGCTCGGCACCGACCGCCCGTTCGTGAAGGCGCTGCACTCGGTCGGCGCGCCGCTGGCCGACGGCCAAGCCGACGTGCCGTGGCCGTGCAACGACACCAAGTACATCACCCACTTCCCGGAGGACCGCGAGATCTGGAGCTACGGCTCCGGCTACGGCGGCAACGCGCTGCTCGGCAAGAAGTGCTACTCGCTGCGCATCGCCTCGGCCATGGCGCACGACGAGGGCTGGCTGGCCGAGCACATGCTGATCCTCAAGCTGATCTCTCCGGAGAACAAGGCCTACTACATCGCCGCCGCGTTCCCGAGCGCCTGCGGCAAGACCAACCTCGCGATGATCCAGCCGACCGTGCCCGGCTGGCGCGCCGAGACCCTCGGCGACGACATCGCCTGGATGCGTTTCGGCAAGGACGGCCAGCTCTACGCGGTGAACCCGGAGTACGGCTTCTTCGGCGTCGCGCCCGGCACCAACCACAGCTCCAACCCCAACGCCATGGCCACCATGGAGGCGGGCAACACCGTCTACACCAACGTCGCGCAGACCGACAACAACGACGTGTGGTGGGAGGGCCTGGAGGGCGAGCCCGATCATCTGATCGACTGGAAGGGCAACGACTGGTTCCTGCGGGAGACCGAAACCCTTGCCGCCCACCCGAACTCGCGCTACTGCACGCCGATGTCGCAGTGCCCGACGCTGGCTCCGGAGTGGGACGACCCGCAGGGCGTGCCGATCTCGGCGATCCTGTTCGGCGGCCGCCGCAAGACCACCATCCCGCTGGTCACCGAGTCCTTCGACTGGCAGCACGGCGTTTTCATGGGCGCCACCCTGTCGTCCGAGCAGACCGCCGCGGCCGAGGGCAAGGTCGGCACCGTGCGCCGCGACCCGATGGCCATGATCCCGTTCATGGGCTACCACGTCGGCGACTACCTCAACCACTGGATCAACCTCGGCAAGAACGCCGACGCCACCAAGTTGCCGAAGATCTTCTACGTCAACTGGTTCCGTCGCGGCGCCGACGGCCGCTTCCTGTGGCCCGGCTTCGGTGAGAACTCCCGCGTGCTGGAGTGGATCGTCGGCCGCGTCGAGGGTTCGGCCGAGGCCACCGCCACCGCCGTCGGCAACGTCCCCGTCGCCGCCAACCTCGACCTCGAAGGTCTCAAGGTCGATCCCGACGACGTCGACGAGGCCCTGAAGGTCGACGCCGCCGAGTGGCGCAAGGAGATCCCGCTGATCGAGGAATGGTTCGAATTCGTCGGCGACAAGCTCCCTTCGGGAGTGCGTGATGAGTTCGAGGCACTGAAGGAACGCCTCGGCTGATCCGCTCGAAACCCCAACCGCCCGCACCGTTCCCCACGGTGCGGGCGGTTTCGTTTGTGCGCCAACAATTCCCATCGATTACCCATTCCACCCGCCCGCAGCCCGAATCGCACTGTCCCCCAATCTTTTCAAGCCCCGCCGTTTGAGCGGCCGCCCATCGGATACACGACGCATGTGCCTACGGCCAATTCAGGCACTGGCGAGTGGCACATGGCGGAGTGGGCTCCTGTGACTGTTTGTTACAGCCATGTGCCACTCGTCCCGCCTCGGCTTCTCATGACGCAGCTGAGCGCTTCGGCGCACAAACCGGCAGCAATGTTGGCGGGAATCCCAATGATCAGTCCGTGAAAGCTCTGTGTGGCGTCGTACGCAGCGGAGCTGTCTCGCCCGTACGACGCTGCGACGCCGGCTCGACGTGCGCAGCACACCGGGCGGGCCCGCGAACTGCTCGAAACCACTGACCTGCCAATCGAAGTGGTTGCGGTGCAGTCGGGCTTCGGTAGCGTGACCGCATCGCGCACCCACCTTCGAGCGGCGACCGGCACAACTCCGGCCGACTATCGCCGTTCGCTGCGACACTGACCGGTCGGTGCGTGGACGCGATCCGATGTGGCAGGACAGCGACTTTCGGCGCGGGCGTCGTGAATCATGGCGTACCCCAACCTGTCGCGAACGGAAGGTGGCCGCCCGCCAACCCGCCTTGCAACAAATGACGGATCATCAATCGCCGTTATGGCGTGTTTCCCGCCGCGCGAACCCATTGCTGTGGTGCTATTGGTAATGGTCGGTGTGCACAGGTCACGAGCACCATAGGTTTGCTGAAGCTCGATATGGGGTAGTTGCCCGGTGTGCGAGATTTGCGCACAAATGGCTTATGCTTGCCGTGTTCTTGGTCTCATGACCTGCCAGTCAGATTGCCAACTGTTTACTGATCGACTGAACTACTTCCCTATCGACATCGGGTTTCCGCGATGCTCGCGGCGAACGATGAGATCGACGCGCGAGAGGTGGTTGGAGCATGACCGATCTGGAGACCGGGGCGTCCATCACGCCCCTGGTTGCCGGTTTCGAACTGGCGACCGCTAGCACACCGCTGCGCCGCGCTGCCGGGCGGTTGCAGGCCGTCCTGCCCCCAGGCTGGCGCGTCGAGATCGTCGACGCGCCGAGCCTCACGGGCCGCCACAGCGAGCCCGTGCTGCGGGTGGTCATGCCGACCGACTGATCAGCCTGCCCAGCCCATGGGCATGAGCAGCGACTTCTGTTCGCAGAACGAGTCGAGGCCCTCCGGGCCGTTTTCGCGGCCGAGGCCGGAATTCTTGTAGCCACCGAACGGTGAGCTGGGATCGAACGCGTACCAGTTGATCGCGTAGGTCCCGGTCCGCACCCGCGCGGCGATCTCGGCACCGTGCTCGACGTCCGCGGTCCACACCGAGCCGGCCAAACCGTAGACCGAATCGTTGGCGATGGCCACGGCCTCGTCCTCGGTCTCGTACGGGATCACCGACAGCACCGGGCCGAAGATCTCCTCCTGCGCGATGGTCGACTTGTTGTCCACGTCGGCGAAGATGGTCGGCTCGACGAACCAGCCGCGATCCAGGCCCTCGGGCCGCCCGCCGCCGAGCGCGACACGCGCGCCCTCTTCTTTGCCTTTGGCGATGTAGCCCTCGACCCGCTCGCGCTGGCGCTCGGAAATCAGCGGGCCCAGTTGCACGGTCGGGTCGTTGGGGTCGCCGACCTTCATTGTCTGCACATGCTCGACCAGTGCGTCGAGGATCTCGTCGTACCGACTGCGCGGCGCGAGGATTCGGGTCTGCGCGACGCAACCCTGCCCGCTGTTCATCAAACCGGAGAACGCGAGCACCGGAATACCGGCGATATCCATGTCCGGCAACAGGATTGCCGCGGACTTGCCGCCGAGCTCCAGTGAGACGCTCTTGAGCTGTCCGGTGGCGATAGCGCCGATCTTCTTACCAACGGCGGTGCTGCCGGTGAAGGTGACCTTGTCGACGCCGGGGTGCGATACCAGGTATTCGGCGGCCTCGGCCTCGGCGGGCAGCACCGAGAGCACGCCCTCGGGCAGGCCCGCCTCGGTGAAGATGTCGGCGAGCATATTGGCCGTAATCGGGGTCAGCGGTGCGGGTTTGAGCACCACTGTGCAGCCGGCGAGCAACGAGGGGGCGAGTTTGTTGGCGGCGAGGAACAGCGGCACGTTCCACGCGGTGACGGCCGCGACGACGCCGCGTGGCTCCCGGCTGACACGCGAGGTACCGAACAGGCCGGTGCGAGTCTCGTTCCACGGGAACGATTTCGCGAGCCCGGCGTACGAATCCAACGCGGCCACCGCGGGAATCTGGTTGAGCGTCATCGCGATCATCTGCGGTGCGCCCATTTCGGCGGTGAGTGCGGCCATCAGGTCGGCCGAGCGCTGCTCGATCAGCCGCGCGGCGCGGGTGAGCACCTGGGCCCGCTCCTCCGGCGGGGTGGACGGCCACGGGCCGTGATCGAAGGCGTGCCGGGCCGCGGCGACCGCGGCGTCGACGTCGGCGCGAGCCACCGCGGGGACGCTGCCCACCGGCTCGACCGTGGCCGGCGAGATGACCTGAACGCGCTCGGCGGTGGCTGGCGCGGTCCAGCGGCCGCCGATGAACAAGCTGTCGTAATGCATGAGAACACGTTACAGTTTTGCCACCCGGTTGTCTGTAACCTGTTTCAGTTCTGGGTCCGCACAGTCTCACTGAGCAGGACGAATGCCAACCTGTCGGTTCGCTTTTCGTAGAACGCACTATTGCGTTCTGTTGCTGGAAAGAGGATGCTAGTAGCTACTTATCAGCGCGCTAGATTCCTGAACCGATACCACATTGGGGAGCCCGAGTCATGGCGGTGCAAGTGGTCGACCGATCGTTGATGACCAGCGACCAGACCGAGCATCAAGCGAAGAGCGTTGGTGCGGGCGGCTGGGTCGTCTCCTTCCTACCGGGCCGGACGCTGACCATCGAGCAGGCCACAGCGGCCATGCAGGCAGCGGAGGCCATCGCCGTCGTCGGAGTCCTAGCGGATCAGGTCGGATTGACCACGCTGGAAACCGTCGGACTGGCCATTCAGGAATCGCCGTGGACTCGGCCGATGCACGAGCCGTGCGGCAGGCGCAGCTGGCGCCGCGGCTGGCTGGAGCCCTAGAGCTACTTTTTGGTAGCCACCACAACGAGATTGCTCACCAATAGCTCTCGCACGACCGGGATGCGAACCAGCCACCAGGCCCAGCGCGGGTGATAGCGCGGGAAGATGGTCCGCACGTCAGCGGAAGTGGCTGCCGCCCAACGCAACCCGTCGGACGCGCGCACCGCGAACAGTGACTTGCCGAACTGGTTCTTCGGTTCCTTTCCAAGCTTGCGCCGATACCGGCGCGCCGCGTACTCGCCACCGAGGTAGTGCCACGGCCCGGTCTCGTGCCCGCCGAACGGGCCGTGCCACACCGTGTACGACAACACGATCAGCCCACCCGGTCGCGTCACCCGCACCATCTCGTCCGCCATCAGCCACGGCCTGGACACGTGTTCGGCGACATTCGAGGAAAAACAGATATCCACCGCGTCGTCGCGGAACGGCAACGCCATTCCCGAGCCGCGCACCGCACCCGCCACCGACAATCCGGCCGCGTGCATCTCCGACGGATCCGGCTCGACCGGAATGTAGCGCGCACCCGTCTTGACGAACTCGTCGGCGAAATAACCCGGCCCGCCCCCGACATCCAGAATCGTCGCCCCCGCCAAACCATTGCCGGTGAGGTCTGTGTAGAAATCGCCGATCATCGCCGCGCTGTCCTCGGCCAAACCGCCGTAGAACACGGCGGGATCGGACTGCTCGAACCGGAAACTACCGAGCAATCGCAGCGACCGACGCAACGTCGCCCGGCGCGCGAACCGGGGCGCGCGCGCTCGCACACCAGCGGACGGCGTCTTTTCGGCTTTCAACACGGCGCCGAGTCTCGCATAACGTGTCCGCCGCACGTGGCGAGGACTGGTCGTTCGCGGTTGGCGCGGTGTGCGCTGGAAATGAACTAGGCGGACGCCATCGGTCGACCAGGCATATTTGCCGACAATGCGCCGGTGGATTGGTCGGCGATCAGGCCTCGGCGCAGGCCTCGGGTTAGGGTGTAGCGCGATATCCGACGTTCCCGACCGGGACCACCTGACCGAGAGAAGCTCGACCGTGCGCGAAGTCCTCCTGCTGTGCTGGCGTGACACCGGGCACCCGCAGGGCGGCGGCAGCGAGCGGTACCTCGAGCAGGTCGGCGCGCAGCTCGCCGCACGCGGGGTCAAGGTCACCCTGCGCACCGCCCGCTACCCCGGGGCGGCGAAACGCGAGCACCTCGACGGCATCGACATCAGCCGAGCGGGCGGCCGTTTCTCCGTCTACCCGCGGGCACTGGCCGCGATGGCACTGGGCAGGCTCGGCGTCGGACCGCTGCGCGGCCTGCGCCCCGACGCGGTGATCGACACCCAGAACGGCATCCCGTTCTTCGCGACGGCCGCCACCAAGGCGCCCGCCGTCGTGCTGGTGCATCACGGACACCGGGAACAATGGCCGGTCGCCGGACGACTGGTCGGCCGAATCGGCTGGTTCATCGAGTCACGGCTGTCCCCACGGGTACATCGACGCAACCAATATCTGACGGTCTCGCTGCCCTCGGCCGAAGAATTGGCGACCCTCGGCGTCGACCAGTCCCGGATCGCGGTGGTCCGCAACGGTGCTGAACCGGTTCCCGCCGGCGCGCCGACCGGCGCCACCGAAACGCGCACCGAGAACCCGCGCATCGTGGTGTTGTCGCGGCTGGTGCCGCACAAGCAGATCGAGGACGCGCTCGCCGCGGTCGCGCGACTACGGACCCGCATCCCCGGTCTGCACCTCGACGTGATCGGCGATGGCTGGTGGGCGGACAACCTGAAGGCCGACGCGCACAGTCTCGACATCGCCGACGCGGTCACCTTCCACGGCCACGTCGATGAGCGTCGTAAGCACGAATTGCTTTCCCGCGCTTGGGTACACGTGCTGCCCTCGCGCAAGGAGGGCTGGGGTCTCGCGGTCATCGAAGCCGCGCAGCACGGTGTGCCGACCATCGGGTACCGCAGTTCGCGCGGACTCACCGACTCCATCGTCGACGGCGTGACTGGTCTGCTGGTCGATGACGTCGCCCAATTGTCGGACGCGGTAGGCGAATTGCTCGACGACCGTGCCGCGCGCACTGTCATGGGGGAGAAGGCGCGCTCTCGTGCGCGTGAATTCTCGTGGGAGCAAACGGGAAACGGTGTGTACGAGGTGTTGGCCGCAGTCGCCCGCGGTGAGCATTCTGCCGGACTGATCGCCTCCCGATCGGCCCACTGAGCCTGTCCGCTGCTACGCACATCGCCGCCGAGTTCCCGTCGTCTTGTCGACGCGCCATCGCTGAGGCGTCATTCGGGAAATGCCGCAACCATGTCCGGGTGAGTTCGCCGTGCCGGCTCGGATCCCCGCGGGTCAGCGCTTTCGGTGCGTGAGTGTTGCGACGAGTAGGCCGCCGACGAGTAGGGCAAACCAAAGTACATGGGCTGCAATGGTAAGGGCGCGATCTGTCGCTGATCCCCGGTGCCGCTGGATGGTTCCGGGGACTCGATACAGGGTGAGATCGTTGTCGCTGAATATCGGATCGAGTTGCGCGAGTGTCGTTTTCGATTCGCCAAGGGGGCCTGGCGTGCCACGTTCGAGCAGGACCCAGCCGACGCCGTGGTCGGCCAGTTCCCCGGCTGAACCGCCGTGCAGCAGTAGGGTTTCCACCGCGCGTGCGCGGGTGCCTTCGCCGGATACGATACGGCCGCGCACCGGGAGTTCGCCGGTTTGCAGGACGTCTCGAGGCACCAGGCGCGGGGCGGGATCCAGGACAGGCGCTTTCCCGCTGTATCGGAACTTTCGGAACATCCCGCCCGGCAGTACCGCGACGTCGCCGGGATCATTCATCCGGTCAGCGACCTGCTGCCACCCGGCGGGGTAGTGCACAGGTCGCATCGCACCGCCGACACCCCACGCGAGATCGAGCAATGGCAGCACCAGCAGGGCGATGAGAATCGTTGCGACCGTGCCCGTCACAGTTGTGGATAACTTCGACACCGGGGCAAAAGTCGCGCCCGGCAGCGCCGCGCTGTCGGAAAGGTCGGTCGTCGAGGCGCCGATCCCTTGTCGCGCCAAGGATTCCGAGGGCCGTGTATCGACAGTGCGCTGGGCACTGTCGATTGGTGCGGATTCTTGGTCAGTCGAGAATCGTCTGGCGAGAACCCCGCAACCCGCGGCAGCGCACAGCGCGTAGGCGGGCATCGCCAGCGCCACGTACTTCTGGGTATCACGCAGCAAGCCCGCACCGGGTACGTGGGCGACGAGCCACTCCAGCACGTGCATGCCCCACGGCGTTGCGCCGAGCGCGGGCAGCACAATGGCGAGTACCGCGAGTACGACGAGTGCGCGACGCACGTATAGATCATTGCCGCCGGTGCTCACCGAACGCACGCCCGTCGCGACGATGATGAGCAGCAGCACAGTGCCGATCAACGCGAGAAGTGTTGTGCGCGAAGCGGGTACCGCGTCGGCGTTCCAGATGCCGCCGAGCCCGGCCAGGCTGCCGAGCGTGCCGAGACCGGGTTCGCCGCGGGCGGCGAATGCGGCGATGCCTGCCGGATCGGACGGCTCGCCGGCCGCCCCGGACAGTGCGGTGGCGGTCAACCACGGCACGGATGCGGCGATCAGTAGCGCCAGTACACCGGCAAGATGCCGTCGCCCGGCAAGCGATAACGCGGTGATGCCGGCGAGCAAGGCGCCGGTCGGCGTAAGGCCCGCTGCGGCAAGGCCTCCCGCCAAACCCGCCCACGCCCCGGCAGTGCCGCGCCGTTCGACCTCGAATCGAATCCGATACGCGGCCAGGGCAACCCATGGCAACGCGGCATACCCGGCGAGCAAACTCCAGTGACCTTGCAAAAGGCGTTCGGCAACATACGGATTCCACAGCGCCACCGTGGCGGCGACCAACTGCGCAGGGACCGCCGCGCCCAGCAGTTCGCGCGCCAGCACCGCCGCTCCGTAGCCCGCCGCCCACAGCGCGACCAGCAGAATCGCCTTGACGATCAGGCCACCATCGACAACCGGTGACAACATCGCGAGCAGCGCATCCTGCGGCACGGCACGCGGCGCGGCGTCACCGAGCCCCAGCGCCGAATCGGTCAAATACGACCGCGGTGTACTCACCGCATCCCGCAGCAACAGATACCCGGACCCGAGCAGCGGACCCGCAATGAGCAGCGCGAGCACCGCGCTGTACCCGGCCGGGACACACTTCACCCACCGGTCGCGCCGCCTCCGCCCGCTCTCCGTCACGCTTGTGCACCCTACGGTCCAATGTCACCGCGCACCGTGCCGCCACGGTCGGAAAAGAACTGGGCAGCCATCCCCGGCCGCCATATCGTGAATCCGTGGTCAGGAGATCCCCGCAGGAGAAGAAGCAGCTGAGCTACGCCAAGGACTGCCGCAACGGCTACGGCGAAAACGACAAGGCGTCGCGCAAGAACCTGCCGCGCAAACGAGCGCGAGTGCATCGTGCCAACCGGCACCGAGCCCATGCGGATCTGCAAGGGGCGACCGGACCGGTCGACGCCGAGTTGTCGGATGCCGCCGAAGTCCGGCTGCGCGGTCGCCGCCCCAAGCTGTTCCGGAAACATCCGGACGTCCCGCTCGCCGACCACGTCCGCTGGCAGCTCAGGCGTCGACAGATCGGCTGATCGGCCTGAACTCACAGATGTTCCACACGCCTCACAGGGAGTGCAGGCCTTGTGAGGCGTGTGGAAGATCTGTGGGTCCGACCAGGTGGTCCGGGCCGAATCGGCAGCTGGGGCAGGGCGGGACGTCCCTGCTGACAGACAGGTGGGACGATGGCGAGCGTGTCTGCTGTCCGTCGGTTTCCTGTGGTGGCGGATCTGACGTTGGTTACGGCGGGGGCGATGACCGCCAATGTGGCGGGATATCTGCTGCAGTTGCTGGCCGGGCGGTGGCTGGGGGTTTCGGGGTACAGCGAGTTCGCGAGCCTGCTCGCGGTGCAGTTGTTGTGTGCGGTGCCCGCGTTGGCGTTGCAGAACGTGGTGGCCAGGGAGTTGGTGCGGGGCGCGAGCGTTGGGGCGCTGCGCGGGTTGCAGTGGCGGTGCGCGGTGATCGTTGCGGGGGTTGTCGCGGTCTTGGTGCCGGTGGTGACCAACGCGTTGAATGTCGGTGTCTGGGCGTGTGCGGCGGCGCTCGGTGCAGCTCCGGCGTTGGTGTTGTTGTCGGGAGAACAGGGAGTTCTGCAGGGCGGCAGGCAGTTTCGGGCCCTGGGCGTGGTGCTCGGTGCCGCCGGGATGCTCCGGGTAGCCCCCGCACTTGTGGTGCTCGCCGTGGGTGGCGGCGCCGCGCTGGCCCTGTGCGCGGCCGCGTTGGGCATCGCGGTTGCCGCAGTGTTCGCGCGGTTCGTCGCCGGGACACCGTCCGCGCGGGCGCGCACCGGAACCGGTGAGGACGCGGTGGTCCACGCCATCGGCGTACTTCCGGTGCTGCGGGCCGCACAGGTGCAGGCGGCGCTGATGGCGTTGTCGTCCACGGACCTGATCGTGGTCCGGATGGTCCTGGACGACGCGGACGCCAGCCGCTACGCGCTCGGCACTATCGCCGCGAAGATCGCGTTCTGGCTGCCGCAGGCGGTCGGCGTCGTGCTGTATCCACGGATGGCCCAGCCCACGCACTCGGCGCGGGCGATCAGATCGGCGCTGGCGGTGTTGTCCGGCATCGGCATCGTGGCAGTTGCCTGCGCCGCGCTCGCCGCGCCACTGGCTCCGCTACTGGCAGGTCACGATTACGCCCCCATCCAAGGCCTGCTGTGGCTGTTCGCCTTACACGGTGCCATCCTCGCGGTCCTGCAGGGCGCGATGCTTTCCGCCATCGCGGTGGACCGCACCGCGCTGGCCGCACTGACCTGGCTCGGCCTCGCCGTCGAAGTGACACTGATGGTTTCGTTCGCCCGCTCGATCCCCACCCTCATCACCACCGTCGCCTCGGTGGCTGCCGTCACCACCCTCGTAGTCGCGATCATCGTCTTGCGCACCGCCGATCGTGACAGCGGCGTACCCATACGCCAATCCGAGCGCCTGCCGTAGACAAGCCGCCCGAACCATGAGTTCGCGCTCATCGACGTGGTCTCCGAGGCCGACGCAGTTGACGAGCCCAAAGCTGTTGGTCGGCTCGGCTTGTGCCGCCAGCCGTGTCACCGCGCTGGCGTAGACGCGCACGGACTTGCCCGATGCGGGTGGAATCGCCTGAGAAGTCTTACGCTGCGGCAGAATTCGTTCGCGCGATGTATCGCTATGCCCGCGTTGCCGATCCAACGCACCAACTGATTTCGTGAGTACCTGGGTAACTCAGCGGGTGCCAGCTGACGCAACTGAACTCTTCAAGTTCCGGCCGCCAATGTTATTGCGCGGCACTCAGTCTGGACTGAATGCGCGAAGAGGCGGATAAGCGTTCGGCCCCCGGTCCAGGGACCGGGGGCCGAACTGTTCAGCTTACTGACTCAAGGCTGCTTCGTGATCTTGATCTGCTCGGTCGGCGGATCGTTGTCCGCACGACGCGCGCCACGGCCCTGGCTCAGCGGCCCACCGCCGCCCGCTGCGGCAGGAGTCGAACCGCCACCGCGAATACCGAGAACCGCACCGACGATCAGCGCGATCACGCCGAGCACACCGAGCACGATCGGCATGATCCGCCCGTACAGCGACAGCTTGTCGATGTTCTCCTTGGCCACCGAGATCTGCGACTCGATGGTGTTCTCGTCGAACACGATGTGCGACTTCAGCGCGGTGACCTCGGGCTTGGAGTCACGCCCGTAGTACAGGTGGATCTGCTCGCCACCCTTGATCACGGTGCCGGTCTTCGGCTCGACCCACAGGTCACGGGTGTTGGTGTACCAGCGCGCCATGGTGACGTCGCCGTCGCCGGGCACGCCCCACTTCGCGGCCGGGAAGGTCAGCTTGTTGGTCGGCGCCTTCACCACGTCGTACAGATTGGTCGCCGGGATGGACTGCTGGAAGTGGTAGACCTTCATGTTGTTGATCTCGGACTCCTCGACGAAGTTGATGTCGAAGGTCTTGCGCGCGTTGAGATCGAAGTACGGGTAGTTCTTCTTCTCGGTCCCGATCGGGAAGCGGTACTGCAGGCCGGTGTGCTGCACCGGATCCGCGATCGACTTCATTTCCTTGTCCACGGTGACCGCGATGGAGCCGTTGGGATCCTTCGCGACGGGCTCACCGGACTTGCGGTCGATGGTGACCCGGTCGATGGTCGCGGTGAGCAGGCCGGTGTCGCCCTGCTTGTCGATGCGGCGCAACGTCTGACCCGCCTGCACCGTCATCTCGTCGGCGTCGGACGGCTCCTCGACGGTGAGGAAGCGCTGCGAGACGAGCGGCACGTTCGAGTCGATCTTCGCGGACCCCTCCGGCGCGGTGAGCGACTTGGAGTCGAGCACCAGGCTGTCCTCGCCGGGCACATTGGTCGCGATGGTGGTGATCTCGAGATCGAGGGGAGTCTTCGCCAGTTTGCCGACGGTGTAGGTCGGGATCAGCAGCGCGGCGACAATCAGCAACGCGCCGAGACCCACGAGCAGGCAGGCCACCGTCCTTCTGGTTCCGGCACTCAGTGCCATGCAAACTCTCCTCGTCGTAGAACAGGGGTCGTTCCGGCGAGTACGGCGGGCCGCCCGCGGCACTCGTGAGCCCCGACACTAACAGTCCGGTGTCGTACCATGCGGTGCCGAGGCCGGAAACGGCCGAGAAATCGCCCGAGTTTAGCGCGGAATGTGAAACGTCGAGTTATCACCTGATAATTGGCGAGGCAGACTGGAGCCCAACGAGTGAAAGCATCGCGGAGCGATTCGATGAGGGGCGGCGGTCGGATGTCGGGTGGGCCCGCAACCCTGCCTACGGCCTCCGCTGCCGACGCCCCGGTGGCGCCGACCCGCGCCTTTCTACCCGCGCTCGAAGGCATGCGCGGGATGGCCGCCCTCGGTGTGTTGTTGACGCACGTCGCGTTCCAGACCGGCGCCGCGGGGACGCCGGTGATCGGGCGGGTGTGGGGACGGTTCGACATGGCGGTCGCGGTATTCTTCGCGCTCTCCGGCTTTCTGCTCTGGCGGCCACATGCCGCCGCGGCGCGCGGGCTCGGCCGCGCGCCGTCGCTCGGTTACTACCTGCGGCATCGCGCCGCGCGCATCCTGCCTGCGTATTGGGCTGTCGTCTGCGTGGTGCTGGTGCTGTTGCCGAGCGCGGCGGGAACCGCCGGGTTGCGCGTCTGGGTGTCGAATCTGGCGTTGCTGCAGGTGTTCGTGCCGTTGACGCTGACCGATGGACTCACGCAAATGTGGAGTCTTTCGGTCGAGGTGGCCTTCTATCTAGTGCTGCCATTGCTGGCGTTCGCGGCGGTGTGGTTGCGCGGCAGTGCCGTTCGATGGCGGGTTCCAGTGCTGCTCGGCCTGGCGGCGATCTGCCTGGGTTGGAACTTCATTCCGGTGCCGACGCCCGACGCGATCCATTCCGACAATTGGCTGCCCGGATATCTGCCGTGGTTCGCGATGGGAATGGTGCTCGCCGAACTCTCTTTTGGTAGCGAACGGCTATCGCAATGGCGTCGGCTGGTGGGTAACCAATGGTTGATGTGGACCGTCGCGCTGGCCGCTTTCCTGGTCTCGGCCACCGATGTCGGCGGACCCGGCGGACTCACGCACGCCGAGCCGTGGCAGTACGCGTCGAAGATGGGACTCGGCGCGATCATCGGCTTCGCACTGCTCGCGCCGCTGGTGCTCGGCGATGCCGGCCGACCGCATCGATGGCTGAAATCGCGGGTGGCCGCGACCATCGGGCGGTGGTCCTACGGCATCTTCCTGTGGCATCTCGCGGTGCTGTGGGTGGTCTTCCCGGTGTTCGGGATCGTGCCGTTCAGCGGGGACTTCGGTTACGTCGTCGTGCTCACGATCGTGCTGACCCTGCCCGTCGCGGCGGCCAGTTACGCGTTGATCGAGGAACCGATGCGGCAGTGGGCGCGCGGCCGGGACCGGGCGAAGCCGGCGCCGGAAGTCGAAGCGGAAGACCGCCTCGCGGCTCCGTGACCGGTCAGGTATCCAACTGCCGGTGCATGTCGAGCAGATGGTGGCGGAGTTCGTGCAGGGTGTGCAGCGCGAGCCAGCGCAGCGAACGTTTTTCCGGCTCCGGGTAGCTGAAGATCAGCGTCCGTTCCCAGTCCTCGGCGTCCAGTCGGTCGAGCACATTGGCGAACAGCAGTGCGGCGTCGCGGAGTTGGCGGCCGACATCGGACGGCTTCTGGTCCGCGTAGCCGTCGTGCTCGACCCGCTCGTCGCGGCCCATCGGCGCGGTCTCCGGCGTATCCGTACGGCGGGCGGCCAGCACGCGCTCCCGCTGCATGAACAGCACATCCCGCATGTGACAGGCGTATTCGAGTGGGGACCAGGTGTCGGCGTCCGGTCGCTGCCGTAGTTTCGGCGAATCGGTGAGGAGTAGGTCCGCGTATTCCACCGCGTGCTCTCTGGCCAACAGCGCGACATCAGTAGCGCGGGTCAGGTCGTAGACGAAACCGCATTCAGCACAGGAGCTCACGCAGGGTCACATTATCAACGAGGTCCGTTGCGGCGCAGCCCGAATGGCCGACCGGGTGGCAGTGCGGCAACGCCGACGGCTATCACCGCGAGTACAGCTGGCAGTTGGGCCCACAGTGAGCCGCCCATGTATCCACCTGAAGCGCGCCACGGGCCGGTCGATAGCGCCGCTGCCGACAGTGCCGTGCCGACGCCCGCCACGATGACGAGCACTCTCGGTGCGATCTGTGGATAGAAGTGGGCAGCAGCGAGTGTGCCTGCGGCGATAATGGTTCCGACCGGACCGGCGATCAAGGTCGCCGCGACCGCGAGGCCGAGTGTGCCGAGCCAGCGCGGGCCCCAGGTCAGCGGTGCGGAATCCGATACGCCGCCAACGGCATTCGTTTCGGCGGCCGGAGCGCCGTCTGCCTCATCTGCGAGGGCGGTATCGGCCTGGTCAGGCGGAGTATCCGCCTTAGATGCAACCGTTTTCGCGGTGCGTGCGCGACGCGGAATCGCCAATGCGATGAGCGGGAGGAGTAGGAACAGTCCGCCGAAGATGCCGAGGCGATACCAGCGATCGGTGGGGAACGAGACGGTGACCGGCCCTGTCGCGCCGGCTGGGAGCAGCCAGGCTTGCTGCCAGCCGTCGATGACCACGGGCTCCAGGGCGCGTCCGTCGGAAGTTGTTGCGCGCCAGCCGACGTTCGTGCTCAGCGGCAGCACCAGCAGCCGAGTTCCGGCCGTCGGCTCGGCCGGTGCGGCGAACCCGGTGCGGTCGAGGCGGAGTCGGTCGACGGAGAACAGATCGGTCGGCCCGACGGTGACGTCGGCGCGGCCCCGCGACAGCGCGAGCGAATCAGGCTGGAGCGGAGCGTCATCCGCGCAGAGGTGCGCGGGAACCGGGGCGCCGGAGCGCAGTTGGTCCGCGGTAGCGGTGACAGTGGTGCGCCGGAGCTGTCCGTCGATGTTGATGGTCGGTCCGATTTCACACGGGACAGTGATCTCTCGGTCGAGTGCCGCAGGCGCGGGATAGTCCGGACCGAGCACCGAAACCTCGGCCAGGCCCGGCGGCTGCGACTGCACGAAGCCGAGCGCCGTCATGTCCAGGACCGGCTGCCAGGACTGGATGCTGAGCTCGATGCGATCGGTCACGTAGGGGTGCAAGGAAATTCGAGTCGGCGTGCCGGGATCGCGCTTATCCAGCTCGCGCACCTGTGGACCGTCGCCGAGATTGACCGCCACCGAGGTGGGTGCGGCAGGTAAGCCACCGAGCGATGGAGTCAGTTCCAGACCGGTCACCAGCGCGGGCTCGGGCAGTTCGATGGTCAGCGTCGGCTTGGCGCCGGTCAGGGTCCGCACCGAGTCCTCCGGCGCGGTCCAACTGGTCCGCGGATCGCCGTCGGTCGCGGCGAACGCGGCGCCGCGCAGGTCGCCGACGTCGGCCTTGCCCCTGGCGACCGGGCGGTCGTGGTCGGTGAGCAGTGCCTCCAGCGCGGGGCCCTGCCTGGTCCGGACGGTCAGCTCGGGCGTGACGGACATGGCTTCGGGCACCGAGAGCGTGCGTTCGAAGGCGCCGGGTTCCTCGGGCGCCAAGGCCAGGGCCTTGCTGCAGCGCACTCGGTTCGGCGAATCGAAACACGCACTGCGCCCGGGGAATTCCTGTCCGAGATCCCACCCGCGGACCTGCGCACCCGCCTGCGTCGGCGGGAGTACGGTTCGGTGCCGGATGTCGACGCGGACCGGCTGCTCGCGGTCGGCGTAGTCGTCCAGCGTGAGCTCGCTGATGCCGAACTGCCCACCGCTCTTGCCGGTTTCGGTGCGGATCGCGGTGATGGTGACCCACTGCGTCTTGCCCGCGGGCAGCGAAACCGACACCGGCTTACCGGGTTCGGGGATGTGACTGGTCACGGTGCCGTTGGCGGTACGCACCTCGACCCACTTCACCGGGTCGCCGATGGCGGCGGCGCTGGTAGTGAAGGTCAGCTGGCCGACCCGGATCGGCTGTGTCAGGTCCAGCCGAAGCCATTGTCCGAGAGCGTGTTCGGAGCCGTTGCTGATCCAGGCCGTGGCCGGATCGCCATCGACGACGGCCGCGGTGGAGCTGCCCGGTGCGGCCCCGCCGAGCTGGGTGGCGTCGGCGGCCGAGCTGGACGCGGTGGTGGTCGCGCCCGACCATTCCCCGCGCACCAGTTCGGCGCCGGGCACCGGGTAGTCGGGCACCAGGTTGTGCGTGCGGCGGGCGTCGTCGGGGGCGCGGACGGCGGAATTGTGGTTGTCGACGCGACCGAAGTCGGACTCCCGGTCCATCGGGGTGTCAGTGATGGTCACCGGCCCGCTCGGCAGTCCGGCACGGGCCGCGTCGGCGGCGAGCAGGGTGGGGGTGTCGGTGGTTCCCGGATCGCGATGCAGTCGTTCGAGCACTTCGGGCCCGCCTTGCACAACGGGTACTGCGCCGAGCGGCACCGTGTACGCGCCGGGGAACGACTGTGGCGCACCGGTTCCGCTGCGTACCTCGGTCGGCGTGCCCGGGGTTCGTGTCTGCACCCGGTAGATCTCGACCGCCGGGTACGCGGGCCGCAGATCGCCGTCGGCGACCAGATCCTCGGCGATTACCTTGGATTCGATCGGATCGCCGAACTCGGCCACCTTCGTCAAGCCGGGCGAACCGTCGATCGCGCTGTGCGCCAACATCGGCCGGGTCGACCGCGACGTCTCCGGATCGAGATCGTTGCGCAGCACCAGAATTCCGATGCCCTGCCCGGCCAGCGTCGCCGCGAGTCCGGCCGAGGGCCTGCCGTCGGCGATCAGCCGCTGCACCGAGTCCATCGCGCGGATGGTGCCCGGCGGGTTCAGCGGCACCGCATCGCGGATCGCCCACGGCGTACTGGCCAAGGCCTGCAGCGGCTCGTCGCGGGTCAGCCCCCACACCTGGCTGCCGAACGGTGCGCCGGGCACGACCAGCGCGCGGGTATCGGAAGCGTTGTGGTGCAACCAGTCCGCGGTCTGCTGCCAATACGCGGGCACGTGGTCGTAGGCGCCGCGCGGGGCCAGCTTGCCGGTCCAGGCCAGCGAGGTGGACAGGGTCAGCGCGGTCAGGATGAGCGCGGCCACCGCGACGGTACGATCCCGCTCCGGATGCGCGAACGCGCTGCGCCACACCGGCATCGGCACCGAGGCGGGTAGCGGCACCTTGGCGAGCAGCTGAGCGAGGCCGAGCACCAACGGGATTCGGATCAGCGGCTCCAGCTTGTGCACATTGCGCAGCGGCGCACCGCCGGAATCCAGGAAGACCCGCACCGACTCCGCGAACGGCCCACCGAGCTCGCCGACGTATCCGGCGCAGATGCCGACCAGCCCGACGCACAGGATCAGCGTCAGCCGCCCGCGGTACGGCATGGACCGCATCGCCAACCCCGCCATGCCCGCCGCCGCGAGCAGCCCGGTGGCGAGCACCGCCGCGGGCTGGGTCACCAGCACCGCGCCCGCGATGCGCTCCGGCGAGACGAACGGCGTCCAGCTGTCGGTGCCGCGCAGCACCTCGGCGAGCGAGGCCCATTGCGTTGTCACGCCGGACGATTCGATGTAGTCCAGGAACGGCGGGCTCACCTTGCCGAGCAGCAGCAGCGGCACCGCCCACCAGAACGTGGCGAGCACCAGCAACGGAACCCAGGCCCTGGTGAATCGCCACCACTCCCGATTCGGCCGGTACGACGCCCACCACAGCAGCGCGGGCAAGAACGCCGCGACCGTAGCCACGGCATTGACCGACCCCATCAGCGCGAGTGCCAGCGCGCTGCCGGCCGCCGATTCGGCTCCGCCGCGTCGCTCGCGTCCAGCAGGTGCCTGTCCAGAGTTGTCCGGTGTGCGATCCGAGTCCGCCCCTGTTGCCGGTAGACCGACCGCGCGCCGCCGATTCCGGTAGCTGATGCCCAACGCCGCCGGCGCCAGCAAAACCCACGGCGCCAGCATCATCGGCAGTGTCTCCGAGGAGATCGAGCCGAGCGTGGTGAGCACGCGGGGCGACAGCGCGAACGTGACCGCCGCGATGATGCGCGACCCGCGGGTGCCGACGCCGAGGGTCTCGCAGAGCCGGATGATGCCCCAGAACCCGGCGAGCAGCAGCAATGCCCACCAGATGCGCTGAGTGGCCCAGGCGGGCAGGCCGAGTACGTGGCCGAGGGAGAAGAACGCGCCGTGCGGGAAGAAGTAGCCGTAGGCCTGGTTCTGCACCTGGCCCATCGGAGCCTGGCTGCTCCACAGATGACTGGCGCGTGCGAGGAAGCCGAGCGGATTCTGCGCCAGGTCGTATTTGGTGTCGGCGACCGTGCGTCCCGGCGTCTGCAGAAAGGTCAGCAGGAACGCCGCGAGCACCGACGCGAGGAACCAGCGTCTACCCAGCGGCGCGGTAGAGAGCGTTTGCGAGTCGCGAATGCGCGAGGCCGCGCTGTGCCGCCGCGCCGCCGGTCGGAGCGAGTCGGCAGGTGAAGCGGGGGTCAGCTCAGCGACTGCCGTACTCGACGTTGTTCAGCAACGCGGAGTCCTTGTCACCGCTGCGGTCGATGTCCGGACGCGAGTTCTGCTGCACCGCCACCGTGACGAGGAGCACCGCGATCACGCCGAGTACGGCGCCGCCGACAGCACTCGCAACACCTGGAACAGCAAACTTCATTGCGGCACTCCAATACATCGATGCAGGCACATTCCCGGTCAACCTAGCAGCCCGGTCCGCTATCCGGTGCGTTCAGCCCGCCGATTCCCGGCAGGTGACGCGGCTGGGGCGGCGATCACAGCGGATGGACGGCGCTATCAGCCGCCCGCGCGGACGGCAGACGTCGAGCGCGCCGGGTCAGTGTGTCGGGATGGCACAGTGCAGGCCGCCGAGCAGGGTGCGCAGCTTGGCGGTGGTCTCGTCGAGTTCGGTCTTGGGGTCCGAGGCGGCGACGATGCCGCCGCCCGCGTAGGCCTGCACGGTGCGTCCGTCGGCCGACAATTCGGCGCAGCGAATGGCGACCACCCACGCCCCGTCGCCGCTCGCGTCGCACCAGCCGACCGCGCCGCCGTAGAAGCCGCGGTCTTCCTCCAGATCGGCGATCGTGTCGAGCGCGAGCCCGGTCGGGGTGCCGCAGACGGCCGGAGTGGGGTGCAGCAGCAGCGCCAGGTCGAGGGCGGTGGTCGAAGCGTCGCGCAGCCGTCCGGTGATCGGGGTGGCGAGGTGCCAGACCTCGTGGGTGTTGATCAGTTCCGGGCCGTCGGGGATGGACAGTTCGGCGCAGACGGGGGCGAGTTTGTCCCGAATCCACTCGATGACGAAGGCGTGCTCGTCGCGATTCTTGGTGCTGGCCAGCAGTTCTCGGGCCTGTGCCGCATCGGCGTCCGGATCGGCGCGGCGCGGCGCGGTGCCCGCCAGCGGCCGCAGCGTGACCGTGTCGCCGTGCTTGGCGATGAGCACCTCGGGTGTCGCGCCGACCAGCGTCGCGCCGGTGCGCCCGGCCGGTGTCAGGTCGACCGCGAACACATTCGCGTGCGGATGCCGCGTCAGCAGGTGGGCCGCGACCAGTTCGGGCGCCAGCGCGTCGGCGGCCTCTGCCACCACCGACCGCGCGGCCACCACCTTGCGCAGCGGCTGGGCCGGATCCTTCAGCTGCTCAACGAGTTTCGTCACCCGCGCGATATGTTCAGCGGCACTGGGGATTTCGGTGACGAACCGCACGGCGGGCAGGTCGGGCAGCGCTGCGGGCCGCCACGGCCCCGCGGTGTGCAGCACCCGCTCGGGCACGCTCAACGCGGCGGGCTTACGCGGATCGAACGGCAGCGCACCGACGATCATCGTCGCGCCGTCCCGCAGCGCGGCCACCGCCCGATCTGCCGCATCGAACGCGACCCGGCTGCCGGATGCTCGGACCACCTCGTCCGGCTGAGCAAGCAGGAAACCATCCATAGTCTCTCGACCCTAGCCCCGTGCGGCCCCACCGCGGCCTACCCGTGAGCGCCCTCACGACTCCACTCGGTGCTAGCCCGTTTTGGCGACGGGTTCCTTGCCTGGCGGGACCATCAGGACCGGGCGGTGGCAGTGCTTGAGGACCGCGTCGGCGACGCTGCTGTGCATCAGGGCGCGGATGCCGGTGGCGCCCCGGGTGCCTGCGACGATGATGTCGACGTCCAGGTCGTCGGCGCATTCGACGATGGCGTTCCAGATGGTCGTCGTGCATTCGGCGGTGCGCGCTTCGGCATTGAGTCCGGCGAGTTTGGCCAGCCGGACGCCCTCGGTGTTGATGGTGCGGGCGTCTACGTAGGCGACGTCCTCGATCTCCTCGTCGGGCACCCACTCCGGCTGCATCACCCCGGACAGGCCGGACAGGCGAGCGGCTTGGCGCACCATCGGCTCCCACGCGGTCAGCACGACGGCTCGGTCGGCGCTGAGGAACCGCCCGGCGTACTCGATGGCCCGCTTGGCGTTCTCGGACCCGTCATAGGCGATGAGCATCAGATCGCAGGGCATGGTGACCTCCTGGTGGGAGACTCACGGCTGTTGAATAAGGCTACCTTGACCGAGAGCGGCCCACCTGCTGCCGCGCGGAATCGATCTCGCGTCGCAACACCCAGTTCGGATAACCACGCAGGCCGACTCGCCGGTGTTGTGCTACCGCCCGATCAGTGCGGCCTCGCGCAGTCGCGCCTCGCAAGCGCTCTGTACGGTTGACGTCCATGCGGAAGACGCCCCTGCTCATGCTCGCCGTGCTGGCCGCCGTCGCGACCGCCTGCTCGAGCGGCGGTGGCGGCGACTCCACGCCGTCCCGGGCGGCGAATCCCGTGCCGGCGTCCGTATCGCCCACGCAGGCAACAACATCCGCGAAACCGGATTGCACGGCCGGCTATCTCGCGCAGTTCACGCTGCGGCAGAAGCTGGCGCAGCTGTTGACCGTCGGCATCACCGGCGACGCCGATGCCGCGAACGTGGTGCGGACCGAACAGGTCGGCGGCATCTTCGTCGGCAGCTGGACCGATCTCTCACTGCTGACCACCGGCCAGCTCGACCAGGTCAAGCAGTCGGCCAAGGTGCCGCTCATGGTGACCATCGATGAGGAAGGCGGCCGCGTCTCCCGGGTGGGCAGCCTGATCGGCAAGGCGCCGTCGGCCAGGTCTACGGCGCAGACCATGACCGCCGAGCAGTTCCACGACGCCACGTTGACCAGGGGTCGCGCGTTGAAGGACCTCGGTGTGACGGTGGACTTCGCGCCGGACAGCGATGTGAGCAGCCAGCCCGACGATTCCGTCATCGGTGACCGTTCCTTCTCCGACGATCCCGCCGTGGTCACCAAGTACGCCGACGCCTACATCCGGGCCATGCGCGAGGCCGGCGTCGGCACCGTGCTGAAGCACTTCCCTGGTCACGGCTCCGGCTCGGGCGATTCGCATCGCGGCGCGGTCCGCACGCCGCCGCTGGCGGACCTGCAGAATGTCGATCTCGTCCCGTTTCGCAACCTGATCAAATCCGGCGCGGGCGTGATGGTCGGCCATCTCGACGTTCCCGGCCTCACCACCCCCGACGTGCCCGCGAGCATCAGCCCGCAGGTGATGGCGTTGCTGCGGGGCGGAAGTGGTTACGGTGCCGCGCCGTTCGACGGCCCGATCTTCACCGACGACCTCAGTGGCATGGCCGCGATCACCAGCCGTTTGTCCATCGCGGACGCAGTGGAGGCCGCGCTGGTCGCCGGCGCCGACAACGCGCTGTGGATCAGCACCAATGCGGTATCCAGCGTGCTCGATCAACTGGAGCAGGCCGTGGCGGCGGGCCGCTTACCGGCCGCGCGGGTGGACGCGTCGGTGCTGCGCATGGCCACCTTCAAGGGCGCGCTTCCGCGCTGCTGAGGCACTGTTTCCGCGACTGGTGAGCAAATACGACCCGCGGAACTTACCTTGGAGTAATATATGAGCTTCACCATTGGTAGGAGAGTGGATGGCGGGCGGAACGAAGCGACTTCCTCGGGCGGTTCGTGAGCAGCAGATGCTCGATGCCGCCGTCGAGGTGTTCTCGCGGAAAGGCTTCCACGATACGTCGATGGATGCCATTGCCGCCGAGGCGAAGATATCGAAGCCGATGCTGTACCTGTACTACGGCTCCAAGGATGAACTGTTCCGCGCCTGCATCCAGCGCGAGGGACTGCGCTTCATCGAATCGGTGGTGCCCGCGGGTAATCCGCAGCTGTCGCCGCACGAACAGGTGCGGGTGGCGCTGGAGGGTTTCCTCGGATTCGTCGACCGCAATCGCCGCTCCTGGCAGGTGCTCTACCGGCAGGCCATCGGCCAGCAAGCGTTCGCGTCCGAGATCGAGAACGCCCGCGAGCGCGTCATCGAACTGACCGCGAAGCTGCTGGAATCCAGCGCCAAGCACCCCGAACCCGGCACCAACTTCGACGTGGTCGCGGTCGCCGTGATCGGCGCGGGCGAGGCCATCGCGGATCGGGTGGCCAGCGGCCGCATCGAGGTCGCCGAGGCCGTCGACCTGCTCGACGATCTCGCGTGGCGCGGTCTGGCGGGACGTAAGAAGGCGGAGTAGGCGACGCCGCGGCGTTCCGGCTCGCCGTTGTGGGTGATCGACGTGTAGCGGTTGCCGCGTGGTTAACGGCCTGCCAGAGTTCGGAGATCATCAAGCGCAAGACCGGCTCCGACCAGGACGAGCCGGGGGAGAACGGGGCGGAATTGTTCGGGTTGCTCAGGCCGTGTTCGCACGGCGCGGCGAAGTATGGAATCGATGCGGCCGAGTGGCGCACGCATATGTGCGGGCTGTGTCTGGGGTTACGGGATGGGCACGGCCAATTGGCCCGTGCGACAACTAATGTCGATGCGATCGTGTTGAGCATGCTTACCGAGGTGCAGTCCGCGGGCGCGGTCGAGCGCACGACGGCGGGACGGTGTGCACTGCGGGGGATGCAGCGTGCGTCGGTGGCGTCCGCGAATTCACCCGGTGTGCGGCTGGCCGCTACGGCGTCACTGTTGTTGGCGTCGGCCAAGGTTCGTGACCATGTGGACGATGGTGATGCTGCCGTCCTGGCTCGTACGCCGATGGCCAAGGCCGCGAGTCGATGGGCCGGGCAGGCGCAGGTGAGCGCACAGCGGATCGGCCTGGATGTGGCGCCGCTCATCGCCGCGCTGAACGCGCAGGCGCAGCTGGAGCAGGCCGCGGGCGCAGGGACGGATGCGCTGGCGCGATTGACCGCGCCGACCCAGCTCTGCGCATCGGAGTTCTTCGCGCACACAGCGGTTTTGGCCGATCGCCCGGAGAATGTCGACGCATTGCGCACTGCGGGTTGGCAATTCGGCCGGATCGCGCATCTCGCCGATGCCGTGCAGGATTATGAGCAGGACCTGACGCGCGGCCGGTTCAATCCGCTCGCCGCCACCGGCACCACCATGCCGCAGGCGTACGACCTACTGCGGGAATCGGATTCGCGACTGCGCGAAGCCGTTGCACAAGCCGAGCTGGACGCGGTACCCACCGTCCGCTGGATGCTGCTCGACCCGTTGGCGTCGGTGCTGCGCAAGCTCGGCCAGGGCATCGGCACGGTAGTCGGCCATACCTGCGGGGTATCCCACGACCACGCCGACGTGCAAATGCACTCGCGGCGTACGGGCCAGCGCCCCGGCCTGAGCGAATCGCTCACCCTCATCCTCGGCTCGTACTGCACCGGCTACGCCTGCTTCGCTGAACACACCCAGCCGTGCACCGGCGAACGCAAGCAACCGTGGATCAACAACTGCGATTGCGGCGGTTGTGATTGTGGTTGCGGTGACTGTGATTGCAGCTGCTGCGATTGCTGCGGCTGCTGCGACTGCAGCTGCTGAACCGTTTGCCGCGCACATCGCGTAGCTGAAACGACCGGAGCCGCACCCTGATCGGGTGCGGCTCCGGTGTCCGTTCACTACCTCAACGCAGCGTGGCGGTGAGGTGCGGGAACCCCTTCTTCGGGTTCAGCACGGCCAGATCCCAGCCGCCCGCCACCTGATCCGCGTACACGTTCACCGTCGACGGCAGGAAGATCGGCTTGCCGAACTTCACCGCGTAGGTGGCCTTGCCGGGCACCCGGCCCTCGATCGTGCCGAGGATGTGCGCGGCCGACCACATGCCGTGCGCGATCGGCTTCGGGAAGCCCAAAGCCTTGGCGCCCAACGACGAAATGTGGATCGGGTTGTGGTCGCCCGACGCGGCGGCGTACTGGCTGATCGTCTTCTGATCGATCCGCCAGGTGCGCAGCGGCGGCGGCGCGGCCTCCTCCGGCTTGGGTTCGGGCTTCGGCCCGCCCGACAGCGAGGTGCGCTGCTGGTGCAGGAAGGTGGTGACCTGTCGCCAGACCAGCTCCCGGCCGACGCTGATCTCGCTGATCGCGTCGACGAGCAGCCCCTTCGGGTGCTCGCGCAGATTCTCGATGTGCGACTTGATATCCAGCGGCTCGCTCACCGAGATGTCGCGGGTCCGCTCGATCAGGTTCTCCGCGTGCACCGCGCCGACCGCGACGAACGGAAAGTCACGCTGCACAACGAGTTGCATCACGATCGGGAAGGTGAGGATGAACGGGTAGGTCAGCGGCAGCGCATCGCCGAACCGCAGCCCGGTCGCCCGGCAGTAGGCGGCCAGGTGATCCGGATCCACCCGCAGGCCGTCGAGCTGACTCGACCGATCCGGCAGCGTCGATTTACGACCCGAAACCAGCGGCAGCGGAATCGCGCCCAGCGCGGCCTTCAGGTACAGCGGGCCGTTCTTCGGTGTCTCTTTCAGCGAGATCACTTGCGTCATCATGCTCCGATCAGGCTCTGCCCGCAGACGCGAACGATGTTGCCGGTCACCGCGTTCGACGCCGGGCTGGCGAAGAAGGCGATGGTCTCGGCGACGTCGACGGTCTGCCCGCCCTGCAGCAGCGAGCTCATCAGCCGGCCCGCCTCGCGGGTGGTCAGCGGGATGGCGGCGGTCATCGCGGTCTCGATGAAGCCGGGCGCCACCGCGTTGATGGTGATGCCCTTCTCCGCCAGCTTCGGCGCCTCGGCGTTCACCATGCCGATGACGCCGGCCTTGGAGGCGCCGTAGTTGGTCTGGCCGCGGTTGCCCGCGATGCCCGCGATCGAGGACACGTCGATCACCCGGCCGCCGTCCTTCAGCGCGCCGCGGGCCACCAGGCCCTCGGTGATCCGGTGCGGCGCCGCGAGATTCACGTTGAGCACCGAGTTCCAGCGGCCCTCGTCCATGTTGGCGAGCAGCTTGTCCCTGGTGATGCCCGCGTTGTGCACGATGATGTCGATGCCGCCGAAGCGTTCGGTGGCGAACTCGGCCAGCTTCTCGGCGGCGTCGGGCGCGGTCACGTCCAGCGCGAGCGCGGTGCCGCCGACCTTGTTCGCGGTCTGCGACAGCGCCTCACCGGCGGCCGGGATGTCGGCGACGATCACGGTCGCGCCGTCGCGGGCGAATACCTCGGCGATGGTCGCGCCGATGCCGCGCGCGGCGCCGGTGACCACGGCGACCTTGCCGTCCAGCGGGCGGTCCCAGCTGGCCGGCGCGGTGGCGTCGTCCTTGCCGACCCGGATGACCTGGCCGTCGACGAACGCCGACTTGGCCGAGAGCAGGAAGCGCAGCGTCGACTCCAGGCCGGTCGCGCCGGTCGAGGCTTCGGGGTGCAGGTAGACCAGCTGTGCGGTGGCGCCGCGCAGCAGCTCCTTGGCGACCGAGCGGGTGAAGCCCTCGAGCGCGCGCTGGGCGATCTGCTCGTCCACCGTCGAGGCCAGCTCGGGGGTCGTGCCGATCACCACGATGCGGCCGGAGGCGGCGATGCTGCGCATGGCGGGCTGGAAGAATTCGTAGAGCTGCGACAAATCCTCGATCGACCCGATGCCGGTCGCGTCGAACACCAGCGCGCCGAACTTGGTTCCGGCGCTTGCCGAATCGGCGAAGGTGTAGTCCGTCAGCAGCGTGCGCAGCGGCTCGGCCACCCGGCCCTTGCCGCCGAGCAGCACCGGCCCGGGCAGAGCGGGCTCGCCCTGCTTGTAGCGACGCAGATTCTCCGGCTGCGGCAGCCCGAGCTTGCTCGCCAGGAACTGACCCGGGGAGGAGTGTACGAACGATCCGTAGAGGTTGGGCGCACCCTTGCTCTTGCTGGCTGCCACTGTTCCTACCTTTTCTGTGTTGGATTTTGCGGCGCTCGCTGTCCCTGCGTGGTTACGCAAGCTACCGCCTTCGGGACTGATGCTCACGCCGCCGGGTGGCCGGCGGCGTGCACGGTCCCTGCCGTGTGGTTACGCAAGCTACCGCCTCCGGGACTGTCGCTCACGCCGCGATGCTGTTCTCGGGTCTGCTGGTTCCCCCGGCATTTGGTCTGCTCACGCACATTTGCGGGGGTACGGTGTCGACAACAAACTTACTCCAGAGTAAGTTTAATGTAAACCAACCGCGACGGGGCGCCGATCAGTGGAGACTTCCACGCGGACTCCGGAGCGCCGAACATCCCCAACGAGACCTGGAGACTCGAGTGACAACCAAATCCCGTTCGGCGAAGAGCACCGCCAAGACCGGTAAGACCACCCGCCCGGTCGCGATCGTGGGCGGCAACCGGATTCCGTTCGCTCGCTCCGACAAGGCGTACGCGCACGCCTCCAACCAGGACATGTTCACCGCCGCGCTGGACGGCCTGGTCAGCCGCTTCGGCCTGCAGGGCGAGCGGCTCGGCATGGTGGTCGGCGGCGCCGTGCTCAAGCGGGTCGGCGAGCACGGCATGATCCGGGAGAGCGTGCTCGGCAGCAAGCTCAGCCCGTACACCCCGGCCCACGATCTGCAGCTGGCCTGCGGCACCGGCCTCCAGGCCATCGTCACCGTCGGCGACGGAATTGCCCAGGGCCGCTTCGAAGCCGGCATCGGCGGCGGCACCGACACCACGTCCGACGCCCCGATCGGCGTCAGCGAGGGCATGCGCGAGTGGATGCTCGACGCGAACCGCGCCAAGTCCAACAAGGACCGGCTCAAGCTGGTCGGCCAGCTGCGCCCGAGCATGCTCGGCATCGAGATCCCGCGCAACGCCGAGCCGCGCACCGGGCTGTCCATGGGCGAGCACGCCGCGATCACCGCCAAGGAATTCGGCGTGCCGCGCGAGGCGCAGGACGAGCTGGCCTACCTGTCGCACAAGAACATGGCCGCCGCCTACGACCGCGGCTTCTTCGATGACCTGATCACCCCGTTCCTCGGGCTGACCCGCGACGACAACCTGCGTCCCGGCTCCACCGTCGAGAAGCTGGCCACCCTCAAGCCGGTGTTCGGCGTCAAGGCGGGCGACGCCACCATGACCGCGGGTAACTCCACCCCGCTGACCGACGGCGCCTCCGCGGTGCTGCTGTCCAGCGAGGAATGGGCCACCGAGCGCAACCTGCCGGTGCTGGCCAACCTGGTCGACAGCGAGGTCGCGTCGGTCGACTACATCCACGGCCCGGACGGCCTGCTGATGGCCCCGACCTACGCGGTGCCGCGGATGCTGGCCCGAAACGGCCTGACCCTGCAGGACTTCGACTACTACGAGATCCACGAGGCGTTCGCCTCCGTGGTGCTCGCCACGCTGTCCGCGTGGGAGTCCGACGCCTACTGCAAGGAGCGGCTCGGCCTGGACGGGGCGCTCGGCTCGATCGACCGCAGCAAGCTCAATGTCAACGGCTCCTCGCTGGCGGCGGGCCACCCGTTCGCCGCGACCGGCGGACGCATCGTCGCCTCGACCGCGAAGCTGCTGGCGGAGAAGGGATCCGGCCGCGCGCTGATCTCCATCTGTGCCGCGGGCGGCCAGGGCGTCGTCGCCATCGTCGAGCGGTAGCTCCCCCCCGCCTCTCCGCGTCTTCAGGCCAGACTGAGTGCCAGTGGCGTTGGCGGCTGGCGGTGCGGCGCTGGGTGAGTTGGCCGGTCCCCGGTGAGTTACCCATGTCCTGACGAAATCAGTTGTCGCGCTGAGGCGATCGAGTGTGAGCACGCGACGAGGGCGGTATTCGGTCATGCTGTGACCGAATACCGCCTTCGTCTGTCAGCGCACCAAACTGCCTCGGGTGGCGGCGAATCGGACTACTCCCGGTGCGAAGCGGCCGAAGACGTACTGCAGCCGGGCTTCCGGAGTCACCGGGACGACGTCCTTGTTCTTCCGCACGGCCCGCACGATCTGCTCGGCGACCTTGTCCGGACCGTATCCGCGCAGGCGGTACAGGCGGTCGTAGAGCTGTTGTCTGCGCTGCTCTTCCTCGGCGGATACACCCGACATGCGCGTGTTCGCCACGATGTTGGTGTGCACGATGCCGGGGCAGATGGTGCTGACACCGATTCCGCTGCTGGACAATTCGGCGCGCAGGCAGTCGGAGAACATGAAGACCGCGGCCTTGCTGGTGGAGTACGCGGTGAACGCCTGCTGCGGGGTGTAGGCCGCCATGCTGGACAGGTTGACGATGTGCCCGCCGATCCCGCGCTCGGCCATCGCACCGGCGAAAGCGCGGCAGCCGTTGACGACTCCGTGCAGGTTGACCGCGAGTACCCGGTCGAAGTCCTCGGACGAGGTGTCCAGGAACCGCCCGGCCTGTCCGATGCCGGCGTTGTTGATCAGGACGTCGGGCACGCCGTGTTCGCGGATCACGCCGTCGGCGTGCTTGCGCACCGCGGACTCGTCGGACACATCCAACTCGTAGGCGTGCGCTTTGCCGCCCGACTGAGCGATCAACGCGACGGTCGCCTCGGCCGCGACGCCGTTGACATCGGACACCACGACTTCGGAACCCTCGCGTGCGAACGCCAGCGCGGTCGCCCGGCCGATACCGCTGCCGCCGCCGGTGATCACGACGAGCTGATCCTCGAACGGCCTGCGCGACACGCCCATTCGGGCCCGGCGCAACGCCCGGGCCGGTGGTGCACCCGCCACGGAGTCGATCAATTCGATCGCGGCCGAGGCGAGCAGCTCCGGGTGCGAGAACGGCAGCCAATGCCCGCCCTGCACCACCCGCAGCCAGACCTGATCGGCCCACTGATCCTCGTCGGCGTAACTCGATTGCCGCACTGCCGGATCGCGGGTGCCGATGATGATCTGGGTTGGCACCGTGGTGAATTGGTCGCGGGCCCGCAGCGGATTGGCGGCCCAGGTCGACCGGTAGATGCGCAGCCCGTTCGCCATGTCCTGCTTGAAGGTCGGCGCCAGGTGAATCCGCTCCGGCGGCGCGCCCTCGGCGGCGGAAAGCCCGGAGCGCCACAGCTGTTCGCTCATCCCCAGCTTGATCGCCGCCTTCGGCAGTCCCGGTAGTGCGAGGAAGGTCGAGTAGGCGAACGAACCGAGCTGGGCCAGCGGCAGCGCGATATTGCGCGGCGTCGGCCGGGCCAGCCGGGCGCGCGCCCACTTGCTGACGTGCGCGATGCTCGGCCCGGAGACCGAGGTGAACGACGCGACCAGGCGTTCGGCGTCAGGGCCACAGACGATTTCCCAGGTGGCGACGCTGCCCCAGTCGTGCGCGAGCACGTGCACGGGTGCGCCGTTGCCGAGCGCCTCGATCACCGCGACATAGTCGGCGGCCAGTGTCGTGGTCGAAATGGCTGCGGTGCCAGGCGGGTTGGACGATGCTCCGTGCCCGCGGTTGTCCACGCTCAATACCCGGAACCGGTCGGTCAGCTCCGGAACGACGTTGTCCCACAGGTGATGTGAGTCCGGCCAGCCGTGCAGCAGCAGGATCGTCGGCCCGTCCGGATTCCCTTGCTCGTAGACGGCGATGTCGACCTCGCCATTGCGGACCACATGCTTCTCGGCCATCGATTCACCCCACTATCCGGGCCGCGGCGGTCGCGGTCCGTGGACGTAGCTTCCGCCCCATTCTGTCTGAGACGGTGAGATTCGGGTAGTCCCCTGCTACCTCGATGGCCTGCGGGTGGCCCTTGTGAGCTATCTCATGAATTTTGATTCACATCGCCCAGGCATTTCACCATGTCCACAGGACGATTTATCAGCAACTAGCAGGCAACTTACGTGTTACACGTTTTCGTCGGCTGCTGAATGCTCGTCACATCGACGTTTGCGGTCGGGCTGATCTGTGTGTTTACCTGCACGTCACCTACTGTGCTACCGGGGCTATGCGACTGGCAGGGCGATTTATCACTGCCTTATCGATACGCAGCTACCGGCAGGACATCTCTTCGGCTTAACGAATTACTCGAATCGAGCTAGCAGAGAGGAAGGCTGAACAGCTGATGCGAATCGGTATGGCGCTGCGCGCCACCGCACTGGCTCTCGCGGCCGCGACCGGTCTCGGACTCGCGTCCACCGCCCCGGCGGGAGCCGCCGGCGACGTGGACCGCTACCTGGACCTGCCGCTGGTGAACCGAGACGCCGCGAGCAGTCCCGGCGGCGTCAACCCTGAGCTGCCCTATGACGTGAACGAGCTGCGCGGGCTGTTGGACGAGGCGCGCGCCGAAGGGGTTGCGCCCACCCGATACGCCGCCCTGCTCTATCAGTACTGGCTGGTCGACGTGACGAACAAGGCGGGCATCGACCTGCGGTCCTGGGATCCGCGGGCCGGCGTCGAGGCCAATCGCACCAACCTGATCAGGTCCTATCGCTACTACGAAGACCTGCAACTGAACCACCGCGAACTGCAGTGGGCGGGCATGGGCGGTCAGGTCGGCGCCGACTTCGGCGGCGGGCTCATCGATTTCGAGCTGATGGGCAACATCTACGGCCTGCCCGGTCTCTCCGAATCCGCGCGCGGTGTCATCGCCGCGGTCGAGCAGGCCGCCGGACCGCAAGCGGTGGCCCAACTTCCGCACGGGCTGATGGCGCTGGCCGAGGCGGGCTCGCAGATTTCGCCGGAGGACCTGCGCTACATCATCGGGATGATCCTGGTGATGCAGAAAAACATCTTCTCGGATCTGATGCCGATGCACGACGCCTACGTCACCGAAGGCCTGCCCGCACTGCAGGAGTTCCAGGCGGCCGGGCTGTTCGGCGACGACATCATGACGGCCTGGCGTGGGGTCGCCTCCGGTGATTACGGCCGGATCGCCTCGGGCAACGGGACTCTGCTGCGCAGGGAACAAGAATGGGTGATCCGCGACCAGTGGGACGCGGTGCGCGGCTATAAGGGCAGCGTCGGCGAGGCGATCACCTACGTCAGCGGTGCGGCCGGATCGCCGTCGGTCGCGGGCGTCGCGCCGCCACGGGAATTCAACCCGGTGCGCATGCAGGTGACCATGGCCAACGGTCAGCCCGCGCTGGTGACATTGCCACTGCCGGACTGGAATTGGTCCGAGTTCGATTCCCGCTGGGACTACATCACCACCGAGCTGCTGCCGAAGTACAAGTTCCAGGTCGAAAACAACTGGCCCGCACTGGAAGCCGTGATGCGCACGCCCTACGAGATACAAATGGAATCGCATCGACCGCTGTTCAACATTCCGCAGCTGTTGGATTCGGCCGCCAGGCAGATCCAGGTGACTCCGATCGACACGATGGCGGTGCGCTAGATGAAACGCTTCACCGTGACCGTCGCGACGGTCGCCTCGTTGGTGCTCTGCGCGGGAACCGCTGCCGCAGAACAGGAAATGCCGACGCCCGGACTCGACCGGGTCTTCAACGGCTTCGTCGTCGGGCAGATCCAAGGCGCGCAACCGGTTCCGCCGGATCAGGCGTTCCAGGCGTTGCTCGCCAACGACCCGTTCTATCAGGAGCCGTCGCTGACCGGGTCCGAACAGCCGGGGACGTTGCTGAAGGCCAAGAAGGTCGACGTGATGTTCCTCGGCATCACCCCGCCCGACGTCGAGGCCTACAAGCTGATGTACGTGACCACCGGCATCGACGGAGTCACGCCGACCATCAGCACCGGCATCCTGATGATCCCGAATCACGGTGCGCCCGTTGGTGAGAAGAAGCTGATCTCCTATCAGGAGGCCAACGACAGCGTCGGCTGGTCCTGTCATCCGAGCACGCAGTGGACCGGCGGCGACCCGCTGGACGGTTCGTCGTGGTCGGCGCTCGGCCCGCTGGCGCTGATGTTCGACAAGGGCTACGCGGTGATGATCTCCGACGTCGGCAACGACGGGGACCGCAAGCCGCACGGCGTCTTCGCGGGCAAGTTCGCCGCGCACGCCCAGCTCGACGGTGTCCGTGCGGCGTTGGCGCATCGCGAGGCCGGACTCGACCCGAACGCGCAGACGGCGTTGTTCGGCGTCGCGGGCGGCGGCGTGGGCGCGGCCTTCGCCGCCGAGCTGCAGCCGACCTACGCGCCGGAGCTCGACGTGAAATCCGCTGTGCTGGAAGGGATGGTGGTGAACCCGCGCAACTTCATGCGGGTCGCCGACGGCTCGGTCGGCTCCGGTTTCGCGCTGGCCACGCTGCTCGGCCTGGAGCCCGCGTACCCGGAGATGGCGGTGAACTCGAAGCTGAACCCGGCAGGCGTCGGGTTGGCGAACGCCTTCCGTACCCAATGCCAGACGCCCGCCTACTTCGGGCTGCCGTTCCTGCCATTGAATACGCTGTTCAACTCCGGGCTGAGCCCCGCCGACGAACCCGCCTTCCAGCGCGCGTTCGAGGACAACATCCTCGGTCGCTCCGGCACGCCGAAGGCCAAGGTGGCCATCACGTCCTGCGTCGCCGACGACTCGCCGATGTCGCTGGTGCCCGCCAAGGACTCGCGGGAACTCGCCGATACCTACCGGGCAGGCGGCACCGACGTCACCTACCAGCCCACCGATTGCGGCATGGTCCGCATGCTCACCGATATCTACGGCTGGGGTACGGACCTGTTCGGCATGCAGACGATCGACTGGATAGATCGCAACTTCGACTGAAAAGGATTACCCGCCATGGCATTTCTCTACGGCATCAACTATCTGTTCTGGTACGGCCCGCTGGCGGTCGCCAAGCTGATGGCGCAGGCGGCCGGCTTCTGACCGGTCGTTGCGTACCGCGGCTCCCGCACCGTGCGGGAGCCGCGTTTTCGCTACGCGCCGGGTAGCTCGTTGTGCCCGCCGAACGCCTTGCGCATCGCCGACAGCATCTTGTCCGCGTACAGCGATTCGCCGCGTGACGAAAACCGTTGGAACAGTGCGGAAGCGAGCACCGGCACCGGAACGCCGGTGTCGATCGCGGCATCGATCGTCCACCGGCCCTCGCCGGAATCGGAGACCCGGCCGCTGTAGGAATCGAGGTTCGGGTCCGCGTACAGCGCGCTCGCGGTGAGGTCCAGCAACCAGGAGGCGACCACCGAACCGCGGCGCCACACCTCGGTCACCTCGGGCACGTCCAGGTCGTATTTGTAGTACTCGGGATGCTCGAGCGGCGTCTCCTCGGCGGAGAACTCGCCGTCGTGCTCGTTGCCGTAGTTCGCCTTGTGCAGGATGTTCAGTCCCTCGGCGTAAGCGGCCATCGCGCCGTACTCGATGCCGTTGTGCACCATCTTCACGAAGTGCCCCGCGCCCGCGGGTCCGCAGTGCAGGTAGCCCTGCTCGGCCATCGACGGCTCGCCGGTGCGTCCCGGCGTCCGCTCGGCCGCCTCGACGCCGGGTGCGATGGACTTCAGCAGCGGATCCAGGTACCGCACAGGATCGGCCTCGCCGCCGATCATCAGGCAGAAGCCGCGGTCCAGGCCGAAGACGCCACCCGAGGTGCCGATGTCCACGTAGTGGATGCCCTTGGGGCGCAACTGCTCGGCCCGTTTGATGTCCTCGTGGTAGCGACTGTTACCGCCGTCGATGATGATGTCGCCCGGCTCCAGCAGCTCGGCGACCTGGTCGATGACGGCCCCGGTCGCGCCCGCGGGGATCATCACCCACACCACCCGCGGCGTTTCCAGGGTGCGCACGAAATCCGCGAGGTCGGTGCTGCCCTGGAAGTGGTCGCCGAGCTCCTGGCGCAGGATATCGATCTGGTGTGGGCGGCGTTCGTAGCCGACGGCGGTGTGCCCGTCCTTGACGATGCGACGCACGATATTGGCGCCCATCCGCCCGAGGCCGATCATTCCCAGCTGCATGCCATCCATCTCCCTCGTGTGTGCGGTGGCCGAACACTCGTCTACCGGATTGTCCCGCTTCGGTCCGATCCTGGTCCGTTCGGCGGTGTAACGCACGGTGCGCCGCACCGATAATCAGATCGGCTCCGCGTAGTTGCCAGACCCCCGACCCGGCAACTGCGCGGGGCCCTTTGCGTGTACCACCTGCTTCTTTGCACGGAGTTAGCTGCAGATCGGTGCTCACCGGCCGATGTCGGCGTCGCGCACTATCGTTGGCGGGACTCGCATCCTGTGAGTCCCAACTCAACCGAACGGGGAGGACGGTTCGTGACGAGCCAGTCGAGCACCGGACGCCGTGGCCACCAACCGGCGGGCGAGGTCGGCTTACGCCAGTTGCTCGAATCGGCCCAGGCCCAAGGGTCGGCCCAGGCCCACGGAACGGCCGAGACCAACGAGGCGAACCCGGCCCAGGCGTGGGGCGGCGACTCGGCGCCTACCGAACCGATCCGGGTCACCCCGTCCCGGCGCGCCACCCATCGGGCCGTGCCCGCCGAGCGCCCGGCCCGGCGGCCGATCTCCGGACCCCCGCCGCAGCGGCTGAATCGCACCGTGCTGAAGCGGGCGGGCATCGCGGTCGGTGCGGTGCTTGCGGTGGCGGGCATCGGCTACACGGTCGACTGGGTGCTGTCGTCCGGGCAGGTGCCGCGCGGCACCGTGGTCGCGGGCATCGAGGTCGGTGGCCTGGACACCGCCGCCGCGGACGCGCGATTGCGCGCGGAGCTCGGGCCGAGATCCGATCGGGAACTGCCGCTGCGCATCGGTGACGTGCAGACTCGGCTGGTGCCCGCCGCCGCGGGGTTGGCGGTGGACTGGGACGGCACCTGGGCGCGCGTCGGCACGCAGCCGCTCAATCCACTCACCCGGCTCGCCTCGTTCTTCACCACCCGCGATGTCGCGGTGGCCAGCGCCGTCGACGACGCCGCGCTCGATCGCCAGCTGACCGCGCTGCGCGTGCACGACCGGCCGTCGGTCGAGGGCACCATCGCCTTCGACAAGGCCAGACCCGTGGCCGTCGCACCGGTGCCCGGCCGAGTGCTCGACGTCGCCGCCGCACGCGACGAGCTGATCGGCAACTGGATCACCGGCATCACGGTCGACCTTCCGGTGCACCCCGCGCCGCTCACTGTCCGGCCGGAAGCGGTCGATCAGGCCCTGCGCACGGTGGCCGAGCCCGCGGTGCGCGCGCCGATCACGTTCGCGGGCAAGGGGGCGTCGGCCAAGCTCGACCCGGAGCAGATCGCCACCGTGCTTTCCTTCGTGCCCGACGGCCAGGGCGGCCTCGGCGTTTCCATCGATCAGAACATCGCGGTCGGTTTGCTGGCGCCCCAGCTGGTGGCGACGGAGATCGAGGCGAAGGACGCGACGTTCGCACTGACCGGCGGCAAACCGACGGTGGTGCCCGCGGTCGTCGGCGACAAGATCAACTGGCCGAAGACGTTCGAGCAGTTCACCGCGTTGCTGACCGCGCCGCAGGAACGCAACGGCCAGGTGGTCTACGAAAAGGTGGAGCCGAAGCTCACCACCGAGGCGGCGCAGGGACTCGGCGTCATCGAGCCGATGGGCTCGTTCACCACCAACGGATTCAGCGGTCCGTCCGGCGTGAATATCAAGGTGGTCGCCAGGAAGGTGAACGGCGCGGTGGTGAAGCCGGGGGATACGTTCTCGCTCAACGACTTCACCGGCCCGCGCGGCACGGCCGAGGGCTACGTCGAGTCCGGCATCATCGACCACGGCCGGCCGGGCACCGCCGTCGGCGGTGGTATCAGCCAGTTCGCCACCACCCTCTACAACGCCGCGTACTTCGCGGGCATGGAGGACGCGGGCCACACCGAGCACAGCTACTACATCTCCCGCTACCCGGCCGCGCGCGAGGCGACCGTCTTCGACGGCGCGATCGATCTGAGCTTCCGCAACAACAGCCCGACCGGTGTCTTCATCGAGGCCGTCACCACGGATTCCGAAGTGACCGTTCGACTCTGGGGCACCAAGACCGTCGAGGTCGAATCCGTCACCGGTGACCGGACCAAGCCGACCGAGCCGACCACCGTCAAGCTGCCCAAGGGCAAGGACTGCATCGCCTCGGAGGGCGCGCCGGGCTTCACCACCTCCGACACCCGCATCATCACCGACAAGCGCTCCGGTCGCGAGGTCTACCGGCACACCAGGACGGTCAAGTACGACCCCATTCCTGTCGTGAAATGTGAGTGAGCGCAACGATTCCGGGGCAGTGCCCCGTCTCCGTCGACGAGCCGCGCGCGGCCGCCACCTGGCTGCTTCTCGCGGCTCGAGCTGTCTTCTGGCTATCCGGTAACGCGTTACCGGTCGGACCGGGGGTGCGACGAAACATTCTGCGGCAGGGCGACTTTGGTGGGCGCCCCCCCGGCGAATGGGATATAACTACGCCAGATTCCGGGACGCGAGTTCGGTTCCGTCTCGGAGTGGGGCTCGAGGTAGAGCGAAGTGTAGGCGTTTTCCCGCGCCGGCCGCTGTGCCCGCATGGCTCTTTACGGCGCTGACGCCGATTTCACGGCGTGAAGTGTTGCGCCGCAACAGTTTGCCGGTCGGAGGTCCGATTCACTGTCTCGTGCAGTAGCTTTCGCGCCGCCGAGACCTGGGCGGCGACGGCAGCGGATGGCGATGTTCAGTTGGGTCGCGTTACTCCTTGGGGCGTTCGACGTCGCGCAGTGCCGCGGCAACGAACTCCCGCATCGGAATGTCGAGCGCCGTGCACAATGCGTGCAGCTGCTGCATGTCCGGGGACCGATCGCCGTTCTCGAAGCGTTGGATCGTGCTGACCCCGAGTCCGGTCAGTGCGGCGAGTTGCGGGCGCGTCAGAGCCCGTCGAGCCCGGGCTGCCCTGAGCTCCGCTCCGACCGCACGATTGATATCCGAAGGTACCTTTTGCACACCCATACGGACCATTCTGAGGTCCGAATGGCTACCTGGCAAACGACATGCCGTAAAAGCGCCGAGGATCCCCGCAGGGTATCGGGCATTTCGCCCCATAAAGATCACGAATGAGTTGTGACAGGTCCAAACAGATCTTAGTGAGCTCCTTATGGAACACCTAGACCGCGTGGTTGCCGGGAGAGTGCGGTGCGCCATGTCCGATGCGGGACTTTGTCTCGAGGACTTGGCCGCATGTTCCGGGCTGCCGGCATCCGACCTGCGCAGCCTGCTTGCCGCGCACGGCTCGTTCACCGTGGACGAGCTCGTCCGGATCGCCGCGGTGCTGGATGCCGCATTGTCGACCTGCTGCCCGACGAGGAGGGCATGCGATGACCGTCGCCGATGACCGCGGCTCTCCCGACGAGTCTCAACTGGGAGTACGGCGTGTCACATCAAACATATTGTGATGCGAATCACGCTGTGCCGCAAGGTGGATGAGCTGTGTTGAGCGATCGATCAGCTACCGCCGCGATGGCGCTCGGTCGGGTCGCGCGCGGCGTGCCGCGGCTCGCCGGATTCGGCGCATGGCGGCCCGGCATCTCCGGCATTCCCTACCTCGGCGGCGATGAACCATACGCCGTCGCAATGGTTCTCATCCACGATCCACGCAACCCTCGGGTACGCAGTACGACACTGGTCGCCACACCGCACCGCGCGGCGGAAGCGCCGACCGACGACGAACAGTGCCCACGGTGAGAAAGCCGACGCGAACCCGTCGCGCGAACCGCGCACTCGAGATATTCCGGCACCATATCGGTGCGCGCGTCACGTTCACCGGGCTCGCGGTCGAACGCGGTGTCACCGAACACGGCGTCATCGTCGACGTGGATCACCGAATGGTGTACGTGGACTACGGCTATCCCAATCCGATTTGTGCCGAACTCGGCAATGCCATCCCCACCCACTCGTCGAACCTTCGACTGGAAACCACTATCGCAGCGGCAGATATCTAAGTTACGTTGTTTTCATATGAAATAAATCACAACATAACCCCTGAATAGCTGGGTACTCGTAATCGAGTCGGCCGCCTGTGGGTTCATGCTCTGGAGTTGCTGGATATCGGTTCACGGGTTTGAGACGCGCTTCCTTTTGTGTGCTACTGACAGAGCGCCAACATGCTGCTATGCGGATTCTGCCTCCGCATCGGCTGGATGGCCGTAGAAGTCGCAGTAAGACACCAGATTTGCAGGACTTGTTCCGAAGTCCTCACTGTGCATGCCCCGTTATCGATCGGCAATAGCACCGTAGTCGACGGTGTGGCTGAAAGGTCGCTGACCGACGAATCCCTGTGATAGAAAAATATTGCTCGGCGACCAGCAGGTCGCCGATGGAGGGTTCAATTCTTCAAGGGGAAGATTTCCAGATGAGCAAGATTCGCGTGTTCGGCGTTGTGTTCGCGGCTAGCGCCGGCATCATCCTGGCCGGTTCGGGCCTGGCCTCGGCCGCCGACACGGGCTCCGCCGACAGCGGCTCCGCCAGCCTCAGCGCCGACGCCAAGGGCAACGTGGCCGACGAGGGCACCGGCTCGTCCTCCGTGCTCGTCGACCTCATCAAGGCGCTGAGCTCGGGCTCGGGGGCCGCGAAGTAGTTATCGAAGACACCGACATGCCTTGATCCACACCGGACGGCATATCGGCTCGGAGGGCAGACATAATTGCCCCACCTCGCAGGAGGTGGGGCAATTGTCGTTTCGGAGGCATCGCCGACTCCCGGTCAGCTGCTCAAAAGTAGCTATTTACCTGCGATTTCGAGGCCAACACGTATTCCGGGCTTGACATCCGCCGAGCGTTAGGTGCTGCCACGTGCAGCGCCAGAGCTGCGCCCTCATCCTGAACTTCCCGGGAAACTTCCTTACTATCAATCGCTTTCATACCTCCGCGAATGATGAAGCAGCAGCGCGTATTCGGCTCCGCCACGACGTGTGGCATGCCCCCCCGGAAACCTCTTCGAGATCGACGACAAGCGGGCACGAGCCTGCCGCGCACCCGCCATATACCCCCTGATCGGGGGTGGGGTGCCGCCCTCCCGCGACGCACCGCAAATCCATTGGTGCCGTGAACCTTTCGCCTATCCAAGGTCTGACGTGGGCAACACTGTCCTGGAACTGCTCGATATGGCCGACCACGCCACTCCCGCAGCTCTGCTCACCGTCGCCAAGGCTCGCGAGTCGATGTACGTGCACCGCGCCTGCTCCACGGACCACTGCCGCCGAAAAGCACTGGCCGCCAACACGTTGATCGTCGCGGGCCGCATCGTGCCGGACTCATCCCGCCGTCACTGAGGAGAGGAGGTGGAGACGATCTGGACCGCACACGACGACGCCGACCTCGAATCCGAGATCGCCGGCTGGATCCCCGCCGCGACAGGGTATTCGGGATCCGTGGTGGCGAACGAGGGCCTTGTGGTCCGGAAGCCGAAAACTGCAGCGACATGTGCTGATTCGATCGTGTTAACCGGCAACCAGTTCTACCGCACCACGGCGACGCTACAACTGTCGGTGAGCAACGTCGCGGTGATCGTCGGCGTGGGTACCGCAGCCCCCAGGGGCGGCAACACCACGGTTCTCGTCTCCACTACTCGAGACCTCGAGGTCGGCGACGTCGTGACGTGCAAGTCCAAAGCCTCTCGGAACTCACCACGTACAACCTGAATGTCGGTCCTAATGCGGATACCTTCGTGCGTGTCACGCAATGCAGGACTCCCTGTGCCACTGTCTCTTTCGGGCGTCTCACGCAAAGCCTGCATCGACAAGCGTTTTCATTTACAATAAGTGCGACAGTCGTGCAATCGGCACAAAGATGTGTGCCGATTTCTGGTTGAGCAAACAGAACCTACGGAATGCGATTCGGCATCGTATTTTTAGTGCCGGTGTTACTAGACATTTCTGTGATCCATATCTCGACAGTTACTCGCCGATAGCTGTTGGGCCGCATTGGATCTGTGCCAATGGCTTCTGTTCCGACGGGTGGCCCGACCGCCTTCCTGGAGTACTTGAGGGCACTGCCGCTTCGTCGCAGATCGCATGAGCGTCTGTTATATCTCAGCTAACGCGATCTTCCGCTGACGCCGAAACGGCCTTCGTCCACTCATCCACCACGTGATACCACTATGTACCGGCAGGTCCAGCTGCCGCGCTTCCGGCCGTGTGTGCATCGGAACGAGTGACGCAAACCGGAAGTAACAAGGGGGAAGTCGTCATCCGTCATTGACGGCATGGCGATCGACACGAAGGGATAGCGGACCGCAAACCCGTGGCTCACCTCGAGTCGCGGACGGCGGTCGAGCCCGAGGCTCCGAAGGGGGGAGCCTCGGGCCTTCCCGCGATCTGCTCCTTTTCTGCGCCATTCGTGCCGTGCTGAATCGCGTGCTCGGCCGACGCGGCCGCCGTGCGGTCGGTGCGGTCGGCACCGACGCACGCCTGGCCGACTCCGGGACGCCCACCGTGGCGGGGGCAGGCCTACGACATCGCGTTCAAGTCCCACATGAGGACTCGCACAGTTGGTGCGAGCAACGTCATGCCCGAAAGAGTCCGGATCGAACGCAATATCACCGTCTGCGCAGTGACCTATCGGAGGGAGAGCGCGGGGACCGGCAACCTCGTTGTGGAGCTGCGCAGCAAGAACAGTGGTGTGCTCGTCGGCAGTGCGGCGACGATCGCGGCAGGCAGCCACGCGGCCGACCCTGTCAAGTCCGGCTGGCCGCCAACTGGGGTTCGGCTTACACGCTTCGAGTCGTGCTGCTGAAAACAACTCTCAGATTCAGGCCGGTTTGTTGCCGCTGGCACTTCGACACATTCGTGTGCTTCGACCCGGCCTGAACTCTTCCCATTCAACGAAAGGCAGGACACCTATGTCTTGGACCGGTGATCCGGTGTGGCTCGCCGACGTGCTCCGTGATGAGGGCCTGCGGGTGATCGAATTCCCCGGCTGGTGCGATTGCGGACACGGCGATTTCGGCGATATCGAGGCATCGTCGTCCACCACACCGGTGGAAGATCGATATGTTCGGGAATGGCAGCGGCTATCCGTCGAGCCGGCCCTGGACGTTGTGGTTCTCGAGGATGAAATCCTGGTAGTCGCCGAGTATGGTCTCCAGAATCTGGCACGCTGATTGTTTGGAAGGCTGAGATCGTTCCCATTGCCGGGCTGTATTCGGCGGATCGGCCATCGATGTTACATACATTCTGTATGTGATGAATCACAACTTAGCCGGTAGATTGCTGAGTTCGCGCGTTCCATGCGGTTGATGAATTTCCCCGCACGCAATTGTGTGCCCATTGTTTGCTATGCCTATTCGGCCGGTGCCGTGAATGATCGATGTCGAATGTCTATTGCACTGGATATTGGGCGGTTGCCAGCGGCTATAGTGCCTGCCCCCAACGGGATTGCCGATAGAAATCGGGTCATGGCCTGGCTATACGCTAGCTTACATTTTGAAAGTTGCATGACCTTTGATTTGCAAGCGATGAGCAATCAATGGCGGAAAGCCGCGATGGCTGAATGGTCGCTGGATGCTGAATCCGCGTGATAGAACTGGCCTCGGTCGATGCCAATGGGGTTTTCGGCCAGAGAAGATTCTGTAAAGGAAACAGCTGAATGAGCAAAATGCGTGTGTTCGGAGTCGTGCTGGCTGCAGCGGCAGGTGTCATCGTCGCCGGGTCGGGTTTGGCTACCGCTGGTGCGGCACCGGCCATTACGGTGGAGCCGGGTATCACGGTGCAGCCGGTGATCGGCGTCGGTGAGCCGGATCCGACGGCAACGGGCTCGAGCAAGGCCATCACGGACCTCGCCAAGGCGCTGTCGAGCGGCTCGGCGGGCGCCAAGTAGCTCGTCGAAGAGATTAGAGATACAGCCCCGCGTACTGCTGGGGATGGACGGCGGGGCGTCCAGAATTTCACGAAGCGGCCCGGAGCGATCCGGGCCGCTTTGTCGTATCCATGACCTGCTCACCTCGGTAGGCGCGGATATCGTCGGCGTTTGCTGAAGATTCACGCTTTTGCCGGGATTTGGATCGGACATATCGGGAAGTGGTTCGAGACGACAGGACCCAAGATCCGGGCCGCAGACTTGGTCGAATGCACAAAATGATGTTGACCAGCGCTGATGCTTTACAAATGAGCTACCTGACACATGGCGGACACGTGCACCGCCGGGCAGAGAGTCATACACTTGACCAGTTAGCTGGTGAGATTCCGATGATGAAATCTTGCGCTCGGCGTCTGCGATGGAATTGATCCTTCTGCGCTTGGTGGTGGTCCGGTGGCCAATGCTCGCGTGATGGTCAAGGCTTGGTGGCACGATCAGGCCGATTACAACTGGCTGGCGCGCGCTCTCGACTCGCACGCGGCCGTGCACTGGACCAAGGTGATCGTCGGTGCGGGCGGCGTGGTGCTCGCGGGCATCGCCATCCTGGTGTTGGCCTCCGACACCGGTCCGCCCAGCGAGATCGGCCGGGCGCTCGACTGGATGATCGCCGCGTTCGCACTGTTCTGGGCCGTGCGCTGGTGGTTCCTGCCATGGCCGAGCCGGGGCGAATCGCTGACGCTTTTCGCGGCCGCGGATCTCGCGATCACGGTGGCCTGCCTGCAGGAAGCGAATCGGGTGTACGGCGCGCTCGGGGTGATCCTGCTGGTCGTCACGGGCGGCTACCTGGCGGTCATGCACAACGCCAAGGTGCTGGCGGTGCACGCCACCTGGACGGTGCTTTCGGTGGTGGCGTTGACGGTCAGCATGGTTGCGGTGGGCGGCGATCCGATGGTCGGCCTGGCGATCGTGCTGATCTCGGTGGCCGCGGGCGTTGTCCTGCTGCCTACGATGCAGTTCTGCTACTGGGTGCTGCGCCAGGACGCGATCACGGATCCGTTGACCGCCCTGTTGAATCGTCGTGGCCTGGAACTGCATCTCGCGAAGGTGGGTGCGCCGGGTGGCCGGACGCCGACCTGCGCGATCGCGCTGGATCTCGATCGGTTCAAGGACGTCAACGATCGCTTCGGGCACGGGGTGGGCGACGAGGTGCTGGTGCGGACCGCGAAACGGCTACGCGCCGCGGTCGGCGAGCGGATGGTGGTCGTGCGCACGGGTGGCGAGGAGTTCGTGCTCTTCGGTCACCTTTGCGTGGAGACGGCGCGGACCCAGGCGGAGTTGGTGCGGCGCGTTGTCGCGGAGCCGGAGCCGGTACGGCGATCGGCCGAGCCGGTGGAACCGGTGACGGTGACTGCGAGCATCGGTGTGGTGGTGGTCGACGACGCCTGGCTGCCGCACTCGGTATTGATCCAGCGTGCCGACACCGCCATGTATCAAGCCAAACAGCTCGGCGGCAATACCGTCGTCATCGACGAGCTCATCGAATCCAGCGCTGCCTGAACACGAAAACGGCCCGGAGTGATCCGGGCCGTTTTCGTCGTTTGTGCGTCAGTATCAGAACGCCGCTTCGTCGAGCTCCATGATGTCGTTGTCCAGGTTCGACAGGATGGTGCGGACCGAGGTCAGCTCCGGCAGCATGTTGCGCGCGAAGAACTGCGCGACCGCGACCTTGCCCTGGTAGAACGACTCGTCGGCGCCGGTGGCGCCGTTGTCGAGCGCCTTGATGGCGATCTCGGCCTGCCGCAGCAGCTGCCAGCCGATGAGCAGATCGCCGACGGCGAGCAGGAAGCGGACCGAACCGAGGCCGACCTTGTACAGCTCGGACGGGTTCTCCTGGGCGCCCATCAGGTGCCCGGTGAGCGTCGCGGCCATGCCCTGCACGTCTTCCAGCGCGGTGGCGAGCAGCTTGCGCTCACCCTTCAGGCGACCGTTGCCTGCCTCGGTCTCGATGAACTTCTGCACCTGGCCGGCCACGTGGGCCAGCGCGACGCCGCGGTCACGGGCGATCTTGCGGAAGAAGAAGTCCTGCGCCTGGATGGCGGTGGTGCCCTCGTAGAGCGAGTCGATCTTCGCGTCGCGGATGTACTGCTCGATCGGGTAGTCCTGCAGGAAGCCGGAGCCGCCCAGGGTCTGCAGCGATTCGGTCAGGTACTGGTACGCCCGCTCGGAACCGACGCCCTTGACGATCGGCAGCAGCAGGTCGTTGACCCGGTCCGCGAGATCGGCGTCGGCACCCGAAACCTGCTGGGCGATATCGGGATCCTGGTGCGCGGCGGTGTAGAGGTAGATCGCGCGCAGGCCCTCGGCGTAGGCCTTCTGGCTGGCCAGCGAGCGCCGCACATCGGGGTGATGGGTGATGGTCACGCGGGGCGCGGCCTTGTCGGTCATCTTGGTCAGGTCGGCCCCCTGGACGCGCTGCTTGGCGTAGTCGAGTGCGTTCAGGTAACCGGTCGACAGGGTGGCGATGGCCTTGGTGCCGACCATCATGCGCGCGTTCTCGATGACGTCGAACATCTGCGCGATGCCGTTGTGCACCTCGCCGACGAGCCAGCCCTTGGCCGGAATGCCGTTGCCGCCGAAGGTGACCTCGCAGGTGGCCGAGACCTTCAGGCCCATCTTGTGCTCGACGCCGGTGACGAAGACGCCGTTGCGGTCGCCGAGTTCGCCGGTCTCGTGGTCGAAGTGGAACTTCGGCACGAAGAACAGCGACAGCCCCTTGGTGCCGGGGCCTGCGCCCTCGGGGCGGGCCAGCACCAGGTGGACCGTGTTCTCGAACATGTCGTCCGCGTCGGCCGAGGTGATGAAGCGTTTCACGCCCTCGATGTGCCAGGTGCCGTCTTCCTGCTTGACGGCCTTGGTGCGACCGGCACCGACATCGGAGCCGGCGTCGGGCTCGGTGAGCACCATGGTGGCGCCCCAGTCGCGGTCGACCGCGATCTTGGCCCACTTCTTCTGCTCTTCGGTGCCGTTGTTGTGGAAGATGGTGTTGAAGCCGGGGCCTGCGGCGTACATGTACGCGGCGGGCTGTGCGCCGAGGATCAGCTCACTGATGGCCCAGTGCACGGTGCGCGGCACGCCGAGTCCGCCGAGCTCCTCTGGGATGCCGAGCTTCTCCCAGCCGCCTTCCTGCAGCGCGCGGAAGGACTTCTTGAACGATTCGGGGATCGCGACGGTGTGCGTCTGCGGATCGAAGACCGGCGGGTTGCGGTCGGCGTCGGCGAAGGACTCGGCGAGCGGGCCCTCGGCCAGGCGACGCACCTCGTTGAGCATCTCTTTGACGGTGTCCGTGTCGAGGTCGCCGTAGGCGCCGCTGTCGAGGATGGACCCGAGTCCCAGGACCTCGAAGAGGTTGAACTCCAGGTCGCGGACGTTGCTCTTGTAGTGACCCATTGTCAGTACTCACTCTCCGTTGAGTTGGTGCGGTCGGTTGGTTGACCGTTCCCGCCCGTTGTCGCTCCACCGGTTAGCCGGTTTTTCCGCATGCTACTCGCGGGTAACTTACGGACTATATTACCGGTCGGTAATGGACTGGCAAAGGCTGGAGCGTGAATGTGACGCGAAAAACAGCGGCGCGCGCGGTGCCCGGAGTTGACACGCCGACCGGGTTACCGTGAACCGTGCGCATCGAGACGAGTGCCGGACCGGCCGAGATCGAGCTCGACCGGCCGCGCAAGCCCGCCTTCCTGCTGCTCCTCACGCACGGCTCGGGCGGTGGCATCGAGGCGAAAGACCTCCTGACCGTGCGCGATGCCGCGCTCGACCTCGGCGGCGCGGTGGCCAGGGTGGTGCAGCCCTACCGGGTCGCCGGACGGCGCGCGCCGGGCTCGGCGGTCAAACAGGACGAGGCCTGGCTGGAGATCGTGGCCGCGCTGCGGGCTCGGATCAAAAAGGTTCCGCTGATCCAGGGTGGCCGCAGCAACGGCGCTCGGGTGGCCTGTCGTACGGCGGTCGCGGTCCAGGCGCGCGGGGTGATCGCACTGTCGTTTCCGCTGCACCCGCCGGGGAAGCCGGAGAAGACTCGGCGCGAAGAACTGCTCGACGCAGGTGACATCGAGGTGGTCGTCATCAACGGCGGCAGTGATCCGTTCGGCATCCCGGATGCCGCCGACGCCGCAGAAGTACGAGTGATCCCCGGCCAGCCCCACTCGTTCCGCACCGGGTTCGACGTCATCGCACACACCGTCACGCCGTGGTTGCAGCGGTGGAGTACGTAGCTGTTTCCGTTCAGGGCCGATCGCGTTACTCGTCGGCAGCGCATCCCCCGGTGGCGGTACATCGAAAGTACTTGTAGGACCGAGGTTCTAGCTCCGCGGCCCGATGTAGGGCGACGACCGCGTCGATAGCGTTCGATGCATGCAGAGTGCCTTGATCGCCTGGCTGCAGCGCACCTCGTCAGCGATCCGCAAACCGTCCATCCGACGATCAGTTCTTCTCGTGGCCACCGCTCTCGTGTGCTTCGGCGCGAGCGTGCCCACTGCCGGTGCGGTTCCGTCCGACGACCTGGACCGACAAGAGGTCACCTTTCAGAGTCACGGGCTGACGCTGCACGGCACCGTTTTCCTACCGCGTGCCGCCGTCGACGCACGACGGCCAGGCATCGTGCTCATCCATGGTTCGGGCCCGGGGCCGCGCAGCGAATACGTCCCCGAGGCGGAGGCGTTCGCCCGCGCAGGCATTGTCGCGCTGGCCTTCGACAAACGCACGGACGGCTATTCGCACATGAAACGAGACTTCAGTCTGCTGGCCGATGATGCGCTCGCCGGTGTCGAGACCCTGCGCGGTCGCGCCGACGTGGACCCGGCCCAGGTCGGGCTCTGGGGATTCAGCGAGGGCGGCTGGGTGGCTCCGCTGGCCGCCGCGAAGTCGCCGGACGTCGCGTTTCTGGTCACCATCGGCGCGTCCGGGTTCGACCCGCTGCGCCAGCAGGCCTGGAGTTTGGGCAATCAGCTACGCCACCATGGGATTTCCGGAGTATTCCGCGATGCGGTTGCCCGGCCGGGGGCGCTGCTGATGTCCGACACCGGACTGTTCCCGGAAGCCGGGTATGACCCGGTTCCCGTGCTCGAGCGGCTTCGACTGCCGGTCTTGGCGCTATGGGGCGAGCACGACACCCAGATCCCGCCTGCCGAGAGCGCCGCGGTGTTCCAGCGGGCGCTGGACCGCGCAGGTAATCAGCACGCCACCATCCGTTTCGTGCCCGGGGCCGGCCATTCCGGGCACGCCACCACCGATGGCTTCGACAAAGTCGGCGGTCTGGTCGTCGACGGCAAGGCGCTCGGCGCGCTCGGACCCGGCTATGTCGACGTGATGACCTCCTGGGTCCAGTCGGTAGCGGCCGGACACGCACCGCCGTCCAGCGCTGAACCTGTTCCTGCGCAAGCAGATACGAGCCAGCCTCCGTCGAGTGGCGCCTGGTACGAGGCGGCCGCGGTGCGATATGCGGCCCTGGCGCTGTTGCTGATCGGCTTCGCTGGATACCCGCTCACCGCCTGGGTCGGGCGACGCGCGGAATCCGGTCGTCATCGGGCCGAGTGGCCGGCCCGATGGTTGTCTGTGACCGGGTTCGTTGCCGTCGGCGGAACGCTGATCTACCTGCTGTGGATCTTCGCCACCAGCGGTGCGGGTGCCACCGCGTTCGTCGCGGGCCGCACCTTGCCATGGCTACTGCTGCAGATCTGTGCCTGCGCGGTGCTGCTCGCGACGGCCGCCACCGCGATCACCTGGTGGCGGACGCGGGACCAGGTGACCGGGGTGGTCCGGGTCCGGCTCGCCTCACTGATCCTCGCGGGCGCGTTGTTCATACCTTGGGCCCTGTACTGGCAGTTACTCCTGCCATGACCTCACGAGGCCGGTTCGATCTCATCCGATCCGGTGGCCGGGCGGGTGGCGATGACCAGGGCGTCGATGGCGTCGCGGCCCTCGGTGGGACGGAAGACGCGCTCGGCCAGCTGGATTCGAATGTGGTGGTCGGCGATGGCCGCACCGAGGTCGGCGACGATGTCGTCCGGGGTGAAGAGGACGTCGGGGTGCTGCGGGCCGCCGTAACCGTCGGTGAGGTTGGTGGTGTCGTGGCCGAGGACGAGCAGGGTGCCGTCGGGGACCAGCAGCTCCGCGGCTCGGCGGACCACCTTGCTCCGCTGGTCCGCGGGCAGATGCAGGAACACCATCAGGACCAGCTCGAACGGACCGGTGATCTCCGCCGCGTCGAAATCGGTGACGTCGGCGCACTGCCAGCTGACGCGGCTGCGCACCGAGCGAGACAGCCGGGTGGCGATGGTGCGGCCCTTGTCGACGCCGACCTGCGAATAGTCGACGGCGTGCACCTGCCAGCCATGGGTGGCCAGCCACAGGGCGTTGCGGCCTTCGCCGCAGGCCAGGTCCAGGGCGCGAGGCAGCTCGGGTGCTTCGCCGTCCGGGCCGTCCGGGCGCAGTGGCGTCCGTCGCTCGAGGCCGAAGACGTGCTCCACCACGGTGCTGTTCGGCGGTGCGCCCCAGACCAGGTCGGTTTGGGCGTAGCGCTCGTCCCAGTCGGTCGCATCCATGACCGCGAGTCTATTGACCGTCGAGCGGCAGCCAATGCACCGGCGAGGTTTCCCGGACATGTACCAGGACATCGAAGGCGTCGGCCAGGGAGGCGACGGAGATGTTGGCTTCGGCGTCCTTGGCAGGGTCGTAGATGCCGCTGATGACGCGTGCCTTGGCCGGGCTTGCCAGCCACGCACGCACCGCCTCCGGCGCGGTGTCGCGGAGGTCTACGTAGTAGGCGGGCAGGTCGACCGAGCCGAGGATCGCATCCACCAGGTCGGGCTGGGGGTCGGGCGCCGTGGTCATGCCGAGGTCGCCGTGGTGGAAGCCGAGGGCGACCGAGGCGTAGCCGGCGCCGAACTCGTCGTGCAGGTAGGCGCCGAGGCCGCGGAATTCCGCTGTCCCCATGCCCAATCGGAGGTTCGTGGTGTGTGCGATGCCGTCCCAGTAGACGATCTTCGCGCCCGTGTCGCGCTGCCGATCGATGACCCGCTGTCCGGCGGGTCGCTCGTCACGGGCGAACCCGCCCTGTCCGGCGACGCTGTTGTCGTGGAAGTCGGCAATCAACTGCAGATGCCGGTGGGCATCCGCGTATTCCGTTGTGGTCGGCAGGTTTTCGAACAAGGCAACAGCGTCTCGCGCGTGTTCGGCAAACGGGCGTCCCGGATGAATGCCCTGATGGCGCTGGACATGTTCGTCCACCTGATGCGCCGTCCGAATCGGCGCGAGGTGAGCCTCGATGGCTGCCAACCGATCCGGCGCGACTCGGCGCACGTAGTCGAGCACCACGTCGTAGTCCGCGGGCTCGGCGCTCGGCGGCTGGACACCGAACACTCGAACCTGGTCGTCGGGATGCGCCTGGTTGAACGCGCGGATCCACTCCAGTGCCGCAACGGTTTCCGTCGTCCGCCACGGCCGCCACGAGCCGGCGAGTACCGATTCGGGATCACCGGCTCCGGTGCGCACGTATCGATCCCACCGCTCGCCGGAACGAGCGCTGTCCTGAATTGCCAACCCGCGGAAACCATGTCGTTCGACCAGTGCACGGAAGACCCGCTCCTGCATCCCGTAGATCTGCCGGGAGAATCGTGTCGACTCACCGAGCCCGACCACCGTCGCCGACCCGAGCCGATCGATCAGCGGATCGAGGTCGGATCCGGTGTAACCGGGATCGGTATCGACGATCGGACGGGCGTTGGCGCTGAGCCACGCACGGACGGTGGCGATCTCGGGTGCGACGGTTCCCATGGTTCCTCCTGCGGCGACGACGATCTGACACGGCCAAGCCTCATACATGAAGCATTGTTGAGGTCAAGGCCGCGTCGGAACTCGGCGGTGGAACCCCTACAGCGGTGTGCGCATGAGCAGCACGTTGTACTGGCTGTGCACGGTCGTCAGGTAGTACAGGTCACGCCCGGTCTGGTACGGGAAGATCGACGGCGCGTACGCGCTCGGCAGTTCCCTGGTGTCGATCAGCACCTCGGGATCGCTCCACGGACCGGTCGGCGCCGACGCGCGACGCAGCACCACCGAGTTGAACGGGTCGGTGGTGAGCGAGATGTACTGGCCGAGATAGGCGTTGTACATCACCGACAGCTCGCCGACGCCCCACATGATCGGTGCCGCGGCGTTGACGTCACCGCGCTTCCATGCCCCGCCGTCCCAGTATTCGTACGCGCCGAGATCGGCGATCTGGGCTTCCGGCACCCGCGCGACGAACGCCTGCTGGTTACGGCCGGACGGGGTGCCGTACTCGTAGATGAAACCGCCGTCCTTGAGGAAGGCGTTCATCTGGAAGTTGCTGTTGCCGCCGTCGTCCGGGCGTCGGGTGGCGGGCAGCTCGCCCCAGGTCTCGCCGTTGTCGCCGGAGGCGGCGAGCCCGGAGTAGTTGGTGCTCCACTGCCCGACCTCGTCCCAGCTGCGCACGGACATGAGGCTCATGAATTGGACGCCGCCCACCGAGATGCCCGCGGTGGGAATGCGGCTAATCTCCAGAAAAGGTATTTTCGGGCTCGGTATCAGATCGCGCGCCTGACCGAATACATCGCGGACCACGCTGTCGAAGTAGATGCCGCCCGCCGGATTCTGGGTGTGGCTGCGCGTCAGAATATTGGACCGCCACGACCACATGCTGCCAGCCAAAAGGTTCGGAAATCCGACGCCCGCGGTGTCGCCGAATGCGGTCAGCAACTCGCCGTTCCCGTTGTCCCACATGATGCCGAGGTCGGTGCCGAGCACGTTGTAGGCCTGGGTGTTGTTCGGGCTGGCCATGCCGGTCATCTGGAACACGGCCTTGGTGCGCCCGACGAGGTTGGGCAGGCCGTTGGTTCCGTTGAGTACCGGAATCGGATTGATGGTGTTTGGGTCCGCGATGGCGGGGGTACTCGCAGTGATAAACAATGCCGAAGCGCCCGTCAACGCCGAAAGCAAGATGGCTGCCGTCTTGGTCAAGGTTCGTGAGCCCTCCGTGTCCTCGCCGAGAAGCAATGCGAAACACAGACTCCCGCGATACACAGACCACTCGCGGTGTGTACGCACCACAATTCGACTGGCTGGCAAATCTCTAGGAAATGCTAACAGCGCAGTCGTCGAAAATGTGGTGCGTACCTCAAATGGGCTCGTTGACCGCTAGCTCTTGGCGGGCTTGCTCCGCGTCGTGGCCAGCCGAATGATCAGCGGCAGTTGCGTTGCGCGTTCCACCGCGAAGGTGCGGCGTGTCGAGGCCTCCCACGCCTTGTCGAACAGTCGCTTGACGCCCGCGACCGCATGCGGTGAGCGGATCGCGATGCGGTCGGCGAGCTTCTCCGCGGCCGCCATCGGGTCCGCGGTGACCTCGGTGACCAGGCCGATGCGCTCGGCGTACGCGGCGTCGACCGTATCCGCGGTCATCGCCAGCAGCAGCGCCTTGTCGACGCCGATCAGCCGGGACAGCGTTGCCGCGCCGGTCATGTCGGGCACCAGGCCGTGCTTGGCCTCCATCACCGAGAACTCCGAGTCCGGGGTGGCGAAGCGGAAGTCGGCGGCCAGCGCGAGCTGCAGCCCGCCGCCGTAGCAGCGGCCGTGCACCGCGGCGATCACCGGAACCCGCAGCCTGCGCCAGGCCCAGCAGGCTTCCTGAAACCTGTTGGTGTCGCGCCATGGCAGCGGAATGAAGCTGCGCACGATGGACAGTGGGTCGCCGGTCGCCTTGGCGATGTCGAGGCCGCTGCTGAAGCTCGGGCCGTTGCCGGACAGGATGACCGCGCGCACCTCGTCGTGGCCCGCGATGGTGTGCGCGGTGTCGATCAGGTCGCCGAGCATGTCGATGGTGAGGCCGTTGTGCTTGTCCGGCCGGTCGAGGGTGACGTAGGCGCGGTCGCCGTCGAACCGCAGCGCGATGTTGGTGCCCATGCCCGGATCTTACCCGTGAGTCAGTTCTGCGTTCTGGGCCATTGCCCGGCCGTGCGGTCTCTGTTCTAATCGAACCCGAGTTACCGTCAATGCTGACGGTAACCGCGCCGACGGTGCCGTCGCCGCCCGCAAGATCATCGGAGGAACAATGCTGCCAGCGGGAATGGATCCCCGGACGCCGGTGCTCGTCGGCGCCGGGCAGATCGTGCACCGGAGCGGCGAATCGGGACTGCCCGGCCCGGTCGAACTCGCCGCGGAATCCCTGCGCCGCGCGGGCGCCGACAGCGGCACCGGCGATCGGCTGGTGCGTGCCGCCGACCTGATCGCGGCCGCGGCGCCGGTGAGCAGGCCGTACCCGGATCTCGGTGCGTTGGTCGCGGCCGAACTCGGCGCGTCCCCGAAGCGCACAATGCAGTCCGTGCGTTTCGGCGGTGACGCACCGCAGCGCCTGGTCAACACGGTCGCTCAAGCGATTGCCAACGGGCAGTCCGACATTGCGCTGATCACCGGCGCCGAGGCGGTGGCCGCGTGGAACACCGCCACCCGCACCGGCGCCGCGCTGCAGTGGCCGGAGCAGCCCGACGACGTGCAGCCGACCGAACTCATCGGCTCGGACCGCGCGCCCAACTCCGACATGGAAACCGCGGCCGGGCTGTGGGGTCCGGTGTACTTCTACGCCCTGATGGAAACCGCGCTGCGCGGTCGGCTCGGGCTGAGCGAGGACGAACACCGCGCGCGAATCGGCGGACTGTGGTCGCGGCTGTCCGCAGTGGCGGCGGGCAACACGTACGCATGGCAGCCCGCGGCGCAATCCGTCGCCGATCTGGTGACGCCGACGCCCGCGAATCGGATGGTGTCTACGCCGTATCCGAAGCTGCTCATCGCGAATCTTTCGGTGAATCAGGGCGCCGGACTCATCCTGTGCAGCGCGGCCGCCGCCACTGCGGCCGGGGTGCCGCGCGACCGCTGGGTGTTCCCGCACGGCGGCGCCACCGCGACCGACGAGTGGTTCGTCTCCGAACGCGCGGACCTGGCCGCCTCGCCCGCCATCGCCGCCGCCGGACAGGCCGCGCTCGGCGCAGCCGGTATCGGCATCGACGATGTCGCGCACATCGACCTGTACTCCTGCTTCCCGGTCGCGGTGCAGGTGGCGGCCGAGGCGCTCGGGCTGCCGATCGACGATCCGGCGCGGCCGTTGTCGGTCACCGGCGGGCTCACGTTCGGCGGCGGTCCCGGCAACAACTACAGCACCCATTCGATTGCGACGCTGGTCGGCTTGTTGCGCGAGGACCCGAGTGCCTATGGGCTCGCGACCGCGCTCGGCTGGTACATCACCAAGCACGGCGTCGGCGTGTACTCGGCCGAACCGCCTGCGCAGCTGTTCCATTCGATCGAGGCGGCGGTGCCCGTCGCCCGTCGCGACGCGGCTCCCGGCTACACCGGACCGGCCACGGTCGAGTCGTACACCGTCGCCTACCGCAAGGGCCCTGCGCCCGACCACGTCGACGAACCCGAAGCCGTCGTGGTCAGCGCGCTGACGCCGACCGGCGCCCGCATACTGATCCGGGCGTCCGACGCCGAGACGGTCGCGGCGTTCGATGACGGCGACCCGCTCGGCGCCGCTGCCGACATCACCGCTGCCGACAAGCTCACTCTGCGCTCCGAGAGGACTGTCCGATGAACGATCTGATCTTGATCGAACGACGCGACGCGATCACCCTGCTGACCATCAACCGCCCTGCGGCCCGCAACGCCATCAACCTCGCGACCGCGCAGGCCATCGAGACCGCCGTCGACGAGTTCGAGGCCGACGACACCGCCAGGGTGCTCGTGCTCACCGGCGCAGGCGGAACCTTCAGTGCCGGTATGGATCTCGTCGCCGCGTCGAAGGGCGAGATGCCGATGACGCAGCGGCGCGGTCCGCTCGGTATCGCCGCGAAACCTCCGGTGAAGCCGATGATTTCGGCGGTCGAGGGTTTCGCGCTGGCCGGTGGCTTCGAGTTGGCGCTGTCCGGCGACCTGATCGTCGCCGCCGACAACGTCCAGTTCGGTATCCCGGAAGTGACGCGCGGCTTGGTTGCCGCCGGCGGCGGTGTGCTGCGCCTGACCCAGCGCCTGCCGCGCAGCATTGCCGCCGAACTCGCGCTCACCGGTGGGCGGATCAGCGCCGAACGGCTCTATCAGCTGGGCCTGGTCAATCGGGTCACCGAGCCGGGTGCCGCATTGGACGTGGCCCTGGAACTGGCTGCCGCGATCGCCGCCGCCGCACCGCTGGCCGTCGCCGCGAGCAAGCGGATCATCGACGAGTCGCCGGACTGGACGGTGACCGAGGCCTTCGCCAAGCAGGGCGAGATCGCTTTGCCCGCAATATTTTCCAAGGACGCTGCCGAGGGCGCGCTCGCCTTCGCGCAGAAGCGCGAACCGCGATGGCAGGGACGCTGACTTCCGCCGGGGAACGTGTCCGGGAGACGCAGGCGCAGCGCCGCGCGCGCATGCGCACGCGCCTCCTGGACGCTGCGGTGCAGAGCCTGATCGAGGTCGGTTACGCGGGCACCACCACGCTCGAGGTGCAGAAGCGGGCCGACGTGCCGCGCGGCACACTACAGCATCACTTTCCGACCAAGGCGGATCTGCTCGCCGGTGCGGTCGAGCATCTCGCCGCCCGCCGATTCGACCAGCTGACAAGGGAATTCGCGGAACTCCCGGCTGCGGCGGATCGACTGGAAGCCGCTGTCGAGCTGACCATGCGAATGCTCAGCGGGCCGTCGTTCTGGGCCGCGCTGGAGATGTGGGTCGGTGCGCGTACCGATCCGGAACTGCTCGCCGCGTTCCTGCCGCTGGAGCAGCGGCTGTTCGAGTTGATGCACAACAGCATTCGGGACGTCTTCCGTGCGGAGTTCCCGGATGACCCTCGGGTGCCGACGATTACCGAGTTCACCATCGAGATCATGACCGGTCTCGCCCTGCGGGTGCTGCTGACCGGTGAGGTGGATCGGAACCGAATCATCCAGCACCGCTGGCGAAATGCGGTACGCATCCTGCTGGGGACGGCGCACCCGGACACGCTGACCGAGCCGCGTCAGGAGCGATGACCGCGGTCTTACTTCTTGCCGACGGTGTCCAGCACTGCTTGCGCGCACGCGGCGGGGTCGTCGTAGAACGGCGTGTGCCCACAGCCGTGCAGGGTGCGATGTTCGGCCCCCGGTAGTACCGCGCGGGCGCGGCGGCTCTGGGTGCGGTAGGTCAGCAGGATGTCGCGATCGCCCCAGGCGATGGTGACGGGAATGTCTGGCAGGGCGCCGATTTCGTGCAGCTTGGCGGTGGCGAAGGAAGCCATGGCGGACTCGAATCCCGGCGCCTCGGCCGCACCGTTCGCGGTATCCACCGCCACCTGGGCGCTGACCGCCCAGGCCTTACCGAACACCAGGGTCAGGAACGCGGTCCGCCCCGCGGCGGTACCCAGGATCGTCGGCAGCGCGGGCTTCAGCTGACGCGCGAGCAGCCGTGACTTACCGAGCGACTGCTGACACCAAATGCGACCGGCGTTGTCCCAGAACGCAATCGGCGAAAAGGCGGTGACCGAGCGAGCCAACCCGCGGGCACCGAGGTTCAGCGTGATCAGTCCGCCCATCGAGTTCCCCGCCAGGTGCGGCCGCTCGATCCCTTGCGCGGCAAGGAATTCCGCGAGCGCCTCGGTGAGCGTGTCGACGGTTGTGGTGGCCAGCGGCGCCGAATCGCCGAAGCCGGGCAGATCGACGGCGATCACCTCGTAAGACGCGGCCAGCGTGTCGATGATCGGCTCCCACACCTGCCACCGGCTGCCGATGCCGTGCACCAGAACCAGCGGCTCACCCGCACCGACCCGATGATGGTTCAAAGCAGTCATCGCACCCATCCCAACTCTTCGCCCGGCGCTGCGCCCACAGTAACAGCAGTCACCAGCCATCAGTTGCCGGTCTGCCGGTGAGGACCGCATAATTTCCGCTGGCAGCGGCACGAAAAGCCGGTACGATAAATGGTATGGCAACGCGTAAGGTAACCCTTTCGCTGGACGAGGCCGCCTGGTCCTTCGCCGAGCAGGCGGCGGCCCGTGCGGGCATGTCGCCGTCGGCCTGGATATCGAAGGCCGCTCGGCGTGAGGCCGTGCGCACCGGGTGTGGTCCGGCACCGGACGTGACGGCGCAGGCCGCCGCCGACGCGGCCGAAATGGCCGCCGCCGAGGAGGCGATGCGTGCGGCGGGGTGAACTGTGGATCTACAACCCGCATGGTTCGCCGCGACGCCGCACAGTTGTGCTCATCAGCAGTGACGGCATCAACGAGTCGCCGAGGCCGTGGCTGATCGCCGCCGAGGTGGTCGAGGACGATCCCCAGGACATCCTCGCGGTGCCGGTGCAAAGTTACGGCTGGGTGCACGCCGGGAATATCGGCCGTATCTTCCGGGGGTGGCTCGCGGAACGAGTCGATGAAATGGAATCGGAGACACTGGAACGCCTGGATACCGCGCTGCGCGCCGCGATGGATTTGTGAAAACGCGCACCCCGCGAAGGTTTCCCGCCTGATCGGTACCATCGTGGCCGACGTCCCACAGCGTCCATTCGACGGTGTCCATTTCGACAGATAGGGATTCAGGTGCGGATCTCCCTGATCGCCGCGGCGCTCATCGCGCTGCCGGTGCTCGCGGCATGCGGCAACGACAAAGCGGCGGCAGCGCCGGCGGTGACGCAGGCGGACCTCGCCAAGTCCCTGCAGGACAAGGGTCTCAAGAGTCAGCAACTCGCCGACTGCGCCGCGAAACTCTTTATCGAACAGGGCATCTCGCAGGACGGCCTGCGCGTGATGGTCAGCAACGAGTACGACACCAAGGCCGCGGACCAGGAAACCCTCGGCATGAGCAAGGACGACGCGGAGAAGGCGCGCACCGCGAGCACCCGCATCGCCACCGAATGCATCACCGTTCCGCACTGACCTCACAGGGCGACAACGAGCTCGATCCGCGGTAGTGATCCGGCGCCGAGCTCTTCGGCGCTGCGAACCGCCTTCTTCACCGGCAGCACATACGTGGCGCGTGATTTACTCGGGAACAATGAGGTGGACCAACGGCTCGCGCCGATCGTGACGTGCACGCGGACCGCGCCGAACTGGGCGTAGCGCTCCTCGATCTCGTCGGCGATCTCCTCGGGCAATGAGACGAAATGCCACGACCCCTGCCCGGAGTGTTCCCACACTTCCGCGGTGAACGAGTACTGCGATCCAGCCACGTCGCGACTGTAGCGGGGCCCACCGACAAGTGTGCTGGACCACCATTTCGATCGCGGTGCGCGCAACCAGTGAGCTGAGCAGGGTGCTGCGCCATCGTGGGGTGATGACATCCCTCGAGGCCAAATCCGCCACAGACTCCGAACTGGATGCGGTCTTCGGACCGATCTTCGAGCGCATCGCGCAGGGCGCGGTGGCGCGCGAAGTCGATCGTCGCCTGCCGTTCGAGGAGGTGGGCTGGCTGCGCGAGGCGAAGTTCGGCGCGTTGCGGGTACCGGTCGAGTTCGGCGGGTACGGCGTCACCGTGCGGCAACTGTTCCGGCTGCTGATCGAGCTGGCGGCGGCCGAATCGAACCTGCCGCAGGCACTGCGCGTGCACTTCTCGTTTGTCGAGGATCAGCTGCTCGCGGAGCCGGGACCGAGCCGCGAGCAGTGGCTGCGCACGACGACGAGCACGCTGGTCGGCAATGCGATCACCGAGCCGGGGGTGGGCGCGGTCGACCGCTACCGCACCCGGCTGACCAAGGACGGCGACCGCTGGCTGCTCAACGGCGTGAAGTACTACAGCACCGGCTCGCTGTACGCCGACTACATCCTGGCCGCGGCCGACCGCGACGGCGAGCGGGTGGGTGTGCTCGTCGACGCGAATGCCGAGGGCGTGCGCCAGCACGACGACTGGGACGGCTTCGGACAGCGGCTGACCGCCAGCGGCACAACGGAATTCACTGATGTCGTGATCTCCGCGGAACGAATCCTCGGCCCCGGCTACGGCGCACCCGGCCCGACCTACGCGACCTCGTATCTGCAATTGGTCCAGCTCGCGGTGCTCGCCGGTATCGCACAGCGTGCGGAGCGGGACGCCCGGGAATGGGTGGCTGGACGCACCCGCAGTTACTCGCATTCCGCCGCGGGCGTGCCGCGCCAGGATCCGCTGGTGCAGCAGGTGATCGGCCGCCTGTCGGCCGCCGCGTTCGCCGCCAGGGCCACGGTGCTCGCCGTCGCCGATGTCCTCGACGAGGTACTCGCCGGTGGCGCCAAGGACGAAAAGTCCTTGGTGGCAGCCGAACTCGCCGCCGCACAGGCGCAGCTCGCGGTGATCGATCTGGTACTGCCCGCCACCACGCTGCTCTTCGAGGTCGGCGGCGCCTCGGTCGTCTCGGAACGCCAACGGCTGGACCGGCACTGGCGCAACGCGCGCACCATCTCGGTGCACAACCCGGCCATCCAAAAGGCCAGGGCGATCGGCGATCACCTGCTCAACGGCGCCGATCTGCCGTTCGCGTGGAGCGCGGGCGAACGCAAGCCCGCGGCGGAGGCGGCGCAGTGACCCGCCGAATTCGCTTCAACGCCTTCGACATGAACTGCGTGGCCCACCAATCACCGGGCCTGTGGCGGCATCCGGACGACCAGTCGCATCGGTACAAGGAACTGAGCTACTGGACCGACCTGGCGAAACTGTTGGAGCAGGGGCGATTCGACGGCATCTTCATCGCCGACGTGCTCGGCACCTACGACGTCTACGGCGGTACCGATGTCGCGGCGCTGCGGCAGGGCGCGCAGATCCCGGTGGCCGACCCGCTGCTGCTCGTCTCGGCGATGGCCGCGGTCACCGAGCACCTCGGGTTCGGCATCACCACCGGCACCGGCTTCGAGCATCCCTTTCCGTTCGCGCGCAGGCTCTCCACCCTCGACCACCTGACCAACGGCCGCATCGGCTGGAACGTGGTCACCGGCTATTTGCCCTCGGCGGCACGGAATTTCGGCGCGGACGACCAGCTCGACCACGACGAGCGCTACAACCAGGCCGACGAATATCTCGAGGTGCTGTACAAGCTGTGGGAAGGCTCGTGGGAGGACGACGCGGTGGTCCGCGACGCCGCCGCGGGCGTCTACGTGGATCCGGCGAAGGTGCACCACATCGGCCATCAGGGCAAGCACTTCACGGTGCCCGGCATCCATCTCTCGGAGCCGTCACCGCAGCGCACGCCCGTGATCTATCAGGCGGGCGCGTCGATCCGTGGCGTCCGCTTCGCCTCGGAGAATGCCGAGGCCATCTTCATCGCCGCGCCCTCGAAACGACTGCTCGCCCACACTGTTTCCCGAATCCGGGCGGCATTGCGGGAGGCGGGCCGCGATCCGTACTCGGCTCGGATCTACGCGTTGGCGACCATCATCACCGACGCCACCGACGAGGCGGCGCAGCGCAAGCACGAGGAGTACCTGTCCTACGCCAGCATCGAGGGCGGCCTGGTCTTCATGTCCGGCTGGATGGGCATCGACCTGTCCGGCTATGACCTGGACGATCCGATCGGGCAGGTGGAGAGCAACGCCATTCAGTCCGCCGTCGCCGCCTTCCAGGAGTTCGACGACGACGGCCGGGAATGGACGGTGCGCGATATCGGCCGGTGGGCGGGTATCGGCGGGATGGGCCCGGTGTTCGTCGGGTCCGGCGCCACGGTCGCGGACCGACTGCAGGAATGGGTCGACGATACCGATCTCGACGGCTTCAATCTGGCCTACGCCATCACCCCCGGCTCCTTCGAAGACGTTGTCCAGCACGTTGTTCCGGTGCTGGCCGAACGCGGCGCCTATGCCACCGACTACGTCCCGGGCACCCTGCGCAACGCCCTGTTCGGCGCGGGCGACCGGCTGCCCGACGAGCATCGCGGTGCGCGCTATCGGGTGGGCGCACCCGGATCCACCGTGCTGCCCGACGAGGTTTCGCGTCCCGGAGTTGCCATCACCGCGCCATAGACCGAGCGTTCCGGCGAGCACCCGGGTGTTCGCCGGAACGACAGGCTAAGACGGGAGGGAATCGAGGTAAGCCGCGGCGACGGATTCCAGCCCGTCCTTGTCGATTTCGTCGAACCGGTTCGGTTTCGGGCTGTCGAGGTCGAATACGCCGACGAGTGCGCCATTGTGCACCAATGGAATAACGACCTCGGAGCGTGTTTCGGCGTCGCAGGCGATATGGCCGGGGAATGCATGCACGTCGGGCACCAGTTGGGTTTCCCTGGTCTGGGCCGCGGTCCCGCACACGCCTTTCCCGATGGCGATGCGGACGCACGCGGGCTTGCCCTGGAACGGCCCGACGACGAGCTCGTTTCCATCATAGAAATAGAACCCGACCCAATTCAGGTCGGGCAGCGCGTGAAATATCAGCGACGCGACATTGGCGGCGTTGGCGACCCGGTCCGGTTCGCCCGCCACCAGCGCTTGCGCCTGCGCGGCGAGCTGCTGGTACTGCTCGGTCCGGTCTCCGGTCAGTTCGGCAACGGTGAACGACATGGCCCGAATGGTACGCCAGGGAAAACCCCTGTCTGCTCATTGATTCTCGTTGATCGCAACACTCACGAGGGCCAGGTCACGGCACGGATGATCCGAACATGACAACGCAGAATTCCGTTCCCCGTTCCACCCGTTCGGCCGCGGTAATCGGTGCCGGCCAAACCGGCGTCACTGCGGCACTGGGCTTACTCGACGCCGGATTCGACGTCACCCTCTACAGCGACCGCGATCAACGCGCATTGCGCGACGACGTCCCAGCCACCGGCACCGCGCTCGAATTCGGCATCACCCAGCAGGCCGAGTCCGCCCTCGGGCTGGACACCTACACCGCGCGGGCGCCGCGGCACACCGGACTCAGTGTCCGCATCGCCGGACCGGACCGCGCCGAATTGATCCAATTCGACGGCCATTTCGACGGATACGTCGGCATTGCTGTCGACACTCGCCTGAAGGCCGACGAACGATTGACCGCCTTCCAGGAGCGCGGCGGTCGCTTCGTCGTCGAGAAGGTGACGCCGGAATCCCTCGACACGATCGCCGCGGCCAACGCGCTCACCCTGGTCGCCACCGGCCGCGGCGGACTGTCCGACCTGTTCGCCATCGACCAGGCGCGCACCCCGTACGACGCGCCGCAGCGCACGTTGCTCACCGTCACGGTGACCGGAATCGGTTACGACAAGGACGTTTTCGCGCATCGCAGCGCGGCGGGCGGCGGGCACAGCGGCTTCTCCATCCTGGCCGAGCAGGGCGAGGCATGGTGGGGCCCGTACCTGCACAAGGACGCGGGCCCGAGCTGGGCTTTCCTCGGCTGGGCCCGTCCGGGCAGCGAATGGGAAACCCGGTTCGCCGCAGCGGATTCCGCCGAGTCCGCGCACCGCATCGTGCAGGATCTGTACCGGGACTTCATCAACTGGGATCTGCCCGAGGTGCTGGCCACCCAGGTGATCGCCGACGACCCGCATTCCTGGCTGAAGGGCGCCGTCCGGCCGGTGGTGCGATCCGCCGTCGGGCACACCACGGGCGGGCACGTGGTGGCCTCGCTCGGTGACACCTCCGCCGCCTACGACCCGATCGCGGGTCAGGGCGCGCAGAGCGGGCTCATCCAGGCGCAGCGGCTCGTCGCGGCCGCCGCGGTGCACGACGGCGCGTTCGACGAGGCCTGGTTCACCGAGCAGTACGCGGGCTTCCTCGCGGTGCGCGGCGACGCCGCCAACAAGGTCACCCGGCTGTTCCTCGGCGATCCGGAGCTGGCCGAGATCGGCAACACGCTCTTCGCCGCCGCGAGCGTCGACCCGAAGTTCGCCGCCGCCCTGGTCGGCCTGCTGCACCACCCGCAGCCGTTCCTCGCGGTCGACTCGGTCGAGACGGCCAACGAATTCATCACCAGCGTCACCGGCGAAGACGCGGCGGCCCTGCTCGGCCGCTTCGTACCGGCCGGAACGTTCGCCCGATCCACCTACGCAGACACCCTCGCCAACGCCTGACAACCCGAACATCGCCTGCACCGCGATCCGATCGCACAGATTCAAACCCTCGTGCCGGTCGGATCGCGGTGCTGGAGTGGGAAGAGATCGACGGCTACCCCCGACCCCATGGAGCAAAGCTATGACCACGGAGCAGATCGCCGATGAGATCACATTCGCCTACTGGGTGCCCAATGTCAGCGGGGGACTGGTCACCAGCGAGATCGAACAGCGCACCGGCTGGGATTTCGAGTACAACAAGAAGCTGGCGCAGACCGCGGAGAACAACGGCTTCGAGTACGCGTTGTCGCAGGTGCGCTACACCGCGTCCTACGGGGCCGAGTTCCAGCACGAGTCGACCTCGTTCAGCCTCGCGCTGCTCGGCGCGACCGAACGCCTGAAGGTGATCGCGGCTGTTCACCCCGGCCTCTGGCACCCGGCGGTGCTCGCGAAGTTCGGCGCCACCGCCGACCACCTTTCCAACGGCCGCTTCGCCATCAACGTCGTATCCGGTTGGTTCGCGGGCGAATTCACCGCGCTGGGTGAGCCGTGGCTGGAGCACGACGAAAGGTACCGGCGCAGCGCCGAATTCCTCGAGGTGATCCGCAAGATCTGGACCGAAGACGACGTGAACTACGGCGGCGACTTCTACCGGATCCGCGACTTCACGCTGAAGCCGAAGCCACTGAACACCCCCGAACGCCCGAATCCCGAACTGTTCCAAGGCGGTAACTCGACCGCAGCCCGCCGCAACGGCGGCCGCTACGCCGACTGGTACTTCTCCAACGGCAAGGACTTCGACGGCGTCACCGAACAACTCGACGACCTGCGTGAAATCGCCAGGGCCAACAGCCGCGAGGTGAAGTTCGGCCTCAACGGCTTCATCATCGCCCGCGACACCGAGAAGGAAGCGCGCGATACCCTGCGGGAGATCATCGAGAAGGCGAACAAGCCTGCGGTGGAAGGCTTCCGGGACGCGGTGCAGCAGGCCGGTGCGTCCACCAAGGACCACAAGGGCATGTGGGCCGACTCCTCGTTCGAGGACCTCGTGCAGTACAACGACGGTTTCCGCACGCAGCTGATCGGCACACCGGAGCAGGTGGCCGAACGCATCGTCGCCTACCGCGAGCTCGGCGTCGACCTGATCCTCGGTGGGTTCCTGCACTTTCAGGAGGAAATCGAGTACTTCGGCGCGAAAGTGCTTCCGCTGGTTCGGGAATTGGAGGCCGCACGACGGCCGGTCGCGGCGGTCGGCTGATGACCGCGGTCGCGGCCGACCGGATAACATCGGCCGCGCAAGCCTTTTCGGTCGCGACACAGCTGGCGGCGGACTTCGCCCAGGGGGCGGCCGCGCGGGACCGCGGCCGGGTACTGCCGCATCAGGAGGTGGAGCGGCTCGCGGCCAGCGGGCTGCTCGCCATCACCGTGCCCGCCGCGTACGGCGGCGCGGACCTGCCGCCGAGCGCCGTGGCGGAGGTGGTGCGCATCCTCGCGGCCGCCGATCCGAATATCGCGCAGATTCCGCACAGTCACTTCGTGTACGTGAATCTGGTGCGGCTGGCCGGTACCGCGGAGCAGCGGCAACGCTACTTCGCGCAGGTGCTCGACGGTGGGCGGATCGCTAACGCCCAGTCCGAGCGCGGCGGTGTCACCATCGCCGATATCTCCACCACCTTGCGACCCGCCGGGAATCAGTTCCGCGTCGACGGGCGCAAGTTCTATTGCACCGGTTCGCTGTTCGCGAATCTGCTCGCCGTGCTGACCAGGCTCGACGATCCCGAGGGGCGCAGTGGCCTGGAGCCGGGGGAGTACATCGCGTACCTGCCTGCCGATACACCGGGCGTGCGGATCATCGATGACTGGAACGGCGTCGGCCAGCGCACCACCGGCAGCGGCACCGTCACGTTCGAGGAGGTGCTGGTCGAGCGAGACCAGCTGATCCGGCGTGCCGCCGCCGTGCAGGCGCCCACCGGTTACGGCGCGTTCGCGCAACTGCTGCATGTGGCCATCGATGCCGGGATTGCGCGTGGTTCGCTCACCGCCGCAACGGAATTCGTGCGGACTACGAGCCGTCCCTGGTTCGAGTCCGGTGTCGCGAATGCCATCGATGACCCGCTGTTGATTCAGCGTTTCGGTGAGCTGGCGGTGACCGTCACGGCGGCCGAGGCAACGCTCACCGCGGCGGGTGTCGCCGTCGACGCGGCCACCGGGACCGGACAGCAGGGTATTGCGGAACCCCCCGAAGGGGGGCTTGTCAGATTCCCGCCGAGTGGCACAGTTGATAGCGGACAAGACAATGCCGCCGGTCGGGCATCGCTGGCGGTAGCCGCAGCGAAGGTGCTCGCCGACCGCGCGGCCAACGAGGTGTCCAGTGCGCTGTTCGAAGTGGGGGGAACACGCAGTGCCGCGTCCGATCTCAATCTGCATCACTTCTGGCGCAACGCGCGCACACATACCCTGCACGATCCGATTCGATGGAAGTACCAGCACCTCGGCCGTGCGCTGTTGCACGGCACCGCGCCACCGCTACACGGCGTGATCTGACCGGGCTGCCGGTCGAAACAGCATGTGATTGAAAAGGATACGAAAAGTGACAGTGACGGTCGTAGTAGGCAATCCGAAGCCCGCCTCCCGCACCTTGACGGCGGCCACGCTGGTCGCGAAGGGGCTGCGTCCCGAGGAGACGCCCACCGTCATCGACCTGGTCGATTTCGGCGCCGCCCTGCTCGGCTGGGGCGATCCGGCCGTGGCGGCGGCGGTGCGCACCGTATCCGAGTCCGAGCTCGTGGTTTTCGCGAGCCCGACCTTCAAGGCCACCTACACCGGACTGCTGAAGCTGTTCCTCGAGCAGTTCGACGGCGGGACCGGACTGGCGGGCGTCCTCGGCGTGCCGGTGATGCTGGGCGCGGGACCCGTCCATGCGCTGGCGCCCGATCTGTTGCTCAAGCCTGTGCTCGTCGAGTTGGGTGCCACCACGGCGCTGCCCGGTCTGTATCTGTCGGATCGCACCTTCCAGGAGGACGGCGTGATCGATCGCTACAGCGCCCGCTGGCGCTCCGTCGTGCAGGCGCTGGCCGGTACCGCAGCGGTGACCAATCATGCATGAGCTCTTCGAGTTTCCCGCGGACGGCAGCGGACTGCGCAGTGCGTTCGCCAATTTCCCCAGCGGTGTGGTCGCGGTATGCGCCGAAATCGACGGCGCCCCACAGGGTCTCGCGGTGAGCACCTTCGTGCCGGTCTCGCTGGATCCGCCGTTGGTGTCGTTCTGCGTGCAGAATTCCTCATCTACCTGGCCCAAGCTCGCCACCGCCGGTCATCTCGGCCTGAGCCTGCTCGGCACCGATCAGCAGGATGCGGCCCGTTCGCTCGGTGCGCGCAACGGTGATCGGTTCCGGGGTACCGAGCTGCATCGGGGCACCGGCGAGGCCATTTTCATCGACGGTGCGTCCGCCTGGATCGAGGGCGTGCCCGAGGCGCACGTGCCCGCGGGTGACCATGCGGTGGTCATTTTGCGGATTCACCGGATCGCCACTCGTACCGATGTCGATCCACTTGTCTTCCACGGCAGTCGATTCCGTCGATTGGATGCGGAGGCCAAGGAGCGCAGCCAGATCGCCAGCTGACCGATCGTGCGCAGCGGGTGACCCGATCGGCTGTGGTCCTCGGCCGGTATGGGAAAATGGAATTGCATCTATTCGGAAGGGTCGGTCATGGCAATGGGCATGGTTCTCGGTGACGTTTCCTCGCGCACCTCGACGCGGTAGGAACACCCACCCTCTGTAACTCCTCGTCGCGGTGCACTCCGTGTCCCCGCATGCTCGACAACGAGGAGTCACCGATGTCCACGATGACCTGGACCGAAGCCGATACCGTCCGATCCGCACCCTGGCATTCCGAAAGCGCGACACCGTCGCCGACCCGGATCGTGGTGGCCGACGATCGGATGACCGCAGCGACCGCCTACCGCCTGGCCTGTGAAGGCACGGCGTTGCTGTGGCGCGGCGATTACCACAATGGCAGGCAGTTGCTCCAGGCGATGAGCCGCCGCGTCGACCGGAAGACCCCTGGACCAGGCGATAGTCCGGCCGAGTCGTTCCGATTGCAGCGCAGGGCGCGCAACCATCGTGCGCGGGTGCTCGGCAAGTTGCTCGTTCAGCTCGAGGGCGATCATGCGCTCGCGCTGCGTCGCGCGCCCGATGTGCGCAAGGCGTGTGACGACGTGTACGGGCCGCCGCGCGAGTCCATGCTCATCGCCCTCACCGAGCTGCTCGGCGTGCTCGGTGCGGCCCAGTGGCGGGAGAACGGTGTGCAGATACCGTCGCTGAACGCCAGCATCTATCCGCACTACGGGGTCTTCTCGCCGATTCGTGGCGAATACATCGATCTGGTCGCGCGCGCCCCGCTCGCGTCGACTGGCGTGCACACCGCCTTCGACCTCGGCACCGGCACCGGCGTGCTGGCCGCGGTGCTGGCCCGGCGCGGTGTAGGGCACATCGTCGCCACCGACGACAGTCCGCGCGCCCTGGCGTGTGCCCGCGAAAACATCGAGCGGCTCGGGCTCGCGGCGTCCGTCGATATCGTCGGGCCCGCGCTGTTTCCGGAGGGGCGTGCCGACCTCATCGTCTGTAACCCGCCGTGGCTACCGGCTCGTCCGACCTCCGCGATCGAGCACGGTGTGTACGACCAGGACAGTGGCATGCTCCGCGGTTTTCTCGCGGGTCTGGCCGACCATCTCGAGCCCGGCGGCGAAGGCTGGCTCATCCTGTCCGACCTTGCCGAACATCTCGGACTGCGCACCCGTGACGACCTGCTCGCGATGATCGACTCGGCCGGACTGCACGTCATCGACAAGACCGACACCACCCCGCGCCACCCGCGCGCCAAGGACGCGACCGACCCGCTGCACGCCGCTCGCGCAGCGGAAGTCACCTCGCTCTGGCGGCTGGTCGCCTCCCCGTAGTGATCGAATGGCGCACAGTGTCACTCGGCGGCCTTGATCAGGCTGCGGGGCAGCGGGTTTGGGGGATGGTGAGGTTGATGAGGTACTGGTCGGCCGCGTTGGTCGTGCAGGGCGAGCGGTCATAGACGCCGTGGCCCCAGCCCTCGTAGGTCAGCAGGGTGGCGCGTGGCGTGTTCGTCGCGACGCTCAGTGCCCACTCGTACGGCGTCGCCGGGTCGTGCAGTGAGTTGATGACGAGAACCGGTGGCCCGTCCACGATCTGCGGGCGGTGCGCCGGGTTCGGCGGCGCGATCGGCCAGCCGGAGCACAGCGAGCCTGCGCCCCAAGCGAAGTGGGCGCGCAGCGGTGCGGAGTTGTCGTTCTGTTCGCGCCACAGTTGGGTCCACTGATCCTGGCCCGCGATGTCGAAACGCCAGTCGGAGCAGACGATGATCTCCGGCATCGGCGCTGGTTTGCCCTGCCGTTGGGGCGTGGCAGGCGCCAGCGGGCTCCCCGCAGGCTGGTCGGCCCATGCCTCGAGATCCGTTGCCAGCTGAGACCATTCGGGACGAAAGAGCCGTTGGACAATCTGCGCGTTCAGGTCGAACGGTCCCATCTGCTCGGTCGCGTCGGTGAGGTCACGCAGCTCGCCGCGCGCAGCCTTGGCATACACCTCGCCGAAGATCCGGTCGACCTCCGCACCGTGCAGGACACACTGTGGATCCCGCGCACACCACGCTGCGAACTCGCCGAAAGTGTCCTTGCCCGCCCGTGCTTCACTGGCCAGGAACGCCCGGCCATCCAAGCTGTGATCGTCCACGCTGTCCAACAGCATGGCGCGCAGGTGTTTCGGGAACAGCTCCGCATATGCCTGTGCGGGCATCGTCCCGTAAGACCTGCTGTAAGTACTGATTTGGTCCACCCCGAGTGCCACCCGCACCGCCTCGACATCCCGCGCGACACTGACCGCATCGAGATGATCCATCAGAGCCCCGGTGTACTGCCGACAGCTTGCCGCGAGATCCCGTGCATACGACTGCACTTCATCGATCCGCCCACCCAACTCCGGCACCAGATTCGGTCGATACGTAGCCAACCCCGCATCACACCGCACCGGATGACTCCGCTTCACCCCACGCGGATCAAGACTGACAATATCGAACCGCCCCCGCAGCTCAGCGGAAAACTTTCCCCCCTTGATGATTTCGTCCACCCCCGACGACCCCGGCCCACCAGGCAACGAAACCAACGTCCCCACCTTCTTGGACGGCTCATCAGCCCGATCCCGCACCACCGCGACATCAATCTTCTCGCCGTCCGGCACGGACCAGTCCACCGGCACAGTGACTGTGCCACAGTCGAACTCGGTCTTCTCAGCACAGGGCTGCCAATTCAACGAGGGACTCGGCGCGGCGTCCGCCGTACACGCGGTCAACACCCCCGAACCGAGCCCAGCAGTCAGACCCACTACCAACACAGCGCGAAGAAACAACATGCCCAGATCGTCAGCCCACCTTTCCCCCGCCCACATCCCTCCACCGAGCGATCCCGAACTCATCCCCCAGTACTGCGGACAGCGAAAAAGCCCCGCACCAGGATCCCTGGCCAGGGCTTTCGCTTCAAAGAGCCGATGACGGGAATCGAACCCGCGCTGTCTGCTTGGGAAGCAGAAGTTCTACCATTGAACTACATCGGCAGACCGGTAAAGGTACTTCCGAGACTTTAGCAGAACCCTCCCCGCGCCGGGAAAAGTCCTGGCAGATGCCGCTGACCTGCCGGAACAGGGTATTGCGGCGGTGACGGTGCGCGGCGGGGTGACTGCCTCGACGGGTCGGATGTTGTCCGAGGCGCTTGGTGCAGCTCGACGACGTTTCCGTCGGGATCGGACAGGAACGACTGCCGGCCTCGACCTATCTGAACGGGATCGGAGACTGTGAGTCCCTGCGATCGCAACGCCGATACCGTGAGGTCGAGTTTGTCGACGAGGAGGGCGAAATGCTGGCCCAGGGCGGGTGGGATGTCGGGGTGTTCGATGAGGTGGATCTGTCGGTCGCCGACGTCCAGCCAGGCACCCTCGACTCCGAGGTTGTCGGGGCGGTCGGTTCGCTGGGTCAAGCCGAGCACGTCGACATAGAAGCGTAGGGCTCGATCGATGTCGCTCACGTTGATCGAGACGTGATGGAGCGCAAGTACCTTCGCGTCCGCCGTCTGTCCCCTGTGGATGTCTTCTGACATGATGCTGGCCTCGTCTCCCCCGAAGAGCCTGAATCAGTTGTCCGCCAATACCATAGCGCGATTGGATGTCCCGAGTAGGGCAGAACGGGTAAGAAGCACCGGCACCGCAGACGCGGCGTGGACCGAAGCGGTACGATCACAGACGTATAGCGGGTCGGTGAGTGATTCCCGTCCGGGGAGCAGATGCCTTGGCGGGTATCCGTTTTCGGAGAGCCCTGCCTGGGTGGCGAGGGAGTCGGGTATGGATTCAACGTCCGGTATCAGTCAGGCTGAGCGTGACGGATCGGCGCTGTACTCGCCGAAAGTTCTGTCCATCTATGACTTTTGGGTCTGGTTCAACTGTCGTTTCGTGTGGCGCTGCCCCCTCCGGCAGACGCTGGCCCTGTACAACGCCAACATGTCCGGCGATCACCTGGACATCGGCACCGGCACCGGGTGGCATCTGTGCCACACCACCTACCCCACGACCCAGCCGACGGTCACCCTGGTCGATTTGAACCAGCATTCGCTCGATGAGACGAGCCGGCGTCTGCGCCAACGCGGCATCGACCCGGTGGCCCGGGTCGCAAGCGTGTTGCAGCCGTTGCCGGTCGACCGCCGCCGGTTCGGTTCGGTCTCGGCGACCTGGCTCATGCATTGCGTGCCGGGCGGGTGGGACAGCAAAGGTAAGGCCTTCGGCCACATTGCCGATGTGCTGGCCGATGACGGCGTGTTCTTCGGCGCGAGCGTCCTGGCCAGGGATGTCCCGCATACGGCGCTCAGCCGTGCCACGCTGCGCCGATTCTGGCGTACCGGCGTCTTCCACAACGCGGCCGATGACCTGACGGGTCTGGTGGCCGCGCTCGAGCGCGCGTTCGAGTCGGTGGAGGTCGGCACGCGTGGTTCGGCCGCGGTGTGGACGGCGCGCGGGCCGCGCCGCGCACCGGAGGGCGCCACCGAATCGACCTGACAGGTCATCGGGCTGGGACGAGCAGGATTCCGATCAACGACCCAGGCCGAACTCGGCCGTGGGGCATCGCGAACAGTGCGGCCTGAAACAGCGACCCCTCGATCGAAATCGTCTGCTCGACAACATCGTTGGTGGGCGCGGTGATCAGTCGGTCCAGGTCGATCTGGGTGAGCACGCGAGCCAGGCGCGGTTCGTCGGTGAGCAACGCGTCGGCGAGATCGCCGGAGCCGGCCACGACGTAGCGGGAATGCGCGTCGACCATGATCAGGCTGGCGCCGGTGTACCGGACGAGGGTGCCCAGCCGGGTGTCGAGCTCACGATGGGGCAGATGCAGGGTGAGCCCGTAGACGGTGCGCCCCGGCTGCGGTGCGCCGAGATTCGTTGCCGACGACCAGAAGTGCACCCAGTTGTCCTCCGGGCGGATCGACCATGTCGCGTCGACGGTGACGCCCTCACGCTCGTGCCCCGCGTCGTGCACCAGGGCGGTCCATCCGGGGGCGTCGTCGGGATTCAAATTGCGGAACACGCCCATGATCGGTTTGTACTCACCCACGCTGCGTTTGACCCCGTACAGGTCCAAGTCGTCGCCGGCGGGAGAGGTGGCGAGCTTGCGCAGGTCCATGATCCAGCTGTTGTACACCGGGCGCGGTGTCACCGGCGGCGATGCCAGCCACACGAGCAGCGCGACCGCGGTGCCGTCGGCGGCGTTGACCCAATGCGTCCGGCATTCGATCCCGGCTTCGGTGCGTGCGTGGTCGATCTGCGGTCCGTTCATGACGTCCGCGACGACACCGCGAAACAGGGCTTCCCCGGTGTGGTCGAAGCCCAGCTTCGGCGCGATGCGGCGTAGCCGCCGAGCCACCGGCTGACCGCCGGCGGAATGAACAACGATCTCGCCGTGGAGCAGGGTGCCGATGAGGTCGATGCCAACCCACAGTCTCGGTAGGTCCATGACCGGGCAGCCTAGTTCGGCAGGGACCGGATTTCGGCGTGTTCACCGCAAGGGGAGGATGTTAAACTGGCGCTCGTACCCGGCTGGTGAGCGACTCCCGCGTCGGAAGCGAATTCTCTTGTGTGAATGAAGCTTTCGGCTGCACTGGGAGGGGTCTCATTATGCACCAGTATTCAGGCCATCGCGCGTCGAGGGAGCAGGTTGCGGGTAGCGCCGGCTATTCGGCAGCACCGCACGGCCTGCACGAAATCGTTGCGTCGTACGGCGTCGATGCTGTCCACACGCGGATAACGCAACTGCGTGACCGCGGCGATCATCTAGCGGCGGATTGCATTGCGCGCGAGTTGGGTTCGCTGCGGTCTCATGATGATCCGTCCGTGCCCATACGATAGGCCCGTGCGGAACTTCTTCAACTCACCACATCTCGACTGGCCTCAGCTGCACGGATCGCTGCACGTCTACGTGCTCCCCGACCCGGAGTTCACCGCATCGGTGCAGCCCGCGCTGGATGCCGTCGAAGCGTTCGAGGGCTGCGCCGCCGTACAACCGCGCTGGCAACACGCGACCGTCACTCGAATACCGTTGTGGCGCAACGAAGTCGACGACGAAGCTATCGTCCGCTACTCCGGCGCGCTAGCAACCCTCGCCGCCGACACCTCCGCGTTCACGATTCCGATGCAGGGCCCATGGTTGCACGACTACGGCGTCGGCGTGGCCGCCCCTGAAGACGCCCAATGGAAACACCTCTACACCGCCACCCGAGACGCGGCTGTACAAGTCTTCGGAACTGACCGCGCCCTACCCGCCCCACCACCAATGCCACACGTATCACTCGGCTACGGCACCGCCGAACGAGACTCCACCCCAATAGAACTCGCCCTATCCACCATCAAAACCCCCGCCTCCCTCGTCGTAGACACCCTCCACTTCCTGGCGGTCGACGTGGATCCAGACGAGGGCAGGTTCACCTGGAACTCGATCTCATCACATGCCTTGAAGGGGTAGTCGAGAGGTGACGGGCAGGGCGGAATCGAATCCGCGCTGTCTGCTCTGGATGTAGAAGTTCTGTCGATGACATATCGGCGGACTCACATTCTCGTGAACTAGCCGATTGACTTCTTGAGGGCTGTGATCCAGGGGAGCCAGCGGGGGTCGGGGCCTGCTACGTCGTCCCAGAGCATGTTGGTGCAGGTGTAGCCGACGGCGAGGCCGGATTCGGGGTGGGCGAAGCTGATTCGGCCGCCGGTGCCGTTGTGGCCGAAGGATCCGGTGCCGAGCATGGCGTGGGCGGGACCGGGGATTTCGTAGCCGTTGGCGAAGCGGTGGGTGACCGGGAGGATGTCGAGCGGTGCCGGGCCGCGCAGCTGGTCGGTTTGGGGTTGCCGTGCTCGATCCACGGTTGCCGGTGTCAGCAGGCGGATGCCGTCGACCTCGGCGATGGTCGCGGCGTACATCCGCGCCAGCGAGCGGGCGTTGCCGATCCCGTTGCCTGCCGGTACCTCGGCCGCGTGTCCCTCGCGGGTGTTGAGTAGTGCGACGCCGGCCTCTCGGGTTTCCACGGCCGCGAGGAGTGTCCGGATCAACGGCGCGTCGAGGTCTATCCCCATCCCGCTCAGTACCGACGCTATTTGCGCGGACGTGGGTTGCTCTTTGCGGCTGAACTGCGGGACGACGCGGTGTTCCTCGGTTTCCGGCAGCCCGATCCACAGGCTCAACCCGAGGGGGCCAGCGATTTCGGCGGCGAGGAAGTCGCCGACGCTCTTGCCGGTGACCCGCCTGATCAGCTCACCGGCCAGATAACCCCAGGTGATCGAGTGGTAGTAGAAGGCGGTGCCCGGCTGCCACAGCGGAGTCATCGACGCGAGGGCGGACGTGCACATCGACCAGTCCGTCAGCTCCTGGGCCCCGATGCCGGCCGCCGGGTCGAAGCCGGGCAGCCCCGCCCGGTGGGCCAGCAGTTCGGCGACGGTGATCTCGCCTTTGCCGCCCGCCGCGAACTCCGGCCAGTACTCGCGAACCGGAGTCGACAACGTGAGCTGCCCCCGTTCGACCAGCATGTGCACGCAGGTCGCGGTCACCCCCTTCGACACCGACATCAGCACCGACAGCGATTCGCCGTCCCACGCCATACCGGTTTCCGGATCCTGCCCGGCCCACAGATCGACGACAACCCGGCCATCCCGATAGACACACAGCTGCGCGGCCCCCTCATCACCGGCCTGCGCCCGCGCGAACGCGTCCCGAACCGCCTCGAATCCACGCTCGACCAATCCGTCCACCACGCGAACGCCTCCTCAACGAGCTCGACCGGGGCACGTCAATCTACGAAACCCCCTCTAGGCCAAGACATTATTCGAAGAGCCCGGTATTCGACAGTTGGCGCCGCTGCATACGGTCAGCATGCCGTTGCGGTGCGCGATGGCCCAGTTCGAGACGGGGAGTCGAGTGCTGTGAGTCCAGCGTCGGAAGCCAGGAGAGTCAGCTGTAGTTGCTCTTGTGGATTCGCACCGGTCAACCGGGGATCGTGGGACCATTGAGATATGGAGTCGCACGAATCAGTTGCCGTTGTGCTCGTAGATGTTTCGGGGACCATTCGGTATTGGAGCGTGGGTGCGACGCTACTGTTCGGTCATGAGAACTCGGTCGGGCTGACACTCGATGTGATAGTTCCCGAGGAATTTCGCGAGCAGCATTGGTCCGGTTTCCGGCTGGCCATGGAGACGGGGGTTTCGGAGGCGTCCGGCGGAAGGTTCAATATCCCCGTGCATTGTTCGGACGGTGCGGTCAGAAGCTTTCCGGGGACTTTTTCGGTGCTGTGGGACGGGCATGGTGCGGCGGTCGGCGGGGTGGGAACGTGGACGCAGCGGCGTGGCGATGAAGAACCGTTCACGCCTGTCGCAACGCCGTAGCGGTGACAGTGCGACTACCTTCCAGGGACGCATGTAGACGGCTGAAGGTGTCGCTCTGGTCCGGGTCAACTCTATAAATGGCCTGATATATCTCTTCCATAGCATCGAGAAATGCCGTGCGGTCGATAACGGCCTGCTGATATACACGACCGAATGGTTTGTACATCAAGTGCAGAACGCGGCAGGGGCCGGGTGTGATGGCAGGCTGCTCGTAGGTGATGTCTAATTCCTGAAACCCGACTCCGGAAAAAATCGTGCGATTGGTGTCCCCGTCGCACTCGATGTACCAGCCCGGGATATCTGCGATGCGCATACCCAGTTCGCCGATGTCGCGTACCATTCTTTCCTCGATCCGCATAATGAGGGACCGCAGCAGTCCGGTACCTCGAAGGATGGGATCGAAGCCGACGTAGCCGCCGAAACCGGCGTGTGGCATCGTCAGAAAGGACGCTATTCCCTCAGCTTTCTGCTCCGCCGCGCCACGAATAGTCCACAGGTGATAACGATAGCCCTGCCGGTTGATCAACCCGCCGGGAGTCAGCGCCTCGGTGAGGTATGCGCTCGGTACCGCCGTCGAAGGATCAGTGAATATCTCCGAATATACCCGAATTGCCTCTGCCATTTCCGGGTCCTGGTCGGTGACGACTTCGCTGATGTAAAGCTCTTCCTTTCCGATTCCGGAAACATATTCATCGAACGGGGTGAGTGCAACCGTGCCACTCAGCTCGAGTGCGGATGCCATCTCGCGATACTCGTGGTTATCCGTTGGCTCGGGAATACGCATCGCCCAGCGAAGGTACTCGGCGACGAGTAGTTGCACATCTTTCGAGGGGACGGTGGCGCCATAGCGGGGTGAACAGGTATTGGCCATCAACAAGAGGTTCTCGACCGGCGACTGGTTCGGTGACAATGCCGGTTGGATATAACGGAAATCCAGCCGGCGATACTTCCAGTGATGCCAGATGCGTGCTCTGGCGAAGGGGTCGAAACTGTCAGCGGTGACCGGTGTGCGGTAGGGGTCGTCCATCTCACCCACAATCCAGTCGAGCTGACCGTGATTTCGTACTCCGTCCGTGTGGAGCAAGTGTTCGGTGTGCTGCAATAGGCGATGCCCCAACCCGGATCCCCGCAGTTCGGGGCGCACCAGTATGTATTCGAGCACGCCCGCATTGGGCTTATCGAGGTAGTCGGAGATGGACCCGCCGAGCGGGGCGCCGTTTTCGTCGGTCGCCACTACGACATGATAATTGTTCTTCCCGTACCAGCCGTCGGCCTTACGCTGTAGGTAGTCCTCGATGTTCTGCAGGGACTCCCGTTCGTCGGCGTCGGGAAACTCGGGCACGTAGCAATCGTCATAGAAACGCCTGAGTAGCGCGGTATCACTCGGACCCAGTTCCCTGATCTTGTGCGCGCTTGTCGGCCGACTCATAATATTTCCTGATGATTTTCGGAAGCTTGCATGTCGAATAATCACCCTTCATGAAGAGATTATCGCGCTCATATGTCAGCGTAAGGCGTTCCAAGGTCGAGCTTCCGGCCGAAGATTCGATGATCTGCTGCCGGATGATATTCATCTTGGCGCGAATAGTCGGGGCGTTCTTGGGATCCTTGTGGATTGGATCATGACCGCATCCCGTCTCATCTATCGCGCCAACGAAACGAAGGTGTAGTGCGGTGTTCATCTCCAGTATTTGCATGGCGCCATGGACGGCGTTCTGGGCGAGGTTGTTGATCTGGAAGTCATAGCTGTCACGGTCGGCGATGTTGGCGTGCGCAAAGAATGGCACGAGGTCCATCCACTTCTCGTCCGGGTGGTTCGCGCGAAGCGTGCCGTCGCGGTCCGTGCACATCGCGAACATTATCCATATGTATGCCGAGTAGTATGTCGCACTTGCTTGTGCGTTGTTGTTGCCGCGGCCGATTTTGATTGCCGGCGTTTCGCCGGCTGCGTCGAGAACGATGCGTCTGTCGCGCCAAACGGCTTCCTGGGCCGGGCAGATGTCGGCCTGGTGCAGTGCGGCCCCCCAACGCAATCGGCCAGTCACTCTTGCCTGCCACGCGAACGCTTCCGGCGGCGTCGCGGCCCCGAGCGCGCTACTTATCTCTGCGGCGGAGCACATGACCGACAGGGAGTTGTCCTCGTCGCCGCTCCCGAACTGTAGCGCTTTCTCGCCGCGCCACGGTGTGCAGGTGCACAAGGAAATACTCGGCCCCCATAGCAGCCAGCAGTCGAAAATGAATAGTTGAATCTTACGAGCCGTGTTACCTCGAAGTTCATCGTCCTCGATGATCATGGCCCTGCCGTAGTCATCGATAGCTCGCTGCCAATCCTCATCGTAGCGCTTGAGGACTCCGGTCAGGAGGTGCAGCGGCGTGATGAAGCCGGATCGGACCGTTACTCTTGAAATGAAGCACGGAGCTTCGCCGGCGGACAGGCGCTCCGTGTAGAGCGCGTTGAAATAGCTCTTTATCCTGTCTGAATCGATCAATGGCGTGAGGTTGTCGATTTCGATCGACCTCGCGGATTCTTCTGCGCGCGCAAGCGTGCGCAAATCTGTCCAGATTTCCTCCAGCCACTCCTTCTTATCTTGACGATATTTCTGCAGTGCGGTCCGGTACTTCTTGTTGCTGGCTTTGCGGCCTCTTCCTGTATCGTAATCCAGGCGTAATGGCCGGTCCGGCGGTGGTTTCAGAATCTCTAATTCGATGCGTAGCCTGACGGCTTTGCGTAGCGATCCGGCTTGGAATCCTCGCAGTAACAGTCTGAATAAAGTCAAAATCGCTGTAATATAAGCACGAGCGGCACTGTAGTACGGCGTAGCGGATGGTCGACTTCGAACGAGCAGTTGGATCGAAGGTGAGAACTGGTACAGCATATAGGACATGACCGTGATGAGGCCGAGCAGCGTAAGAACGCCGCCACCCAGGTATGCGACTGTAGTCCAGAAAGAATCGAAGATGGCCACTGTTGGCCGAAAGGACATGGGATGATCCTCCGAAAGCATGTTCTGAAACTCTGATGTTCAACATGATTGGCACGTTGCCCAAAGTTCGAACATCTCATATCACCCTACGCCCAGTGGGCTCGCCCTGAATTCATAAATCTGTCAAGGGGAATTAACTGGATTCTCGGAGTATTCATTTGTTCGGCCGATACCGTTGCAGGTGCGGTAATGGTAGCCACCGAGGCAGATGATGACCCAGAGAGCCCCGACGGCCCAGCCGCCGAGGACATCGGTCGGCCAGTGGACGCCGAGATAGATGCGGGAAAAGCCCACTGCGGCAATGAATGCGATGGCTGCAAGGGCGGCGATCCAACGGGTTACCGGGCTGCGTAGGTGTGGGATCAGCAGGATGGCGACGATACCGACTACGGCGATCGATCCAAGGCTGTGGCCGGAGGGGTAGGCCGGGTTGGTTTTGAGGACGATCTGGTGGATGGCGGGCGGGCGCGGGCGGTCGATGAGGCGTTTGCCGCCGTCGGACAGGGCCCAGGCGCCTAAGCCGGTGGCAGCGACCAATGCGGTCTCCGGCCATCGGCCACGCCAACCGAAAGTGATGACGGCCAGCGTCGCGAGGATGGTCATGGCAAGGGGGCCACCGAGGTTGCTGACCGTTGTCGCGATGGGTGTCAGTGTGTCGTTGCGGTGTGTGATCGCCCAGTTCGAGAGAGGCGAGTCGATCGCGGTCAGTCCGTTTTTCGTCAGCACGTTGCTGGTAAGGCCGACCACGAATATGGCAAGCACTGCGGCCGAGACAACGAGCAGGGGAACTCGATGGCGACAGGGCACGGGATTCGAGGTCATCACCCCACGATCCCACCTCGTGGCTGTGGATTCGCTGAGGCGGGGAGGACGGGGGATCAGAACATGCTGTAGCCGCCATCGATGAGCAGGGTGTCCCCGGTGTGATACGAACTGGCGGGGCTCGCCAGGTACACCGCGACCGCCTCGAAATCGGTCGGCCGCCCCCAGCGCTTCGCGGGAATACGCGGCTGCACCCGGTCGCGGAACCGGTCCCACGCGAAAACGCCGTCGGTCATGGGTGTTTCGATCCACCCGGGCAATACCGCGTTGGCGCGAATGCCGTGCTTGCCGAGCTCGACCGCGATGGAGTTCATGATCGCGATCAGCCCGGCCTTGCTCGCCGCGTACGACTGACCACGCGGAACACCCTGGCGGGCAGCGAGACTGGCGGTTGCGACCAGGCTGCCGCCGTCGCCCTGCGTCACCATCACCTTCGCGGCCTCGCGCAGCGTGACGAACGCGGCGTCGAGATTGATCGAGGTGACCCGGCGGAACTCGGCGAGATCGGTCTCCAGGAACGGCGAGGCACCGGCCGGCACACCGGCATTGACGAAACACGAGTCGATCCGGCCGAGCTCGTCGGCCGTCCTGGCGATGGTGTCGATCACCTGCTGCTCGTCCCCGACATCGCAGGACAGCGCGAGCACCCGACCGCCATAGGCGCGCAGGATGTCGGCGGCATCGGCATTGCGTTCGGCGTTGCGGCCGACGATGCACACGTCGGCGCCCGCCCGGGCGAGGCCGCGGGCGAAGCCGAGGCCGATGCCGGAATTGCCGCCGGTGATCACGGACACGTGGCCGGTCAGGTCGAACAGCGAAGCCTCGGTCATGCGAACATCCCTTCGGTCGCGGGCCACCGCGCCCGAACGAATGCGAGAATATCGGCCTCGCTGTTTCGCCGCGCGGCGAAGGCCGCCCAGCGACGGCGCGGCTGCCGAGCACGGACGAGCAGGCGCTACGCTGCTCGGCGTGCTGCTTTCCGATCGTGACATCCGTGCGGAGATCGCCGCTGGGCGTCTCGGCGTCGAGCCGCTCCTGGAGAGCCTGATCCAGCCGTCGAGCATCGACGTGCGGTTGGACGGGATGTTTCGGGTATTCGACAACTCCCGCTACACCCACATCGATCCCGCGCAACGCCAGGACGAGCTGACCAGTCTGGTCGAGCCCGCCGAGGGTGAGCCGTTCGTGCTGCACCCGGGCGAGTTCGTGCTCGGTTCCACCCTCGAGGTGTGCACGCTGCCGGACGATCTGGCCGGTCGGCTGGAGGGCAAGTCGAGCCTCGGCAGGCTCGGCCTGCTGACGCACTCGACCGCCGGTTTCATCGATCCCGGCTTCAGCGGCCACATCACCCTCGAGCTCTCGAACGTGGCCAACCTGCCGATCACCCTGTGGCCGGGCATGAAGATCGGCCAGCTCTGCCTGCTCCGGCTGACCAGCCCGGCCGAGCACCCGTACGGCAGCGCCACCACCGGCTCGAAGTACCAGGGGCAGCGCGGACCGACGCCGTCGAAGTCCTACCTGAACTTTCCGCTGCCCGACGAAGCGGTGGACGCCGCGAAATCTCGGTAGCGTTTCTGTCGGAACCGACCCCGGTCGAATCGTGCGGGCCCGGTGGGTGTTTCGGCGAGACGTTCGGCCGGCCGCCGCACCTGCCGCCCGTGAAACTCGGCGAGTTCGACTGCGCCATTGCACAATTCGTCAATTGGCAGATCGAGCCACCGCCGCGCGGTCGACGGATCGAGTTGCAGCTGAATGCTGCGCAACAGTAAAGGCGGCTCAGTCGGTCCGGACCGAGTCGAGATAGGCTCGCACCATAGTGGTGAACGCCGCCAACTGGGCACTGTCCTGTTCAGGTGTCGGGAATGCGGCATCGGTGACGGCGCTCGCGTCGAAGTACTGCAGCGCAATCGATCCCACCGTGCGCAAGGCCTCGGGCGCAACCCCGGCCGCCACCGGCAATGTGACCGCGTGCTCCACGATGGCCGCCCGGTATTCGGCGCGAGCAACCGCCATGTGTGCGGCCAACGCCGGATCGGTGCGCGCCGCGACGTTCAGTTCGATCCAGACCGCGTTCGTCGGCACGCGCGCACTGTCGCGCAGCAGCTCGAGTATCGCGCCGAGGTCGGCACTGTCCGGCAGTTCGGCGATCGCGGCGATGAACCCGGCGGTCAACCGCCGCCCCGCCTCCACGGCGGCGGCCACGATCAGGTCGAACAACGTGTCGAATCGACCGAACAGTCCGCCGTGCGACACTCCGGCGCGCTGACAGATCTCCCGCACCGACATGCGGTGGTAACCGATCTCGACGATGCACTGAATCGTCGCGTCGATCAGCTTGGCTTCGGTCCCTGCCCGGCGTTCGGCCTGCTGGCGCCGTGATTGCGCGGTCATGTCGCGGGCCGTCGAAAGCCCGGTCCGAGTCCGCCCCGTCGACTGCCAAAAAAGGGGCGGACTCGGCCCGGTCCGGCGCCGAGCGGCAACGGGAACCGATCGCGGCGCGTGATCAGTCCCCGCCGCCCGCTCCCACCGCCAGCGCCGTCGTGATGATGACGGATAGCGGTGGCAGCGTGTCGCCGCGCCTCGGCGGGGATACCCAGAAGCACCCTTCCCGGGTCCACCGTCCGAGGCCGGTCGGCAACATCACGGCACTGCCGATGGCAGGAATGCCGATATCGAGACGATTGAGCACCTCCAATACCTGCGTTCCCGGCCTGCTGTCCGGTTCGGCCAGAAAGCTCCACCGGATCTGCCTGGCCAGCATGGGCCCCCTGGTCCCTTGCTGATCCAGTGCGGCGCGCACCTTTTCGGCACGAGCGGTAGGCAGGTGGACAACGCAAACGCGGCCGGTGATCGGCAGCATGACGAAGCCGCCACGCTCGGTCACCGGTAGCCCGAACTCGTGCCGATAGAACGCCACCCAATCGTCAACAGTCCTGAGTTTCTCCACATTCACGGCGAACTCCTTGCCTCCCGCCCTCCAGGGTCCCGGTCCGGACCCTGATGCGGTATTGCCCGCACGCCCGCCTTCTGCTGCCCTTCCGCTGCCTCTGTCACCAGCCACCGTTTCGGATTCTTCTGATACCAGGTCTGTTTCGTATATGGCCGAGCTCACAAACCCCTCGTACCCTGGGAAAGAGTTCGTTCGGAAGGGATGACATCGTGGTCCGGCAATGGTCAGGTAAAGAGGCCCGTGCCCTTCGCGATGCCAAGCGCATGAGCATCCGGCAGTTCGCGGCCCACCTCGGGGTACACGAACGCCTGGTGTCGAAGTGGGAGGCCGGCGGCGTCCGGGTCCATCCACGTCCGATCAATCAAGCCGCTCTCGATACCTCCCTGGCCAGGTCGGACGACGTTGTGCGGGCACGGTTTGCGGCAATGATCGATCAATCGATGGCCGACCGACCGACCCCGCCTGGAATCGATGCGCCCGCCGATGACTCGGCGCGCGTCCAATATTCGAGCGACGCGGACCTTTTGGCTCTCATAGACGCCGGTGCGATGAGAGGCGATGCGTTAGCAGCGATTTCGGAGAGGGATCTGATCATGGCGGCTGCCCATGAGGCCAGCGAGCACGCCGGCCAGGCGGAGAGCACAAATGTGGGTGCGACCACCTTGGAACAGCTCGATGCCGACGTCACGCGCATCGCGAACGACTATGTGCATGTTCCTCCGGTGCCGATGATGGTCGAGATGCTGCGGGTGCGGCGCCGGGTGTACCGACTGCTAGAGGGCCATCAGCGCCCCGTCGACACCAGCCACCTGTACCTGTTGGCCGGCACGTTGTCGGGTCTGCTGGCCAATGCGAGTACCGATCTCGGCTACTTCGACGCAGCGGGCGAACAGGCCAGGGCGGCGTGGGCCTATGCCGAACTGTGCGGGCACAACGGGTTACGCGCTTGGACCCGCGGCATGCACGCGCTGATCGAGTACAAGGCGGAGCGGCCGCGGCGCGGGGTGTTGCTCGCGCAAAGCGGTCACCAGTACGCGGAGTCGGCGACGGCGAAGGTGCGGCTGTTCAATATCGAGGCGCGGATCTGGTCGCGGCTGGGCAGCCCGTCCGACACCGACCGCTGCATCCGGGCCGCCGACGACGCGCGTGAGGTGCCCGAGACCGACACGCTGCACGACGAAGTCGGCGGGGTGTTCGGGTTCAGCGACGCGAAGGCCCAGTACTACGCGGGCGCGACCTACATCCACCTCGGTCAGGCCGGGCCCGCGCTGGCCGCCACCCAGCGCGCCATCGAGCTGTACACGAGTGGGCCGTCGGAGCAACGCTCCTATGGCGCCGAGTCGCTGGCCCGGGTCGACTGCGCGGCCGCACACCTGATCAACGGCAGCCTCGATGGTGCCGCCGAGGCGCTGCGGCCGGTGCTCGGGCTCGCGGAGGACAAGCGCATCGCGCAGCTGGAGGAGCGGCTCACCGGGGTGCGCAGGCGGATCGCGGGACCGGACTTCCGGGACGCGGTCGAGGCGCGTTTCCTGGACGAGCGAATCGAAGAATTCTGCGGTGCGACGGCCGCGAAAGGGATACCGCCTGGCAACCCCGCTTCCTGAGGTCCTCATCACATCGCCGGATTCCGCGCCGGGCTCGTCCGCATCGGCGCAGTGAAATACGGGCAATTGATGACAAGCGGGGCTTTATCCTCTTGCGACGGGTGGCACCATAGGACCGTGAGCCCAAGTCATCTACCGCATCGCCCGCCGCGTGTTCTGGAGCAGTCCACGAAGCTGCAGAACGTCGTCTACGAGATTCGTGGACCGGTACACGCGCAGGCAGCACGGCTGGAGGCCGAGGGGCATCGGATCCTCAAGCTCAATATCGGCAACCCCGCCCCGTTCGGGTTCGAGGCCCCCGATGTGATCATGCGCGACATCATCGCGGCGCTGCCGTATGCCCAGGGCTACTCCGAATCCAAGGGCATCCTGTCCGCCCGGCGTGCGATCGTCACCCGCTACGAGCTGGTGCCCGGCTTCCCGGAGTTGGAGGTGGACAGCGTCTATCTGGGTAACGGTGTCTCCGAGCTGATCACCATCACCATGCAGGCGCTGCTGGACAACGGCGACGAGGTGCTGATCCCCGCGCCGGACTATCCGCTGTGGACCGCGATGACCAGTTTGGCCGGTGGCACGCCGGTGCACTATCTGTGCGACGAGTCCAGCGGCTGGCAGCCCGACATCGCCGATATCGAATCGAAGATCACCGACAAAACCAAGGCGCTTTTGGTGATCAATCCGAATAATCCGACCGGCGCCGTATATTCTGCGGAAATTCTTCAGCAACTCGCCGATATTGCGCGCAAGCATCAGCTGCTGCTGCTCGCCGACGAGATCTACGACAAGATCCTCTACGACGACGCCAAGCACATTTCGCTGGCCTCGGTTGCGCCAGATCTGCTGTGCCTCACCTTCAATGGGCTGTCCAAGGCGTATCGGGTGGCCGGCTACCGCGCAGGCTGGCTCGCCATCACCGGCCCGAAGGAGCACGCGTCCGGCCTGCTGGAGGGCATCGATCTACTCGCCTCGTCCAGGCTGTGCCCGAATGTGCCTGCGCAGCATGCGATTCAGGTCGCGCTCGGCGGTCATCAGAGCATCGAGGATCTGATCCTGCCCGGCGGGCGGCTGCTCGAGCAGCGCGATGTCGCGTGGGAGCGGCTGAACATGATTCCCGGTGTGTCCTGCGTGAAGCCGAAGGGCGCGCTGTACGCGTTCCCCCGGCTGGATCCGAATGTCCATGAGATCCATGATGATTCGAAGCTGATCCTGGATCTGCTGCTGCAGGAGAAGATCTTGATGGTGCAGGGCACCGGCTTCAACTGGCCGGAGCATGATCACCTGCGGATCGTCACGCTGCCGTGGGCCAGGGACCTCGCGGTGGCCATCGAGCGGTTCGGCAACTTTCTGTCGAGCTATCGCCAGTAGGTTGCGCGGACGCGGAGCGGTCGTCGAGTCGCCCCGCTTCTAGCTCATAAACAGACCGAATGTACGGATATATGCGAAGTTTGGAGACTAGCTAGCGCATTAGAAGTACTTTTGTGTACAGTAGGACTCGGCACTTTCGAGTGCCCGACCGGGTTGCCTACCCCCCTGGGTTAACCCGGTCTCGGGTCCGGCCGCCTACCCCCCTGGGCCGCCGGCCTGTGGGCGGCGGAGACATCCCCCTGCTCTCCGCCGCCCCCTCCGAACCCTTCCCCGGCCATCGCGCCGACTCCGGCCCGACCTTTCCGGTCGCCACGCCGCTTTTGAAAATGAAATCCTTTAAGCTCGGCTGCGGGCAGCCGACTTGGGCTGAACAGCCGTTCCTTACAGGGTAGGAGCCCCGCGCAGCCATGACCGAGCATCACCATCACCACGACCACTCCGGTCCGATCGCGATCGGTGAGAATGCCGCCCGCGTCGTCGTCGGATTGCTCACCGTCATCGGAGCCGTCGTGCTACTCGGCGCGGTCCTGCTATGGCCGAGCAATCAGCACATCGACATTCCGCTGCCGATGCAGAACGCGGGCGGCGGCGCGGTGCAGACCGAGGCGGGCACGGTGGTCATGCAGGACATCGGGCCGTGCGGCAGCACCTCGAACGGCAAGGTGTTCGTGGAGAAGCCGGACGTGCCGCGCAACAGCCCCTACACCTGTCAGCGCAGCCTGGTCGACATCGAGTCCGGGCCGCACAAGGGCAACAAGACGCTGTTCGAAATCCCGCCTGGCCCAGGGCAACCCGATCTGCACGCGGGCGACAAGATCCGGGTGGTGCGGCAGGCGGATCCGAGCGGCACGCCGATGTATTCGTTCGAGGACTACTCGCGCGGCATGCCGTTGTTGTTGATCGTCGCGGTGTTCGTCGTGGTGGTCGTGGTGGTGGCGCGCTGGCGTGGGCTGCGCGCACTGCTCGGGCTGGTGTTCGCCTTCGCGGTGCTGGTCATGTTCCTGCTGCCCGCGCTGCTGGACGGCAAACCCGCGATCCCGGTCGCGCTGGTCGCCGGCGCGCTGATCCTCTATGCCGTGCTGTATCTCGCGCACGGGGTGAACCTGCGCACGAGCTCGGCGCTGCTCGGGACGCTGACCTCGATGCTGGTCGCGGCGCTGCTGTCCTGGGTCGCCATCAAGATGACCCATCTCACCGGGCTGTCCGAGGAACAGAACACCAACGTCGCCACCTATATCGAGCATGTCAGCATCACCGGGCTGTTGCTCGCCGGGTTCATCATCGGCTCGCTCGGTGTGCTCAACGACGTCACCATCACCCAGGCGTCGGCCGCGTTCGAGTTGGCGGCGATCGACGAGTCGGCTACTCGGCGTGAGGTTTTCACGGCGGCCATGCGGGTCGGGCGGGACCACATCGCGAGCACGGTGTACACCCTGGTGCTCGCCTATGCCGGTGGTGCGCTGCCACTGCTGATGTTGTTCAGTGTCGCGGGCCGATCCATCCGCGATGTGCTGACCGGTGACGCGGTGGCCATCGAGATCGCTCGTTCGTCCGTCGGCGGTATCGCGCTCGCGCTGTCGGTTCCGCTGACCACGGCCATCGCGGTGGTGCTCGCGAAGCCGTTCGGCAGGCGGGAACACGTCGAGCCGCCGCGTCGGGCCCGGCACGCGCGCAACTGATTCCGCGCGCTCGATCATCGGCGGACGTCTCTTGATTTCCCGCGCGGCGAATCGCCTGCGATGTCGGGAGGTCAAAGGATGTGCGCCTCGTTACCGCGCAGTCCCTATGGCCGAGCGCACAGCTGACTTCTCGACTGTTCAACTCGCGTTAACGCGAGCTGCCTCGAACGGTCAGCGCGGCGGAGGCGGCGGGAACGGGAACACCTCGGGCGGGATCGTCGGCACCACGATCGGCGGAAGGCCGGGCACGACAATGGTGTTCGGGCCTGGCGCGGGCGGCGGCGGATCGGTGGTGGTCTGGCGGCGGGGCGGGGGCGCGGCGACCGATTCCGCGGCCGACTCGGTCGGGGTGGCGGGCGCGACCGCGATCTGCGGGGCCAGGTTGGTGGTGCGTGGCGAGGTGGTGGTCGGCGCGGAGGGCGAGCCCTCGCTGTGCGAATCGCGTTGCAGCACCTGCGGGCCGTAGCCGAGGCCGAGGCCGATCGCGGCGACCACAGCAAGCGCGCTGACGGTCAGCACCGCGCCGCTGATCTCGCGCTTGCGGCGCTTGGGCGGGGCCGACAACCACGCGGGCGACAGCTCGGGGTCGAGGGTCGCGGGGGCGGCCACGGGCTCCGGCAGCACCGGCCGGGCCAGCAGCGCCGCGCCGCGGGCGACCACCGTCTCCGGGCTCTCCGGCACGATCACCGGCACACCCATCCAGCGTTCGAGCACCCTGGCCACCAGCGGAATCCGGGCGCAGCCGCCGATGGCGAGTACGCCGTGCACCGGCCGGTCGGAGCGGGTGATCACGTCGCGCGCCATCCGCGCCGACGATTCGATCGCCAGCATGATCAGCGATTCGAAGTTCTCCTGCGCCAGCAACACCAGGCCCTGCTCGCTGGGCAGCGCGACCGCGGTGTTCGTGGACAGTTGTTCCTTGGCCTCGCGACACAGCCCGTCCAGCGCGGCCAGGCCGGCGGCGTCCGGCGGATGCGCGATCCGGCCGGAGGCGATCTGCTGTTCGCGGATCAGCGAGTCGAGGTAGTCGCCGCTGATATCGCTGGTGCGCTCGCTGTGGCGGACCTCGCGCGACTGGGTGTCGACCACGCTCACGGTGAGCCCGGAGCTGCCGAGGTCGTAGACGACCAGCGAGGAGATGCCGCGGATATCGCCGGTGGACTGGGCGAATTCGAGCGCGGCGACGACCTCGGGGACGAGTTCGTAGTTGGTGAGCTGCTGGCGCGCCATGGCCGCCCGGACCGCGCGCGCGTGCTGCTCGCTGCGGTACGCGATGGCCGTGGCGGTGATGCCCGGTGTGGTCTCCAGCGTGACGCCGATCGCCTCGGCGGCCAGTTCCTCCACCGTCTGCTCGGCGACCGGAATGGTCTGCAGATCGAACGAGTGCGCCTCGACGTGTCCGTGGGGGTTCGCGGTGTGCGGACGCGCCATACGGACGGCGCCGGCCCCCACCGAAACTCCCAATACCGAACTCATCAGCTGCCCATCTCGTTCACACTTCACGACATGCGAGCCAGCGCGAAGGCCCGCTCCCCGGACCATACCGTCGACGAGCGTCTGTGCATACGGCAGGACTATTCGTCCGGCCGTAGACCCCGCCTTCGCGACGCAACTCTACGGTGTGCCGAGACCCGCGTACACCCATCCGGCCGCTCGCCAGTTGGCACGATTGAGACAATTCCTCCCGTCGATGATCGACTTTGTCCGAACTACCCGATTCAGATCCTCCGGGCGCAGCGCCGTGAACTCGTCCCATTCGGTGAGCACCAACACAACGTCGGCTCGCTCACACGCCTCCGCCACCGAGGTCGCGTAGTTCAACGTCGGGAACACCCGGCGTGAATTCTCCAGCGCCTTAGGGTCATACACCGTCACCACCGCGCCGTGCAGTTGGATCATTCCGGCCACATTCAGCGCGGGCGAATCGCGCACATCGTCGGATTCCGGTTTGAACGCCGCGCCGAGCACCGCGACATTCGCGCCGAGCAACGAACCGCCGCAGGCGCGCGCGGCCATGTCCACCACTTTGGTGCGGCGGCGCATGTTGATGTTGTCGACCTCGCGCAGGAATGCCACCGCGTGGTCGGCGCCGAGTTCGCCGGAACGCGCCATGAACGCCCGAATATCCTTCGGCAGACAACCGCCGCCGAAACCCAGTCCGGCATTGAGGAATCGGCGGCCGATGCGGGCGTCGTAGCCGAGCGCGTCGGCCAGCATGGTCACATCGGCGCCGGTCGCCTCGCAGACTTCCGATACCGCGTTGATAAACGAAATCTTAGTTGCCAGAAAGGCATTCGCCGAGACCTTGACCAATTCGGCGGTGGCCAAATCGGTCAGCAGGAACGGCACCTCGTCGGCGATCAGGTCCGCGTAGATCTCGCGCACCAGGTCCTCGACCCAGCCCGCGGCGGCGCGCGCCCGATCCACCCCGAGCACCAGGCGATCCGGGCGCAGCGTGTCCTTCACCGCGAAGCCCTCGCGCAGGAACTCCGGGTTCCAGGCCACCTCGACGTCGGTCGAGGTGAGTTCACGGGCCCTGATGCCGAGCGCCGCGGCCGTGCCGACCGGCACCGTCGACTTGCCGATGATCACCGACGGACGCTCCAGCAGCGGCGCCAGCGTGTCGACCACGGCGTGCACGTACTTCAGGTCGGCGGCGTACTCGCCCTTTTTCTGTGGCGTGCCGACGCCGAGGAAATGCACGTCGGCGTGGGCGGCCGCCTCGGCGTAAGAGGTGGTGAAGCGCAGCCTGCCGGTATCGAGGTTGCGCCGTAGCACGTCCTCGAGACCCGGTTCGTAGAACGGCACCACACCATCGGACAGCTTCGCGACCTTGCCCGGGTCGACATCCACCCCGATGACGTCATGCCCGAGCTCGGCCATGCACGCTGCGTGCGTGGCCCCGAGGTACCCGGTTCCGAAGACTGTGCATCGCATGATCGATTGATAAGCCCTGCCGGTGGCCGCACCACGTCACCGAGGCAAGGGTCACGGCAACGGTAGGTGTACATGTGGCGACATATATCGGGCTGGACGCCCTGACCTGCGATGATGCCGCTAGCATCGATCGGATGCGACGTCGCCGATGGGCCTGGACCGGGCTGGTCCTCGCCGCTGTCGTCGCCATAGCCGTGACCGCCCTGTGGCCCGTCTACGTCCGCCCGCGCACCGACACCCCCGTCCCCGCCGATGCCATTCTCGTGCTCGGCGGAGCCCACGACGGCCGCGAACAACTAGCCCTCCGCCTCGCCCACGAGGGCCTGGCCCCGCGCGTCCTCGTCGCCAACCCCTACGAGCACAGCGCCATGATCAACCGAATCTGCCACGGCGGCTACAGCTTCGAGGTGGTGTGCTTCGACCCCTCGCCCCGCACCACCCGAGGCGAAGGCCGCGAACTCGCCCGCCTGGCGCGCGCGGGCGGCTGGCACCGCGTCATCGTCGTCACGTTCACCCCACACATCTCCCGAGCCCGCTACATCCTCGGAAAGTGTTGGGACGGTGAACTTCTCTTCGTCGACCCGGAACCGCGACTGTCCGTCGTGCGATGGGCATACGACTATGTCTATCAATCCGCCGGGTACCTCAAGGCTGCTTTCGAGGGGTGTTAGCGGCCCACCGCAGGCACGTGCGCTTGTCCGGCGATTGACCGACACGGCGCGTGCGTGTTCGGAAGTACGGTTGACCCCTCACTCATTACGGGAGCAGGGAACGACATGATGTCGGACCGATCGCACCATTCGAATCCGCAAGGGCCGCTGCAAGAGTGCCCGGTCGCGCGGAATAGGCGGGCATCGACGCGGGGAATGATGATCGCGGGCATCTGCGGGTTGGTCGTGGTCGCCGCCGGCTGCGGGGCGGACACCGTCAGCGGTAAGGCGGTGATTGCCTCCTCCGCGACCGCATCGGTTGCGGCACCGATGAGTTCCGCTGCTGTCACATCACCGGCCGTCGCTATCCCCAAAACAACCGTCCGACAGGAAATTCCGACGCCGCCGGCTCCTGCACCACCTGTGCGACCGGCGCCGGTCGCCCAAGCATTGATGCCGAACGTGGTGTGCATGAATCTGCAAGCCGCGCAGAACAAGATCCAGGAAGGTGGAGTGTGGTACTCGAGGTCGACCGATGCGACCGGAAAAGGCCGCATGCAGGTCCTCGACGCGAACTGGATCGTAGTCGCGCAAACCCCCGCACCCGGCGTCCTGATCGGCGAGGGCGACGCCGTCCTGTCGGTAGTCAAGATCGGCGAACGCAACCCCTGCTAGACGCCCTGTCTAGCGACTGCTGCCTAGGCGGCGTACCTCGACGTTCTGAGCCGGTTGGCGAGCGAGGAAACGTAATGAATCGAAGCCACGCTGACGGAACTCTCGGGGGACCAGTAGCCACGACCGATGGGTTGGATCCGAAAGCTGCTGGGCCAGTAGCCGAATCCGGCTTCGATCGCTGCCTGCCATTCGAGTCGCCTCGGCGCGCGGCGTAGTCAGGGCGCAGACGAGTACTGCAGCGTCATCGAGATGTCGGTCCCGATCTCGTGGATCTTCGCGGTAGGCAGCACCTTTGAGTATCAATGCGCCGAGCACGTCCGGAATACTCAGCGTGATAGTGACACCGGGGCTGATCTCCAGCTCGCAATTGGCCGTTTTGCGTAGCGCCGACGCTCCCGCCGGTACCTGAAAGACCGGGCGTCCTGCGACCGCCGGGCAGTGACTCGGTGCCAAATGGTCGGCCACCATGACATCGACCTGGTCGGATCCACGGACGAAGCGGTGTACTGGCGCTCGACGACGGCTCGGAATCTGCAACTCATATCCCAATGTCTTCAACGCACACCGAGCGCGATCGAAAGTTGTTGCGCCCGTCTCGATATGCAAAACCATGTCGACATCGACGGTCGCGCGTATCGCTGGGAATCCGGCTCGGATGGTGTGCAGCTGAACCATCAATCCGCCGATCAACGTCCATTGATCTCCGGGCAGAACGGTGACCAGTTCGGCGACCTGGGGCCACGGAGGTCCCCACCCGCCTGCGGGAGTGGGAATTTGCCACAACGGGCGATCGTGCTCATCGCCCACGATGGCTCAAATCTCCGAGCAGTGCTGTCAGATCCCGCAGCCCTGCCGCATGCTCTCTCGTATCCAGCGATTCGGCCAGGTCCAGGGCGATAGCCGCGCGTGGCGGCTGTTCGTCGGCAAATGCGTCCTCGGTGGTGACCGTTCGGAGCACGACGTTGCCTGCCACGTCTGCGGACAGGCCGAAGCCATCGACGATGGGGCCGAGGGCATCGGATGGAATGTAGCCGTCGAGTCGGTCGGCGGCCCTGGTCAAACCTAGCCGTGCCAGGTCGGCCTCGGTGAGGGCGGATGTTCCCGATCGCACGATGTGGGCGGAGAGTTCATCGAGTGACGATGGGTGACAGCGGAATCGCTGGACCTGTGCACGTCGACTCGTCAGGTAAGCAAGGTCGCCGGCTTCCGCCCTTCGAAGGCGATGGGTGAGGCGCACCCGCTCCGGCGGGGTGATCCAGGCTGCATCCGAGCCCGAAAGGATCGTCAGCGTCGCCCAAGCGATGCGTTCGGTCCATGGCCGACCGCGGCGCCGCCGCTGCTGAGCCAACCGACCATATATGTAAATAGATGCAGTTCATCAGGGTCTGAGAAGGGAGCGTTCAGTAATCGCCCCAGTAAGTGCTGGCGGGCGACATCAGTTTGCTACAGTGGCGAGTGACACATAGGTTCTTGTCGCGTTTCGGCCTGCGAGTCGACAGCGATGCGATGGCGCGCACACCCTCTGGGAGGGCTGATGGATTACGACTGGTCAGCGGTGGATTTGGCGTTTCGGGATGAGGTGCGCGAGTTCCTCGAGGCGAAGTTGACGCCGGAGTTGCGGCGGGCGGGGCGGCTGGCGACGAGTGTGTATCCGGACCACGAGGCGAGCATGGCGTGGCAGCGGATTCTGCACGAGCGGGGGTGGGCGGCGCCTGCCTGGCCGGTGGAGTTCGGTGGGTGCGATTGGAGTTTGACGCAGCACTACATCTTCAATCGGGAGTCGACGTTGGCGGGGGCGCCCGCGTTGTCGCCGATGGGGATCAAGATGGTGGCGCACGCGATCATCGCGTACGGGACGGCGGAGCAGAAGGCGTTCTATCTGCCGGGGATTCTGACCGGGGAAGTCTTCTTCTGCCAAGGGTATTCGGAACCGGAGGCGGGATCCGATCTGGCGTCGCTGACGATGGCGGCGGTCGAGGACGGCGACGACCTGGTGTGCACGGGCAGCAAGATCTGGACAACCCATGCGACCGAGGCGAATTGGATCTTCTGCCTGGTGCGCACGTCGCGATCCGGGAAGAAGCAGCAGGGCATCACGTTCCTGCTGATCGATATGACCACGCCGGGCATCGAGATTCGGCCGTTGGTGATGACCTCGGGTGAACAGGTGCAGAACCAGGTCTTCTTCGACAATGTCCGGGTGCCGAAGAGCAATGTGCTCGGGCAGATCGACGACGGGTGGACCGTCGCGAAATACCTGCTCGTGCACGAGCGCGGCGGGTCGATGGCGCCGTACCTGCAGGCGATGGCACAGGAGATCGCCGTCGAGGCGGCCCAACAGCCTGGGCCGGACGGCAATTCGCTGATCGATGATCCGGCGTTCGCGGCACAGCTGGCCGAGGCACGGATTCGCACCGAGGTGCTGGAAATCCTGGAGTACCGCACGATTTCGGCGATGGCACGGGGCCACAACCCTGGACCGGCGTCCTCGATGCTGAAGATTCTGGCCACCGAGCTGAGTCAGAAACTGACCGAACTGGCGTTGACGGCCGCCGGTCCGCGTGGCCGCGTGTACCAGCCGCATGCCACGAAACCGGGTGGTCCGATCGCGGAATTCACGCCGCCGACCGACGATTACCGCAGCGGTGCGGCGTGGCAGGCCGTCGCGCCGTTGCGCTACTTCAACGACCGCGCGGGCTCGATCTACGCGGGCAGCAACGAGATTCAGCGAAACATCCTCGCCAAAGCAGCATTGGGGCTCTGATGGACTTCACCCTTACCGACGAGCAGGAGCTGCTCCGCACCGCGATCGCCGGATTCCTCGGCGCCAGATACGAACTGGCGAAGAGTCGCACCGCGGCGAAGGTCGGCGCCGGCTGGCAGCCCGCGGTGTGGCGCGGATTCGCCGACGAACTCGGCATTCTGGGCGCGACCCTGCCCGAACGGGTCGACGGGATGGGCGGCGGCCCGGTCGAATTGATGGTGATCGCCGAGGAACTCGGGCGGGCGCTCGTGGTCGAGCCGTTCGTGGACACCGTCGTCGTCGGCGCCGGATTGTTGAACCGGTCCGGTGGTGAGCGCGCCGACGCGTTGCTGCGGCAGATCGTGTCCGGCGACGTGCGCACCGCTTTCGCCGCGCTGGAACCGACTTCGGGCCAGACGCTGCACGATGTGTCGACTACCGCACGGCGCGAAGGTGATGCGTGGATCATCGACGGTACGAAGACCGTGGTGACCAGTGCGCCACTGGCGACCCACCTGCTGATCACCGCACGCACCGCAGGCAGTCGCCGCGACGAACACGGTATCTCGTTGTTCTGCACCGACTTCGACGCGGACAACCCGCCCGCAGGCGTCGAGGTGCACTCCTATCGGACCATCGATGACCGCGTCGCGAGCGACATCATCTGCACCGGCTTCGCCCTGCCCGCCGACGCCGTGCTCGGTGTCGAAGGAACCGCCTGGGTCGCCATCGAACCGACCGTCGACGAGGCGATCGCGGCCATCGCCGCCGAGGCCGTCGGCTGCATGCGCAAGGTGCTCGCCGACACCCTCGACTACGTCAAGCAGCGCAAGCAATTCGGCCAGCCCATCGGCAGCTTCCAAGTCCTGCAACACCGCATGGTCGACATGTACATGGAGCTCGAACAAGCCATCGCCGCGGTCTACTTGGCCAGCTACTCGCTGCACGCCGACACCCCGACCCGCGCCCGCGCGGTCTCCGCCGCCAAGGTCACCGTCACCCGAGCCGCCCGCTTCATCGGCCAGAACGCCGTCCAACTACACGGCGCCATGGGCATGACCGAAGAACTGGCCATCGGCCACTACTTCAAGCGCCTCACCGCCATCGACCAAGAATTCGGCACCGCCGACCACCACCTCGCCCGCTACGCCGCACTGACCCGGCCCTAGGCAGGCAGCCGTCCCGGGCCTCGACGTGGGGTCGAGGTCCGGGATGCGGGGTGGCTCAGATCTTTTGCCACAGGGCGGGGGTGTTCGGGGGTTCCCAGCCGGGGTTCGCGGTGTGGGACTGGAGGCAGATGTAGCGGAGGCCGTCGTAGGTGACCTCGTTGCCTGCCGTGTAGCTGGTGCCCACGGTCCATGGGCGGGAGCCGGGTGGGGTGGTTGTGGGTGGCGTTGTGGTTGTCGGCGGCGCCGTTGTTGTCGTGGGTGGGGTGGTCGTCGTGGTGGGGGTGGGGGTTGTCGTGGGCGGAGTGCCGCCGATGTTCAGGTCGACGCAGGAGTAGAAGGCGTTGGCGGTGTCGGCGATGTTCCAGATGGCCAGGAGTTTTTGGCGGCCGGTGATATTGCCGAAATTCACGGTGTGCGTGACGGTTTGGCCGGGCTGCTGGTTATTGCCGGGGACGACGCCGACTCGCGTGCTGCCGATGTAGTACTCCCAATTGGAGGTGCTGTGCCGGGCGGTGTTCGTCCAGGTGAAGGTGGCGGACTGGCCGACCGTGGTCACTTTCCACGGCTTGCTGTCGTCGTTGAGGTCGGCGAATTGGGAAAGATTGCCGTTGCAGGTGCGCAGGCCCTTCGGTCCCTCGACGCTTTGCGGCTCGTACTTGATCGGGCCGCAGGACACGGTGCCTGCCGCGCATTGGGCCTGCCTGCTCGGCGGCGACGAAACGTAACCGTGTGCGTTCGCCAGACCGGCCGGGAACAAGACCGCCAGGAAAGGTGCGACTCCTATTGCTGCGCCGAGTACCGTCAGCTTTCGTTTGTTGATCATTGCGCTCCTAATAGCCTGAGCAGCAGAGGCCGGCATACTGATCAGTAATCAAACATCATGGCAGAGGGAACATTTCGAGCTCTAATGTGCCAAAGACGATAATTCGCTTACTGGAATCGCGGCAAGGGCCGGGCCACCTCGGTACCCGGAGGCCTTACATATCCGAGCCGGGATCGGTAGTGCCGTAAGGGAACTGGTGATTGCTGCGTGACGTAGCGAGCACTCCCCAGTGCCTCCCCACTCGTCTGCCGCAGTTCAGGTAAACGTAGTAGACGCGGTGCCGCATTCTGGTGTGGATTCGGTCGATCAGGCACCCGTAAGCCCGTGGGAATCCGATTGTGTGTCAATGGAATGACCGGATTGTGTATACAGGTCGACCCGGGTCCATCGCGTGGACCCGGGTCGATCTGGGTTGTTATTCGATTGTGCTGATCAGTTCTTGCGACCGGGTGCCTTGGCGCCGGACTTGAAACCGAGGCCGCCCGGCTTGGCGGCCGGAGGAGTGGCCTCGGCGGCACCGTTACCGTTGGCGGGCTGCTCCGGAGTCGATTCCGGCGCAGCGGATTCCGTGGCAGGTTCGGCTGTCGGCTCAGCCGCGGACGGCTCAGCCGGCGCGGAGCCGCCCGGTGCCTTCGCCCCGGGACGCTTGAACCCGGACTTCATGGCCAACCCCTTGGCCGGAATCGACGGCTTGGTTTCGGTGGGTTCTGAAACCGGTTCGGCGGCGGCGGTTTCCGGGGTAGCGCTGCTCTCGGCGGCGGCCGCCGGGGCGGCGGGGGCCGTTGCGCCAGGTGCTTTGGCGCCGGGCGCCTTGGCGGCGCCCTTCATCCCCAAGCCCTTGACCGGCTTGGGCGCCGGTGCCTCGGCCGCAGGCGCGGACTCTGCCGCGGGAGCGGTCTCAGCGGCCGGAGTCGCCTTGGCGCCGGGCGCCTTGGCGGCGCCCTTCATGCCGAGCCCACCGGGCTTCTTGGCGGGGCCCTTCATGGCGAGGCCCTTGACCGGTGCGGCCGGTGCCTCGGGAGTCGATTCGCCTTCGGCCGCAGGGGCTTCGGTGTCGGCCTTGGCGCCGGGCGCCTTGGCTGCGCCCTTCATGCCGAGCCCACCGGGCTTCTTGGCGGGGCCCTTCATGGCGAGGCCCTTGACCGGTGCGGCCGGTGCCTCGGAAGCCGATTCGGCTTCGCCCGCAGGGGCTTCCGCTGCCTTGGCGCCGGGCGCCTTCGCGGCGCCCTTCATGCCGAGCCCGCCGCCGGGTGCCTTGGCCGGACCCTTCATCGCGAGCCCACCACCGGACGGTGCCGCCTTCGCGGGTGCCGACGTCTCGGCCACAACCTCGGGCTCCGGCTCGGCGACCTCTTCGACCACAGGCGCTTTCGGCTGCTGGACAACAACCAGGTTCTCGCTGAGCTTGGCCGCATCCACCCGATCGATGGCGTCCAACATCAACTGCGCGACGTCGACGACCTCGACCCCTTCGCCCTCGCCCTTCTCCTGACGGGCGGTGACACCGTCGTTGAGCATGACGCGGCAGAACGGGCAGCCGGTCGCGATCTTGCCGGGCGTGGATCCCGGGTTGGCCGCGAGCGTGTTCAGCCCCTCATCGACCCGGTCGACATTGATGCGCTTGCCGAGCTGCTCTTCCATCCACATGCGCGCACCACCGGCACCACAGCACATGGAACGTTCGCCGTGCCGCGGCATTTCGATCAGCGTGGAGCCGGAGGCTTCCATCAGTTCACGCGGCGCGTTGTAGACCTTGTTGTGCCGACCCAGGTAGCAGGGGTCGTGGTAGGTGACGTTCTGCGATACCGAGGCGACCGGGATCAGCTGCTTCTGGCGCACCAGGCGGTTGAGCAGCTGTGTGTGGTGCACCACCTCGTAGTTGCCGCCCACCTGCGGGTACTCGTTGTTGAGCGCGTTGAAGCAGTGCGCACAGGTGACGACGATCTTCTTTTTCTTCTCCTCGACCCCCTCGAACACCGAGTTCAGCGTCTCGATGTTCTGCGCGGCGAGCTGCTGGAACAGGAACTCGTTGCCCGCACGCCGGGCCGAGTCGCCGGTGCAGGTCTCCTCGGCGCCGAGCACCATGAACTTCACGCCCGCGGTGGCGAGCAGCTCGGCGACCGCCTTGGTGGTCTTCTTCGCGCGGTCCTCGTAGGCGCCGGCGCAGCCGACCCAGAACAGGTAGTCGTAGCCGTCGAAGCTGTCGGCATCCTGCCCGAACACCGGAACGGTGAACTCGACCTCGTTGATCCAGTTGAGCCGGTCCTTGGAGTTCTGGCCCCAGGGGTTGCCCTTGTTCTCCAGGTTCTTGAACAGGCCTGCGAGCTCGGACGGGAACTCCGATTCGATGAGCACCTGGTAGCGGCGCATGTCGATGATGTGGTCGACGTGCTCGATATCGACCGGGCACTGCTCGACGCACGCACCACAGGTGGTGCACGACCACAGCACCTCGGGATCGATGATGCCGCTGACGTCGGTGCCGCCGACCAGCGGACGCTCGGCCTCGGCCTTCGCCGCGTCCGAGATCTTCGCCAGCGCAGCCTCATTCGGCTTGCCCTCGGCATCGACCAGGCCGATCTCGTCGCCGCCCATGTCCTTACGGCCACCGGCCAGCAGATAGGGCGCCTTGGCGTTGCCGTGGTCGCGCAGCGACATGATCAGCAGCTTGGGCGACAACGGCTTTCCGGTGTTCCAGGCCGGGCACTGTGACTGGCACCGGCCGCACTCGGTGCAGGTGGTGAAGTCGAGCCAGCCCTTCCAGGAGAAGTCCTCGATCCGCCCCGCACCGAAGGTGTCGTTGTCCGGGTCGGCGGTCTCCATGTCGACCGGCTGGCCCTTGGACATCATCGGCTTGGCCGCACCGAGCGCGACGCCGCCGTCGTCCTCACGCTTGAAGTAGATGTTCGGGAACGCCGAGAACCGGTGCCACGCCACACCCCAGGTGGTGTTGCGGCCGACGAGGTAGAGGAAGGCCATGCCCGACATCAACTTCACGAAGGCGAACAGCGCGACCATGGTGGTGCTCGCGGGCAGCAGCTTGGCCACCTGCATGGTGAAGAAGTCGGTGTACGGGTCGGAGTGCCCGTAGGCGGCGATCTTGCCCGCCTTCACGAAGATCATGCCGAGACCCTCGATGAGCACGATGCCCTCGATCACGTACGCGGGACCGAACTTCGAGCCGCTGAACCGGGACAGCCGCTCCGGCAGCCGCGGGTGGTTCAGCTGGCGCAGGATGATCAGCGTGCCGATACCGACCACGGTGCCGATGCCGAGGATCTCGTCCCACAGGTGGTAGATCGGCCAGTTGCCGATGATCGGCCAGTGGAAGGACGGGTCGAAGGTCTGACCGTAGGCCTCGAACCACAGGATGGCGCCGCCCATGAAGCCGATCATCACCAGCCAGTGCGCCCAGCCGACGGTGCGGAATTTGGCCATCCGCGTGTGCGCGAGGAACTCGATGACCATCTGCTTGAAACGCGGGAAGAACGGTCGCCAGCGATCCGGTGCGGGCTGTCCGATCATGATGGCGCGGACGATGCTGCGGACGCCGCCGAAGAACGACGCCCAACACAGGAGGCTGAGCGTCGCCCCAATCGTGCCCAGCGTCACTGTCAGGGCATTCATGTCGCGACCTTTCTCTAGAGGCAACACGAGCGAGGGCAGTTCGGGACCGCCCCGCTTGGCTCGTATCCTAACCGGCAGTAAGTTACCCACCAGTAACTTATGCTATCCGTCGTACCATTTACAGCTGGGCTATGCCCCCTCTTGCTGGGGCTTGACTCAAATTAAGCCTGTGATGAACGTCACACCAGGTTTGCCAATCCAAGCGCGTCTTCAGGTGATCACCACCGTAAACGTCGAGGCATCCGGCCTAATCGGTAAGGACAGGCTTAGTCTGCAAGGCGCGGAATGCATCTCGCTTATGGCTCGCCGGTGGATTACGCTCACGACGTTCTGTCTGCTGTGCCTGTCTTCACACTGCTCGGGGAGGATCCGGGGCGACCGCCCGGGTTTGATGAAGAGCGCTCTCGCGTGCGGGGATCGGCGGGCAGGCGACCTGATGATGGATTGGAAACTGAATGAACCTCCGCAGAACCACCGCGGGTGCCGCGTTGGTCATCGGCGCGATGACCATCGGTCTCGGGACCGCGCATGCCGAGCCTGTCGCCGCACCGGCCGACCCCGGCATCAATTACTCCGTCAAACTGGTCGACAAGACGGTAGTCGCGTCGCTCAAGGGGGGCACCTTCTCGGTCACCGAGAAGGACGGAGCAACCGCCGCTGATCCGAAGATCTCCGTCGCCAACGTCCGGGACGGCCAGGGCAACACCCTCGTCTCGTTCCCGCTCGACGTGGACGTCGACGGCAAGCTCGTTCCGGTCAAGACCGAGGTGAAGAAGGACGGCGCCGTTCTCGAGGTGACCCCGCAGAAGCCTGCGGATCTGGTCGTCACGGACAAGCCGGTCATCGCCAAGCCGAGCGTCGCGCAGGACATCGCGTCGCCGATCGAGAACCAGCGCGCGCAGAACGAATTCGCGAGCAACTTCGGCATTGCGACCGCGATCGGTGGCTTCGTCGGCACGGCCATCGGTGCCACCATCGGTTGCATCCTGACCATCCCCGCGTTCTGCTTCCCCGGCCTGGTGGCCGGTGCGGGCATCGGCGGCATCCTCGGCACCATCGTGGTCGGCGGCCCGACCCTGATCGCCGCGGGTCTCGAGCTGCTCAACACCTTCCAGGCTGCGGACGGCACCACCAAGTGGGCCGACAAGCCGCTGCCGGCCAAGTAAGAACCGCTCTGACAACTGGCCCGTCTCTCTTCGGAGAGGCGGGCCAGTCGTCGTTTTCAGGCCGGAAGATCCAGGGTGCCGTTGAACGACACCGCACCTTTGCGCCGCCCGAACCGCCCGAAGGTCCGCTCCGCCATCTCGAACGAGCCGTCCTCGCGCACCAGCAGCACCGTGCTCGCCCGGGTGCCGTGCGCGGCGTCGGCGATGAACCGGGACGACACCCGCCGCTCCAGCAGACGCGGCACCCCGGTGTCGGGCAACTCCGAGTCGGCGGCCTTGGTGCGATCGGCCAGCACCGCGAAATAGCGGTCGACGGCACCGGGATCGGACTCGACCACCGACCGCAGTTCGATCACACCGCTGCGTACCTTGGGCCAGATGGGCTGTGGGGCGGTCAAATCCGTCTCTCCGGGGTTCAGCCCTGCCGAGCTGACGAATGTGCCGTTGGAGAGGCCGTGAAAGCCGGGAGTCAGCTCGCGCGGCGGCGTGTCGCTGCGGTTGGAATGCCACCACAGCGATTCCAGGTCGGACACCACCAGGTTGTAGCCGTTGTAGTCGTCCGGTGCGGTCGCGACGTCGAGCACGTATTTCTCCGGGCCGAGGAAATCCACGCCGGGATGCCGAGCCGAGGTGCCGCGCAGGAAGTCCATCAGCAGCGCACCACGGGAACGGGCGTCGGCGCGCTCGTTCTTCGGGTTGCGCACATTGGTCACCGTCGCGAATCGGTTGCGGCCCTTGTCCTCCCGCAGCAGCCCGAGCCAGGTGCCCGGCGGATCACCCTCGGCTTTGTGCACCGCTCCCTGATCTCGCCCGGCCAGTAGTCCGGACACCTCCGGCCACCAGCGCATGGAGTCGGTCGACCGGCCATAGAACTCGTCTCGGTTGGCCGCGACGATCAACCGATACTCCGGATGAGCCCGCCAGCCGATCAGTACCAAACACATACGGTCCAGAATGCCGGAACATTGCCGACCGCAGCACGCCTTGCGCGCTGGACGGGCCGCGCAAGGCCAGTGGAACCGTCGCCAGGACAGCGAAAAGGCCGACAGCACTACGCTGCCGGCCTTGTCGACTGGTGGAACTAGTTGGTGCGAATCTTCAGCCCCGGGTTGTCCGAGAGCACCACGCTCACCGGCTGCGCGAACAGCTGCGGTGCGTTGCCGGTCAGGGCGCCGATCAGGTTGGGGATCTCGCAGATCGGGTAGTCGGCCACCGACGACGCGCTGGAGATGCCGAGGGCGAGCCGGCCGGTCACGATCGGGCCGCCGCTGTCGCCGGGCAGCGCGCAGATGTTGGCCGAGAAGGCCTGGGTGAGCTCACGCTCGCCCACCTGGACGGTCTGGTCGACCGCGTTCACGACGCCACAGCTGAAGCCGGTCCGCGAACCGGACTTGCAGACCGGCGCGCCGACGACCGGAGTCGCGACACCCTCGATGCGCACCGACGCGGCGCCGGGCACCCGCACCTCGTTGTTGCTGAACCGATCCCGCGCCTGGTCGGCGATCCGGACGATCGAGTAGTCCTGCGCGCCGAGCACCGACTTCTCGAAGCGGCCGAGCTCGTTGCCGAGCCGGTCACCGTTGAGCTCATGCACCCGCGCGGCGTTGTCGTTGCCCGCGGACGGGATGTCCGGGTTGCAGTGGCCCGCCGTGACATTCACGATGTTGTTGTTGCGGTCGGTGCCGTTGAAGCCGAGCGAGCAGCGCAGCGAGAGGCGCCCGGCGACCGAGGCGTAGCCGTCGCCGCCGGCGAGCACGCCGTTCGCGGCGCCGGCGATCTCGGTGGCCTGCAGCGTGCCCTGCTCACCGGCCACCGGCGGCGCCATCACGATGACCCTGGCCGGGTCGATGAAGTTCGGCATCGGCAGGCCGGCCTTGTCGACGCGCACCGCGATGCTGTTGTTGACCGTGTCGATCACCACGCCACGCACGAGGGCCGACACCGCCTCGGGCTGACCGTCGAGCCAACGCTGGAACGCGGTCTTCTCACCGCGCAGCGCGGACTCGCTCTTGGCGACGTTGCGAACCTCGAAACCCGCTGACTCCGCGGCCTTTCGGGCGTCGTCGGCACCGGGGCCCTGCGCCAGCGCGACCACGGCCTTGCCGTTGTCGTCGAGCCACGAACCGGCGAAGACCGCCGGGAACTGCCGCTGCGCGGTGGTGGCGAACCCGGCGACCTGCTGGGCCACGTCGGCGCGGTGCAGGTACTCCTCCGGGGAGATCTTCAGATCGCGGGCGATGGCACTGACCAGTTCGGCGGGCAGACTCGGCGCCGGATCGGGTTGTGCCGTCGCTACTGCCGCCGTGGGCCCGAACAGCAGTATCGCCGCCGAGGCGGCGATAGCTGATTTTCGGACCCGGGTCTGTCGCGCAGCTGATCGGAGATGACCTATACGTGGCAGGAGCATGCCCAGACTATATGGGCTCCAGCGCGGTATGCCTACTTATAACGAGGACCGGTTTTTTCGCCCGGCGCTCAGCACGCCTTACCCGGCGTTGGGCCGGGTCCGCACCGTGATGCCACTGCCGACGCCGCCGCCGGACGACGCGTCGATATCGGCCAGGATCGGCCGGATCGGAATGCCGAGACTGGCCGTGCCGCCGTACTGCGCCAGCGCGATATTGGCCTCGTTGCAGTCCGGTGCCTCGGCCGCGTTGGAACCGCTGGTGATGCCGAGGGCGAGGGTGCCGGACACGATCGCGCCGCCGCTGTCGCCACCGAGGGTGCAGGCCGAGCTGGCGAAGCCGCGCACGGTCTTGCTCTCCCCCTCCGCGGTGTACAGCTGGGTCTCCACCCGATCGGCCACCACGAAGCCACACGTGAAGGTGGACGACTGCCCCGACTTGCACACCGGCGCGCCGGTGATCGGGTCGGCGGTGCCGGTGATGGCGATCGTGGTGCCGTTGGCGCCGCGCACCGTCGGCTGGTCCATGCCCGCACGCACCGCGCGGTCGTTCAGCTTGATCACCGAGTAGTCCAGCGCGCTCTGCCCGCCCAGCTTCGCCTGGACGAACGAGCCGAGCTCCGGGCTGTTCGGGATGTCCTTGACGTTGGGGAAGTAGACGGTGGCGTCTTGGTTGCCCTTGTCGACGTTCGGATCGCAGTGTCCCGCACTGATATTCAGCGCGTTGCCGGCCGCGTCGATGCTGTTGAAGCCGAACGAGCAGACATCGACGCCCTTGAGCGAGGCGTCGTGCAGCGAAACCGGGGCGCTGATGTAGGTGTCGCCGCCCATCGGCCGCCGTTCCACCCCGCCGCCGCTGCCGGGCGAGAGGATGACTTTGATGTTGGCGATCAGGGTCGGCAGGTTCAGCAGGTGGCCCGCCGGGGTGTTGGCGACGCTGAGCACCAGCTGACTGTTGAGGAAGTCGATGGCGACCGAGTTGATCGCGGTGGAGATTTCCTTGGGCAGACTGGTGATCCACTGATTCAGCTGCATCAGCGAGCCTTCCAGACCGTCCGCGGACACCGGGGCGAGCCGGGTCTGGTAGCCGTCGGCCGCGGCGATCTTGGCGGCGTCGAGCGAGGTGACCGCGACGACGGGCTTGCCGTCGGTGCCGATCCAGGCGCCGGCGAAGGCCTCCGGGCGTTCCGAGCGGAAATCGCGGGCATAGTCGCGCAGCTGCTGGGCGCGGGCCGCACGGTCCAGGTACTCCGTCGGAGTCATCTTCAGATCTCGGGCGATCGCCTGCACCAGTTCCGACGGCAGGTTCTCGGCATTCAGCTGTGCGGGTGTCGCCGGTGCCGCCGCGGCGATGGTTGTGCAGAGCAAGGGTGCGAGGAAAACGGTCGAAGCGAGGGCGACAGCTTTGACCGTGGCGCGGCGCGCCACCAACTTGCGCATGAAATCCCTTCGTTGGCACGCACGTGCCAGCTCAATCCGCGGCAACGGGCCTGGAATCCGTTGGCTCACAGTCGTCCTCCAGCAACAGACCGGGCGCCTGCAATTCATCCGACAACACCGGTCAGCGCATCACTTTAAGGCACAAACCGGGGAAGGTCTCTACTAATCACCGACTGCTCGGTATCTGCAGGCCAGGGATCGTCGGAATCTGCGGCAGCGGGTTGTACGGCGTCGTGGTGGTGGGCCGCGGGCGAGTGGACGGGCTCGGCGTCGTCGTCGGTGGCTCGGTGGTCGGCGGCGGCGGTGGAGGCGGCGTCGTCTCCGGCGGTGGGGGCGGCGCGGTGGTGGTGACCGGTGCCTCGGTGGTCGTCGGTGTCACCGGAACGGTCGGGAAGTTGATCGGCGGTGCGGGGGGCGGTGTCGGACTCACCGAGACCTGATCGGATTTGGCGTCGCGCATCGGCGGTACCGGCGTGGTGCCGTCGTCCCGGAACAGCACGGCCATCGCGAAGCCGCCGAGCACGAGTCCGATCAGCGCGGCGGCGCCGATCAGCAGTGGCAGCTGTTTGCGGTCTTTCGCCGGTTCGGTTTTGCGCGCGGGCTCTTGCGGCGCGGCGGTTTCCGCCGTCGCCACCACTTCGGCCATTGGGATGGCCGCCGAGTACGCCTGCGGCGTCGGATCCGATGCGGGCACGGCCGGGATGATGACGGTGTCCACCGTCGAGTTCTCGGCATGGGTCGGGTCCGGCGGCGTACTGCCCGCCGGCGTGGACAGCACCGCGGCCAGGGCCGCGCGGGCGGCGTCGTAGGCGTACGTGCTGCCCGGCGCGCCGACCTCGGCGCTCGGCAGGTCGGCCTCGCTGACCAGCAGCACCGACCGCAGACCCAGGTAGTCGAGTGCGTCGCGCAAAGCCTGGACGTATTCGCGCGGCCAGTCACCTGGGTGGGTCGCGTAGAACTCGGCCGGACCGTTGAGGTGGTCGGCGGTGAGGTTGATCAGGCAGAACAGCGCGGTCGCGACCAGGTCCTCGGCCCGATAGGCCTCGCCGTCGTCGACGGAGATGCCCGCCGGGTCGCCGACGGCTTGCGCGAAGCCGGTGATCGCATGGGCATTCTCGTCCGGCGGTGGCCCGCCGAGCGTGGCGTCACCGTCGTCGGACATGTACAGCAGCGACTCGCGGACGATGAACAACGGTTCTTCGCCGCCGTCGGTGACGATCGCCGCCGTGCACTCGTCCTCGGCGATGCGTAGGCCCACCCCTGTGGCCATCCTCAGTACCTCGCTTCGGCTTCCCGGCTGACGAACCCGCACTCTGTCACACCAGTAGGGAGCCGTGTCCCATGGCGCGGAGCATCGACAATAACTCCGATCGGGACCGAGCACCGATTCGGCGCCGAATACGGGCGACATGATGCTCCACCGTCTTGGCGGAAATGTACAGACGAGCACCGATCTCCCGGTACGTCAGCCCGAGCAGGACCAGCTCGGCGACTTCCCGCTCGCGCTCGCTGAGGATCGCGGTCGGCTCGCCGACCGCCGGATCCGGGGCGGGCTTGCTGCCCTGCTGCGGCGGCGTCGCGGCCGGCGGCAGGATCGGGTCCTGCGGTTTGGCGTCGGCGCGGACCGTTCGGGCCAGTTTGAGCAGCGCGGTCGCGGTCGCCGAATCGGCCGCGGCGAGGGCGGCCTCGCTGGCCAGCCGGGCCGCGTCCCAGGTCATGCCGATCTCGCTCAGTCCCGCGACGGCCGCCTCGACCGGCGCCGTCGATACCTCGCCGCGCAGCACGAGCACCCAGGTGCGGCCCGCGTCGGCGAGCACGGCGGCGTGCCGGTCGCCCGCTTCGGCCGCGGCCTTCAGCTGCCGGGCATGCGGGAGCAGTTCCTGCGGGCTCTCGTGCAGGATCGCGGCCTGCACGCCGTACCAGTGGAAGGCGTTCGCCCAGGCGGGCGGTTCGGCCAACCCGTGCAGCAGTGCTTGTGCGGAGTCGACCAGCGGTGCGATGCGGCCCTCGTCGCGCAATCGGATTCCGGCCAGCCACAATTCGCCGATCGGCAGCAGCGCGAGTAGGTCGGCCTCGACATCGTCGAACATCAGATAGGCCGCCTGCCAGGCCTTCGACAGCGCGGCGTGATCGCCGGTGCGCCTGGCCAGGCCGACCGCGACGCCGTGCGCGAGCAGGCGGTCGCGCACGTCGAGCGAATCGTGATCGAGCGCGGCAACCGTTGCGGCGGCGGCGCGTTCGTCGCCGCCGAGCATGGCCGACCAGGCCGCGAGCACCTGGAGCTGATGGCAGCGCAGGCCGCTTGCGGTGGCGCGGCGCAGTGCGTCGCCGGCGCGGCGCGGCTCGCCGGTGCCGAGGCAGAGCAGCGTCGCGATGGACACCGCGGTGCAGGGGAGGAACCGGTCGACGCCGGAATCGGCGTGCGCGGCTTGCACCAGGGCGGAGACTGCCGCGGGCGTGCCGTTCGTGGATAGCGTTGGTGCGGTGGGGATTCCGTGGTCGCCCTGGCGTCCGTCCAGCGTGCCGGCCAGTGCGGTGGCGATCAGCCGGGCATGGGCGGTGGCCTCGGTCGGCGGCCACTGCGTCGACGAGCCGGACATCTCCGCTGCGCCGGATACGTCGCCGGCCAGCGAGAGAACCGTGGCCCCGATGGCCCAGTCCGCGCCGACGCGTTGCGCGCCGAGCCACGAATACAGTTGGGCCGCACGGGCGACCAGGCCGCGCCGGGTCAGCGCCGCGGCGCAGATCCGCACCGCGTCGGCGAGTTCCGTGCTGGACACACCGGATCGGGCCAGCACCGGTTCGGCCAGCCGCATGGCTGTTTCGCCGTCGCCGTTGCGCCCGGCGGCCTCGGCCCAGCGCAGTGCGATGAGATCGGGGTCGGCACCGGTCGCCGCGGCCGCCGCGTAGTAGCGCACCGCCTCGCGGCCCGCCTTTTCCGCTGCGGCGGCGAGGAATTCGGCCAGGCGCGGGTCGCGGACGCCGGATTCGGCGAGCAGCAGCGCGGTGTGGTCGCGCAGCAGGCCGGCGTCCAGCCGCGCGCCGAGCAGCTTGCGCTGGACCGCGACGAACCGTCGGTCGCCGAGCAGCGTGCGCAACGGCCCGACGGCCGGGGTGAGCAGTAGGTCGGCATCGGTGACCAGGGCGCTGGCCCTGGCCCGATCGATGAGGTGCTGTGCGGCAACGGGTTCCACGCCGAGCACCTCGGTGAGCTCGCTGGCGTCCAGGCCGGCGCCGGTGGTGGCGACGACGAGGGTTTCCAGCAGATCCGGCGCGAGGTTGTCCAGCAGCGCGCGGGCCCAGGCGGCGATGGCCGCGTCGACCGCGCCGATGCCCGCGTCCAGCCGGGCCGAGCAGGCGGCGGTCAGCGCGGCGACCACGCCGCCGCGGATGCCGTCGGTTTGCCGGTGGATGTGCTGGGACACCTGGCGCGGCACCATCATGCCGAGCTCCCTGGCGAACGGGGCGATGTCGGCGACGCCGAGGGCGCGCAGTTCCACCACCCGGCCGCGCCGGGCGATCGTGTCGGCCAATGCGCGCAGGCGCAGGTCGTGCGGGCGCGGCTGGGCCGCGATCACGACCGTGCGCTGGCCGGATTCGATAGTGGTGCACAAATATTCGAGTTCGGACTGGCTGAGCGTGTGGGCGTTGTCGACGATCAGGGCCGGGCGCAGCTCGGTCGTCGGCGCCGGGTGGGTGCCGGATCCGTTGGGGGAGCTGACGTTATCGGTGGGTGGCGTATCGACCGCCGGGGTGTCCTGGAGGGGAATGCCGCGTGCGCGCAGCCGCAGGCGAATCTCGTTGAGCAGGGTCGATTTACCGGTCTGCGAGCGGCCGCGGATGAGGAAGACGACCGGCTGATGGTCGGCGGACTCCAGTTCCCGAAGGATCTCGCGCGCGGACGGCAGGGTGTCGAACGCGATGTCAGCCACCGTTTCCTCCGAGGATCTGGCCGGGGGCACGCAGCACGGTGCCGACGGTGTTGCCGACGGTATCGGCCGGGTCCTTCAGGACACCGGTCGGCAGGCTCGGTGCCTGCGGTGGGGTCGGCGGCGGAGGATAGTTACCCGGTGCCGGGCCGGGCCCGGGCGCGGGTGCGGGCGCCGGAGCTGGCTGCGGCTGCGGGGCCGGTTGTGGCGCACCGGGTTCCGCGGGCGGTGCGGCGGGCTGATCGGCGGCGGGCTGACTGTTCACCACGGCCACGGTCGTCGCGGCGGGGGAATCAGGTTGCCCCGCAGCTGGTTTCGGGCGACCTGCGGCGGAGGTGGTCGAGTCGGTCGCGGCGACCGGTTCGTTCGGAGCGGCCGGATCACCGGCCTGCGCCCCGTTGGTCGCGGCGATCTCCGCCGCGGACGAGTGGCCGGTCGAGGCCGGGTTCGGGCCGGGCTGGGCGCCGGTACCGATCGCGACGGTGCCGGTGGCGAGCAACCCGAGCACGACCGCGGCGCCCGCGACAATGGCGGCGCGCTGCCTGCCGCTGAACCGCGGTTTGCGCGGCGCGTCACCCGTCGGCAGCGGCGAGATCGCCACGGAGGGAAGCTCTTTGGTCTGCGGCGCGGCCGGGACGGGCGGTGCGACCGGCGCGGTGACCGTCGCCAGATCCGCGGCGAGCGCGGCGGCGCCGCGGGCACTGGTGTTGGCCGGGTCGGGGGCCGCGACCACGGGAAGGCCGAATTCGGTGGAGATCAGCTCGGCGACCAAAGGGATCGCGCCACCGCCGCCGGTGAGCAACACCTTGCTGATATCGCCGATGTCGAGCCCGGCCCGGTGCACCGCGTCGCGGATCAGGTCGATCGAGGTCAGCACGGGCGCGCGAAGCAGGTCCTCCAGTTCGCCGCGCACCAGCCGGACATTGCCGCTGTGCGTGTCCGCCGGATTCAGCCGCACCGGCACGACCGTGGCGGTATTTATCGACAGCTCTTCTTTCGCTGTTCTGCAGCGCTCGCGTAATGCCGACAATTCCCGCTCGACCACCGGGTCGTACGGGTCGAAATCATTTGCAAGCACAGCGTTTGCCAGCACGTAGCGCATGGTCAGCAGATCGAATTCCGCCCCGGCGACGTCCGTGGTACGCAGTGGGGTGCCGAGCAGGCCCGCGTGATCGCCGGTGCGCACCACCGAGACGGTCAGGCCGGCGGCGCCGAGGTCGTACACGACCACCGCACCGTCGCCGAGCGGGCCGTGCGCCGATTCGAGCCAGCGGACCGCGGCGGTCGGTTCGGGCACCAGGGTCACCCCGCGCAGGCCCTCCCGATCGAGGGCGGCGCGCTGGATGTCGACGGTGTGCCCCGGCCACCACGCGGGGTGGCAGGCGACCGTCGAACCGTACTCGCGGGCTTGCGTGCTGATCTCGTCCATCAGGCAGGCGACGGCGGCGGCGACGAGGTCGGCGGCGGAATGCGCGGTGCCGTCCTCGGCGAGCATGTCCACCGGATCGCCGACCCTGGCGAGAAAGCCGTCGACCAGCACGTCGCTGGAATGCCGACCGGCGGCGTGCGCGGCGGTGCCGAGGGCGGGCGGCGTGTCGGCCGCTAGGCGGAGCACGCTGGGATGGGTGACTACGCGGTCGCCGCCATCCTCCGCTGCCGCCACCGCGACCGAATTCGACGCCCCGACAGTGATGCCGAGCGCCAGACGCTGTGTCATTCGTGAACCCCGTTCGAAAACTCTGTGGTCCGGTGTCGCTGCTGTCTAGTCCGAGTGCGGAAGGCGGTACGAGCACGCCGACGCACTCGTTGTTTCGGTTGCTGGCCGTCAGCCGTTACCGCCTCCAGGGAACTTCCGGGGAAATTCCCCTAATGCCACGGATGCCCCTAAGGGCGGGATCAGGTGAGTTGTGGGGGTCGGCCCCGTTACGCGTAACGAGCGGCGCCCCTAGCGTGAAATGCATTCCAACGATGCGGATCGCGGAGGTCCGCCGGCTCTCAGGAGATTTTCTGATGACACCCAACGCGATTCTCGAGTTCATCCTCAACCTGCTGCGCGACCACGAGGCGGCGGTCGGCTACTGCGCCAACCCGACGCAAGCGCTGGTGGCGGCGGGTTTGCCCGCCGTCACGCCGGAGGACATCGCCGCCGTCGCCCCGATGGTCGCCGAGTCGGCGCTGGTCACGGGCGGCTCTCAGCTGTCGGCGATCGTCGCCGCCGGGGCACAGACCGGTGCCGCCGCTGTGCTCGGTGCCGCGGGCACTGTCGGTACCGCCGCGGCGGCCGATGCCGGGTTGAACCTCGGCGCTGATCTGGGCATCGATCTGGGCGGCCAGGTCGGCACGGGTCTCGACCTCAACGCGGGGTTGAACACCGCGATCGGCACCGGGCTGCAGGTCGGCGCGGATCTCGGTGCGGGGCTTTCCTCGGGTCTGGGCACTGTCGCTGATATCGGTGCGAATCTGTCTGCCGCGGTCGGTGGGGCGCTCGGTGTGGCGGGGCAGGCGGTGACCGGTATCGGTGCCGATGTGCAGGGTGCCGTGGATGCCGGGCTGCACCTGGGGACGGGGCTCGAAACGAGTATCGGTGGTGCTCTCGGCGCGGTCGGACAGGCCGCGACCGGAATCTCCACCGGTCTCGACGCGGCTGTCGGCGCGGGCACCCAGGTCGGGGCTGATCTCTCCACAGGGCTGCAGGGTGCGCTGCACGCGGTGACCGGTGTGACGACCGGACTCGATGCGGCTGTCGGTGCGGGTGCTGATCTCGGTGCCGGTCTGAATGCGGGTCTGCACGGCGCGGTGGATGCCGGGAGTCAGTTGGCCGGCGGCTTGTCCACGGGGTTGGGTGTCGACGCTGCGGCGAATCTTGGCACGGGCTTGTCTGCCGGTTTGGGCGGCGCGCTCGACGCGACCGGGCAAGCCGCGGCAGGGTTGTCGACAGGGCTCGGTGGTGTCGCGCAAGGTGCGGCTGATCTGAATGCCGATCTCGCGACCGGGCTTGGTGGTGGATTGTCCACAACCGTTGGGGGCGTGGCTAATTCGACGGCGCAGGCGACGGCCGGGCTGGCGACCGGACTCGGTGCGGCGGTTGGCGCGGGTACCGATATCGGCGCTGGTTTGGATGGTGCAGTGAATACGGGCGTGCAGGTCGGTTCGGGTCTGGAGACCGGGCTGTCGGGCACTGCGGGCGCGGCTCTCGGTGCAGGAACGCAGGTGGGGGCCGATCTCGGTACCGGGTTCGCGACGAGTGTGGATAGCTCGATCAACGCCGGGGCCCATGCGGGCTCGGGCTTGGAGACCGGGCTGTCGACTGGACTTGGCGGTGCCTTCGATGCCGGCGCTCAGGCCGGTGGCGCGGTTGATGCGGGCACGCACGCGGTAACCGGATTGGCGACGGGCTTGTCCACCGGAATCGGGGCTGCGGCGGATGCCGGTGCTGGCCTGGGTGGTGGGCTTTCCACCGGACTCGACGGTGCGGCCGGTGTCGGTGCGCACGTCGGGTCGGGTCTCGAGACCGGTCTCGGCGGTGGCCTCGATGCGGGCGCCCATGCGGCGACCGGCCTCGAGACCGGGCTGTCGACGGGAATCGGTTCGGCTGCGGGTCTCGGTGGCGATCTGTCCACGGGTATCGGCGGTGCGGTGGATACCGGTGCGGGACTGGGCGGTTCGCTCGGCAGCATTACCCACGGAGCTGTGGATACAGGCGTGGGCATTGGTGGTTCGCTCGGTGGCGTTACTCATGGTGCTGTGGATACGGGTGCGGGGCTTGGTGGTTCGCTCGATGGCACAACCCATGGTGCTGTGGATACCGGTGCGGGACTCGGTGGTTCGGTTGGCAGCACAACGCATGGTGCAGTGGATACCGGTGCCGGGTTGAGCGGTGACGTCGGGTCGACCGCGAATGCGTGGTCGTCACTTGATGTTTCCAGTGCCTTCGGGTCGGGGCTGGACAGTACCGCCGGTGTGCACGGCGATACCGGACTGTTCGGCGACACGCATGCGGGCGCGGATCTGGCCGGCAGTGCCGGTGCGGATCTCGCCGGCGACGCGATGCTGCACTGATCGCCCCGCCGCCCTGACAACGCTCGTTCCACTGGAAGAGGTCGATACCGCGATGGGGACGCCCGCACCGAACGCCACGCCACCGGCGGTACCGCTGCTGTCGGTACTCGGCGAAACCATCGCGGCGGCACGCGCCGCGGGTCGCAACGATCTGGTCGGCCGCCTAGAGGTGGCGGCGGATCGGGTGCGCGATCCGCGGCGGCGCATTGTCATTGCGGGACAACTGGATCAAGGCAAGAGCCGGTTCGTCAACGCGCTGCTGAATCTCGAGATCTGCCCGGTGGGTGACGATGTGACCACCACGATCACCACCTTGCTCGCGTACGGCCCCGAGCCGAAGGCGGAGCTGGTGCTCACCGGTCCCGGCGGCGACTCCGGCGGCCCGGAGACCCGAGTTCTCGTGCCGATCAACGAGATCGGCACGATCACCGCCCGTTCCCCGATGGCGCAGGGACGGCGGATCCTGCGCTTGGAGATCCAGGTGCCCAACGCCTTGCTGGCCGACGGCATCGTGCTGGTCGACACCCCGGGCGTCGGTGGGCACGGAAGTTCTTACGCGGCAGGCGTGTTGAGTATGGTGCCCGCCGCCGACGCGGTACTGGTGCTCTCGGACGCATCCACCGAGCTCACTGAGCCGGAACTCGCGTTCCTGCGTCAGGTGCGCGAACTGTGCCCTACCGTCGCGCTGCTGGTTACCAAGACCGACCTGTACCCGCATTGGCGCCAGGTGCGCGAGGCGGATCAGCGGCACCTCGACAAGGCGGGCCTGGATGTGCCGATGATCGCGGTGTCCTCGTTGCTGCGCAGCCACGCGTTGCGCCTGCAGGACCAGCAGCTCGGCCTGGAATCGGGCTTCGGTGTGCTCTACCAATTCCTGCGTGACCAGGTGGTGGCGCGCGATCAGCTCGCCACTCGCGCTGCGGTGGCCCGCGACATCCGTTCCGCCGCAGAACATTTGGCGCTCGCCCTGGGCAGTGAGCTGGTCGCGGTGCGCGACCCGGAACGTGGCGCGGCGGCGGTCCGCGAACTGCGGGCCGCGCGGACCTCGGCCGAAGAACTGCATCGCCGCACCGCCGCGTGGCAGACCACCCTCGCCGACGGAATCACCGACCTGGCGGGCGATGTAGACCACGATCTGCGCGAACGGTTGCGCGGCATCGCCAGAACCACCGAGGAGTGGATCGACGACCACGACCCGGGTCGGCACTGGGACAGCATCGCCGAATACCTCACCGGCACCATCGATACCGCGGTCGGTGACAACCTGCTGTGGACCCATTCCCGCGCACTGCAACTCGCGCAGCGGGTGGCCGAGCATTTCACCGAGGTCGGCACCGCCGATCTGCCGGACGTCCGGTCCGATGCGGCCGTCGAGGGCAGGCACGTCGGCGCGGGCACCCTCGCCGACCTGGAGCCCGACATCGGCTTCGGCAGCAAACTGCTCGTCGGCATGCGCGGCTCCTACGGCGGCGTGCTGATGGTCGGGCTGGCCAGCACGTTCGCTGGGCTCGCGCTGCTCAACCCGATCTCACTCGGCGCCGGACTCGTGGTGGGCGGCAAGGCTTTCCGCGACGACAAGCAGGCCAGGCTGGCCAAGCGGCGCAACGAGGCGAAGGTCGCCGTCCGCCGGTTCGTCGACGACGTGGCGTTCCAGACGGGCAAGGAATCCAAGGACCGGCTGCACCGCATCCACCGGGCGCTGCGCGACCACTACGCCGGTGTGGCCGAACGGAGCCTACGGTCGATCGACGATTCGCTGCGGGCCGCGCAGGAGGCGGCGACCATGGCCAACGCCCGCCGGGCCGAACGCGGCTCGGTGCTCGAGCGGCAGCTGCATGTGGTCGCCGAGCTCGGTCGCTACGCCGACGCCATGCAGGCCGCGCTGCCGAGCGCGACCGCCGGTACGGTGGCCTCGTGAGGAGAGAGGTCGGCGCGGCGCCGGGGATCGTGGCCGAGGCGCATCGGCTGGTCGGGGCGGCGCGCGCGGCGCTGGCGAGCGAGCCGCGGCCGCGCGCCCTGCTCGCCGACTGTGCCGGTCGCTTGGACCAACCGTTGCGCATCGCGCTGGCCGGCTCATTGAAGGCCGGTAAGTCCACGCTGCTCAATTCCCTTGTCGGGCAGGATATCGCGCCGACCGACGCGACCGAATGCACCAGGGTCGTCACCTGGTACCGCTACGGCTCCACCCCGAGCGTGACGGCGCACGCGGGCGACGGCGCCCGCGCGAACGTGGTGGTGCGGCGCGGTGGCGGTACGCACGGGCTGACCTTCGACCTGGACCGCTTGAACTGGAACGCGCCCGTAGCGCGCGAAGTCGATCACCTCGAGGTCGAATGGCCCGCCGCCGCGCTGGCCCACACGACGATCATCGATACGCCGGGCACCTCGTCGCTGTCGCGGGAGGTATCGCGGCGCACGGCCCGATTGCTCACGCCAGGTATCGATATGGAGCAGCCTGAGCAGGGCGTCGCGATTCCGGGCGCCGATGCAGTCGTGTATCTGCTGCGCAGGCTCGACGCCACCGACGTCCGGTTTCTCGAGCGGGTTGGCGCCGGAACCGGAGCAGCGCAGGGTGTTTCGGGTCCGCTCGGCGTCGTCGGCGTGGTCTCCAGGGCCGACGAGATCGGCGCGGGCCGGATCGACGCCTTGCATTCGGCGCGCGACGTCGCGACCCGTTTCGCCGGCGAATTGGAACGAACGGGTCTGTGCCAGGCCGTGATTCCGGTCGCCGGACTGCTCGCGTTCGCCGCCGCCACGCTGCGCCAACAGGAGTACGCGGCGTTCGAGGCACTGGCCGGTGTCCCGGTCGACGAGCTGAGCACGGCACTGCTCTCCGCGGATCGGTTCGCCCGGCCCGATGTCGCCCTACCAGTGGCCCCGGAACTCAGAGCCCAGCTCGCGGAACGATTCGGCCTGTTCGGCATTCGAATGGCCGTCACGCTGATCCGACTCGGCGTACGCGATTCCGCCACGCTGGCAGCGGAATTGACCAACCGCAGCGGCGTGGACGAACTCCGCTCGGTCCTCGACGTCCAATTCGGCCAGCGCGCCGACCAACTCAAGGCCCATTCCGCCCTGACCGCCCTCGCCCGCGTCCTCACCGCCTACCCCGGCAGCGAGGCCGACGCCCTGCTGCCTCGCGTCCGCACCCTGCTCGCCGACGTCCACGGCTTCGCCGAACTCCGCCTCCTCGGCCGCCTCCGCACCGACGAATTAACCCTGCCCCCATCAGATCTGGCCGAACTCCACCGTCTCATCGGCGGCTCCGGCGTCGCCCCCCACCTCCGCCTCGGCCTCCCGGTCAACGCCGCCCCCTCGGTCCAACGAGACCAGGCCGTAGCCGCAGTCCGCAAATGGCGCTCCCGAGCCCGCCACCCCCTGGCCGACCAATTCACCACCACCGCCTGCCTGACCGCCGCCCGCAGCGCCGAAGGCACCCTCACCCAACTGCCCGAGTAGGTCGGGTTATGAACTAATCCTGCGAAGTCAGGCGGCTGGGCTGACCGACATCTCCACGTGCATTCCCGCCGCGGTGATCATGTTGACGAGGGCATCCAGGCTGAACAGATGAACCTTGCCGCGCGTGAGGTCGGACACGCGAGGCTGCGTCACCCCCAGTCGTTCGGCAGCCGCAATCTGCGTCCACCCCTATGCGAACGAGAGCGTCATGGAGTGACTGCGGGGCTGGCGGGGTCGATGAGGATTTTGGCGTGGTGGTCGGGGTTGGCGAGGGTGGTGAAGGCGGCTTCGATGCCGTTGAGGCCGACGGTGCCGGTGATCAAGGGGGTGGGGTTCACCTTGCCTTCGGCGAGCATGTGGAGGGTGTCGCGGAATTCGCCGGGGTCGTAGCCGAGCACGAAGCGGAGTTCGATTTCCTTGTTGATGGCCATGGCGGGGTTGATGCGGTCGGGTTCCATGCAGACGCCGACAACTACCACTCGGGACAGTGGGGGCGCCGCGGTGAGGATTTGGTCGAGAATGCCTGGGACGCCGACGCATTCGAAGATGACGGGGCCGGACGGGCCCGCGTTCAGGGTGTTCGCAAGACGGAAGATGTACCACCAGGGCAGGTTCGGGACGCGGCGCAGGCGGTCCATGGTGTCGAAGCCGAGGTTGAGGATGTCGGTGACGCCGTTGATGCGGCCGTGTTTCGGGGCGGCGGTCCAGGGGGAGTCGGTGGCGGGGTCGACGACGATGTCCGCGCCGCACGCGGTCGCGAGTTCGCGGCGGCGCGGGGAGAAGTCGCTGGCCACCACGGTGCGTACGCCCGCGGCCTTCAGCATGCTGATCACCGCGAGGCCGATGGGCCCGCAGCCGATCACAAAAGCGTGCTGCCCCTTGCCTACTCGCCCTTTGCGCACCGCGTGCCAAGCCACGGCCATGGGTTCGGTGAGCGCGGCGTGTTCGGCGGACAACCCGTTCGGCACCGGCATGGTCATCGATTCCTGGACCACCACCTGCTCGGCATACGCGCCGGGCGCTTCGACCGAAAGCCCGGTGAGCTGCGGCTTCGAACCGTGCCGCACGATCGGCAGCGCCACCACCGGCGTGCCCGTCGCCCACCGCTTGCGGCATCCCGGCCCGTAATCGACGACCTCGCCGCTGAACTCGTGGCCGAGCACCACGCTCTGATCCGACCGCATGAACGAGTCGTAGCCGGTGGCCGCGCCCAGCTCGGCCATCTCGTCGGCGTGGGTTCGCGCATGCAGATCGGAACCGCAGATGCCGCAGCGCGATACGTCGATCAGCAGCTGTCCGCGCCCCGGTATCGGCGTCGGCAGGTCGATGACCTCGAACTTCGAGTTGGTGACGATGGCGGCCCGCATGGTGAACTCCTCGAATCGGCAGCGTCATCCACGCTACTGCGCATCGCCTGGCAAGACAGCAACCAACCGCACTCTTCTCGATTTCAGAAGGAGTGCGGCTGGTTGGCGTCACCGCTTGGCGCGCAGGACGGGGAAGACCTCCTCCTGGAGGTAGGTTTCGAGGTCGCGCCCCTTGCGGTTGGCCTCGATCACCGAGACGCCGTGCTGCTCGGCCTTCTTTATCAGGAGGTCGCGTGAATCGCTTTCCACGCCGCCGCCGATCAGCAGGTAATCGACCGGTTCGGCGTCGAGCGCCGCGAGGGCGTCGTCGTCGGCGATCGCGCCGTGTGCGCTGAAGCCCTGCGCCCGGAGCTGGGCGATGCCCGACTCCACCACGCTCGGCCCGCGGCCGATGACCAAGATATCCATTGTTCTCAAACTCCTATCGGTGTCAGATCCGCTGTCGCGGAATCGGTTTCGTGCGGTTCGAGCTTGGCGTCCTTCGGCAGTGCGAAGAATCCGAGGCACACCAGCAGCAGCATGCCGATGCCGTACCAGAGCGTGTAATCGAAGGTATCGGCGAAGTTCGCCGCGTTCGCGTCGGCCCCTGCCTCGGCCACTATCCGGCCGACCTCGTCGTTGCCGCTGGGCGCGAGGCAGCTGTCCGGCAGCACGGTCGGATCGATCTCGGCGGATCGATCCCGCACGCAGGCACGGAAATTGGCGAGGATCTCGTCCTGCGCGGGCAGCGGCAAGCCGGCCACCGCGAGCTCGGCGCGGATCTGCGGTGTCACCGCGTCCACGCCGCGGCCCGAATCATGGTCGAGCTGAGTAAAGAACACGACACCGACCAGGGCCACGCCGAGCGCGGTACCGAGCTGCTGTCCGGTATTGAGCAGCCCGGACGCCGCGCCCGCTTCTCGGGCAGGCACCTGGCCGAGCAGCAGATCGATGGTCGGCGCGACCACCATGCCGAACCCGGCCCCGATCACGAGCAGCGGGAAAACCATTTGCCACGAGGCGATCTCGGCACCGTAGTGCGCGGCAAGCCAGCCGTAGCAGCCGAACCCGATCGCGTTCACCACGCCACCAGCGATCAGCACCCGCCTGCCGAACCTGGGCGCCAGCACGCCGACCGAAACACCCGCGCCCACACCGGCTCCCACGGCGAAGAACACCGCCGTCAGCCCGGCCCGCATCGGCGACCAGCCGAGCCCCGACTGCATGAACAGCGTCCACACCAGGAAGAACCCGCCGAGCCCGATCCAGAACAACAGCCAGCTGCCGAGCCCGATCGCGAACGGCCTGGACCGGAACAGGTCGAGATCGATCAGCGGCGATCCGCCGGTTCGCGCCCGCCTGCGTTCGTAGCCGACGAACAACACGAAGGTCAGCATCGCCGCGCCGATCATGACGAAAGTCCAAGCGGGCCAACCGAGTCGGCGTCCCTCGGTGATCGGATAGACCAGCAGCAGCACGGCACCGACGGCCAGCACCATGCCGACCACATCCAGCCGCGGCGGCGCGGGCGAGCGCGAATCCTTCAGCACGGCCGCGGCGGCGAACAGCGCGGCGACGCCCACCGGGATATTGACCAGGAAGATCGGCCGCCAGGCCAGCTCGAATAGATCCCATTGCACGAGCAGCCCGCCGAGCGAGAGCCCGACCGCCGACGCGGACCCGCCGACCGCGCTGTACAGCGCAATCGCTTTGGCGCGTTCGTTCTCCGGGAAGGTGACCCGGATGATGGCCAGGATCTGCGGCACCATCAAACCGGCCATCGCGCCCTGTACGAAGCGCGATGCGATGAGCATCGTCGGGTCGGTGCTGAGCCCGCAGGCCGCGGATGCGAGGGTGAATCCGGCCATGCCGACCAGGAAGACGCGTTTGCGTCCGTAGATGTCGCCGAGCCGGCCGGCGGTGATCAACACCGCGGCGAACGCGAGCACGTAGGCCGCGACGATCCATTCGATCTGTGAGTACTGGGCTTTCAGGTCGGACTGGATGCTCGGGACGGCGACATTGACGATCGTGACGTCGAGCAGATCCATGAAGCCCGCCGCGAGCACCACCGCGAAGGCGATCCAGCGGCGCGGGTCGAGGTTGGGCGGGGTTTCGGTATCGGCGGTGGGGAGGTCGTGGTCCACGGCGGCTCTCTTCGTTCGATGGGCGTGGCGACTCCTAAACTATGCACAGGAAGTGATTATCACGCAATAGGGCAATCATTATGAGTGCATTGACGGTATGCTGGGTGCGTGACCGAAGCCGATCCGAGGTTCCCGCCGCTGGCCGACCAGCCCGGCTTCCTGCTCGGCCAGATCGGCTCCTACACCGGTGGCCGCTTCGGCGAGCTGCTCGCCCCGCTCGGCATCAGTCCCCGGCACTTCGGCATGCTGCGGATGCTGCGCGAACACGATGGTCAAACACAGCAGCAGCTCTGCGAGACGCTTGGCATCCATCGCAACGTGATGGTCGGGCTCGTCGACGAGTTGGCGAAACGGCAGCTCGTCGAACGACGCAGGCACCCGACGGACCGCCGGGCCCACGCCGTCTATCTGCTGCCCGCTGCGCGCGACGTACTGGTTCGCGCGCAAGAGGCGGTGAACGTCCTCGAAGGCGAACTGTTCGCCGACATTGATGCCGGGGAACGGGCGACGCTGCTGCGCCTGCTGCAACGGATGGCCGCGAGCAACGGCCTACGACCGGGTATTCACCCGGGTCTCACCCACGAGCGAATGCGCCCCTGCTGATCCCGGTTCGGTAATTCAGAGCAGCACACCGGGATTCAGGATGCCCGCCGGATCGAGGGCGGCCTTGGCCGCGCGCAGCGCGAGCGCGAACGGTTCCGGCCGTTGCTTGTCATACCAAGGCCGGTGATCTCGGCCCACCGCGTGGTGATGTGTGATCGTCCCGCCTGCGGTCGAGAGTGCCTCGGACACGGCGGCTTTGATCTCATCCCACTGCGCGACAGTGCTGCCCCAGCGGCCCGTAGCGTAGATGCCGAAGTACGGGGCGGGCCCGTCCGGATAGACGTGGGTGAACCGGCAGGTGACCACGCCGGTCGCTCCTACCGCGCGGATCGCCTCGTTCGCCGCAGTGGTCACCGCGACTTTCAGCGCCTCGAATTCGTCCCAGGTGCAAGCGGTTTCGAAGGTCTCGGTGATCATCGACCGCGCGGCAAGGGCATCGCGCTGATAGGGCATGCGCAGGAACGACGAACGCCAGGTATCGGCCGTACCGCCGCTGTGTGTATTCGTGTCCGAATCCGAGTAGCGCACGGGTTCCGGCAACGTGCCGCCGTGCTCGACGGCGATCTCGACGGCACGCTCCATCCAGGGCTGCGTCGGGTGATCCGCGGATTCGAAGCCGAGCACCAGCACCCCGCCCGCGGTCGCCGCACCGGCATTGAGGAAGGCCTCGGCCGGATCCAGCAGTCGGCAGTTGGTCGGATACAGGCCCGACTGCGCGATGGCGCGGGTCGCGGCGACCGCGCGGCCGTAGTCATCGAAGTGTACGGAAGCCGTTGCGCGCCAACGCGGCCGGTCCTGCAGACGCACCCACGCCTCGGTGATCACGCCGAGCGTCCCCTCGGAGCCGAGGAACATCCGATCCGGCGCGGGCCCGGCACCGGAACCGGGCAACCGGCGAGATTCGCTGATGCCCGCGGGCGTCACCACCCGCATCGACTCCACCAGATCATCGATGTGGGTGTACAGCGTCGCGAAGTGCCCACCCGCCCGGGTGGCCAGCCAGCCGCCGAGCGTGGAGAACTCGAACGATTGCGGAAAATGCCGCAGGGTCAGCTTCGCCTCGCGCAGTTGGTCTTCCAGTGCCGGCCCGAACACACCGGCCTGAATCCGGGCGGCGCGGCTGGTGGGATCGATCTCGAGCACGCGATCGAGCGCGCCCAGATCCAGGCTCACCGCACCGGCGAAATCGCCGTCCAGTCGCGGCTCCACCCCGCCGACCACGGAAGTCCCACCGCCGAAAGGGATTACCGCGATATTCGCCCGGCTCGCCCAGTCGAGCACGTCGACGATATCGGCCTCGGTACGCGGCCGGATAACGAGATCGGGCGGAGTTCGCACGTCGCCCAACAGATTTCGCACCACATCACGGAACGCCTGTCCGTGCGCGTGCGCCGCCCGATCGGCTGGATCCACGGAAACCAACTCGGCGAGCGCGTCCGGCGCAGCGACCCGCGGCTCGGGCAGCGCGAGCGATTCGATCGTCGGCGGCTCGTGCGCGGTCAGATCCGCGCCGGGCAGGATCGCCGCGACCCGCGCAGTCAGCGCCGCCCGCTCCGCGCCGTCGACCGCGTCCTCGACGTTGCCCCAACCCCACCATGACCGCGTCTTCGTCGGCACCGTGACTCCTCTCGCCCACTGCGGGAGCTATTGCACCACGGGTAGCTCGGGCGGGTCCGCGCGACGAGAATCATGAACAGACGAAATTGGGGTCGGCGTTCGGGAATGATCCTCGTCGGTCGGCCGTTGAGCTATTCGACAGTGTTGAGTGTGTCGGACTCAAGTTTGAGTTGACTCCCGGTGACTATGGGGGGCAAGATTGAGCCGACCACGCTCAGCGTTGCTGGGACCGTGCTCCGTCAGGTGCTTTGGGGCGAGGTCTCGCGGACAGGGTGACCTGGCCGTAGGGCGACACCTGCCCAGCACCGACACCAGTAAGTACGTCAAATAGGAGGAACCACAATGGCTCGTGCGGTCGGAATCGACCTCGGGACCACGAACTCGGTCGTCGCCGTACTCGAAGGCGGAGAACCGGTCGTCGTCGCCAACTCGGAAGGATCGCGCACCACCCCGTCGATCGTCGCCTTCGCGAAGAACGGCGAGGTGCTGGTCGGCCAGCCGGCCAAGAACCAGGCCGTCACCAACGTCGACCGCACCATCCGCTCGGTCAAGCGCCACATCGGCACCGACTGGACCGTCGAGATCGATGGCAAGAAGTACACGCCGCAGGAGATCAGCGCGCGCACGCTCATGAAGCTGAAGCGTGACGCGGAGGCCTACCTCGGTGAGGAGATCACCGACGCGGTCATCACCGTGCCGGCGTACTTCGAGGACGCCCAGCGGCAGGCCACCAAGGAAGCCGGTCAGATCGCCGGTCTGAACGTGCTGCGCATCGTCAACGAGCCCACCGCGGCCGCGCTGGCGTACGGCCTGGACAAGGGCGACAAGGAACAGACCATCCTGGTGTTCGACCTCGGTGGCGGCACCTTCGACGTCTCGCTGCTCGAAATCGGCGAGGGCGTCGTCGAGGTCCGCGCGACCTCCGGTGACAACCACCTCGGTGGTGACGACTGGGACGAGCGCGTGGTGACCTGGCTGGTCGACAAGTTCAAGGCCAGCGCCGGCATCGACCTGACCAAGGACAAGATGGCGCTGCAGCGGCTGCGTGAGGCCGCCGAGAAGGCGAAGATCGAGCTCAGCTCCTCGCAGAGCACCTCGATCAACCTGCCCTACATCACCGTCGACGCGGACAAGAACCCGCTGTTCCTCGACGAGCAGCTGACCCGCGCCGAGTTCCAGAAGATCACCTCGGACCTGCTCGACCGCACCCGTGCGCCGTTCCAGTCCGTGATCAAGGACGCAGGCATCAACGTCGCCGACATCGACCACGTCGTGCTCGTCGGTGGCTCCACCCGCATGCCCGCCGTCTCCGAGCTGGTCAAGGAACTGACCGGCGGCCGTGAGCCGAACAAGGGCGTGAACCCGGACGAGGTCGTCGCCGTCGGCGCCGCGCTGCAGGCCGGTGTGCTCAAGGGCGAGGTCAAGGACGTCCTGCTGCTCGATGTGACCCCGCTGTCGCTGGGCATCGAGACCAAGGGCGGCGTGATGACCAAGCTCATCGAGCGCAACACCACCATCCCGACCAAGCGCTCGGAGACCTTCACCACGGCCGACGACAACCAGCCGTCGGTGCAGATCCAGGTGTTCCAGGGTGAGCGCGAGATCGCCTCGCACAACAAGCTGCTCGGCTCGTTCGAGCTGACCGGCATCCCGCCGGCCCCGCGCGGCGTGCCGCAGATCGAGGTCACCTTCGACATCGACGCCAACGGCATCGTGCACGTGACCGCGAAGGACAAGGGCACCGGCAAGGAGAACACGATCAAGATCCAGGACGGCTCCGGCCTGTCCAAGGAGGAGATCGACCGGATGGTGAAGGACGCCGAACAGCACGCGTCCGAGGACAAGGCCCGCCGCGAGGAGGCCGAGACCCGCAACCAGGCCGAGTCGCTGGTGCACCAGACCGAGAAGTTCATCAAGGAGAACGAGGACAAGGTCCCCGCGGACATCAAGTCCAAGGTGGAGGCGGCCATCGCCGAGGCGAACGAGGCGCTCAAGGGCACCGACATCGCCGCGGTCAAGGCGGCCGTGGAGAAGCTGGCTACCGAGTCGCAGGCGCTCGGCCAGGCGATCTACGAGTCGTCGGCCAACGACGCGGCCGCGTCCAGCAATGGCTCCTCGGCCACCGACGCCGATGACGAGGTCGTCGACGCCGAGGTTGTGGACGAGCCGGTGGACACGGAGAAGAAGTGACCCACGGCAACAATTCGGAGCAGCGCAACTCCGAGCAAGAGCCGATCACCTTCGTGGACAATCGCAAGATCGACCCGGAGACCGGTGAGGTGCGCGAGCCGGCGGCGGAGGCCGCCGGCCCGGACGCCGGCAACGGCACCGAGTCCATCATCGGCGCGGCGCAGGGTGCCGAGCTGCTGGCCGACGCCATCAGCAAGGAACTCACCGAGCGCACCGCCGACCTGCAGCGGCTGACCGCGGAGTACGCCAACTATCGGCGCCGCGTCGAACGCGATCGCAAGACCGCGATCGACACCGCCAAGGCCGCCGTGGTCACCGAATTGCTCGGCGTGCTCGACGATCTCGATCGAGCACGGGCACACGGCGACCTGGACAACGGACCGCTCAAGTCGGTGGCCGACAAGCTGGCCACCGCGCTGCACAAGCAGGGACTCGAGGAATTCGGTTCGGCGGGCGAGCCTTTCGATCCGACCCTGCACGAGGCCGTGCAGCACGAGGGCTCCGGGCACGACCCGGTGATCGGCATCGTGATGCGCAAGGGCTATCGGTTCGGCGAGCGGGTGCTTCGGCACGCGCTGGTCGGGGTAACCGATGGGGTGGCCGATGGTGCCACGACCGATCCGACCGAGGCATCGGACGCTGATGCCGGCGCGAACAAACAGTAATAAGACGCGAGAGGAGGAGATATCCGGTGAGTCAACGGGAGTGGATCGAAAAGGACTTCTATAAGGAACTGGGTGTCTCCTCCGGCGCCTCGCAGGAAGAGATCAAGAAGGCGTACCGCAAGCTGGCACGCGACCTGCATCCGGACGCCAATCCCGGTGATACCAAGGCCGAGGAGCGGTTCAAGACCGTCAGCGAAGCCCACGCGGTGCTGTCGGATCCGGCCAAGCGCAAGGAGTACGACGAGACCCGCAAGCTGTTCGCGGGTGGCGGCTATCCACGCGGCGGCGGGTTCACCCCCGGTGCGCCAGGCGGCTTTTCGCAGGACTTCAACATCGGTGACATCTTCGGCGGCGCGAACGCCGGCGACGGTGGCCTCGGTGACCTGCTCGGCGGCCTGTTCAACCGGGGCGGCCAGCGCACGACGAGCCGGCCGCGCCGCGGGGCCGATGTGGAGACCGAGACGACCCTCGGGTTCCGCGAGGCCGCGCAGGGCGTCACGGTTCCGCTGCGGATGACCAGCCCGTCGCCGTGCACCACGTGTCACGGCAGCGGCGCCAAGCCGGGCACCAGCCCGCGGGTCTGCCCGCATTGCAACGGCACCGGCGTCATCAGCCGCAACCAGGGCGCGTTCGGCTTCAGCGAGCCGTGCGATGACTGCCGGGGCACCGGCTCGATCATCGACGACCCGTGCGTCGACTGCCACGGCAGCGGCATCCAGAACCGCACGCGCACCATCACGGTGCGGATTCCGCCGGGAGTCAGTGACGGACAACGGATTCGGCTGGCCGGACAGGGCGAGGCAGGCCTGCGCGGTGCGCCGTCGGGCGACCTGTTCGTCAGCGTGCACGTCAGCCAGGACAAGGTCTTCGGCCGTAACGGCGACGACCTGACCCTGGTGCTGCCGGTCAGCTACAGCGAATTGGTGCTCGGTACCACGGTGTCCGTGCCCACCCTGGAGGGGCGGGTCGGCGTCAAGGTGCCACCGGGCACCGCGGACGGCCGCATCCTGCGGGTACGCGGTCGCGGCGTGCCCAAGCGCGGCGGCGGCGCCGGTGACCTGCTGGTCACCGTCAAGGTCGCGGTGCCACAGAAGCTGGACGACAATGCGGCCGAAGCGCTTCGGCGCTACGCGGAGGCGGAGAAGGCCAGCGGCTTCGACCCACGGGCAGGATGGGCAGGTGCTTGATGTCCAATGATCCGAAGCAGGCGGGCGGCGGTTCGTCGCGCGTCGAGTTCTTCATGATCTCGGTGGCGGCCCAGTTGGCGGGCATGCACGCGCAGACCCTGCGCACGTATGACCGTCTGGGACTGGTTACGCCACAACGGACTTCGGGCGGCGGGCGACGCTACTCGGCCAGGGACGTCGAGCTGTTGCGCGAGGTGCAGCGGCTGTCTCAGGACGAGGGCGTCAACCTGGCGGGCATCAAACGCATCATCGAACTCACCAATCAGGTCGAGGAATTGCAGCAGCGCGTCGCCGAACTATCGGCCGAGCTGGATCGGTTGCGAGCGGGCTATCGGCCCGATCTTTCGCCGCCGCAACGCAGTACCGCACTGGTGGTGTGGCAACCGCGTAATCGCCGTGGTATTTGAGCGAACAACAGTGCCGCAACAATACTGAATACGGCTAGCTAACTATCGGGCCGCCGGCCTCGGCATATTGATCATGTGCCGAGGTCAGCGGCCCGAAGTCATGCCGTACTCAGCATTTCGAAGGTTAGCCAAAGGTAAGCCGAGACTCGGTGTGCGACAGTGCATTGCGGCGGCCCCTTCCGGCCGATAGCCGACTGGTCAGTTTCATCGGGAGCCCCGGTGGCGTGGCGTGCGGCGCGGCCCGACTCAGTCGGTCAGGCGTCCATTCGTGTTGCCGCACGGTCGCTCTGGGATCGTCATTGAAGCGAAGACTGCATAACGAGTCTTGCAAATTCAGTGTATCCGTGACCGATTTAATCCGGTTTTTGCGGTCTGCCAGTCTGTTTCGTGAGTGTTTTACGCCGGATGTCCTCGTTTCCGAGGAATTACACGCTTGTTGTTTAAACGGAGGATTCCGCTCCTGGCAAACCTCGCCTACACTCCTTGGCAACGGCTGCTGACGAGTGTCCCGCAGCACCTCACTCGCCGGCACAGTTTGTGTTCGAGTGCGAAATGGGGTTGTGACACAAATGGATTCGCGGACTGTCGCTTTGATCAGAACGACGTTCAAGGCGGTTGCTGCGGAGGAAGGGGGGCCGGAGAAATTAGCGAGATCGTTCTACGCGATCCTATTCACCGACTACCCCCAAGTCCGCGATTTCTTTCCAGCAGCCATGGACGCACAGCGAGATCGGCTGGTGAAGGCTATCGCCTATGCCCTGGACCGGCTCGAGGAGCCGAACAAGCTGTTGCCCTTCCTTTCTCAGCTCGGTCGTGACCACCGCAAATACGGTGTGCAGCCGGCGCATTACACGGCGGTCGCGGTCTCGCTGAAGACCGCGATGCAGGTATACGCGGGCACCGAGATGTGGACCGACGAGGTCGACCGGGCCTGGGACGAGGGCCTGAAGATCATCGGCGAGACCATGATCGGCGCGGCGGAGAAGGAAACCACGCCACCGGTCTGGACCGGCACCGTGACAGAACGCCGCACCGTGTTGCGCAACCTCACCGTGCTGCGGTTGCAACTGGACCAGCCGATGCAATACGCCGCCGGTCAATACCTGAGCGTGCAGATACCGAACCGGCCGCGGATGTGGCGCTACATGTCGCCCGCCGTGCCCGCGAATGCCAACGGGGAGATCGAGTTTCACGTGCGCAGCGTGCTCGGCGGCTGGGTCAGCCCGGCCATCGTCGGTCAGACCGCGGTCGGCGACAAGTGGCTGCTCGGCTCGCCACTCGGCGGCCTCGGCATTCCGCGCAACACCAAGCGCAAGATGCTGATGGTCGGCTGTGGCACCGGCATCGCGCCGCTGCGTGCCCAGCTGATGGCGATGGCACAGCGGCGCACCAACCCGAAGGTGCACCTGTTCGTCGGCGGCCACCATCCGTGCGACCTCTACGACCTGGACACGCTGAACAGCCTGGCCGTGAGCAACCGCTGGCTGACCGTCACACCGGTCACCGAATATGACGAAAACCCTTGGTGGTACACCGGTTCCGGTGAGTTGGCACCCGCGCACGCGGGCCTGGAGCCGCGGCTGACCGGCCAGATCGGCAAGGTGGTCGCCAGCTTCGGCGCCTGGGCCGACCGAGACGTGCAGATCGTCGGCTCCCCATCGATGGTGCAGACCACCAAGTTCCGCATGATGGCCGCGGGGACGCTCACCAAGAACATCCGCCACGACCCGCTGTTCTAACCGGCCGTCCGGGATTTCGACCCCTCCCGTTATCCCGGGCTCAGTCGGAATCCGGTCGCGCCCAGTACCGCGGCCGGATTCCGGCAAGGCAGGCGATCACACGCCCTCGAACTGAATCCGCTCCGCCGGAGTTCCGGTGGCGAGCAGGCGATCCACCGTGGCATTGACCATGGCGGGCGAGCCGCACACCAGCACCTGGTGGTTGTCGAACGCACCGTGCGAGCCGACCACCTCGGCGAGCGTGCCGAAGAGCATCTCGTCCGGCGGGAAGCCGATCTTCACCCGGCTGCGCTCGTACCATTCGTCTTCCCAGCTCGGGTCGTCCGGGCTCTCGACCACCGGAATGACCGTGAGCCATGGCAATTCACCGGCCAGCAGGTACAGCATGTCCGAGGCGTACAGGTCGCGCGGGGTGTGCCCGCCGAAGAACAGGTAGGTGTGCGGCGGTTCCGGCTCGCGCGCCAGGTCCAGGATCTGCGCCCGCAGCGGGGCCAGGCCGGTGCCGCCCGCGATCATCACCACCTCGTCGCCCGCCGGGTCCACCGCGAACCTGCCGAACGGCGCGCGGATCTGCCACTCGTCGCCGGGCCTGGTGTCGGCCACGATGGAGCCGCTGCACCAGCCGCCGGGCACCGTGCGCACGTGGAACTCCAGCTTGCCGTCCAGCGACGGCGGCAGCGCCGGAGACAGCCTGCGCCGCATGCTCGGCTGCTGCGGCACGGTGACCTCGACGGACTGGCCCGCGAGGAACGGAACGAACTCGCCGATCAGGCGAATCACCGCCAGGTCGTGGCGGATTCGATGGTGTCCGACGACCGTAGCGGTCCACTCGGTCGGCAGGGGTGCGCCATTGCCCAACGCACTGGGGTCCCCCGGTGTCCTACCCACCCCGCAGACTCCGTCCGCTTTCACTCCCCATGGGGGCCTCCTTCGTCACACAGGGTCGGAGCTGATGATGTGCTCCGGAGTACCGACCGCGATCAACGCGCGCCGGGTGTCCGCGATCATCTTCGCCGACCCGGCGATCTGGATCTGCCGGTCCGCCCAGGCGCCGAAGCTCGCGACCACCGCGCCCAGGTTACCGATCAGCCGCCGGTGCATGCCGTACGGTTCTTCCTGCGGCGGATGCGGATACCACCACGGATTGGTCTTCTGTTCGCAGACCGGGACGATGGTGAGCCACGGATTGCTCTGCGAGAGCTGCCACATGTTCTCCACGTCGTAGAGGTCGCAGGGATAGCGGCCGCCGATGAAGAAGTGCACCCTCGGGTTGATGCCGCGCTGGCCCATCTCGATCAGCTGGGCGCGCAGCGGGGCGATGCCGGTGCCCGCGCCGATCATCAGCACGTCGCGGCCGCTGTCCCGGTCCACGTGCAGCCCGCCGAGCGGTCCGGCGATCTGCCAGCGGTCACCGACCCTGGTCTCGTTCACGATCGCGGGGCTCACCCAGCCGCCGCGGATCTTGCGGACGTGGAACTCGATCTCGCCGTACGGGTTGGCCGGGATCGCGGGCGAGAAGTAGCGCCACATCTTCGGCCGCTGCGGCACGGTGAGCGGCACGTACTGCCCGGCCTGGTAGGGGATCGGGCTCTCCGATTGCAGCCGCACGATGGCCAGGTCCTCGAGCACCCGGCGATGCCCGACCACGGTAGCCTCCCAGTACGGCTGGGACTTGTCGGAGTTCGCGCCGATCGCCATGGATGCGGAGATCAGGATGGTGATGTCGCGCCAGCCCTCCTCCAGCCCGCGATGCCAGGTCCCGATGCCGTTGTACGCGCGGAACGCCGAAAGCAAGGCCCGGCCCGCGGCGTCGTAGTGCGCCGCGTCGACTCCGTATTTGCGATGGTCGCGGGCCAACTGCTCCAGGAACTTCTGCGCTCGCCCCCAGTCCTCGAGGTGATCGAGCACGTACTGGATGGCGGTGACGATTCGCTTCGCCTGCATTTCCATCGCAGGCGGGAACAGTTCACGCAGCTGTGGGTTCTCGGCGAACAAATGACCGTAGAACGCACTGACCAACCGTTCGGGTCCGTGCGGTGACTCGATCACCGCACGGAAGTTGGCGCGGACCAGCGCAGCCGAACGCGCATCCACGACGCGAAGCTTCCTTTCCCTCAGTTCTGCCCGGGGACGTATCCGTAACCGGCCGTCCTCCGCGATCAGTATCCCTGAAAACCAGGTCGCTTGGGTCTACGCCGAGCTGCCGCTCGGCTAGGACCCAAGCGCCCTATGTCCATTGGGCTTGCTCGCTGGCGCTCGCGCGCCGTATACAGCGCGGGTGGCGGTTCGGCCTCGCTGCGCTTCGGTTTCAGGAGGCCGGGGTCGTGCCGGACGGATCGCCTGGCCAGATGGTAGCTCCTGGCGCGGGCGAGTGTTTGCTGAAGGCGTTTTAATGCACGCCGATGGAGTTTGCTCAGATGGTGAGGACTGTTTTGCCGCGGGCGCCCGCCGCGCCGATGGCGGTGGCTCCGTCGGCGAGCGGGATGGTGGCGTCGATCGGGACCACGACGTCGCCTTCGGCTACTCGATCCAGTAGTCGGGTCAATTCTGGTGCGCCGCCGCTGGATTCGATGTTGCCGCCGCGGATGCCCCTGGTGCGCAGGGTGTCTTCGTCGGCGGACCAGATGGTGGAGTAGACGGTGCCGCCGTCGCGGACCAGGGTGGTCAGGTCGGCGAGTACCTCGGGCGGGCTCACCAGGTCGTAGAGGACGTCGATGCCGTCGGGGTGGGCGGCGGCGACCTGGTCGCGCACGGGCCCTGCGGTGTAGTCGACGGTTTCGGCGGCGCCGAGCCGGGTCATCTGGTCGGCGACCTCGCCGCGTGCGGTGGCGATGACGTCGGCGCCCGCCATGTTCGCGAGTTGGACGAGGAAGGAGCCGACGCCGCCGGTGGCGCCGACGATCAGCACGGTCTGGCCCGGCTCGATCTTGGTGGCGTCCACCATGTCCTGCGCGGTGACGCCCGCGGTGGGCAGTGCCGCGGCGGCGACGGTCGGCACGCCCTCGGGGATGCGGACGAGGGTGCCGCCCTCGGGGATGACCGCGTATTCGGCGAAGGAGCCGTGGCCGGCCGGTGGGGTCAGGAACTTGCCGACCACCCGGTCGCCGACGGCGAAGTGGCCGACGCCGGGGCCGACGGTGGCGATGGTGCCCGCGCCGTCCACCCCGAGGATCATCGGAAAGTCGTGCGGCAGCTTGCCGTCCAGGATCCCGTCGGCCATCTTCGCGTCGAACGGGTTGACGCCTGCCGCCTCGAGCTGCACCCGCACCGCGCCCGGTCCCGGCTCAGGGACCGGCATGTCGGTCAACTCGGGTGCGGCTCCGAACTTCCGTACGACAATCGCGCGCATCCATTCGCTCCTTGAATCGGGCTGAAGAGTGATGCATCAACTAACGGCAAAGGTCATCGTATGCATCCATACCGCATGGACGCTGTGATTCACGGCATTGGACGGGTGTCGGGGCGTAGCTTTTACCTGCGGGTCGTCCTCGCCAGACGGTGCGGGATGAAATCGGCAAGAATTTCAAACTTGAGCGGAACAGACTCAACCTTTCGCACGTTGGACGGTACAGAACGGCAACGAGGCGCGCATCGCGCGGGCCGATGGAACTGACCAAGGTCGTCGATCCAGTGACCACAATGCTCTCGGTGCCGCGGGAATCGACTAGTAGAAAGGTAATCGTGGACTCCTTCAATCCCACCACCAAGACCCAGGCGGCGTTGACCGCCGCACTGCAGGCCGCCTCTGCCGCGGGCAATCCGGAGATTCGTCCGGCCCACTTGCTGGTGGCGTTGCTGGATCAAACCGATGGCATCGCCGCTCCGCTGCTCAAGGCGGTCGGCGTCGACCCGGCGACGGTGCGGCGCGAGGCCCAGGACATCGTGGACCGGCTGCCGAGCGCGACCGGCGCGACCACGACCCCGCAACTCGGCCGCGAGGCCCTGGCCGCGATCACCGCGGCCCAGCGCCTGGCCACCGAGCTGGGCGACGAGTATGTCTCCACCGAGCACGTCATGGTCGGCCTCGCCGCCGGCGACTCCGATGTGACGATGCTGCTGAAGAAATACGGCGCCGACGCTGACGCGCTGCGTGAGGCGTTCACCGCCGTGCGCGGCAGCGCCAGGGTGACCAGCCCCGATCCCGAGGGCAGCTACCAGGCGCTGGAGAAGTACTCCACCAACCTCACCGAGGCCGCCCGCGCGGGCAAGCTCGATCCGGTGATCGGCCGGGACACCGAAATCCGGCGCGTGGTCCAGGTTTTGAGCCGTCGCACCAAGAACAACCCGGTGCTGATCGGCGAGCCCGGCGTCGGCAAGACCGCGATCGTCGAGGGCCTGGCCCAGCGCATCGTGGCCGGTGACGTGCCGGAGTCGTTGCGCGGCAAGTCCGTTGTATCGCTGGACCTCGGTGCGATGGTCGCGGGCGCAAAGTACCGCGGCGAGTTCGAGGAGCGCCTCAAGGCCGTGCTCGAGGACATCAAAAACAGTGCGGGACAGATCATCACGTTCATCGACGAGCTGCACACCATCGTCGGCGCCGGTGCCACCGGCGAATCCGCGATGGACGCGGGCAACATGATCAAGCCCATGCTGGCCCGCGGTGAGCTCCGGCTGGTCGGCGCGACCACGTTGGACGAGTACCGCAAGCACATCGAGAAGGACGCCGCCCTGGAGCGCCGCTTCCAGCAGGTGCTGGTCGGCGAGCCGTCGGTGGAGGACACCATCGGCATCCTGCGCGGCATCAAGGAGCGCTACGAGGTACACCACGGCGTGCGCATCACCGACTCCGCGCTGGTGGCCGCCGCCACGCTCAGCGACCGCTACATCACCTCCCGGTTCCTGCCGGACAAGGCGATCGACCTGGTCGACGAGTCGGCGTCGCGGCTGCGGATGGAAATCGACTCGCGCCCAGTGGAAATCGATGAGGTCGAGCGCGCGGTGCGCCGCCTGGAGATCGAAGAGGTCGCGCTGAGCAAGGAGACCGACGACGCCTCCAAGCAGCGACTGGAGAAGCTGCGCTCGGAACTCGCGGACGACCGGGAGAAGCTGAACCAGCTGATGACCCGCTGGCAGAACGAGAAGAGCGCCATCGACCAGGTGCGAGTGCTCAAGGAGGAGCTGGAATCGCTGCGCGGGGAGTCCGAACGGGCCGAGCGCGACGGCGATCTGGGCAAGGCCGCCGAGCTGCGCTACGGCACCATCCCGGCGCTGGAGAAGAAACTCGTCGAGGCCGAAAAGGTCTCCGGCACAGCGGCCGACGGCGAAGTGATGCTCAAGGAGGAGGTTGGCCCCGACGACATCGCCGAGGTGGTGTCGGCCTGGACCGGCATCCAGGTGGGCAGGCTGCTCGAGGGCGAGAGCCAGAAGCTGCTGCGGATGGAGCAGGAACTCGGCAGGCGGGTGGTCGGCCAGACCGAGGCGGTGCAGGCGGTGTCCGACGCGGTGCGCCGGGCGCGCGCCGGTGTCGCGGACCCGAACCGGCCGACCGGCTCGTTCATGTTCGTCGGCCCGACCGGTGTCGGTAAGACGGAGCTGGCCAAGGCGTTGGCGGACTTCCTGTTCGACGACGAGCGCGCCATGGTCCGGATCGACATGAGCGAGTACAGCGAGAAGCACTCGGTGGCCCGCCTGGTCGGCGCCCCGCCCGGCTACGTCGGCTACGACCAGGGTGGTCAGCTCACCGAGGCGGTGCGGCGCAGGCCGTACACGGTGGTGCTGTTCGACGAGATCGAGAAGGCGCACCCGGATGTGTTCGACATCCTGCTGGCCGTGCTCGACGAGGGACGGCTCACCGACGGCCAAGGCCGCACGGTGGACTTCCGCAACACCATCCTCATCCTGACCTCCAACCTCGGTGCGGGTGGCGATCGCGACCTGGTGATGAACGCGGTGCGTTCGGCGTTCAAGCCGGAGTTCCTCAACCGCCTCGACGACGTGGTGATGTTCCACGGGCTCGACGAGGATCAGCTGGAGCACATCGTCGACATCCAGCTCGACCAGCTGCAGAAGCGGCTGTCGCAGCGCAGGCTGAAGCTGGACGTGAGCGACTCGGCCCGGTTCTGGCTGGCCGTGCGCGGCTACGACCCGGTCTACGGCGCGCGCCCGTTGCGCAGGCTGATCCAGCAGTCGATCGGTGACACCCTCGCCAAAGAGCTACTGGCGGGCGAGGTTACCGACGGCGACGTGGTGAAGGTGACGGTAACGCCGGATGGGGACGGGCTCATCGTCGGTCAGTAAGTCAGCCCCGATGTGGTGAGTCGGCGGTCGATGCCTCGGGTATCGACTCGCCGGCTCGCTGTGTCGGACCGCCGAGGTAGTGCGCGCCGATGGCGAGCACGAGCATGGCGCACACCAGCGCCGATCCGGTGGCGGTCGTGCCGAACGCGCTCAGTAGATATCCGGCGAGCAGCGCGCCGAGCGCGACGGCGCCGTCGGTCACCAGATTGGCCGCGCCGACCGCGCGACCGAGAGTTTGCTCGGGGATCACCCGCACCCGGAAGAGGGTCAGCGCGACGTTGACCACCGTGCCGACCGCGCCGACGCCACACCAGCAGGCCACGAGCACAACGGGATTCGTGCTCAGCACGATCGGGACAAGCAGCACGGTCCACCCGAACAGCGAGCCGCGATACACCGTCCGCGCGCTGTATCGCGCGGTCAACCGCGCCGCGACGAACGAGCCGAGCACACCGCCGACACCGGCCGCCCCGAGCACAACACCCACCGTCCAGGTCGGCCGGCCCGTGCTGCCGAGCCGCAGGATCAGCAACAAGATGACGATCTGGATGACCATGTTGGACAGCCCGCTGATCAGCGTGGAGACGCGCAAGAACGGCTCGGTCCACACCGCGCGCACGCCATCGAGGAGCAGGCCGCGCCGGCTGCTCGCGCCGTGCCGATCCCGGGCCGAGAAGTCGCCGCGGATCACCGAAAGCGTTGCCAGACTCACGGCATACGACGCGGCATCGGCGACGAACGGCAGCCAGCGCAGCGCGCCGAACATGGCGGCGCCGGTCGCGCGGCCGACCACGGTGGCGATGGGCTGCTCCGCCTCGAACAACGAGAAGGCGCCGGGCCGCTGCTCGACGGTGACTACATCGCGGACCGCGCCGAGCTCGCTGAGGCTGAAGAAGACGTACGCGGTGCCCTCGACGAACGCGGTGATCGCAAGCAGCAGCGCCGGATTCGGCAGTCCGCACCCGACGACGAGCACCGCTGCCCCCGCCGCTGCCAATCCAGCGAGCTGGCAACCGATCAGGGTCCGGCGCCGGTCGGCGTAGTCCGCCACGATGCCGGCCGGTATCTGGAACAGCAGGCTCGGCAGGCTGATCGCGAAGCCGACCCAGCCTGCGAGCGCGGGCGAGCCGGTGCTCGCGAGCACGAGCAACGGATAGGTGATCCGCGCACCGAAGAGGCCGATGAGTGAGGTCGCGTTGCCGAACCACAGCAGCACGAAGTCGCGGTTGCCGAAGATTGCCTGACTTCGCCTGCCGGACAACGTTATCCGGCCGCGCTCGTCGGGAGATCGGCGCGGACCCTGGCTTCGACGTGGCGGATCAGCTTCATGAGATCGGCGCAGTAGACCGACGGATTGCGGAAGCCGGTGCCCGCGCGGTACCGGTGGGCGTAATGCCCACCGCCGCAGACATTGTGGATGGGGCAGCAGCGGCAGACGTCGCTGAGTGCTTCGATGCCGATCTGCCGCGCCACCACGGCGGGATGCCACAGCGCATCGTCGAGTGGGTTGCCTGCTGCTGCCGCCTCGATCCGTGCCGCGCCTGCGAAGGCGGATTTCAACGCGTCGACCTGTTCCAAACTGCCGTCGGTCTCGAACACCGCGAGCCGAATCGGAGACAGCCCAACGGATTCCGAGTGACTCGGCCCGCCGAGTAACAGTTGGATCACCTCGTCGAAGAGCCGAACCCTTGTCTCCAGCCTCGGCGCGTCGTACCAGCGGTCGAAGATCGCGATCAGCCAGTCGGCATACGGTGTCCGGCCTGCGGCGGTGCCCGTGGACGGTGGTGGGGTCGTCCAATTGCCGTGTGGCAGGAGGAAATCCATGGCGGGCGGATTGAAGTGGAGCAGCCCCTCGTAGGTGTCGAGCGGATCGTTATCGACGTCGATCGTGCAGAGCAGACCTGAGTACAGGTCGCTGTACGTGCCGTGGACGAGCCGGTCGAGCCCCCGCGCGACATCGGTGTAGCTGCCAGCACCCCTGCGGTACCTCCGGTGCCGGTCGTGGCCTGCCTCGTCGCCGTCGATGCTGACCCCGATCCGGATACCCCAGCGGGCGCAGATCCGCAGGAACGCGTCGTCGATGAGCACGCCATTGGTCTGCATGCCGAGCCGCACCGCGGTGATCGGCTCCAGCGTCTCGTGTGCCTGCCTGGCGAAGCCGTCCAGCGCGCGATGCCCGACCAGCAACGGCTCGCCGCCGTGGAACACGATATTCACCGCGGGCAGCGCGAAGCGGCGCGCGTGCTCGGCGATGGTCCGGCAGGATTCGGCGAAGACCCGCGCACTCATCGACTTCGGTTGATCGCGCCAACTCTGGTCGGCCATCTCATAGACGTAGCAGTAGTCACAGGCGAGATTGCAGCGACTGTTGATCTTCACCACGAACTCGACGAAAGGCAGTGGTTGCCAGCCGATCCTGCGCAATCGCGCGAGGTCGAGCCCGGCAGCGGGCCACTGTGCCTTCTCCGGGGAACCCATCATCTCCGCCTCCTCTGCGCGTACCTGTTGTCGAGCGCTCCGGCGCATCCTGATCAGATGCGCCGCAACGACTTCCGTGGTTGTGGTAGCGACTATCGGGCGGGGCTGATGAACGAGTTGAAGTGTCCGTCGTCGGCGATGAACGAGCTGAAGTGCCCTCGGTCGGCGGCGCTGCGTGGCGCGAGATGCTGCCGCAGCGCGGGCCGCATCGCGGCGAGCTCGGCGAAGCTGATCCCCGTGGCGGGTGCAACGATGGTTGTCTTCATGGCGGTTCCTTACCGTGCGAATGTTCGGCCGTCAGCGAATCCTCGACGGCCGGTGTCGGATTCGAGCTGGAGTTCGGCGCGAGCCCGCATCCGACGCTACGGACGGGAACCGGCCCGCGGTATCGGGCAAGTTTCCGATATCGGTGCCGGTGCTATCGGACACCCGGCGGGGGCCGATCAGGGATCCGGTACGGCGGTGGTGTCCAGATCGACCCCGGCGAGCCCGTGCCGGTTGGTGACGCCGAGCTTGGGAAACGCTCGATAAAGATGGTGTGCAACGGTTTTTGGGCTGAGCAGCAGCTTGCTGCCGATCTCCTTGTTCGTCGCTCCGGTGGCGGCCAATCGCACCACCTCGAACTCCTGGGGGGTGAGTAGGGCGGCCAGATCCGATCGGGGCTCCGCCACCGCCTCACCGGCCGCGCGCAGTTCGGTACGGGCCCGGTCGGCCCACGGCCTGGCGTCGAGTCGCTCGAAGGTGCGTAATGAACCGCGCAGCACCGACCGCGCCTCGGTCTTGCAGCGTTCTCGGCGCAGCCATTCGCCGTAGAGCAAGCCCGTCCTTGCGTGGTCGAACCACCGTTGCTCGGCGGCATGCATGACGAGTGCCCGCGCGTAGGCGTCGCCGTCGCTGTCGAGCATGCCGCGACAGCGCAGCAGGCAGGCTTCGATCCACGGCGAATGCGTTGCCGCCGACCATTGCTCGAGTATCAGAAGCGGTACGCGCGCGCGGTCGGGACGGCGCAGTCGCACCGCTGCCTCGACGCGGTCGCCCATCAGATGCACCCATTGGCCGAGTGCACGATAGGGGCTGTCGTAGAGGTTCTCCAGCCGATCGACGGCGGCTTCATATCGGCCGTATGCCAGATCGAGCAGGCCGAGCGCCCACTCGGCCTGCGCGAGATCGACGGCATTGAAATCGGTGCTTTGCTTGCGCAGGCACCGCTCGGCGAGCTCGTGGCAGCGTTGCTCCTCGCCGCGGATCGCCGCGAGGACGGCGAGCATGGCGTTCGCCTGGCAGATCCGATTGGGCTGGTCCACCTCCTGCGCGATCCGCAGGCCTTCGGTCAGCGCCGCGTCCGCCTCGTGGAAGTGGCCGAGCAGCACCTCGGCGGTACCGAGGGTGCCACACACCGCGGGGAGCCAGCCGACCATGCCGCGATCACGGCAGCGCGCGGTCAGCTCGGCCAAAATGTCTCTGGCGTCGTCGGCGTCGCCGACGACCATAGCCAGCTGTGCCAGCGTGAGTTGCGGCGACGGCCCATTGTCGGGCAGCGTTCTGCCGGACCGCACGGTCGACCGGATCAGCCGGACCCCGGCCCGCCGATCGGCGGAGTGCACCGCGAGCGGCCCGTCGAGCACCGCGAGCAGCGCGGCGCGCTGCCGTCCGAGGTTCAATTCGGCCATCCGCACGCGCGCGGCGGCCACCTCGGCGAGATCGCCGGCGAACCATGCCGCGGCCGCGGCGCCGATCAGCATCGCCGCCGCCCGATCCGGCTGCGCCGTGGCGATATCGGCTGCGGCGTCGACAAGCAGCCGATGCGCCACGCGAACTGAACCGCGCTCGAATTCGATGCGGGCGCGCACGTCTGCCAGCCGGGCCCGTTCGTCCGGCCCAGGGCTGGTCGACCGCTCGGTCTCGTCGGCCAAGCGCAGCGCGCGGTCGGGCTGGCCCGCGTCGGCGGCGGCTTCGACCGCGCGGACCAGACGCCGCAGCCGTGCGGTACGGTCCGTGCTCAGCAGCGCGGCTCGCTCCAAAGCCATTGCCGCGGTGGCGTATCCGGTGCGGTGATAGGCGCGGTGCGCGGCCGCTTCCAGCGCGGCGGCCGCGGTCTCGTCCGGCCCGGTGGCCGCGGCGGCGAGATGCCAGGCGCGACGGTCGGGTTGATCGGCGAGCGCCGCCGCGAGCGCCGCGTGCACGGTCAGCCGTTGCGGGAACGGCGCGCTGCGATAGGCGGCCGCGCGCTGCAGCGGATGCGCGAAGGCGATGGACGGCCCGACGACGGAAATCATGCCGGAGCGTTCGGCGGCCGAGAGCGCGTCGGCCGTCGCGCCGAGACCGGCGAGGACGCGCAGCACCAGTGCCAGATCGCCGGTTTCCTCGGCGGCCGCCACCAGCAGGGCGAGCCGGACGTCCGCGGTCTGGTCGGCGATGCGGCCTTGATAGCCGCACTGCAACCGTTCCGGCAGCGGTAGCGGGCCGACCGGCAGCGTGTCGATATTCATCTTCGGCAGCTCGAGCAGGGCGAGGGGGTTGCCTGCCGCGGTCGCGAGCACGCACTCGCGGATCTCGCCGGGCAATTCGCGCGCGTGCTCGGCGAGCAGCCGTCTGGCCGCCGCGGTATCGAGCGGGGGCAAGCGCAGCTCGGGCACGCCGGGCGCGGCGAATTCGGGCCGTCCGGCGAACAGGACCGCGACCCGGTGCGCGCCGAGTCGGCGTGCCGCGAACACCAACGCGTCGGCGGAGGGGCGGTCGAGCCATTGCGCGTCATCGATCAGGCAGAGCACCGGCCCCACGCTCGACAGCTGGGTCAACAGCGACGTCGTGCCGACGCCGACCAGGAAACGGTTGTCGGCCAGGTACGCGGGCGACACCCCGAACGCGGCGAGCAGCGTGATCCGCTGCCGTTCCGGCAGCGCGCCGAGGCCGCCGAGGACAGGAGAGAGCAGCAGTTGCAGACCTGCGAACGGGAGTTCGGCTTCGCTCTGGATTCCGGTACAGCGCAGCACCTGCCACGCGTCGCCTGCCAGCTCCACCGCCAGCTCGAGCAGGGCCGACTTGCCCGCGCCCGGCCCTGCGACCAGGAACAGGGCGCCGCCGCGGCCCGCCTCGGCGGCATCGAGCAGTGCCAGGAGCCGCCGCTGCTCCTCGTTTCGACCGTATAGCACGAATTCAAAAGTAACTGGTACGCAACGTGTTCGGGTGGTTCGTGGGACATCCCGCCGAACCGCGAGGTACGTTTTTCCGTTCGCGGCCGAGCGCACCGCTCGCTGCCCCGCCACCCGGCTGGTTCGGCCGCTGAGCGTCGTCTACCTGACCGAAGCGCCCGCGCCGCCTAACCTGGAGTCCATGACCAACCCGAACGATCCGTGGGGGCAACGGCCGGAGGACGCGCCGACCGAGCATCTGGCGGGCAAGTCCGGGTTCGAGCAGCCGCTGCACACCACGGAGTACTCCGAGGCGTACGGGTCCGGCGCGCCATCGGCGTATCCGGCTACCGAGCAGTTCGAGCCGTGGTCACCGCCGCCCCCGAACGCCACCCGCGAGTTCCCACCGCATGACAACCAGTGGGGTGCTTACGAGAGCACCTACGGCGATCAGTGGGCGCAGCAGCCCGGTGGTCCCGTTCCGCCCGGCGGCATGCCGCCCGCGGACCTGCCACCGGAACCGCCGCGGCGGCGCAACACCGGGTTGTTGATCGCGCTCGGTCTCGGGGTCCTTGCGCTGGTCGCGGTGCTCGGTATCGCCGGGGGAGTGGTGTTCGCCAACAAGAATTCGTCGTCCACCAGCGCCGCGAGCACCTCGGCCTTCCCGACCGCGAGCCGTCCGCTTCCCGGATCGCCGCGGGCCACACCGAGTGGAGTGCCCGGCGCGCCCGGCCTCGGTGGCATCGACAATCTCGGCGCGACGATGGGCACCATCGCCACCAACGACGGCGGCACGCTCACCGTCAGCACCCTGCTCGGTGCCACGACCACCGTGCACACCGACGCCAAGACGCAGGTGATCTCGATGTCGGGCACCAAGGTCTCCGATCTGCCCGTCGGCGACATCGTGTTGATCCAAGGTGACAAGGCTGCGGACGGATCGATTCAGGCCAAGGTCATCATCAGCACCGCGCTGCCCGGCGGCGGAAGATGAACGACCGCCGCTTCGCTCGGGCCGGCTCGGGCTGTCGACGGACGTTGTCCGTCCGCGCCCATTAAGCTGGACACCGATGACGGCAATGTGGTTCGGCTTGGCGGCGATCGCACTCGTGGGTGCGATCGTGCTGCTGTATTTCGATCGGATCCAGCGACAGCGGACCGGTCACGCGCGGCAGGTCTGGGCGAAATCCCAGGGCTACACGTATGTATCGGTGGAGCCCGCGCTCCCATCGACCTGGCGTCGCGGCGCGCTGGCCAAGCTCGGCTACCTCTCCGCGGTCGATGTGGTGTCCGGCATTCGCAAGGGTGAGAAGTTCGTGCTCTTCGATCTGGAGGACTCCGCGACACTGATCGCGGTGCGTCGCCAGATCGGCTCGGACATCGACGTCGACATGCGGCTCAAGACCGCGTCGCCGCCGAAGGACGCCGATCTCGAACTGCTCGGCGCGATCGGCGACCGGGTGGTGTTCGCGACCAACCCGGAAATCGCAAGGCACGCCGTCGATCAGCGGATGGTTGCGTTCATCGAGACGCTGCCCGACACCGTGCAGATGCTCTGGAGTGAGGGCAACTGGACGCTTGGCATGTTGTCCGTCGGCACCTCCTCGCGCGAGTGGGAGACCTCGATCGACGCGGTGCTGCGCCTGTCCGGGCTGCTGCACGTGCTGCCGCCGGTGAGCGAGCCGCGCTTCGACAACGGTGGGCACGATCCGGGCCGCCCGCGCCCGCGCGGCAGGCAGCGGCCGGAGGAGGCCGCGGACGAAGAGCTCGACGAGCCGCTCGGCGGTGCCAGGGTGCAGCCGCCGCGGCTGCGCAAGGACGAGGAGTTCGACGAGGCGCCGTTCGTCGAACAGGACCACGACGAGGACCGCGCCCCGCTGTCCGCACCGGACGAACCGGAACCGCCGCGCCGCCCGTCGCTGGCCGTGGTGCCGGACGCGCGGGCCAGGGTCCGCGAGGATCGAAGGACCGCCGACGAGTGGGCTCCGGAGCGACGCGACGAGTGGTCGCCGGAACCGCGCGAAGAATGGTCACCCGAGCCGCGCGACAAGCGCCCGGCCGAGTCGCGGGACAAGCGCGCGCCCGAGCCGCGCGATACCTGGGCACCGGCGCAACGAGACGAACTCCCCGCCGACGACGACTGGGCCGACGAGCCCGCCCGGCGCCCGGCGCGCGGGGAGGACGCCGCGGCCGAGCCGCCCGGTGGCCCGTTCCATCCCGGCTTCCGTCCGTACCAGGGACCTGTGCCGCAGTGATCGGCTCGGCCTGCGTCCGCGCGGTTCTCCGGCCGATCGAGCGCAGGTGACCGAACACCCCGCCGTCACCCGACTGCCCGGCGCGACCCGTCCCGTGGCGTTGATCACCGGACCGACCTCCGGTATCGGTCACGGTTACGCGATGCGCCTGGCCTCGCTCGGCTACGACCTGGTCCTGGTCGCCCGCGATCAGGAGCGGCTGGCCACCCTCGCAGCGGCGCTCGCGCACCGTTTCGGCACCCGCTGCGAGGTGCTCGTCACCGATCTGACGCGGCAGGCGGACCGGAACCGGGTGGCGGCCCGGCTGGCCGAAGGTGTCGAGTTCCTGGTCAACAACGCGGGATTCGCGCACTCGGCAGAGTTCTGGGGGCTCTCGCCCGAGCAGCTGCAGGACGAGGTGGACGTCAACATCACCGCGGTGGTGCAGTTCACCCGCGCGGCGTTGCCGTCTATGATCGCCGCGGCCAAGGGTTCGGTCGTCAATCTGGCCAGCGTGGCGGGGGTGATCCCCGGACGGGGCTCGACGTATTCGGCGGCCAAGGCCTACGTCGTATCCTTCACGGAAGGGTTGGCAGGTGGACTGGCTGGAACAGGTGTCCGGGTCCAGGCCCTGTGCCCGGGATTCGTGCACACCGAATTCCATGAGCGAGCCGGTATCGATGCGTCGTCGCTGCCGAAAGCCTTGTGGCTGAGTGTCGACCAGGTAGTTGCCGGTTCCCTGCGTGATCTGGAGAAGGACCGGGTGCTCAGTGTGCCCGGTGTGCAGTACAAAACGCTTACCACCGTCGCCGGGATGATCCCGCGAGCCCTGGCGGCCCGACTGAATCGCGGCTTGTTCAACACACGCGGAAGGACTTAGGAATGATCGACGAGGCAACCACGAACGGGTCGGCGCTGGGCACCTCAGCCGGTTCCGATCGAGACAGATTGGCGGCGCTGGTGCGCGAGCTCGCCGTCGTGCACGGCAGAGTCACCCTGTCGTCGGGTAAAGAGGCCGACTACTACGTCGATCTGCGCCGCGCGACGCTGCACCACGGCGCGGGACCGCTGATCGGCAAGCTGCTGCGCGAGCTGGTCGCGGACTGGGATTTCGACGCGGTCGGCGGGCTCACCATGGGGGCCGATCCGGTCGCCTTCGCCGTGATGCACGCGGCGGGCCGCCCGATCAACGCCTTCGTGGTGCGCAAGGCGGCGAAGGCGCACGGCATGCAGCGCCAGATCGAGGGCCCGGACATCGTCGGCAAACGGGTGCTCGTCGTCGAGGACACCACGACCACCGGAAACTCCCCGCTCACAGCGGTGCGCGCGCTGCGTGACGCGGGCGCGACGGTCGTTGGTGTCGCTACCGTTGTCGATCGGGAAACCGGGGCCGACCAGGTGATCGCAGCCGAGGGGCTGGAGTATCGATCCATCCTCGGGCTGAAGGATTTGGCCCTCAGCTAGCCTGGACAGCGGTCTAGTTCTTCAAAGGTGAAGGGTCATCTCCAGTGGTGAGCATTGCAATCAACAAAAATCGCGACAATGTTGCGATGCTCGGTATCGGTGCCTATCGACCGCAGCGAATTGTCAGCAACGAGGAAGTGTGCAAGGTCCTCGATTCCACCCCGCAGTGGATCTACGAGCGCACCGGCATCGAGAACCGGCGCTGGATCAGTGGCGACGAGACGTTGCAGTCGATCGCCGCGGCGGCCGGTGAGCGCGCGATCGTCAACAGCGGCATCGACCGGTCCAAGATCGGCGCGCTGATCCTGGCCACCTCGAGCTGGCTCATGCTGACCCCGCACGGTGCCCCGTCCATCGCGCACGACCTCGGCATCAACGGGATCCCGGCGTTCGATCTGACCTCCGGGTGCGGCGGTTTCGGTTACGGCCTCGGCGTGGCCGCGGACCTGATCCGGGCCGGCTCGGCCGAGTACGTGCTGTTGATCGGCGCCGAGACGATGACCGTCGGACTCGACCCCACCGACCGCGGCACCGCGATGATCTTCGGTGACGGCGCGGGCGCGGTGGTGGTCGGGCCGAGCGAGGAGAACGGCATCTCGCCGACGGTCTGGGGCAGCGACGGCGAGAACGCGGGCGCCATCGCGCAGGACGTCAACTTCCTCGAATACATGGAGAAGGCACAGGCGATGCAGGGCACCGACCCGGCGATCGAGCCGATCGGCCGGATGTCACTGCGGATGGAGGGCCCGCGGGTGTTCCGTTGGGCCGCGGTCACTTTGCCGCGCGCACTGTCCACCGCGCTGGAGCGGTCCGGGGTGGCGAAGGAAGACATCGAGGTCTTCGTTCCGCACCAGGCCAACGCCCGGATCAACGAGCTTATGAAGAAGAATCTCGGCCTGGCCGACGACATCCCGATGGCCAACGACATTGTGCAGACCGGCAACACCTCCGCCGCATCGATCCCGCTGGCGATGGAGGAGATGCTGGTGACCGGCAAGGCCAAGGGCGGTCAGCTGGCGCTGCTGCTCGGCTTCGGCGCCGGACTCAGCTACGCGGGCCAGGTCGTCACGCTGCCGCCCAAGCCGGTCGAGCCGAGCTTCTGACCGATGCGGTTGTTCCAGGCCGGGTTTCTCGCCGCGGCCACTGTCACCGTCTATGCCGCCGTTACCGGCCGGGAGAAGGTGCAGTGGATCGCGAAACCCTTGATGATGCCGTTGCTGGCCGCCGACGTTGTCATTCGGGGGAACGACATCGATCCCACGGATCGCACCGTGTTGCTCGGCTCGCTCGGGGCCGCGACGCTCGGTGACATCCTGCTCATCGATCCGGACAACGACCGCCGCCTGATCGCCGGTGCGTCGTCGTTCGCGGTGATGCAGGCCGGATACTCGGCGCTGTGGTTGCGCAACGGCGCGCGCCCACGCGCCGAGGTGGCACTGCCGCGACTGGGTGCCTGGCTCGGCGCAGCCGCCCTGCTCCGCGCGAAGGCACCCACCGTCGCCGCACCGCTGACCGCCTACGGCGCGACGCTGGGCGCCGCAGGCGTGCTCGCCTCGGACCCCGCACTGGCGCCGGGTGCGAAATCTATTGCGGGCGTGAACATTCCCAACGCCGACCCGCGTAGCCGACTAGGCCTCGGCGCCCTACTGTTCACCGTCTCCGACGGCCTGATCGTGCTGCGCCGTCTGTTCGCCCGCACCGAACGCACCCGCCGGGTAGCCGAGGGCGTCATCCTGGCCACCTACGCCGTCGCCCAGTCCCTGCTCGCCGATCCCGCCGCCCACCGGTCGCACCGCTCTTGATTTCCGGCACCGAAGATCGCATGCGATTCCAGGTGCGACGAATCAGATATGTTGCGGCTGTAGGGATTACAGCACGACGATAATCCGATCCCGGTTTGCCGGATCGACCCGGATCGAAATGGTCTCGCCGACCGCGAGGCGTGGCTTGTCGGCTGGCGTGACGTCGAAAATGATTGTCCCCCGGTAAGTCTCGGAACCGGGAATGGTCAACTCCAAATCCAGTTCGGTCAACTCGGTGTGATGATCGGTCCGCTCCAACGGATGCACCCCGTGCACCGTCGCCCACCCTTCCAGCCCGTCTCGCCACAATCGCCGATCCGCTTTCGACGGCCGCGACGCCACCATCATCCCGATCCCCACACACGTCCCGAACAACCCGACCAACGCCACGATCTGATACGGCAACGTCCCCGACGGCGTGTGCTGAACCACCCACCCCAACCACAGCCCGAGCACAACAAGGTACGCGGCGGTCACCGCGAGCACCGTGCGCAGAATTCGCCCGTGATCCATCCCAGCCTCCACCGGCGACTGTCGGACCTTCAGGATAGGCCCGCAACGGCACTGACATGCGCAAATCAGGGCGTGGCTGTTTCAGCCCTTGAGGCGCAGGACCGCGAGGACGCGGCGGTGGTGCGTGTCCGACGGCGGCAGATCGAGTTTGGTGAAGATATTGCCGATGTGCTTTTCCACGGCGCGTTCGGTGACGGTGAGTGTGGTGGCGATGGCGTTGTTGGACAGGCCCTGCGCCATCAGCTCGAGTACCTCGCGCTCGCGCGGGGTGAGGCGGGTCAGGGAATCCTGTTGGCGGGATGCGCCCATCAATTGACTCACCACCTCCGGGTCGAGGGCGGTGCCGCCGGTGGCGACACGATGGAGTGCGTCGACGAAATCGCGGACGTCGGCTACCCGGTCCTTGAGCAGGTAGCCGACACCGCTCGCGCCGCCGGCGAGAAGTTCGGTGGCGTAACGCGTTTCGACCCACTGGGAGAAGACGAGCACACCCGTCATCGGGTACTTGCGGCGCAGCTCGATGGCGGCGAGCAGGCCCTCGTCGGTGAAGCTGGGCGGCATCCGCACGTCCACCACGGCGACGTCGGGATTGTGCAGGCCCACCACGTCGCTCAATGTCGCAGCGTCGCCGATCATGGCGACCACCTCGTGACCGCGTTCGGTCAGCAGACCCGCGAGGCCGTCCCGCAGGATCGCGCTGTCCTCGGCGATCACGATGCGCAGCGACTCGTTCACCGGGAGCCGGCTTTCGGCAGCAGGATGGTTACCACGGTGGGTCCGCCGGTCGGGCTCTGCACGGTGAGGGTGCCATCGACGGTGTGTGCTCGCGCGGCCAGCCCGGAAAGTCCGCTGCCCGCGGCGAATTCGCCCGGCGCGGGTTGCAGCACACCGCCGATTCCGTTGTCCCGCACGGTGACCGCGATGGTCCGTGCGTCCGTCGGCACCACCGAGATCCAGGCCCTGGTGGCGTTGGCGTGTTTGACCACGTTGGTGAGCAGCTCGGCCACCGAGAAGTAGGCGATCGCCTCGATTGCCGGATCCGGACGTTCGGGCAGGTGTACTCGCAGCTCCGCCGGAACCGAGCTGCGCGCGGCCAGGGTTTCCAGGGCCGGGGCGAGCCCGAGTTCCAGTGCGGGCGGGTGGATTCCGCGCACCAGCTCGCGCAGTTCGGTCAGCGCCTCCTTGGAGCTGGCGTGTGCGTCCGCGATCAGGTCGCGCGGATCGCCGCCCGCGGACAGCCGATCCTCGGCCCGGCCGAGGGCCATCGCGATGGTGACCAGCCGGGCCTGGGTGCCGTCGTGCAGATCTCGCTCCAGCCGCCGCAGCGTGGCCGTCGAATCATCGACCGCGGCCTTCCGGCCCTGCTGCAGCTCGACGATCCGCCGATCGCTCGCGGTCGCGCTCAGCAGTGCGATGGTCAGCAGTCGATGGATCCAGCAGACCGCGCGCACCAGCCAGGGCAGCGCGAAGCAGCCGATGACACCGAGCGCCGCGAGGCCGAGCACCCGTGGCCAGGTCTCGATATAGAAGTCGCCGAACTGGGCCAGCGAATGATGTTCCACGCCTTGGGCATCGATGTTGATCGGATCGAAGAGCCACCACGGGATCGGCGAGAGCGCGACGAACACCGTCATCGCGACGACGATCAGCAGCAGCCAGCCGACCGCGACACCGAGCACGCCCTGCGCGAGCAGGAACAGCGCAGCCCGCCAACTGGCCCGATCGGTGAACGCGCTCTTGACGAAGCCGAGCAAGCCCGGCCCTGGCCGAAACGGCGGCGGTGGCGTCACTTCCGTGCCGAGCAGATCCTTGGCCAGCGCCCGGTAGATCCGGGCCCAGGCCCGGCCGCCGAGCAGGATCAGCGCCAGGATCGGCAGTCCGATGATGATGACCGAGATCGCTACGCCGCCGCCCCACCCGACATACATGTATGCGAGGGCGATGCAGCCGAGCACGAACACGGTGAACACGTAGACGAGTTCTTTCCAGACGCGGGCCTGGAACGGGGCGCGTAGCACGGCACGGGCCACCCGCTCGACGGAACGCCCGGCTTTTCCGGGCGTCGGGTCGAGCACGAGGGTGGGTTCGACGTGTGTCTCGGTCATGGCTTCCATGGTTGTTGTCGTGGCGGCGGTGTTCGATGGAGCTGCCCGCCGAATATGTGGTGTAGCCAGCTACACCAACTACCATCCAGCTGATGAGCTACCCGCCGCAGCAGCCGCCGTATGGCTATCCAGCCTACGGGGCCTACGGACCGCCGCCGGAACACCCACAGGCCACCGCGATCCTGATCCTCGGCATTCTCGGCCTGGTGTTCTGTCAGATCATCGGCCCGGTCGCCTGGGTGATGGGCAGGCGGGCGCTCAACGAGATCGATGCGTCCGGCGGTGCGCTCGGCGGCCGCTCGAATGTCATGGTGGGTTATGTCTGCGGGATCATCGCCTCGGCGTTGATCATCGTCGGCATATTGTTCTTCGCGCTGTTCCTGGTGCTCGGCCTGGTCGGCGTCTGGAGCAGTACGAGCACCACCTACTGACACCGCAGCCGCATGACGGCGCGACCGCGGGCGGAATTAGCATCGTCGGAGTGAATCACCCAGTGCCGGACGCGGCGGAGCAGGACCCACCCGGGCCGACCGAGTGGGGCGAGCATCCGCACGGCGTCGGCCCGTGGGCCGCCGAGCACGCCGAGCCGCCGCCGGACGATCCCCGGCTCGATCCCGAACTCCTGACCGGTGGCGACCGACGCAACGTGGTCGACGCCTACCGCTATTGGACGCGCGAATCCATCGTCGCCGACATCGATCGGCGCAGGCACCCGTTCCACGTCGCCATCGAGAACTTCGGGCACGACGCCAACATCGGCACGGTGGTCCGCACCGCCAACGCCTTCGCCGCCGCGGCCGTGCACATCGTCGGCCGAAAGCGGTGGAACCGGCGCGGCGCCATGGTGACCGACCGCTATCAGCACATCGAGCATCACGCGAGCGTCGCCGAGCTGCTGGATTTCGCCGCGCGTGCCGGGCTCACCGTGGTCGCGGTGGACAACGTGCCCGGCTCGGTCCCACTGGAAACCGCCGAACTGCCGCGCGACTGCCTGCTGCTGTTCGGCCAGGAAGGCCCCGGCGTCACCGAGCACGCGAAAGACGCTGCGGCCATGACCGTTTCGATCGCCCAGTTCGGTTCGACGCGCAGCATCAACGCGGGCGTCGCCGCCGGTATCGCCATGCACGCCTGGGTCCGCCGGCACGCGGACCTCGCCGACGCTTGGTAACGGATGAGGCATCGCCCGCAGCGTCGCATGCCCGTAGGACATGAGGCCGAGAACAAATACACATCGCTTCTGTAACAAATCGGGCGCGGAAATCCGGGCGGGGCTGGCACCATTGGTGCATGACCACGCGGAGGGCACAGGATCCGCGGCGCGCGACGCCGCGGTCGCTGGGTGAACGCTCGCAGGCCGGGCGGGATGCCGCAGCGACACCTGCGCTGTGGTCCGAACGCGCGGACATGGCGGAATCGGCGATCGTCTCCCGGCATTTGCGCGCGCTGTGGGCGTTGCCGGGGACCGAGCTCGGGGTGGTCGGCTGGCCGGCGACCAAGCGGGAGCGCGCGTTCGGGTCTTGGCACTACTGGTGGCAGGCCCATCTGATCGACTGCGCGGTCGACGCGGCCAACCGGCTGCCGACCCCGGTGCGGCGCAAGCGGATTACCGCGATCGCGCGCTCGCACCGCATCCGCAACATCACCGGCTGGACCAACAAGTACTACGACGACATGGCCTGGCTGGCCATCGCGCTGGAACGCGCTGAGCGGACCGCGGGCGTCACCGAGGCGCGCAGCGGCCTGATCGCGTTGGAGAAGCCGCTGTACGAGGGTTTCAATCCCGCGGTCGGCGTCGTGCCGTGGCGCATCGGCTCCGACTACTACAACGCGCCCGCCAACGGCCCGGCCGCCATCGCGCTGCTGCGGCTCGGGCGGCACGCGCGGGCCCAGGAGATGGCCGACTGGTTGGACGCGACGCTGCGCGATCCGGACAGCGGCCTGATCCTCGACGGCATCCACCTGCCCTCCGGTGAGATCGAGCGTCCGGTGTTCAGCTACTGCCAGGGCGTGGTGCTCGGCGTGGAAACCGAACTGGCGATGCACACCGGCGAGCCGAGGCACGGCGCGCGCGTGCATCGATTACTCGAGGCCGTCGAGGAACACCTGACTACCCGAGGCATCGTCAACGGTGGCGGTGGCGGCGACGGCGGACTGTTCAACGGCATCCTGGCCCGCTACCTCGCGGTGGTCGCGTTGATGCTGCCCGGCGACGACAAGGCGCAGGAGCAGACGCGACGCTGCGCCGCCGAGATCGTGCGCGCCTCCGCGACGGCCGCCTGGGCGAACCGGCTGGAGGTCGAGGGCGAGCCGCTGTTCGGGCACGACTGGAGCCAGCCGGCGACGCTGCCCGGCGGTATCGCGGGCGCGGGCCACTTCACCGCCGGTGGCTCGGTGACCTCGTCCAAGGTGCCCGAACGGGACCTGTCGGTGCAGCTGTCCGGCTGGATGCTGATGGAGGCCGCCTACCTGGTCAGCGCCGCCGGTCTGTAATTCAGCGCCGCTGGGCTGTAATCGGCACTGCGACTTCGCTTTCCGCTCAGCCGTCGGCGTCGGTGATGCCGCTCGGCGAGGTCTCCAGCTCGAATTCCTCTGCGGGCTTGGCCATTTCCTGCCGGTAGTGTCGGATGCCGAGCACCGTGCCGATGATCAGACCCAGCACCAGCGTGCCGATCACGATCGGCATCAGCCACGGCACCCGATCCAGGAAGCCGCCCGCGTAGTACCCGATGAGCAGCAGCACCGGCGCCCAGATGATCGCGCCGACCGTGCTGGCCACGGTGAACTTGCGATGGTCCATTCCCGCCGCGCCCGCGACCGTCGGGCACAGCGTGCGCACCCACGGAATCCAGCGGGCGACGAGCACCGCGACGAACCCGTGCCGCTCCAGCAGTTCGGTGACCCGTTGCAGGTTGCGGGTGTTGATATAGCGGCCGTTCTTCCGCGCCACCAGGCGATGCCCGGTCCGCGCCCCGATGACATAGCCCACCTGATTACCCGCGATGGCCGCGAGCATGGTGCCCACCGACAACGCCCACACCTGCGCTTCGCCGGAGGCGTTGGACGCCATCACGATGCCCGCGGTGATCAACATGGAGTCGCCGGGTAGGAAGAGCCCGAGAATAACCGCGCACTCGATGAAGACAAAGGCAAGTACCACTGTCCAGACGAGCGCGGGCCCCGCTGACATCAGCGGATCGAAATTGCCCACTGCTAGGGGCGAGGACGCCGCGATCACGAGCTCAGTGGGTCGGCTCGTTCGTCGAGACGGTCAACTCGGCTTCTTGCCGGGCCGCCGGCTCCGCGCCACGGTTGAGTAGCTTCTTCGCCACCGCGAAGATGCCGGGCAGCACCGAGATCAGCACGATGAGCAGGAAGATCGCCTCGACGTGGTCCCGGATGAAGGCCACATTGCCGAGGAAGTAGCCGAGCACGGTCACGCCGCCGCCCCACAGCACCGCGCCGACGATGTCGAACGCAACGAACTTGCGGTAGTCCATTTTGGACACACCGGCCAGCACCGGCATGAAGGTGCGCACGATCGGCACGAACCGGGCCAGGATGATGGTCTTGGGACCGTGCTTCTCGAAGAACTCGTGCGTCTCGGTCACGTAGTGCTTCTTGAAGAAGCGGGTGTCTTCCTTGTGGAACAGCGCGGGCCCGATCGCCCGGCCTATCCAATAGCCGCTCTGGTCGCCGGCGAAGGCGATCGCGATCACGGCGGGCAGCAGCAGCCAGATCGACACCGGCGGATTCGTCTGCGCCGCGAGCAGGCCGCCGGTGAACAGCAGCGAATCGCCGGGCAGGATCGGGAACAGCAGGCCGGTCTCGATGAAAACGATCACCAGGATGGCCGGGAGCACCGCGTTCTTGAGCCACGTCTCCGTGAGCAGGTGCATCGGATCGAGCAACTCTTTGAGAGCGAGGTTGCTCGTCACCGATTCTGTCGCTGCCAGCAGAATCACGCGGTCTCCTGTTCTGGATACGGCTGGCCTGATCGCTTGCCATCGCATCGGAAGCTGCCAGCGTAATTACCGGGCCCACAGTACCGGGTTCGACTGAGAAACCCCGCGCTGTGCGCGAAACTACCGGCTGGTCACCTGATGGTTCCTTGTGGACTACCGGCTGGTCACTGGTGCTGGCCCCACTCCGCCCTCCCTGGATACCAGGCGAAACACCGCTGTCCTAGTGTGGTGGCTGACAAAATAGGTCTTTGCCGCAACAATCACGGAGGTCTTACTGTGCCCATCGCGACTCCGGAGGTCTACGCCGAGATGCTCGGTCGGGCCAAAGCGAACTCCTTTGCCTTTCCCGCCATCAACTGCACGTCGTCGGAGACGATCAACGCGGCCATCAAGGGCTTCGCGGACGCGGGGAGCGACGGCATCATCCAGTTCTCCACCGGTGGTGCCGAATTCGGTTCCGGCCTGGGCGTGAAGGACATGGTCACCGGTTCGGTCGCGCTGGCCGAATTCGCGCATGTGATCGCCGCGAAATACGACATCACCATCGCGCTGCACACCGACCACTGCCCGAAGGACAAGCTGGACGGATTCGTCCGCCCGCTGATCGCCATTTCCCAGGACCGGGTGAAGAACGGGCGGGCCCCGTTGTTCCAGTCGCACATGTGGGACGGTTCGGCGATCCCGATCGACGAGAACCTCGAGATCGCCAAGGAACTGCTGAAGGCGTGTGCGCAGGCCAACATCATCCTCGAGGTCGAGATCGGCGTCGTCGGCGGTGAAGAGGACGGCGTCGAGGCCGAGATCAACGACAAGCTCTACACCTCGCCCGAGGACTTCCAGAAGACCATCGACGCGCTGGGCGCGGGCGAGAACGGCAAGTACCTGCTCGCCGCGACGTTCGGCAATGTGCACGGCGTGTACAAGCCGGGCAACGTCAAGCTCAAGCCCGAGGTGCTGGCGGAGGGCCAGCGGGTGGCCGCGGCCAAGCTCGGCCTGAGCCAGGACGCGCAGCCGTTCGACTTCGTCTTCCACGGCGGCTCCGGCTCGCTGAAGTCGGAGATCGAGGATTCGCTGCGCTACGGCGTGGTGAAGATGAACGTCGATACCGACACCCAGTACGCGTTCACCCGGCCGATCACCGGCCACATGTTCACCAACTACGACGGTGTGCTGAAGGTGGACGGCGAGGTCGGCAACAAGAAGGTCTACGACCCGCGCAGCTACCTCAAGAAGGCCGAAACCTCGATGGCGGCACGTGTCACCGAGGCATGCAATGATCTGAAGTCCGCGGGAAGGTCGATCAGCGCCTGACCCACTCATCAACCCACCGGGGGCTCGACAGCTCATGTGTCTGGATGTGCGCGTGCTCGGGCCTGTCCGGTTGCTCGTCGGCGGTGAGCCGGTGGCGGTCGGCGGGCCCAAGCCGCGGGCTCTGTTGGCCGCGCTCACCGTGAATCGGCGGCGCGCCGTGTCGTCGGCCGCACTGGCCGACATGGTGTGGAACGAGGATCCGCCCGACTCCTACGCCGCCAGCCTGCAGGTATTCGTCTCGAATATCCGTAAGGCGCTGCGTAATTCGGGAGTGGATCCGGCGACGGTGTTGCGCACCGAATCCTCCGGCTATCGCCTCGAAGTGGCCGAGACCGCCTGCGATCTCGGCCGTTTCGAGGCGACGCGGGAAGCCGGCAGCCGGGCGGCCGCGCTCGGCGATCACGCCGGTGCCGCACAGCTTTTCGGCGCCGCGCTGCGTGAATGGAGCGGCCGCGCGCTGGCCGACCTCACCGGCCTGCAGTTCGCCGACGGCTTCGCCACCGCGATGGACGAGGAGCGCCTCGCCGTCGCCTCCGCGCGGATCGACGCCGAAATCGCCCTGGGGCGTGCCTCTTCGGTGATCGGCGAGCTGGTCGCGATGACCGGCGAGCACCCGCTGCGCGAGCCGCTGTGGGGTCAGTTGATCACCGCGCTGTACCTGTCCGGCCGACAGGCGGACGCGCTCGACGCGTGCCGCCGGGTGCGGGCTGTGCTCGCCGACGAGCTCGGCATCGATCCGGGTCCGGCGCTGATCGAGCTCGAACACCGGGTGCTGCGCCAGGAACCGCTCGGCGCGGCCGAGCACCGGCAGGTCGAACGGATGGCCGCGGCGATGACCGAGACCGTCACCGAGGCGCCCAGCACGGTGCGCAACGGACAGCTGCGCATGCCCGACGGACGGGTGGTCGCGATCGCGCAGGGCGGCCTGCGGATCGGCCGGATGACAGACAACGATCTGGTGCTCGACGACCCGAAGGCCAGCCGGTACCACGCGCACATCATGCCGAGCCGGGCCGGTCTGCTGATCAAGGACCTGCACTCGGCCAACGGCGTCTACGTCAACGACGACCCGATCGAGAACGGCGCACTGCTCGCCGACGGAGACCAGATCCGCATCGGCGCAACGATGTTGATCTTCCAGGCGGTGCAGTAGCGGTCAGTCGTTGCAGGCGATGCCGTCGCCGTCCTGGTCGAGGTAGGAGTTGTAGCCCGGCTGGCCACGGTAGATCGGTCCGGCGCCTTCGGCTCGTACCTGATCGCAGTCGGTGTAGATCTTGGTCGATCGCTTCTTCTGGTCGCTGTCGCCGTTGCCGTTGCGATCCGGTGTCGGCCACGAATCATTCGGACTGAAAGAGGCTGCGGCGGTGGCGGGTGTTGCGGCGGTGGCGGTCGACGGCACCAATGCGACAACGCCGACCATGAGACATGCGGCGCCGATCGCGGGTGCTACACGGCGCATTACTGAGTGGGTCACGAACTCCATCGTGCGCCGAAACACCGCGCCGTGGGATGTGGATTACCTGTGAGCCGGCGGAACCATTCTGACCTGCGAAGGAACAGCTCCCTAAGCTAGTCGGACCTCGGCGATGGCCCGCCCGAACAACTTTCGGCCCTCCGACGTACCACCGAGCACGATGGTCGCGGTGCGGGTATTCGGATCGAGCGACTTGATCCGGCCGATGAAGTCCACCGTGCTCGCCGCGTTCGCGGTCACCGGCACGAAGCCGGAGAACCGCACGCTGAACTTCTCGATGGCGGTCGGATCGCCGAGCCAGGAGGTCAGGTAGCCACCGGCCAGGCCCATAGTCAGCATGCCGTGTGCGACCACCGTCGGCAGGCCGACCAGCTGGGCGGCGTGGTCGCTGAAGTGGATCGGGTTGGCGTCGCCGGACACTCCCGCGTAATTGGCCAGGTCACCGCGGGCCAGCCGGAAGGATCCGGCAGGCAGCTGGTCACCGACGGCGAGCTGGTCGAAGTCGGGCAGCGTCTGCACCGGCAGGATCGCGCGCTCGGCCGCCGGGGCGGGCAGCTCGCCGAGGCCGAGCGGGATCAGCGCGGAGCTGTCGTCCAATCCGTCTTCGGCCGTGGGGAATTCGACCACCTGGCCGTGCATCATGATGTTGTCGACCACGTCGGTCAGGCTCGGGTCCACCTCGACGCCGCGGCGCGCCACGATGGTGGTGGAGCCGATCAGCGCGAGCTCGCCGTGCTGGTTGACCAGGGCGGAGCGGACCACGACGAAATCGTTGTCGCCGAACTGGCGGATCGACTCGATCAGGATCTCGCTGGTGAGCCGGTCGCCGGCCAGGATGGGCCGGTAGGCCTGGAAGACCTGATCGGTCTGCAGGATCTGGGACAGGTCGTACTCGGTGAGCACCGATTCGAGCAGCGAGCGGGTGCCGGACGAGCCGATGACCGAGGCGAAGGTGGGCGGTGCGATGACAGCGTCGTGACCGAGCTTGTGTGCGTCGGCTTCCTGATGGTGCGCGCCGTGGTGGTTCTGCACCGCCCGCGCGAACTCGCGGATCTTCTCCCGGCCGACCTCGTAGTGGTCCCGCACGCGGAACCGCTGTCCGGCCAGCGTCGCCGTCTGCTGCACGTCATCGGTTTCGAGCGCCATCGTCTGTTCCCTGCCCATGATGCGGCCACGCTACTAATGAACAGGACTGTTGACCAGCTGAGTGTGAGCAGCGCTACCGCCGATCGATGCGGAATTGCTATCGAATTCGCCAGTTCTTCACTTGCGGGCCCGGGACGTGCGATTTGCACCAATTGGCGATGATGTCAATCGGCTATAGAACAGAAATAGGCTGCCCGGCGCGCGGGCAGCCTATTTCACGTTTCGGGTCGATTACGGAGTGCTGGTCGGCGGGTCGCAGACCTTCCAGCCGTTGTCGGTCTGCTGGAGATCGAAGGTGCGCGCCGAGCGCTTGTTCGGATCGGCGTCGGTGTAGACGGTGGCCTGGGCGACCGCGGTCTTGTCCGTGATCTTGACCGCATCGACCTCGTCCACCACCGGGATGGTGCGCCGGTCCATCGACAGCTGGTGCACGCCGGCGAACTGATCCGCCGGAATGCCCTTGTAGAAGTCGTGCAGTGGACCGCAGGTGGTGCTCTGCAGGGTGGTCAGGTCACCGGTCTTCAGCGCCTGCGTGTAGTCGGTGATCGCGGCGCGGACCTTGGTCTCCGGCGAATTGTCCGTCGAGTTCACGAACACCGCCACGATCACCCCGATCAGCACGACCACCAGTGCGGCGGCACCCGCCACCGCGAGCAGCCAGCGCTTGGAGCGGCCCGGCGCGGACGCCGGTTCGGCCGCGGCGGCCGGGGCCTGCGCGGGCGGGGCGATCCGCTGCGGTTGCGCGATCGGCCGCGGTTGCGGCGGACGCGGTCCGCCGAGCTGCTGCGCGGGCATCGTCGGCTGGATGTCCGCGGGCGAGGGCGCGGAGCCCGGTCGGGGCAGGCCGGGATGCGGCGGGGCCGGGCGGGTGTCCTCGACCGGTCCCGGTCCGCTCTGCGGCGACGAAGGTCCTTGCGGACCAGGCTGTTTCGGGCCGGGGGCGGAGCGCGGCGTGGCCGGGGGCTTGGTGATCGGCACGCGACCGCCGCTCGGCGTGACCCGGTCGGTCCCGGCGGGCTTCGGCCCGTCGGTGGGGCGCTGGATCGGCAGCGCGACGGTCTGCGCGTCGTCCGGCTTGATCACCGGCATGGCCATCGTGACGTCTTCGGACCCGGGCGGCGCCTGTTGACCGGCGCCCGTCTGCATCTTGACGGTGTCCGCCTCGGGCTCGGCGTCCTCGACCGGCGGCGCGGGCCGCTGCACCCGCATCACCGTGGTCGGTGCATCCCCGTCCGGTACCTCGTCCTTCGGCGCGGCCCCCGCAGGTGGCGCGGTCGCGGCGGGCTTTTCGGGTGTGCCGGCTTGAGTCGCAGCGGCTTTCGTGCCGCCGAACCAGGGGCCGGTTTTCGCCGGAGCAGGGCTATCGGGGGCTGCGCCCTTCGCACCAGCTGCGCCGGTGGTGGGGCTGTCCTTCGGCGCAGCAGTAGCTTTCGTGCCTGCCTTCGCCGATGGTGTCGACTCGGCCGGTGCGCTTTTATCGGCTGCACCTGACTGAGCCTGGGCGCCTCGTTCGATCGCCTCGGTCTTTGCCTCGGACGAGGCTGTGCCGTCGGCGATTCCGCCTTGGGCAGCACCGGTCGTCGGAGTGCCTGTTCCGTCAGCTGTCTTGTCAGTTCCGGCCGCAGCTTTGTCAGCAGTAGGGCTGTTCTCTTGTGCAGCTGCGGGTTTCGAACCCGGCTGTCCGCCCGATGCGGCGGGCGTGGGCGCTCCCGTGCTCGCCGGAGCGGAGGCGGGCGAGGCAGAATCGCCGCGCTTGATCGCGGCGCTTTCCGCAGTCCCGAGGGCGCCACCCTTGGCGATGTCGGAAACCACATCACCGGAAGTAGGCTTGTTCGGTTGCGTCCCTGCGGTTTTCGCGCCCGGCGCTGCGGAACCGGTCCCGGCAGCCGCTGCGGCGGACTTATTCCGGTCGTCGCGCTGGATCGCTTCGGTCTCGGTATCGCCGGAGCCCTCGGCCGCGGGGCGGTTGCTCGAAGTGGGGGCGCCCTGTTGCGCTGCACCGGCTTTCGCGCCTGCCGAAGCGGTCGCCGTTCCACCGCCCGGTGCGGTGCCGCCGTCCGTGCCGGTGGATGCGGCGCTTGTCGATGGTGCGGCGGTACCTTGGGAATTCGTCGAGGCTGCTGGCGCTGCCTGCTTCGTCGTGTCGGCTGAGCCGGGACGAGGGGCGGCGGTGCCGGGCGGGTTTGTGGGCCTTGCGGGTGCGCTGACCTTGGGCACGGACCTGGGGTCCGCCGACCCGGGCTGTTGTCCTGCGGCGTCGGACGGTGTCGAGGAAGTCGCCTGGCCGGGCTTCGGGCCACCGGAGTCCTGGCCCTGCGCCGGGGGAGTCGCTTGGCCGGGCTTCGCGCCGGCCGGTGCTGTTCCCTGCGCGGAGGATGCAGCCGCTGTGCTGCTTCCGAGCTTTGCTGCGGAGTCCTTACCTTGTGACGCGGGGGTATCACGCACCGGAGCGGGATTGCTCCCGGCCGCTGCGGCGGAGCCGGTCGTGCTTCCGGCCGTCGCGCCGGAGTTCTCGGTACCTCGGGCCGAGCCAGGGGCGGTCTTACCTTCGGCCGTCGGAGCCGAGCCACTCGCCGCAGCGCCGGCCCCAGGAGCGGCGATGGGACGTGTGGGGGCAGCGGGCGCGGGCTTATCCGCCCCACCGGCGGCCGGGTTGCGTTCCGTGGTGGCGTCGGGACGTGCGTCAGCCGCGGCCGGGGTTGCCGGGTCGGCGCTCTCCCGCGCCGGGTTCTTGTCGTCGTTCGGGTCGGACACGCACTACCCCTCGCTCAGGCGGAACAGTTGAACTCGACGGCCAGCTTAACGGGCACACCCGAACGAAGTCCGACTTCAGACCGCGCATGGCCGCGGCTAAATGTCTGTCCGTTTGTCCGGAGTGAATGCGGAGGTAATAGGCCATCGGTGCACAATGAACCGCATGACCTCGTTCGGTGATCTGCTCGGCCCCCAACCGGTACTCCTCCCCGAAATCTCCGACGCGGAAGAAGCGTTGCTCGACAAGACCGATCCGGTGCGCGTCGCGGCCGACCATCCGGCCGCTTCGATCGCCTGGGCCTACCTGGCCGAGGCCGCGCTGACCAGGGGCGAAGCCCAGGACGAACCGATCAACCACGACATCGTCGCCGCGTACGCGTTCGCCCGCACCGGTTACCACCGCGGCCTCGATCTGCTGCGACGCAACGGGTGGAAGGGTTTCGGGCCGGTCCCGTGGAGCCACGAACCCAACCAGGGTTTCCTCCGCAGTGTCGGCGCGTTGGCCCGTGCGGCCAAGATTGTCGGCGAGACCGAGGAGTACGCGCGTTGCTTGGATCTGCTCGAAGATTGCGACCCGCGTGCCGCGGCTGAGCTCGGTCTCGACTGAGACGTAGTGACGCAGTATCGCGAAGCGATTCGATGGGGGGCGGCGGTCGGGTGACGGGTGGGCTCGACCTCAATATCAGGCCGCGCGTCGGAGTCGCCCGGGCCAGCAGCATGGATCGGCTGCGTTCCTCGTGGGCGCGACTGCGGCTGTCCGCGTTGCCGATTCTGCAGTGTGCGGTCGGTGCCGCACTGGCGTGGTTCATCGCGCGTGAACTCGTCGGCCACCCGCAGCCGTTCTTCGCACCCACCGCAGCCGTGGTGTCGATCGGCATCTCGTTCGGCGCGCGACTGCGGCGTTCCGTGGAGCTGGTCGTCGGTGTCGCGGTCGGCATCGGCATCGGTGACCTGTTCATCACCAGGGCCGGTACCGGCGTGTGGCAGATCGCGCTGGTGGTCGCGGTCGCGATGGCCGCCGCGGTATTCCTCGATGGTGGCTCGATCATCACCATGCAGGCGGCCGGTTCCGCCGTGCTGGTCGCCACCCTGCTGCCGCCCTCGGCGGGCGGCGGCTTCTCCCGGATGATCGACGCGTTGGTCGGCGGTCTGGTGGGAGTTGTTGTGGTGGCGTCGATTCCACTGCACCCGGTGCGACGCGCCCGCGAGCAGGCCGCGGAAATCCTTGCGGTGATGAGCAAGTCGCTCACCGAGTGCGCCGACGGCCTGCTCGAACAGGATCCCGACAAGCTGCGCGCCGCGCTCACCGCGGTGCGCGCGACGCAGCCGCAGTTGGATACGCTGCGGGCCACGCTGGAGGGCGGCAAGGAGATCAGCCGAATCTCCCCGCTGTACTGGAATTCTCGCGCCCGCCTCGAACGCATCAAGGCCACTGCGGATCCGCTCGACAACTCGGTGCGCAACACCAGGGTGCTGCTGCGCCGCTCGCTCACCCTGGTCCAGGACGACGAGATACTCGACCCGCGCCTGATCGACGAGGTCGAACGGCTCGGCCAGGCAAGCGAAGTGGTGCGCCGGATGATGCTCGCTGATCCGGGCGAGCAACCCGACCAGGCCGAGGCGGCCAGGGTGCTGCGCACCGTCGCCAAGGAGGCGCGTCCGGAACTCGTTGAGGGCGCTGGGCTTTCGGCCCACGTGGTGTTCGCCCAGGTGCGTTCGATCGTGGTCGACCTGATGCAGGTGTGCGGCGTGAAACGGATCTCCGCGATCGCGCTGCTCCCGCCGACGGTGCCCAAGCCGTTCGTGACGCCCGAGGACTGACTACTACTCAGCGGATTTTGGACACTCGTGCCAGATATGGGTGGTCATTCGCTGCGGCAAGAACGACCATGCCGCTCTTTGGGGTAGTCCGCTACTCGTGTTCCGACGGTCCCCGCCGCATAACTTGAACAGGTGACCGCGATCGAACGAGGGGTGTCGCGGTCGACTACTTCGCACACAAGCGAACTGCCCCATCGGCCATAGGTGTGGTGGCCGGCGGGTCGGGGCAGATCGCCCGCTGCGAGGAGTGGAGCCGCCTGGGCCGGGGTCCGACCGGGCGGCTCCGCGTTCGTCAGCTGTCGCTTTCGGCCTTGCTGAGCGGGAACATCCTGGCCTGGCCCGGCCGCAGCGTGAAGCGTCGGCGGTCGAAGTCCCACAGCCGGTAGATCGGCCACTGCACGGTGTGCGCCAGCCAGGCGCCGACGATCACGGCCCGGTGGAACGGCAGCACCTGGTAACCCTGGTTGGTGATGGTGCGCAGGCCACTCAATTGGAACTGCCACCAGCGGCTCGGACTGGTCCGACGACGCCGGGCCGACGTCTCGACCCGCATGTTCTCGAGCTGGTCGATCGGCAGGCTGCGCTTGCTGAGGCACAACGCCAGGTCGAGGTCGTCGATCACGTCCGGCCGCACCACGGTATCCTCGCGCACCGCCAGCCAGGCGGTGCGGCGGATGGCCATGTTCGGGCCGTGCATATTGCCGACTCGACCGCCCAGCTTGCCGCGCCGATCCTGCAGGTAGTAGCCGAATTTCAGGAAGAAGCCAACGGGCGAGTCGTAGTAGGTGGTGATGCCGGTGACCGCGGCGACCTCGGGATGTTCGGTCAGATGCTGCCGGATGACGGTGCCCCAGTCGGGCGCGACCAGGCAGTCGGCGTCGGTGCGTCCGATGAAATCGCCACGCGCCTTGTCGAATCCGGTATTACGGGCGCGCGCGACCCCGCGCTGGGGTTCGTCGACGAGTTCGACTTTCGGATGGCTGAGCGCGTAATCGGTCACGATTTCACGGGTGCCGTCGTCCGAGCCGTTGTCGACCACGATGATCTCGTCGATCGAATCCTGAATCACGAGGCGGTCGAGGGTTTGCGTGATGCACGCGGCCTCGTTCAGCACAGGGATGACGATTGATAAAGCCGTCGCCGAATCGGGGGTGCTCATGGTGGTGCTGCTCCATTTTCTCAGTCGGGCACGCCGAATTACCGCCAGAATGGTCTGTTACCTGCCCTGAACAGACGTGCGGCTTAAGTGTTGCGAGGTGTTCGAGCGCGGACCCGGCCACGAATTGGCCGGGTCCGCGAAAACTGCTGATTATCGGGTGGGCCCACCCGATACGATCACTGGTTCGACCCTAGTTGCCTTGGGACACAGACAGAATCCCCAAGGCTTTGGGGCACTATCGCTCAGGTGGACTTGCCGGGTCGCCGACCGGGGAGACCCGGGCCGGTGCCGGTCGCAGCGTGAAACGTCGGCGGTCGAAGTCCCATAGCCGGTAGATCGGCCACTGCACGGTATGCGTCAGCCAGGCACCGACGATGACGGCTCGGTGAAACGGCCGCACCTGATAGCCCTGGTCGGTAATGGTGCGCAACCCCGTCAATTGGAATCGCCACCAATCGCGCGGCCCGGTCCGGCGGCGCCGGGCGGAGGTCTGCGCCCGCATGTTCGTCAGCTGGTCGATTCGCAGCCCGCGTTTGGTCAGGCACAGCGCGAGATCCAGATCCTCGGCGACGTCGGACCGGGTGGTGGTCTCCGCCCGCACCGCCCGCCAGGCGGACCGGCGGATGGCCATGTTCGGGCCGTGCATGTTGCCGACCGGACCGCCCAGCTTGCCGCGCCGATCCTGCAGGTACAGGCCGAATTTCAGGAAGAAGCCGATCGGCGAGTCGTGATAGGTGGTGATCCCGGTGACGGCGGCGGTGTCCGGATGCTCGGTCAGGGTGTGCCGGATCACCGCACCCCAGTCCGGCCCGACCAGCGTGTCCGCGTCGGTCCGCGCGAGGAAATCGCCTCGGGCCCGGTCGAATCCGGCGTTGCGCGCCGCGGGGATGCCGGGCTTCGGTTCCTCGATGAGGGCGACCTCCGGGTGGTCGACCGCGTAGTCGCGCACGATCTGCCGGGTGTCGTCCTGGCTGCCGTTGTCGACGACGATGATTTCGTCGATCGCGTCCTGGACGACGAGGCGATCCAGCGCGCGCACGATCGACTTTTCTTCATTCAATGCTGGGATCACGACGGATAGCACCGTCGCTGTTGCTGTGTTGGTCATAGATCAAGCTCCAACGTCTGCTGATAGGCAGCGGAAACCCCAACGAAGCAGCCGGTTTTCGCTGCGATGCGCGCGTACGCGCGCGGTGGCGGTCGGCCGGACCGGGTCGTCGACGGTGACGCCGGTCCGAAGACGGCAGTTCGGCCACTATCGCGTTGTGTGCCGATACAGTGCACGACGATCGTGGTTACTGCCGATCTCGCATGCGTGAATACCCCATTCCCCCCGAAACGATCATCGAGTCCGCACCCTACTCGATCGAGTAGGGTGCGGCATCTCCTGTTCGCTAAGTCCAGAAACGGGTCAGATAGCTGCCGAAGCGGGACCAATTCGATGGCACCCCAGACACTTCGAACAATGCGTACACCGCGTCGAAGAAGATCCCGTTGATGGCGGGGGTGAACAGCAGCGCGAACAAGATCAGCATGCCGAACGGCTTGAACTGGTCGAGCGCGCGCCGCGTCTGGTAGCTGAGCGATGGCTCGAGAATCCCGTAGCCGTCGAGTCCCGGCAGCGGGATCAGATTCAGCAGTGCCGCGGTGATCTGCAGGAAGCCGAGGAAGCTCAACCCGAACCACAGCGCGGGATGCGAACTGGCACTGCCGAATACCCGCACGATCACCAGCAGCAGCACCGCGCAGAGCGCGTTCACCGCCGGGCCCGCGCCGCTGATGATGCGCTGCGTGCGCGGCGAAAAGTTGTGCGTGTGCACGTACACCGCGCCGCCGGGCAGGCCGATGCCGCCCAGCGCGATGAACACCATCGGCAGCACGATCGACAACAGCGGATGGCTGTACTTCAACGGGTTCAGCGTGAGGTACCCGCGCAATTCGACCTCGTGATCACCGGCCCGCCAGGCCATGAACGCGTGCGCGAATTCGTGCAGGCACAGCGTGATGATCCAGCCGAACACCACGAGAACGAACACTCCGACCTTGGCGCGGGTGGAGTCCAGATCGGCGTCCCAGGCCAGCGCGCCGCCGCCGACGGTGATGAGAACCACGAGCAGGAAGATCGGGCTCGGCCGCACCGCGCGCGAGCGCCGTTCGGTGGAAAACCGGTCAGTCATCGGACCAGCAACCAGGGCTCGTGATGCCGATAGAAGCTGGACCGCGGCACCGTCCGCTCGCTGCGGATGCCGTCGCGCGTCACCACCGCGCCCGGCGTGCCGAGCTGGGCGGCGCGTCCCTCGACCCAGCGGCGCTTGCGCATGCCGCGCTGCGCGGTGGCCCGCACGCCCGGCTGGTGCAGCGTCGGCGACACCAGCATCGCGGTGACTTTGCCGGAGAACAGTTGCACGTCGTCCACGTAGGCCTCGCCCTCCAGTCTCTCCTCGCCGACCCCGGTGATTTTGGCGCGACCGACCAGCACCTGGCCGGTGTCGTCGCGGATCAGTGGCACCTTGGTGGCTTTGCCGTCGATGGCCCGCTTCGCGGCGGCGTTTCCGGTGCCCGTCTGATAGGCACGGGAGCCGTAGGTCTTCTCGACCGGCACATAGCCGAGCTCCACATGCAACCGCTCGGTGCGCATCAGGTGGGTCAGCACGGTGGCCAGTGCCGCGTCGTCACCGAGCACGATGAGCCGAGGCAGGCTGTCGGCGGCCAGCACGGGAAGCAGTTCGTCGATCTCGGTGGTATCGGGGATGGCGGCCGTCGAACTGGTCGGCAGCGCCGCGAGGGCGATAGGTACCGGTGCGCCGTCGCAACGGAGAACGTGGGTACTCAAACTGCCGTACACCCTCCTCGGTTCGAGCCGACACCCCGTCGGACCCTTCGCCAGTTCCGCCGAACCCTGCCCGGTCCCGACGGCTGCAACCATAGCCTTGCCCGGCCGTGGTCACTGGTTGTCGAGCCTACGACGAGATCCGGTCCGACGCCGCCGCCGACGCGTCGACTAGACTGTGCTCCCGGCCACCGCCTCGACACGGCAGTAGCTGCAACACGGGCGGTTATCCGCCCCGCCGGTTCCCCCGGCTGCCATCGCTCAGGGTGTTGCACGTCGAACCGTAGGAGATACAACCATGCCGGCAATCGTCCTGATCGGCGCCCAGTGGGGCGACGAGGGTAAGGGCAAAGCGACCGATCTACTCGGTGGCCGGGTGCAATGGGTGGTCCGATACCAGGGTGGCAACAACGCGGGCCACACCGTGGTGCTGCCCAACGGCGACAACTTCGCGCTGCACCTGATCCCCTCCGGCATCCTTACTCCGGGCGTGACAAACGTCATCGGCAACGGCGTCGTGATCGATCCCGGTGTGCTGCTCGACGAGCTGGCCGGATTGGAGGAGCGCGGCGTCGACACCTCGGGCCTGCTGCTCTCCGCGGACGCGCACCTGATCATGCCGTACCACGTGGCCATCGATAAGGTCACCGAGCGCTTCCTCGGCAACAACAAGATCGGCACCACCGGTCGCGGCATCGGCCCCTGCTACCAGGACAAGGTCGCCCGCGTCGGCGTGCGCGTCGCCGACGTGCTGGACGAGAAGATCCTCACCCAGAAGGTCGAGGCCGCACTGGAGTTCAAGAACCAGGTGCTGGTGAAGATCTACAACCGCCGCGCGCTCGACCCGCAGCAGGTGGTCGACGAGGTGCTCGCGCAGGCGGAGGGCTTCAAGCACCGCATCGCCGACACCAGGCTGAAGCTGAACGTGGCGCTGGAGAACGGCGAGACCGTGCTGCTGGAAGGTTCGCAGGGCACCCTGCTGGACGTCGACCACGGCACCTACCCGTACGTCACCTCGTCCAACCCGACCTCGGGTGGCGCGGCGGTCGGCGCGGGCGTCGGGCCGAACAAGATCACCTCGGTGCTCGGCATCCTCAAGTGCTACACCACCCGCGTCGGCTCCGGTCCGTTCCCGACCGAGCTGTTCGACGAGTTCGGCACCTACCTGGCCAAGACCGGCGGCGAGGTGGGCGTCACCACCGGCCGGGCCCGGCGCTGCGGCTGGTTCGACGCGGTCATCGCCCGCTACGCGACCCGCGTCAACGGCATCACCGACTACTTCCTCACCAAGCTCGACGTGCTGTCCAGCCTGGAGACGGTGCCGATCTGCGTCGCCTACGACGTAGACGGCGAGCGGGTCGAGCAGATGCCGACCACGCAGACCGGGTTCCATCACGCCAAGCCGATCTACGAAGAGATGCCGGGTTGGTGGGAGGACATCTCCGGGGCCCGCACCTTCGAGGAACTGCCCGCCAACGCGCAGGCCTATGTGCTGCGGTTGGAGGAGCTTTCCGGGGCTCGGATCTCCTGCATCGGCGTCGGACCGGGTCGCGATCAGACCATCGTCCGGCACGACGTGCTCGGCTGATACCTGAACGTTATAACTGGCTGAATGATTGTGGCCGTTCATCGTTCGTTAGGTACGTTCCATGATCGGTTACATCTACAGTAAGAGTCATGGCTCGGAATTGGCCGATGGTCGAGCGCGTGGCCGAGTTCGACGCGATTCGCGCCGCTCTCACCGGCACGGAACATGTCGGCGCGGTCCTCACCGGCGACGCCGGTGTCGGTAAGACGACGCTGGCCAGACAGGCGACAGCCGCCGTTGGCGGCAATATTCGCTGGGTAGCGGGCACGGAATCGGCGCGCAGCATCCCGCTCGGGGTGTTCGCGCATATGGTCGGCGTCTATACGGCGCATGATCCGGTGACGTTCATGTCCGCGGCGCGGGAAGCGCTGCTTGCCGACGGGCACACCATCATCGGCGTCGACGACGCGCATCTGCTCGATCAGTTGTCCGCGACACTGCTGTTGCAGCTGGCCATCGACAAGGCGGCGCACATCGTGGCCACGGTGCGCAGCGGGGTGCAGGTGCCCGACGCGGTGACCTCGCTGTGGAAAGACGGTCACCTGCTGCGCATCGACCTGAATCCGTTCAGCCAGCGGCAGAGCGTCGACCTGGTGGAGTCGATGCTCGGTGGGCAGCTGGAGGGGTTCACCGCGAACCTGATGTGGGAGTCGTCCGGCGGAAACGCGCTGTTCCTAAGGCATTTGGTCGAGGGCGCGCTGGAGGCAGGCTCGCTGCGTCAGGTGAACGGCGTGTGGCAGCTGCGTGGGCGGGCGGCGGTGACCTCGGAATTGGCTGCGCTGCTGGAGGATCGGGTCGAGCAGCTGCCCGAGGACGTGCTGCACGTGCTGGAGCTGCTCACCTTCTGCGAGCCGATCGACCTCGACGTGCTGTCCGAACTGGCGGGCGAGGGGGCAGTCGAGTCCGCCGAAACCCGTGGCGTGATCCGGGTTGTCGAGAATTCGCACCAGCTGATCGTGCGCTACAACCATCCGCTGTTCGGCGAGGTGATCCGGCGCAGGCTCGGCATCGCCTCGGCCCGGCGGTTGCGCGGCAGGCTGTACTCCTCGCTCAAGGAACGGCCGATCAATTCCGCCGCCGACCGGATCCGGCTGGCCGAATTGGCCTTGGACAGTGACAAATCCGCCGATCTGGAGTTGTTCGAGGCGGCCGCCGCGGATGCCATCGGCCTCGCGAATCTGCCGCTGGGCGAACGCTTCGCCAGGGCGGCGGTGGAACGCCGCGGCGGGGTGGAATCCGCCGATCTGCTCGCCCGTGCGCTGCTGTGGCAGGGCCATCGCATCGAGGCCGAGCGCACGCTGGCCAGCTTCGACCCCGATCAGCTCACCGAGGTACAGCTGGCCCGCTGGGGCAGCACCCGGGTGGCGAATCTGTTGTGGGCCATGGGCGATGCCGATCGGGCCGACGAGGTGCTGAAGCTGGTTCGCGGCAAGGTCACCCACCCGAAGATCACGGCCATCCTCGACGGGCTGGCCTCGGCGTGCGCGGTCAACGAGAACCGGATCGACACCGCGATCACCGAGGCGGAGCAGGCGATGTCGGTGAAAGGCGCGCCGCCCTGGGCGATCTGGTGGGCCGCCTTCGGCGGCGGGCTCGCGCTGGCGCTGATGGGCAAGGGCGAGGCCGCCCGGCAGTACGCCGAACGCGGGCACGAGGTGGAGAGCGAGATCGACGGGCTCAACCGCTTCATGTCGACCCACGCCGAGGTGCTCGCGCTGACCCTGACCGGCGACCTCGAAGCCGCACGGCGTTGTGCCGCAGCATATTTCGGCTACTCGGCGCCCGGTCAGTATCTGGCGTGGGGCATGTCCAAGATTCTGCAGGGCACCGTGGATGTGGCGCAGGGACACTTCCCGGATGGCATCGAGAACCTGGAGCAGGCGCTGGCCGCACTCGCCGCCGAGGGGGCGGCGGCCTGGATGTTTCCCGCGAGAATCCGGCTGGCCGAGGCATATTCGGCGCTGGGCCGGTCCACCGAGGCGGCCGAGGCCATCGCGGAGGCGACCGCGCGTGGCGGTAGACACAGTGCCGTCTACGAACCACAGCTGGAAATCGCGCGGGCCTGGCACGCCGCCGCGGAGGGCACGGTCACCCCGGCCATCCGCCTGGCGATGAGTGCGGCCGACGCGGCCGCCCGCTCGAACCAGCACGCGATCGAGGCGATGGCGCTGCACGCTGCCGCTCGCTTCGGCGATCACTCCGCGGCGGGCAGGCTCGCCGACCTCGCGGCCCGGGTGGACGGTCAGCTGGTGCAGGCCCAGGCCAGGCACGCGGTCGCGCTCGCCGCGCACGACGGGCCCGGACTCGACGCCGCCGCAGCCGAATTCGAGCGGATCGGCGCGCTGCTGTCCGCGGCGGACGCGGCCGCGCAGGCGGCTTCGGCGCACGAGCGCGCGGGTGATCGCCGCCGCCTGCTGGAATCCGCCGCCGCGGCCAATCGCCTGGCGGCAGCCTGCGGCGGGGCAAGCACGCCCGCGCTGCGGCAGGCCGCTCAGCCGCTGCCGTTGACCGCCCGCGAACGCGAGATCGCCAATCTCGTTGCGGCGGGCCTGTCCAACCGGCAGATCGCCGACCGGCTCACCGTGTCGGTGCGCACCGTCGAGGGCCACCTCTACCGTGCCTGCATCAAGATGGACGTCACCGATCGCGAGTCGCTCGGCGCCCTGATGCGCGGCGAATCGTCGTCCTGAACCCATCGCCGCACGCTTCTTGATTTCCCGCACCAAGAATCGTGCGCACCTTCGAGAGCGATGCTCAGTGGGTGAATCCGGTTCTGGCCGAGGTGGATAGGCGGTGTTGCGCGAGCGCGATACGGCGCTCGAACACACGAACGGTCATCTTTCAGCTAATGATGTTCGAGCTGACGATCAGGTAGCAGTATTTGCTGCAATTCGGACTTTTGTCTGTTAGGAAGCCGCCCGCGCGGGACAGATGAAGTCGCCGACTCGACTTGACAGCATCCGATCAGCTACAGATAGGGTGCGAGCGCGCAGTACGCGGGGACGTGCTGGCTGACCCAACCTGATGGTGGTGCTTCGACGTGGCTCGTCGGTATCGAGAACTGAACAATCCGACGACCCGGCGCACCATGCGTCCGATCGTCGGGGCCCTCCCGCTGGCCATCGCGGTCGCCTGCGCGGGTGTGGCAGTCGCCGATCCCGGCACCCCGACACAGCCCGGCGTGACCACCCCGAGCGCGCCGACCGCCCCGGCAACGCCCGCGCCGGTGCCGAGTCAGCCCGGCGTCACCACCCCGAACCAGCAGGGCGTCACCGGCCCGAAGCCCGCGCCGGCTGACCCCGCCGACTCGCAAAGCCTCAACTACGCCCGCCCGGTCCCCACGCCGGAGCCGGCCCCGCCGATCCAGCCGCAGCAGCTGCATGCGCCGGAGCCGGTCGAGCCCGTCGCCCCGATCGCGCCGCCGCCGCGCACCCTGCGCATCGGTGACTTCACCGCACCTGCTCCGACCGAGGTCCCCAACGAGCTCCTCGACGGCGTCAACACCACCGCCGCCGACGTCGAGGCCGCCATCGCCACCGGTGGCCGCTCCATCGGCATCAACCCCACCCGCTCCGACAAGATCGCCGCCGCGACCGCGGCGGGCGCGGTCGGTGGCGCACTGGCCGGCGCCGCGATCGCAGGCATCCCCGCCGCGGTAGTCGGCGGACTCGGTGGTGCGGCCATCGGCGCCGGCGTCGGTGCGGGCATCGGCTTCGCCGTAGGTGTCGCGGGAACCGCCGCCGGTGGCGCGATCGCGGCTGCCGCCGCGGGAGTCCCGACCGGTGGCGCAGGCGCGCTCCCCGCGGTAGGCGCCGCCTTCGTCGCGGCCTGGCCGATCGCCGCCGCAACCACTGGCGCAGGTGCCGCGATCGGCGCCGGTGTCGGCGCGGCAGCTGGTGCCGCGGTAGTCGGCATTCCCGCGGCGGTAATCGGCGGCGTTGCCGGTGGCATTCTCGGCGGCAGCGCGGGCGCAGGTTTCGGCGCCACCGCCTGACAGCTGAGGCGGCTATTCGCGCCCTGGCCGATCACCGGCAAGTACCGGTGCGGGTGTGCACCGGCTAGGTGGTGGTTTCCGCTGTGCCGGTGAGGAATTCACCCGCGGCGGGGGCCAGCAGGCCGACATTCGGGTTGTGACTGAGCTTGGCGATTTCCTGGAGTTCGGCGTCGGGGAGCACGGCGGCGATGGCCTTGGCGCCCTTGCGGAGCAGGGCGTCGCTCTTCGCGCCCGCGATGACCAGGGTTTGGGCTTTGACGGTGGTCCAGTCGTCGGTGCGTAATGGTTCGCCGCGCATGTAGTCGCGCATCACCGCCCAGTCGTGCGGGGTCGAGTTCGCGGTGGCGACGAGGTTCTTCCAGAACGGCGTGAGGCGCATGACGGAGACCATCGGGCGGGGAATGCCCATCGCCTTGGTCAGGTAGAAGCGGACCGTGTCGGCGCGGCGGTCGGCGGCCACCAGTTCGTGCAGCGTGGTCTCCAGGTCGGTGGCCGGGACGAAGCCTTCCTGGTCGACCACGAACGGCGGCTCGAAGGCGACGACCTTGGTGATGCCGAGGATGCGGCCGGATCCGGCGGCGCGCAGCGCGAGGGCCGCGCCGGACGACCAGCCGAACAGCATCGCCGAGCCGCCGACCGCCTCGACCAGGGCCGCGAGGTCATCGATCTCGCGCTCGACGTCATAGCCGCCGGTGGCATCGGTGCTGTCGCCGCGGCCGCGCCGGTCGTAGTTGAGCACGGTGAGGCCGTAGTGCTCGTTGAGTGTGGTGGCCAGTTCGACCATCTTCGGGAACTTCCGGTAGCCGAAGGCGCCACCGATCAGGATCACGGTGCCTGCGTGGCCGTCGTGCCGGTCGTAGGCGATCACGGTGCCGTCGGCAGAGGTCACGGTCTCCACAACAATCTCACTTTCGACGCGGATGTCGGCCAACGATGCGTTGGTGCCTTGCCTGTTCAGACGGTGCCGGGTGCATGGATTAATCGACGGCGGTAGCGACAGACCAGACCCCGCGAAAGTCTGTGATGCTGCTCACTATGCCGGGCGCGTGCCTGGTATGCCCGTGAACGTTATGTACGGAAACCGTCCAGGAGCCGGGACGCTGCGACTGGCCTCTGAATCACGGTGCCACCCGCAGGTGGCGGCAGGCTGTATCACGCACTACGCCGGGCGCGAAAACCGTTCACTCAGAACAGGGTTGGTTCGCCGAACCCCGGTGTCCGTTCGATTTCCAGCAGGTTCTGCTTGGTGGTGATGCCGCCGGGAGCGGAGAAACCGGTGAGCGCATTGTCCGCGGCGAGCACCCGGTGACACGGGATGATCAGCGGAATCGGATTGCGGCCCAAGGCTTGTCCGACGGCTTGGGCGGCGCCGGGCGCGCCGATGCGATCGGCGACCTGGCCGTAGGTGAGGGTGTGACCGGGATCGATCGCGCGGGTGACCTCGAAGACCGCGCGGTGGAATTCCGGAATTCCGCTGGTGTCCAGGGGAATCCAGCGCAGGTCGTCGAGTTCGCCGGCCAGGTGGGCACGGATGCCGGTGATGGCCTCGGCGATCACGCCCGTCGGCGCCTCTTCGCGGACCTCGTCGTCCGGCAGGCCGGTCCGGCGGCGCGTGATGCGCGCGCGGGTCGCGGCGGGGTTCGCCTCGGGGAGCTGGAACCGGATCACGGTCGCACCGCTCCACGCGATCGCGCAGCGGCCGATCGCGGTGTCGAAGAGAGTTGCCTCGGCGGACAGGCAACTGGCGTCACTCATGGTCTCAGTGTGCACGGCGGGACCGACAAGTTTCGAGATATCAGTCCAGTTCTGCTCAACTGGCCTTGTTTTGTAGCATGCTCGGATCCGTGACGAGTCGACGGACTCCCTTCGCGGGTCGCCGCGCCTCATTGCGACTGTGCGCGACGGTCCGGCGAGACCGCCATGCGTACCCGGTGGCCGGTGTTTCGGCTGGTTGCCGGACCGGCTCGACGGTGGTCAGCTTCGGTGGCTCGGTCCGGCCGACCGGCGCAACCTCCGGCGAGATCTGTTCCGGCACATCACCGCGCCCGTAGATGGCGGCCAGATCCGAATAGCGCCGCTGCTCGTCGTAGTACGAGGATGGCAAGTCGGACATCGGCGAGCGCGGGTGGTACCGGTCCAGCCGGAACGCCCGCTCGGTTCCCCTCGGCAGGTAGCGATAGATCAGGTAGCCGAACGCGGCGACGACGAGAAGAGCGGCAAAGGTGGTCATGGTGCCAGCCTGCGCTCCGACTGGCCTTGCTTTAAATAGCCACTCCCTCAATACTGGACCCTATGGCGACGAGAGTTATCGGAGCGGGCACCCTGGCTCGCGACCTTGGTCGGTGGCGGAATGTGGTCGAGGACGGCGAGATCGAGTCGCCCCGGCGCGCCGCCCGCCCGGCGTATCTCGCACTCGCCGAAGGCATTCGGCTGCTGATCCACGACGGACGAGCGCCGCTCGGCGTCGCGCTGCCCAGTGAACGCGATCTCGCCACCACCCTCCGGGTCAGTCGCACGACGATCACCTCCACCTATGCCCTGCTGCGTGAGAACGGCTACCTGATCAGCCGCCAGGGCTCGCGCAGCACCGTCGCCCTGCCGCGCGACGTGCAGCACGACGGCAGCAAGCCGGCCAGGAGCATCCTGGCGATGATGGCGTCCTCGGAGCTGCCGACCATCGACATGACCTATGCCGCGATGGCCGCGCCGCTGGAGATGCAGGAGGCGTATTCGGTTGCGCTGGAAGGGCTGCCGACCTACCTCGGCACGCACGGCATGGATCCGGTCGGCGTGCTCACGCTGCGCGAGGCGATCGCGCGCCGCTTCACCGAGCGCGGCCTGCCCACCGAACCGGACCAGATCCTGGTCACCCTCGGCGCCCAGCACGGTCTGCGCCTGCTGCTGAATGTGCTCACCGCGCCCGCGGCCCGGGTGCTCATCGACCACCCCACCTACCCGAACGCCATCGAGGCGATCCGCGATGTCGGTGCCAGGCCGGTGCCGGTGCCGCTGCGCCCCGAGCATCCGGACAAGAGCTGGGATCTGGACGGAATCCGCAGTGCCGCAAGGCAAACCGCGGCGACCCTGGCCTACCTGGTGCCCGACTTCAACAACCCGACCGGCCTGCTGCTCGACGCGGAGGGCCGCGCGGAACTGGCCGCCATCGCCAGGGAAACCAGGATGACCGTGGTGATCGACGAGTCGATGGGCGATCTGCACCTGTCCGGTGCGCAGCAACCGCCGGTGGCCGCGTTCGCCAAGGGCAACGAGATCGTCACCATCGGCTCGGCCTCGAAGTCCTTCTGGGGCGGCCTGCGGGTCGGCTGGATCCGCACCAACCAACCCCTGATCACGAAGCTGCTCGGCATCCGCTCCACGGTCGACCTCGGCACCCCGGTGATGGACCAGCTGGCCACCGTGCACCTGCTCGCCAATGCGGGCCCCATCCTCGACCGTCGCCGCGATCAGCTGCGCGCCCAACGGGCCGCGTTGTTCGAGGCCGTCGCCGAGGAGCTGCCGGATTGGCGCCTCGGTTACGGCGCGGGCGGCATGTCGGTGTGGGCGCAGCTGCCCGCGCCCGTCTCCACCGCGTTGGCCGCCACCGCGCCCAACCACGGCGTATTGCTTGCCGCCGGACCGAGATTCGGCGTCCAGGGCGCGTTCGAACGGTTCATCCGCTTGCCTTTCACCCATCAGGAACCCGACCTCCGGTTGGCGGTCAAGGCGATCGCCGCCGCCTACGAGGCGCTGACGCCGCGCGCCGCCGACGCGCTCCAGCCGCTCACCTGCTACTGATGTCGTTGCGCCGCATGGGCCAACGCTGGCCGAAAGTCAGTCCGCCCAAACGGATTCGATCGGAGTCGCTTCGTTCGGCGGCGGGGTCGGGATGCCGTTCGGGGTACGGGAGAAGCGGGGCGCCGGGGCGTGCTGGGTGATGTTGTCGACCTCGATCAACGAGCCGCGGGCCGTGATGTGCTCGTTCTTCGTGGCTTCCTCGAAGGTGAGAACCGGGGAGACGCACGCGTCGGTGCCGACGAAGATCTCCGCCCACTCGTCGCGCGTCTTGGTCAGGAAGCGTTCCGTGAACAGCTTTTTCAGCGTTTCCTGGCCCGCCGGATCGAGCTGGAAGGGCAGGCCCTGCGGGTCGATGTTCAGGCCCGCGAGCAGCTGCGCGTAGAACTGCGGCTCGATCGAGCCGACCGCCATGTACTTGCCGTCGGCGGTTTCGTAGGTGTCGTAGAACGACATTCCGGTGTCGAGCAGGTTCACCCCGCGCTCGTCGGACCACGCGCCGTAGCCGCGCATGCCCCAGATCATGTGCGAAAGAGCAAGGGCGCCATCGACCATCGCGGCATCGACGACCTGCCCCTTGCCGGAGGTCTGCCGCTCGACCAGCGCGGCGAGCAGCCCGAACACCAGGAACATCGAGCCGCCGCCGAAATCACCGACCATGTTCAACGGCGGCACCGGGCGCTCACCCTTGCGGCCGATCGCGTGCAGCACGCCGGTGAGGGAGATGTAGTTGATGTCGTGTCCGGCGCGATCGGCAAGCGGGCCCTCCTGGCCCCAGCCGGTCATCCGGCCGTAGACCAGGCGCGGGTTGCGCGCGAGCGCGTCGTCCGGGCCGAGCCCCATCCGTTCGGTCACGCCGGGCCGGAAGCCTTCGATGAGCACGTCCGCCTTCTCGATCAGCCCGAGCACCTTCGCGATGTCGGCCGGGTCCTTGAGGTTGGCCTCGACGATGGTCCGCCCGCGCTGCTGCGGCCGGTCGAACCCGCCGGGGATCTGCCCGGCACGCTGGATCCGCACCACGTCGGCGCCCAGATCGGCCAGCAGCAGCGCGGCGTGCGGGCCGGGGCCGATGCCGGCCAGCTCGATGACCTTGATGCCCGCGAGCGGGCCTTTGACGGCGGTGGATGGAGTGCTCACGCCCTACCTCGGTTCGTCGTTGATCCAGCGCACCGGCGGCCCGGCGCTGTATTGACAGTATGACAATAACGTCGAGTCGTTCTCTCGCGCCCTGCGCTGTGCACCGGCCAACCGGGTAGGTCACAATCCCAGCAGCGCGGTAACCGAGCCGGCGCGGTGAGGGTGGAGTCATGAGAGAGCGCGCCACGCGCATGACGGAACCGAGCGTCTGCGAGGTGGGATTGTGAGTGCCGGGGGCGAGGTCGTCGTCGGCCTGGTTGTTCTCGTCGGCCTGCTCGGCATCATCGTCCCGATCCTGCCCGGCGTCATCCTGATCTTCGGCGCAATCGCGGTGTGGGCCTTCATGACCGGCGGCGCCACCGCCTGGATCGTCTTCGCCATCAGCACCGCCTTGCTCGTGCTTTCCGGCGTCATCAAATACACCTGGCCCGGCCGGAAGATGAAGGACGCGGGCGTCGCCAACCGATCCTTGATCCTCGGCGCGGTACTCGGCATCATCGGTTTCTTCGTCATCCCCGTGGTCGGCCTGTTCGTAGGCTTCGTCCTCGGTGTCTACCTCTCCGAACTCCAACGTCTCCGCGTCGGCCAACAAGCTTGGCAGTCAACGGTTCACGCGCTCAAAGGCGTCGGCCTGTCGATGCTCATCGAACTGCTGGGCGCGCTACTCGCCACCGGAGTCTGGGTTATCGGCGCAATCGTCGCCTGACCGAGCGTTATTCGATGATGGGCAGCGGGATGGTGTCTGCCACTTCGAGTTTCGGGAGGCGGTCGCGGCGGATGGGGATGGTCGGCTGCTCGGTGGTGTACATGGGCAGCGTGGGGGCCGGGTCGGCCGGCAGCGGGCGGACCCGGGCCGGGAGGCGGTAGAACGCGCGGGCGTTGTCCTCCAGGACGGCGAACATGTCGGTGCCGACCACATCGCAGATGAGATCGACATCGGAATCCTGGAAGGGACGACCCGCGCGGGTGCCGGGCAGGTCGGTGCCGAACATCAGCGCCTCCGGATTGACCGCGTGGATGCGCCGCAGCGTGTCCGGCACGCTCATCGCGACCCGGCCGAAACCCGTCGCCTTCACCCTGGCCCCGCGATCGACCAGATCCAGCAGGTAGGGCAGGCCCTCGTCGGACATGCCGAGGTGGTCGATACAGAACACCGGCAGCTTCGAGATCACCGGTTGCAGCGACGCGAGCATCTGCCCGTCGATGTACACCTCGACATGCCAGCCGACCAGTTCATGAGCGCGCAGCGCCTGCAGCGTCATGCCGGTGATGTCGGCGGCGGCCCGCTTCAGGTTGAAGCGCAGGCCGCGGATGCCGATCCGGTCCAGTTCGATGATCTCGTCGTCGGTGGCGTCCAGGTCGAGCCTGGTGACGCCGACCCAGCCCTCGCCCAGCTCGGCGAGGGCCGCCTTCAGATACGTCTGGTCGGTGCCCTGGAAGGACCCGCTGACCACGGCGCCACCACCGACATCGAAGCGCGACATGCGCTTTCGATAGTCGGCGATGGTGAAGGAGCCGGGCAGGTAGCCCTCGTTCTCGAACCGCGGGAACCGCGGATCGAAGATGTGGAGATGGGCATCGAACACCTGTACAGAATGCCTCAGTGCGAGTTTTTCTGCTGTCGCGGAGGTAACAAGCGGGTCGCTCAGACCTTGTGCGGCTCGCTGGCCCGCAGCATGTCTTCGCGCTCGACCACCTTGACGCGCTCGCGGCCCTCCGGCTCGCCGAGCGAGCGCTCGTGCGCGTCCAGGCGGTACCAGCCCTGCCAGGTGGTGAACGGGATGCCCTTGCCCTCCAGGAAGGTGGTGACGGCGTCGAGCTCCGGCTGCGCGGCCGGGGTGAAGTTCGCGCTGTCGTCGAGCAGGCAGGCCACCGTTTCGTTGGCGTCGCCCTTGGTGTGGCCGATCAGGCCGACCGGGCCGCGCTTGATCCAGCCGGTGACGTAGGTGGCAGGCACGTAGCGGTCGGCGCCGTCGGCGTTCTCGTCGCCGATCACCCGGCCCGCCTCGTTGGGCACGGTGCCTGCTTGATCGTCGAACGGCAGGTTGGTCAGGTTCTGCGACAGGTAGCCGACGGCGCGGTAGACCGCCTGCACATCCCATTCCTTGAAGGTGCCGGTGCCCTTGACGTTGCCGGTGCCGTCGAGCTGGGTGCGCTCGGTGCGCAGGCCGACGACCTTGCCGTCCTCGCCGAGGATCTCCGCGGGCGACTCGAAGAAGTGCAGGAACAGCTTGTGCGGGCGGTTGCCGACGTCGCGAATCGCCCACTGCTCGAGCGTGTTCGCGATCATGTCGACCTGCTTGGAGTGGCGGCGCGCGGCCTCGGAGCCCTCGTCGTAGTCGATGTCCTCGGGATCGACGATGACCTCGATGGTCGGCGAATGGTCCAGCTCGCGCAGTTCCAGCGGGGTGAACTTGGCCTGCGCCGGGCCGCGGCGACCGAACACGTGCACCTCGAGCGCCTTGTTGGCCTTGAGGCCCGCGTAGACGTTCGGCGGGATCTCGGTCGGCAGCAGCTCGTCACCGGTCTTGGCCAGCACGCGGGCCACGTCGAGCGCGACGTTGCCGACGCCGAGCACGGCGACCTTCTCCGCGTCCAGCGGCCAGGTGCGCGGCACGTCCGGGTGGCCGTCGTACCAGGACACGAAGTCGGCCGCGCCGTAGGAGCCGTCCAGGCCGATGCCGGGGATGCCGAGTGCGCGGTCGGCGTTGGCGCCGGTGGAGAAGATGACCGCGTCATAGAAGGTGCGCAGGTCGTCGAGGGTGATGTCGGTGCCGTAGTCGATATTGCCGAGCAGGCGCACCTGCGGCTTGTCGAGGACCTTGTGCAGGGCGGTGATGATGCCCTTGATGCGCGGATGGTCCGGCGCGACGCCGTAGCGGATCAGCCCGAACGGCGCGGGCATGCGCTCGAACAGATCGATGCTGACCTCGGCATCGGACTTCATCAGCGCGTCGGCGGCATAAATCCCGGCCGGTCCCGCGCCCACGATGGCGATGCGGAGCGGGCGGTTAGCTGCACTCTGTTCGGTCATCTTTTACGCGCACCCTTTTGGTCGAGAACTAATTAACGGCGTCTTCCTTAGCCTAGGCTAAGTTACGCGCTGGCTGGTTGCACCTGGCGGCGCGGACGCTGGAGTTGTCGGCTCGTGGCCACTCCAGCCGCGGCTATGACAGCAGGCCGCAGTCTCGCGATTCTATCGGTGGTTGGCGGGGCGGGCCTCGGCGGTGCGTGAACTGAATGGATGCCATCGACGTCTGCTATCCGGGCTACCCGATCTCGCGACGTCGATTCCCCGCGCGGCGCAACGGCCTTCGTCATCGACGGCCACCCGGGGCGGGGGCGCGCATCGGATATCCCTGCCGACCAGGGATCATCGTCGTATGAGCGATCAGGAGTCACCCGCGCAGGACGAAGTCATCACGGTCGATCAGACCGACAAGCGTTCCGTGGCACCGTTCGTCGCCGCGGCCGTCCTCGCGGTCATCGTGCTCGGTGCGATCATCATCGGCGGTGTCGTGTCGCCCGCTGAGAAAAATGTCACAGAATCGGACCGGATCACCGCCGCGGTGCGCAACTTCGTCGAGGGGTCGAACACCACCGATCTGGTGCCCCCACCAGGCACGGGCTGCCAGGGCTTCGACCCGAAACGCTCCCCACTCGCCGGGCGCTCCGGCGGCGGAAAGACCGTGGAAATCACCAAACTCGACGATCCGAAGATGGACGGCGATCGGGCGAAGGCGACGGTCACCACCAAGGTCGACGGCACCGAGGCGACCGCGACCTGGAATCTGACCAGATCCGGCGACAAATGGTTGGTCTGTAATTGAGCATTCTCATACCGTGAGCAGCCATTTGACAGGGCGACCCTAGTCCAGGCAATCTCAGCAGAAGGTCATGAGAACCAGTGCTAAGCCCCGGCAATACTGGTCGGCAACCCTCCTCCGCGGTGGGGTGCTCCGGGTGACGACCTGGCCGCGCGTCAAACCCGAGCGCGGCAAGTGCGGATTCTAGGAGGGTCCAGATGAGTTATGCCGGTGACATCACCCCGCAGCAGGCTTGGGATCTGTTGCGAGACAACCCCGAAGCCGTCTTGGTCGACGTGCGTACCGAGGCCGAGTGGAAGTTCGTCGGCGTGCCCGACACCAGTTCGATCGAGCGCCCGACGGTACTGATCGAGTGGGTCGACTCGACCGGCACGCGCAACGGCGAGTTCACCGAGCAGCTGGTCACGGCGCTCGACGGGCACAACCCGGAGGCACCGGTGATCTTCCTGTGCCGCTCGGGGCAGCGCTCCATCGGCGCGGCGATCGCCGCGACCCAGGCCGGGTTCGGCACCTCGTACAACGTGCTCGAGGGCTTCGAAGGCCCGGTCGACGCGGACGGACATCGCGGCGGCGCCGGCTGGCGTGCCCTCGGCTTGCCTTGGCGGCAGTCATGAGTACGTGCTGTAGGTCCACATTCGAACGGCCGGAATGTGCGCGCCCCGAGCTGTGGTCGCGCACATTCGAAGGGCCGGAGTTTGCGTGCCCCGAAGGGCGGTCACGCAGCTACGGGAGGCAGTCGTGATTACCGGTGGTGCGTTCGACAAGCCGCTGCCGGAGGGCGTCGGTCCCGCGACGCTGGGGGTGCGAGGAGGGTTGCGGCGCTCCGGTTTCGAGGAAACCTCCGAGGCGCTGTACCTGACCTCCGGCTTCGTCTACGAGAGTGCGGAGGCCGCCGAGGCCGCGTTCACCGGCGACGTGGAGCATTTCGTCTACTCCCGTTACGGCAACCCGACGGTGGCCATGTTCGAGGAGCGGATGCGGCTGCTCGACGGCGCCGAGGCGTGTTTCGCCACCGCGAGCGGAATGTCCGCGGTATTCACCGCGTTGGGCGCGCTGCTCGGTGCCGGTGATCGACTTGTGGCCGCGCGCAGCCTGTTCGGGTCCTGCTTCGTGGTGTGCAACGAGATCCTGCCGCGCTGGGGCATCGAGACCGTCTTCGTCGACGGCGAGGATCTGGATCAGTGGGAGCAGGCGCTGTCGGTGCCCACCCAGGCGGTGTTCTTCGAGACTCCGGCCAACCCCATGCAGACCCTCGTCGACGTGCGCCGGGTCACCGAACTCGCGCACGCCGCGGGCGCGAAGGTGGTGCTGGACAACGTCTTTGCCACCCCGCTGCTGCAGCGCGGTTTCGAACTCGGTGCCGACGTGGTCGTCTATTCGGGCACCAAGCACATCGACGGCCAGGGCCGCGTGCTCGGCGGCGCGATCCTGGGCGCGAAGGACTACATCGACGGCCCGGTGAAAACCCTGATGCGCCATACCGGTCCGGCGCTGAGCCCGTTCAACGCGTGGACGCTGCTCAAGGGTTTGGAGACAATGCCACTGCGCGTTCGGCATTCGACCGAATCCGCCCTGCGCATCGCCCGCTTCCTGGAGACCAACAAGTCGGTCAGCTGGGTGAAATACCCCTTCCTGGAATCACATCCGCAGCACGACCTGGCCACCAGCCAGATGAGCGCCGGCGGCACCGTCGTCACCTTCGAACTGAACGCTCCGGCGCACGAGGCCAAGAAGCGCGCCTTCGAAGTCCTCAACCGCCTGCGCATCATCGACATCTCCAACAACCTCGGCGACGCCAAGTCCCTGATCACCCACCCCGCCACCACAACCCACCGCGCGATGGGCCCCGAAGGCCGAGCCACCATCGGCCTATCCGACGGCGTCGTCCGCATCTCCATCGGCCTAGAGGACGTAGAAGACCTCCTCGCCGACCTCGACCACGCCCTGAGCTAGGGAGTCTGCACAGACCCTCCGTACCCCGCACAGCAGTTAGAGCCGTTGTGAGGAGTACGGAGGGTCTGTGCGCACATGCCAGCCGCCGCTTTGGTCGGTTCTGCGGCCGATTTCGGCTGCGCGGGTTAGGTGCGCGAGCCAATTGTGGGGGGAGTTCAGGTCGCGCCAGGTCCAGCGGACGACTAGCCAGCCGAGTGCGCGGAGTGCGTCCTCGCGGGCTTTCTCTGCGATCACGACGTCCTCGGGTGGTCGATCGCCGACAAGGGAGCCGCGGTATTTCACCAGGCCATCGAATTCGCCGATGACACCGAACTCCGGGAACAGGAAATCGACTCGTGCGACGATCTTGCCTGTCGCCGTGGTGATCCGAGCTTGCAGGGTGGGGTCAGGGAAGTGCGCGGCGCGCAACGCTACTCGGCTGCGCGATTCGCCGACACTCTCGGACCTGCCGTCGAGGAAGGCCACCACCCGCCGCGCCGCTGGATTCCCCGGCCGTCCCTCGGCACGTGCGAGCTCAGCGAGCAGCTCGTCGCGGGTTGTTTTGCCGGAGTGCAACGCATGATCACCGACGACGACGGCCTGCTCGAACGGAACGGACCTGGCGAGGTCGATGACGGTTCGCGCCACACTGGTGACGCGGAGGGGCCCGACCTGCACAATCTCATCGGGATCGATCCGCATCGAGTGCAACGCCACTTGCCGAGTCACCCTGCCACCGCTGCGGCGAGCACGTATGAGCTGAACGCGCGCCAACGAGATTGCCCAGCAAGATAATTCGTGCACAATCGCCGCCGAGACATGACTGACCACCGCCTCGGCACTCGATGCCTCGGCCACCGCATGCACCAACATCAGATGCCGATGTTCAGCAGACATGGCCTGCCCCGAACCGGCGGCGACATAGGACCCGCGCCGAACCCGCTGCCACGCAATCCCACGCAACTCTCGATCAGTAAAGCCACCCGCAAGCGCATCCCGCCGCGCAATGGGAACAGGAACATCCATGCCAACCATCCTCGGCACCGAGCCCACCCACCACCACCGCCAACCCCCGAATTGTGGATAAGTCCCGCCTGTGGAGAGGGTCGTTGGGGGTGTCACAGAGAATCGACACCCCTCACAGCAGCTGTAACTGCTGTGAGGGGTGTGCAGGGTCTGTGAGTCAGGCGAGTGCGCGCAGGCGGGGGGCGAGGTCGCGCTGGAAGAGGTCGAGGAAGCGGCGTTGGTCGTGGCCGGGGGCGTGGAAGACCAGGTGGTTGAGGCCGGCGTCGAGGTAGGGCTTGATTAGGTCGACGGTTTGGTCGGGGTCGCTGGCTACGATCCAGCGCTTGGCGATCTGTTCGATCGGGAGGGCGTCGGCGGCGGCTTCCATTTCGATCGGGTCGGTGATGCTGTGCTTCTGTTCGGGGGTGAGGCTCAGGGGGGCCCAGAAGCGGGTGTTCTCCAGTGCCAGTTCGGGATCGGTGTCGTAGGAGATCTTGATTTCGATCATTCGGTCGATGTCGTCGATGGTGCGGCCTGCCTTGGCGGCGCCCTCGGTGACGGCGGGCATCAGCTTCTCGGTGTAGAGGTCCATGCCCTTGCCGGAGGTGCAGATGAAGCCGTCACCCGCGCGGCCCGCGTAGCGCGCGACCAGCGGTCCGCCCGCGGCGATGTAGACCGGGATGCCGCCCTTGGGCACGTCGTAGATGGACGCGCCGACGGTGTTGTAGTACTCGCCCGCGAAGTCGACGCGGTCGCCGGTCCACAGCGCGCGCATCAGGTCGACGGACTCGCGCAGCCGCGCGAAACGCTCCTTGAACTCCGGCCATTCGCCTTTGTATCCGGTGGCGATCTCGTTGAGCGCCTCGCCGGAGCCGACACCGAGCATGATCCGGTCGGGGTACAGGCAACCCATGGTGGCGAAGGCCTGTGCGATCACGGCCGGGTTGTATCGGAAGGTGGGCGTGAGCACCGAGGTGCCGAGCTGGATCCGCTTCGTGCGCTCGCCGACCGCGGCCATCCAGGCCAGCGAGAACGGCGCGTGCCCGCCCTTGTGCCGCCACGGCTGGAAATGGTCGCTCACCGTGGCGCTGTCGAGGCCGTGTTCCTCGGCCAGCACCGCGATCTCCACCAGTTCGCGCGGCCCGAACTGTTCCGCCGACGCCTTGTATCCGAGCTTGAGCTCACCCATGTGCGCCACTCCTGTCGCTTCGCTGCACACCTGTGCGGGCATTCCCGCACACCGTTTGTCGGCCGCAGACACGCTGCGGTCATGCTTCGCTTCAACCGACGCGGGATCGCGAACGTTCCCACCCCTCGGTGATCATTTGAGCACTGTCCGGTGCTTTTCGCACATACGTCATACGGCCGTCTTCGACCATAGTCAGCGCCACCCGAAGGTGTGCGAAGGGTCGCATCGCGTCGTACTTCCCCTCATCAACGTGTCCGGTAGGCGTACCGCCGCATTCGCTCCGGCCATGCGCGGTCTGCGGACGGACTCCGTCCGACTGTGTCTCTAGTGGGACAATTGTCTGGTGACTGATGAACCGATCCTGTCCTATCTGACCGACATGGACGGTGTGCTGGTGCACGAGGACCAACTGGTCCCCGGCGCCGACGAGTTCCTCGCCGAACTGCGCGCCAACGAGACCCCGTTCCTGGTGCTGACCAACAACTCCATCCGCACCCCGCGCGACCTGCAGGCCAGACTCCGGCACACCGGACTCGACATTCCGGAGGAGGCGATCTGGACCTCCGCGCTGGCCACCGCCACCTTCCTGGACGAGCAGCGGCCCAACGGAACCGCCTATGTGGTCGGCGAATCCGGCCTCACCACGGCATTGCACGAGATCGGCTACGTGCTCACCGACAGCAACCCCGATTACGTGGTGCTCGGCGAGACCCGCAACTACTCCTTCGAGGCGATCACCACCGCGATCCGCCTGATCGAGAAGGGCGCGAGCTTCATCGCGACCAACCCCGACCCGACCGGCCCGTCCCGGGACGGCTCACTGCCCGCGACCGGCTCGGTTGCCGCGCTGATCACCCGCGCGACCGGTCGCGATCCGTACTACATCGGCAAGCCCAACCCGCTGATGATGCGCTCGGCGCTGCGCCGGATCGGCGCGCACTCGCAGTCCACAGTGATGATCGGCGATCGAATGGACACCGACGTCATCTCCGGTTTGGAAGCGGGCATGCGCACCATCTTGGTCACCACGGGCATCTCGACTCGCGCGTCGGTCGAGGCGTATCCCTACCGTCCGACGATGGTGCTCGACTCTGTCGCCGATCTGGTCGGGCGAACCAAGGAGCCGTTCGCGAGCTGAACGGCTCCGCACGGTAGGCGAGTACGTCGCCGGCACGCGTCTTCAGTGTCCGACCGAGCGTGATGACCTCGTTCGATCCGGTCGTGTCCGGAGTGCTTACGCGGCCTCGGCCTGAAGGGCGGGGCCGAGGAGTAGTCCACCGTCGATGACGTATTCCGAGCCTGTGATGAACGAGGCGTCCGATGACGTGAGGAACAGGAGAAGTCGGGTGACGTCGGTCGGTTCGCCGAGCCGGGGGATGGCGAACGGCTCGGGGGAGTAGAAGTCGGCGATTGGCGCGGTGGCGCCGGCTGCTGGTTCGAGGATGAAGGGGGTTGCGATCACGCCGGGGTGGATGGTGTTCACCCGGATGTGGTCGCGGCCGAGCTCGAGTGCCGCCGTTCGGGTGAGGCCTCGGATGGCCCACTTGCTGGCGACGTACGGCGCGTAGTGCGCCGTGCCGCCCAGGCCCATGGTCGAGGCGATGTTGACGATGGCTCCCCCTGCCGCACGGCGCAGAGCGGGGGCTGCGGCCTTGATGCCGAGGAAGGTTCCGGTGAGGTTGACGTCGAGGATGCGCGACCACGTGGCCTGGTCGGTGTTTTCGATTGTCGCAGGCGGGTTCTGCACGCCCGCGTTGTTGACGAGCACGTTCAGGGCGCCGAAGGTGTTCTCGGCGGCCAGCACAGCGGCGGTCCACGAGCTCTCGTCGGTGACGTCGAGGCGGGTGAAGCGAGCGCGGGGCCCGAGCTCGTCGGCGAGAGCGGCACCGCGTTCCGCGTCGATGCCGCCGATCACCACGTTCGCTCCTTCCGCGTGAAAGGCGCGCACGTGGCTCGAGCCCTGGCCGCCGGTGCCACCGGTCACGAGCACGGTTCGGTTGTCGAAGCTGGGCATCAGATGTTCCTTCGGTATGTGGTAGCTGACCGGGATCATCAGTGATGACCGGCGGCCGATGGTGAGCCGAGCGACTCACCACTGCCCGACACTAGGTCGGCGGCAGTGGTGAGTCAAGCCACTCACCTCGTATGCTCGGTCCATGAGTAAGGTCGTGACGACGTATCACCAGCGCGTCGCCCGGGAGAAGCGCGCGCTGATCGTGACGGCCGCGACCGCACTGTTTCTCGAGTTGGGCTACGACCGGACGTCACTGGCGCGGATCGCAGAGTGCTCGGGCGTTTCGCGGGCCACCTTGTTCAAGCAGTTTCCGAGCAAAGCTGCCCTGTTCGACGCCATCGTGACCGAGTCCTGGTCGACCGCTGACGAGGAAGAGCCGCCGCCGGCAGGCAACGTCGTCGACGGGCTCGGCGTCATCGGTCGCCGTTACGCCGAGCTGCTGGGCCGTGCCCAGATGGCCGACCTGTTCAGGATCGTCATCGCCGAGCTGCCGCGGTTCCCTGAGCTGGCCCATGCGCAGTTCTCACAGGGGAAGATGCCCTACTTCGAGTCCGTGCGTAGCTACCTCCTGGCCGAGCACGAAGCAGGAACAGTGCGGGTCGAGGACGTGGACCTCGCAGCCACCCAGTTCCTGGGCATGATCTCCAACTACGTCTTCTGGCCGACACTCCTGGTGCCGGGCTGGGAGGTGAGCGCCGATCGCGTCGCTCAGGTAGTCGACGAGGCCGTCCGCACCATGGCCGCCCGGTATGCCGCGACTGGACCAGGGGCGTCCACCGCCGAGTGAGTTCGTCGACAGCGACAGAGCTTTCACTCCGTGATGGCGTCCAGTGCCGTTGATAGTTCGGTCAGTGCGTCGACGGCCGCGGCGAACCGCTCGTGGCCGAGCTCGTCGAGCAGGCGCTTGGCGACGACCGCCTGCTGCGGATTGATCCGCCGCACCGCCGCCAGCCCCGCGTCGGTGACCGCCACGAGTTTCGCGCGCCGGTGCGCCGGGTTCGGCCGATACTCGGCAAGGCCCTTGTCCACCAACAGGTCTGCGATGCGTTGCACGCTCTGCCTGGTGATGCCCATGGCCCTGGCGATGCCCGCCACCGGCAGCGGTTCGGGCAGCGCCGCGCCGAGCACCTGCCACCAGGCCGCGGTGAGCCCGGCCGGCGTGGCCAGTTCCTCGGCGATCGCGAGAAACTGGCCGTTCAATCGGAATGACGTGATCGCGGCCGCGGCGAGCAGTTCCTGCTCGTTCGTCGTCACCTGCACCTCCTGGCCATCCGGTCGCTCGAGGGGATCGCCGTGCGATTCTTCCGCATCAGACGTGCGCGCCCGACCGCTGCGCTTCGTACTCGGCGAGCACCGCCCAGCCCGCCGGATCGGAGTGTCCGTACAGGCGGTACCAGCCGTCGAGCACGTGCCGCTCATACACGCCGAGCCGTCCCAGTGCTTCGCGCGCGAATTCGAACGGTGAGGTACCACCCGCCGTGATCAGATCACCGTCGGTCACCGCGGCTTCCTCCACGTAGTTGTCGGCACCCGCATATCCGCTGTAGAGCAAGAACTCCCGCACATTGCTCGTGTGCCGGCGCGTATCGAGCAGACCCGCCCTGGCCAGCCCGAGCGTCGCGCCGCAGATCGCCGCGACCGGAACGCCCGCGTCCAGGAACTCGCGCGCCTTGTCCGCGAACGGCATGAGCTCCTCGCCCTCCCACGCGTCGGCACCGGCCAGGATCAGCATCGAACTCTCGGCGGGCGTGAGATCGGCCAGCGCCAGCTCCGGCACGATGCGCATCCCGCCGAGCGTGGTGATCGGATCCGTGGTCAGCCCAACCGTTTTCGTCTGCCAAGTGCCCGGCTCCCGCTGCCAGGTCGTCCGGTTGAGGTGCGCGGTAAGCGCCCCGATCTCCCAGTCGGCGAAGGTGTCGTAGACGGCAACGTGAACTGTTTTCGTGGTCATGACAGCATCCTGTCATATTTGACAGCATGCTGTCAATGGTTCGGATATGCGACATTAAGCTGGGGGTATGCGGATCTCAGTGGCTGCGGACGAGTCTGTCGGAGTAGCACAGGACCTGATCGAGGAACTCGACCGACGCGGACACGAAACGATCCTGCACGGCGCGTTCGCCGAGTCCGAACGAGACGACTGGGCCTGGGCAAGCGAGGCGGCCGCCCGCGACGTCACGCAGGGCCGCGCCGACCAGGCCATCGTCTGCTGCTGGACCGGCACCGGCGCCTCGATCGCCGCCAACAAGGTCGCAGGCATCCGCGCCGCCCTGTGCGGCGACGCCACCACCGCCAAGGGCGCCCGTCAATGGAACAACGCGAATGTCCTTGCCCTGAGCCTACGTTCGACCTCCACCGCCGAACTCCAGGAAATCCTCGACGCCTGGTTCACCACCGAACCCAGCACGGAACCCGACGACCAGGCCAACATCGCCCACCTGTCCGCGATCGAGCGCGTCGAGCGGTGAGTTACGCCCGGCGCAGGGCGAAGATGCGGAGGTCGCGGGTGGTGCGGTCTTTGTAGGCGGCGTAGGCGCCGGTGATGTCGACGAAGCGGGCGAAGATGGCGTCCTTGGCGTCGGCCTCGACCAGGGTTGCCCGGACCGGGAGGCGGTGGCCTGCGATGGCGACGGTCGCGGCGGGGGTGGCCAGCAGGTTGCCGGTCCAGGCGGGGTGGCGTTCCTGGCCGAAGTTGCTGCCGATCACGTAGAGCACGTCGCCGTCGTGCACGTAGAGCAGCGGCTGGGTGCGTGGCTGGCCGGACTTGCGGCCGATGGTGGTCAACAGGATCACGGGGGCGCCGATCGGGCCGAGCACGGTGTACTTGGCGTCGGTGCGCTCGAGCAGGGCACGATCCAGCGGCGTGATCTTGCGAATGAACCAGGAGCCGGGCTTGGTCGCCGCGAATTTGTTTGCTAGTCGGGAGAGTGCGTTGGTGCGCGAACCCCACTGCCGGTTCGGAAACTGCTCAGCCATGGCAGGACTATAGCGACGAATCCCGGTCGACCGGGACTCGAGCGATGGCCGTCAGCAGCCAGCGGGCCGCTCACCACCGGTGAAATTCGCCCGGTCGGCGTTCGATCCTGGACTGTTTCCGAACACCCGGTGACGCCTATCTCGCCTAGGGGTATGGATAGCGGCTCGTTCACTAAGCTTGCCGGCATGGCCGATCATGCTCCATCCACCGTCTACATCGCCTCACCTGAGGGCGACACCGGGAAATCGACGGTGGCCCTCGGGGTGCTGCAGATGCTGTGCGCGACCACCGCGCGGGTCGGGGTGTTCCGGCCGATCACCAGGTCGACTACCGAACCGGACTACATCCTCGAGCTGCTGCTCGAACACAGCACCGCCGATATCGACTACGCACAGGCCACCGGCGTCACCTACGAGCAGGTGCACGCCGACCCGGACGCCGCGATCAGCGAGATCGTGATGCGGTTCCACGAGGTCGCGAAGGTCTGCGACGCGGTGGTGGTGGTCGGCAGCGATTACACCGACGTCGCCAGCCCCAGCGAGCTCCGCTTCAACGCCAGGATCGCGGTGAACCTCGGCGCTCCCGTGCTGCTGGTGGTGCGCGGCTCGGGCCGCACCCCCGCCGAGGTGAAGCACCTGGCCGAGTTGTGCCAGAGCGAGCTGGTCCTCGAACATGCCCAGCTGGTCGCGATCATCGCCAACCGCTGCGACCCGGACCACCTCGACGACGTCGCCGCCACGCTGCGCACCTCCGCCGTGCCGACCTGGACGCTGCCCGAGGTGCCGTTGCTGATCTCGCCGACCATGGCCGAGCTGTGTAGCGCCATCGACGGCGAAATGTACAGCGGCGACCAGGAATTGCTGCAGCGCGAGGCGCTGAAGATCATGGTCGGCGGCATGACGGCCGAACATATTCTGGAGCGACTGGTCGACGGCGTCGTGGTGATCGCGCCGGGCGACCGCTCCGACGTGCTGCTCAGCGTGGTGAACGCGCATGAGGCGGAAGGCTTTCCGTCGCTGTCCGGCATCATCATGAACGGTGGCATGCTGCCCCATCCCGCGGTGGCGCGGCTGATGTCGGGCCTGAAGCCCAAGCTGCCGATCCTCACCACCGAGCTCGGCACCTACGACACCGCGAGCGCCGCCTACCGCACCCGCGGCCGGATGTCGGCCGGTAGCCCGCGCAAGGTCGACACCGCGCTCGCGCTGATGGAGGAGCACGTCGACGCCGCGGAGTTGTTGCGGCGCATCGAAGTTCCGCTCACCAGCGTTGTGACGCCGCAGATGTTCGAATACCAGCTCATCGAGCGCGCGCGGGGCGACCGCAAGCGCATCGTGTTGCCCGAGGGTGACGACGACCGCATCCTGCGTGCGGCGGGCCGGGTGCTGCAACGCAAGATCGCCGACCTGGTGATCCTCGGCGACGAGCAGTCGGTCCGGGCCCGCGCCGCCGAACTCGGCGTCGACATCTCCGCCGCGCAGGTGCTCGATCCCCGAAACTCCGGCTACCTGGCGGATTTCGCCAAGGAATACACCGAGATGCGCAAGCACAAGGGAATGACCCTCGAGCGGGCGCACGAAACCATGGCCGACATCTCGTATTTCGGCACCATGATGGTTTACCGAGGGATCGCCGACGGCATGGTGTCCGGCGCCGCGCACACCACGGCACACACCATCCGGCCGTCGTTCGAGATCATCAAGACGGTGCCCGGTGTATCGACCGTCTCCAGCGTGTTCCTCATGTGCCTGGCCGACCGGGTGCTCGCCTACGGCGACTGCGCGGTGGTGCCCGATCCGACCTCCGAGCAGCTGGCCGATATCGCGATCTCCTCGGCGGCCACGGCGGCGCGGTTCGGCATCGAGCCGCGCATCGCCATGCTCTCCTACTCGACCGGCGAATCCGGCAGCGGCGTGGACGTGGACAAGGTGCGGGTGGCGACCAAGCTGGTGCGCGAGCGGGCGCCGCAATTGCCGGTCGAGGGCCCGATCCAATACGACGCGGCGATCGAGCCGACCGTCGCGACCACCAAGTTGCCCGATTCCGAAGTGGCAGGCAAGGCAACGGTTTTCGTGTTTCCCGATCTCAATACCGGCAACAACACCTACAAGGCGGTGCAGCGTAGCGCGGGCGCCATCGCCATCGGCCCGGTGCTGCAGGGGCTGCGCAAACCGGTCAATGATCTCTCGCGTGGTGCGTTGGTCGCCGACATCGTCAATACCGTGGCGATCACCGCGATTCAGGCGCAGGGTGAATGAGGGTGTCTGTCGCGACACAACTGGTTCGCGATGCGGAACAGGCGGTCCGCGCCCGTGGTTGCTGAGGGAGTGCGGGAATGCCGCCGAACACGGGAGGCGCGATGACTGAGGCAGTGGATGACCTGGTGCTGGTGATCAATTCCGGCTCGTCGTCCATCAAATACCAACTCCTGAACCCGGAGTCGGGCGCGGTGACCGCCGCCGGCATGGTCGATCGGATCGGTGAGGGCAACGCCGGGATCGAGCATCAGGCCGACGGTGCGACCACCGAACGCCGCAGTGCCATCGCCGATCACACGGCCGGGCTGCGGCTGATCTTCGACATGTTCGCCGAGACCGGACACGACCTGGCACACGCCGGGGTGCGCGCGGTCGGGCATCGGGTGGTGCACGGCGGTGAGGTGTTCTACCAGCCGACACTGATCGATGATGCCGTCGTCGCGGCCATCTCCGACCTGTCTTCGCTTGCCCCACTGCATAATCCGGCGAATGTGGCGGGCATCGAAAGCGCTCGCAAGCTATTGCCCGATGTGCCGCAGGTGGCGGTGTTCGACACCGCGTTCTTCCACGGCCTGCCCGATGCCGCCAAAACCTACGCCATCGATGCGAAAGTCGCTGCCGCACATGGAATTCGGAAGTACGGCTTCCACGGCACCTCGCACGAGTACGTATCGGGTCAGGTCGCGAGGCTGCTCGGCCGCGACCCGGCGGAGCTGAATCAGATCGTCTTCCACCTGGGTAACGGCGCCTCCGCCTCGGCGATCCGCGGCGGCCGCCCGATCGACACCACCATGGGCCTGACCCCGTTGGAGGGCTTGGTGATGGGCACCAGGTCCGGCGACATCGATCCCGGCATCATCGCGCACCTGATGCGCTCGGCCCACCTCGACATCGACCAGATCGACACGCTGCTGAACCGGGACTCCGGCCTCAAGGGCCTGTCCGGCGTCAACGACTTCCGCGAACTGCAGCGCCTCATCGAAAATGGCGACACCGCAGCGAAACTCGCCTACGACGTCTACATCCACCGCCTACGCCGCTACCTCGGCGCGTACCTGATCGACCTCGGCGGCGTCGACGCCATCACCTTCACCGCAGGCGTAGGCGAGAACAGCCCCCAGGTCAGGTCCGACGCCCTCGCCGACCTGTCCCACTTCGGCATCGAGATCGCCCCCGCCGCCAACACCGCGAAATCCCGCACCGCCCGCCGCATTTCCCCACCGAACGCCGACGTGGCTGTACTGGTCATACCCACGAACGAAGAGCTGGCAATCGCCCGCGCCGCCCACCATGTAGCCGAAACGGCATAATTCCTTTATCGCCAACAGATCTCGCAAGAACATGGGTAACTCACCGGGTACGGGCTAACCCGCCCGCTACGGCACCGCCGGCCGCCAACGCCGCTGCCGTGGCACCCAAGTCTGGCCTGAATACGCGGAGAGGCGGGGGAGCGAGGCGGGGGAGCGAGGCGGGGGAGCGAGGCGGGAAGGCCCAGGCCGGGAGGGATGGCCGGCCGGGCTGGATCTTCCGCTGGAGCAGCAGGCGCACCGAGATGATCCCGCCCACCGCATGTTTCGGGCCGCACGCGGAGGGCAGTCCGGGTGCGGGACCGGCGAGGGCCTTGTCCCGGTGGCATGCGGTGGGTCCGGTTGGTGTGCCGCGCGAACCTGATCCGCTGTCGATTTTGCCGAGCCCATCGTGAGGATTTCGTGAGTGGCGTTATACCCAGGTCTTGGCGCGGATCGAGTTGGCCAGGTCGACCAAGGCATAGCGGTGGTTGCGGCCGGGGGCGCTGCGGGCCAGCGCGCGCAGTCCCGCTTCGGTGCCCTCGCGGAGGCAGCGTTCGGTGAACGGCGCCCCGAACAGCATGGCGTCCGACCGTTTCGGCTCGTTGCCCGCCTGCAGCCAGGCCAGGGCGGCACCGAGCACTAGGACGCGCATCTGGACCGACCGACCTTCGCCGGTCGGCAGGCTCAGCACCCGGGACGCGGAGATGTGCAGGGTGGATTCGTCGAGCTCGGCCACCGGAGCGGCGGTGAGTAGCAGCAGCACTGCGGTCATCCGCGCGGTGGTGAAATGCCTTGACGCGGCGGGCACTTCGTCGAGCGCGTGCACCGCGTCCACCACCCGATCGACCGCGGCCAGCTGCCTGGCCAGGCCGAACGCAGCGCTCACCACCGCGCGGTCGGTGCGCCACACGGTGTCGTAGAATTTTTCGGCATAGGCCCGCCACTGTTCCGGATCGGGCGAATCCCAATGCTGCAGTACGAGTTCCGCGGTCGCGGCCAGCGCGAGCTTGGGGCCGATCTCGCCGGGCAGCCCCTGGAGCACGTCGTCGAAGCTGGCGAACGCCTTTTCGTACTCCACGTCGAGCAGCAGCGCCAAGCCGCGATACCAGCTGACGCGCCAATCGTTTTCGGGTAGCCGGGTGAGCAGATGCAGCACCGCGGCCGATTCGCCGAGGTCGAGCCGCACCCGCGCCTCGGCCAGCCGGAGCTCCAGATCCAAGGTCTCCGGCGCATTGCCCGGGTCGTTCTCGGCCCGCTCCTTGGCGGCCCGCAGCGCCTCCAACGATTCCGCGGGCTCGGCGTGCACCGTGGTGGCCAGCAGCGGTGCCGATGGGTCCGCCGAGTCGAGCAACGGAATGGGCAGCGCCGCAACGACATCGCGCGCGTCGAGCTGTTTGCTGCGGGCCCGGCCGTCGGCGTACGCGTCGGTCTGCCTGATCAGCTCCTCGGTGCCGAAGCTGGTCCGCTGCGGGCTGAACACCGTCGACAGCTGCGGATGTTCGGTACCGGTCTCCAGCGCGAGAATCTCCCGCAGCACTCCGGACAGCTGCGCGGACATGGCTCGGGCAGAGGGGAATCGGCGTTCCGGGTCTGCGTCGGTCGCACACAGCAGCAGCCGGTAGAAGAACTCGTAGCGCGCCAGCACCGGATGGTCCGCGGGATCGGGGATGCCGTCGAGGTAGCGCCCCTGCTCCATCGGCATCTCGAGGGTGAGCACCGCCAACGTGCGCCCGACGGTATAGATGTCCGACGCGACGGTGGGCCCGGTCTTCGCGATCTCTGGTGCCTGAAATCCCCTGGTGCCGTAGAGGTTTCCATACGATTCGATGGTGGCGACGGCACCGAGATCGATCAGCTTCACCTGATCCTCGGTGACCATGATGTTGTCCGGCTTGAGGTCGTTGTAGGTCAGCCCGATCGAGTGCAGGTACTCCAGCGCGGGCAGGATCTCCAGCAGGTAGGCGATCGCCTCGGCGACCGGCATCCGGTACGGGCGCTCGTAGGAGTTGAGGATCTCGCGTAACGACCGGCCGCCGACGTACTCCATGACGATGTAGCCGATCGGCGCACCGTCCGGGTCGGTGTGCTCGACGAAGTTGTGGATCTTGACGATGCTGGCGTGCGCCACCTCGGCGAGGAATTGGCGCTCGGCCACGGCCACCGCCTGCGCCTCGGCATCACCGGTGTGCAGCAGGCCTTTCAGCACCACCCAGCGATCGCTGACATTCCGGTCGATCGCCAGATAGATCCAGCCGAGCCCGCCGTGCGCGATACAGCCCTGCACCTCGTACTGACCGGACACCAGATCGCCCTCGTGCAGCGACGGCCGGAAATCGTAAGGGGCGCCGCAGGTATCACAGACGCCGGTGGTCACCGCGGGCCGGATGGCACTCGCCCGGCCGACCGGATTGCCGCACCGCCAGCAGAACCGTTTACCTTCGGAGACAACGGGATCGGTCAATACGGCGGCCCGCGGATCGGCGGGCTCGACCGTCTGGATCGGCACCAGCCCGCCGCCGAGCCTGCGCACCGTCGGCCGGGACCGCGCCGTGCGCACGCTGCGACCCGAGGTCCGCATGGTTGCCGCCGAGTCGGGTTCGGAGTCGGTTCGCCAAGCGCCGATGATGGTTTCGGCCGAGGCCGCCTCACTCGGCGTCGGCCGCGAACCCCGAGCCAGCTCGGTATGCACCGGCTCCACCGACTCGTCACCTGCCGCGGGGGCGGCGGTGGCTTCGTCCGCGTCGGGGGTGGCGTCGTCCGCTGTGTTCATCGCCGTCAATCCGCGTAGTTCGGTGCGGGCGGACCGGGAGACGGGCCGAGCAGCGACAGCCACTGCCGATAGATGCGATCCCAGGTGCCGTCGTGGCGAATGCGCTCCAGCGTGCCGTTCACGAAGCGCACCAGATCGTCGTCGCCCTTGGGGATGCCGATGCCGTAGGGCTCGACGCTGATGCTGTCGCCGACCACGGCCGTGTAGGGGTCCTGCGCGGCCAGCCCGGCCAGGATGGAGTCGTCGGTGCTCGCCGCGTCGACCTGGCGTTGCTGCAGCACGACCAGGCAGTCGGCCCAGGTGGGCACGGTGAGAATGGTGGCGGCGGGCTGATCGTGGCGCATGTGGTCCAGCGAGGTGGTGCCGCGCACGATGCACACCCGCTTGCCCGCGAGATCGGCGATGCCGTTGATCCCGGAGTTCTTCATCGCGAGCACCCGCTGGTTGGAGCGGTAGTACACGGTGGAGAACGTGACCTTCTGGCGCCGTTCACAATTGATCGTCATGGTCTTGGCGACCAGGTCGACGTCGCGGTTCTGCAGCGCGCGTTCCCGGTCGGCCGAGCCGAGGGTGCGGTATTCGATCAGGTCCGGGCTGCCGAGCAGGTCACGGGCGATCTCCCTGGCGATATCGGCGTCGAAGCCGACGATGGCGCCGGAGGTCGGATCGCGGAAGCTGAACAGGTTGCTGCCCGCGTCGAGCCCGACCACCAGCCGCCCGCGGGCCCGGATCGCGTCGATGGTCGGCCCGCCGGCCGCGCTGCCGAGGCCGGTCGGGCGCAGGCTCGCCGTCGGGTCGCCGCACTGCGGCGCGGCCGCCGTCGGAGTCGGCGAATCCGTCAGCACCGGAATGACTTTCGCGGGTAATGGCGGTTCGGTGTACTTCGCCGTGTTGGTCGGCAGCGAGGTCGGCGAGCCGCCGGCACAGCCGCCGACCAGGGCGACGGTGACGAGCGCGACGGCGACGAGGCCGTGCCCGGCCCTCACCGGTACTCCCGCAGCCGGGGCCACAGCCCGAGTCCGACGCAGGCCGCCGCGACGATGCCGAGCACCAGCGCGCCGGGGCCTATCAGGTCGAGCACCCGTGCCGCTTGGGAAATGTTGTCGCGCAATGTATTCCGCGTCTTGTCGATGCCTTGCTCCAGTGCCTTGTCCAGCGCGTCCACCTGGGCCGCGACATCCGCGCCGCCCGGTCCGGTCGCCACCGTGGCCGCGCCGTTGAAGTCGCCGCGGGCCAGCGTGTCGTTCATCCGCTGATGCGCCACCCGCCAACGGCCCAGTGCCGGAATGGCATTGCGCACGTCGTCGGCGGCGGGCGCGGAACTCGGATAGCCGCCGAGCAGATCGGCGAGGCGGGCGATGTTCGCGTCGTAGGTCCGGTCGTAGTCGCCGGTCGCGTCCCGGCTGACCAGCTTCAGCGTTTCCGCCGAACGCGCCTGCTGCGCCAGGATCCGGCTCTCGGTGAGCCGCGAGGCGGGCACCGCGCCGTCGTCGCGGCCGCGGATCATCGAGGTGGCCGACACCGCGCCCGCGATCACCGTCCAGGTCAACAGGATCAGCACTGCTGCCGAGGCGAGCAGCAGCCCGGGGTTGAGCACCCTGCGCCACCGCTTGGCCAGGTCGAATTGCGCCCACACCAGCGCGACCAGCGCGAGAATCACCAGCACGATGGCGGTCCACGGCGGGCGAACGTGATTGCGCTGCGCCTCGGTCACCGCCGCCTGGCGCCGGGTCTGCAGTTCCTCGGCCATCGGCAGCACGGCCGTCTGCATCTGGTTGGACGCTTCGCTCAAATAGGCGGCGCCCACCGGATATCCGCTGCGGTTGTTCGTCCGCGCCGTCTCCACTACACCGGTGTACACCGGCAGGCTGGTGGCGATCCCGGTGCGCAACTGGGTATCGGTGCTGTCGGTCCGGCTCGGCTCGGTGCCCGAGGCCCGCCCCGTTTCCGCCACCAACTCCGCGGCGGCCTCGCCGACCGCCTGGCTGTACCGATCGCGCACCGCCTGCGGCTCCAGCCCGCCGGAGATGAACGCGGTGCTCGCCGCGGCGTCCGCGATGGACAGCGACGTGTACAGCCGATGCGCGGAGTAGGCGTCCGGCTCGGTGTCGTCGAGCAGCACCTTCAGCGTCTGCTGCCGGTCGCCCACGGTCGCGCCGGTCACCCAGCCCGCGGCCACGCACACTGTGATCAGCAGCAGTCCGATCGCGATCAGCCGCCCCGGCGAGGAACTGGCGAACAGGCGCAGCCGGGCCGGGTCGAACTGCTCGCGCACGAACGCGACCCGCAGCGCGCCTGGACTGTCCCGCGCGGCGAGCTCGGGGGTGGACGACGGCCGAAGGACCGCCGTCGCCTGCTCTATCCGAGCCATATCCACCTCCCCAGTCTGGGCCGCATTCGCGGATTTCTCGACGGACCGACCGGATAAGCGGTCACCCCGTGTCTGCTGTTGCGGAGTTTATTGTGGTCGTAGCGGTGCCGTGGCGTGTGAAATACCCCTGCTTGGCAGCAACGCGGTGCGCTGCGATGGCGGATTGAGGATGGGTGCGAGATGCGTGGTGACGGTGACGGGTGGTCGCGCGACCCCGATGGCATGCGGCGTTGGGGCCGCTTCGGCGCCGCCGGACTGCTGCTGCGCGCCCCGCTCGCCGGCGGCGGATCGGCGGTGCTGATGCAGCATCGCGCGCCGTGGAGTCACCAGGGCGGCACCTGGGCGCTGCCCGGCGGCGCCCGCGACAGCCACGAGACGCCCGTGCACGCCGCGGTGCGCGAGGCATGGGAGGAGGCGGGCATCGATCCCGCCGACGTCCGGGTGCGCAGTGAGCGGGTGACCGCGTCCGCGCCGAGCGGCTGGACCTACACCACGGTGATCGCCGACGCCGTGCTGAGGCTGCCGACCAGCCGGAACCGGGAAAGCTCCGAGCTCGCCTGGATTCCGGAGGCCGAGGTCGATGCCCGGCTGCTGCATCCGGGCTTCGCCGCCTCCTGGCCCGTGTTGCGCGCTGAGCCCGCCCGCGTGTACCTCGGCGAACTCGCCGACGACCGTGCTGTCGTCGCCGCACTGCCGCGCACTGTCGATCTCGCCGATCAAGGCTTCTTCTGGCTCCATTCCGATCCCGACGGGCCCGGCGGCTATGCCCGGATCGTCGATCCGGCGAGCAGCGCAGCGGTCGACATCGTGCTTGCCCACCCGACGCCGGACGACGCGCCCGCCGACCCCGTGCTCTCGCTCACCCGCGGCCAGGTGCTGTCCTGAGTCTCATTACCCGCGCGGCACCGCGGTGAATCAGCTGCCCTGTCACGGGCTACGAATTGGCGAGCAGCGCCGTCTTGAGTTGCCGCGCTGCGGCTTGCGGGTCGCGCGCCTCGGTGATCGCCCGCACCACGACGATGCGGCTCGCACCCGCCGCGAGCACGTCCGGCAGGTTGTCCGCGTCGATCCCGCCGATCGCGAACCACGCCCTGGTCGGGTGCGCGTCGGCGGTGGAGCGCACCAGTTCGATGCCCGCCGCCTGTCGCCCCGGCTTGGTCGGGGTCGCGTACACCGGGCCGGTGCAGAAGTAATCGATGTGTTCGTCGATCGCGGCGAGCCCGGCCTGCGCGCGGTTGTGGGTAGATCGCCCGATCACCACGTCCTGGCCGAGAATGCGTCGCGCGTACCAGGGCGGCAGGTCGCCTTGCCCGAGGTGCAGCACGTCAGCGCCCGCGGCCAGCGCGATATCGGCGCGATCGTTCACCGCGACCAGCCCGCCGTGCCTGCGGGCCGCCGCCTTCAGCTCGGCGAGGGCGCCGAGTTCGGCGCGCGCCTCGAGCAGGCCGAACTTCGCCTCGCCGGGCGAACCCTTGTCCCTGAGCTGGATGATGTCGACCCCACCCGCGAAGGCCGCTTCGGCGAACTTGGCCAGATCGCCCCTGTCCCGTCTGGCGTCGGTACAGAGATAGAGCCGAGCGGTTGCCAAGCGCTCCCTGGGCGATGCGGGTCGGGCGGGGTGGGAGGGTTGCACGCCCTCGACCGTAGCCGCGCTACCGTGGGGAAGCGAACGGCGGCACGAGCGCCGGGCCCATGCGGCGATCGCGACGGGTCCCTGCGAAGGGACCGCCGAACGCCGCAAATCGACCACAGCGGTGTGCGCGACGGGCCTGAAGACGGGTTAACCAGGAAGGCGCCCGCGACGCCGCCCATCGGAGACAGAGGCAGGTGGAAACGGATGCGGACGCTGGCCGTCGTGGGTGGCGGCGTCATCGGGCTCGGCGTGGCCTGGCGGGCCGCCGAGGCGGGCTGGTCGGTCACTGTGTACGACCCCGCCGTCGGCTCCGGCGCCTCGTGGGTGGCGGGCGGCATGCTCGCCCCGTTGTCCGAGGGGTGGCCGGGCGAGGACCGGGTGCTCGAATTCGGCGCCGCCTCGTTGGCCCGCTGGCCCGACTTCGCGGCCAGCATCGACGCCGCCACCGGCGTCCCGGTCTTCGTGGCCGACGCCACCCTGACGGTCGCGCTGGACGCCGCCGACGCGGCCGACCTGCGCACGATCGCCGAGTGGGTGGGTGGTCGCGGCCACGAACTGCAGGTCCTCGATCGCGCGGGCGTGCGCGCGCTGGAACCGAACCTCGCCCGCACGGTCCGCGCCGGGCTGCACGCGCCCGCCGAGCCCGCGATCGACAATCGGCGCCTGCTCGCGGCCCTGCGCAAGGCCGCGACGGCCGCAGGCGTGCAGATCCGCGCCGAATCCGTCGACGCACTCGACGTCCTCCCGCACGATCAGATCGTCCTCGCCGCAGGCGCCGCGTCGGCCCGACTGTGGCCCGGGCTGCCGGTCCGTCCGATCAAGGGCGAGATCCTGCGCCTGCGCCACCGTCCCGGCGTCACCCCCGCGCCGAGCCGCGTGGTCCGGGCCCGCGTGCACGGCCGGGCGATGTACCTGGTCCCGCGTGCCGACGGAATCGTGGTCGGCGCAACACAATACGAGGCGGGTTTCGACACCGCGGTGACCGTCGCCGGTGTCCGTGACCTGATCGCCGACGCCGAGGCGATATTCCCAGGCATCGGCGAATACGAGCTGGCCGAGGCGAGCGCGGGCTCGCGGCCCGGCACCCCGGACAACCTGCCGCTGCTCGGCAGGCTGAGCGACCGGGTCGTCGCGGCCACCGGCAACGGCCGCAACGGCATGCTGACCATGCCGCTCACCGTCGACGCGGTACTCGCGCAGCTGGCCGGAACGCCGTTGCCCGAGGCAGAATCCGCTGACCCGCAACGCTTTTCGACGGCGCACCCGCCGTCCCCTTTGTCATCCGCAGGAGGAGTTCGATGACTTCGACATCCGTACCCATCGGCGTCACCGTGAACGGCACAGATCACGAGTTCGCCGAAACCCTCACCGTCCGAGAGCTGCTCGGCCGCCTCGAACTGCCCACGCAGGGCATCGCGCTCGCGGTGGACGGCGCGGTGTTCCCCAAGTCCCGCTGGGGCGAGCCGGTCGGCCGCGGCTGGCAGATCGAGGTACTGACGGCGGTGCAGGGTGGCTGAAACATCCGCCCCACTGCGAATCGCGGACCGCGAGTTCGGTTCTCGTCTCATCATGGGCACCGGCGGCGCGGACAACCTCGCCGTGCTGGAGGAGGCGCTCATCGCCTCGGGCACCGAACTCACCACCGTCGCCATGCGCCGGGTGGACGCCGCGGGCGGCACCGGCGTGCTGGATCTGTTGAAGCGCTTGAACATCGTGCCGCTGCCCAACACCGCAGGCTGTCGCACCGCCACCGAGGCGGTACTCACCGCGCAGCTGGCTCGTGAGGCCCTGGATACCAACTGGGTCAAGCTCGAGGTCGTCGCCGACGACCGCACCCTGCTGCCCGATCCGATTGAATTGGTCACCGCCGCAGAACAACTCGTCGACGACGGTTTCGTGGTGCTGCCCTACACCACCGACGACCCGATCCTCGCGCGCCGGCTGGAGGACGCGGGCTGCGTCGCGGTGATGCCGCTCGGTTCCCCGATCGGCACCGGTCTGGGCATCGGCAACCCGCACAACATCGAGATGATCGTCGCCGAGGCGAAGGTCCCGGTCATCCTCGACGCGGGCATCGGCACCGCGAGTGACGCGGCACTGGCCATGGAACTCGGCTGCTCGGCCGTCCTGCTGGCCACCGCGGTGACGCGGGCGCGTCAACCGGAGTTGATGGCCGAAGCGATGGCCGCCGCGGTCCGCGCCGGCTACCTGGCCCGCCAGGCAGGCCGCATCCCCAAACGCTTCTGGGCCCAGGCCTCCTCACCCGCCCGCTGACCACGACCGAAGGCTCCCTTCACCCCGTCTGCCCAGCTGAAGGCCCCTTCGGTCGGCCGGCTCGCTTGGGCTGAAGGCGACCTCTGGTTGGTCGTACGGGTCGAAGGGCGCCTTCGGTCGGGGTTGGGGAGGTCAGGGTGACTGTCGGGGGAGTCGGGGGTGTGGTCATCCTCGAGGATGATTCGACACGACACCTAGTAGTGACGCGCGGCGCGGGGTTTTCGGGCAGGCTGGTCCCCATGATCGAGCTGAGAGGGCTGACCAAGCACTACGGGCAGACCGTCGCCGTTCAGGATCTATCCTTCACCGTTCGACCCGGACAGGTGACGGGGTTCCTGGGCCCGAACGGAGCCGGTAAGTCGACGACGATGCGAATGATCCTGGGGCTGGACAAGCCAACCGCAGGCACCGCACTCATCCAGGGCAAGCCATACCGCGAATTGGACCATCCGCTGCGCACAGTCGGTGCGCTGCTCGACGCCAAGTGGGTGCATCCGAATCGTTCGGCGCGCGCCCACCTCGAGTGGATGGCCGCCTCCAACGACATCGCCAAGTCCCGGGTGGAAGAGGTGCTGCGGCTGGTCGGCCTGTCCGAGGTGGCGGCCAAGACCGCAGGCGGCTTCTCGCTCGGCATGTCCCAGCGGCTCGGCCTGGCCGGCGCGCTGCTCGGCGACCCGCAGGTGCTGCTGTTCGACGAGCCGGTCAACGGCCTCGATCCGGAGGGCATCCTCTGGATCCGCCGGTTCATGCAGCGACTGGCCACCGAGGGCCGCACCGTGCTGGTCTCCAGCCACCTGCTCTCCGAAATGGCCCAGACCGCAGAACATCTCGTGGTGATCGGCCGCGGCCAGCTCATTTCCGATACCACCACACAGGAATTCATCGAGCGCGCCTCCGAACAGTCGGTGCGCGTGCGCAGCCCGCAGCTCGACCAGCTGCGCAGCGTGCTCACCTCCAACGGCATGACCGTCCGCGAGGACGGCACCGGCCCCGACGGCCCCGCGCTCGTGGTGGCCGGCGTGCCGAGTGACGCGGTCGGCAAGCTGGCCGGCGCGAACGAGATCACGCTGTTCGAGCTTGCGCCGCAACGTGCTTCGCTGGAAGAGGCGTTCATGCGGATGACCGGCGGCGCGGTGCAGTACCACGGCGAAGGCCTCGATCAGGCGATGGGAGGTGCGCTCTGATGGGCGTGCTGGCAGCAGAACGAATCAAGCTCACCTCGACCAGGTCGCCCTGGTGGTGCTCGGCCATCGTGGTCGTGCTCGCCCTCGGGCTGGCCGCGCTGTTCGCGCTGGTCACCAAGTCGGCCGGGGACAACCCCGCCGAGGGCACCCCGACGCTCGACGTGAGCACCGCGACGGCAGGCGTCGTCGGCTTCGGCGTGATGGTCCTGATGATCATGGCGGCCTTGACGGTGACCAGCGAATACCGCTTCGGCGTCATCCGGACGACGTTCCAGGCGGTGCCCAATCGCTCCAAGGTGCTGATCACCAAGACGCTGCTCGTCGGTGTCTTCAGCGCCGTGCTCACCACGATCCTGGCCTTCCTGGCCATCGGGGTGGCCAAGGCGATCGGCGGGTCCGCCCCCGCGGCGAACCTGACGTTGGACGGACAGTGGCGGGCCGTCTACGGCATCCCGATCTACGCGTTCCTGATGATCGCGGTGGCCATCGGCGTCGGTGTGCTGGTCCGGCAGTCCGCGGCCGCGATCTCGCTGATCGTGTTGTGGTCCTTGCTGATCGAGCCGCTGCTCGGCGCGTTCGGCAGCTTCGGCCGCAATGTGGCGCCGTTTCTGCCCTTCCAGAACGCGAGCCACTTCCTCGCCGTCTCGGAGTCCGGCGCCAACTGGCACTGGGGCCCGTGGGGCAGCCTGCTCTACTTCCTCGGCTTTACCGCGATCGTCTACGGCGGCGCGCTGATCATGATCAACCAGCGCGACGCGTAGGACCCGAGCAAACCCGAGTTGCCTTCCCTCGCCACTCGGGTTTGGGGCGCCGACCTTGTCGGGAGGTTCGCGCGCCCCGTCACCGCCCCGCCACTGCCCGGCGGACGGTGTGACCATCGGCCCGGCGTGAACCCCTTCACGCCGGGCCGATGGCGTTATCGGACCTGGTCGGCCGAGCTTGTGAGCACACCTGCGCGACGCGGCATTATTGCTGGTCAGTGGACCATGTGAACATCACGGAAACTGTGAATCACGTCGCTTCACCGGCCCTGAATCCGCGGGTACAGTTCGACTCAGCAACCAGCTCGTTATCCATCGGCGGCCCCAATGTTGTGCCCGCTCCGTCCGTCGGGAGGTAGCAGGTGGCGATAATCAGTGATCCGCCGACGACAGGTCGGCTGAGATACCCTCTGGGCGTGAGCGAAACACCTTCCGGCGGTGCTGCGCCCGGGTCGGAGCCGGAGGACGAGAACGGCCTCGAACCCGAGGTCGTGATCCCGCTGGTACCCGCGGACGAGGGCGGTCCCATCCGCCGTCCCGGGGCCGGGCTGCGCAAGGGCCAGCTGTCCGCGTTGATGAACGCGGCGAACAACCGGACGGACTTCATCGGTGTGCTCCGCAAGGCGCGTGAGCAGCTGCCAGGTGACCCTTCCTTCGGCGACCCGCTCTCGGTGACCGGCCCCGGTGGTGCGCGTGCCGTCGCGCGCGCCGCGGACAAACTGGTCGGCGACACTCCGAGCGCGGCCAGGGAAATCGGTTTCGGCGCACTCCAGGTCTGGCAGGCGATGCTGGAACGGGTCGGCCGCGGCAAAGGTAACGCGGAAGTAACTGTGATGTTCACCGATCTGGTGGCCTTCTCCAGCTGGTCGCTGTCCGCAGGCGACGAGGCGACCCTGGAACTGCTGCGCCGGGTCGCCAAGGCCATCGAGCCGCCGATCGCCGAGCGCGGCGGTCAGGTGGTCAAGCGGATGGGCGACGGCGTGATGGCCGTGTTCCCGTCGGCCGACCGGGCCGTGCGCGCCGCGATCAATGCCAAGCGCAACCTGGCCGAGGTGAAGGTGCGCGACTACCGCCCGCAGATGCGGATCGGACTGCATACCGGCTCGCCGCGCGAGATCGGCGGCGACTGGCTCGGCGTCGACGTCACGATCGCGGCCAGGGTGATGGAGGCGGGCGGCAACGGCAACACCATGCTGTCCGAGGCGACGCTGCAGTCGCTGAAGCCCGAGACCCTCGCCGAGCTGGGCCACGCGGTGAAGCCGTACCGCCGCAGCTTCTTCGCCGCGCCGCTGAGCGGGGTCCCCGAGGACCTGCGCATCTTCAAGCTCTCCGAGCTCTGAGTCAGGCGCCGACCCACCACGCCACGGCGCCCGCGATCGCGAGCACGGCAAGGACTGCCAGCACGATCGCGAATTGGCGCGCGGTTTTCCACGTCGAATAGACGCCGCCGAGCAGGAAGCCGGCCAGCGCGAGCAGGATGATCACAGTGACGTCGGTGGACATTGTGCCCATTCTGCTCTGCCCAGAGACGAGTGCTCGGGAGGGTGGGCATCCGATCTCTCTTCCGTGCGCGTCGTTAAGGTTGGCACGGCTGGCAACTTCGAGGGAAGGCTGACATGAATGATTCCAACGTGAACGTGATCGCGGCGCTTCGAGCCAACAGCAACTTCAATGCGGACGTGATCGAAGAGTTCTTAGCCAACGGCGGCAAGGTCAGTGGCTATTTCGAGGGTAGGAACATGGTGCTGATCACGACCACGGGCGCCAAAACGGGTCGGCAGATCCGCAACCCGCTGGTCTACCTGCCCGACGGCGAGCGGATCGTGCTGATCGCCTCCAACGCCGGTGCTGACAAGAACCCCGCCTGGTATCACAATCTGCGGGCCAACCCGGAGCTCGAGGTCGATCTCGGCACCGAAAAGTACTGGGCCAGGGCCGAATCCGTGACCGGGACCGAGCGCGACGAACTCTATGCGCGGATGGTCGCGGAGATCCCGAGCTTCGCCGACTACGAGGCAAGTACTACGCGCAAGATCCCAGTCTTCGCGGTCTACCGCTACGACGCTCAGCGGTAGGTATCCACTGCGGATCCGTCTAGGTCGACGTGATAGGTGTGCAGCCAGTCGCCTAGCCGCACAGTGGATTCCACCAAGATTCGCTCGAATTCGGAAAGGCTGTCCGCGGCGGTTTTGGCGGTGAGTCGGCGGACTGCGTCGCCGTCGAGGAACGGGTGTAGTGGAGAGTCCCCGCTGTAGGACTGAACGGTGAGTGCGTCGATGAGGGCGCGGTCATAGGCGGGATCTCGGATCGTCGGATAGGCCGCTTTGCGGCGACGCAGCACCGACTCCGGGAGCAGATCGGCTGCGGCGACGCGTAGTAGGGATTTCTCTTGACCACTGAACGTTTTCATCGCCCAGGGGATGTTGAATACATACTCGACGAGGCGGTGATCGCAGAAAGGCACCCGACCCTCCAACCCGGAGGCCATGCCCATGCGATCTTTCTTGTCCAACAGAATCGGCAGCCATCGGGTCAGGGTCAGATAACTCAACTCCCGAGTTCGCCGATCGGCTCGGCCCTCGCCGTCGAGGTGCGGCACCTCGGCCAGCGCGCTGTGATAGAGATCGGCTTCGTATTCCGTGAGCTTCAGTTCGTCGATGAACCAGGGATGGAACAGTGACCGGGGATCGAGGCCGCGATGCGCCCCCAGTTTGAGCCAGGGAAAGGTTTCCGCGCTGCGTGCGGCGGGGTCGGCGAACCACAGGTAGCCACCGAAGAGTTCGTCGGCGGCCTCCCCGGACAGCGCCACCGTCGCGTGTTCGCGGACTGCGGCGAAGAGCAGATAGAGCGAGACGTCGAGGTCGGCGAAGTTGAATGGCAGATCCCAGGCCCGCAGCACTGTCTGCCGCACAAGCGGATCGAGCAGCCGGGACTGGTCGAGAACCACCGTGTGGTGTTGGCTGCCGATATGGTGTGCGACTTCGAGCGCATACGGGCCGTCTGGGGTCGGCCGGATCGGATCACCCTGGAAGTTCTCGGTGTGCCCGGTGAAATCGACGCAGAACGTGGCGAGCTGGGCAGCGCCGTCGGCGCGGCGATTCCGTTGGGCGATGGCGGCGACGGTGCTGGAATCAAGCCCGCCGGACAGTAACGAGCACAGTGGCACATCGGAGATCATCTGGCGCGCGACTATGTCGTCGAGCAGTTCGCGAATGGTGACAATGGTCGTCGGCAGGTCGTCGGTGTGCGGACGGGCTTCTAGTGCCCAGTAACGCTTTTCGGTGATCCGTCCGCGACGGACTCGCAGCAGGTGGCCCGGTTTCAGCTCGCGCATTCCGCGAAATGGCACCCGCCCCGGTGTGCGGAGGAACAGCAGCGCGTCGCAGAGTTCTTCCGCTGCTGCGCTGGCACGCACCAGCGGGTTGGCGAGGATGGCCTTGGGCTCGGAGCCGAATATCACCCCGTGCTCCGTCGGGTAGTAGAACAGCGGTTTCACCCCGAGCCGGTCCCGGATCAAAAGGAGTTCATCGCGGTCGGTGTCCCAAATGGCGATCGAGTACATGCCGTTGAGCCGGTGAACGAACTCGACGCCCCATTGCAGATATCCACGCAGCGCTACTTCTGTGTCGCTGTTGGTACGGAACCGATGACCGAGCCCGGCCAGTTCGGTCCGTAACTCGCGGAAATTGTAGATCTCACCGCCGTAGGAGATCACCGCTCGCGGCAGATCTCGGGGGCCGCGTTCCGGAGCGTGCATCGGCTGCGTACCGTGCGCCAGGTCGATGACAGCTAACCGCCGGTGCCCCAACGCGATATGGGTGTCGAGCCATACGCCGCCGTCGTCAGGACCCCTGCGGACCAGGGTCTCGACCATGGCGTCGACCACCGAGACTTGGGTATGCAGGTCGCGAGCGAAATCGACCCAACCAGTAATGCCACACATGAGTACGCTCCACACTCTCAGTCGGTCTGCGCCAGGTCACGCCATGGTCCTCGGTGCCAGCCGTCGACGTCGTAGTCGTCGAGGCAGTCCTGGACGAGTTGCTCATAGCCGGCCAGGCTGCCGCGGCCCCTTGCCCACTTCAGCGCGTCCAGCCGGACCTGCTCGCTGTTGCCGGAGTAGTGCCTTTCGTAGAGTTCGTGGCGTGCGCCGAACTCTGTCCCGATCGCGTCCCAGATCAGCTTGAACAGCTTGATCCGATCGAGCGCGCAGGAACTCGCACCGCGGTAGAACCGATCGATCAGCGGTCGCAGTTCGGGATTGGTCAGATCACGACTGCTCGAGGGCACCACCAGCGGCGCCCCGCCCAGCGTCGTCTCAAACAGTTCGTGCACCCGATTCCAGACCTGCGCGTTGTACATCCGCATGGCGGAGGCGTGTTCCAGACGGGGTATGACGGTTCCGCCGCTGCCCGGCTCTGGGTCGTAGGCCATCGCCGACGTGAGTGCCCACACCATGTTCCGCATGGTGATGATCTCACCGACCGCGGCCTGGACCCCACGGAATTCGTCGGTTCCGTTGGCTCTGGTGCCGAGGGAGAGCAGTCCGGCCATCAGTTCCAGCTTGACGCTCATGCGGATCGCGGACTGGAAGTTGTACAGATTCGGAAAACCCGACTTGGCATAGAAGCCAGTCGCTTTCGTGATGTCGCGGTAGACGAGCACGTCCTCCCAGGGGATCAATGCTTCGTTGAGCAGCAGCACGCTGTCGTTCTCGTCGAACCGACTTGTCAGCGGATAGTCGAACGGGCTACTCGCGCGCTGTGCGTAAGAAGTGCGGCAGATGAGCTTCAGCCCGGGATTGTCCATTCGCACGAAGAACACCAGCGCGAACGCCTCCGCCTTACCCGGCGCGAGATCCGCCGAGCCGACCGGGGCGACAAAGCTGGCATTGGTGATCGCGGACCCGGTCGCCAGCATCTTCGCCCCGCTGACCACCACACCGGCGTCGGTCTCGCGCACCGCGTGGACGAACACGTCCGCCATATCGTGGATCGCTCGCTTGCGATCGATCGGCGGGTTGATGATGACGTGGTTCAGATAGAGAGCCTTACTCGCGAACTCGCGATACCACGCCGTGGCATTACCGGCGAACGGGCCGTAGTAGTCGGCGTTGACGCCGAGGCCCGACATGAACGACGCCTTGTATTCCGGTGTGCGCCCGAGAAATCCGTAACTCATCCTGGCCCAGGTGGCGATTGCGTCCCGTGCGGCGACGAGATCCGCCGCCGACCGGCTCGGCTTGAAGAACTTGTGGGTACGAATACCCGACTCGTCCTCTCCGGTGAGCACGTCGGCGGTGTCTGTGGCGTGCATTGCGTCGTAGAGCCGGGCCACCGACAGGGCGGAATTGCAGAATGCGGGGTGCTCGGTCACGTCTTTCACCTGCTCGCCGTCGAGATACACCTGACGGCCGTCGCGCAGGCTGTCCAGATACTCCTCGCCGGTCATCAATGCCTCGCGCGCAACCGCCATTTCGGTGGTGCCAGTTGGTCGCCCGACCCGCTCGCTCATCGGAGGAGCCCCGGGTTGTCCAGCGGTGGGTCACCGAGTACGTGCACCCGGCGAAGATGTCTCCCCGCGTGGCTGGTGAAAGCGTTGCGCCCGTGCAGCAGGGTGTAGTTGTCCGCGATCACGAGGTCGCCGCTCTGCCAGGCGTGCGAATAGCGGTGTGCGCGGTCGTGCAGTGCCGCCCGCAGGCTTGAATGCACTTGTGCGAGAAGGTCATCCGGGAGCCCGGAGAACTCCAGGTCTGGGTGGTTGACGAAGTCGGTATCAGCCGCGTCGGTGGGCTCGTTGTACCTGATGACCGGGGTGTCGTGGTCAGGGTGGGCGGTCACGATGGGCGATACGGTGACGCTGTCGTAGTACTCCATCTTCCTGCGATAGGTGCCGGTCACCTTCGACCACAGCGCGACCGTTTCCGAATCAGCGTGCGCGAGCACCTCCGTGGTGTTGGAGAACATGGTTTCGCCACCATCGTGTCGGCCGGGAGCAGTGACGCAGTGGAACACCTGGAATTCCGGCACCTGCTCGCGATACATGCCGTCCCAGTGCAAGGGCACATAACTGTGATCGAAGATGTGGTCTTCCGGGTCGTCGTGTTCGACCAGCTCGAGCACCGTGCCGAATGGCCATTCGCTCACGGTGCCCCAGCGGGCACAGTATGTGGAAAGCTCGTCGGCATTGCCGAACGAGTCGAAACCGCGCAGCAGCACAAGATGATGCTTCCGGACAAGAGATCGCAGGGATTCCACCGAAATATCGCTTATCTGCTGGCCAGGTTCAGCGGGTTGAATCGCAACCCCGAATGGCTCGATTGCCGTTATCTCGTGCCGACTGATATCGATCGCATTCCGCTCGTCGATCATCGGGCTCTCCTCCCGTAATAAGTAATGGCTGGGCTTGCCGTTTTCGAATACGAGTTGTGCCCCAACCTTCTCGGCATCGGTTCGTTTCATCAAAACGAAACCGCGACGCCGCAATACGGCGACTGAATGCCACGGGGTGAGCCAATTGTCGGGGGTCTCGCCGAGTAGGATGCCGAGTTTGGTGGACCCGCAGGGTTGGGGATGGATCGACAATCGGACCGCCTCAGGAAAATGCCTACCGATCAACCGTCCCCACGCACGGCTGCGGGCAACCACGCCATAAGCGCGTTCCCGGCTTTCGCGTTGCAGGGCTGATCGGGTGCCCTGGTGGCCGGGCCCCATCCGGTCCTCGACGAGGAAACGCACAATGCCCAAATACATCGTGCGGGTGTCGGTATGCTGCTTGACCTCTTGGCGCAGGTCCGTCAGGGATTCACCGAACTCCTGGTCTAGCCGACGCCGCAGCATCTCCGGTGTCGAACCCGCCGCCGCGTCATCCAGGGTGAACAGACGTAACGTGGTCGGCGCGACCGTGGCCAGCAGTGTGGCCATCGCCGACTGATAGCTGTCGACGTCGCCATCGGGTACTCCGATGAGATCGCCGAAGACCCTGCCGTCGGCGCATATCGTGATACGAGCACCGGGCGGATACAGCTGGCCGATCCTGGCACAGATCTCATCCAGAAATTGCACCGCGATTTCCTCTGCCTTATCCGGCAGCGGGCCGAGTACCTTATTCAGATTCGGCGACTTCACCGGAAAGGCAGGCAACACGAATTCGACTGGAATTCCGTCCTCGATAAACCGGGACAGGCGTGCCAAGTGTGGGCCCATGCAATTCGGGCACGGTGCAGCGGGGCACTGTATGCCGCCTTTCGAACGGCGCCGATGGCTGAGGATAAGGGCAATAATTTGTTCAGCCTTGGACGTGTGCACATCCGGCGGGGAGCACGTGGTCATAACCGCCTCGAATCGGGGCACATAAATGGCAAGTAAATAGCCACTGGGTTTGTGTGCGAACGGCCAGCCGAACCGTCCGCATCCAACGCGCAGATAAGCAGGTGCGGACGGCTCGGAGTTCGGGACCTGCCTACGACCCAGAGGGTCCGTAGAGGGCAAAGGTGCCTTCGATAGTGGCTTTGCTCTCACCGGGGCAGGGGTGGCCAGAGTCGGTCACTTTGTCCTTGACTTCGGCGGAGTGGTCTTTGAAATGCCCCGAGACGATGGAGAACGGAAAGTCGCCAGGTCCTGAGCCCTTGGACTTGGACTCGCTGATCTCACCTATGGTCACATCGCTCGTAGTGTTGTCCGACCAGGTGATGGTTCCCTTGCCGACATGGGCGGTGGTCTTCCCGGTACACGACGCTTTCTCGGTTCCAGACTCCGTCACACTCTTCAGCGTCGGGGACCCTTCGTCGACCGCTGTTCCTTTACAGTCGGTGAATTTGATATCTGCCTTCCAATTCACGGTGTCCGGCGAATCAGCGATTCCGGGTTCGGGCCAGGTGACCTCCCCTGTCTCCTTGCACGTCATGACTGGTGTTTTGGCGCTGATGTCGGAAGGCAGTGCAGCGCCCTGCGCGAAGGGGGGAGCCGCGAGGGCTACGCCCGCAAGGGCAACGACGCCAAACATTCGGTCGCGGGTAAACATGTCGGACCTCTCTCGGTTCGTTAACCAGTTGTGCAGCAGATTTGGGAAGCGCGGATTGATCATTGGCGTACGGGATCCTTCCATGCGGAAGGTCTTGCCGGTTCGCAGTCGCGGTGCTACTTCTCCGCGTGTCACGTCGATGTTGGGCCCTTCGTTGTCGTGGTGGGTCGGACTTGCCGACGCCAGGACTGAGTGGTCGTCCTGGTGGGCATCGGCGGTGACGGCTTCCAGTTATTCGTCGCAGGCGACGTGTTGGATGCCAAGCGGTTTGTGGTGTGTTGGTGGCTTCGGCTGAGTGCCGGCAACCTGTGCTGCCTGCCTATATCTGACCCACTCGTAATTAACAAGCACGCGTGCTTGCTTTTTTCTGACCGGGATGTGATGCTGGTCCTCGGAACGCGGACTTCACGGGTGCGGCACGCGGCTGTGCCATGACGGTTCGCCGTTACAGGAGGCATTCCCGCTGATGAGTGTGCTGGCCGCCAACCCGGACGTGCTCCGGATCGGCAACTGTTCCGGTTTCTACGGTGATCGACTGAGCGCCATGCGCGAGATGCTCGAGGGCGGGCAGCTCGACGTGCTCACCGGTGACTATCTCGCCGAGCTCACCATGCTGATCCTCGGCCGCGACCGGATGAAGGATCCGAGTCTCGGCTACGCCAAGACCTTCGTGCGGCAGATCGAGGACTGCCTCGGGCTGGCGCTGGAACGCAACGTGCAGATCGTCACGAACGCGGGCGGCCTCAATCCCGCCGGGTTGGCCGAACGCCTGCGCAAGGTGGCCGCCGATCTCGGCCTCGACGCGAAGATCGCGCACGTCGAAGGCGACGACTTGGTCGGGCGCGCAGGCGAACTCGGCCTCGGCGCACCGCTCACCGCGAACGCCTACCTCGGCGCCTGGGGCATCGTCGAATGCTTGAACGCGGGTGCGGACATTGTGGTCACCGGCCGGGTCACCGACGCGTCGGTGGTCGTCGGCCCGGCGGCGGCCCACTTCGGTTGGGGCCGAACCGATTACGACGAGCTAGCGGGCGCGGTCGTGGCGGGGCACGTCATCGAATGCAGCACCCAGGCCACCGGCGGCAACTATGCGTTCTTCACCGAGCTGGCCGACCTCGGCAGGCCCGGCTTCCCGATCGCCGAAATCCGCAGGGACGGCAGCAGTGTCATCACCAAGCACGCGGGCACCGGCGGCGCGGTCACGGTGGACACCATCGAAGCGCAGCTCATGTACGAGATCCAGGGCACGCGCTACGCCGGACCCGATGTGACCTCGCGGCTCGACTCCATCGCGCTCAGCGCCGACGGTCCCGATCGGGTGCTGATCAACGGTGTCGTCGGCGAGGCGCCGCCCGCGCAGCTGAAGGTGTCGCTGAACACGCTCGGCGGCTTCCGCAACGAGATGGAGTTCATCCTCACCGGCCTCGATATCGAGGCGAAAGCCGCACTGGCGCAACGGCAGTTGGCGTCGTGGCTGTCGGTGAAACCGGCCGAGCTGGACTGGACGCTCGCGCGGCTGGACCGGCCGGACGCCGACACCGAGGAGCAGGCCAGCGCGCTGCTGCGCTGCGTGGTGCGCGACCCGGACCCGAACAAGGTCGGCCGCGCGTTCTCCAGCGTGGCCGTCGAACTGGCGCTGGCCAGCTACCCGGGTTGCAGCTTTACGACGATGCCCGGCAACGGTTCGCCCTACGGCGTGTATTCGCCGGGGTTCGTCGACGCCACCGAGGTGCCGCACGTCGCGGTGCTGCCGGACGGTTCCCGCGTCGATATCGCGCCGGCCGCGGACACGCTGGCGCTGGCCGAGGTCGCCGAACCCGAGTTGCCGGAACCGTTGTCCGCCAGTGAAACCCGTCGTGTCCCGCTGGGCGCCATTGCCTTGGCCCGCAGCGGTGACAAGGGCGGCAACGCCAATATCGGCGTGTGGGTGCGGACGGACGAGCAATGGCGTTGGCTTGCCCACACACTCACCGTCGAGCGAGTCAAAGAGCTACTGCCCGAGACCGCTTCGCTCACGGTCACCAGGCACGTGCTGCCCAACCTGCGGGCGGTGAACTTCATCATCGAAGGCCTACTCGGTCAGGGCGTCGCCTATCAGGCTCGCTTCGATCCCCAGGCCAAGGGACTCGGCGAATGGCTGCGGTCCCGTCATCTCGACATTCCATTGGAGCTGTTATGAGTGTGAGTCCCTGGAATTCGCCTGAGCGGCGCGAATTGCGCGCGACCGTACGTGGTTTCGCGGAACGCGAAGTTCTGCCCTATATGGACGAGTGGGAGCGTGACGGCGAGATCCCGCGCGAGCTACACAAGAAGGCCGGTGCGCTCGGCCTGCTCGGCATCCAATTCCCCGAAGCGGTAGGCGGTTCCGGCGGCGACGGCATCGACGCGATGATCGTCTGCGAGGAACTGCATCAGGCCGGCGCTTCCGGCGGACTGTTCGCGTCGCTGTTCACCTGTGGCATCGCGGTGCCGCACATGATCGCCTCCGGCGACGCCGAGCAGATCGAGCGTTGGGTGCGACCGACTTTGGCCGGCGAGAAGATCGGCTCGCTCGCCATCACCGAACCCGGCGGCGGCTCCGACGTCGGCCATCTCACCACCACCGCCCGCCGCGACGGCGACCACTACATCGTCAACGGCGCCAAGACCTTCATCACCTCGGCTTGCCGCGCCGACTACGTGGTCACCGCGGTGCGCACGGGCGGCCCTGGCTCCGGCGGGATTTCACTGCTCGTGGTGGAGAAGGGCACGCCCGGCTTCACGGTCAGCCGCAAGCTGGACAAGATGGGCTGGCGTGCCTCCGATACCGCCGAACTGTCCTACGTGGATGTGCGGGTGCCCGCGGCCAACCTGGTCGGCCCGGAGCACTCCGGCTTCTTCCAGATCGCGGGCGCGTTCGTCAGCGAGCGCGTCGGCCTTGCGGTGCAGGCGTATTCGAGCGCGCAACGCTGCCTCGACCTCACCCTGGACTGGGTGCGCGGCCGGGAAACCTTCGGCCGCCCGCTGATCAGCAGGCAGGCCGTGCAGAACACGGTCACCGAGATGGCCCGGCGCATCGACGTCGCCCGCGTCTACACCCGGGATGTGGCCCAGCGCAGCGCGAACGGCGAGACCGACCTGATCGCCGAGGTGTGCTTCGCCAAGAACACTGCCGTCGAAGCCGGCGAATGGGTGGCCAACCAGGCCGTCCAACTGTTCGGCGGCCTCGGCTACATGCGCGAATCCGAGATCGAACGCCAGTATCGCGACATGCGCATCCTCGGCATCGGCGGTGGCACCACCGAAATCCTCACCGCTCTCGCCGCGAAACGATTGGGGTACCAGTCTTGACGACACTACGCAGCACCCTGGACACCGCCTCGCCGGAGTACGCCGCGGCGGCGGAAGCCATGACGGCCAAGCTGACCGAGGTCGAGGGCGAGTTCGCCAAGGCGATCGATGGTGGCGGGCCGGATAAGCTGGCCCGCCATCGCAAGCGCGGCAAGATGACGGCGCGGGAGCGGGTCGAGTTGCTCATCGATGAGGACTCGCCGTTCCTGGAGCTGTGCCCGCTGGCGGGCTGGGGCAGCGAATTCCACGTCGGCGCAAGCACTATCGCGGGCATCGGCGTCGTCGAGGGCGTCGAATGCATGATCGTCGCGCCGGATCCGACCGTGCGCGGCGGCACCTCGAACCCGTGGACGCTGCGAAAGACGCTGCGCATCAACGATATTGTCCGGGAGAACCGGCTGCCGGTGATCTCGCTGGTCGAGTCCGGTGGCGCGGATCTGCCGACGCAGAAGGAAGTCTTCGTCCCCGGCGGCCGGATGTTCCGCGACCTCACCCAGGCCTCGGCCGCGGGCATCCCGACCATCGCGCTCGTCTTCGGCAACTCGACCGCGGGCGGCGCCTACATCCCGGGCATGTCCGACCACGTGGTGATGATCAAGGAACGCTCCAAGGTGTTCCTCGGCGGGCCGCCGCTGGTCAAGATGGCCACCGGCGAGGAGTCCGACGACGAATCGCTCGGCGGCGCCGACATGCACGCCCGCGTCTCCGGCCTGGCCGACTACTACGCGCTCGACGAGCAGGACGCGATCCGCATCGGCCGTTCCATCGTCCGGCGGCTCAACTGGCGCAAGCAGGGCCCCGCCCCGCGCGCCGAGGTGATCGAGCCGCTCTACGACCCCGAGGACCTGCTCGGCATCGTCCCCAACGACCTGAAGATCCCGTTCGATCCGCGCGAGGTGATCGCGCGCATCGTCGACGGCTCCGACTTCGACGAGTTCAAGCCGCTCTACGGCGGCAGCCTGGTCACCGGATGGGCTGAGCTGCACGGGTATCCGATCGGCATCCTGGCCAACGCGCGCGGCGTGCTGTTCTCCGAGGAATCGCAGAAGGCCACCCAGTTCATCCAGCTGGCCAACAAGACCAACACGCCATTGCTGTTCCTGCACAACACCACCGGCTACATGGTCGGCAAGGAGTACGAGCAGCGCGGCATCATCAAGCACGGCGCGATGATGATCAACGCGGTGTCGAATTCGAAGGTGCCGCACATCTCGGTACTGATGGGCGCCTCGTATGGCGCCGGGCATTACGGCATGTGTGGCCGCGCCTTCGACCCGCGTTTCGTCTACGCCTGGCCCAGTGCGAAATCCGCCGTCATGGGCGGCGCGCAGCTGGCGGGTGTCATCTCGATCGTCGGTCGCGCGGCGGCCGAGGCCAAGGGCATGCCGTTCAACGAGGAGGCCGACGCCGGGATGCGCGCCATGATCGAGGCGCAGATCGAGGCCGAGTCGCTGGCCATGTTCATGTCCGGGCGCCTGTTCGACGACGGCGTCATCGATCCGCGCGATACCCGCACCGTATTGGGAATGTCCTTGTCGGCCATTCACAATGCCCCGATCAAGGGCGCCGATGGCTTCGGCGTCTTCCGAATGTGAGGCGAGTCATGACAGCATCGCGAAGCGATTCGGTGCGGGGTGGTGGCCGGGTGTCGGGAGGGCCGATCACCAATATTCTAGTTGCCAATCGCGGTGAGATCGCTCGTCGCGTCTTCGCCACCTGCCGTCGGATGGGTATCGGCACTGTCGCGGTCTACTCCGACGCCGATGCCGCCGCCCCGCACGTCGCGGAAGCCGATGCGGCCGTGCTGCTTCCTGGCAACACACCCGCAGAGACCTACTTGCGCGGCGAACTGATCATCGAGGCCGCGCTGGCCGCCGGCGCGGACGCCATCCACCCCGGCTACGGATTCCTTTCCGAGAACGCCGATTTCGCCAAGGCGGTGCTCGCCGCCGGGCTGGTCTGGATCGGCCCGCCGGTCGAGGCCATCGAGCAGATGGGCTCGAAGGTCGCCTCGAAGAAGATGATGGACGCCGCCGGTGTCCCGGTCCTCGCCGAGCTGGATCCGGCCGAGGTCACCGAGGCGCACCTGCCGGTGCTGATCAAAGCGTCCGCCGGTGGCGGCGGCCGCGGCATGCGCGTGGTGCGCGCCCTCGCCGAGCTCGAACCGCAGATCGAGGCGGCACGCCGCGAGGCCGAATCCGCGTTCGGTGATCCGACGGTGTTCTGCGAGCGGTACCTGGAGACCGGCAGGCACATCGAAGTGCAGGTCATGGCCGATACGCACGGCACCATCTGGGCCGTCGGCGAGCGCGAGTGCTCCATCCAGCGCAGGCACCAGAAGGTCATCGAGGAGGCGCCGTCACCGCTCGTCGAACGCACCGACGGGATGCGCGAGCGGCTCTTCGAGGCGGCCAGGCTCGCCTCGGGTGCGATCGGCTACACCGGTGCGGGCACGGTGGAGTTCCTCGCCGACGAGCGCGGCGATTTCTTCTTCCTGGAGATGAACACCCGCCTCCAGGTGGAACATCCGGTCACCGAATGCACCACCGGCCTGGATCTGGTTCGCCTGCAACTCGAGGTGGCCACGGGCGCCGCGCTGCCCGCCGAACTTCCGGCGCTGCACGGACATTCGATCGAGGTCCGGCTCTACGCCGAAGACCCCGCGCACGACTGGCAGCCGCAGAGCGGCACCGTCCACCGCATCGACATCCCCTCGGTGGTCACGGAATTCGATCTACTCGACCGGCCCGGCGTGCGGCTGGATACCGGCGTGGTGGACGGCTCGATCGTCGGCGTGCACTACGACCCGATGCTGGCCAAGGTCATCTCCTACGCCGAAACCCGCGACGAGGCAGCACGATTGCTAGCCAACGCGCTGCACCGGGCCAAGATTCACGGCCTGGTGACCAACCGCGACCTGCTCGTCCGGGTGCTACGGCACCCGGCGTTCTTAGCGGGTGACACCGACACCGCGTTCTTCACCACCCACGGATTGGACACGCTGGCAGCGCCTTTGGTGTCCGAATCGGACGAGGCGCTGTCCATCGTGGCCGCCGCACTGGCCGACGCGGCCGCCAATCGCGGCGCCGCCCGGGTCGCCGGTGGGCTGCCCAGCGGCTGGCGAAACCTGCCGTCCCAGTCGACGCACAAGCTGTTCGAGAGCCGCACCAGCGGGACACACGACGTCGGCTACCGCTACACCCGCGGTGTCGTCTCGGTGGACGGCCACGACGGACTCGAACTCGTCGAAGCGACGCCGGATCGCGTCGTCCTCGCCGTTCCCAGCGAAAGAGGCGCGGTACGCAGGCATTTCGCCGTCGCCCGCTACGCCGACCTGGTGTGCGTCGACTCGCCGCTCGGACCGGTCAGCGTGCGCAAACTGCCGCGCTTCACCGATCCCGCCGATCAGGTCGCCACCGGCTCGCTGCTCGCGCCCATGCCGGGCAGTGTGATCCGGCTCGGCGCCGAGGTCGGCAGCCACGTCGAACAGGGCCAACCCATTCTGTGGTTGGAGGCGATGAAGATGGAGCACACCATCGCCGCGCCCGCCGCCGGTGTGCTCAGCGCCGTCAATGTCACCGTCGGCCAGCAGGTCGAAGTCGGTACCGTCCTCGCCGTCGTCGATCCTGCCGAAGGCATCGAAACCCAGGAGAGTAAATGAGTTTTATCGAAACCGAAGAGCAGACCGCGCTACGGTCCGCGGTCGCCGCGCTGGCCGCGAAGTACAACTACCGCGACTACGTGCTGCCGAAGGCGCGCGCCAACGAGCCCCTCACCGAATTGTGGGACGAGGCAGGCAAACTGGGCTTCCTCGGGGTGAACCTGCCCGAGGAGTACGGCGGCGGCGGGGCAGGCCTGTACGAGCTGGCGCTGGTGATGGAGGAACTCTCCGCCCAGGGCGCGGGCCTGCTGCTCATGGTCGTTTCCCCGGCCATCTGCGGCACCATCATCACCAAGTACGGCACCGACGAGCAGAAGCAGCAGTGGCTGCCCAAGCTCGGTGACGGCTCGGCCAAGATGGTCTTCGGCATCACCGAGCCGGACGCGGGCTCCAACTCGCACCAGATCACCACCACCGCGCGCCGCGACGGCGACGACTGGATCCTCAACGGCCGCAAGATCTTCATCTCCGGCGTGGACCAGGCCGAGGCCGTGCTCATCGTGTCGCGCACCGAGGACCACAAGACCGGCAAGCTCAAGCCCGCCTTGTTCATCGTGCCGACCGACGCCGAGGGCTTCCACAAGACGCCCCAGGAAATGGACATCATCGAGCCGGACCACCAGTTCACGCTGTTCCTCGACGACGTACGCCTGCCCGCGAACGCGCTGGTCGGCAAGGAGGACGCCGCGCTGATGCAGCTGTTCGCCGGCCTTAACCCGGAACGCGTCATGGGCGCCGCGATGGCCATCGGCCTCGGCCGCTACGCCATCGACCGCGCCGTGGACTACGCCAAGGAACGCACCGTCTGGAAGACGCCGATCGGTGCGCACCAAGGCATTTCGCATCCGCTGGCCCAGGTGAAGATCGAACTGGAGCTGGCCAAGCTGATGATGCGCAAGGCCGCGACGCTCTATGACAACGGCGATGAGATGGGTGCCGCCGAGGCCGCCAACATGGCGAAATACGCTGCGGCGGAGGCGAGTATCAAGGCGCTCGACCAGGCCATCCAGACCCACGGTGGCGCGGGCCTCACCAAGGAATACGGGCTCGCCGCCATGCTGGCCGCCGCACGCATCGGCCGCATCGCGCCGGTGAGCCGTGAAATGGTGCTCAACTTCGTCGCCCAGTACTCGCTGGGCCTGCCCAAGTCCTACTGAGAGGCCTTCGATGACCGAAACCGTGCCGGGCCCGTTCGTCCGCTACGAGGTCGCGGACGGTTTCGCGACGCTCACGCTCGACTCACCGCACAACCGGAACGCGTTGTCGGCCAAGCTCGTTGCCGAACTCCTCCAGGGACTCGACGACGCGGCCGCCGACGACGCGGTGCGGGGGATCGTGCTCGCGCACACCGGCAACACCTTCTGCGCGGGCGCCGACCTCACCGAGGCGAGCAACGCCGATCCAGCGGTCGCCGCCGACGACCGCACCCGCACCATGATCGGCATACTGCGCCGCCTGCTCGCCACCCCGAAGCCGGTGATCGCGCAGATCGACGGCAACGTGCGCGCGGGCGGCATGGGCATCGTCGCGGCCTGCGACCTCGCGGTCGCGGGCCCGACGAGCAGTTTCGCCCTTACCGAGGTGCGAATCGGGTTGGCCCCGTTCATGATTTCGCTCACCCTGCTGCCGCGCCTCACCTCGCGCGCGGCCGGCCGGTACTTCATGACCGGCGAGAGGTTCGATGCCCACACCGCCGAGCGGATCGGGCTGATCAGCACCAGCGCCGCCGACCCGGCGGCCGAGGTGGCCCGGCTGCGCGCCGAGCTGCGCAAAGGCGCCCCGCAGGGGCTGGCCGAGAGCAAGCGACTGGTCAACGCGGCCATGCTCGCCGAGTTCGACGCCTCGGCCGAAGCGCTCGCCGAGCGGTCGGCGAGCTTCTTCGGCACCGCCGAGGTGCACGAGGGCATGGCGGCCTTCCTGCAGCGTCGCGCGCCGAGCTGGGCAGAATAAACCCATGGCCACACCCCACGAACCCAAGCAGGACCGCAGCCGAGCCACCCGGCAGCGCCTGCTGGAGGCGACCATCGACTGCCTGGCCGAAACCGGCTGGGCGGCAGCGACGGTCGCGGTCGTCGCCGAACGGGCCGGGGTGTCCAGGGGCGCGGCGCAGCATCACTTCCCGACCAGGGAAGAGCTGATCACCGCGGCGCTCGAGTATATGTTCGACAGCCGGACCCAGCAGTCCAAGGACGAGGCGATCGCGGTCGCCACCTTGGCCGACGGGCTCGGCCGCACCGAGGCCGTGGTGGCGGGCCTGGTGGAGTCCTACACCAGCCCGCTGTTCAAGGCGGCGCTGCAGGTGTGGACGCACGCCGCCGCGGATCCGGCGCTGCGGGAACGAATTGTCCCGCTGGAGGCCAAGTTCGGCCGGATCTCGCACCGGCGCGCGGTGGAGGCGCTCGGCGTCGACGACGCCGACCCGGTCACCCACCACCTCGTGCAGGCCACCCTCGACATGGCGCGCGGTCTCGGACTGGCCGACGTGCTCACCGACGACTCGGCCCGCCGCAAGCAGATCGTCCAGCAGTGGGCGGCCACCCTGCATGCGGCGCTGAACGCGCCACGCTGAGTGGCTTCCGGCGCGCTGTCCCTCGGTCCCCGGTTCGCGCAGCAGCGCGGATCGGCGCGCAACAGTCCGTATGTGCCTTAGGGTCTGCCGTATGGACCATGCGGAGTACGGCGGGCTCGAGCAAACCCTCGGCCAGCCGATTGCCGGAAGCGCGCCCGCCGAATGGGGTTTCCAGAACCGCACCGATCTGCTCACGCTCGCCGACGGCGACCGGATGGTGCTGCAGCGCTACCGCAATCCCGACGACGCCGAGCGCCGCCTGCGGATCATGCACACCCTGCTGGAACCGGCCGCCAAACGCGGCATCGCCATTCCGCGCATCCGCCGCTTCGACCTCGACGCTGACCCGGCCTGGATCGTCTTCGACGCGCTGCCCGGCGTCCCGATCCCGGCCAGCGCCGAAATCGGCTTCGCCAGCCCGCGATTCCCGACCATCGCCCGCGAAATGGGCACCCTGCTCGCCGCTTTCCGCCGCCTGCCCACCGCGGGGCTGCAACTCGACGACCTTTGGGCCAGCCCTAACCGCCTGGTCGAGAGCGCGACCGCCTGGGCCGGTCAGCTCGACCTCGCCGCCGCGCAACGCGCGACCCTGGACCGCACCCTGAAATCCCTGCCCACCCTCTTCGCCGACCGTCCGACGGTCCTCGCGCACGGCGATTTCGCACCGGTCAACATCCTCACCGACGGCGAAACCATCACCGGCCTGCTCGATTTCGAGTCCGTTCGCCTCGCCGATCCGCTCTTCGACCCCGCCTGGTGGGCCTGGTCGGTCAGCTTCGCCGATCCCGATACCCCTGCTTGGCCGGACTTCCTTGCGGGCGCGGGCTTCGACCCGAGCGACCCCGACCTGGCGCAGCGCATCGAAGCCTTGCAGATCGTCCGCATGCTCGAACTGCTCGCCGAAAAACCCGATCTCAGTTCGGTCGTCCGTGGTGCCGTGCACGAGCGCCTGCTGACCACGCTCGGTTGAGAACCCGATCTAACTGGTCTTTTGCAGTGATGTCACACTCGCTGCGGCTATGTCGTCCTCTCTGTGAACGCGGAACAACGCACTGACACATCAGAGGAGCAGGGACCATGACGACGACCAAGAAGATCGCAGTGGCCGGAGCGACCGGACGGCTCGGCAAGCACGTGGTGGATGTGCTGACTGAACAGGGCCACGAGGTGGTGGCGTTCTCCAGGAAGAACGGCGTGGACATCGAGACCGGCGCGGGCTTGGTCGAGGCCCTCGATGGCGTGCAGGTCGTCATCGACGCCTCCAGCACCCCGTCCGCCGACAAGGACATTGCGACCGAATTCTTCACCGCCGCCGCCCGCAACCTGCACGAGGCAGGACTGAAGGCCGGCGTCGAACGCCTGGTCGTCGTCTCCATCATCGGCATCGACAACACCACTGCAGGCTACAACGCCGCCAAACTGGCACACGAGCAGCGGGTTCTCGAAGGTCCGCTGCCGGTGCAGATCCTGCGCGCCGCCCAGTTCCACGAACTGGTCGAGGTAATGACTCAGTGGGGCACCCAGGGCGACGTCGCCTACGTCGCCAAGATGCGCACCCAGTTGGTCGCCGCCCGTACGGTCGCCGAGGCCCTCGTCGACCTGGCCGTCAACCCGGCCCTGGAATCCGCTGCCGCCCCCTTCCCGGAAATCGCGGGTCCCCAACCGGAAACGATGGCGGGCGCCGCGGCCCTCTTCACCGCGCGCGTCGGCGGCCCGAGCCAAATCGTCGAATCCAGCGATCCCGACAACACCGATCGTGAAGCCTTCGAGGACGGCACCCTCCTCCCCGGGCCGCACGCCACCCTCGCCGGTCCCACCTACGCCGAGTGGCTCGAAGCCACCTACCCCGCCGCGAACTAGTCTCGGACGCACAAAGATCCGCACCGACTCCAAACCTGGAGACGGTGCGGATCTTTCGCGTCAGTGAGTGGTGAGGTCGTAGAGGGTGATTCCGTCTACCTCGGTGGCGGTGTAGTTCTCCTGCACCCATTGGGCGATCTGGGAGCTGGTGGAGGGGTTTGCCGAGTCGCGGTCCCTGCCGCCGCCTTCTCGGCCGCTGCCGATGTAGTAGTGGATCTTTCCTTGGGCCACATAGTCTTTGAATTGGTCGAGGGTGGGGGAGGGGTCGCTGCCGTTGAAGCCGCCGACGGGCATCACCGGGAGTTCGGTGGCCAGTTGGAAGCCTGCGGCGCTGTTCGAGCCGGTGGCGGCGGCGACCCAGGTGTAGTCGGTGCCGTTCTGCTCGAGCAGCGAAACCACCTTGTCGCTCGGCTTGCCGGCGCCCAGCAGGCCGCCCATGCCACCCATCACGTCGGCTCCGTTGCCGGGCATGCCGCCTTGCGGGCTCATACCGGGTGGCTGGCTTGGCTGGCCGTTTCCGGGGCGTCCACCGTTGGGCGCGCGCCCGCCAGGACGTCCGTCGGCTTGGGGTCCACCCGGTCCACCCGGCATGCCGTTCATGCCCTCGGCCCACGGTGGCCGACCGAACATGCCGAACCGTCCGACATTCGGTCCCGCCGAAGGGATTGCGCCGGCGTGCGAGGTCGCGATGGTATCGACGGCGTACGCGGTCGGCCCGGCCAATCCGGTGAACGCGATAGCCAGCGCGGAGACGATGGCCAACTTCTTCGGCGCTGGAACGAGCACGGCGATCGTCGCGAGTATGCCGACCACCAGCACGGTCCACCGCAACCACGGCTGCCAATGTGCGCTGCGGGACAACAACATCCACGCAGTCGCCGTGGTGAGGCCGACGGCGAGCGCGAGCATCAACCGAACCCACAGCCGCTGCCGTTCCCGCCACAGCTGCACCGCGCCGATCCCGACGAGCGCGGCGATCGCCGGGGCCAGCGCGATCGTGTAGTACTGGTGGAAGATCCCCGCCATGAAGCTGAAGGTCAATCCGGTCACCAACAGCCAACCGCCCCAAAGGATCAGCGCGGCCCGTCGCCGATCGGTGCGGTCAGCCTTGCCGCGCAATAGAATTCCCGCCACCAGGGCGACGAGCGCGGCCGGGATCAGCCAGGCGATCTGACCGCCCTGCGCGGGCTCGAACATGCGCGTGATGCCGGTGCTGCCCCACATACCGTTGCCACCGGCAGGCAGGTCACCACCGCCGGGCCCGACGCTGCCGTTCTCGTCGCCGGTGAGGCGACCGAGTCCGTTGTAGCCGAGGGTGAGCTCGAGGATCGAATTGTTCTGCGACCCACCGATCCACGGCCGCGACGAGGCGGGCCACAGTTCCACCGCGAGCAGCCACCAGCCCGCGGCCACCATCATGGCCGCCCCGGCGGCGAGCAACTGCAGGACGCGCTTACCCAGCTTGGGCGGTCCCGCGATCAAGTAGGTCAGGGCCAGCGGCGGAACCACCAGCAGCACCTGCAATTGCTTGGTGAGGAAGCCGAATCCGATGAAGACGCCGGTGAGCACCAGCCACCGCCAGCGACCGTCCTCGACGGCCCGCGTCATCGCCCACGTCGCGGCGATCATCAGGAACACCAGCAACGCGTCCGGATTGTTGAACCGAAACATCAGCACCGCAACGGGAGTCACCGCGAGCACCAGCCCCGCGAGCAGTCCGGCGGCGGGCCCGAACGGCCTGCGCACCGTCGCCCACAGCAATGCCACACTGGCGACGCCGAGCAGCACCTCCGGCACCAGGATGCTCCAGCTGTTCAGCCCGAACGCCCGCACCGACAGCTCCATCAACCACAGCGAGGCGGGCGGCTTGTCCACGGTGATCGAGTTCGCCGCATCCGAGGAGCCGAAGAAGAACGCCTTCCAGGATACCGAACCCGCCTGTACCGCAGCGGAATAGAACGAGTTGGCCCAGCCACTGGAGCTCAGATTGCACAGGTACGCGATCCCGGTGCCGAGCAGCAGCACCGCCAAAGCCGGGTATTCCCAGCGGGTCTTGCGTTCGGGTGCGGGAGCCGCCGGTGCCGCGGTGGGCGGTGCCAGTGTCGCGGTCATCGAGTACCGCCTTCGCTGCCGAGCGCCACCGCGGGGTCGGACTCGGGCGCGTCCGCATCGGCTTGCACGGAGAGCACCGTCCGCCGCGCCGGATTCGGCGAATTCCGGAAAACCCACCGCAATCCGACAAATCGCAGAATGGTGGCCAGCAGATTGGCCAGCACCAGCACGAACAACTCCAGATGCACCGGCGCGTCCGGCGCCCAGTGATGCAGCGTGAACAGCGACCCACTGGTCAACGCCAGCCCGACGCCGAAGATCACCAGCCCTTGGAACTGATGCGACACCGCGCCGGTCGCTCCGCGCACGCCGAACGTGAACGCCCGGTTGGCCGCCGTATTGGCCACCGCGGTGACGAGCAGCGCCAGGAAATTGGCCACCTGCGCGTCGGTAAACGATTGCAGCACAACGTAAAGCAGCAGATAGGCCAGCGTGCTCAGCACGCCGACAATCGCGAACCGAACCAGCTGGCCGACCATCCCGAGCGGCACGCCGGGCACCAGCGGCTCGCGCCCGACCGCGCGGCGCAATTCCTCCAGCGGCAGGGCCCCGGTGGCGAGCGCGCGCGTCAGCCGCCCGATGCCCTGCAGGTCCTTGCGCGCGGTGTCGACGATGTCGACGCGGCTGTCCGGATCGTCGATCCAGTCCACCGGCACCTCGTGGATGCGCAACCCGGCCCGCTCGGCGAGCACGAGCAGCTCGGTGTCGAAGAACCACTCACCGTCGCGCACCAGCGGAAGCAACTTGCGTGCCACGTCGCTGCGCATCGCCTTGAATCCGCACTGCGCGTCCGAAAATCGCGCCTGCAGTGAGGCTTTCAGCAACAGGTTGTAGCAGCGCGAGATGATCTCGCGCTTCGGCCCGCGCACGACCCGCGACGACGAACTGAGCCTGGTGCCGATCGCCAGGTCCGAATGCCCGGTGATCAGCGGCGCCACCAGCGGCAGCAGCGCGTTCAGGTCGGTCGACAGGTCGACGTCCATGTAGGCGACCACCTGTGCGTCGGAGGCCTCCCACGCCGCACGCAGCGCCCGCCCTCGACCCTTGGCGTCCAGGTGCAGCACCCGCACGCCGTCCAGCTCCGCCGCGAGCAGCTCGGCCACCTGGAGGGTAGCGTCGGTGCTGGCGTTGTCGGCTACCGTGATCCGCGCCGGAAACGGGAACCCCTGGCGCAGATATGCGTGCAACCTGCGCACACAGACGCCGAGGTCGGTCTCTTCGTTGTAGACGGGTATCACCACGTCCAGCACGGGCGTACCCGGTGTCTCGGCTAATTCCGCCGCCGCGACGGTCACAGTCTCGGTCATGCAGACCACACTCGACGGTCCGGTTGTCTAGGAGCTGGGCCTCAGCTGTGAGGTTCCTGGGGGCACGTCGACCAGCGGGGATCGGTCCCGGCGTACGCCGGCGTAGCGTACCGTCACCGGTAGCGGGACCGTTCAGGTCCTCCGAGCAAAGGACCACGTTTGTCCGACAAGTCTCCGCGCAGCTCGATGTCGAAGAAGTCCGGGAAGTCTCTCAAGGAGAAGCGCACGGACAAGAAGATGAAGTCCGCCCCCGAGCAGAGCATCGTCGATCCGAAGAAGCGCTGACCACCGCTGAGCGAGGCGCATGGTCCCCTCGCTCAGCGGATAGTTCCGCGGCAGGCTGACCGGGCAAATCGGGCAGCCGACAGCGAATTCCGGCAAATCAGGCGAGCGCCTCTTCCGCTTCGACCACGTGCACCGCCGGGTTGCCCCGCCGCCGCATGAGCAGCAATACGAGCGCGCTGCCGAGTAGCGCGACGCCGCCGCTGACCGCGAGTGTGCCTTGCACACCCGCCGCGGCCGCCGCACGCACCGACTCCTCCAGCACGGACCGTGCCTGCGCCGGAACCTGCTGCAACAACATCCCGGACTGACCGCCCCCGATCGCCCGTGCCGTCGCCTGCGCATCCGGCACCCCACGGTCGCCGAGTGCATCGGCAGCCCGCGCGGTGAATACGCTGCCCAGCGTGGCGATCCCGAGCGCGAAGCTCAGCTGCTGCGCCGTATTCACCGCCCCCGTTGCCATTCCGGCCCGTTGCCACGGAACCGCCGCCATCGCGGCCGAACTCAGTGTCGCGGTGGCCAGCCCGACGCCGAGGCCGATGGCCAGGAATCCGGGAACCAGTGCCACCCAACCGGCTTCGCCGTGCACCAGCAGCGCGCCGAGCACGCCGCCGACGCCGGTCGCGAAGAGCCCGCCCGCGATGATCCGCCCGCGGTGCTCGCCGTGCAGAAACCGCCCGATGCCGCCGGAGACCAGAAAGGCCATGACGGACAACGGAAGTCCCACGGCACCGGCCTGGATCGCCGTCAGCCCGAGCACCGACTGCAACCAGATCTGGGTGTACATCAGCGCACCGAACGCCGCGAAGAACAACGCACCGGCTGCGACCAGCACCCCGACGAACGAACGGTCCCGCAGCAGGGCGAGATCGAGCATCGGTTGCGTCGAGGCCCGTTCGACCGCGAGGAACACGACCAGCGACACCGCCGCGACCAACAGCAGCCACCAGGTCAGCGCATTCGACCAACCATGTTCGTTCGCCCGGATCAGCGCGTAGGTCGCCGCCGCGGCGCTGACGGTGAACGACGCCATGCCTGCCACATCGACCCGGCCGCGATGCGGCCGCTCGACGTCGGCGAGCACCCATACACACAGGGCAATGGCCACCGCGCTGACCGGCAGGTTGACGAAGAAGATCCAGCGCCACGACGCGAGATCGGTGAGCAGGCCGCCGATGATCGGCCCGATGGCACTGGACGCGCCCGCGACGGCACCCCAGACGCCGTACGCGGTGCCCTGGTCCCGTCCGGTGTACGAGTTGTTCAACAGGGCGAAGGTGGTGCACGCCATGGTGGTCGCGCCGATACCCTGCACCACCCTTGCCGCGATGAGCACGGTCGGATTCGGCGCGATACCGCAGATCAGCGAGGAGATCGCGAACAGCGCCAAACCGGCCAGATAGGTCCGTCGATGCCCGGCCAGGTCGGCGATCGAGCCCGCGCCGAGCATGAGCGCGGCCATGGCGAGGGCGTATCCGTCGACCACCCATTGCAACGAACTGAACGACGCGTTCAAGTCGTTGCGCATATCGGGTAGTGCGACGTTCACGATGGTGACGTCGAGCAGCAGCATGAAGGTGCCGAGACACACCGTCAGCAGCGGCAGCCATTTACGCAAAACCGTTGTCCTCTCTGGAGATTCGTGGGTGTGAGACCGCGTCGAGTATCCGGACAAGCGACGAGCGTGGTCGCCCTGCTGTGGGTCAGGCGTAGATTTCCTCCTTATGAGCGCCGCCGGAATAGGCAAAAACTCCATCTTGGATGGCGTTGATACGCAGATCGTGCAAGCCCTGCAGCTCGACCCGCGCGTCTCGTTCAACCGGGTCGCCGCCGACCTCGGTGTCGCGGAGCAGACCGTCGCCCGCCGCTACCGGCGGTTACGCCGCGACGGCGTGGTCCGGGTGATCGGCGCGGTCGACTCCCGTGCGCTCGGCGAGAACGACTGGATCATCCGGGTGCATTGCCGTCCGGACGGCGCGCGGCAGGTGGCCGAGGCGCTGGCTCGCCGCGACGACGCCGCCTGGGTCAGCATCGCGGCGGCCGGTGCCGAGGTGAACTTCTCGCTGCACCCGCGCACGCCGCAGGATCGCGACGACCTACTGGTGCAGCGGCTGCAGCGCACGGCGCCGGTGCACGACATCGCGGCGGCGATGATCCTGCACCGCTTCGTCGGACCGCGTGCGGTCGACTGGCGCAGTAGGCGCGCCGCCCGGACTGATAACGAGAAAGGTCCGGCAGCAAGGGATTACGATGAAGCAGATCTGCAGTTGCGCGACGAGGACGGCGCACTGCTCGAACTGCTGGCCCGCGATGGACGCGCCAGCTTCTCGGTCTTGGCCCGTGCCACCGGCGTGAGCATCGGCCGGATCGCGCGCCGCATCGCGGCCCTGCAGGCGGCGGGCATCCTCTACTTCGATCTCGACATCGCCCCTGCCGCACTGGGATCCAGCCTCTGGGCCTTCCTCTGGCTCCGCGTCGCCCCGGCGCAGCTCGATGCGGTGGGTCGGGCCATCGCCGAGCACGACGAAACAGCCTATGCCGCAGCGGTTACCGGGCCGTTCAATATCTTCGCCGTGCTCACGGCGGACACCGCCGACGATCTGTACCACTACGTGACCACCAAGATGGCCACCCTGGACGGCGTGCACAGTTTCGAGCTCACACCGGTGCTCGAGCGGCTCAAGCAGGCGGGTTCGCGCACCACGGCGGGCCGGCTGATCCCGCCGCCACCGGTGCCGCCCCGCGCGGCGCGCCACCGCTAGGGCTCGCCTACAGCGCGATACCGAACCGCGCCGCCGTCCGCTTGCCCGCCCGGTACAGCGGCACGCCGAGGTCCTCGTAGGCCGGGCCGAGCAGGCGCGGGATCAGATCGATGGCCCTGGCATCGGCCCCGATCAACACCCTGGCCTTGTCCTTCTCCACGCCACGCAGGATGGTCTTCGCCGCGGCGTCCGGACTGGTCAGGGTGATGGCGTCCCAGCCGCGGCGCAGCGTCTCCAGGTCCACATCGTCGCCGAGGCCGCGCGCGTTCACCGCGATATTCGTCGTCACCCCGCCGGGATGCACACAGGTGACGCCGACCGGATGCCTGGCGATCCGCATCTCCTGCCGCAGCGCCTCGGTGAACCCGCGCACCGCGAATTTGGCCGCGTTGTAAGCACTTTGGGAGGGCACACCGACGAGGCCGAACACCGAGGACACGTTCACGATGTGGCCGTCGCCGGAGGCGATGAGGTCGGGCAGGAAGGCCTTGGTGCCGTGCGCGACGCCCCAGAAGTTGATGTTCATCAACCAGTCGAAGTCGTCCCACTCCATGTCCTCGACGTCGGCCCCGAGGGCAACGCCCGCGTTGTTGAAGACCAGGTTCACCCGCCCGAATTCGCCGCGCACATCCGCGGCGTGTGCGTACACCGCCGCCCGGTGCGCGACATCCAACTCGTACGGAATCGCTGTCGCACCGAGCTTTTCGCATCGACCGGCGGTATCGGCGACCGACTCGGTGTTGATGTCGGACAGCGCGAGCTGCGCGCCGCGCCGAGCGAGTTCCAGCGCGAGGCCACGGCCGATGCCGGAGCCCGCGCCGGTGATCACGGCGACTTTGCCGGTGAAGTTCTTCACTGAACGTCCTTGGGGTTACTGGCCGGGATCGGCCGGCCATTGGTCAGAGCTGTGGGAAACGTTTGTGCCGGACGGTCTTCCACTATCAAGGTGGGACGCGTCGGTGAACTCGGTGCGGGACTGAAGAATTCGTACTCTGCGGGGTCGAGCCTCCTGGTCTGCAGCCAGTACTGCCAGGTGAACCCGGACCACAGTGTGCGGTTGTTCCCGTGCTCGTCCAGATACCAGCTCTGGCAGCCGCCGGTGTTCCACACCGAGCGGGCCAGTCCGTCTTGCAGCCGGGCGTTGAATCGATCCTGCGCCGCCCGTCGCGGCGCCAGCGCGACCGCGCCCTGCTCGCGCACCTGCCGAATCGCCTGCAGCACATAGTGGATCTGCGCCTCGATCATGAAGATCATCGAGTTGTGGCCGAGGCCGGTGTTCGGGCCGACCAGGAAGAAGGCGTTGGGCATGTCCGCGACCGTGATCCCGCGATGCGCCTGCACCCCTTCCCTGGCCCAGCGCTCGCTCAGGTCGACGCCGTGCAGACCGACCATCGGCAGATTCTTGAACGAATCGATGACGTGAAAGCCGGTGCCGTAGATGATCACATCGACCTTGCGCTCGACACCGTCGGCGGTGACGATGCCGTCCGAGGTGAAACGTTCGATGTGCTCGGTGACCAGCTCGGTCTTGGGGTCGGCGAGCGCCGGATAGTAGGTGTCGGAGCCGAGCAATCGCTTACAGCCCGCCCGATAGCTGGGTGTAACCTGTTCTCGCAGAACAGGGTCGGCGATCTGCCGTGCGATGTGCCGCCTACCGACCCGCTCCAGCACCTTCAGCAGCGCGGGCCGCCAGTTCATCGCGTACCCGCCGACCTCGGCACCCCAGTAGATTCCATTGCGCAGTGCGGGGCGCAAGCCGGGCACCCGCGCGAGCGCCCGGCGCAATCGCGCGGAGAACTCCACATCGGCGCGCGGCAGCACCCACGGCGGGGTGCGCTGGAACACGGTCAGCTCCGCCACCTCGCCGACGATCTCCGGCACGAATTGGATTGCGCTGGCGCCTGTTCCGATCACCGCGACCCGTTTGCCCGCGAGCTCGACTCCGTGATCCCACTGCGCCGAGTGAAACGCCGGACCGGTGAAATCCGCACTGCCCCGGAACTCCGGAACGCTCGGAATATGCAGCGCCCCCACCGCGGACACGAGGAACTGCGCGACATACTCCTGGCCGTCGGCGCTGAACGCATGCCAGCGCCGCTCGGTCTCGTCCCAGTACCCGTGATCCAACTGCTGCCGGAAGCGGATCCGCGGCCGCAGCCGGTACTTGTCGGCGACTTCCTTCAGATAGTCGAAGATCTCCGGCTGCCCCGAGAACAGCCGCCGCCAATTCGTGCGTGGCTCAAAGGAATACGAATACAGGTGGGTAGGCACATCGCAGGCGCAGCCGGGATAGGTGTTGTCCCGCCAGGTGCCGCCGATCTCATCGGCCTTCTCCACGATGAGGTAGTCGTCGATGCCCGCCTGATCGAGCGCGATGCCCATGCCGAGGCCGGAGAACCCGCTGCCGACGATCAGGACGCGGGTGTGGATCGCGGACGCCATCGTCCCCACCGGCTCTCTCTGTTAAGTATCCAATACCACCGGTTCCGTGTACTTTTCCGAGTGTGTCCCACGCCTCATCCGATGTCAACGCCTCGACCCGGTCATCGGTACCGCTGGTAGCAGGTAGCATCCGGAATTGTGATGCGCAGCGGCCGGAAAACAGACGAGGTGCCACGCAAGCGCGTCGACGCACGCACGGAACGCTGGCGTGAGCACCGGCTGAAGGTACGCGAGGAGTTCGTCGACGCGGCGTTCCGTGCGCTGGACAAGTTCGGGCCCGAGGTCAGCATGGGCGATATCGCCAAGGAGGCCGGCGCGGCAAAGCCCAAGCTGTACCGGCATTTCGAGGACAAAACCGACCTCTACAACGCGATCGTCGATCGGGTCCGCGACATGCTGTGGGAGCAGCTGATCACCGGCGTCGACCTGACCAACGACTCGGCCCATGAACTGGTGCGCCGCGGTGCGGCGGAGTACGCGCTCGTGGTGTCGGAGCACCCCAACGTCTTCCGCTTCATGCTGCACAGCCATTTCGCGCAGCAGTCCGACGATTCCGAACGCGCGCTGCAATCCGCTCGTCAGTCGGCGAAGCGGGCCGCCGACCTGTTCGCCGAGCTGGCCGCCGACACTCCGGTGGACGTGGACAGTGTCGAACTGGTCATCTATTCGATCTTCGGCGCGGTGGGCTCGGCCACCGACTGGTGGCTCGGCGCGAACCGGTTGAAGACGCAGCCGATGCCGATCGAGAAGTTCGTCGCCTATCTCGCCGAAACCATCGCCGCGCTCACGGCGGCCAATGCCCGGCTCAACGGCATCGTCATCGACACTGATCTGCCACTGCACCTTGCCTTTTCCGGCGAGTAACGCCCTGTTCCGCCGACCGCGGCATGGTCGGCGCTGAAGCTGTCGTCGCATCCACCCGAACGACGCTGTTCTGGTCGGGCCGCTTCGTCGAGGCCAACCGCGTTTGCGATACGTCTATTGTCGCAGCACCCACCGACAAGAATCGGCCCATGAGGGGCATTTGAAGTGGGGAATCAGGAGGTTCAGGGGGCGCCCCGACGGTCAGTCGTTGTGCAGACGCCAGAGCGGGGACACCGGGCCGTGGCCCGCGCCCAGATCGTACGAGGCGGCTAGGCAACGGTAGGTCCAGTCCTTGGCGAATTCCACCGCTTCGGGCACCGAGTAGCCATTGGCCAGCGCGCACGCGGTCGCCGCGGCGAGGGTGTCGCCGCCGCCGTGGTCGTTGGTGGTGCTGATCCGGGGCGCGGTGAATTCCAGGAACGTCTCGCCGTCGAAAAGCAGGTCGGTGCTGTATTCCGAGGACCGGAGATGTCCGCCCTTCACGATCGCCCACTGCGGGCCGAGCTGGTGCAGGGCCCGCGCGGCCTGCCGGGCCGACGCGTCGTCGGTGACGTCGATGCCGGTGATCAGCCTGACCTCGTCGAGATTCGGTGTCACCACCGTCGCCAGCGGGAACAGCGTGTGCCGCACCGCGTCCAAGGCTTCCTCGTGCAGCAGTGGGTCGCCGTGCATGGACGCCGCGACCGGATCGACGATCAGCGGAATCCGCCCGTTGCGGCCGATGCCGACCTCCTGGCAGACGTCGACGACGGCCTCGATGATGGCGGTCGAGGCCAGCATGCCGGTCTTGACCGCGCCGACGCCGATATCGGTGACCACGGCGCGCACCTGACCGGCCACGATATGCGGCGGGATCTCGTGGAAGTCGCTGACTCCCTTCGAGTTCTGCACGGTCACCGCCGCGACGGCCACACAAGCGTGTACCCCGCACAGGGCCATGGTGCGCGAATCGGCCTGGATTCCGGCGCCTCCACCGGAATCGGTCCCGGCAATGGTGAGCACCCGGACGGGAGTCTGCCCGTCGGGGGTCAATGGCAGCAGCTTCACGAGACAAACCCTACGACCGTTCGCCCGCGCTGCCACGGGCAACCGGCAACCCCGGGTGTCAACAGTAAATGAAAACCATTATCATTAAGATATGAACCCTGCACCGACCTCCGACCTGCTCCCCGTCACCGTGCTGTCCGGTTTCCTCGGTGCGGGCAAGACGACGCTGCTCAACCACATCCTCGCCAACCGGGAGGGCCGCCGGGTCGCGGTCATCGTCAACGACATGAGCGAGGTCAATATCGATGCCGCGCTCGTCGCGGGGCAGGGTCAGCTCGACCGGACCGAGGAGAAGCTGGTCGAGCTGACCAACGGCTGCATCTGCTGCACGCTGCGCGAGGACCTGATCGAGGCGGTGGGCAGGCTGGCACGGGAGGGGCGGTTCGATCAGCTGGTCATCGAGTCGACCGGTATCTCCGAGCCGATGCCGGTGGCCGCGACCTTCGACTGGGAGTTCGAGGACGGATTCAAGCTCGGGGATATCGCGCGGCTGGACACCATGGTGACGGTGGTCGACGCGTCCACCTTCCTGGCCGAGGTAGCCAAGGGGCAGGCGCTGGCCGAGCGGAATCTACAAGCGGGCGAAGGAGATACGCGCACCATCGCCGACTTGCTGGTGGACCAGATGGAATTCGCCGATGTGCTGCTGGTGAACAAGGCCGATCTGGTCGGCGCGGCGGCCGCGGGTGCGGTGGAAGCTACTGTGCGCAAGCTCAATCCGCGTGCTCACGTACTGCGCACGTCCAACGGTGTCGTCGACTTGGCCGATGTGCTCGACACCGGTCGCTACAACCCCGTGGTCGCCGCCGAGGCCGAGGGCTGGGAGGAGGAGCTGGCAGGCGGGCACCCGCCGGAGACCGAGGAGTACGGCATCCGCAGCCTCACCTACACCGCTGACCGGCCGTTTCATCCGCAGCGTCTGTCCGACGCGCTCGGGGAACTGCGCGGGCTGTTGCGCAGCAAGGGTTTCTGCTGGATCGCCAGCCGCGCCACCTTGGCGGCCGTTTGGTCCCAGGCCGGACCCAATCTCGTCTTCGAGCCCGCCGCATGGTGGTCGGCACTGGAAGTGCCTGCCGGACAAGAGATCGTCTTCATCGGCATCAAGCTCGATCGGGACAGGGTCCGCGCCTTGCTCGACAACGCGCTGCTCACCGATGCGGAGTTCGCCGAGGGGCCCGCCGGATGGGCCGCCTATCCTGACCCGTTTCCGGCCTGGGGTGAGCTGCACGAGCACGCGTGATGGCAGAGGGTGACCCACGCTCGGTGCGGTCGGAGCGTGGGTCGCGGTCGAGGGCGGCACGGTGTCGCGCCCTCAGTTCGAGATACCCGGAGCCTGGTGCAGATAGGTTGTGTCGCTCAGCTGCTCGAGCATGAAGTCGGCGATGTCGGCGCGGGAGATCTTCAACGACAGCCCGCGCTCGTCGGCGGGGAAACCGCGGCGGAAGGCCCGGGTGCGCGGGCCGTCGGTGAAGGCGCTCGGCCGCACGATGGTCCAGTCCAGGTCGCTGGCCCGCACGTACGCCTCCTGCTGCAGGTGGTCGGCGTAGGCCTGGCGCAGCAGCATCCCGAACATCAGGTATTTCCACACGAAGTTCAGGTTGCCCCTGCTGTCGCCCGCGCCGAGCGTGGTCTGCACGATCACCCGCTTCACGCCCATCCGGGCCATCGCCTCCAGCACCGCGAGGGTGCCTTCGGCCCGGATCACGCCTTTGCGTCCCGCGCCGAGCGAGATCAGCACGGCATCCTGGCCGACGATCGCCCGGCCGACCGAATTGGTGTCCAGCACATCGCCTTCCACGATGTGCAACCGTTCGTGCCGCTGCTCGAGGCCCGCCGCGTTACGGGTGAAGGCGGTCACTTCGTGACCCTCCTCGATGGCCTGCGCGACCACCAGGCGACCGACCGTGCTGGTGGCTCCGAAGACTGCGAGTTTCATGGTGTTCTCTCCCTGTCGAAAGCTGTTGGTGAATCCAGTACAACAGCGCTGACTGAGACGAACCATGGCCCTGAGTCTCGATGACATAAGAGACTGTCTCGCCCGACCCCGGTTCAGCGGTACTGCGCGAAGAACTCGCTGATCTCGCCGGACATCAGTGCGGGCGCGACGTGGTGCAGGTAGTGCGTGTACACATCGTGGGTCCGCCACGAGACGATGTTGCTGTGATCCCGCTCGGCGAAGCGGCGGATGCCGTGGAAGTCGCCGTTGGAACCGGACAGGGACAGCGGGACGGCGATCGGCTCGGTGGGCTGGTCGGCCTTGGCCTTTTCGAAGTAGTGCCTGATCGCGGAACCTGCTGTGCCGGTGAGCCAATGGATAGCGATGTTGGTCAGCACGAAGTCGTCGTCGAGGTCCGGCCCGAGCAGTTGACTGTTCCAGCCGACGAGCCCGGCCGGTGAATCCATCAGCGCGTGCGCCAAGGTCTGCGGCTGCTGCGACTGCAAAATATTGAAGCCCATCTTGTTCTTGACGAACCAATCGAGCGTCGCCAACGACTGCGCCTCTTCCGCGGTGAGATCGGCCATTTCGGCCGGGTCGCCCGTCGGGAACGAGTAGATCTGCGAAACCTGCACGGCGACAACATGGTTCGGGTCGACGCGGCCGAGCTCCGGCGAGATCTGCGCGCCGCCGTCATTGCCGACCGCGCCGTACCTGGTGTACCCGAGTCGCGCCATCAGCTCGGCCCACGCCTTGGCGATCCTGGTGTCATTCCATCCGGCTTCTGTTGTCGGACCGGAGAATCCGTAACCCGGCACCGAGGGGATCACCAGGTCGTGCCCGGCCGCGGTGAGCGGCTCGATGACCTCGAGGAACTCGATGAACGTGCCCGGCCAGCCATGGGTCAGGATCAACGGCAGTGCCGGGGAAGTCGCCGCGCTGCCTGCGTTCTCCTGCTTCGACCGCACGTGCAGGAAGTGAATCCGCTGCCCGTCGATCACCGTGGTGAACTGCGGGTAGGTGTTGAGTTTCGCCTCGACCTCGCGCCAGTCGAACCCGTCGCGCCAGTAGTTCACCAGATGGCGGACCCGATCGACGCTCACGCCGTAGGTGTCGTCCGAGCCGGGGATCTGATCGGTCCAGCGAGTGCGGGCCAGTCGCTGCTGCAGATCGTCGAGGTCGGCCTGGGGGACGTCGATGCGGAAGGGGGTGATGGCGGTCATCTGAACTCCTTGTGAAACGGAATGCTTCGTTCTGTTTGAACCGTATCAGAACGGATCGTTCCGTTTCAAGTGTTATGCTGAAGTCATGCCGAAACCGCCCGATGCTCCAGCTCGGAAGGCCTTGCCCGGCCGGAAGGCGCAGGCGGCCCGCAACGACGGGCTGATTCTGGACGCCGCGCGCGCCGTGTTCCTGGCCGACGCCAATGCCCCGATCGCCGCCGTCGCCGAGCGGGCCGGGGTGGGGATCAGCGCGCTGTATCGCCGCTACCCGAGCAAGGAAGTGCTGCTGCGCACCCTCTGTTACGACGGGCTGCGCCGGTACAACGTGGAAGCCGATGCGGCACTGGAGGATTCGGACGGCTGGCAGGGGCTGGTCGGCTTCCTGGAACGGGTCGTCGACGCCGACGTGCACTCGCTGACGGTGCACCTCGCCGGGACCTTCACTCCGGACGAGTCGATCCTGCCCGCCGTGACGCATTCGGCCGAGGCGAACGACGAGATCGTGCGCCGTGCGCGGGCCACCGGACGGCTGCGTCCGGGTGTCACCTCGGAGGATCTCGGCCTCATCTTGGAATCGTGTGCGGCCATCTCGATGCCCGATCCGGATCGCACCGCGCAGCTGCGCCGCCGGGTGCTGGCCATGCTGGTGGCCGGGCTGTCGGTGGACGGTGAACTGCCCGGCCCCCCGCCCAAGGCGGGCGAGTTCGCCTGGCGTTGGGAGCGGCGGCAGTGAGCCGTCGCGCACCGTCGACGAATTCGCCCGCCACGCGCCGTCCGCGCTGGTAGGAATACTGCAGACGCGAAAGGACCCCGCTATGAACTGGACGCTCGAAGTAGTGATCGTCCCGGTGTCGGACATCGACCGGGCGAAGGACTTCTACTCGCGAAAACTGGGCTTCGTCATCGACCACGACGTGGTGCCCGGCGAGGGGATGCGCATCGTGCAGCTCACCCCGCCCGGCTCCGGCTGCTCCATCGTGATCGGCGAGGGTGCCGTCCCGAAAATGGTGCCCGGCTCACTGCAGGGCCTGCAACTGGTCGTGCCCGATATTCGAAAGGCGCACGCCGAGTTGGTGTCTCGTGGAGTGGAGGTGAGCGACGTGCAGATCCTCGGCGCGAACCCCGCCGACGTGGCCGATCCGCTCGACAACATCGGCTTCGTCTTCTTCGCCGATCCCGACGGCAACGGCTGGACCGTCCAGCAGATCTCCACTCGCTCCTGACCTACTACCGGGTGCTGAGGAACAGGGTCTGGGTGCTGCGGCCCAGCGGCCCCTTCTCGTCGAAGAGCGCGGATTCGGCCAGGCCGATGCCGTGCGGTTGCGGGTAGGTGACCGCGTCCAGGCAGACCCATTCGCCGGCCGGTTGCCGGTGCAGGGTGACCGTGAGGTCGGTATTGATGAAAAGGTAGTCGGACCAGTCGAGTACGGAACTGACACCGTTCCCGGAATCGGCGGCAGCCAGGGTGCGTTCCAGCGGGCTCGGGTCGCTGCCCGCGACGATCGGGTACTTCAGCCTGATCCAGCAGATCGCCGGTCCCGCTTCGACGAAAGAGCCGGTGACGAAGCGGTATTCGATGCCGGTGTGGAAGCCGACGGGCTGGTCCGACGGGAAGAGCGTCGCGCCGGGTGCGTGCTCGGGGCCGGGGCGCGCACCGGTCGGCAGAATATGTTGGGGGAGTTGGAGTTCCGGGTCTGCTCGCTTGAATCGCCATGCGTTGGCTTGCATTACCGGACCGCGATCGGTGGACAAGGTCGCCTCGACGAGCTCCACGCTGCGGCCCGCTCTGGCGACGCGAGTCTGGACGATGAGTGGCTCCAGCGGAATCGGGCCCAGGATCTCGACGGCGACACGTCCCACCTGGAATCCCTCGCGCGGCTCGCAGCGTTCGATCGCGTGGCCGAGTAGCGCCGACGGCGGACCGGCATGCTGCGCGTCCGGCGACCACGGTCCCCGGGTCAGTTCGGTCGAGACGAACCGAGTCGGGTCAGCGTCGTCCGGTAGGTAGAAAGCGTTGCTCACATCGTCGTCCGTCCGTCGGACCAGCAACGCTGCCGGTCTGCGAGTTGTTCGGTCTACGAATTCTGCAACGAGGGATTCGAGTGCGGGATTCCGGCCGGTGCCGGCGGCGGAACTAGGCCCGGCCGAAGGCCAGCGCCACGTTGTGCCCGCCGAAGCCGAACGAGTTGTTCAGTGCGTAGTCGATGCGTTGGGCACGCGGCGCGCCGCTGACGATGTCCAGGTCGATCTCCGGATCGCGGTTGTCGAGATTCAAGGTGGGCGGGACGATTTGGTCGCGCAGCGTCAGCATCGTGACCAGCGATTCGAGGGCGCCGACCGCGCCGATCGAGTGTCCCAGTGCGGATTTCGGGGCGTAGATCGACGCGTTCGGTGCCACGGCGGCGATCGCATTGGCCTCCGACGCATCGCCGATCGAGGTGGAGGTCGCGTGCGCATTGATGTGCTGAATGTCGGAAACCTGAAGTCCCGCAGTCTGTATCGCCTTGCGCATGGCCCGCGCCGCGCCCACGCCGCCTGGCTCCGAGGCGACGATGTGATAGGCGTCGGAGGTGATGCCCGCGCCGAGCACCCGGCCGTGGATCGCGGCGCCGCGGGCCCGCGCGTGCCGCTCCGATTCGAGTACCAGCAGCGCGCCCGCCTCGCCGAAGACGAACCCGTCGCGGTCTCGATCGAACGGCCGCGACGCTCGCTCCGGTTCGTCATTGCGGGTGCTCATCGCCCGCATCATGGCGAAACTCGCGATGGGTACCGCGTGGATGTGCCCCTCGACGCCGCCGGTGACCACGACATCGGCCTCGCCGGTGCTGATCAGCCGCCAGGCCTGCGCGACCGCCTCCGAGCCGGACGAGCACGCCGACACCGGCGCGAAAACACCTGCCTTGGCGCCGATTTCGAGGCCGACGGTGGCCGCGGGTCCGTTCGGCATCACCATCGGCACCGACATCGGCGATACCTTTCGATAGCCGCCGGCCCGCATCGCGTCGACCGCGTTGATCAGTGCGTCCCCGCCGCCGAGTCCGGTGCCGATGGCGACCGCGAGCCGCTCGCCATCCAGCTCCGGAGTGCCTGCGTTATGCCAGGCGGCACGGCCGAGCACCAATGCCAGCTGTTCGACATAAGACAGTCGCCGCTGCTCGACCCTGGTCAACTGCTCGCCCGGGTGCGACTTCAGTTTCCCGCCGATGCGCACCGGCAGGTCGTACTCGGCGACGAAGTCCTCGGCGAGCACGCCGATGCCGCTGTGCCCGAGCAGCAGCTCGGACCAGGTCGTATCCATGTCCTCGCCCAGCGACGTGCTGGCCGCGTAACCGGTGACGACGACGCCGGGCCGAGTTTCTGAAGCGATTGTTACAGTCACGATGTCATGAATACCTGTACCAATCGCTACAGTCAACTCATGGCTCGCCCCCTCGACCACGCGAAACGCGCCGAGTTGCTCGCCGCCGTCGTGCGCTACATCGCCGACCACGGCCTCGCGGAGCTGTCCCTGCGCCCGCTCGCCGCGGCGCTCGGCACCAGCTCACGCATGCTGATCTACTACTTCACCACCAAGGAGGAGCTGCTGGTCCAGGCGCTGGCCACCCAGCGCCCCGACCTCGCGGCACTGTTCTCGGACGTCGCCGACGCCACCGAGCTGCGGGCGCAACTGTGGGAGTTCTGGCAGGCCAACACCTCCGGCGAGGGCCGCACCAGCGTCCGGGTGATGCTGCAGGTCCTGGGAGCGTCGTGTGCCTCGCACAGCCCGTACGCGGATTACGCAAAGACGGCCATCGCGACCTTTATCGACTCGCTCGCCGACGGCCTACGTGGATTGCCTGCCATCGAAGATCCGGAACTCGTGGCGACACTGCTTGTTTCGGGCCTGCGCGGCATCCTCCAGGATCGCCTGATCACCGGCGACGTCGACCGTACCGACCGTGCCGCCCGTCTGTTGATCGACCAGGCCCTCCGCTAGCTAACCGGCGGCGCGGTTACTTGGTGTTTGCTATAGCACGGTGGATGCTGAGTTGGGGCGAGCGAGGAGGCGGGATGGCTGCGAGCGGGCCTGGGCCGGAGACCGGCACATCGACGGTGGGTGGCGTGCGGTGGGTGATGCTCGCCGTGCTCTGCGCCAGCCTGTTGCTGGTGGCGATGGATGCCACCATCCTGAATGTCGCGCTGCCGTCGCTGATCGCCGATCTGCGGGTGGGTCAGCTCGAACAGCTGTGGATCATCGACGTCTACGGGCTGGTGCTCGGCGGTCTGCTGATCACCACGGGCGCGGTGGGTGACCGGGTCGGCCGAAAGCTGTTGTTCCTGATGGGTTTCGTGCTCTTCGGCGTGGCCTCGGTGGTGGCGGCGACATCGCAGAGTTCGTGGCAGTTGATCGCCGGGCGGGTGCTGCTCGCCATCGGCGGCGCGATGGTGATGCCGTCGACGTTGTCGCTGATCAGGAACATCTTCACCGATGTGCGCGAGCGCACCCTGGCCATCGGCATCTGGGCCGCGGTGGCGGGCGCCGGCGCGACCATCGGCCCGATCGTCGGCGGTGTGGTGGTCGAACAGTTCGGCTGGGCCTCGGCGTTCTGGTTGAACGTGCCGGTCGTCGTGCTCACCGTGGCGGTCGGCGCCTGGCTGTTGCCGGAATACCGTGCGCCACAATCGGGTTCGCTCGATTGGCGGGCCGCCGTGCTGTCCATCGTCGGCATCGTCGGATTGGCGTGGGGCATCAAGCATGTCGCCAAGGGCACACCCGCACCGGTGGATTGGGTCATCCTGGTGCTCGGTGTGCTGCTGCTCGCCTGGTTCGCCCGCCGCCAGCTCGCCGCCGCCGACCCGCTGCTCGACGTGCGATTGTTCCGCAACGGCGCCTTCTCCGCCGCCGCCCTCGCCACGCTGCTCGCCATGCTCGCGATCGGCGCCGCGTTGTTCCTGATCTCGCTGTGGCTGCAGTACGTGCACGGCTACTCGCCGTCCGAGGCGGGCCTGCGCACCCTGCCGTCGGCGCTGACGCTGCTGGTCGCGTCGCTGGCGACCCCGTGGTTGATGCAGTACATCGGCGTTCGCGCCGTGCTCGCCATCGGTCTCGGCGCGCTGGCCATCGGCTTCCTCGGGCTGGCGCTGAGCCCCGAGCCGACCACGTATCCCGTTGTCGCGCTGGTGCTCGCGTCCTTCGGCCTCGGCGACGGTCTGGCGATCACCGCGGCCGCCGCCGTCCTGGTCTCCGCGGTGCCGCCCGAACGTGCCGGGCAGGCCGGTGCGGTCTCGGAGACCAACTACGAACTCGGTATCGGCCTCGGTGTCGCCTTGCTCGGCAGCATCCACGGCCGCATTTTCACCGAGAACATGGTGGGACTCCCGCTGCGTGGTGAAAACCTCGACGAGGCAAGGGAATCCATCGGTGGTGCGGTGGAAGTAGCCGGCCGCCTGGACGACGCGACCCGCGAGCAAGTCCTCGACACCGCCCGTCACGCCTTCGACACCGCCCTCACCACCACCGCCTACGTCTCGGCGGCCATCGTCATCATGGTCGCTGTGGTCGCAGTCTGGTTGGTTCCCAAAGGATTCCGAGTAACCGGCTCCCATTAGCTCTCGGGCGGGTAGGTGTGGTCGAAGAGGCGGCGCATCAGGTCGGACAGTTGGGCGCGTTCCTTCGGGCTCAGCGGGGCGAGAAGATCATCGCTGACCCGGTGCGCTTCCTTGTCGAGGGCGGTCAGGGCGGCGCGACCGGGGCGGGTGATTCGCACGGTCATCCGTCGTCGATCGTTGTCGTCCCGCGTCCGCTCGACCTGCCCGGCCGCGGCGAGCTCGTCGACGATCTTGGCCACATCGCTGGGGTGAATGGTGAGCCGCTCGGCCAGATCTCGCTGCGCGTGCGGCCCGAAGTCGGCCAGCGCGGCGAGTATCGCCATGTGCCACAGGCGAAGTCCGCGCGCCGCCAACCGGTCCGCGAACCGCCCGCGCGCGGCCTTGCCGACCCGCGACAGCAGGTAGATATCCAACCCGAGCAGGCTCGGCGGCAATGCGCGTCCAGCGTCCATCGCCTTATTGTAGGGTCAGACCTATAATAGGTCGACACCTATCAAATGAGGACATGATGGACGCCCTACATCCGAGACTGCTCGTCACTCGTTTCGCCGACTGCTTCACCTTCTACGCCGCCGTGCTGCCTGACCTGATCGGCGCCGAATTGATCAAGGGCACCGCGGCGGGCCCCTACGCCAACTGGGACGTCGACGACCAAGCCGTCCTGGTCCTGTTCGACCGCGCCGCGATGGCCGACATCGCGGGCACCACCGCCCTGCCGGCGCAATCCGCCCCCGCCCAAGACGCGGTCATGTTCGTCTGCCGCGTCAAAGACGTAGACGCCGGCCTGGACCTCTGCGTCCGATACGGCGCAATCGTGGTCGCCGCTCCCACCGACCGCGAACAGTGGGGCCCCAACCTGCGCACCGCCCACCTCCGCGACCCCGACGGCACCTTGATCGAACTGCAGTCCTACTGACGGTGCTCGGCAGGCCCCTTCGGCCGCAGCACAATTCGGCTATCAACGCGACGAGCCAACCGGATGCCGAGGGTTCACTGGCGCGGCTGGGTCTGCGCGGTCCACTGATGTCCGTCGAACCAACGCAGAATTGCCGGGTTGGCGTTGTCGGGGTACCAGCCGGGCGCGATCGCGCCGGGTGGTTGAAGTCGCGGTTGCGGGGTCGAGCCGGACTTCACCACCAGGTACGTGAACCCGCCGATCCCCGCCATGATCGCAAAGAGGACAAGCAGGATGAGAATGTGCCAGACACTGATTGCTCCCATCTGATCAGTATTCACCGGGTTGGGCCGCTGGTGGTAGGTGTCGTGATGTCGTCACCATTGCGGCAGTCTGTGCGAAAGTGGGCAGCGTGAACCGAGATTGGGAAGAGCGAGTAGCCGCGGCCTGGGCCACGTTCGACGACTACGACGAAGGCCGGGCCGGCGAGTTCCGTGCGGTGATCGACGCGTTGGTCGCCGAGTTGCCCGGCGACCACCCGCTCGGCCCCTTCGAGCAGGCGGGTGCCTGGGATTCAACGGGCCACTCCGACAAGGCGATTCCGCTGTACCGGGAGGCGTTGGCGCGCGGGCTCGACGGTAGCCCGCGGCGGCAGGCCACCATCCAGCTGTCGAGTTCGCTACGAAACATCGGTCAGGCGGAGGAGGGCGTAAAACTCTTGACCGAGGAACTCGCCGCCCGCTCCGACGAATTGGACGACGCCGTACGCGCGTTCCTGGCCTTGTGCCTGTCCACTCTCGGCCGCGACCGCGAGGCACTCTCGCTGGCGCTCGGTGCGCTCGCCCCGCACCTGCCCCGATACCAGCGCTCCACCGCGAACTACGCCCGCGAATTGGTCGAGTAGGGCCGTCCGCTCAGCCCGCCGCGTCGGGTTCCTCGCCGATCGCCTCGAGTGCGAGCCGATGCAGCGTGCGCCGCTCCTGCTCGTCGTGGCTCACCGGTGCGACCACCACCTCATTGGTCGCATCGATGTGGTTGTGGCGCACAGAAGTTGGATTGCGTCGCTGATGGGTCGTCAAGTCTGCCTGACTACTATGCGATGCCGTCGGCCGGAACCGTAGCGAACGACCCATTTTCGACGAGGTCGGACTCCGCTGAGCCCTCGGGGGGCGTGGCCTTGATGGTGATCTTGCTGCTGACCTTGTTGCCATGAGTACCGGGGCCGAGATCGGTCTTGATGGTGACGAATGTCGGTTCCCCGCTACATTTCAGGTTCTCGATCTTCCCGCTGCGCTCGGGGCCGTTCGCATAGGACACCTTGACTTCGATAGTGGCCGTATCGCCCTCGGTGCAGTCGTATGCGGCGATGACGGAACCATCGCTGTGGGACACCTTGAATACTGCGACATTCGCGTCGCCGTCGGAAGATTGAGCGTGCGCGATCGGCGCTATCATCAGCGCGGTAGCACTCGAAAGCGCGAGCGTACCGAGGAATTTCTGCACAGAAGTCTTCCCTCTCGTCGGGTGAAGTGGGCGTGCATCCCGTAGCGGTTGAGTCAGCCGGCGGCCGCGCCGTATACCCATACATTCGATGCCGCAGCGATCCCGGATGGCCATAGCCATTCCAGCACCGTGGGCGCTGTCCAGAGCCACCCGCGCTCGGGCCGGCGTGTCGATTGCTGCGCCGCAGGCCTTACATTCGGGTTCAGCGTGCAGTGCTGAGGTGCCGCAAGGCGTGGGCCGGCGGCGACGCGCGTCCGCTACTCCTCGATGTGACCGATGCGGCGAGCATCGCCGCGGCCGCGCTCGCCATCGCCGCCGTGGACGTGCTGGTCAACAATGCCGGGATCTCCGGCGAGAACGAGACACCGGACCGGGTCGACACCGACACCTTCCGCCGTGTCTACGAGACCAACGTGTTCGGCACGGCCGCCGTGACCAATGCCTTCCTGCCCGCGCTGCGCCGCTCCGCGCACCCCCGAATCGTCAACGTCTCCAGCGGTACCGGTTCGCTGACCTGGGCAGTCGGCGCACAGTTCCCGCACTTGGGCTCCTATGCCGCCTACCGATCTGCCAAGACGGCACTCAACGCCTTGACGGTCTTCTACGCCCATGCGCTGGCCGACGACGGCATCAAGGTCAATGCGTCGGCACCAGGCCTGCGTCGCACCAACCTCAATGTGAATGCGGCGGCCAGCGACGGCGATCCCGCCGAGGCCGCTGCGGGTTCGGCTGGCCCTGCTGCCGGACGACGGCCCGTCCGGCAAGTTCCTGTCCTGAGACGGCACCGAGGTTCCGTGGTAGCGCGTCGCGGGGTCCAGAGCGGACCCCGCGACCAGATGCGCTGCGCCGAGCCGGCATTCGTCAGGCGTCGAGGGCTGCGGTGATCTTGCGGGCCATCGCCGCCACGGCGGGGCTGGGCTCGCCCTTGCGGGGCTGAGCGGCGGCTTCGACGGCGACGAGAACCGTGTCGCGGAAGTTGTCGTCCTCGCCCGGGTACTGCTTGCCGAGCAGGTGCACGGCCGCAGTCAGGCTCGGCAGCACATGTTCGGCGAGCTCGGCGACCGACTTACCTTGCAGGTGAATATCTTTGGACTTGGCGGAGAGCACATGCCCGACCAGTCCGGTCGCCGAGGTCAGGGCGATGGAACCGTGGGAGGTGCCCTTGTGCGGCGCACCTGCGGCGGCCATCAGTGCGACGGCTCCGTAAGCGGCGGTGCGCAGGGTGCTCTTGTCCTGGTCGCTGAGGGTGATGGTGTTGGACATGTCGTGTACTCCTCGAAATCGGTTGTGGCACTGACTCTGTCGGTGCCGTTCGTTTTGTTCGATGTACACACTCTGGCCGGGCTCGCTGACATCGACCTGACACCCGCCTGACACCTACTGTCACCAGTCCTGGGGTGTGCCGATGAGTTTCCGGTGGCTCGGCCGTCAATATGGCTAGATGAACCTATGGAGAGGAATTCAGGCATGACACGACCGTTTCGATTCGGAGTTGTTGCCCCGCTGATGACCGACCTGCCGACGTGGCGAGATCGCGTGCGTCGCATCGCCGACAGCGGCTATTCGACGCTGCTGGTGCCGGATTTCCCGCTCACGCAACCGGCGCCCGCTCCGCTGCTGGCCACGGCCGCGTCCCTCACCGACATGCGCGTGGGCACCTGGGTGTACGCCTCGCCGTTCCGCCAGCCCTGGCTGACGGCGTGGGAAGCGCACTCGCTGTCGCTGCTGACCGACGGTCGTTTCGAGATGGGCATCGGCACGGGCAGGCCAGGAATCGAGGACGAGCTCCGCGACAAGGGGCTGCCGGTGCTCCCGCCGAGCGAGCGGCTGGCCCAGATCGGTGAAACCGTCAGGGCGCTACGCGATCTCGACGGCCCCGACCTGCACACGCCGGTGGCGATGGCCGTACTCGGTCCGAAGGCCAGGGCGCTGGCGGCCGAGGTCGCGGACACGGTCACCTTCGCGCTGGGGGATCAGTCTCGGGCCGAAGTCACGCGGTTGGCCCAGGACTTCCGCGCGGTTCCGGACATCGAGCTCGCGCTCGCCGTGCCGGTGATCGGCGACAGGGTCGCACCGCATATGGCGCCGCCCGACACCGACCCCGCAGCGCTCCGCGCGGCGGACGCGATGGCCGTGCTGCCGGACGACCCGGCCGCCGCCATCGAGGAAATCCAACGCCGACGAGAGGAGATCGGCTTCTCCTACTTCATCTTCGGTGCCGACATGGCCGAAAGGTTCGCTCCTGTCGTCGCGCAGCTCGTGTGACGGCAGGGCGTAGTCGGCACCAGCGACCGGTGCCGGTCAGAACGCGCTGATTCGGTCGCGTAGGTGCAGGAGATTCGCGCACTCTCGAACATATGTTCGATACACTGGACCTAGTGGGTATCGGACGAGAGCGAGGGGTTATGCGCGAGTCGTCCTCGGGTCTGTTGAAGTTACTGGTCAACGAGGTTGCGGTGCGGCATGGGTACGGGTGTGCGGAATCCGATGGCGAGTTCGTGCTTTCGGGGCGCGGGGCCGGTCGGATCGTGCTGCCGTGTACTCGGCTGGAGCGTCGGGTCGCCCGGGCGCCACGGCAACTCTGGGCGAACCTGGTCGGTGATCGGTTGGATATGCAGATCGCCGACCTTGCCGCAGGGCACCTCGATACGTCTCGACTGGAGTCCGTGCGGACGCTCTTGCGAACGCGGCTCTGTTCGGCGCGCACGAAAGGCCTGATCAACGATGTGCGGCGATTGGTCGCGCCCGGCCTGCTGCAACGGGTACTGATCGATTTCGGCGACATCGTGACGCCGGTGACCTACGCCAACGTACAACGTTGGGGTGCAACGGAATCCGATCTGTTCGAGATCGCCGAGCGCAACACTCGTGCCGACGGCGGGCTCGATCTGACGGCCGCCGAGATCGATGGCATGAACGACGTCGACATCCACATGCTCTACGGTGCCTCGGATTTCGTCACCGCACATGTCCGCTGGCTCGATGACTATCCGGTCGTCGGCCCCTGGGGCGCGCTGCTCGTCATCCCGGGTCATACCCACCTGCTGGTCCATCCGATCACCGGGCCCACCGTTTTCGCGGGCACCAGCCTGCTCGCCCAACTGCTTGTCGCGGGCGAGACCGATTCGAGGCCGGTCAGTCGCTCGATCTACTGGTGGCGCAACCGATTTGCCATCGATATCGCCGCCACCATCCGCGGCGGCGGCGACCGGATGGAAGTCGTGCCCACCGACCACCTCGAGTCATTGCTCGAGATCATGCGCCGGTAACGCATATCCGGCCCCCGCAGGCGCGGGGGCCGGATAGGTTGCTGGACAGGCGAACTCGACCTACGTGACGATCGGCAGGTAGACCGCGTTCCCGCTGTCGGCGAACTCGGCGGACTTCTCCGCCATCCCGGCCTCGATCGCCTCCACATCGGTGAGCTGGTTGCGCGCGGCGTACTCGCGCACGTCCGCGGAGATGCGCATCGAGCAGAACTTCGGCCCGCACATGGAGCAGAAGTGCGCGGTTTTGGCGGGCTCGGCGGGCAGGGTTTCGTCGTGGTATTCCCTGGCCGTGTCCGGATCCAGCGACAGCGCGAACTGGTCGCGCCAGCGGAATTCGAAACGCGCCTTGGACAACTCGTTGTCCCGGTCCTGCGCGTGCGGGTGCCCCTTGGCCAGGTCGGCGGCGTGCGCGGCGATCTTGTAGGTGATCACGCCGACCTTGACGTCGTCCCGATTGGGCAGCCCGAGATGCTCCTTCGGCGTGACGTAGCAGAGCATGGCCGTGCCGGCCTGCGCGATGATCGCGGCGCCGATCGCCGAGGTGATGTGGTCGTACGCGGGCGCGATATCGGTGGCGAGCGGGCCGAGGGTGTAGAACGGCGCCTCCTCGCACAACTCCTCCTCGAGCCGCACGTTCTCCACGATCTTGTGCATCGGCACGTGCCCCGGGCCCTCGATCATCACCTGCACGCCAAAGGATTTCGCGATCTTCGTCAGCTCGCCGAGGGTGCGCAGCTCGGCGAACTGCGCCTCGTCGTTGGCGTCGGCGATGGAGCCGGGCCGCAGACCGTCGCCGAGGGAGAACGTCACGTCGTACTTCGCCAGGATCTCGCACAGCTCCGCGAAGTTGGTGTACAGGAACGATTCCTGGTGATGCGCCAAACACCAAGCGGCCATGATGGATCCGCCGCGCGAGACGATGCCGGTGACCCGCTTGGCGGTGAGCGGCACATAGCGCAGCAGCACGCCCGCGTGCACGGTCATGTAGTCGACGCCCTGCTCGCACTGCTCGATCACGGTGTCGCGGTAGATCTCCCAGGTGAGCTGGGTCGGATCGCCGTTCACCTTCTCCAGCGCCTGATAGATCGGCACGGTGCCGACCGGGACGGGGGAGTTGCGCAGGATCCACTCGCGGGTCTCGTGGATGTTCTTGCCGGTGGACAGGTCCATGATGGTGTCCGCGCCCCAGCGGGTCGCCCACACCATCTTCTCCACCTCCTCGGCGATCGACGACGAGACGGCCGAGTTGCCGATGTTCGCGTTGATCTTCACCAGGAACTTCTTGCCGATAATGGTCGGCTCCAGCTCCGGATGCTTGTGGTTGGCGGGAATCACCGCGCGACCGAGCGCGACCTCATCGCGCACCAGCTCCGGTGTCACCCCTTCGCGAGCGGCGATGAAGCGCATCTCGGGCGTGATGATGCCCTGCCGAGCCCGCGCGAGCTGGGTCGGTGGCCCTTCGACCTCGGGCTTGGCCCAGGTGTCACGCAATTTCGGTAGGCCCGACTCCAGGTCGATCTGGGCTGTGTCGTCGGTGTACGGGCCGGAGGTGTCGTAGACGTCGAAATGCTCACCGTTCGTCAGGTTGACTCGACGGACAGGAATGCGCAGCCCGTCCACCTCGGTGTAGTGCTTGACACTGCCTTCGATGGGTCCGGTGGTGACGGTGTCGATGATCTCGGAGCCGTCTTTGGACGTAGCAGTAGCCATGATTGTTCCTCCCTACGCCGGCATTACCCGGTCAGGTTCATACGGTCGACGGCCCTAGCCGTCCTCTCAGCCCGCTGGTGCGAGCCCCCGTTGGCGGTGTGAAATTTTCCAGGCCGAGACTACAGCCACATCCTGTGGGTCGCCCCATGATCGGACGAGGTCCGCCCGCGGATCCGAAAAGCCCGGCCCCTGACCGGACAATCCGGTCAGGGGCCAGGCGACGGGCGGGCGATCAGCGCTCGCGGGGGCCGATCGGGAAACCCAGTGCGCCGAAGGTGGCGTTCAGGTTGATCTCGATCTGCGTGAGCAGAGCGTTGAAGTCGGCCAACATGGACACCACGTTGTCGGTGCGACAGCCGAACTGGTCGGCTGCGTTCGGCGCGAGCCGGGACTTCAGCCAGTTGAGCGTGTCGGCCATGCCGAGCGACGGCAGGGTCAGATGCTCGCTGAGGTGATCGCGCTTGTAGATGACGGACGCGCCGCCCGCACACCACTGCTGATCCAGCCGGTCATTCGTCCACACCGGCACCGCCTCGTCGAAGACGCCCTGGTACAGGAAGATCGGCGCGGTCGGAATGTTGCGGCCGAGCACCGTCTGCTCGAAGGTTTCCTTGATTTCGGGAACCTGCAGGAAGTCGGGAATCGGAATGGTCAGCAGCCGCCCGTAGTCGACGAACATCTGGGTGACCGCGTTGCGCGGCAGGCAGGTGCGCTCGGTCCGGTCCATCAGCGCCTGCCCCTCGGGCGTCAGGTACCGATCGGCCGCCTCCTTGAACTTCGGGTAGGCCTTGCGCAGCGAGGAGATGCCGATGCCGATCAGCGACGAGAACATCGACCCGTTGACGTGCAGCAGTGACACCACATCCGAGGTCGGCGCGCCGAGGGCGATGCCCTTGACGTTCAATTCGGGTGCGTAGGTCGGCTGCATTTCGGCGGCCCAGCCGGAGCCCATGCCGCCGCCGGAGTAGCCCCACATGGCGACCGGAGTGTTCGTGCCGTCCAGGCCGAGCGGCTGGAAACCCTCGGCGGCGCGGATGCCGTCGAGGGTCATATATCCGGGTTCCTTCGGCACCGTGAGGTGACCGTCGAGGCCCTCGTAGTCTGGCACCGAGATCGCCCAGCCCTGGCTGATCAGCCCGGCGATCGCGATCAGTTCGCTCTGCGAGTGGATGCCCTCGAGCCCGGCCAGGCCCGAACCCTGTTGCAGCACATACGACGGCGAGCAGTCGTTGCTGGCGCTGTCGTAGTAGAACTGCAGCGAAACCAGCGGCCGGGAGCGGTTCGGATCCGCGCCCGCGGGCAGGATGACCGTGGTGACGGCGACGGTGGGCTGTTCGTTGAGATCGGTGGTGCGGTAGAGCAGCTGCCAGGAACGCACATTCAGCGGCAGCGCGGTCAGCACCGCTAGGTGCACTTCCCGGGAGCGGAGAATCGCGCCGGGGGCCTGGGCTTCGAATCCTTCGGGCGGTTGGTAGAACGAGTCCTCGTGTGGGAGCGGCACCGCGGCGGCGGGCGCGGGCTGGACCGCGCCGTTCAGCAGCACGGTGGCCATGGCGATCGCCATCGTCACCAACACGGCCACCGTACGTTTTCCGGTCCGCGGGCGGCCGGTCGGATCACCATTGATCACTGACACCTATGCGTCCTTCCTCATCAGCGTGACAGCGATTACAACATGGGAACCTGTTACTAACAAGAACTCTTTCTAAACGCCATCGAGCTATGGTCGAGGGATGACCCGCAGCAAATCCGCCGCGCGGCCTGCCGAGGGGCCGGCGCGCCGCCGGATCCGTGGCCTCGACGCCGAACAGCGCAGCGCCCAGCGGCGCAATCAGCTGCTCGACGCGGCCACCGAACTGTTTGCCGAGCACAGCTATTCGGGAACATCGATCGAGCAGATCTGCCAGCGCGCCTATGTCGGAACCAAGGGGTTCTACGACCATTTCGACAGCAAGGAAGCGTGCTACATCGCGCTGCTCGAACAACTCACCGCGCAGATCCAGCAACGGGTGATCACCGGCGCCGTCGCGGCCGCCGAGCTGGCCTGGCCACAGCGGGCCGCGCCGGTGATCGCGGCGTTCGTGCACGCCATCGCCGACGACCCGCGCTTGGCCAAGGTGACTTTCGGTGAGGCGGGCGGTATTTCGCCGACGGTGGAGCGGATTCGGCGCAGCAACCGGCGCTGGTCGGCGGCCTTTCTGGACCGGGAGTGGTCCGGCGAACCGGCGAGCGATCCCGGTGTGCAGCGGGCGCGGCTCGCGTTGGCGCTGGCCGCCATCGGCGGCATGTTCGAGCTCGTCGCGGACTGGCTGCACCATCACGACGACGGCGGCACGCCCGACGGCAAGGACCTGCTCATCGAGGACCTGACCGGGTTCATCGGTGTGGTCTACGCGGGCCGGGGAGCCGTTGCGGGACAATAGATTTCAGAAACGAAGCGAGTCGGGCCGAGTTGATCGGCCCGACTCGCTTCGTTGTGCTGTCCTGCTTATCCGCGCAGGCGCGCGGGCCTGATACGGCCCCTGACCTCGCCGAGGCCGATGCGTCGCACATCGGCGCCCGGCGCGGACGCGGTGATGACCACCTCGTCGCCGTCCTCCAGGAAGGTGCGCTGCTGGCCGTTCACCAGTACGGGTTCGCTACCGCCCCAAGAGAGTTCGATGAACGAACCGCGCTGATCCGGTTCCGGGCCGGAGATGGTGCCGGAGGCGTACAGGTCGCCGGTGCGGGTGATGGCGCCGTTCGCGGTGAGATGGGCCAGCATCTGCGCGGGTGACCAGTACATCCGGGAGAAGGGCGGGTGTGACACCGCCTCCCCGTTCCAGGACACCGTCAGGTCGATGTCGAGACCCCACGGCTCCTTCTCCTGCAGGTAGGGCAGCGGTTCGGGGGTCTGCTCCGGCGTCGGCACCCGGGCGGGTTCCAGCGCGGCCAGCGGCGTGACCCACGGTGCGATCGAGGTCGCGAAGGACTTGCCGAGGAACGGGCCGAGCGGCTGGTACTCCCAGGCCTGGATGTCGCGGGCGGACCAGTCGTTGACCAGCACCACGCCGAAGACGCGCTCGGCGAACTCGCCGGTCTCGACGGGATCGCCGAGTTCGGAACCGACACCGACCAGGAAGCCGAGTTCGGCCTCGATATCGAGTCGTCGGGATGGTCCGAAATCCGGTGTGCCCGAATCTGTTCGGCGCTGACCATTGGGGCGGATCACCTCGGTGCCGGACACCACCACGGTGCCCGCACGACCGTGGTAGCCGACCGGCAGGTGCCGCCAATTCGGCAGCAGCGGTTCGCTGTCCGGCCGGAACAGGCGGCCGAGGTTGGTCGCGTGGTCGATGCTGGCGTAGAAGTCGACGTAGTCGCCGATCGGCACCGGCAGGCCGAGGCGCACCTCGGGCAGCGCATGTATTGCGGCACTGTCGATTTCATTGTCGACCAGCTCGCGGACTCGTTCGCGCACCTCGCGCCAGCGGCGCGGGCCCTGCGCCATGAGGGCGGCCAGGCTCGGTTCGGCGAATTCCGGGTCGCCGAGTGCGGTAGCGAGATCGATGACCGAATCGCCCAATCGCGTTCCGACGCGGTAGTTCTGGCCGTCCGGCGCGAACACGCCGTAGGGCAGGTTGTCGGTGCCGAACAGTGAATCGTCGGGTACCTCGACACGAGTCTTCACGCGGGCCCCCGACCCGACCAGGTCCAGGCGTAGGCCGGATCCTCGCAGGCGAGGGCGCCCTCGCCGAGTTCCAGTGGTCGGAAGGTGTCGACCATGACCGCCAGTTCGTCGAAGTAGTCGAGCCCGATGCTGCGCTCGTAAGCGCCGGGCTGCGGGCCGTGCGCGTAGCCGCCGGGGTGCACCGACACCGAGCCCTGCGCGATCCCGGATCCCTTGCGCGCCTCGTAGTTTCCGCCGCAGTAGAACATGATCTCGTCGGAGTCCACGTTGGAGTGGTAGTACGGCACCGGGACGGACAGCGGGTGGTAGTCCACCTTGCGCGGTACGAAATTGCACACCACGAAGTTGATCCCCTCGAAGGCTTGATGGGCGGGCGGCGGCTGATGGATGCGGCCGGTGATCGGCTCGAAGTCGCTGATATTGAAGGTGATCGGATACAGGCAACCGTCCCAGCCGACCACGTCGAACGGGTGGGTGGCGTACAGCAGCCTGGTGCCGACGACCTGGCCGCCGGGCCGGTGCTTGACCAGCACCTCCACGTCGGTGCCGGTTGCGGTCAGCGTCTCGGCCGGGCCGTGCAGGTCGCGCTCGCAGTACGGCGCGTGCTCGAGCAGCTGGCCGAACTTCGACAGGTACCGCTTCGGCGGGGTGATGTGGCTGGCCGCCTCGATCACGTACGCGCGCAAGGGTTCCGGGCCGGTGGGCAGCCAGCGGTGCGTGGTCGCGCGCGGAATGAGCACCTGATCGCCCTGCCGCGCGGGCACCGGGCCGAAGACCGTTTCGAGCACGGCGGCGCCGGATTCCACGTAGACCAGCTCGTCGCCGATCGCGTTGCGGTACAGCGGCGACGCGCCCTTGGCCACGACATAGGAGATGCGCACATCGGAGTTGCCGAGCAGCAGGCGCCGTCCGGTCACCGCGTCGGTCCTGGCGGGTGTATCGCCGGGGAACAGCTCGTGCAATCGCAGATGTCGGTGCCGCAGTGGATGATTCGGGGTGGTCGATTGATCGGGCAGCTCCCACACCGTCGAGTCGACGATCGCGGGCGGCAGCCCACGGTGGTACAGCAGTGACGAGTCGCCGGAGAAGCCCTCCTCGCCCATCAGCTCCTCGTAATAGAGCTGGCCCTGTTCATCCCGATGTTGGGTATGCCGTTTCGGCGGCACCGCTCCTACCTGTCGGTAGAACGCCATGACCGCACCTCCTTGCCTGGCTTGTGGCCTGGTTCAACTAAGTCCCCATCGTAGTGATGGCCGACCGGGCGCAGTGGCGGAATCCGCCCCCGGCAGGGCGAATTCTGCCGGAACATCGGAGTATCGGGAGGCATTTCGACTAGCTGTTCGGTTAGTAGCCGACGATTTGTCAAACACGACGGCTGACCTCGGACCGGTCGACTGATGTCGAAAGCGCATGGCTAACTCGTCAGGAGTGGATTGGCCCAGCTCTCCTATCCAGCCGGTTGCCAACGTGACTGTTGGCCGGTGAATAGGCGGGAGAGCTCAGGCGTGGCGCAACGCGCGGTATACGGCGGCGCCGACGAAGGCGCCGAGATCCTGTGGTGTCCAAGCGCCTTCGTCCGAGAGCAGGTTGCGCACTGCCCCTTCACCTGCCGATACCCAAAGCTCCACCAGCACCGGCAGTTTGCGCTCGGCGTCCGCGGTGCCCCACGCGCGCAGCGTCGGCCGCAGCAGGGCGCTGCAGCGTTCGATGGCGAGTGCGCGGCCGCGCCCGAACGAATCCGCAACGGCCGGATCGGGATTGCCGTAGAGCAGGCGCCAGGCGTCGGGCCGGGCGGCGGCCTTCTCCAGCAGTGCCCGGAAGCCTTCGATGAACACGGTCTCGCCCGCGTCGACGTCGCGGCGCCGCATCACCCCGAGCAGGTCGTCGACCAGGTAGCTTTCCTCGCGCTGGATGAGCGCCTCGATCAGTTCGACGCGATCGGCGAAGCAAGCGTAGACGACCGGACGGGTCACGTTCATGCGCTCGGCGATGGCGGCCATGGTGATCGCCGCGATGCCGTGCTCGACGGCGATGGCCAGCGCGGTGTCGAGCACCTGCGGGCGGCGGCGTTCCGGACCGAGGTGCGGCGCTCGCTGCCGCGGCTGCACGGCCGAATCGCTACCCATGGGCACCAACATAGCAGCGGAGGTTGCCGAGTTCTCGCTGGTCCCGCGCCTGTAGATCAACTTCCTACATTCGCGAATGTTAATGCTACAGTCGTGCATGAAGTCGGCGGGATGGTGCCGACCGACCTTGTCGAGCGACCTGCACGCAGGCGCCAGCGCGATGCCACGGCCGAGGAGTCAGCGATGACCGAAACCCTGTTCAACCCGAAGACCTGCGAGTTCGCCGAGTTCGACGCGGAAACCCGGCGGCTGCTGCGCGCGACCGTCGATTGGTTCGAGGGCCGCGGCAAGGCGGTGCTCAAGCAGGAGGATCGGGATCGGGTCTGGTACGCCGAATTCCTCGACTTCGTGAAGCGCGAGGGGCTCTTCGCGACCTTCCTCACACCGGCCGCCGAGGCCAACGGTGATCCGAACAAGCGCTGGGACACCGCGCGGATCGCGATGACGAGCAAGATCCTCGGCTTCTACTCCATGCAGTACTGGTACGTCTGGCAGGTCACCATCCTCGGGCTCGGCCCGATCTGGCAGAGCGACAACGCGGCGGCCAAACAGCGCGCCGCCGCCCTGCTGGACTCCGGCGAGATCTTCGCCTTCGGCCTGTCCGAGAAGGAGCACGGCGCCGACGTCTACTCGACCGACATGATGGTCGAGCCGCAGCCGGGCGGCGGCTACCACGCCACCGGCGGCAAGCACTACATCGGCAACGGCAACCAGGCCGCGCTGGTCTCGGTGTTCGGCCGCCGCTCGGACAAGCCGATCATCGACAGCTCCAAGGCGCTGGAAAGCAAACCGACGCAAGAGGATTACGAGGGCTACCTGTTCTTCGTCGCGGACAGCAAGCACGAGAACTACCACCTGCGCGGCAACGTCGTCGACAGCCAGATGTACGTGGCCGCCTTCGATCTCGACGGGTATCCCGTTGCCGAGGAAGACATCCTGCACCGCGGCGAGGCCGCCTTCCACGCGGCGATGAACACCGTCAACGTCGGCAAGTTCAACCTCGGCTTCGGTGCCGTCGGCGCGTGCGAACACGCCTACTACGAGGCGATTACGCACGCGGAGAACCGAATCCTGTTCGGGCACCGGGTGACCGAGTTCCCCCAGGTGCAGTCGCTGATGACCGACTCGTACGCGCGGTTGATCGCGATGAAGCTCTACAGCGAGCGGGCCATCGACTACCTGCGCTCCGCCTCCCCGGACGACCGGCGTTACCTGCTGTTCAACGCGATCGAGAAGATGACCGTCACCCGACAGGGCCAGCGGATCATCGAGGACCTCGCCGACGTGATCGCCGCCCGCGGCTTCGAGAAGGACATGTACTTTCCGATGGCGATGCTCGGCCTGTTCGGCCTGCCTCGGCTCGAGGGCACCGTGCACGTGAACATGGCGCTGTCACTGAAGTTCATGGCCAACTACATGTTCCACCCCGCCGACGCCGGTCTCGCGGCCCTGCAATTCCTGCCCGGCGCCGGTTCCGCGCCCAAGGGCACGGTGCGCGCCGTCTCCGGTGCACTGAGCTGGTCGAGTCGCCGCCTCGCGCCCCGTGCCGGTGCCGCGGTGCCGCGGCTGCGCGCCGAATTCGCCGGTGCCACATACACTCCCGTGCCGACCCGCCGCGACGCCGCCGACGACGCATTCCTCTTCCGGCAGGGCCCGAGCAGCGGCCTCGGCCGCATCCGCTTCAGCGACTGGCGTCAGGTCTTCGAAAAGTTCACCCACATCCCGAATGTCGCCGTCTTCCTGGAACAGGCCCTCGCCTTCCAAACCCTGCTCGCCGCCGCGGCCCCCACCGCCGCCCAGCAACGCGACGTCGACTTCCTCTTCGCCCTGGGCGAACTCTTCACCGCCCTCCCCTACGCCCAACTCATCCTCGAACAAGCCGAAATCGAAGGCACCGGCGAAGCCGTCCTCGACCAAATCTTCGACAACTTCGTCCGCGAGTTCGCCAAGAACGCCCTGACCCTGCACACCAAACCCGCAGCCACCAAAGCCCAGCAAACCCGAGCCCTCGACCTCATCCGCCGCCCGGTCGCCGACCGAGCCCGCTTCGATCAGGTACTCGCCCAGGCCAGGTCGCTGGCCGGCACCTACGAGATGAACCCGTAGAAACGGGAACATCCGGCTAGCCGTCATAGCGATCGAAGCGCCCGAGGACCGTGGGCGCGTCGATCAGCCGAATCGCTGACGATCACGGAAATGGGCGATGACCTCGACGGATTGGCGGTCGAGCCAGGTAAAATCCGTTGTAGTTGTCGGTGTGGTCCGATATCCTTCCGCTATGACTGCTGTCGAGGAGTCTCTTATGGCCGCTGAGTCTCTAATGACTGCCGAGGAGTTCGAAGAACTCGCTCGGGCGGCTGATCATATTGCGGAGGGTGTGCGGCTCGAGTTCATCGACGGACAACTGGGGGCAAAGGCAATGCCGGATGGGGATCACGCTCGGATCATTCAGTGGCTGATCCGCACCTTCATGATGTTCCGTCCTGAATTGTTCATGACCCCAGAGCAAGGACTGAAGGTGGAGCGCTACCGGAAGGGACGCGCTCGACCGGACGGTGCCTTGGCGGACGCAGATGCGTTTGTCGGCCAAGGCGAGTGGGCTGATCCCGAGCCGGTTCTCATGGTCGTCGAGGTGACGTCCGATGACCAAGACACTGAACGCCGCGATCGTCAGGAGAAGCCACGGGCCTACGCCGAGACCGGCATACCTGCATACCTCCTGATTGATCGAGATTCATGTGAGGTGACGGTGCACAGCAGTCCTCGTGGAGGCCGCTACGAGCAGGTCTTGAAGGTGCCGTTCGGTGCATCGGTGAAGATTCCCGACCCAGTGAACGTCGACCTCGACACTGAACCATTGAAGGATTGGGTGCGTTGAGCTCAGACCGGCTGATACTCAGTCGGTGAAGTCGGCGATTACGGGGGCGTGGTCGCTGGCGCCCTTGCCTTTTCGTTCTTCGCGGTCGACTACGGCGTCGGTTGCTCGGGTGGCGAGGGCGGGGGAGGCGAGGATGAAATCTATGCGCATGCCCTCTTTGCGGGGGAAGCGGAGCTGGGTGTAGTCCCAGTAGGTGTAGACGCCGGGGCCGGGGGCGTAGGGGCGCATGACGTCGGCGAAGCCGGTGTCCAGGAAGGACTGGAAGGCGTCGCGTTCGGGTTGCGAAGTGTGGGTTTTGTTTTCGAAGAACTCGGGGGACCACACGTCGTCGTCGGTGGGGGCGATATTCCAGTCGCCGACGAGGGCGATTTTGGCGCGGGGGTCCTCGGCGAGCCAGCGGGCGCCGTTGTCGCGCAGGGCGGCAAGCCATTCCAGCTTGTAGGTGTAGTGCGGGTCGTCCAGGGCACGGCCGTTGGGGACGTACAGGCTCCAGACCCGGACACCGCCGCAGGTGGCGCCGAGGGCGCGCGATTCGATGACCGGCGCGCTGATCAGCGATTCACCGGCCTCCTTGTCGAAACCGGGCTGGTTCGGGAAGGCGAACTCCACGTCCTTCAGGCCGACCCTGGACGCGATGGCGACGCCGTTCCACTGGTTGATACCGAGGTGGGCGACCTCGTAGCCGAGTTCGTCGAACCGCTCGAACGGGAACTGGTCGTCGCGGCACTTCGTCTCTTGGATGGCCAGCACGTCGATGTCCTGGCGGTCCAGAAACTCCGCCACCCGATCGAGCCGGGAGCGGATCGAATTGACGTTCCAGGTCGCGAGGCGCACAGCTGCCTTCCTTCGTAGGGATATAGGTCCGTTCTACCGGAGGCCGGCGGACCGGTGGGGATGGTTCGTCGGGGACGCGTACCGATACATGTGGTGCTCGACGAAACCCAGCTCGCGATACAGCGCGAGTGCCCCGCTGTTTCCGGCTTCGACCTGAAGGTACGCGTGCGTCGCACCGCGACTGTGACCCCACCGGATCAGCTCGGCACACACCAGCGACCCGAGCCCCTTCCTGCGATGCTCCGCGCCAACTGCGACACAGGTCAGACCGATCCACCGCCGCCCGTCCGGTGCGGTGGTGACCGCACCACGCCCGATCGCGATCGGCGTCGGCACACCGAGCGAGGCGAACCCCAGCTCGCCGTCGCGCACGGCGGTCAACACCTCGACATCCGGTTCCCGTGCCGAAAGTCGCTGCGGCGTAGGCGCTTCACCTTCGTAGCGGTTCAACTCCAGCCAGGCATCGTCTGGTGCGCTAGCGACGCGCACCATCGACGGCCCCTGCGGGAGCACGAAATTCTCGATGTCGATGGCCAACATGATGGTCTCGCGCCAGCTGTCCCAGCCCGGTGGAATGGGAGCCAGTCGATCGGGCAACGCGAGCAGCAGCGGCAACCCGTGCCCGGTGTACCACTCGCCGATGCGGTGGATCGCGTCCGGTGTCACTGCTGCGGGCCCATCGGAACCACCCAGCGGCACAGCGGAATTCGCGCGACCGGTGTACCCGTGCCCGGCCCGCACCAACCACCCGTCGATCCAGGTGTGCTCGATGCCGGGCCAGGCATCCGCCGCCGCGGCTTCCAGCGACCTGATCTCGCGAGTACGAATCGGCCTCGGCCCCAACGCTTTCAACGCGACCACCCGATCCGGTGTCACCGAAACGACCTGCCCGTCGGCCCCGCGCACGGTCGGCGGATCCAGCGAGACCAGTTCACCGATCACATCGGTGAGTGGTTGTGGATAACCGGCGGGCAGCCGATAACGCAGGACCACGCGACGGCCGAGCGGGATCTCCGGAAAATCTGGGTCAGTCGTCATGGCCGAACGGATCCGCGACAGTCCCGGGAATCCAGCTGAGTCCCGGTGTGCCCCAACCGTTGCGCTTGATCGCCTTCTTCGCCGCGCGGGCATTGCGCCCGATCAGCACGTCCACGTACAGGAAGCCGTCCAGGTGCCCGACCTCGTGCTGCAGCATGCGGGCGAAGAAATCCTTGCCCTCGATCTCGACCGGATTGCCGTGCTCATCGGTGCCGGTCACCTTGGCCCATTCGGCACGACCGGTCGGATACTGCTCGCCGGGCACCGACAGGCAGCCCTCTTCGTCGTCGTCCGGGTCCGGCATGGTCTCCGGGATCGCCGAGGTCTCCAAGACCGGGTTGATCACCGCGCCGCGGCGCCGGGTCGCGGTGCCGTCCGGCGTGACGTCGGGGCAGTCGTAGACGAACAGCCGCAGCGGCACGCCCACCTGGTTGGCGGCCAGGCCGACACCGTGCGCGGCGTCCAGCGTGTCGTACATATCCGCGATGAGCTCGGCCAATTCCTCCGGTGAATGGGTGACCCGCTCGGTCGGGTTGTGCAGAACCGGGTCGCCGACGATCACGATCGGGAGGATAGCCATGGGACCAATTATTGCCGCGCCGCCCGGTCGCCGACCGTGCGGGGGCGGCAACCTTCCCGCGACACGCCTACCGGCAGGTAGGGAACACGCCGCGCCGTACCCCCGGCGATCCCCCGCTCTCATGGTTGAATGATCCGCGACGTACAAGCACCATTTTTCGTCTGGTGGTAACTCGGCGAGGGAGCAAGATGGACGGCGCAGCGGCACGGAACTTTTCCGCGATCCAGGGCGACCCTTCCGCGAGCGACGATGTCACGGCAGCGGAAACGACCGGCGACGGCGACGGGCTGAGCCGTCGCGAACACGACATCCTGGCCTTCGAGCGCCAGTGGTGGAAGTACGCGGGGGCCAAGGAAGAAGCCATCCGGGAGCTGTTCGGCATGTCGCCCACCCGGTACTACCAGGTGCTCAACGCCGTGGTCGACCGGCAGGAGGCGCTCGCCGCCGACCCTATGCTCGTCAAGCGGCTGCGCAGGCTGCGGGCGAGCAGGCAAAAAGCCAGGGCCGCGCGACGGCTCGGTTTCCAGGTATGACCGGGCTAGGCTCGACTAGGTGAGCTACCCGAATCCCACCTCCGGTGGGCCGCCATTGCGAGCGTTGGCGATGGTGTTGATCGCACTGGCCATCGTGTTCGGTGGCCTTGGGGCGATGTCGCTGTCGAAGTCCGATGCCGACAGCTCAGGATCCGGTCCATCGGAGTCGGCCACCTCGACCAGCGCCAAGCCGGTACCGCAGGTGCCCGCGGCCACCACGGCCCCGAAGACCCCCGACGCCGCGTCGTCCACGAGCGTCGCCCCGTCGTCCGCGGCGACCACCACGCCGTCGACCACCGCCCCGGCGACCACCACGGCCGCCGCCAAGGCGGTTCCGGTGACCGTGCTGAACAACAGCATGATCGTCGGGCTGGCCGGCAAGACCGCGGGCCAGCTCACCGCCGACGGCTGGAATGTCGTCGAGACCGGCAACTACCCCGGCGCGAATATCCCGAAAACCACCGTGTACTACGGCAATTCGCCGGGCGACAAAGAGGCGGCCCAAGCCATCGCGCAGCAGCTCGGCATCGCCGCGGAACCGAAGTCGAGCGGATTGGGCGAGTCCTCGCCCGGTGTAACCGTCATCGTGACGGGTAACTGACAACTGGCGACCTGGCCGCGTCAACTGGCGACGTGCCGCTGAACGGGCCTGTCACGGCGCGACACGGCGGACGTGGCATCATCTTGTCCGGTAACGAACGTGTCCACCCAGCTTTACTCGTAAACTTCGTAAACTCGGTACTCATAAAGGAGTTCCCCGATGGCCCCGTCCACAACTCGTCGCCCGTCCTGGCGGACTGTGACCCCGGTGCTCGCGATCGCGGTCCTCGGCCTCGCAGGCTGCACCAACAGCCAGGAGTCGAGTGACGTGCAGGGGACGACCCCGCCGGTGTGGAGCGGTTCCGCCGCCCCGCCCGCGAGCGAATCCGGCAAGGAAACCGGCAGCGCCGAAGCGAACCCGGGCGTGAAGGTCGACCTGAAGGACGCCGCGGGCGCCTCGGTCGCCACCGCGAACATCGTCAAGGACGGTAACCACCTGCAGTTCACCGTCGAGGCACACGGCCTGCGCCCCGGCTTCCACGGCCTGCACGTGCACTCGATCGGCAAGTGCGAGGCCAACTCGGTCGCGCCGACCGGCGGCCCGTCCGGCGACTTCCTTTCCGCCGGTGGCCATCTGCAGGTCGGTAGCGCGAACACGCACCCGGCCAGCGGCGACCTCACCTCGCTCGAGGTCCGCTCGGACGGCACCGCCAAGCTGGTCACCACCACCGACGCACTGACGCTCGACGACCTGAAGAACAAGGCGTTGATGATCCACGCCGACGCCGACAACTTCGGCAACATCCCGAACCGATACCTCCGGGCCGACGGCGTTGCCGGCCCGGATGATACGACGCTAGCGACAGGCGACGCGGGCGGCCGCGTCGCCTGCGGTGTGATCCAGTAGCGCAGGAGCCGATATGGCCGGGGCAGGCAGAGAACACGTTCCCTTCCATGGATCGCCCCGGCCCACCATAGGCATCGAGTGGGAGATCGCACTCGTCGACAAGGTGAGCCGCGATCTGTCGAATACCGCTGCGGCGGTGTTCGATTCGCTCGGCGACCTGCATGCGCACGACGGCACCCCGCAGGTGACCAAGGAGCTGTTGCGCAACACGGTCGAACTCGTCACGGGCGTGCACGAAACCGTCGGCGACGCGGTCGAGGACCTGCACGGCACCATGACCGCGGTCCGGCGCGCCGCCGACCCGCTCGGGGTCGACCTGTTCTGCGCGGGCACCCATCCGTTCGCGCAGTGGTCGGCGCAACAGCTGACCCGCTCGGAGCATTACGACGAGCTGATCGAGCGCACCCAGTGGTGGGGCCGCCAGATGATGATCTGGGGCGTGCACGTGCACGTCGGAGTTTCGCACCGGGACAAGGTCTTTCCGATCCTGAACGCGCTGCTGATGCAGTATCCGCACCTACTATCGCTGTCCGCGTCCTCCCCGATGTGGGCGGGCTCGGACACCGGCTACGCCAGCAACCGGACGCTGATGTTCCAGCAGCTACCCACCGCCGGTCTGCCGTTCCAGTTCGAAAACTGGCGTGGCTTCGAGCATTTCGTGCACGACCAGTTCAAGACGGGGGTTTTCGAACAGCTCGGCGGCATGCACTGGGACATCAGGCCCGCGCCGAAGTGGGGCACGATCGAGGTGCGGGTGTGCGACGGGGTGTCGACCCGCGCCGAGCTGGCCGCGATGGCCGCGCTGATCCACTGCCTGATCGTCGACCTGGACCGCAGGCTGGAAGAGGGCGAGACCCTGCCCTCCTTGCCGCCGTGGCACGTGCAGGAGAACAAGTGGCGGGCCGCCCGCTACGGGCTGGACGCGATCATCATCGTCGATGACAAGAGCAACGAGCGATTGGTCACCGACGACGTGACCGACCTGCTGAACCGGTTGGAGCCGACCGCGAAACGGCTCGGCTGCGCGGACGAATTGGCGTTCGTCGCGGAGATCCCGGAGCGAGGTGCGTCATACCAGCGGCAGCGAAAAGTCGCCGCCGCGGCGCAAGGTGACCTGGTCGCGGTGGTAGACGCGCTGGTCAAGGAGCTCGAGCAGTAATTCGCCCGCTGGGTTCGGTCGCCCAGCATTCACCCACCCCGCCGGCTGCCGACCCCCAATGTTCAGTCGGCAAGTGAGATGGCGTTCACCCCCCGTTTACTATGGTCGAGTGCTTGTCGAAGACCCGGGACCCAGAGTAGGAAGTGCCGCTCCTCGGTTGCGTGTGCCGCCGACCCGGGTTTGGGTCGCGGCGGGCGTTGCCGCAGTGCCGGTACTGCTCATCGCGCTGCAAATCGTGGCGCTGCGCGAAGGGTTCCAGGGCCCGCTCGGCAGCCTCTGGCAGGACTATGTCGGCACGCCCAAGTCGATGTCGGTGCCGTGGGCGGGCTTGGTCCTTGCGCTGGTTGGCATTTCGACGCGCCGCCGGATCATCGCGCTGAGTGTGGCCGTGACCATCGACCTGGTGTGGTTGGGTGTCCGGCTGCTGGCCGGTGAGTCGTTCGCGATCGGCAACGGCCCGGTGATCGTGCTCACCGGGCTCGCGGTGTTCGCCTGGCTGCGCTGGGACGGCACCGAACGGCGCAACGCGCTGCACGCCGCCGCGCTCGGTGCGCTGCTCATCCTCGCCACCAAGGTCGGCGACGTGTGGTTGCACGTCACGGTGCTGAGCAGGCCGACGGTGCTCGACGAGTACGTGCTGCTGGCCGATCACGCGCTGGGCGATCCGTCCTGGGTGATGGGTCGGGTGCTCGACGTGCTCGGCCCGGTCGTCTACGGGGTGCTGCACTGGGTCTACATCGAGTTGCCGGTCGCGGCGATCGTGGTGGCGGTGTGGCAGCTGCGCCGGGTGGTGTCCAGCGGCCGCTGGCCGAGCCACTATCTGGTGCGCACGTTTCTGGTGCTCGGGCTGGTCGGCCCGATCGTCTATGTGATCTTCCCGGTGGTCGGGCCGATGTTCGCCTTCGGCGCGGACGGGCACGGACTGCAGCTCGGCAACTATTGGCCGAGCGTGGTGCCGCCACTGGACCGAAACCCGATGCCGATGCCGTTCGATTCGGCGACGCCGCGTAACTGCATGCCGTCCATGCACACCGCCTGGGCACTGTCGGTGTTCCTGCACACCCGCCGCGACACCGACGGCGGCCCCGCGCCCAGCCTGGTGCGCTGGGGCGGCGCGTTCTGGCTGCTGGCCACGGTCACCGCGACCCTCGGCTTCGGCTACCACTACGGCGTCGACCTCGTCGCAGGCGCGGTCCTGTGCCTGACCGTCGAATCGGCCCTGCGCGACCCCGAACGCGGCTGGGGCTGGTTCCGCATCCGCCTCGTCGCAGGCGGCACAGCAGTCCTCGCCATACTCCTGCTGTCCTACCGCTACCTACCGGTCTCCATGGCCGAATACCCGGTCCTCGCAGGCACTATCGTGCTCGCCCTACTCGCGGGCTTGGCCGCCGCCTTCCACGCCACCTGGTTCGCGGGCCAGCGCCAGACCACGGCCGCACAACGCGAGGTGGAGACCGCAGCGCGCTGAGGTTCACAGTGCGGCGGTGTTATTCGTCCACGCCGTTGTGGTTACCGAGGGTTATGCTCCGTCTCGAGGGATGCGATCGATCGCGCCAGGTGTTGCACATTAGCCGGATTGCCGAGTAGGTAAAGGGTTTCCTTCAAGGACTCGTACTCGCGAAGAGCGATTACGACGGCTGGTTCGTGTCCGGTACGGGTAATGACAACTTCCTCGAGGTCTTCGGCCGCCGAGTCGAGGACTGCGGTCAAGTCGGCGTATGCCTCGGTTATGGGTACGACTCGCATGGTTGATCCCCTTCTGCACGTCCGGGGTGTCAGGCCCCAGTGCATAGTCCACTACGACCGAGATAGATCTTCGTGTTTCGGTAGAAATCGAGTGGCTGCGCTCAGTCGATGCTGTCGCCGAGTTCGTTGACGGTGAGTAGGCCGTCGCGGTGGCTTTGTTCGCGGTAGGCGGTGCGGCTGATCAGGTGGGCCACCACCGGGGCGGTGAGCAGGGTGAAGAGGCCGACCAGGACCAGGGCCCAGACGTTGCCGTGGCCGAATAGCTCGATGCCTGCGCCTGCCAGGACCAGGATCAGGCCGATCACTTGGGGTTTGGTGGCGGCGTGCATGCGGGTGAGGGTGTCGGGGAAGCGCACGATCGCGATCGATGCGGTCAGGGCCAGGGTTGCGCCGAAGAGGATGAGTGCGCCGGAGATCCACTGCCACACGGTCATCGGTCACCTCCGGCCCGGAATGCCGGTCGTCTCAGCAGCATTGGGTTCACTGTTCGTCCTTCACGCGGAAGCGGGTGACGGCGGCCGAGCCGAGAAAGCCGACCAGGGCCAGCGCGATGATCGCCGGGATGATCGTGGTGTCCTCGCTGTAGGCGGCCCAGACGGCCAGCCCGGAGGCGGCGATCGCCATCAGCGAGTCGATGCCGACGATCCGGTCCAGGGTGCTGGGCCCGGCCAGAATGCGATAGCTGGTGATCACGGCGGCGGCCGTCAGCAGCACACCCGCGATGACGGCGACAACGGTCATGGCGACACCTCCGGCGGCCTGGTCGGGGTCGAGCGCCATTCGGAGTGGCGCTCGAACGACGAGATGAGCAGCTTCTCCAAGCGCCGGGTGGTCCGGTAGAACTTGTCCACCGCCGCGTCGCTGCTCACGTCGAGCACGTGCACGTAGACGACGCAGCGCCGTCGATCGATCTCCAGCACCATGGTGCCCGGGATCAGGTTCAGCAGGTCGGTGCACAGCACAAGCACCAGGTCGGATTTGGTGCTCAGGTAGACGCGCAGCACCCCGGAGACCGGCGGCGGCGCGGGCCGGATCGCGAACCACGCCACCTGCAGGCTGGATTCGATCGCGTAATACGAGGCCACCACGATCAATTCGATCATCGACAGCGGGTGCCAGCGCCCGTTGACCGGCACTCGCGGCAGCGGCAGCGCCACCATGATCAGCGCGCCGACCGCAAGCCCGGCCAGCACATTGGCGATGCTGAGATCGCCCCACAGCGCGATCCAGACAACGGTCAGCCAACACAGCACGCCGATCCGCACGACGGTCTCGCGACTCACCCCACTCATTTGCCCGCTCCCGGCTCCGGAGGCGAATTACCAAGTACCGCAGTGATGTACACGCCGGGATCGCGCAGATCCGCCGCCGCCCGGTCGGCGATGCGCAGGATCGGACCCGCGAGCACCGTCAGGCTGAGGCCGACCGCGACCAACGCCGCCGTCGAACCCACCATCAACAGCGGCATCCGGCCGGGGTGTGTGCGCTCGTCATAGAGCACGTCCGTCGAATCCTCGATCAGCGACGGCGTTTTCGCGGCGGTGAGGTGCCCCTCAGGCGCCTCCGCTCGTGGCCGCCAGAAGGCCTTGCTCCACACCCGCGCGATGGCATACAGCGTGAGCAGGCTGGTGAGCACCGATCCCGCCACCAGTGTCCAGGCCAGCACGCTGCCGTCCTCCGCACCCGCCTGCAACAGCGCGACCTTGCCGATGAACCCCGAGAACGGCGGAATACCACCGAGATTCAGCGCGGGAATCAGGAACAGCACGGCCAGTAGCGGACTCGCCGTCGCCAGGCCGCCGAGCCTGCGCAGCGAGGTCGAGCCCGCCTGCCGCTCGATCAGGCCGACCACCAGGAACAGCGCGGTCTGCACCAGAATGTGGTGCGCCACATAGAACACCGCGCCGGACAGCCCGGCCGTACTGGCCAGCCCGACCCCGAAAATCATGTACCCGATGTGACTGACCAGAGTGAACGACAGCAGTCGCCGGATATCGCTCTGCGCGATCGCGCCGAAGATGCCGACCAGCATGGTGAGCAACCCGCACACCAGCAGGATCGAGTCGAACTCACCGCCGGGGAACAGCAGCGAGTGCGTCCGGATGATCGCGTACACACCGACTTTGGTGAGCAGGCCGGCGAACACGGCGGTCACCGGTGCGGGCGCGGTGGGGTAGGAGTCGGGCAGCCAGTTCGACAGCGGGAACACCGCCGCCTTGATGCCGAACGCCACCAGCAGCACCGCGTAGATGGCCGTGCGGGTGCCCTCCGGCACCGCACCGATCCGCTGGGCCAGCTGCGCCAGGTTCAAGGTGCCGGTGGCCGCGTAGGTCATGCCGATGCCGGTCAGGAAGATCAGCGACGCCAGCATCGAGACCATCACATAGGACACTCCCGCGCGGATCCGTTCCTCGGTGCCGCCGACGGTGAGCAGCACGAACGACGCGGCGAGCAGGATCTCGAAGCCGACGAACAGGTTGAACAGGTCACCGGCCAGGAACGCGGCCGAGACACCGCCGGTCAGCACCAGATAGGTGGGCCGGTAGATCGAGGTCGGCTGCCGCTCGTCGCCGTCGCGAATGTTCTGGCCGGAACCGTAGAGCGCGACGGCGAGCAGCACGATCGAGGAGACCAGCAGCATCCCCGCGGACAGCCGGTCCACCACAAGCGTGATGCCGATCGGCGTCTCCCAGTTGCCGATCTGCAGCGCGGTGGTGCCGTCGCGGTCGGCCAGATACAGCAGCAGCCCGCAGATGACGACGACGGCGCTGAGCGCGCCGAGCATGAACGTGCGCTGGGTCCGTGGCCTGCGCCCGAAGACCAGGGTGCCCGCGGCCGCGAGCAGCGGCACCAGCACGGGCAGCGGCATGAGGATCGGCAGCAGGCCGGGGGAGAGGTTCAATCTTCCGGGTCCTCTCGCTCGCGCCTGCGGGCGATATCGACGTCTTCCTGGTCGTTCTCGACATCGTCGGTGGTGGTGATGGTGTAGGAGCGGTAGGCCAGCGCGAGCACGAATGCCGCGAGGCCCATGGTGATCACGATCGCGGTGAGCACCATCGCCTGCGCGAGCGGGTCGGCGGTGTCGCGATGGGTGGTGTCGGTCTGGCCCTGGATCGGCGCGCGGCCGTCCGGGCCCGCGAGGGTGATGATCAGCAGGTTCACCGCGTTGCCGAACAGGATCATGCCGAGCAGCATCTTCGACACCGCGCGCTCCAGGATCAGGTACACCCCACAGGCGACCAGGACCCCGATGACGATCAGCAGCGTGAGGTTGGCGGTCATTTGACGGAACCTCCAGCGGTCGGGGAGGTTTCGCTGACCGCGAGCTCGCTGTCGAGTCGCGCGCCGAGGCTGCGCAATACATCGAGCACCAGGCCGACGACGATCAAGTAGACGCCCAGATCGAAGAACAGCGCGGTCACCAGCTTGACGTGGCCGAGCAGCGGCAGCGTCACCTCGAAGATCGCCGAGGACAGCGGGGGCACGCCGAAAAACAGTGAGCCGACCGCGGTTCCGGCGGCCAGGGCCAGTCCGGCCCCGAGCAGATGACCCGCGTCGACCGGCAGCGCCTCGCCGAGTTCGTACCGGCCACCGGCGAGATAGCGCAGCGTCAGCGCGAGCCCGGCGGTGAGCCCGCCCGCGAAACCGCCGCCCGGCGCGTTGTGGCCGGAGAAGAAGAAGTACACCGACAGCACCATGATGGTCGGGAACACCAGCCGGGTGGTGATCTGCATGACCATCGAGCGGTCCGCGCGATCGACCAGCCGCCCGGCGGGCAGCCAGCTCACCAGATCCGGGTCGTAGTTCGGCGAATCGGCGGCGCGCGGGGCGCTGCCGAAGCGGCGGCTGCGGAACACCAGCGAGGCGACGCCGGTCGCGGCGACCACGAGCACCGAGATCTCGCCGAGCGTGTCCCAGGCGCGGACGTCGACGAGCAGCACGTTGACGGCATTCTTGCCGCCGCCGAATTGGTAAGCGGCGTCGGGGATTCGGTGCCAGATCGGTTCGGCGGTGCGGGCGGCGACGGCGAAGGCGCCGAGCACCGTGACGGCCGTGCCGACCAGCGCGGCCAGTACCGCCCGGCGTGCCTTGAACGGGGTGGCCCGGCCCGCCTCGATCTCCGCCGGAAACGCGCGCAGCACCAGCACGAAGATCACCAAAGTCAGTGTCTCGACCAGGAATTGGGTCAGTGCCAGGTCGGGCGCGCCGTGCAGTGCGAAGATCACGCCGCAGCCGTAACCGGTGACCCCGACGACGAGCACGCTGGCCAACCGGTTGCGCAGCACCGTCGCACCGAGCGCCATCGCGATCAGGATCCCGCCGATCACCGCCTGCAACGGCGAATCCCACAGGCGCAGTTGCACTCCGGTGCGGGTGCCGATGGCGAGCAGCACGGTCGGCAGGATGATCAGCGTGCCGAGGATCGTCGCCTGACTCAGCGGCAGCGACCCGCGCTGCACCGCGCCGGTCATCCGCAGCGACAGCTGATCCATGCCGCGCAGCGCCGCGTCGTAGGCCCGGTCCGCGTTGCCGAGCCGCGGCCGGGTGGGATCGCGGAGCCGATCACGCAGCCGGAACAGCGCGACGCCGCCCGCGATGATCACGACCGTCAGCGCCAACGGGACCGTAAAGCCGTGCCACAGCGACAGATAGGACAGTAGATCTTCGGAAAACGTTTCCGCGTAAGGACTCAGCAGCCGATCCGTGCCCGGTGCCGCCAGCCCCGCGGCCAGGCTCGCCACCGCGAGCACGGCGGGCGCGGCCAGGAACAACGCACTCGGCGCGTGCCAGCCGCCGTCTTCGATACTGTGCGCTGCCTCGCCGGAATCCGCTGTCGGCCCGGCGCTTTCGGTGGCATAGTCGGATACTCTGCGCACCCGGTGCGCGCCGTGCGCCGTCGGCCGCGCGACTCCGGGCTTGTCCGCGAAGGCACCCCAGACGAAGCGAATGCTGTAGCCGACGGTCAGCATCGACCCGAGCACCACGCCGACCGCAAGCGCCACCCGCGCGGGCCCGGCGAGGGTGTCGGCGTCCAGGATCGCGCCCAACGCGCTTTCCTTGCCGACGAACCCGACCAGCGGCGGAATCCCGGCCATGCTCAACGCGGCGAGTATCGCGATGGCGCACAGCACCGGGGCGCGGCGGCCGAGCCCCGAGAGCCGACGCAGGTCCCGGGTGCCCGCCCCGTGATCGATGATCCCGACGACCATGAACAGGCACGCCTTGAACATCGCGTGCGCCACGATCATCGCCACCCCGGCCAGCGCCGCGTCCGGCGTGCCGATGCCGACCAGCACGATCAGGAAGCCGAGCTGGCTCACCGTGCCGAAGGCCAGCACCAGCTTCAGATCGACCACCTCGAGCGACCGCAACCCGGCGAGCAGCATCGACGCCACGCCCAAGGTGAGCACCAGCGGATGCCAGACCGGGTTCTCCGCGAACACCGGCGCGAGCCGCGCCACCAGATACACGCCCGCCTTGACCATGGCCGCGGCGTGCAGATACGCGCTGACCGGCGTCGGCGCCGCCATCGCGCCGGGCAGCCAGAAGTGCAGTGGCACCACGGCGGACTTGCTGAGCGCGCCGATCAGGATCAACACCACCGCGACGTTCACCGCGAGCCCGTGCGGCGGATGTGCCTGCGCCAGCAGGTCGGAGAGCAGGTAGCTGTGGTTGATCTCGCCGAGGATGATCAGCCCGACCAGCATCGCCAGCCCGCCCGCGGCGGTGACCAGCAGCGCCTGGATGGCCGCGCGCCGGCTGTTCGCCTGCTCGGCATTGTGGCCGACGAGCAGGAACGACAGCACCGTTGTCACTTCCCAGAAAACGAAGAGCAACAGCATGTTGTCGCTGGTCACCAAGCCGAACATGGCTCCGGCGAAGCCGACCATCTCGGCCGCGAACACGCCGAGGCGCGGCTCGTCGTCCTCGAAGTATCTGGCGCAATAGCACAGGACCAGCGCGCCGATGCCGAGCACCAGCGCCGACATGATCGCGGCGAGCGAGTCGAACCGCAGATCGATGTTCATCTCGATGCTCGGCGCCCAGTCCAGCCGAACCCGCTGTGTGCTACCCCAATTCGCGACGACCCAGACCAGGCCGCCGAGCGGGACCAGGGCAAGCACGTAAAAAGCGTTGCGTCCCAGTGCCCTTACCCACAGCGGTGCGGCGAGCGCGGCTGCGGCGAGGGCGAGCAGGATTGCGAGCAAACTACACTCCGTCGGGTAGGGGCGGCGGGGTGGTGCGGGACAATCTTACGTGGAGCCTGGGGATTTCCGCGTCCTCGTCGAGTATGGCGTCGGGTACACGGCGCCGCCGGGGCTATATATCCGCTAACGCTTCGTCGCTGGTGGGGTCGGTCGACTGCGGTCGGCCGCGCGGCCGGAAGTGGTGCAGCACGGCGAGACCGACCGCGCTGCCGAGCACGATCGCCAGTGCGGCGCGGCCGGGTGTGGTGTCGTGCGCCGCGCCGTCGGGCACGTGCCAGCTCTTGGTGTCATCCGGCAGTACCGAAATGACCGTCGGCAGGTAGAGGGCGGCGAGCGCGAGCACGCCGCTCGGGGCGAACTGCGGCCGGGCGGTGGCGCAGCAGTAGCCCGCGGTGACCGCGAGCACCGCGCTCCCGGCGGAGAAGAGGACCCAGTTCGCCTCCGGCGGCGTGATGATCGCGAAGGCGGCGATGCCGGCCAGCAAGGCGACGGCCAGCGGCACGGAAGGCCGCCTGGTGCCGGCGAACAGGCCGACGGCGGTGAGCGCGAGCAACACCCAGACGCTCCAGCCGGGCCGGGCGGCGTACCCGAAGGCGTCGGCGGCCGCGGTCAAACTGACCGCGAGATACACGCCGTATCCGTCGCGGCCGGGCAGCAGCATGGCCGCCGCGGTCGCGGCGAACACGGTGGCGGCGGCGGTGAGCCCGATATCGACCGCGTGATTGATCGCGGGCGCGTTGGTGTACTGCCGTTGCAGCCATTCGGTGACGGCGAGGATCACCAGGGCGAGCACCATGGCCGCGAGGATCGGTGCCACCGGCAGTTCGATGGACGATCGCGCGGGCTCGGGCTCGCCCGCCTTGGTCCGATTCCGCAGGGTGCTGATGACCAGCAGCACCATCGCCAGCCCGATCAGCCAGCTGGGCGGCGTCTCCAGCACGTCGAACGGGTCGTCTTCGATGTCGAGGAAGTCCGCGAGGTCGCTGAACACGAAGAACCCGGCACAGCCGAGCGCGTAGCCGCCGGCGAGCACTGGCTTGCGCAGCGCGGCGACACCGAGCCCGCCGAGCAGGATCCCGGCGCACGCCGCGTCCACGTAGTTCTGCGTGGTGAGCATGTCGGCGGACGAAACATGGCGGCCGGCAACGTGATTGACCAGCTGCGCGATGATGCCGAGCAGGGCGACCGCCCACGCGGTGGCCGGGCGGAAGGCGGTGCCGACCAGCACCGCGACCGCGACGGCGACGATCACGCCGATGGCCGCGCCGCGCGGCACGCTGTCCCACAGGTTGGTGATCTGATACGGCGTGCTCTCCCGGATCGAGGAGAAGGTCACCGGCAGGAACAGCGTCACACCCGCGACCGCGGCTCCGAAGAAGGCCGTGACCGCGTCGAACGCATCACCCATCCGCCGCACGTGCCGAACATACCTGCGCGCGACCTGCGATTCTGTGATTGCCATCACTTCGCGGGGGTATGTCGAAATGGGTGAAATGCCAGAAAGCTGCGGTTTACAGTGCGTTTGCCGCCCGGTCGGCAAGCGTTAGAGGTACCGGCCTTCGTTGCCGGTCGGCTGGCCTCGCGTCTCCGCGTACCGGCGCAGCGACTCGACCTGTAGCGCGTCCAGCGACGGCCGGACCGTCGCGCGGGCCGCCGCCACATCGGCCGCGGTGACGTCGGCGGCGTCGAGGTCGCGGCGCATCGCCGTGAGCGCGGCCTCGCGCAGCAGCGCGGCGCAGTCGGCCGCGGAGTAGCCGTCGAGCTTGCGGGCCAGTGCGGCGAGGTCGACGTCGCGGGCCAGCGGCACCGAGCGCCCGGCCGTCCGCAGGATCTCCAGCCGGGCCGCGCCGTCCGGTGGCGGCACGAAGACCAGTCGTTCCAGCCGGCCTGGCCGCAGCAGCGCCGGATCGATCAGCTCCGGCCGGTTGGTCGCGCCGAGCACCACCACATCGCGCAGCGGTTCCACCCCGTCGAGCTCGGTGAGCAGCGCGGCGACCACCCGGTCGCCGACGCCGGAGTCGCCGCTCTGGCCGCGCCGCGGCGCCAGTGCGTCCACCTCGTCGAGGAAGATCAGCGACGGCGCGGAATCGCGTGCGCGCTGGAACAATTCGCGCACCGCGCGTTCGGAGGAGCCGACCCACTTGTCCATCAGCTCGGCGCCCTTCACTGTGTGCACGCTGAGCTGCCCGGTGCTCGCCAGGGCCCGCACCAGGAAGGTCTTGCCGCAGCCGGGCGGACCGTAGAGCAGCACGCCGCGCGGCGGGTCGATGCCGAGGCGGGCGAACGAATCCGGGTGGCGCAGTGGCCATAACACCGTTTCGGTCAGCGCCTGCTTGGTTTCCACCATGTCGCCGACCTCGTCCAAGGTGAGGCTGCCGATGGCCAGTTCGTCCATGCCCGAACGCGATAGCGGCCGAATCACTTTCAGTGCGTCGACCAGATCCGGTTGGGTCAGTTGCGGATCGGTGTGTCCCCTGCTGGCCCGTGAGGCCGCCCGCAGTGCGGCTTCCCGGCACAGCGCGGCCAGGTCGGACACCACGAATCCCGGTGTGCGCGCGGCGATCTCGTCGAGCTTCAGCTCGGCCGTGGGGACTTTGCGCAGCAACTGCTCCAACAGCGACTTGCGCACCGCGGCGGTGGGCAGCGCGAGGGCGAGTTCGCGGTCGCACAGATCGGGCGCGCGCAGCCTGGGGTCGATCCCGGCGGGGTGCGCCGTGGTGGCGAGAAAGGCGACGCACGGCTCGGCGACCGCGGCCCGCAGCTGATCGAGGATGAGGGTGGCCACCGGCTCGGCCTGCGCGGGCAGCAGTGCGTCGATATCGGTGATCAGCAGGATGCCGCCCTGGCCGGAACAGACGTCGGCCACCGCCTCGGCCACCGCGCGCAGTCGGGTGCCGCTCTCGGCGGCCCCGATCGTCGGGCCGTCCAGCTCGACCATCCGGCGCGGCGCGGTGACCGCGCGGGCCAGGGTGGCCTTGCCGACGCCGGCCGGGCCGGTGATCAGGACGCCGAGATGCGGTGTGGCGCCGAGGGTTTTGAGCAGTTCGGGCTCGTCGAGGGCGAGGCTGAGCCACTCCGCAAGCTTCGTTGCCTGGCTGTGCGCACCCGCCAGATCCTTGACGGTGATCTGCGGATCGGTATCCCGAATGGCCGCGCTCCGGCTATCCGATGCGCCGTTCGCGGCCGCCGCACCATCGAACGCGGCCGCCTCGGTCGCGGCACGGGAGGCCTCGCCCGACGGGATCGGGCTACCCGCCAGCGCCCGGTCGGCGGCGTCCCTGGCCGCGACCACCCCGGCGCCCCAGACGACCGCGGTGTTCGGCTGCACGCTGACCGGGCCGCGCAGATCGGTCGCGGTGACGGTGAGCAACTCGGTGGTCCACGCGATCCCGAAGGTGCGCGAAAGTGCTTGGGAGGCAGCGGCGGAGCTGATCTCCGGGCCGAGATCGCGGGGCAGCAGCGAGACCGTGTCACCGACGGTAACCACCTTGCCGAGCAGCGCCTGGCGCAGCGTCGCCGCCGGAATGGTGCGGGTGGCGTGCACCGAGCCGCTCACCGAGATCTGCTTGGCGCCGTACACCGTCACCGGCGCGACGACCACCGTCGCGTCCTCACGCAGGCCCGCGTTGGACAGCGTCACGTCATCGAGCAGCGCGACCCCGGCCGGGGTGTCCGCCGGGGCCACCCCGACCACCGCCGCGGTGCGCCGCGCACCGACCAGCGCGATGCCGTCCCACTCACGCAGCCCGAGCGCGGTCAGCGCCTCCGGGTGCAGCCGCACCACGCCGCGGCGGGCGTCGGCAGCGGACGGATTGAGCCGAGCGGTGAGCGCGAGTTCTGCCACCGTGCCATTCTGCCGCGCCGACGCAAGGTCGTGGCCGGGGATGGCGGGTGCTACTAGTTCTTCGGGACGATCCCGGCGGCCTGGGCGACCGTGGTATCGGCCACGCTGCCGGACAGACAGACCAGCTTGGCGGTGCCGAGCGCGACATTCGGGCTGCCCGCGAACTTGCTGTCCGGGTGGGCCGCGAGGATCTGCTCGATCACGGTCTTCTCCGCCTCGGTATCCAGCTTCTTGAACTCACCGCAGGTGGTCTTCGCCGGATCGGTGGCCGCGGGTGCGCTCGGTTGCGCGGTGGCGGGCGCGCTGTCCGGCGTGCCGATGCTCGGCGCGGCGGCCGCGGACGGCGACCGCGGCGCCGCGGTCGCGCTCGCGCTCGAGTCGCCTTTGCGTAATCCGTTCGCGTCGGCGGCATCGTTCGAGGACTGGCCGCAGCCTGCCAGCAGCAAAGCCACCGTCCCGGTGACCAGGACGATGGCGGAAGTTCGCTTCATACCGTGCTTTCCCCGGTGGATGTGTGTCTGATTAGCACCGGAGCACCCGGCACGTCGGGTGCAGCGTACCGGGTGCGCGGGGTTTCAGTGGATGTGTGCCTGCCAGTCCGCGGGCACCCGGCCGCGCGGGCCTGGCGCGCCCTGGTCGGCCGGATGGCTGGTCGGCGGCGTGAGTTCCGGTCCGTCGCCGTACATTTCCTCGGTCGTGAAGTTGTAGTACCAATCCTCGCCCGGCTCGAAGCTCTGAATGAACGGGTGGCCGGTCTCTTTCGCGTGCAGGCTGGCGTGCTGGGCGGGCGAGGTATCGCAACAGCCGATGTGGCCGCACTGCGCGCAGCGGCGCAGATGTACCCACCAGCCTTGCGCGGCATCGCATTCCACGCAGCCCGCACCGCTTGGCGGCACCGCGGTGTCGATGCCCTCGAGCTCCTGCGTCATCGTTGACCTCCTGAAGTGGTTTCCGGTTCGGGCTGATTCTGCTCCGCCAGATCGTCGGGCGTGCGGTTCAGCGGCAGCCAGACGGTGAATCTGGTGTTGCCCGGCTCGGAATCGACCTGGATGTCGCCGTCGTGCTTGTTCACCACGATCCGGAAGGAGATGTCCAGGCCGAGACCGGTGCCCTCGCCCATCGGCTTGGTGGTGAAGAACGGCTCGAAGATGCGGCTGCGCACGTCCTCCGGAATGCCGGGGCCGGTATCGCCGATTTCGATTACGGCGCAATCGTTTTCGTGCCTGGTGCGGACCGAAAGGGTGCCCTGGCCGCCCATCGCGTACACCGCGTTGTCGATCAGGTTGGTCCACACCTGGTTCAATTCCGCTGCGTAGCAAGGCACCTGGGGCAGCGAGCGGTCGTACTCCTTGACCACCTCGACTCCGTCGCCGATCTTGCGGCTGAGCATCACCAGTGTGCTGTCGAGCAGATCGTGGATGTCGACCACCTGGAACGGCGCCCGGTCCATCTGCGAATACTGTTTGGCCGCATTGACCAGTGACGAGATGCGCGTGGTGGAGTCGGCGATCTCGTTCATCATCAGCTCGGTCTCGATGGTGTAGTTCAACCAGCGGATCGCGCCCTCGAACACCTTTTCGGTACAGCCCTCGAGCGTGGCGGACACCCGCTCCAGCCAGTCGACATCGAACCCGGCCTGCACGAAGTTCGGTGCGAGGCTCCAGCCGTCGCCGATGTTGTGTTCCTCGAGCCACTCGCCGAGCACGTCCTCCCGATCGGCGGCCTCCATCGGCGTCAGCTCCGGCGCCTTGGCCACCTGGGCGGCCGCCTCTTCCTGCAGCCGCACCAGCGCGCCGAGGGAGGCGGTGTCGAACTTGCCGTCGGCCATCATGGCCAGCTTGTGCCGCATGCCCGCGACCCGCTCGCGCAGGCCGGAGGTGGCCCGCACCGCGGCGGCGGCCGGATTGTTCAGCTCATGGGTCAGACCCGCCGACAGCGAGCCGAGGGCGAGTAACCGCTCGCGCTGGCCGACCCGCGCATTGGCGTTGCGGTTGCCGAAGAACACACCCTCGAGTAGGTGCACCGCCATCGGGAACCATTCGTTCATCATCTGGGCGAAGATGGTGGCGTCGAGCACGAAGAACCGCGACGGCACCGTCACCTTCAGCGATCCGTTGTAGGTCTGGTCGACCTTGTCACCGATATAAGCCATCCAGGCGCCCGAGTAGGCGCCGTGGTGCTGGGTGCGGACCAGCTCGATCTCGGTGCCGCCGGAGAGCTTGGTCAACACGACCTCGCCCTCCATCAGCACGTAGAAGCAGGTGGCCGGTTCGCCCTCGCGGAAGACCAGGCCCGGCTCGATGGTTTCGATGCGCCCGTCTCGGCACAGCCAGTCCAGCTGTTCGTCATTGAGCTTCTCGAACAGGAACAGGGTGCGCAATTCCGCTGGGTCGCAAACCATTCGGCTGCTGCGGTCCGCGTTTTCCGTTGAATTCATTTGCCAGCCTCCTGTTTAGGCTAGGTACCGGTGCACCAGCATGACCGCCATCGCACCCTCACCGACCGCCGACGCGACGCGCTTGGCCGAATCGGCGTGCACGTCGCCCGCCACGAAAACGCCGGGCACGTTTGTCTCCAAATGGTGTGGCGGACGGGGCAATTCCCAGCCCGCCGGCCGCGCGCCGTCGATCATCAGATCGGGCCCGGCCAGCACATAACCGGCCTGGTCGCGCTTGACCATGCCGTCGAGCCAGTCGGTTTGCGGTGCGGCGCCGATGAACAGGAACAGGCGCTCGGCCTCGGCCTTTTCCTCGTTGCCGGTCTCATTGTTGCGCAACACGATCTGCTGCAGGTGCTCGTCGCCGTCGGCGGCGATCACCTCGGTATTGGTGTGCACCTTGATATTCGGCAGCTGCGCGATCTGCTGGACCAGGTAGTGCGACATCGAGTTGTCCAGTGAGCCGGCCCGCACCACCAGATGCACCGTTTTCGCGTTGCGCGACAAGAACACCGCCGCCTGGCCCGCCGAATTCGCGCCGCCGACGATATAGACGTCGCGGTCGGCGCATTCGGAGGCCTCCGTCATCGCCGAGCCGTAATACACACCGCGCCCGGTGAAGTCGTCGACGCCGCGGGCGGGGTGCCTGCGGTAGTCGACGCCGGTCGCGATGATCACCGTGTGCGCGCAGAGCTTGCCGCCGTCGGCGAAGCGCACCGTGCGCGCCGAACCGTTCACCTCCAGCGCGACCACCTCGCGGGTGGTGATCACCTCGGCGCCGAACTTCGCGGCCTGCCGCCGCGCCCGGTCGGCCAGCTGGCCGCCGGACACCCCGTCCGGGAAGCCGAGGTAGTTCTCGATGCGCGAGCTCTGCCCGGCCTGGCCGCCGGTGGCGGTGCGCTCGACCAGCACGGTGCGCAGGCCCTCGGAGGCGCCGTACACCGCGGCGCCGAGGCCGGCCGGTCCGCCGCCGACCACGATCAGGTCGTAGAAGTCGCCCGTCGCGTTGACGGTGAGCCCGACGTTCTGCGCGAGCTCGTTGTCCGACGGCTGCACCAGGGTGTCGCCCGCCGCGGTGATCACCACCGGGCAGCGCTCGGGATCGGCGCCCGCCGCCTCCAGCAGCCGCGCCCCCTCCGGCTCGTCGGCCAGGTACCAGCGGTAGGGCAGTTGATTACGGGCCAGGAACTCGCGCACCTCCGAGGAGCGCGGTGACCAGCGATTGCCGACCACCTTGGTCTCGGTGACCGGCCGGTGCTCGCTGCCGCGCCAGGCGTCGAGCAGGCCGTCCAGCACCGGATACAGCTTCTCCTCCGGCGGATCCCACGGCTTGAGCAGGTAGTGGTCCAAGTCGACCACGTTGATCGCATTGATCGCGGCGCTGGTGTCGGCGTAGGCGGTCAGCAGCACGCGGCGCGCGAACGGGTGCAGGTCCATCGCCTGCTCCAGGAATTCGATGCCGTCCATGCCCGGCATCCGGTAGTCGGCGATCAGGACGGCGACCGGCTGGCCGCGCAATTTCATCTCACGCAGTGCGTCGAGCGCCTGGGCGCCCGATTCCGCGCGCAGAATCCGGTATTCGGCGCCGTAGCGGCGCCGCAGGTCGCGCACGACCGCGCGGGAGACACCCGGATCGTCGTCGACGCTCAGGATGGCCGGTTTCGTGGCAGCGGGTGAAGTCACCTAACGAGTATGAATCCTCGGTGCAAACCGTGTCGTCGGTGTTTCACTCGTGGCGGACAAGCCGGTCACAACATGTCGTGCCGGATCAGGTCGAGTTCGTTGGGGGTGAGCAACCGCTCGAGTTTCTCGGCGGCGGGGCCGCGGGCGGGCGGGCCGCCGTCGGAGTCGTCGGCGGGCAGCAGCGGCACATGGTCGGCATGTCGCCGGTGTAAGAGGGAGCGCAGGTTCACGGCCGATCACCTCACGTTGGACGGAAGATATCTGGAGGCAGTGTCTTTGCTTCTTCTATCCGGCATTGTGCGCTGGCCATTACCGAGATCGATGGACAACATGCGGAATGTGACCCAACTGTCTTCCCGATTAAAATGTGCATTACCCATCACACGCGCTCGGCCGGACACCAGTCGGCTCGCTCGCATGGATCCCGGAGGCCGCGTTGCCGAAGAATCTCGAAGCCGTCATTGATATCGCCGCCCCGCCGGACCGCGTGTGGGCGGTGGTCTCGAACCTCAAGCGGATGCCCGAATTCAGCCCGCAGTGCGTGCGGATGCTGCCGCTCGGCGCCCCGAAGGCCGGTACCTGGGTGCTCAACCTGAACACCGACGGCAAGAAATACTGGCCGACCACCGCGCGCATCGTTCGATACGAGCCGAACCAGGTGTTCGCCTTCAAGATCAACGAAAATCGCTCGATCTGGAGTTACACGCTGGAGCCGACCGAGCACGGCACCCGGCTGATCGAGCGGCGCGACGTGCCCAATGGCGTCAGCTGGTTTTCCCGCAGGTCGATCAATGCCGCGCTCGGTGGTGAGCTGCCGTTCGAGGAGGAATTGGTCCGCGGTATGAACGAGACGCTCGGCAAGATCAAGACCGTGGTCGAGGCGCACAACTAAGTTCGCGTGTTCGCGCTCGGGTGCCCTATCAGGTGCGTAGGTTGCGAGTATGCGACGAATGACGCGCTGGCCCACGCTGGTTGCCGCACTCGCGGCGGCCACTGCGGTGGTGACCGGTTGTGGTAGCTCCGATTCGGGACCCGAGCGCGAAGTCACCGTGGTCGGCAGCGGTCAGGTGCGCGGCGCACCCGACATCCTGAATGCCGACATCGGCGTCGAGGTGACCGCCGACAACGTCTCGGCCGCGATCTCCCGCGCGAACGACCGGGCCAAGGCGATGACCGATGCCATCGTCGGCGCGGGTGCCACCAAGGAGGACGTGCGCACCACCGACGTCTCGATCCAGCCCCAATACGCGGGCGGCACGGACAGCAACACGGTCGTCGGCTACCGCGCGAACAACTCGGTCCGCGTCGTCGTGCGGGACCTGAGCAAGGCGTCCGGTGTGCTGGACAGCGCGATCAAGGCCGGTGGCAACGAAACCAGGCTGCGCTCGGTGTCTTTCGCGATCGACGACAATTCGCAGCTGCTCGCCGACGCGCGAGCCCGCGCGTTCGCGGACGCTAAGGCCCGCGCCGAGCAGTACGCGGTGCTCGCCGGGGTGAAGCTGACCAAGGTCATCACCATCTCCGAGGCGAACAGCCGCGACGACAGCGCCAAGATGTCCGCGCGGGACGCCGCACCGCAGTCGGTGCCGCTGGAACCGGGCACCCAAACGGTGACCTTCACCGTGAAGGTCACCTGGGGGCTCAGCTGAATCGCGCGGGCGCGGGGTGCTGAATCGCGCGGGCGCGGGGTGTTGAATCGCGCGGGCGCGGGATGCTGAATTGTGTGGGCGCGGAACCGAATTCGCGCGGATCTGGTTGAACTAAACCGTGATCGCGTACTTCGGCAACGTCACCACCTGCGCCGCATAGGAAAGCCCCGCACCGAACGCGATGAGCAGCGCGGTGTCGCCCGGCTTGGACTGCCCCTTGCGCAGCATCGCCTCCATGGCCAGCGGGATCGACGCGGCCGACGTGTTGCCGGTCTCCTCGATGTCGTTGGCCAGCGCGCAGTTCTCCGGCAGCTTCAGCACCCGCGCCATGATCTCGATGATCCGGCCGTTGGCCTGGTGCGGAATCATCGCGTCCAGGTCGTCGGTGGCCAGGCCGGCCCGGTCGATGGCGTCGCGGCACACCTTCTCCAGCGAGTGTGCGGCCCAACGGAATACCGCCGTGCCCTCCATCGCCAGGTAGGGGCGCACCGCGTCGGTGCCCTTTTCCTCGATCTCGCGGAAGAACTCGACCCAGTCCTTGTCCTGCCGGATCGCGTGATGCTGGGTGCCGTCCGAGCCCCACACCGTCGGGCCGATGCCCGGCTCGTCGGCCGGGCCGACGATGACCGCGCCCGCGCCGTCGGCGAACAGGAACGCGGTCGAGCGGTCCTTCGGGTTGATGGTGTCGGTCAGCTTCTCCACGCCGATCACCAGCACGTGCCCGGCCGTACCGCCGCGGATCAGGTCCGAGGCCAGCGCGAGCGCGTGGCAGAAGCCCGCGCAACCGGCGGAGACGTCGAAGGCGGCCGAGCCGTTCATGCCGAGTTCGGTCGCGATCCGCGGTGCGGCGGCGGGGGTGAGCAGCAGGTGGGTGGACGTCGCGACGATCACGCAATCGACCTGATCGACCGCGATTCCCGACGATTCCAGTGCGCCCTGCGCGGCGGCGACGCTCATGCTCTGGACGGTTTCCGACTCACCGGCGAAGCGCCGGGTCTTGATCCCGGACCTCGTCTGGATCCACTCGTCGCTCGAGTTGATCGGGCCCGCCACCTCGTCGTTGGTGACGACCCGGACCGGGCGGTATACGCCGAGCCCGAGGATCGCCGTGTGCTCTGCCCCGGTGGTCTGGGCGATTCGAGCAGCCATGTGCGTCTCCTATGTACCTGCGGCACCGCCGCCGGGTTGTCCCCGAACCTTCGAAATGGATCCCTCATCAGCCACCACCTACGGAGCCGTAGACATGAGGCACCCTCATATTAGCCCGAGAATCGGCGTTTCGCCGTGCGTATTCTCACAAACCCTGGGTATATGCCGGTTAGCATGCTGAATGCTCAGTCCAGCGTGCCCCAACTATGTGTCTGCATCCTTACGGTTCGGCGGACGGCAGGCGCGGATTGCGAGGACACCATGCTCGGTCTCGGGATTATCGGGTGGATCATCATCGGCGGTCTGGCCGGATGGATCGCCAGCAAGATCATGAAGACGGACGCTCAGCAGGGCATCCTGCTGAACATCGTGGTGGGTGTCGTCGGCGGTCTGCTCGGCGGCTTCCTGCTGAAGCTGCTCGGCGTCGACGTCGAAGGCGGCGGCCTCTGGTTCAGCTTCTTCACCTGCATCGCCGGTGCGGTGATTCTGCTGTTCCTGGTCGGTCTGGTGACAGGACGTCGAGTCCGAAGCTGACGACACCGTGCCACAGGCTCCTTTCCCGTAAGGTGTGAACGCTTGCGCCGGTCTGATGCTCGACGGCGCGATCCGACTGCATCTAGCACGAAAGAGGAGCCTGTGGCCCGCCGTCCCACGCCGCCCGGCACGCCTGAACGCACCGGAGTCGGCCACGTCGCCGACCTGGTTCGCAACGCGATTCCCCCGCTGCATCCCGCCGGGCTGCCGTTCGTCGCCGCACCGCTCGCGGTCGCCGTCCTCGGCGGCAAGCGCAAGTGGGTGCGCCGGACGGGCCTGCTGGCCGCCGCCGCGTGCGCGACGTTCTTCCGCCACCCGAATCGGGTGGCGCCGAGCCGCCCCGGCGCCGTTGTCGCGCCGGCCGACGGCGAGGTCGCCCTCGTCGATACCGCCGCGCCGCCAGCGGAATTGGGCCTCGGCGACCAGCCGGTGCCGCGGGTGAGCATCTTCCTTTCCGTGCTCGATGTGCACGTGCAGCGCACGCCGGTGTCCGGCATCGTCCGCACGGTGCTGCATCAGCCGGGCCAGTTCCGTTCGGCGGATCTGCCGGAGGCCAGCTCGGTGAACGAGCGCAACACCATGGTGCTGGACACCCCGGCCGGACAGCAGGTGATCGTGGTGCAGATCGCGGGCCTGCTGGCCCGCCGCATCGTGTGCGACGCGAAGGTCGGCGATGTGCTGACGATCGGCGACACCTACGGCTTGATCCGGTTCGGCTCGCGCGTGGACACCTATTTCCCGGCGGGCACCGAGCTGCTCGTCGAGCCGGGGCAGCGCACTATCGGCGGCGAGACCGTCCTGGCGGTGCTCGGGTCCACCTCATCCGCCGCTTCATGATGGAGGCGGCTGCTCCGACCCAGCGACAGCGCCGCCGCCCGATCCGGCTGCTGCCGAGCGTGGTGACCATTCTGGCGCTGTGCTCCGGACTGTCCGCGGTGAAGTTCGGCCTGGACAATCGCCTCGATATCGCGCTGGCGATGATCGGCGCGGCGGCGGTGCTCGACACGCTCGACGGTCGGCTGGCCCGAATGCTGGACGCCACCACCAAGATCGGCGCCGAACTGGATTCGCTCTCCGATGCCATCTCCTTCGGCGTCGCGCCCGCGCTCGTGCTCTACGTGACGTTGCTACACACCGAGACCGCGGGCTGGATCATCGCGCTGCTCTTCGCGGTGAGCATCGTGCTGCGGCTGGCCAGGTTCAACACCCTGCTCGACGACGACACCCGGCCGGAGTGGTCCCGCGAATACTTCGTCGGGGTGCCCGCGCCCGCGGCGGCGCTCATCGCGATGGTGCCCGTCGCGTTGTCCGTGCAGTTCGGTGACGGCTGGTGGGTCGGCTTCTACGGAGTCGCCGCGTGGACCGTGCTCGCGGCGGCCTTGGCCGTCAGCACCGTGCCCACGCTGGCCATGAAGTCGGTATCGGTGGCGCCGCAGGCGGCCGCCGGACTGCTGGTGCTCGTCGCGCTGGCCGCCGCGCTGCTGGTCACCTATCCGACCGTGCTGCTGCTGATCCTGGTTGCGCTGTACCTGGTGCACATCCCGTTCGCCTGGCATTCGCAGCGCTGGGTCGCCGCCCGCCCGGAGACCTGGACGCACAAGCCCGCCGAGCGGCGCGCGCAACGCCGGGCGCAGCGTCGCCCGGTGATCCGGCGCCCCGCCATCCGCGGCTCCACCGCCCGGCTGCGTTTGCGCAGGCCAGGCGGCAGGCAGCGGGACACCAACGACCTGTCCCGCTGACGCTGTTTCCTACTGGGATTTCTTAAGGTCTTGAAAAGCCAGGGCGAGAATGCTCTTGGAGCATGGGCACTCTGGCAGCAGTGGGTGGCTTCGGCTTCAGTGGATGGGGTATCGGCGGCTTCGGTGCCGCGAGATTCGGCCTGAAGCGGTTGCTCGGCATCGCGGATTCGGCGAGGGCCGAACGTATGCGGCTGCCCGCACGGGCGAGCGGTACGGTCATATCCGGTGGGTGGGCGCGGAAGAAGGTAGCGGTGGAGCCGGACGGGTTGGGCGTATTCGTGACGCATCGTCCCCGGCTGTTCGCACTCGCCTACCGGATGCTCGGCTCGGCCGGCGAGGCCGAAGACGCCGTGCAGGAGACCTATCTGCGCTGGGATGCCGCCGACCGCAGCCGAATCCGATCCGCCGAGGCCTGGTTGACCACCGTGCTGGTGAATCTGTGTCGCACCTGGCTGGTTTCGGCGCGAGCGCGCCGGGAGACCTATGTCGGGCCGTGGCTGCCCGAGCCGGTGTCCACCGAGCTCGGTGAGCTCGGACCTTTGGAGACCGTCGAAGAACGCGAGCTGGTTTCGTTCGCGCTGCTCACCGCGCTGGAGCGGTTGAGCCCGGTCGAGCGGGCCGTGTTCGTGCTGCGTGAGGCGTTCGGCTACGCGCACCGCGAGATCGCCGACATGCTCACCATCAGCGAGGCCAACTCGCAGCAGGTCTATCGGCGGGCCGGGGTGCGGGTGCGGGAAGGCCGGGCGCGCTTCGACATTCCGAACGAGTACGCCGGTGAGCTGATCAAGCGGTTCCTGAAGGCGGCGCGCACCGGGGACATCGAGTCGCTGGAGCAGATGCTGAGCGCCGATGTCGTCTCGATCGCGGACGGCGGCGGTCAGGTCAACGCGGCCCGGCGACCGGTCGTCGGCGCGACGAAGGTCGCGCGGTACCTGTCCGGCCTGTTCCGGTGGGAGGTGCCCGGCATGGAGATCTTCATCGAGGAGGTCAACGGCGCGCCCGCCGCGGTGGCCCGGGCCAACGATGTGCCCGTGGCCGTCGTCGCGGTGGAGTTGGTCGACGGCGCGATCGCCACGCTGCGGCTGGTCGTCAATCCCGCGAAGCTGGCCTATTTCGCCAGGTCGGCGGGGTCGTCGAGGTAGCTCCGCGCAAGAGTGACGTGCTTCACGGCCCGTAGTTGTCAGGGATCGTGGCGCTGTTCGGTCTAAAGGGTGTCGGCCGATCGAAAAGGAGCCACATCATGACCGGACAGCATCGGATCGTTGTACTCGGCGCCGGATACGCGGGCCTGGCGGCAGCGGGCCGCCTCGCGAGCAAGGCGCCTGACGCCGAGATCACCGTCGTGGACGCGCGCGCCCACTTCGTCGAGCGGGTACGGCTGCATCAACAGGCGGCTGGGCAACGGATTTCGACATGGGATCTGCGGGAGCTGTTGGCGAGCAAGAAGATCCGCTTCGTGCGTGCTCGTGCGACGGATATCGATACCGAGGGCAAGCGGGTATTGCTGGACACCGCAACGGCTCTCGACTACGACACTCTCGTATACGCACTGGGTAGCATCGGCGACCCGAACGGTGTTCCCGGCGTAGCGGCACATGCCTACTCGGTGTCGACGCCCGAGGATGCGGACCGCTTCGAGGCTCCGCATGGCACCGTCGTTGTTGTCGGCGCGGGGGCGACAGGGATCGAACTTGCCGCGGAACTGGCTGAATCGCAGCATGATTCGCGTGTTGTGTTGCTCAGCCCCGAGGAGCCCGGTGCGTGGCTGTCGCCGCGGGCGCGGGCGCATATCCGCCGCGTACTCGAGCGGCTCGGTGTCGAGATCCGTTCGGATGCCAAGGTGATCGAGGTGACCGACGGTGGGGTACGGCTGGCCGACGGCACATTGCTCGAGTCGGCCGCGACCGTGTGGACCGCAGGCTTCGCGGTGCCGGATCTGGCTGCGCGAGCAGGCCTTTCGGTCGACGGCGCGGGTCGGGTGCTGACCGGCCCGTCGTTGCGGTCGATCTCGCACCCGGACGTCTACGCGGCAGGCGACAGCGCGGTGATCGCCGGTCCCGGCGGCCGGGAACTGCGGATGGCCTGCGCGACCGCGCTGCCCACCGGCAAGTACGCCGCCGACGCCGTTGCCGCGCGACTGCGCGGCGTGGAGCCGGGGCAGCTGCGGTTCCGGTACGCGTTGCAGTGCCTGAGCCTCGGCCGCCGGGACGGGCTCATCCAGTTCCTGCACGCCGACGATGCGCCGGGACGAACCGTGCTGACCGGCCGCACGGCGGCCTGGGTGAAGGAACGGATCGTGCGCGGCGCGGGGTGGGCCGCTCGACCCTGAATTCTCGTGTCGCCGAGGTGCTTTCCGGGCGCCGGTGCCGTTTCCGCACCGGCGTCCGACATCGTCAACTCGGGGTTGACGATCGCAAATCGTCAACCTATCGTTGACGGCATGACCATCCCATACCGCCTCGACGATCTGATCGACGGCATCAAGAAAGCCCGCCCCGACAACGTGCTCGACCAACTGTCCGACGCAGTGGTCACCGGCAATCATCTCGGCGAACTGGCCGATCACCTGATCGGCCACTTCGTCGACCAGGCCCGCCGGGCCGGCGCCTCGTGGACCGACATCGGCTCGAGCATGGGCGTCACCAAGCAGGCGGCGCAGAAGCGTTTCGTGCCGAAGGGACCCGGCGATGTGGCCCAGGCCGCCCTGATGGATCCCAATGCGGGCTTCGCCAGGTTCACCGACCGGGCCCGTTCGGTGATCGTGGCCGCGCAGGAATCCGCGCGCACCACGAATCATCAGGAGATCAAAACCCCGCACCTGGTGCTCGGCCTGCTGGCCGAACCCAACGGCATCGGCGCGAAAGAGATCCTCACCAGCGGCATCACCCTGGACACGGTGCGCGCCGCCGCGCTCACCGCGCTGCCCGCGGGCGAAGGCGATGTGCCCCCGCTCATTCCGTTCGATCCGGACGCGAAGAAAGCCCTGGAGCTGACCTTCCGCGAGGCACTTCGCCTGGGCCACAACTACGTCGGCACCGAACACATCCTGCTCGCGCTCCTCGAACAGGAGAACGGCAACGGCCTGCTCACCGGGCTCGGCATGGACAAGGCGAAGACCGAGGCGCACATCGTCGAACTGCTCTCCGCGTTCGTCGCCGACCAGCAGTGAGCCGCGGGCGGCCGGCGTCGGTTCGCAGACGGATCCGCTACCTGCGCAACGGATTACGTGCGGTCAATGCCGCGCGGATGCGTAGGCGGCGGATGCTCCGGGCATGCGGCACGACCGGGCGGCAGGCCGAGCAGCACCAGCTCGACCTGCCACAGGCCGCCTGAACCTAGGCGCGTCCGCGCAGCCCGCCGCCCCAACTCGGCCACTGCGCTTGGGGTTTCGGCTCGGAAACCAACGACGCGCGCTCGATATCGGTGACGTACAGCGGTAGTCGAGGCGCCAGCTCGTCCAGTAACACGAGCGTCTTTCCGCCCTGCGCCGCCCGGTACTCGACCATGGTCAGCCCGACGAGTTGCAGGAATCGCACACGCCCGTGCGGAGTTTCGATGCTGCCGAGTTCTGGATCGACGGTGAAGCCGACGGCGTGGATGGTGGAATTCGGCCGGTCGGCGGCGATCGGCCCGTTCGCCTTGATGGTGTGCCCCGGCTCGAACCACTTGCCGGACTGGAAGACATAGCGGGCGAGATTCTGCAGGAAGTTCACGGGCCACACCGGCGGCTCGGTGTCGGTGGGCTCGCGGACCAGCCGGAACGTGAACTCGAACCCCCAACCGGACTCGTCGGGGTTGTCCCACTCCTTCTCGTACAGCTCGGTCATTCCGTAACTGATGTAGTGCCAGTGCGGTACCGGTTCGGTGCGTGAGTACGCGCTGATCCCGTCGAGCGGATCGGGCCCGCCGAGCGACCAGCGGTGATCGGTGGCCCAATGGAAAGGTTCGATATCGCCGTACAACGGCCGTAGCGCGCCGTCGATGGCATTCCAGCCGGGTGCTTCACTCACCAACCCACCATATGCGGAACCTCCGCATCCGCTCCGGCCATGCGCGGCTGCGGACGGACTTCGTCCGGCTGCGCAGATCCGGTTCACCCGGGCCTCGCGAGTCGGATTGCGTTGGTGGGCAGCCCGGTCAGGCCTCCGGCACGTTGCGGGCGAGTTCGTCCAGCCAGGCTGCGGCCGACGCGTCGCTCGGCGCGCGCCAGTCCCCGCGCGGCGAGAGCGAGCCGCCGGAACCGACTTTCGGCGCGTTGGGCAGCGTCGAGCGTTTGAACTGGCTGGTCTGGATGAACCGGCGCAGGAACTCCGCGAGCCACAGTTTGATGGTGGCGAGGTCGTAGGTGTTGCGCTGGTCGGCGGGAATCAGGTCGGGCCAGCGTCCTCGACTCGCGTCCGACCACGCGTGCCTGGCCAGATAGGCGATGCGGCTGGGACGGTAGCCGAAGCGGAGCAGGTAGTAGAGGTGGAAGTCCTGCAGTTCGTAGGGACCGACGGTGGCCTCGGAACTCTGACTCGGCGCGTCGGAATCGGTGTCGGGCACCAACTCCGGCGAGATCTCGGTCCGCAGAATCGATGACAGCACCTCATCCGCCGCGGGCCCGAATTGCGCGGTGTCGACCGACCAGGCGATCAGATACTTGATCAGCGTCTTGGGCACCGACGCGTTCACGCTGTAGTGCGCCATGTGGTCGCCGACGCCGAAAGTGCACCAGCCCAGGGCGAGTTCGCTGAGGTCACCGGTGCCGATGACGAGCGCGCCGTGCTGGTTCGCCAGCCGGAACAGGTGCGAGGTGCGCTCGCCCGCCTGCACGTTCTCGTAGGTGATGTCGTACTGCGGCGCGCCGTCGGCGGCCGGGTGGCCCAGGTCGCGCAGCATCTGGGTGGCCGACGGGCGGATGTCGATCTCCTGCGCGCTCACCCCGAGTGCGTCCATCAGCCGGTGCGCGTCAGTGCGGGTTCGAGTGCTGGTCGCGAAGCCGGGCATGGTGTAGGCCAGCACATTTGCCCGCGGCAGTCCGAGCCGGTCCATCGTCTTGGCCGCCACGATCAGCGCCAGGGTGGAGTCCAGGCCGCCGGAAACACCGATGACCACCCGCTGCAGCCCGGTGGCGCGCAGCCGGGTGCTCAGCCCCTCCACCTGAATGTGCTGCACTTCGGCGCAGCGTTCGTTGCGCACCGCGGGATCGGCCGGAACGTAAGGGAAGCGTTCGATTTCGCGTCGAAGATCAACCGCGCCCGCCGGAATCGGCAACGCCACCTCGATCCGGCGCAGCCGAGCCAGCCGCTCCCGATGGTCGTGCACATTGTCAGCAAAGCTGGTGGTGCGCAGCCGATCCGCGGCCAGCCGGCGCAGATCGAGGTCGGCGGTGACCAGCTGTGGCCGATCGGCGAAGCGTTCGCCCTCGGCGAGCAGATCGCCGTTCTCGCATACCAGCGCCTGCCCGTCCCACGCCAGGTCGGTCGTCGATTCCCCGTGCCCCGCAGCCGAATACAGATAGGCGGCCAGATAGCGCGCCGAATGCGACGTGCACAGTGCCCGGCGATAGTCGGCCTTGCCGATGACGATATTGCTCGCCGACAGGTTGACCAGCACCGTTGCGCCGGCCAGCGCCGCATAACCACTGGGCGGCAATGGAACCCAACCGTCTTCGCAGATCTCCAGATGGAACACGAACCCGTCGAGATTGCTCGCCGTGAACAGCAGATCGGCGCCGAACGGCACCCGCTGCCCGGCGATCGTGATGTGCGTGTCGAGGTTCTCCCGCGCCGCCGCGAACTGGCGTTTCTCGTAGAACTCCCGATAGTTCGGCAGGTAACTCTTCGGCACGGCGCCGAGCACCACGCCGTGGCACACCGCGACGGCGCAGTTGAACAGCCGCCCCTGGGTCCGTACCGGCGCACCGACCACCAGCACCGTGTCGATGTCGACGCTCGCGGCGATCACCTGTGCCAGCGCCGCCTGCACCGCGTCGTCCAGCGCGTCCTGGTGAAACAGGTCGTCGGCGGTGTAGCAGGACAGCCCGAGCTCCGGGAAAACGGTCAGTACCACCGCGTCGGCCGCGGCCTGCCTGGCGAGCAGCAGCGTCTGCTCGACGTTGTAGGCGGGGTCCGCGACGCGCACCCGGGGCACGGCCACCGCCACCCGCGCGAAGTCGTGCCGGTAGAGCGATTCGAAGGGCAGTTCGTGCACTGCCGTCCCCCTTCGACGAGGATGCTGGAGATGATCATGATTTTCTCCTCCGGAACCTACCCTCGATGCTCGCCCGCTAAGCTATAGCAATGGCGGATGAAACGGATTCCGACCTAATCGCGGGGGAACTGCGCGCCGACCTGCTGCGTGCGCTTTCTTATGTGTCCACAGAGTCACAGCCGGACGGCAGCTATGTCGTCAACGGAGATCTTCCCCCCGAGGTGGCGCCCCCATTTATTCGGGCGATCATGCGGGTCGAGGCGGAGTTGTTGTTGCACGATGCGGAGCTGGTCACCGTCGAGGGTGGCGAGCCGAGGTCCCCGGAGGAACGTCGGACCGACGCGTTCGTCGCGTTGGTGCTCCGAGTGGACGACCGGGCCTAGAACACCAACCTTGCACTCGGCACCCCCGAGTGCTAGAAATGGCTTTGGCACTCTCGACCTGTGAGTGCCAGGTCGGGACGGTGAGATCGGGTTCCATCGACACCCTCGGTCGTCCGTCGCGGGCACCGCACCTGGCCAGCGTAAATAGGGCGACCCAACCTGCGGTCGTTCCTGTGTGTCAGCCCCATATACATGTGGAGGATCTCAACGCAATGGCCAAGACAATTGCGTACGACGAAGAGGCCCGTCGCGGTCTCGAGCGGGGTCTGAACGCCCTCGCCGACGCGGTCAAGGTGACGCTGGGGCCGAAGGGTCGCAACGTTGTCCTGGAGAAGAAGTGGGGCGCCCCCACGATCACCAACGATGGTGTTTCCATCGCCAAGGAGATCGAGCTGGAGGACCCGTACGAGAAGATCGGCGCCGAGCTGGTCAAGGAAGTTGCCAAGAAGACGGACGACGTCGCTGGCGACGGCACCACCACCGCCACCGTGCTCGCCCAGGCGCTCGTGCGTGAAGGCCTGCGCAACGTCGCGGCCGGCGCCAACCCCCTCGGCCTGAAGCGCGGCATCGAGAAGGCTGTCGAGGCCGTCACGGCTCGCCTGCTGGAGTCTGCCAAGGAGATCGATACCAAGGAGCAGATCGCTGCTACCGCCGGTATCTCCGCGGGCGACTCGTCCATCGGCGAGCTCATCGCCGAGGCCATGGACAAGGTCGGCAAGGAAGGTGTCATCACCGTCGAGGAGAGCAACACCTTCGGGCTCCAGCTGGAGCTCACCGAGGGCATGCGCTTCGACAAGGGCTACATCTCGGGCTACTTCGTCACCGACCCCGAGCGTCAGGAAGCGGTCCTCGAGGATCCGTACATCCTGCTCGTCGGCTCGAAGATCTCGACCGTCAAGGACCTGCTGCCGCTGCTGGAGAAGGTCATCCAGGCCGGCAAGCCGCTGCTGATCATCGCCGAGGACGTCGAGGGCGAAGCCCTGTCGACCCTGGTGGTCAACAAGATCCGTGGCACCTTCAAGTCCGTTGCCGTCAAGGCGCCGGGCTTCGGTGACCGCCGCAAGGCGCAGCTCGCCGACATCGCCATCCTTACCGGTGGCGAGGTCATCAGCGAAGAGGTCGGCCTCTCCCTGGAGACCGCCGGCGTCGAGCTGCTCGGCCAGGCGCGCAAGGTCGTCATCACCAAGGACGAGACCACCATCGTCGAGGGCGCGGGCGACCCGGAGGCCATCAAGGGCCGGGTGCAGCAGATCCGTGCCGAGATCGAGAACTCGGACTCGGACTACGACCGTGAGAAGCTGCAGGAGCGTCTGGCCAAGCTGGCCGGCGGTGTTGCGGTCATCAAGGCCGGTGCCGCGACCGAGGTCGAGCTCAAGGAGCGCAAGCACCGCATCGAAGATGCTGTGCGCAACGCCAAGGCCGCCGTCGAAGAGGGCATCGTCGCCGGTGGCGGCGTGGCCCTGCTGCAGTCGGCGCCCGCGCTCGACGACCTGAAGCTCACCGGTGACGAGGCGACGGGCGCGAACATCGTGCGTGTCGCGCTGTCCGCGCCGCTGAAGCAGATCGCCTTCAACGCAGGCCTCGAGCCGGGCGTTGTCGCCGAGAAGGTCTCCAACCTGCCGGCCGGCCACGGCCTCAACGCCGATTCCGGCGTGTACGAGGACCTGCTTGCCGCCGGTGTCGCCGACCCGGTGAAGGTCACCCGCTCCGCGCTGCAGAACGCGGCGTCCATCGCGGCACTGTTCCTCACCACCGAGGCCGTCGTCGCCGACAAGCCGGAGAAGTCCGCCGCACCTGCCGGCGACCCGACCGGTGGCATGGGCGGCATGGACTTCTGAGTCCAGCCACCCGGCAACACTCGTAGAAACCGAAAGCCGGTCCACCCTCGGGTGGGCCGGCTTTCGGCATTTCGGAGGCCCTGCCATCCTTCGATCAGAGGCCGTCGACGGACAGGATGGTGAAGGGCTCCTTCGGGGTGCCCGGCCCCATCGGGCCGCCCTTGTCGAATTGTGAAGCGACGACCAGGGTTTGGTTGTTGACGCGGACCAATGTGGTTGGCAGGCCCAGGGATTCGTCGGTGATGCGCTGGTCCAGCGTCGCCGCGGCGCCGTCGTCGGTGATGGTCCAGCGGGCGAGGGCGTTGTCGGTGTTCTGTACCGCCCAGAGGGTGTTGTCGCGCAGTTCCAGTCCGTCGCCGTGGATCAGGTCGCCGCCGTGCAGGGCGACCTTGCGGATCGGGTCCGCGGTGTTCGGGGCGAGGGCGATGCGGTACAGCTCGCCGACGTTCATGTCGACGACCAGCAGGTAGTGGCCGCCGGCGTCGGCAACGATGCCGTTCAGGGTGAAGACGTCCGGCGCGTGCGGCGCGACGATCGTGCTCAGGTCGAATTGTGTTGTCATATCGGCACGTCCGCCGTGCGCCGCGGCGGCCGCCACGTCAGCGGCGGTGACGCGGTAGACGACGCTGCGCGTGGTGTCGGTCAGATACGCGGTGCCGTCCGGGGTGATGGCCAGGTCGTTGACGAAGCGCGCCGCCGCGCCCGGCGCGTCGAAGCGGGCGATCAGTGCGCGAGTTGCGATGTCGTACACGGCAACTCCGGCGGTGGAGTCGGTCACCCAGAGCCGTCCCGCCGGATCGACCTTCAGTCCGTTGGCGGTCTTGCGACCGTCTGCGCCGGCCGGCAGGAAGGTCTCGGCCTGCTTGGCGCCGGGGGTGGTGCGGTAGACGGCCCCGGTGGCGAACGAGCCGACGTAGGTGTCGCCGTTGCGCGGATCGGCGGCGATGCCTTCCGGATAGACGTGGTCGCCCGGCAGGTCATAGGCGGTGGTGATGCGCACCGACTGCGCGGCGGGGGCGGGCTGTGCCGCGTTCTCGGTGCTGCCACAGGCCGCGACGGCGGTGCAGGCCACCGCGATGGCGAAGGTCGCCATGCGGCGGCGCGTTGCGTGGGACATGGTCATGCCTCTCATCAGGTCTATCGCTTAGACGTACTCACATCTAAGAATGAATACGAAGATAGATTAGAGTTCTAACATCAGTCAAGAGTCTTATGAAGGGTCGGGCAGATACCATGCGGAGATGACGTCCCTGCACTCCTCCGAGCGCCTCGGCTCGTACGTGAAGCGCGCCGAGCAGGCGCTGCAAACGGCGAAGAACGCCGCGCTGAAGCCTGCGGGCGTCACCGTCCCGCAGTACTCCGCCCTGCTCTTCCTCGGCGAGAACCCGGGCATCTCGGCCGCCGCCCTGGCTCGTCTCTGTGGCGTGACCCCGCCGACGATGAACACCGTGCTGACCAACCTGCAGGACCGCGGCCTCATCGAACGCACCCCGCACGCCTGGCACAAGAACATCCTGGAAACCCGCCTCACCGAAGCGGGCGCCGCCGTGATGAAGGACGCCGACGCCCGCGCGGTCCGAGTGGAGCGCGCGGTGGCGGCCGGATTCACCGATGCCGAACGCGCGACCCTGCAGGAACTGCTGGCGCGCTGCGCGGATCTCTTCGACTCGGTTCGGCCCGAAACCGCTACGGCCCCAAAGAAATAGGCCGAAAGTCTCAGGAGCAGGGCGCCGTCAAGGGTGCGGGACGGACCCGAGAAGCCCTGTCGCGGTGGTCATTTCGATCTACTGGCTGCCGTCGCCGAAGGCCGCCATATCGGTGGGTCTTCGAGGGGTGCTCCCCGTGAACGCCCGCGCTGCGCCACCGTCCACTGTGGTGCCGAGCGCGCAGCTCGCGCAATCGGCATGCGGCTCACTCCAATAGCGCGGCTCGATGAACTCCGTGGTCAGCAGTGGTTAGCCGGGCGAAGGCGGGGGTACGCCTATGTCGTCTATTCGACGCACTATTCGGTACTACCGGTACGCCTCGAACGCCGTTGGCGGACAGGACGAATCAGGCATAACCAGCGGTCCAGTTCGGTTGAGAATTCATTCTATGAATTCCCGTCAAAATCGCGCACGTACATCTCCGTCTATCGGTATGGTCTGTTTTGGCAAACAGTCAGTGACAATGGATTTAGTCGATGCTTATCGCAACTATCGATGTCCCGCAGCGCTATCGAGCGTGCGTGTGCACCTGCCGTCGGCGCAGTGCGCAAACTGCTGAGAACGCGAACGATGAGTTGGCAACAACTCTGCCAACTTTCGGCTAACGGCTGGTCAGTTGCGGGTTGATACCAAGGGCCCGATCCATGTCAGGCGCTTCTTGGGCTTCTGTATTGTCTGGCCCAATGTCACAGGATGCGAATACGGGTCGAATGTATGCCGGGCAACCCGTCGAGGACCGGCAACGTCAGCGGCGTGCGCGTTTTCTGGAATCGGGCCTGACGGTCTTCGCGCGCGACGGCTACGCCAATAGTTCGGTCGGCGCCATCTGTAAGGACGCCGGACTCTCCTCACGACAGTTCTACGAGGAGTTCACCGGACGCGAGTCCCTACTACTAGAGCTCTACGAACAGATCGATCGCGAGTCGCGCGACGCGGTCGCCAAGTCATTGGAAAGCAAGGCCGACGCGAGCGCGCTCGAGATCATCGACGCGTCCACTCGCGCCTACGTCGAGTCCATCGGGTCGGACCCGCGCAAGGCGCGCGTCGCGCTGGTCGAGGTGGTCGGGGCAGGGCCGAAGGTGGAGAAGTTCCGGCTCGAGCTGCGCCGGGTCTGGGGCTCGCTGCTGGCGGGCGCCGCGGAGGACGCGGCCATGCACGGCGAGATCCCGACCGGCGACTACGAGATGCGGGTGCTCGCGATCATCGGCGCGGTCAACTACGTGGTGGACTCGTGGAGCGGCTCGGATCCGCGGCCACCGCTCGACGACGTGATCAGGGTGCTGAGCCGGGTGATCATGGGAGCGGTCGGCGCGTAACCGTCGATCGGTCGAGGCGCGGCGCTCGCGGGACCGGTAGCGTGCCCAGGATGGAGACGGTTCCGATCCAAATGCCGGACGGCAGCACGGTTCCGGTGCGACTGATCCCGGCCAGCGGCGCGCACCGGCATCCGGTCACACCGGACGCGCCGCGCCCGGTGCTGGTGATCGCACCCGGTCTCGGCGTGCCCGCCGGGTACTACGAGGGCTTCGCCGGGAAGCTGGCGGCGCGCGGGTTCGACGTGGCGATCGGTGAGCTGCGCGGCAACGGCGACAGCAGGCCGAAGCCGAGCGCCGCCAGCACCTACGGCTACCACGAGCTGGTCTCGGTCGACTTTCCGGCGATCTTCTCGGTGGTGCGCGACCGGTTCCCGGCCAGCACGCCGTACCTGCTCGGGCACAGCATGGGCGGTCAGTTCGCCGTCATGTACGCCTCGCGGATTCGCGGCAGGCTCGGCGGGCTGATCCTGATCGCCTCCGGAACGCCGTATTACCGTGGCTATCCGGGACTTTCGAGCCCCGGCATCCTCGTCGGCACGGCGGCCGCCTCGCTCACCGCCAGCCTGGCCGGCTTCTGGCCCGGCGACCGGATCCCGGCGGGCGGCTTCGGCCGCCAGTCCAAGGTGCTGATCGCGGATTGGGCGCGGCTGGCCCGCACCGGCCGGTTCCAGCCGGTCGGTGCGGACATCGATTACGAGGAGCGCATCGCCCGCCTGAAGCTCCCGGTGCTGTCCATCACGATGACCGACGACGACCTCACCCCGCCCGGCTCCGCCGAACACCTGTTGGCGAAGCTGCCCAACGCCGACGTGACCACCTGGCATCAGCCGGAACCGTTGGGGCACAACGGCTGGATCCGCGAGTACAGCACCACCATCGACCAGATCGAGAAGTGGCTGCGCGACCGTTAGATGTGTCGGCGACCGGGTTCGAGGTGGCGGCTGAAGCCGTCGAGCATGGCGTCCAGCCCGACGTCGAAATGGTCGGTGTCCGTACCCTGTTCCGGTTCGTCGGTGCGCTGTGCGGCGACCGCGGCGATGGCGTGGCTGAGGATGTGGCCGATCGCGTACTCGCGCAGGCAGCGGGTCAGCTGCAGCGCGACCGTCGCCGAAAACCCGTGACCCTGCAGGTGTTCCACCATCCAGCTGCCGGTTTCGATCGCCAGTTCGCTGCGCACCGGACGAGTCGCGAAGACCGGCACCGCGTTCGGATGCCGCCGCAGCGTGGAACGCAGTCGGTGCGCGTAGGCGCGCATCAGGTCGCGCCAAGGTTCCTGCCACGGTAGGGATTCCATATCCAGCTCGGCGAACATCGCGTCGGCGATGCCGTCGAACAGCTCCTGCTGATCGGTGAAGTGCCGGTAGGCGGCCATCGGATCGGCGCCGAGCGCGGTGCCGAGTTTGCGCATCGAAAATCCGTCGACACCGGTCCGATCTATCAGGGTCAGCGCCACCGCGGCGATATAGTCGCGGTTCAACGTGGTGCGCGTCGTCGGCGCCGGACTCGCCCGCCGGGTGCGGGCGCGCCGCTTGCGACTCGCCTCGACGACGTTGTCGGAATCCACGACTGCTCTCCTCCCGAGCCCAGGTCTACGATGTAGATAATATCTACATCGTAGGTGCCTGGGCCTCGTACCAGCGGTTATCCGCGCCGCTCGATGAGCATCTGGGTGAAGAACTCGTAGATCAGGCCCGCCTGGAACGCCGACTGCTTGTTGTCCGCCGCGCCGCCGTGGCCGCCCTCGATGTTCTCGTGGTACCAGAACTCGTGGCCCTGCTCCTCCAGCAGCGCGGCCATCTTGCGGGCGTGACCGGGATGCACGCGGTCGTCGCGGGTGGAGGTGGTGAGCAGGATCGGCGGGTAGGCCACGTCGGCCTTGGCGTTCTGATACGGCGAGTACTTGCTGAGGTACGCCCACTCTTCCGGCTTGTCCGGGTCGCCGTATTCGGCGATCCACGAGGCGCCCGCGAGCAGCAGGTGGTAGCGCTTCATGTCCAGCAGGGGCACCTGGCAGACGATCGCGCCGAACAGCTCCGGGTAGCGGGTCAGCATCACGCCCATGAGCAGTCCTCCGTTGCTGCCGCCCACCGCGCCGAGCTGATCGGCGGTGGTGATGCCGCGTGCGACAAGGTCTTTCGCGATCGCCGAGAAGTCCTCGTACACCTTGTGCCGGTTGGCCTTCTGCACCGAGGTGTGCCACTGCGGGCCGTATTCGCCGCCGCCGCGGATGTTGGTCATCACCCAGGTGCCGCCGCGTTCCAGCCAGCCCATTCCGGACGCGCCGCTGTAGGCGGGCGTGCGCGAGACCTCGAAGCCGCCGTAGCCGGACATCACCGTCGGGCCAGGGGTGCCCTTGCGGTCGCGATGGCGAATCACGAAGTACGGCACCTGCGTTCCGTCGTCCGAGGTGGCGAAGAACTGCTCGGTCTCGATGCCGTCCGCGTCGAAGAAGCCGGGCTCCTGCTTGAGCTGCTCGGTGTCGCCGCCGACCGAGCTGGCCAGCAGCGTGGCGGGTGTGGTGAATCCGCTTGTGGTGAGCATGAATTCGTCGCCGCCCTCGAGCGGGTCGAGGTTCAGCACGCTGGTGGTCGCCATCGGCGGGGTGTCGGCCAGCGACTCCCTGCGCCAGCCGTCCGCGCCCGGCGTCACCACATAGAGCTTGGTCTGCACATCCTCGAGGGTGATCAGCACCAGGTAGTTTTCGGTCCAGCCGTAGCCGTGTAGCGAGGTGTGCGCGTCAGGGGTGAAGATCACCTCGAAATCCCGTGCGCCGGAGAGGAACTTGTCGAAGTTCATGGCCAGCAGCGCGCCCGCCGGGTAGGCGTTGGCGCCGACCTCCCACGGCGACTTCAGCCGGACCAGCAGCCAATCCTTGTACCAGGACTCGCTGGCATCGGTGGGTGTGTCCAGATGCCGTAGCGTGCCGTCGTTTTCGAGCAGGTACACGTCTTCGTTGAAGAAGTCGGTGGCGCGGCCGATGTAGTGCCGCTCGTAGCCGGGGGTCCGGTCGTAGCCCGCGGAGACCGCGACGTCACCGGCCTCGCCCTCGAAAACGGTGACCGCCTCGGCCAGTTCGGTGCCGCGCTGCCAGCGCTTGGCGATGCGCGGGTAGCCGGAGTCGGTCAGCGAGCCCGGCCCGAAGTCCGTGCCGATGTACACCGAATCGATGTCGATCCAGCGCATCTCGGATTTCGCCTCGGGCAGGAAGAAGCCGCCGTCCGCCGGATCGATGAATTCCCGTGTCGCCATGTCGAACTCGCGCACCACCTTGGCGTCCGCGCCGCCGCGCGACAGGCTGATCAGCGCGCGCGACTGCTCCGGTCGCAGCACCCCGGCGCCGCCCCACACCCAGTTCTCGTCCTCGGCGGTGGCCAGCGCGTCCAGGTCGATCAGCACGTCCCAGTCGGGCGACTCCTTGGCGTACTCGGCGAACGTGGTGCGCCGCCACAGCCCGCGCGGATGCTCGGCATCGCGCCAGAAGTTGTAGAGCCAGCTGCCGCGCCGGCCTGGGTAGGCGATCTTGGTATCGGTGTCGAGCATGTCCAGAATGCGGTGTTCGAGCTCGCTGAACCGGTCGGAGGAGGCGAATCGCTCGACGACCACGCTGTTGTGCGCACGCGCCCAGTCCAGGGCCCGCTCATCGGTTACTTCTTCGAGCCAGAGGTAGGGGTCAGTCACATTCTGCTCAACGCCACTCATCCCCTCATTGTTGCCGACCAGCGCAAATCCGGGCGCCGGGGTCGCTAGAACGTGCTACGCCCTCAGCGAATAGGGCAAATGGGACATGGCGTATTGCTCGACACCCGCGCGGCTGAGGTCCGTCCGCGGACCCGCTCACCTACGATCGCGGTTCGACGCCGATCCGACCGGGAGGTTTCCTTGCCGCACTTTCTCTGGGAGCAGCACTGCTGTCTGCCGTTGGTGCCGTCGGCGCGGATCGCGGACCTCACCCGATATCCACTCGGGTCGTACTTGTCGGTGAATGTCGGGTATTCGCCGCATTCGACCGAGGATTCGGTCAAGCTGACGCGGCAGTATCGCGCGGACGCGCTCGCCGACGGGCGATTCCGCTTGGTGCACAGCCACTCCGACCTCGGCGATCCGGAAACCATCGCGCTGGCCTTCGATTTGGAGGACTCCGGCCCGCTCGGCGGCGACCTGGACAACGTGGAACTGTTCTACGACCTCGGCGTCCGCTCGATGCTGCCGACCTACAACAGCGCCAACAAGGCGGGTTGCGGCTGTCTCGATGCCGACGACACCGGGCTCACCGCCTTCGGCGAAGACCTCGTGCGCAAGCTCAACGAGGTCGGCATGTTCGTCGACGGATCGCACTGTTCGCGCCGCACCGGGCTCGATCTGGCCACGCATACGCGGGTGCCGATGATCTACAGCCACTCCAATTTCGCCGCGCTGTGGGAGCATCCGCGCAATATCACCGATGAGCAGGCGAAGGCCTGTGCCGCGACCGGCGGCGTCATCGGAATCAACGGCGTGGGTATCTTCCTGGGCCACAACGGAATCGACGGCGGTGCCGCGCGTATCGAGGCGATGGCCGATCACGTCGAGCACGGCGTCGAGTTGGTCGGCATCGAGCACATCGGGATCGGTTCGGACTATTCGTTCGACGCCGAGGACTTCAACGGCATGCTCGCCGACCATCCGGAACTCTTCCCCGAGTCATACACCAAATGGGGCCCGCTGCAATGGGTTCCGCCGGAGGAGCTGCTCGGCACGAGCCGGGTGCCCGGGCTCGACGAGGTGCTGGCGCGACGCGGCTTCAGCGAAGCCGATCGAGCGGCGGTATTCGGCGGGAACTTCTCGCGGGTCGCCGCACAGGTGTGGCGCGACTAACCGAGATGCTCGGCGGCCACCCGCTTCGGCACACACATCCGCCACGCTTCGACAATGAGCTCGGTCAGCTCTGCCTCATCGATGGCGTCGAGCCGCACCCGGACCCAGTTGTATCGCTCGTCCGACGGGCGCGGCATCATGAATTTGTCCGGCTCGGCTTCGACCAGCGCCACCCGCTCGGCTTTGGGGAACGCGAAGCCCATGCGTGTTTCGTCCGCGGACAGCGCCAGATAGACGATCCGGCCGATCCGATATTTGACCCGGTCGCGGACCAGCGCCTCGGTTGTTCGCGGCAGGCTCATCGCCACTCGCCGCACGTCATCAGCTGTCACCATCGGCCAAGTATCGCGCCGGGGTACGACAGCTGAGCCGGGCTGGAAACCGGTGCGGTGTTGTCGAGTGCGCTCCCCGCCACCGATCGACCTGTCAGCACGGCCCGACACTAGCGAGCCGATTTGTCTGATTCACCACTCGAGCCCGCTCGCGAGCACCGAACTTCCGGTCAGGTGTGGCCTGCGGCTCATTGTTGTGGGGGACCGGTGGGCCAACTCGTAGCGACAGAGTTAGGCTCGGTGTCGTGACTTCCCATTACGACGTTGTCGTTCTCGGTGCCGGTCCTGGCGGTTACGTCGCCGCCATCCGTGCGGCACAGTTAGGCCTCCGTACCGCGATCGTCGAGCAAAAGTACTGGGGCGGTGTGTGCCTGAACGTCGGCTGCATCCCTTCCAAGGCGTTGCTGCGTAACGCTGAGCTGGCGCACATCTTCACCAAGGAAGCCAAGACCTTCGGGATCTCGGGCGAGGTGAACTTCGACTTCGGTGTCGCGTTCGATCGCAGCCGCAAGGTGGCGGACGGCCGGGTCAAGGGCGTCCACTTCCTGATGAAGAAGAACAAGATCGACGAGTTCGACGGCAAGGGCACCTTCACCGACGCGAACACCCTCTCGGTCGAGCTGTCCAAGGGCGGCACCGAGACGATCACGTTCGACAACGCGATCATCGCCGCGGGCACCATCACGAAGCTGCTGCCGGGCACTCAGCTCAGCGCCAACGTGGTGACCTACGAGGAGCAGATCCTCACCCGCGACCTGCCCGGCTCGATCCTGATCGTCGGCGCGGGCGCGATCGGCATGGAGTTCGGCTACGTCCTGAAGAACTACGGCGTCGACGTGCGCATCGTGGAGTTCCTGGACCGTGCGCTGCCCAACGAGGACGCGGACGTCTCCAAGGAGATCACCAAGCAGTACAAGAAGCTCGGCATCACCATCACCACCGGTGCCGCGGTGCAGTCCATCGACGACGACGGCTCGAAGGTCACCGTCGCGATCAAGGACAACAAGTCCGGCAACGTGGAGACGGTCACCGTCGACAAGGTGCTGCAGGCCGTCGGCTTCGCGCCCCGCGTCGAGGGCTACGGCCTCGAGGCCGCAGGCGTCCAGCTCACCGACCGTGGCGCCATCGCGATCGACGACTACATGCGCACGAACGTGCCGCACATCTACGCCATCGGTGACGTGACCGCGAAGCTGCAGCTCGCGCACGTCGCGGAGGCGCAGGGTGTGGTCGCCGCCGAGACCATCGCGGGTGCCGACACCGTCACCCTCGGTGACTACCGGATGATGCCGCGCGCCACCTTCTGCCAGCCGCAGGTCGCCAGCTTCGGCCTGACCGAGCAGCAGGCCCGCGACGAGGGCTACGACGTGAAGGTCGCGACCTTCCCGTTCACCGCCAACGGCAAGGCGCACGGCCTCGGCGATCCGACCGGTTTCGTCAAGCTGGTCGCCGACAGCAAGTACGGCGAACTGCTCGGCGGCCACCTCATCGGCCCGGACGTCTCGGAGCTGCTGCCCGAGCTCACCCTGGCACAGAAGTGGGACCTCACGGTCAACGAGCTGACCCGCAACGTGCACACCCACCCGACGCTCAGCGAAGCCCTGCAGGAGGCCTTCCACGGCCTCGCCGGGCACATGATCAACTTCTGATCCACGTCTGATCAGACAAACGGTGGCGCCCTGGCCGAAAGGTCCGGGCACCACCGTTTTTCGTGGGGCGGGGTCTGGTGATCCCGCCGGGGGTTTGCTAGACAGCGATGATGCGTAAGTGGCTGATCGGCGGGGCGCTGGTAGTCGTCGTGCTATTGCTGGTGGCGGTCGGTGGGTACTACCTGATGAACTCGCGCAGCTTCCAGTTGGCCGGAATACTGGTGAATCGGGTCGATACCAGCGACAAGGTGGTGGCGCTGACGCTGGACGACGGGCCGACCGACCGGGCGCCCGATGTCCTGAAAACGCTTGCCGAGCAACGGATCAAGGCCACCTTCTATCTGGTCGGCAGTGATCTCGCGGCGCATCCCGAGTACGGCAGGGCGATCGCCGAGGCCGGGCACGAGATCGGCAACCACAGCTACAGCCACCGCCGGATGGTCTTCAGCTCCGCGGGTACCGTCCGCGACGAGATCGAACGCACCGACGCCGAGATCGCGAAAACCGGCTACCGGGGCCCGATTACGTTCCGCCCGCCCTACGGCAAGAAGCTCTGGTCGCTGCCGAAGTACCTGTCCGACCATGACCGGACCTCGGTGACCTGGGATGTCGAACCCGACTCCGGCGAAACCGCGACCGCCGACGAGATCGCCGCGCAGGCCGTGCGCGAGACGCGGCCGGGATCGATCATCCTGCTGCATGTCATGCACCAGTGGGCCGAACCCGCGCTGGCCGCGATCCCGCGCATCGTTGCCGAATTACGTGCCAGGGGCTACGAATTCGTCACCGTCTCGGAACTGATGCGGCACCGATCAGAGCATCCCGTAGGCATGTGACGGGGTGAGGATGGCCAAGGCCCTGCGGTCGGCGACCATGGCGCGGCGGTAGTCGTCCCAGTCGGGGTGTTCGCCGTTCGCGGCGCGGTAGTAGTCGACGAGGGCCTCGACGGTCTCGTCGTGCGGATCCGCGGCCACCGGCGTGACCGAGGCGATGGCCTCGATAACGGCGTAGGCGAAGAAGTCCTCGCGGGTGACGTGGATGGCGGCCCACGGCTCGCGCATCAGGTTGTGGTACTTCGCGCGGTCCGCGGTGATGGAGATGCGGATAAGACCGTCGCCGCCGATCACGTGCAGCACGTTGGACAGTTGCGGGCGGCCGTTGCGGCGGATGGTGGTCAGCACGGACCGGCGATGGTCACGGGCGAAGTCGACTGCTCGGGCGAGTTCCATGCCGGTATTCAACCGGTAGTGATCCGGGTCTCTTCCCCCGCCCGCCTCACTCGCGGTGGTAGGCCGCCTGGGCGTCGCGTACCTGCGGCATGTTCGTCTCGACCACCAGGATCAGCGCATGCAATTGATCGGCGACCTGTGCGCCGAGTTCGGTCAACGTGTACTCGACCCGCGGCGGGATGGTCTCGTGCACCTCGCGATGCACCATGCCGTCGCGTTCCAGCGCCTGCAAGGTTTGCGACAACATCCGCTCGCTGACGCCGTCGACCCGCCGGCGCAGCGCGCTGAACCGGTACGAACCCTCGCGCAGCGCGACCAGGGCGAGGATGCCCCAGCGGCTCGCGACATTCTGCAAAACCGGCCGTGACGTGCAGTTCTTGGCGAACACGTCGGGTTCCAGCGTCGGATCGTCCAGGTCTGGCGACGATGTCGGCTGCGTACTCATGCAACCGATAGTACCCAACTTGACCAAAGTGGTGTATGAATGCATAGTACTTACTATTAGTTAGTGCTTAACGAACCGTACATACCCATGGAGGTAGTTATGACCGTTGCCGTGACCGGTGCCAGCGGACAGCTGGGCCGTCTCGTCGTACAGGCGCTGCTGCGCGAGGGCGTCACTCCGGTCGCGATCGTGCGTGACCCGCAGAAGGTCGCCGACCTGGCCGAGCAGGGGGTCGATGTCCGTCAGGCGAGCTATGACGACGCCGAATCGCTGGATCGTGCGCTGGCCGGGGTCGATCGGGTGCTACTGGTCTCCGGCAACGAGTTCGGTGCCCGAGTGGCCCAGCACACCAACGTCATTCGCGCCGCCGAGCGCGCAGGCGTCGAACTATTGGCCTACACCAGCATCCCGCAGGGTTCGCAGAACTCGATGATCCTGGCGCAGGAGCATATCGGCACCGAGGCGGCACTCGCGGCTTCGACTGTCCCGCATGCGATTCTGCGCAACGGCTGGTACTGGGAGAACTACCTCGGCGGGCTCGCGCACGCCGTCGAGTCCGGCGTCCTGAACGGCGCCGCGGGCGAGGGCCGGGTGGCGGGCGCGGCGCGCGCCGACTACGCCGAGGCGGCCGCGAAGGTGCTCACCACCGACGGGCACGCCGGGCAGGTCTACGAGCTCGGCGGTGACGAGCGCCTCACCTATGCCGAACTGGCCCAGGCGATTTCGACGGCCGCCGACAAGCCGGTCCGCTACCAGAACCTGTCCGAGGCCGACTATGCCGCCGCCCTGCAGCGGTCCGGACTGGACGCCGACTACGCGAAGGTGCTCGCCGACGCCGACGAGGGCATCACCAAGGGCCTGCTCGACGTGACCAGCGGTGACCTGCAGAAGCTGCTCGGTCGTCCGTCGACGCCTGCTGTCGAGGTGTTCCGCGCGGCCCTCGCCTGAGACTCGCACGGCCGCAGTGCTTTTGATTGCCCGCACACGATTTCCGTGTGTGGGCAATCGAGCGTTACTACACCCACTGGACGAGTTGCACGATGATGCCGTTCGGATCGCTCATCTGGAAGTAGCGCTCGCCCCACTCCTCGGTTTCGATCGGCGTGACGATCGGGACACCCTCGCCTTGCAGCCGGGCGTACTCGGCGTCGATATCGTCCACCACGAAGACGACGAGCAGCCCCTCGCCCGCGCTACCCGCCACGCTCGTCGGCTTGAAGGTCGCTGATCCGGTGCGCAGGTAGATCACGTTCAGCCCGGCATCGGGCCGGTCCAGTGAGACGAATCCGTCGGCCGACATCTTCTCGGTGAAGCCGAGGTGGTCGATCAGGAACTTCGCCGAAGTCTGCGGGTCGGCGACGTTGAGCGAGATGGCGGAAGCGGTGATGTTCATGGACTCTCCTCGGTTGCATTAATTCTATACTTAGTACGCTGTACTTTGTAGAAGAATTCCAGGGCGGCTGCACTATGACCTGAATCACGCCGATACGATCGGGACGACCAGGCGAGGAGGCAGGGTGGACGAAGAGAAACCGCAGCGCCGCGGCAAGCAGGATCGCAGCAGCGCGGGCGATCCCGTTCGCACCTTGGAGTTGCTGTGGCGAGTGTCCGGCTCGGCTCCGGTGCGCGGCCCGAAGCAGCGCAGCAGCGTGGATGCCGTGGTCTCAGCGGGCATCGAGCTCGTCGACGCGGAAGGTCTCGGTGCGCTCACCATGCGTGCGGTCGCCACCAAACTTGGACTGACCCCGATGGCCACCTACACCTACGTGCCGGGCAAGGCCGAGCTGATCGACTTGATGGTGGACAAGGTCTACGGCGAGATGGACCGCGCGGACCTCGTGGATCTGCCATGGCGCGATCGGGTCGCCACCATCGCGGCCGAGAACCGCGCCATGCTGGCCCGCCACCCGTGGGTCGCCTACCTGCCGACCACCCGCCCGCCGCTCGGGCCGGGCATGGCCGCCAAGTACGACCACGAACTCCGTGCGTTCGAGGGCCTCGGCCTGGACGACGTCACCATGGACGCGTCGGTCACCTACGTCCTCGGTTTCGTCACCTCGGTGGCCCGCATCGCGATCGACACCGCACGGGCGGCCGCGGACAGTGCGATGTCCGATAGTCAGTGGTGGGAGCGGGCGGTCCCGCTGCTGGCACAGGTCTTCGACGCGGAACGGTTTCCAGTGGGCGCCCGTGTCGGGGCAGCCGCCGGCCAGGCCCACGACTCCGCCTACAGTGCCGACCACGCGTATGAATTCGGCCTCGCCCGAGTACTCGACGGCCTGGCTCGGCTCATCGAAAACCTCTGAATACCAACCTATCTCGTGCACGCCTGCTGATTTCCCGCACCGGAGATCGCATGCGAATTCAGGTGCCGGAGCTCGAGAAGCGTGCGTGTGCGCTAGACCCCGTCGCGCTGAATGCGGAGGGCGGTGATGGTGGAGGCCAAGCCCTCGTACTGGTTCACCAGCAGCACGATTTCGATGAGGCTGCGCTCGTCGTAGTGCTTTGCCAGCGCTGCCCAGTGTGCGTCGTCGAGGTCGCGGGTCTGCACCAGCTGGTCGACGGCCGCGATCAGCGCACGGTGCTTGTCCGACCAACCCGGCGCGTCCGGCCCGGTGCGCAGACGTTCGAGGATCTCCGAGGTCACGCCTGCCCGCTTGCCGAGCCGAATGTGGTGGTCCATTTCGTATTCGCAACCACTCAGGTGGGCGACGCGAATAATGACCAGTTCCGACTCGTGCCGTGGCAGCCGACCGCCGGGCATGAGTTTGCCCGAATAGTGCAGCCAGCCGCGAAACAGTCCCTTGGTGCGGCCGAGGGTGCTGAACAGGTGTGCGTCATCGGTGCCCGCAGCCTTGGAGAGCACCTGCCAGACAACCCAGTTGATCGGACCCAGCTCGCGCAGTCGTCCGGGTGAAATGCGTGGTCGCACCGCTGAAACCATGCTTGGTCGGCTCCTCCGCGTGGATGGGCGAGCGGCCAGGCGGTGCCGGGCCGAGCCGTCAGCCTACCGGCGAGTATGCGCCGGATCGAGGCCATGATCGACATTAAATGGTCCACCGGGCAGCGCGGTGCCGAATTGCCGACGCACGCTGGCGATTCCACCGTTACGATCGAGTTCGTGCGGAGACGGGTAACTCGTGGGGGCGCCCAGAGCTCGCCATGCACTCGATCGCAGGCCGGTCGCGCAGCGAATGCGGCGCGTAGGTAGCACGGCCTGACGAACGTGGAGAGGCGGACGAGCTCGACATGCTGGTGAGGGTCAAGCCCGGGGCGCAGCTCTCCGGTGCCGAACAAGAATTCGTCGAATGCCTGCGCTCCTATCCGTCGGCCGCCCTCGCCATGATCGATCTGCAGGTCGGTGACCGCCAGATCGATGCGGTGATCTGGACGCCGCGCGGACTCACGGTGCTCGAGGTCAAAGGCTTCCGGCGCAGGCAGAGCGGTATTTTGAGCATTGCCGCCGACAGTCCGTGGAAGATCAGCGATGCCGAGGCGGACCTGGACGAGCCGTCCGGCAGCCCGTCCGATCGGCTGGAACACGGCATCGCCGCGGTGAAGACCACGCTCGAGCGGGCGTTGCTCGACCCGGGGCACGTGTGTGGCGCGGTCGTGCTCGTCCCGTTCCGCGGTGCGGTGGTGCGGCCGTCGCGCACCAATCTGCGACCGGGCCTGGACGTGGTCGTCGGCAATGTCGCCGATGCCACCGAACTGCGCATCTACCTCGAGAGTTTCTCGGCCGGACCGCGGAAGTGGACGGCCGACCGGGTGATCGGCGACTGCGCGGCGCTTGGTCTCGCCGAGCTCACGCCGTCCCGGGCCGACCTGGTCGAGGCCGGATTCGAGCAGGTGGCACAGGAGTCCCCGAGCGTCATTCCGCGCCCGCCCAAACCGCGGGTCGAGCCGACACCGGGTGTCGCGACGAAACGGCATTCGTACGCCGGATGGATCGTCGTCGTCCTTGCGGTCATCGGGATGATCGCGGTGATCGGGGTGATCGCTAATTCGCTGGCCCACGACTCCTCGCACCCGAAGCCGCAGGAAACCAGCGTCACCCCGACACCTACGCCGCCCCCGACGTCGTATCACCCCTGCTGGCCGTTCCAACAGGACTGCTGAGCGCACCTCGATCGTCCACTGCCCGAACGTGTTCGGGCACGACGTACCTACCACCCTTCGTCTAGCTAGGCGGATGGCCGACGCGCATCAATCCCGCACGGCCCGAGCCAGTTTGGTGAGTTCGAGCGCGCGTTGGGCGCGGGCGAGGACATGCGCGCGGGAGATGTCGATGTGCGTGGTGAGCGTGTGCAGCGCGCCTTTCACGTTCCCGGACAGGAGCTGTTCGGCGATCGTGATGTGTTCGGCGGTCATGGTGGCGATGCGATCCGGCGTCGGCACGTCCAAGGTGCGGACCGGGCGTACCCGGGTGTGCACGGCGGTAAGTGCTTCTGCCAGTGCGGTATTGCCCGCGGCCGCCAGCAGGGCGGTGTGGAACTGCTCGTCGGCGGCGAGTGCGGGGCCCGGCTCGGGTGGGTTGTCACGCAGCGTGCGCCAGACGTCGAGTTCGGCGCGAATCATGGCGAGATCGTGCGCGGGCCGGGCTGCTTCGGGGGAGTCTGCGCTTGTACGTTGAATTCCCCTGGCCTCCAGTACGATTCGGAGTTCGTACAGGTGGTCGAGCTCGTCGAGACGCGGCCGGTACGGGTACAGCCCGTCGGAGTGCCGCTCGACCAGCCCGTCGGCCTGCAACCGCGCGAGCGCCTCTCGCACGGGGGTGCGCGACACCCCGTATATCTCCGCGAGACGTTCCTCGCCGAGCCGTTCGGTCGGCATGAAGATCCCGGTGGCCAGATCCCGCCGCAACGAGTGATACACGCGCTCGCTCAACGGGATCCGCCCCCGGCGCGGCATGGTGGTCAGCTCAGATCGCCATCGCCGAGCGGACTGCGGTCTCCGCGCCCGCGCCGCCCGCACCCGTGGAGGTGACGCGACCGGACGCCAGGATGTAATAGTGTTGCGCCGCTTGCAGCGCGAAGCCGATGTGCTGCTCCACCAGCAGCACGCTCAGCCCGCCGCGTTGCGTCAGATCGATGATGGTCCGCTCGATTTCGGCGACCACGGACGGCTGGATGCCTTCGGTCGGCTCGTCGAGGATGAGCAGCTTCGGCTCGGTGATCAGCGCACGCGCGATCGCCAACTGCTGCCGCTGCCCGCCGGAGAGCAGACCGGCCTTGCGGCTCAACAGTTCCCGCAGCGCGGGAAACAGATCGAGCGATTCGTCGATCAACGCCTTGCCGCGCTTGCGACCGTCGGCGACCACCTGGAGGTTCTCCGCAGTGGTCAGCTGCGGGAAACTCTGTTGCCCCTGCGGCACATACGCGAGGCCGCGACGGACCCGCCGCGACGGGGCCATCTTGGTGATCGCCTCGCCGTCGAACTTGATCTGACCCGACTTGGTCCCGATCAGCCCGACCGCGGTGCGCAACAAGGTGGTCTTGCCCGCGCCGTTGTGTCCCATGATGGCAACCACGCTGTCGTCCGGAACGGTCACCGACACACCGTGAATCACCTCGCTCCTGCCGTAGCCGGAGTGGATATCGATGAGCTCTAGCATCAGACGGACTCCTTCACGGTGGTTTCATCTTCGAGGGCCGTACCGATCGCCGCCGCGGTGCCCAGATAGACCTCCTGTACCTTCGGATCCGCCTGCACGTGTTCGACGGTGCCCTCGCTGAGCACCTTGCCGCCGGCCAGCACGGTCACCGAGCTGGCGAACGCGCGCATGAAGTCCATGTCGTGCTCGACCACGACGACGATCCGCTCACCGCCGATGCGGCGCAACAGGTTTCCGGTCTCCTCGCGCTCCTCGGCACTCATACCCGCGACCGGCTCGTCGAGCAGCAACACCGACGCGTTCTGCACCAGCAGCATGCCGATCTCCAGCCACTGCTTCTGGCCGTGCGCCAGCACCCCGGCGGGCTTGTCGCGCAGGTCGCCGAGCCCGGTGATCTCCAGCGCCTCCTCGATGCCGGGCAGCACCGACTTGCGGCGCCGCAGCATGGTGCGCGCCGAACGACCCGCACCGGCGGCGATATCGAGATTCTGTAGCACGCTGAGCTGTTCGAACACGCTCGCCGTCTGGAAGGTCCGTCCGACGCCGAGCCTGGCGATCTGGTGCACCTTCTTGCCGAGCAGTTCGACGCCGGTCTTCTGCGCCGAGCCGGACGCCGAGACCAGCCCGGTGATCGCGTCGATCAGTGTCGTCTTGCCTGCGCCGTTGGGGCCGATCAGGAAGCGCAGATCGCCTTGCAGCACAGTGATATCGACGTCGGTCACCGCCTTGAACCCGTCGAAGCTCACGCAGAGACCACGGATTTCGAGATACTCGCTCGACATTCCGGCATTGCCGCCGAGCTTCGGCTCGGGTGTGGTTGTGGTCATCGGGATTCCACCTTCTCCGGCTCGATCTCGGGCTGCGGTTCGACGACTACCGACCCGGGGGCGACCGGTTCAGATCGGCGAAACCTGCTGTCCAGCAACCCCTTCAGCATCGGCCATACTCCCGCCAGCCCGGCCGGGATGAAGCCGATCACCACGATGAACAGCACGCCTTGCAAGTAGGTCCACCCGGACGGGAACGCCTCGGAGAACGCCGTCTGCGCCCAGGCCACCCCGATCGCGCCGAGCACCGGACCGAGCAGGGTGGTCCGCCCGCCGATCGCGACGCCGATGAGGAACGCGATGGACGGCACCACGCCGATATCGGCGGGTGAGATGATGCCGACGATCGGCGTGAACAACGCACCCGCGATACCCGCGAAGAACGCCGCGACCACGTACGCGACGATCTTGACGTTGGCCGGGTCATAGCCGAGGAAGCGCACCCGCTCCTCCTGATCCCGCACCGCGACAAGCAATTCGCCGTATCGGCTGCGCATCAGCTGCCGCACCAGCGCGACCACCACCAGCAGCGTGCCCGCCGCGATGAAGAACAGCATCTTCCGGTTCGCCGGATCGGCGAGCTTGAACCCGAAGAAGGCGCGGAAGTCGGACAGCCCGGTGAAGCCACCGATGGCCTGCTGGCCGGTCAGCAGGATCGCCAGCGCCGCCGCCAGCGCCTGGCTCAGGATGGCGAAATAGGCACCCTTGACCCGCCGCTTGAACACGCCGTACCCCAGCACCGCCGCCACCAGCGCGGGCAACACCAGGATGCCGAGCAGCGCCACCGGTCCGGACGCGAAAGGCCGCCAGAACGACGGCAATTCGCGAATGCCGGAAATCTCCATGAACTCCGGCACATCGTTACCGAGCCGCGAGGCATCGGCCATCTGCAGATGCATCGCCATGATGTAGGCACCGATGCCGAAGAACACGCCCTGCCCGAGCGTGAGCATTCCGCCTCGGCCCCAAGCCAATCCGATGCCCACCGCGACGATCGCGAAGCAGAGGAACTTGGCGAGCAGGTTCAGCCGGAACTCGCTCAGCGCGACCGGCGCGACCGCGAACAACAGGATCGCGGCAATGCCGAAGCCGCCCAATGCGGTCAGGGTCGAGTGTGCGCGCCACCTCGCTATCAGCGTGGTCATGCCAAACTCCTTGTGCGGACTGTGAACAGGCCCTGCGGACGGACCTGCAGGAAGATGACGATGACGACGAACACGATGACTTTCGCGATCGATGCGGTCGTCGAGTATTCGATGTAGGAGTTGAGCAGGCCGAGTGCGAACGCCGCGATCACCGTGCCCTTGATCTGGCCGAGCCCGCCGATCACCACCACCAGGAAGGCGTCGATCAGATAGCTCTGCCCGATGGTCGGGCTGGTCGAGCCGATCAGCGTCAGCGCGACACCGGCCACACCGGCCAGGCCGGAGCCGATGAAGAACGTGCTGATATCGGTGAAACGACTGGATACGCCGCTGGTTTCGGCGAGGCCGCGGTTCTGCACGACAGCGCGGATGTGCCGCCCCATCGGCGTTGTCTTCAGCACCGTGGCCAGGATGATCACTGCGGCTACCGCGAGCACCAGAATGAAGATGCGACTCTTCGGCACCACCGCGCCCAGAATGGTGACACCGCCGCTGAGCCACTCCGGCGCAACGACATTCTTGGCGGGCGCGCCGAAAATGTCACGGGCCAGCTGCTGCAGCACCAACCCGACACCGAAGGTGACCAGCAGGGTGTCCAGCGGCCGGTCGTACATCCAGCGGATCAGGCCCATCTCCAGCGCCGCGCCGAGCAGGCCGCCCACCAGGAAGCCGACGAGCAGCGACACCACCAGCGACACACCGGCCGACGAAATGAACTTCTGCACAACATAAGTCGTGTAGCACCCGGCCATGATGAACTCGCCGTGCGCCATATTGATGACGCCCATCTGGCCGAAGGTCAGCGACAGGCCGAGCGCGGCGAGCAACAGAATTGATCCCAGACTCAGCCCCGTGCAGAGCTGGCCGATCACGACGTCCATATATCGGACTCCTGTGTTATTGGCCGCGCGGGCGCGGCGTGTTCGCGGCCCCTCATGTGTCAGCATCGCGTAGCGATTCGATGAGGGGTGGTGGTCGGGCGGCGGGTGGGCCTCGCGTCCGAGCGGTCGAGACTCGCGCCTGCGGCGCATGCGCTTCGACCGCTCGGACGCGAGACGGGCCGCGAACGGGGGTCGGGTCTTTACTTGAGGCCCTTGGCCCAGTCGTAGGACTTCAGGTACGGGTCCGGCGTCACGGCCTTGCCCGAGTCCCACACGGTGTAGATGAGGCCGTCCGGCCGGATCTCGCCGATCCGCGCGGTCTTGGTGATGTGATGGTTGGAGCCGTCGACGGTGACCAGCCCCTCGGGCGCCTCGAACGTCACGCCGTCGGCCGCGGCCTGAATGTCGGCCACTGCGAACGACTTCGCCTTCTCCACGGTGTTCTTCCACAGGTAGACCGAGGCGTACGCGGCCTCCATCGGGTCCGAGGTCGGCTTGTCCGCGCCGAACGCGGCCTTGTAGTCGGTGACGAACTTCTTGTTCACCGGGGAGTCCACGGTCTGGTAGTAGTTCCACGCGGTCAGCTGCCCGGCGACGTTCTGCGCCCCGATGCCGGCGACCTCCTCCTCTGCGATGGACACCGAAACCACCGGCATCTCAGCGGCTTTCAAGCCCGCGTTGGTGTACTCGCGGAAGAATGCCACGTTCGAGTCGCCGTTGAGGGTGTTGAACACCGCGCCCGCCTTGGCATTACGCACCTTGTTGACGATGGTGGAGAAGTCGGTCGAGCCGAGCGGGGTGTAGTCCTCGCCCTTGATCTCGATGCCGTTGGCCTTCGCGTACGCCTTGATCTCCCGGTTGGCGGTCTGCGGGAAGACGTAGTCGGAGCCGACCAGGTAGAGGGACGTAATGCCCTTCTGCTTCAGGTAATCCAGGGCCGGAATGATCTGCTGATTGGTGGTCGCACCGGTGTAGAAGATGTTCTTGCTGTCTTCCAGGCCCTCGTACTGCACCGGGTAGTAGAGCAGCGAGTTCAGGCTCTCGAACTTCGGCTTCATCGCCTTGCGGCTCGACGAGGTCCAGCCGCCGAACACCGCCGCGACGCAGTCGGAGCTGATCAGCTTCTCGGCCTTCTCCGCGAAGGTCTTCGGGTCCGACGCGCCGTCCTCGAGCACCAGCTCGACCTTCTTGCCGAGGACCCCGCCCGCGGCGTTGATCTGGTCGACCGCCAGCTTGGTCGAGTTGGCGACGGTGACCTCGGAGATCGCCATCGTGCCGGACAGCGAGTGCAGCGAACCGATCTTGATCGAGTCCTTCGACGTGTCCACGCAGGAGGCGGCGTTCGAGCCGGTCGTGGTGGCGTCGTCCTTGGCGCCACAGGCGGTCAGCAACAAACCGGCGAGCGCCACTGCGGTAGGTACCGCCATCGCCTTGACCATGCGCCGGGAGCGGTGTCGATGGATGGCACGGGAATCTGACATGGGGCGGGACCCTTCTTACTTCATCAGGTAGTTCGGCGGCGCGACGTGCACCGCGGCGAATACCTCCGCCTTTGCCCCGGTCAGAGCTGTCGACCGGGATGTATACAGGCGGTGTATTCGTGGTGCGAACGTTAGACAGAAGTTGTTGCGCCGGAATATCTCTCGGTGACGAGTCCGTTGCCTGTGTTTCGGCCGTGTGAACGTTTGCGGTTACCGTCTGGTGAACCTGTGTGAGGTGGCGTGCAGCCTACGGTTGCGTAGCGTGACCGCGGTACGGCAGGCTGCGTTTGTACATCGTCAAAACAGCCGAAACCTGGGAGGACCGTCGTGGGTCACTACAAGGCGAACGTGCGGGACATCGAGTTCAATCTGTTCGAGGTATTCGGGCTGGACAAGCTGCTCGACACGGGCGCCTACGGCGATCTCGACTCCGACACCGTGCGCGAGATCCTGGCCGAGGTGAAGCGGCTGGCCGAGGGGCCGATCGCGGAGTCCTTCGCACCCGCCGATCGCGATCCGGTGGCATACGATCCGGCCAACTACTCCGTCACGGTGCCGGACGCGCTGCGCAAGACCATCACGGCCGTGCACGACGCCGACTGGAGCAGGCTCGGGCTGCCGGAGGGGATGGGCGGCACGCCCGCGCCCGCCGCGGTGGTGTGGGCCGTCCAGGAGCTGATCATGTGCGCCAACCCGGCGGCGAGCTTCTTCAACATGGGCCCGGTGATGGCCGCGGTGCTCTACAACGTCGGCAACGAACAGCAGCGGCACTGGGCCACCCAGGGCTACGAACGCGGCTGGCAGGGCACCATGGTGCTGACCGAGCCGGACGCGGGCTCCGATGTCGGCGCAGGCCGCACCAAGGCGGTCGAGCAGCCCGACGGCACCTGGCACATCGAGGGCATCAAGCGCTTCATCTCCGGCGGCGACGTCGGCGACACCGCGGAAAACATGTTCCACCTGGTGCTCGCCCGCCCCGAGGGCGCTGGCCCCGGCACCAAGGGGCTGTCGCTGTTCTACGTGCCGAAGTTCCTGTTCGATGCCGAGACGCTGGAGCTCGGCGCCCGCAACGGCGTGTTCGCGACCAATCTCGAGCACAAGATGGGCCTGAAGTCCTCGCCCACCTGTGAGCTCACCTTCGGCGGCGACGTACCCGCGGTCGGTTGGCTGGTCGGCGACGTGCACAACGGCATCGCGCAGATGTTCCAGGTGATCGAGAACGCGCGCATGGTGGTCGGCATCAAGTCCACCGGCACGCTGTCCACCGGGTACCTGAACGCGCTCGCCTACGCCAAGGAGCGGGTGCAGGGCGCCGATCTGACCCAGATGACCGACAAGGCCGCACCGCGGGTGCCGATCACCCGGCACCCCGATGTGCGGCGCAGCCTGGCCATGCAGAAGGCGTACGCCGAGGGCATGCGTGCGGTGTACCTGTACACCGCCGCGCATCAGAACGCCGATGTGGCGCAGCTGGTTTCGGGCGCGGACGCCGAATTGGCGCACCGGGTCGACGATTTGCTGCTGCCGATCGTCAAGGGCGTCGGTTCCGAGCGGGCCTACCAGTACCTGACCGAATCGCTACAGACGCTTGGTGGTTCGGGCTACCTACAGGACTATCCGATCGAGCAGTACATCCGCGACGCGAAGATCGACTCGCTCTACGAGGGCACCACCGCCATCCAGGCGCAGGACTTCTTCTTCCGCAAGATCATTCGGGACAAGGGGGTGGCGATCGGGCACGTCACCGGGCAGATCGCCGCGTTCCTGGACACCAAGAGCGGCCGGTTCGAGACCGAACGCGAGCTGCTGCGTACGGCTTTGGGCGATGTGCAGGCGATGGCGGCCACGCTGACCGGGTACCTGATGGCGGGTCAGCAGGATCCGGCCGAGCTGTACAAGGTCGGCCTCGGCTCGGTGCGCTTCCTGCTCTCGGTCGGCGACCTGCTCATCGGCTGGCGGTTGCTGGTGCAGGCCGAGATCGCGGCCGCCGCGCTGGCGGCCGAAGCGCCGGCCAAGGATCGGCCCTTCTATGCCGGAAAGGTCGCTGCGGCAAGCTTCTTCGCGAAGAACGTGCTGCCGGAGCTGACCGCGAATACCGCGATCATCGCCGCGATCGACAACGACATCATGAAGCTGGACGAAGCGGCCTTCTGACACCCGCACCACAATCCGACCGAAGGCGCCCGTCACTCGACCAGACCGAGTGAAGGGCGCCGTCGGTCGATGCGAGGGGGCCCGGGGGAGTCAGTCGGCGAGCAGTTTGAGTACGACGGGACGGGACAGCGTGCCCGAGACATCGCGGGCGAGCTGGTTGGCGCTGGTGCCTGCGGCGTGGGCGTCGCGCAGGGCCGCGGCGAGTTCGTCGCGGGCCGCATCGGCGGCCGCCTGGGCTTCGCGGAGGCGTTCGGCTGCTCGATCGACCCTGGTGGGTGGGTCGACCTGAGTGGTCAAGGTGTTGACCGGAGCGGTTTCCGGTGCTGCTGCCGCCGCGTCCGCCTTCATCGCGGGCGGGAGATTGCGCATCGCCGCCTTGGCGAATTCCTGCATGAACTCGCGCGTCGCGTCCTTGTCCTCGGCGGCGTTGCCGAGCAGCAGCCGGGTGGTCTGCGGCACGGCGAGGCTCCAGTTGGACATGCCGCACAGGGCGAGTAGCAAGCGTCCGGCGTACTGCGCGTCGACGCCGAATTGTTCGATGGCCCTGTCGAATTTCTGCTCGTAGTGCTGCGCGCGCCAGCCGTCGATGTCGTGCGCGTCGACCCCGCGATGCAGGCCCTCCCACAGCAGCAGCCGCAGCAGTTGCGGGTGGTTGTTGTGGTAGTCGAACAGCTTGCCGACATACCGGCCGGGATCGGTCTCGGTCAAGGGTTGGACCACGTCCATGAACTCGCGCATGGTGTCGATCAGGATGACGTCGAACAGCTTGTCCTTGCTGCCGAACAGGCCGTAGATGCGCTCCTTGTTCACCCCGGCCGCCTCGGCGATGCGATCGACCCGCGCGCCTGCCAGGCCGTATTCGGCGAATTCGTCTCGCGCGGCACGCAGTAGCGCCTGTTTGGTCGCGTCGCTGCGCTTGATGGTGGCCGTCATGGCCGCGATTTTACCATCTCATTAAACCAACTATTTGGTTGACAACCGATCTGTCGCAGTCCTAATGTCGTCCTCATGGCAACGCCGACCCTTCCGCTCACGACCGGTACTCCGGCCGCCGCGCCCACCCTGAGCGCATCTCCGCGTGCACACACCGCGCGCACCGTGCCCGTTTTCGTGCTGTCCGCGCTGCTCGCGACCGGCCAGATGTACATCCCGATTCCCCTGTTCACGGCCATGAAAGCGGACTGGAACGTCGGCTCTGGCGTGATGACCTGGATCATCAGCGCGTTCGCCTTCGGCTATGCGGGCGGCTTCGTGCTGTTCGGCCCGCTGTCGGATCGCTATGGACACCGCCGGGTGCTGATGACCGGCATGGTCGTGGCCGCGGTGGTTACCCTGTTGACCGGCCTGGCGTTCAGCGCGCCGATCGCGGTCGGGCTGCGGATCGTGCAGGGCCTCGTCGTCGGGTCCATTCCGCCCGCGATCATGGCCTACGTCGCCACCCGGATCACGCCCGCGCACCGTGCCGTGGCGACCATGTCGGTGGCCACCTCGTTCCTGGCCGCGACGGTGATCGCGCAGATCGTCTCGCAGGCGGTGGTCGCCTCGTTCCCGTGGCGCACCATGTTCATCGGTTCCGCCGTCGTCTTCGTGGCCCTCGCGGTCCTGCTGCGCCGGGTGATGCTCGACGACGCCCCGACCGGGCGCGATCTTCCGCTGCGGCACAGCTACGCCGCGATCCCCGCGGTGCTGCGCATCCGCCCGTTGCTGCCGATGCTGGTCGCGGGCTCGATGAGCATGGCGGTGATGGTCGGCGTCTACACCGGTCTCGAACTCACCGGCGTGGTCAAGGGTTCCGGCGAACTGCTCGCCCTGCGGGCCGGCGCCCTGCCGGTGATGGTGGCGCTGCCGCTGCTGGCGATCCCGCTGGCCCGGCTCACCAAGCACTACCAGATCATGCTCGGCGTCCTGGTCGCGGCGGCCGCCATGGTGGCAGCCACTTTCGAGGGCTCGCACCTGGCCGTCCTGACCATCCTGCTCGCCGTGCTCGTCGGCGGCCTCGGCGTCATCGGCCCCGCCGTGCTGCAGAGTGCCGGCGAGCTCGGCGGCGAATCTCGTGCCGCCGCAATGTCGGTCGCGATGTTCAGCTTCTATGTGGGTGCCACGGTGGGCCCGCTGGTCGCGGCAGCCGCTGCTCCCCACGGCTTCTCGGCTCTGGCCTGGACCCTGGCCACCCTGTTGGTCATCGCTCTGGCCATGACCCTGGTCGGTCTGCGCATCCAACGTCGGGCGCTTGCCGTCGCGTGACCCGACGGCACACCCCGGACACGAAGGCCGACAATGCGATTCAGCGTTGTCGGCTTTTGTCGTCGGCAGCTGACTACTTCAGCACGTACGGCGAGACCGAGCTGCGGTGTTCGCTGATGTCGAGGACCTTGCCCAGCGGCGGGAAGGCGCGCTGCGGGCAATTGAGGCGTTCGCAGACACGGCAGCCCGCGCCGATGGGGGTGGGCTGGACTTCGTCGAGATCGATGCCGTCGGCGTAGATCACCCGGCCCGCGTGCCGTAGTTCGCAGCCGAGGCCGATGGCGAAGGTCTTACTCGGCTGGCCGTAACGGGTGGCGCGGCGTTCGACCGTGCGGGCCACCCACAGGTATTTGCGGCCGTCGGGCATCTGCGCGATCTGCGTCATGATCTTGCCCGGGTAGGCGAAGGTCTCGTAGACATTCCACAGCGGGCAGGTGCCACCGCTGGCGGAGAAGTGGAAACCGGTGGCGGACTGGCGTTTCGACATATTGCCCGCCCGGTCCACCCGGACGAACGAGAACGGGACGCCGCGCAGCTTGGGCCGTTGCAGCGTCGAAAGCCGGTGGCAGATGGTCTCGTAACTCTGCGTGAAGAACGCCGAGAGCCGCTCGATGTCGTACCGGAAGTCCTCGGCGACCTCGTGAAAGTGCGTGTAGGGCAACACGGTTGCCGCCGCGAAGTAGTTCGCCAGCCCGAGCATCGCCAGCTTGCGGGTGTCCTCGGAAGCGAAATTGCCCTCCTCGACCAGCTTTTCGAGCAGGTCGCCGCATTCGAAGTAGGCGAGCTCGGCGGCGAGCTTGAACGTGCGCTGGCCGCCGGACAGATGCGGCGCGATCTCCAGCCGTTGCGTGTCCTCGTCGTAGCGGTGCAGCACGCCCTCGCCGAGGTCGATCCGTTCGACGATCCGCACATCGTGCGCGCGCAGGATCCGGGCGACCTCGCTGTTCACGTCGCCGCCGTGGAATCGGATGCGCGCGGTGAGTTCCTCTGCGGCGGTGTCCAATTCGTGGATGTAGTTCTGCCGCTGGTAGAAGAAGTCGCGCACCTCCTCGTGCGGCTTGCTGATCGCCGCGCTACCCGAGCCGTCGGCGAACCGGTCCTCGGTGGCGGCGGCCAGCTGGGCGGAGGTGTTGCGGTAGCGGTTGTGCATGTTGACCAGCGCGCGCGCCATGCTCGGATGCGCGGACACCATGTCCGCGATCTCCTGGGTGTCGGCCTCGATGCCCAGCTCCTGGTCCATCACGACCTCTTGGAGTTCGGCGATGAGCCTGGTGTCGTCCTGGGAGGAGAAGAAGGTCGCGTCGACCCCGAACACCTCGCTGATCCGCAACAGCACCGGAACGGTGAGCGGGCGCACGTCGTGTTCGATCTGATTGAGGTAGCTCGCCGAGATCTCCAGCTTCTGGGCGAGTGAGACCTGGCTCAGCCCCCGTTCGGTCCGCAGCTGACGAAGCCGCGCCCCGACGTAAGTCTTGGCCATGTGTCCAGTTTATGGGCGTTTTCGCAACCCTGCCAAGGGAGAATTAGCAGCAGTGCTGAGCTATATGTCACAGGCAGGCGTTACCGTCGACGGGTGTTGTTCTCGCATGTCGTCCAGGCTTCGGAGACGGTCCGCGCGACCAGGTCACGCAAGACGAAGATCGCCACCTTCGCCGAGCTGTTGACCACCGCCGCGCCGGACGAACTCGCGCCGGTGGTCGCCTGGGCCTCCGGCGAGCTCCGGCAGGGGCGGATCGGCACCGGGTGGCGCACCCTCACCGCAGTGGACACTACCCCGGCAGCCGTTGCGACACTGACGGTTTCGGCGGTCGATGCCGCGCTCACCGAGTTGGCCGCGACCGCCGGCGCCGGATCGGCGGCGCGGCGCAAGGCCTTGCTCATCGCGCTGTGGACCGCCGCGACCGCGGCCGAGCAGGCGTTCCTGCTGCGCCTGCTGACCGGTGAGCTGCGCCAAGGGGCGCTCACCGCGATCGTCAGCGAGGCCGTCGCGGTGGCCGCGGGCGTGCCGGTCGACCTGGTGCGCCGGGCCTACATGCTGTCCGGTCAGCTGCCGGTAACCGCGATTGCCGCGCTGACCGGCGGTGTCGAGGCGCTCGGCGAGTTCCGGCTCGAGGTGGGCCGGCCGATCCAGCCGATGCTCGCCTCGCCCGGCGCGACGCTGGACGGCGCGCTGACCGAGTTCGACGGCGACGTGAGTGTCGAGATCAAGATGGACGGCGCGCGGATCCAGGTGCATCGCGATGGCGCACGGGTGTGGGTGTTCACCAGGACGCTGCGCGACATCACCGCGAGTGTGCCGGAACTGGTCGAATTGGTCGCCGGGCTCGATTGCGCCAGCGTGGTGCTGGACGGGGAAACCCTGGCGCTCACCGATGCCGGACGGCCACGTCCTTTTCAGGAGACGATGAGCCGGTTCGCCGAGGTGAGTTCCACCCGAGAATTGTTGCTGCACCCGTATTTCTTCGACTGCCTACACCTGGACGGCACGGATCTGCTCGACGCCCAGCTGTCCGAGCGCCGCGCCGCGCTCACGAAAGTGGCTGCCGCGCATAGCATTCCCGCGCTGATCCGGCCCGACGAAGAAGCGGCCGCCGAGTACTTCGACGATGCACTGGCAGCCGGCCATGAAGGTGTGATGATCAAGTCGCTGTCCGCGCCCTACGCGGCGGGCAGGCGCGGCCGGGCCTGGCAGAAGATCAAGCCGACGCACACCCTCGATCTGCTGGTCCTCGGCGCCGAATGGGGCTACGGCCGCCGCACCGGCTACCTGTCGAACCTGCACCTCGGCGCGCGCGACCCGGAAACCGGCGAGCCGGTCATGGTCGGCAAAACCTTCAAGGGCCTCACCGACGCCCTACTGCAATGGCAGACAGCCGAATTCCCGGGTCACGAACGTGAACGCGACGAGCACACCGTCTACCTGTGGCCCGAACTCGTCGTCGAGATCGCCCTCGACGGAGTGCAGGTCAGCTCCCGCTATCCCGGCGGCGTAGCCCTTCGCTTCGCTCGCGTGGTCCGCTATCGCCCCGACAAAGAACCTGCCGAAGCCGACACCATCGACACGGTTCGCGCGCTGCTGCCATAAGTCGTTCGCCGAACGGGAGCGCTCGCGTCGACTCGCGGGAGTCTCGGCGATGTCGAGCGGTTTGGCTGCCTGCGGTGCGAAGATGGCTCTGCCACTGCAAAGAAGGGCTCCTCAGGGGTTCGGGGGCGGGCCGGACTGCAGTGGGTTCGGCAGGATGCTGCTTCGGGATCGGGGAAGACGTTGAGTTCTGTGGTGTGGCGGCTTCGCGTGATCGCGCTGGCCGCGGTCCTGGCGGTCAGCGCGGTGCTTGGCACCATCGCGCACGCGAATCCGATCGATGACCTGCTGTTTCCGCCCCGCGATATCGCCGACGCCATGCCGACGCCGCTCGGCGATCCCTTCTACAACCCGCCGGTCGGCTTCGAAACCCTGGCTCCGGGAACGGTTCTCGCGTCTCGTCCCGGTGGCACCGGCGTCACGGGTGTCCCGCTGATCTCGACCGAACTACTGCTCCGGTCGACCGATGCGAAGGGCAGGCCCGTCCCGGTGGTCGCCACCCTGCTGATGCCCGCGACGCCATGGACCGGCCAGGGACCACGTCCGCTGGTGACCTTGAATCCGGCGATCGACTCCCTCGGCAACCAGTGCGCGCCGTCCTATGAGCTACGCATGGTGTCGAGCAAGTTGTGGATGGCGCAGCTCCCGCTGTCCAAGGGTTTCGCGGTATTGGTGCCCGATCACCAGGGGCCACGTCAGGCGTATGCGGCGGGCCTGATGGCCGGGCACGCGGTGCTCGACTCGATCAGGGCCGCGACGCGCACCCCGGAACTCGGCCTGCAGCCCGAGGCGCCTACCGCGATCACCGGTTACTCCGGCGGCGCGATCGCCTCGGCGTGGGCCGCGCAGCTGGCGCCGAAGTACGCGCCGGAGCTGAATCTGGTCGGCGTCGCGTTCGGCGGCGTGCCCGCCGACTTCGAGATGCTGATACACACCATGAACGGCAGGGACTTGGCCTCCGGCATCTTCCTCGCAGCGACCCTGGGGCTGGCGCGCGAGTACCCGGAGATGCTCGGCCTGATGAACGACAACGGCTGGCGCCTCGCTCGGGTGGGCAAGGACTTCTGTGAGGCCCACGAGGAGACCGCCGGGATCGTCGCGCCCATTCCGGTAGAGGCGCTCACCGATGTGCCCGCGCCGACCGAGCTGCCGTTCATTCGGCAGATTCTGGCGGAGAATCGGCTCGGCGCGATGCCGCCGACCATCCCCGTTTTCCTGTATCACGGCCTGAACGAATGGTGGGTGCCGCTGGCCGGTGCCGAGCACCTCTATCAGGACTGGTGCCGGGGCGGAACTCAGGTGGATTTCCAGGTATATCTCGGTGAACACTTCATCGTCAGCACCAGCGGTATTCCGGGCGCGTACGCGTGGATCGAAGATCGATTTGCTGGTAAGCCAGTGAATGCGGGTTGCACCCGATTCGGCTGATAGACGACGGGATCCAGGCCGATAGAGGACAGGATCCAACTTAACGCATGGGCGACGCGCGGTGAACCGCAACCACCTGGCAATCCTATTGACCTGTGCCGCACACTGGACACGTGACCGTCGAATTACTGGTTCTTCTGATCGTCATCGTCACAGCACTCGCATTCGATTTCACCAACGGCTTCCACGACACCGCGAACGCCATGGCGACCTCCATCGCCACCGGCGCGCTGCGGCCTCGGGTCGCGGTGGCGTTATCGGCGGTGCTGAATCTGGTCGGCGCATTTCTCTCCGTGGCGGTTGCCGCCACCGTGGCCAAGGGCATCGTCCGACTCGATGCCGTCCAGGGCCATGACCTGCTGATCATCGTGTTCGCCGGTCTGGTCGGTGGCATTCTCTGGAACTTGCTTACGTGGCTGTTCGGCCTGCCGTCTAGCTCCTCGCACGCACTCTTCGGCGGCCTGATCGGCGCCACCCTCGCCGCGCTCGGCTGGAGCGGCGTGATCTGGGCCGCCGGCTCGGACGGGGTGCTCACCAAGATCATTCTGCCCGCCGTGCTCGCGCCGATCGTCGCGGCGCTGGTGTCGGCCCTCGGCACCTGGCTGGTCTATCGGATCACCGAGAAGTCCGATCCCGAGAAGGTGGAGACGGGCTTTCGCTGGGGTCAGATCGGCTCGGCCTCGCTGGTCTCGCTGGCGCACGGCACCAACGACGCGCAGAAGACCATGGGCGTCATCTTCCTGGCCCTGGTCGCGCACGGCACACTCACCAAGAACGCCGAGATGCCGATATGGGTGATGGCCGCGTGTGCGATCGCCATCGCGGCGGGGACCTACCTCGGCGGCTGGCGCATCATCCGGACGCTCGGCAAGGGCCTGGTGGAGATCGAATCCCCGCAGGGCCTCGCGGCCGAAACCGCCTCGGCCGCCATCATTCTCAGCTCCGCCCACTTCGGGCTGCCGCTGTCGACCACGCAGACCGCGACCGGTTCCATCCTCGGCACCGGGATCGGTAAGGGCGCCGAGGTGCGCTGGGGCGTGATGGGCCGCATGGTGGTCGCTTGGCTGCTCACGTTGCCGCTGGCCGGGCTGGCCGGTGCGGCGTGCTGGGCCATCGCGCACTACATCGGCGGACTGCCGGGTGTGCTGGTGGTGTTCGCGATCCTGCTGGGGTTGTCCGGGCTGATGTATGTGCGGTCGCGCGAGAATCCGGTCGACACCAGCAACGTCAACGACTGGCCGGATGACACGCCGGGCGGCCCGACCGATCCGGTCGCTGCTGCTGAGCTGACCGGCGCGGCCGGTGAAAATGGTGCAGAATCCGGCACGTCGGCCACGATCGCGGAGCCGGGCACGTCGACCCGGTCGGCGCAGGTTTAGGAGGAGTAGACGTGCATACACTCATCACGAACCTGAACGCGCTGTGGAAGGTCATGCTGGCCGGCCTGATCCTCGGGGCCGGGCTGCCGCTGGTGTTCGCGGTCGGGGTGCGGTTCTGGTCGACCGGTGCCGCGGTCACCGCGGACGGCCGTGTCGCGCAACGCAATTACCCGGCTCTGGCCGTCGCGGTGGTGTGCTTCGGGCTGATCATCGCCGCGATCGTCACCGGAATCCTTTATACCGCTAAGGCTTTCATTGCCGCGAAGTTCGGCATCCACCTGTTCGGACAGGCCTGAAGGGCGAGACGTGACCGATCAAGCGAAACCCGCAGAGCTCAGGCCGAGGGTGCTGGGCCGGATCATCGGCTGGCTGCGTGCGGGCTACCCGCAAGGCATCCCGACCTCCGATTACGTGGCGCTGTTCGCGGTACTGCACCGGCACCTCACCGAATTCGAGGTAGTCGCGATCGCCGAGGAGTTGGCGGCGTCGAACCCGGACAGCGAGATTACCCGCGCCGAGATCGAGGACGCCATCGCGCGGGTCGCGAAGGAGCAGCCCGCCGAGGTCGACGTGGTTCGGGTGGCCTCCCACTTGGCTGCGGGCGGCTGGCCGCTCGCCACCCCGCCACCCGACGTCGACTGAGCGCACGCAGTCGCCGATGCCCCCCTTTCTGAACGCCATCATCGACTGGCTGCGGGCCGGATACCCGGACGGTGTCCCGGAATCCGACTACATCCCGCTGCTCGCCCTGCTGCGCCGCCGCCTCTCCGACGACGAGGTCCGCCAGATCGCCGCCGAACTAGCGGGTTCCGGCGACCTCCCCGCCGACAAGACCGACATCCAGGTGATGATCACCAAGATCACCAACGAGATGCCCTCGGAGGCAGACGTTTTGCGCGTCCAAACCCGTTTGGAGGCGCACGCCTGGCCGCAAGACGGGTCGTCGGCCGGAGAGGCGACACCACCCGGCTAACGGGGACTGGAGGTTCGCGGGCCGCCGAGGTAAGGGAGGCGGCGCAGGCCCGCGGAGACTTCGAAGGCCAGGTCGTGGTAGCCGAGGGCGAGTTCGGCGAGGCGTTCCCAGGCGATGTGGACCGCCCATTCCGGTGCGCTGAACAGGGTTTCGTGGGCGCTGACGGAGAACTGGGCGATCCGGTCGACCACCATGCCGACGGTCTCGGTATGCATGTGCGCGCCGCCGCTCGGCGGCGGTACTTCGGTGGCGATCCACCGATCGATCGCGAGCACCAGCCGGGCCCGATGCGCGTCGATGTCACTGGTCGCACCGAGCTCGATGCGCGCCCGCCGCTCATGCAATCCGGCTAGCAGATGGGCGGATTCCAGCACCGGATGTCCGATGACCGGAGCGGCCCGGCAGGCTTCGAGAATCAAAGCCTTGGCAGGAAGTGGTTCCATAGATGTAACCCCCTGATGCGAATGCTGTTACTGGACAACAGATATGGATCGAATCGCGGGCAACCCGCCACGCATTCAGCGGTGCTGCCGCCCGCCTTGCCGGGGCAGCAGCCGAAGTCGTTTGGGCGTAGTTGTATCCCAAGGCTTTTCGATAACCGCCAATCTGATCGCTTCCAGCGCGGTAAGTCCCATCCGCCGCGCCAACTCATCCATGTACGAAACCCCTTCCGCCACTTGAATGGCCGCCGTAGCCTGCTCGGTGGTCAACAACCGACCCCGCAGATACGACACCACCCAGGCATCATCACTGACCCGCCGAGCCTGATGCGTCGTCCGATCACTGACCATCCAGGCCCTACCAACAACATGCACAGACACGCGAACCCCCTCGCTCCCACCATGCGAGCCCGCCGAGCGAGATCCCGCATGTGATGTGTGACGCGCCTGACTGTAGATTTGTAAAGTATACGAGTCAAACTACGCACTAGGTTTCCGAAGAGTGGGTTGTACGATGCGCGGCATGGCCTTGTCACCTGCGGTTGCGCGCTGGGAGCTGGCTCGACGCCTGCGGCAGCGGCGGCTCGAGCTCGGCATCGGCGCGGCGTCGATCACGAAGGCTCTCGATGTGTCGCCCGCTTACTGGTCGCACATCGAGAACGAGCGCAATCTGTTGCCCGAAGGCAAGCTCGACCAGCTCCTGGAGGTTCTCGAGCTGGACGAGGCGGAGCGAGACGAGCTACAGCAATTGCGGGAGGCCGCGAAGAGACGTGGTTGGTGGTCGCGCAATGCCGTGCTGTTCGGCGATGCGTTGCTCCGGTACTACGGGCTGGAATGGGGTGCGGAAGCCGTCCGGACTTACGAAGGTGTCTTCATGCCGGGGCTGCTCCAGGGCGAGGAATACATCCGTGCGCTGATGGTGTCCGCAGCGGTGACCATCCCCGCTATCGAGATCGAGCAGCGGGTCGCGATTCGATTGCGTCGGCAGGAACGTCTGGACGGCGCGGACCGAGTTCGGCTGGTGGCCGTGATCGGCGAGGCTGCGCTGGTACAGCAGTTCGGTGGCCCCGGCGTGCTGCATCGGCAGCTGCGTCATTTGGCGGATGTTGTTCGATCGCATCCTGACAATGTGGACGTTCGTGTCATCCCGTTCGCATCCTCGAATATCTTGGGCGGCGCGACATTTCACTTGCTCGATTTCGCGAGTACCCACCTGCCGACCATCGCCTGGTACGAGTCGACCGTCTTCGGCGAACTGCTGATCGACGACCTCGAGCGGAAGGAGGCAAGAGTCAGAGACCTGCGGTTCATGCACGACCACGCGATGGACCTCGCCCTCGATCGAGATGCGTCGCTCGCTCGGATCGAAGAAGCTGCGGCACAACTAGAATCGTCGCTGTGAGCACCGTGGATTCTGCCGCCGACGGCTGGTTCAAATCTTCCTACTCGTCCGCGAACCAATCCTGCGTAGAGGTCAGATTCGACGGCGCCCGAGTCCTGGTGCGCGACAGCAAGTATCAAGGCACACCGGCCATCCGACCAATCCTGGCGTTCAGCAACAGCGATTGGTCCGCCTTCCTCTCCACCCTGTGACGAATCCACATTCGTTCCCAGCCGATTCTCAGCTGGGCTGGGGGGAGTCTGGAGGTGGGGCGCGCATGGTGAGGTGGTCGGAATCGCCCTAGTGCTCCGATAGTTCGCCTGGTGGGCACTGCCCGGCTCACCACTCCGCCGGCCGGCGGCGTTGGTCCCTCGCCCGCGCCGCCGGCCCGCATACTTTGGTCTGTCGAGTGGGGCGGCGAAATGCCGAGAGGGTCCCGCTGGTCAGACGTTGGCGCCGTCGTATTCGACACCGACTTGCCAAGTGCGCCAGCCCAGGTCGAGGCGGGCGATAGGAAATCTCGCTATCCACAGGTGGTATCGGGGACGTGAGGTTCCTAGGGGACTCTCAGGTGGGGTAGGGGGTGGGGCTCAGGTGGGGGAGGGAGAGTGGGGGTGTTGGCCTTGGTGGATCGGCTGCCCCGGTTCACCCTTTCCCGCGGTCGGCGGCGTTACTCCTGGCGCCGCCGACCGCCTCTTTTGTTCAGTCGGCGAGCAGGTGGAGGAAGTGTGCTACCTCGGCTTGGATTGCTGCTCGGGCGGGGGTCAGGTATTTGCGGGGGTCGGAGAGGGTGGGGGTGGTGGCGAGGGTGGTGCGGATGGACTCGGTCATCAGGACGTTGAGGCGGGTGGCGATGTTGACCTTGGTGATGCCGTGGTCGACGGCGGCTCGGAGGCCCTCGTCGGGGACGCCGGAGGAGCCGTGCAGGACCAGGGGGACCGGGACCTTGGCGGCGAGGTGCGTGATGAGGTCGTTGTCGAGGGTGGCGGTGCGGGTGTGCATGGCGTGTGCGGAGCCGACGGCCACGGCCAGGGCGTCTACGCCGGTGGTCGCGACGAATTCGACGGCCTCGTCGGGGTCGGTGCGGACACCGGGCGCGTGGGCGCCGTCCTTGCCGCCTACCTCGCCGAGTTCGGCCTCGACGTGCACGCCTCGGTCGTGGCACCAGCGGGTGATGTCGGCGGTGCTGGCGACGTTGGCGGCGTAGTCGAGGGTCGAGCCGTCGTACATGACCGAGCGAATGCCGAGATCGACTGCGGCGCGGACCAATTCGGGAGTCGTCGCGTGATCGAGGTGTACTGCGATGTCGGCGCTGCTGTCCGCCGCGATGCGCAGGCAGGCGAGGGTCAGCGGGGCGAGGCTGCCGTGGTAACTCGCGGTGTTCTCCGAAAGCTGCAGCACGACAGGCCGTTTCGCCGACTCCGCCGCCGCCGCGATAGCCTCGGCATGCTCCAAGGTGATCACATTGAACGCCCCGAGCCCACCCGGTCTCGCAGCAGTGATCAAGTCGGAAACGGGCGTCAGCGGCATCGGTATCTCTCCTGAGGGTTCAGCACGCCCGCCTGCTCGGCAGGTTCACGGGGTGGAATCTTGGCGGGTGGGTAGGTCGAGTCGGGCGACTCGGACGGTGGGGGCTATGCGGGTGCGCAGGCTGCGGTCGATCTCGCCTGCTACGGGGATTACCACGGCGGCGGCGGAGGTGGCGACGGCGTCGGTGAGGATGGCGGGCCAGTCGGGGACCTGGTCCTCGGTGAGGGCGGCGATTACCGCGGCGGTGGCGGAATCGCCTGCGCCGGTGGGGTTTCCGGCCAACGGCTCGGGGAGGGTGGCGTACCAGGCGCCGTCGGCGGTGACGGCGACCATGCCGTCGGCGCCACGCGTGGCGATGACGGCGCGGACCCCGCTCTCGATGAGGGGGTACGCGGCGATGACGACTTCCTCGGCGGTGGCGGGCTTGATGCCGGTGAGATGGTGCAGTTCGTCGCCGTTGGGCATCAGGATGATGCCGGGGATCTGCGCGGCCAGGCGCAGGGCCTCGCCGTCGACGTCGCAGATGGTCGGCACGTCGGCGGCGATCGCGGTGCGGGCGATCTCGGCGGGCAGGGTGGTCGCGATGCCGCCGGGCAGCGACCCGGAGATGACGAGGCCGTCGACGTCGGGCAGCATGCCCGCGACCCGGACCGCGAGTTGTTCGGCGGCGTGCGGGTTGGAGACGCGCGCGCCGGGCTCCCACAGGGCGGTCGCGGTGCCGTCCTCGGATTCGCTGATCACCACCGTGCGCCGCACCCAGGGCAGCGCGTGCACGAAGTCGACCGGCATCTCCAGCTCGGCGGCGGCCGCGAAGGCGTGGTCGGCGAAACCCGTCGCCCTGGCGTACTTGCCGAGCTGATTCAACACCCGCGTGACGTTGATGCCCTTGCCGCCGATGCGCTGCTCGACCGAGCGGACCCGATGTGCCTGGCCTCGTTCGAAGTGCTCGACGCGGTAGGTCATGTCGTAGGCGGGATTCATCGTCACGGTGAGGATCACGGTAACCACTGTCCTCGCCTGAGCACCCGGCGCAACCGCAGGCCCTCGTCAACGATCAGTAGGTCGGCTAAGTAGCTCGTTCGCAGGTCACCGACGTCGGGCAGCCCGAGGGCCGCCGCCGGGGTCGACGTCGCCGCGCGCACCGCATCCACCATCGCCACACCCGACTCGCGCACCGCGCGGGCCACGCCGTCGAGCAGCGTGCTGACACCGCCCGCGATCGAACCGTTCGCGATCCTGGCGACTCCTTGCCGCACCGTGACCGACTGCGGACCGAGCTGATACTCGCCGTCCGACAACCCGGCCGCCTGCATGGCATCGGTGATCAAGGCGACCCGACCGGGCGCGGTCGCGAAGACCAGCGCGGCGAAACCTGGGTCGACATGCACGCCGTCCCCGATGAGCTCGACCGTCACCTGCCCGCCCGCCGCGGCGACCAGACTCGCCCCGACCGGCCCGGGTGCACGGTGGTGCAGCGGCGGCATGCCGTTCGCCAGATGAGTCACGAGAGAACCGAACCCGGTGGGCCGCAATGCTTCAAGGAACGAGGCGTAGTCGGCGTTACTGTGCCCCAGCGAAACCAGCACACCGTGCTCGCTGAGCCGTTGCGCGACAGCGTCATAACCGGATCGCTCCGGAGCCAGCGTCATCACCCGCAGGTGACCACCCCCGGCGGCGAGCAGCTGATCGGTCAGCTCGAGATCGGGATCCCGCAAAAACCGCGGATCCTGTGCCCCACACCGCGCCTCCGACAGAAACGGCCCCTCGGCATGAATCCCGCCGAGCACCCCGTCGGCCGCCAGCTCCCGCAACGTGGCGGTCTGCGCGACCATGTCCGCCGCGGCCGCCGTAACAATGCTGGCAACCACCGTCGTGGACCCGCGCGAATGATGAAACTCCGCCGCCGCCCGCGCTTGCGCCGCGTCGACGGTGTCGAATCGATGCCCGAACCCGCCGTGATTGTGGATGTCCACCAGTCCGGGCAGCAGCGTCCCCGCAAAAGCGGGCTCCGGCGAATCCGGATGCGCCGCAACCCATTCCGCGAACGGCAGCACGCCACCGATCCGATCACCCACGACCGTGACAACGCCGTCATCCAACTGAGCGGTCGCCGAGACGATCCGCCCGCGAACGACCAATTCGGTCACCATACGAGGCCCTCTCCGCAACCGAGCAGGGACACTCGCCGGGACGGCACGGTTTCCGCCGCGAACCGAGCGGTGGGGTTGAATGCGCCGATCATGCGAGGGTGCCCTGCCTGGCGAAGAGCGCGGCCCCGGTCAAACCCGCGCGTGCGCCGAACTCACCGAGCACGACATGCGGAGCCGGGACCAGCCGAAGCCGATCGGAAATGGCTTGGTGGAGTGGCTCGGTCAGCGCGGCGCCGGCGCCGGCCAGCCCGCCGCCGAGGATGATCAGTTCGGGGCAGGCGGCGTGCACGATGCCGATCAGACCGTCGGCGAGCGCGTCGACGGCGTCCGCGAGCACGGCCTTGGCATCGGTGTCGGTATCCACCACGGCGAATACTTCTGCCGCGCCGTTGATTTCACGTCCGGTCCGGCGGGTGTAGGCGCGCGCGATCGATGCACCGGAGGCGACGGTTTCGACGCAACCGGTGTTACCGCACGGGCAGGGCAGGCCGTCCGCGCGAACCGGGATGTGCCCGTATTCGCCCACCTGGCCGTAGCTGCTGCGCACCAAGCGTCCGCCGACGGACAGCGTGCCGGAGATACCGGTGCCGAGGATGACCACGCAGACGTTGTCGTAACCACGTCCGGCCCCGACGCGCCATTCGGCCCAACCCGCCACGGCGACATCGTGTTCGAGTAATACCGGGATTCCCCAGCGATCGAGGAACCGGTCGCCGACCTTGAAGTCTCGCCAGCCGATGTTGCTGCTGAACACGGCGATCGATCGGACGGTGTCGACGATGCCGGGCACCACCACGGCGGCCCGGCCGACACGGCTGCGTTGCTCCTCGGTCAGCTCGGCGAGCAGCTGATCGCCGAGCGTCCCCATCGCCTCGAACGCCGCGTCGCCCTGCGGTGTCAGCATGGTGCCGACGGCGAGCACGGTGCCCGCCGCATCGGTGATCTCACCTTTGATGGTCGTCCCGCCGACATCGAGGCCGAGCACCAGCGCGTCCGCGGACAACGCGTCCGGCTGCGGGAGTACCGCAGCCGAACGCGTCGGTGTGCCGCCGCGGGGTGCCGCGGTCGACCCGGCAGTCTCGGCCGTGGGCCGGGCGGCACTGGTCGAGGACGTTTCGTTGTCGGCCGTCGGGTCCGGCACCACTCCCATGCTTCGCACAGTAGTTCCCGGCGCGTCGCGCAGTGCGGCGCCGGCTAAAGCTGGGTCGAGTTTCACCGGGCCGGTCCGATCACTGGTCGAGGACGACCGAGCGATTGAGCCCACGCGGGTGGTCGGGGTCCAGGCCGAGGTCGGCCGCGCGCAGCACGCAGAGCTGGTGTACGCGGAGCAGATCGGCCATCGGGTCGATGTCGCGGTGCTCGAAGTGCGCACCGGTGCTGGCGATGTCCCTGGCGAAGTTCGGCACCAGCGGGCCGAAGGCCCAGACGGCGCGACCGGGCGCCGAGATGGCGACCGGGCCGTGCCGGTATTCGGTGGCCAGGTAGGACTCGGTCCACGACTGGCAGGATTCGCGCAGCTTCAGCCCGGATTCCTCGGCGATGGCGGCGGCGAAGCCCATGCCGACGAAGCTGATCTCCTCGGCGTGGCGGACGTCGGCGAGCGATACCGCCGGATCCTCGGCGAGCACCTTGCGGGCCTGCTCGATCACCGGGGCGAGATCCTCGCCGAGGTGCCAGCGCAGGATGGCCAGTGTGGTGGTGGCGAAGCGGGTCTGCACCACCGATTCCTCGTCGACCTCATCGATCAGGATCGGGTCGCCGAGCTCGAGCACCGGGGTGCCGGGACTGGAGCAGATGACGGTGCGGGGAATGTGTGCTGGGATGTCCCGCATGGCATTGACCACCTCGGTGGTCGTGCCTGACCGGCAGATCACCAAGTAACGGTCATATTCGCGGCTGGAGCGGACCTCGCTGGCAGGCCAGGCATCGGTCAGACCGTGCCCTGCGCCCTCGCGCAGCGCCGCGATCGCTTTGGACATGAACAGGGAAGTGCCGCAACCGATCACGGCGACTCGCTCGCCCTTGTGGGGGAGGATGTCGCGATGTTCGGCAGCGATCGTTTCGGCGCGCGCCCAGTCGTCAGGCTGGGTGGCGACCTCGTTGGCCAGATGGGTGACGGGCGTGGGTTCGGCGGAGATCGGCACAACAACAGAATCCGCCCGGTGATCGTTCATGTCAAATTTACGAGCGAATCAGTCACATATGATCAAGCTTGGGTCTATGTTGATAGTCGGTCGATCAGTTCGATCCCATCATCGGCTGTCCAGTGGCGCCCGGTGTGCAAATTTGAAAGGTTTTACTCGTGAAAAGACCACTCCACGGCGTGCTTGCGGGGGTCGCGATGGTCACCGGCCTTGCGCTGGCGATCTCGTCCTGTGGGTTCGGCTCGAAGGATAACGCCGACTCCGACACCACGATCAACTTCTTAGCCCCGGCCTACAGTGACGGGGCCAACGGTACGAAGGCGCTGTGGGACGGGATCATCGCGGACTTCCAGAAGCAGAACCCCGGCATCAAGGTGAACCTGCAGATCGAGTCCTGGAACTCGATCAACGACGTGGTGCGCACCAAGCTGCAGTCGAAGTCGACCACCCCGGACATCCTCAACATCGATGCCTACGCCAGCTTCGCCAGTGACGGCCAGCTCTACCCGGCCTCGGAAGTCGTCTCCCCGCAGGTGCTTTCGGACATCCAGCCCGGCTTCGCGAAGAACGCGTCGCTGAACGGCACCCAGTTCGCGCTGCCGCTGTTCGCCTCGACGCGCACCCTGTTCTACAACACGGACCTGTTCGCCAAGGCGGGCGTCACCGCACCGCCGAAGACCTGGGCCGAGCTCACCGACACCGCCAAGAAGATCCAGGCGCTCGGCGGCGGCGTCTCCGGCTACGGCCTGCCGCTCGGCAGCGAGGAAGCGCAGGGCGAGACCTCCATCTGGACCTTCGGCGCGGGCGGCCAGTGGGCCGAGGGTGACAAGCTCACCATCGACACCCCGGCGAACCTCGACGGCGTGCGCGCGATGCGCGAGATCGCCGATGCCGGTGTCACCCAGCCGAATCCGGGCGCGACCGATCGCAAGGACGTCATCAACGCGTTCATCCAGGGCAAGATCGGCATGATCGAGGGCCTGCCCCCGAACATCAGCCAGATCACCGCGAAGAACCCCGGCCTCAAGTATGCGACCGCGCCGACGCCGACCAAGTCCGGCACCCCGGTGACGCTCGGCGTGGCCGATCACCTGATGGCGTTCAAGAAGGACGGCAAGAAGACCGAGACGATCAAGAAGTTCCTCGACTTCTTCTACGGCGCCGACGTCTACTCGAAGTTCGTCTCGACCGAGGGCTTCATCCCGATCACCAACACCGCGGCCACCAAGCTGGCCTCGGACCCGGTGACCAAGGCGTTCGGTTCGACCCTCGCGGTGGCCCAGTTCTACCCGAGCAACAACCCGAAATGGGCTGCGGCGCAAGGCGCTATCCGGCAGCAGATCGGCACCATCGCCCAGGGCACCGACCCGGCCCAGGTCTTGCAGCGCATTCAGGAAGCCGCGAAATAGCGTGCGACGGAAAGGAACTCTGGCGGCGATACCGTGGATCGGGCCCGCGCTGGTCTTGATCGCGGCTATCGTCGCCTTTCCCGCCTGCTACATGGTGTGGACGAGTACCCGGGATCTGAACGCCTACGGTCAAGACCGAGGCTCGGCGGGTCTGGCGAACTTCCGCACCCTGTTCGGGATTTCCGAGCTGGGATCCGTTCTGGCACACACGGTGATCTGGGTTGTCGCCGTGGTGCTGATCACCCTGGTGTTGTCGGCGGCGCTCGCCCAGTTCCTCAACAAGGATTTCCCCGGCCGCACCGCGGTGCGGATGGCGATCCTGGTGCCGTGGGCGGCCTCGGTCGTGATGACGACGACGATCTTCTACTACATGCTCGATCCCGACGTCGGCATCGCCAACCGCTTCCTGGTCGATATCGGCCTGCTGGACCGGGGTTACGGCTTCACCAAGCAGCCGACGCCCGCGTTCCTGGTGGCGATCGGGGTCGCGGTGTTCGTCTCGATCCCGTTCACCACCTACACGATTCTGGCCGGGCTGCAATCGATTCCGGCCGAGATCGGTGAGGCGGGCCGGGTCGACGGCGCGAGTTCGTGGCAGCGCTACCGCTTCCTCACGCTGCCGCAGCTGCGGCCGGCCATCGCGGTGGCGACGATCATCAACATCATCAACTCGTTCAACTCGTTGCCGATTCTGCAGGTGATCACCGGCAGCATCGCGGGTTTCCAGGCCGACACCACAACCACGTTGATGTTCAAGCTCATTCGGCAGAATCAGCAGGTCGATACGGCCGCGGCGATGAGCGTGCTGAACTTCGTGCTGATCATCGTCATCATCGCGATCTATGTGAAGGTGATCCGGCCGACTCAGGAGGTCGACGGATGACCGCGGCGGATATCGCGCACATCGAGAAGGTCACCGGCGCAGTGGATGCCGGTGACTCGGCCGAGCGTCCGGGTGCGCGCACGAAACGGCGTCGGTGGGAACTGACCGCGGTCGGCGTCGTGCTGGCCGCGCTGTTCCTGCTGCCGTTCATCGTGATGGTGCTCGGGTCGCTGAAGAGCCGTGCCGAAATCCTGCGCATCCCACCGACATACCTGCCCGAGGCGTGGCATCCGGACAACTACGCCACCATGTGGGACACCCCGGAAACGCCGCTGCCGTTCAATCTGGCGAGCACGGTGATCATTTCGGTGTGTGCCACGGTGCTGGTGCTGCTCGTCGCCATCCCGGCCGCGTATTATACTGCGCGGCACAAGTTTCCGGGTCGCGCGGTGTTCCTCGGCCTGGTGCTCATCACCCAGATGTTGCAGCCGACCGTGCTGGTGACCGGTCTGATCCGGGAGTTCTTCGCGCTCGGCATCAACGACACCTGGCTGGCGATGATCCTGGTGAACGCGGCGTTCAACCTGTCGTTCGCGGTGTGGATCCTGCACAGCTTCTTCGCCTCCATTCCGGTGGAGATCGAGGAGGCCGCGATGCTGGACGGGCTGAGTCGCTGGCAGATCCTGGTCCGGGTGAGCCTGCCGCTGGTGTGGCCGGGCATCGTCACCGCGACGATCTTCGTCGTGGTCTCCTGCTGGAACGAGTTCGCCGCCAGCCTGGTGGTGCTGACCACCCCGGAGAACCAGCCGCTGTCGGTGGCGCTGACCAAGTTCATCGGCCAGTACGACACCTCGTGGCAATACGTTTTCGCTATATCCACGGTCGGTATCATCCCGGTCGTGATCCTGTTCGCCTTCATCGAGAAGCGCCTCGTCGCGGGTCTTACCGCGGGCAGCGTCAAGTAAGCCGACCCGGCGGGTGGTGTGCCACACCACCCGCCGAGTTGCGCGTTGTGAACCGGCACACTGTCTGGGTCTGGACTTCTCGCCGGTTATCTGAAAATATCCCTTACCAGTATCGGTAACGAGCGGTAACGGGAAGGCACTTCGATGAACGTGCGCAATGGTGGGCGCGTCGTCGTCCTCGGCGTCATCGCGCTGATGGCGGCGTGGACGGCACTCGGTTCGGGGCAGGCGACGCCGGGGGAGCAGGACAGTGTCCGGATCGAACCGGCGCCCGCGCTCACGCTGCCGCCGGAACTCGACGACTTCTACCAGCCCGCGGCGGGAGCGGTCGCCGCGGCGCAGCCCGGCGAGATCCTGCGCGCGCGGGCGATCTATCCGGCGTTCATGGGCATCCTGCAGCTGAATGTCGATGCGTGGCAGTTGCTTTACCGCACCACCAACAGTCATGGCGAGCCGATCTCGACGGTCACCACCATCCTGAAACCGCGCGGCCCCGCGCCCGCGGGCGGGTCGAAGCTGCTGTCCTATCAGATCGCCGAGGACAGCGTCGCGCAGTACTGCGCTCCGTCGTATGTGGCCCAATCCGGTGCCATCCCGGTCGATTACGTGAATGCGGCGGAGACGCTCATCCCGATCGCCGCGGGCCTCGGCCAGGGCTGGACGGTCGCGATGCCCGATTATCAGGGCCCGAATTCGGCGTACGGCGCCTCGCGGATGAACGCGCAGGCCACCCTCGACGGTATTCGCGCCGCCGAGAACTTCGCACCTGCACAGTTGAGCGGGCCGGATACTCCGGCGGCCCTGTGGGGGTATTCCGGTGGCACGATTCCGTCGGCCTTCGTTCCGGAGATCAAGGAAAGCTATGCGCCCGAACTGAATATTGTCGGCATCGCGGCGGGCGGTGTCGCGGCGGGCGACTATGCCGGGGTGGTGCGGCACAACAACGGTGGTGTCTACGCCGGGCTCATCTCGGCCGCGATCGTCGGTATCTCCACCGAATATCCGGAAATGCAGCGGGTGATGCGCGAAAGAGTCGATCTGCTCGGGCAATTCGTCATGGCGTCCAAGAAGGTGCTGTGCCATCCGCAGGGCGCCATCCTGTTCCCGGGATTCAACTACTTCGGCACTTTCCAGGGCGGAGATCCGCTGAGCCTGCCGGAGATTCGCGAAGCGATCGCGGACAACTCACTCGGACAGCAGAAACCGACCGTGCCGATCTACTTCTATCACGCGCAGAACGACGAGCTCATTCCGATCGCGGGCACCGACGCGACGGTGCAGAAGTACTGCAATGAGGGCGCGCCGAGCGTGACCTACGTCCGGGAATTCGCCGCCGAACATATCTCCGGTGTCCTCTCGCACCTGCCCGGCGCGTTCTATTGGCTGAAAGACCGGCTCAACGGCGTCGCGGCACCGCAGGGCTGCTCGATTACCAGTCCGGTGAGCACCATTGGGGAACCCCGGTTCGGGCAGGCGCTGTCGGAGATCCTGCCGCCCATGGCGCAGGCCCTGGTCGGATACGCCATCGGCCAGCAGAAGTGAGCCGCCGACCCCGGCGCGGACCGATGTCCGTGCCGGGGTCGCGCCGGGTCAGCGGGTAGCATCGAACGGTGGCACGGCGGGAAGAAGAATCGAAGGACGGTCGCAGCTACGGCGGGCTGTCACGGGAACAACGGGTGGCGCAGCGGCGGACCCGTTTGATCGATGCCGCCCTCGAATTATTCGGCACCCAGGGTTACGCGGCCACGTCCATCGAGCGACTCTGCGCGGTCGCCAATGTTTCCACCCGCAGTTTCTACGAAGATATGGGCAGCCGTGAGGCTTTGCTCATCGCGTTGGTCAACCGGACCACCTCGCACGCGGTCGAACGGGCCTTGGAGGCCTTGGCGAAAACCGAGAACGATCCGCTGTCGACGAGGGTGGTCGAGGGCTTTCGCGCCTATCTGTCGGTGACCTGTGCGGACCATCGATCGGCCAGGGTCTGTTATGTCGAGGTGGTCGGCGTGAGCCAGGCGGTCGAGGAATGGCGCAGAGATCAACGGCGCCTGCTTTCCGCATTGTTGATCAGCGAAGCCGAGCGGGGTGTCGAGCGCGGCGAGGCCAAGCCGAGGCGTTTCGATCTTTTCGCGCTCGCGGTGATCGGCGCGGTGAACTCGCTCGCCCAGGAATTGGTGCAGAGCACGCTGCCCGATTCGGTCGTCAGCGTGGACGAAATATGCGAGGAGATCGCGTATTTCGTGAACTCCGGGCTCGCACTCACCTGATCTGAAACCAGCGAAACCGACTGCGGGTTCGGCGCGAAGCTAATCTGAAAAGATGCCTTGCCGAATTGATTCAGATCTCCTACAGTCGAGTCGTCGCCCTTGTTCGAGGGCGTCGACGATTCTCTGGACGGAGTGTTCATGTCCTCCATCGGAAGTGCCGTTCGTGCGCTGGTGGTCAATCTGCATTCGGTGGGCGTGCTGCAACGGGCCGGCGTGCTCAATGTGCTCGCACCGGCCGACCTGGTGCGCGCCGCCCGCGCGGTCCGGCAGTTCGGCGGCATCGCCGGGCCGGTGCGGATGTCGGCGCGGCGCGAGCCCGATCGGGTGGCGCTGATCGATGAGCTCGGGCCGCTCACCTACCGGGAGCTGGAGGCCCGCGGCAACGCGCTGGCCCGCGGCTTCACCGGGCTCGGGCTCGGGCCGGGCGACACGGTCGCCGCGCTCATCCGGGACCGGCGCGAGTTGGTGGACACCATGCTGGCCGCCGCGAAGATCGGCGCGCGGCTGGTGCTGCTCAATACCGGGTTCGCCGGGCCGCAGCTGGCCGATGTCGCGGCGCGCGAGGGCGTGCATGTCGTGGTGTACGACCAGGAATTCACCGACTCGCTGCAGGTGTTGCCGCCGGAGGTGCGGCGAGTGCTCGCCGTGCACGACGGCATCGGGGTCGACGGCATCGCGACCGTCGCCGAGTTGATCGCGGGCAACGACACGGCCGAGTTGCCGCCACCGCCGCGGCAGGGCGGGTTCGTGCTGCTGACCGGCGGCACCACCGGAACGCCCAAAGGGGTACCGCGCGAGGTCAAGTCGCCGTTCGCGGCGGCCGCGTTGCTGGAGCGGATTCCGTTGCGGCGCAACCAGACGCTGGTGCTGGCCGCGCCGCTGTTCCACGGCACCGCGCTGAACCAGTTCATCCTGGCGCTGTCGCTGGCCTCGACGGTGGTGCTGCGCAGGCGATTCGACGCCGAGGCGACCATGGCCGACGTCGCCGATCATCAGGCACAGGTGCTCGTCCTGGTGCCGACCATGCTGCGCCGGATCCTCGACCTCGGCCCCGAGGTCTTGGCGAAGTACCACACCGACAGCCTGCGCATCGTTTTCAGCGCGGGCTCGGCACTGCCTGCCGCGCTGGGTGATTCGGCCACCGAGGTGTTCGGCGACGTGCTCTACAACTTCTACGGTTCGACCGAGGTCGGCGTCGCCGCCATCGCCACGCCGGCGGACTGGCGGGCGGCGTCCGGGACGGTCGGCAAGCCGCCGACGGTGTGTACCGTCCGGCTCTACGACGAAGACGGCAAGGTGGTCACCGAACCCGGTGTGCGCGGCACCATTTACGTGCGCAGCCTGCTGTCGTTCGCCGGATACTCCGGCGGCGGCAACAAGGACGTGATCGATGGCCTGCTGTCCTCGGGCGATGTGGGGCACTGGGATTCGGGCGGGCGGCTGTTCATCGACGGACGCGACGACGACATGATCGTCTCCGGCGGCGAGAATGTCTTTCCCGGCGAGGTCGAGGAGCTGCTGTACGCTCATCCGGCCATTGCCGAGGCGGCGATCGTCGCGGTGCCCGACGACGAATTCGGCCAGCGGCTGGCGGCTTTCGTGGTGCGACACCCTGATCAGGAGTTGGATGCCGACGCGGTCCGCGCCCATGTAAAGGCGAATCTGGCTCGGTTCAAGGTGCCGCGCGATGTCACCTTTGTCGATGAGTTGCCGCGCACCAGCACCGGAAAACTCTTGCGCCGCGACCTCACCGCGGGCTGAGCCAAATCGTCTGGGACAGGTGTAGACAACCTGACTTTTATCTGAAAATATAGCTTACCAATATGGCGGCCGAGACCGTCGCTACGTCGGCGGTCCACGCCGTCGAATCGGAAACGATGGTGAGCAGGCGCAATCGCCGCTCGCAGGATCGATGGTGATCAACGATGATGACCGATAGTTGGCTGAAGCAGGCAGCGCGCCGGCCTGGATTCGTCGCGACCGCGGCCCGAATCGTGGTCGCGGTAGGCGTTCTCGCGATTTCCTCGGTGCTGCCGGTGGCCGCACCGTTGGCGCTCGCGGATCCGGCACCTGCCGCCGAGTTTCCAAAAGCCAACGCCCGCACCGGATTACCCGAGGGGTGGAACCCGGGGCCGGAGAGCTATGGCGTCGGCGAGCAGAAGAACGTGGAGCTGCCGATGGCGGACGGTGTGGTGCTGCGCGCGGACGTTCGGTATCCGACCGACGCCACCGGTGCGCCGGCGCCGGGCCCGTTCCCGATCATGTTGACCCAGACGGCATACGGCAAGGACAGCGCGGGCTTCGTGCGGCTGCTGTCCTACGACGGACTCGGCCCGCTGCTGCAGAACGCGCTGCCCAGCGTCATCGACGTGGCGAAACAGATCAGCGATGCGGCGGGATATGGCGACTACTTCGTCAAGCGCGGCTACATCAGCGTGATTGTGGACATTCGGGGCACCGGATCCTCGGGCGGTCAGTGGAGCATCCTGCAGCCGCAGGAGCGGGAGGACTCCAAGCGGGTAATCCATTGGGCCGCTGGATTACCCAACTCGACCGGCGAGATCGGCCTCTGGGGCCTGTCGTATCTCGGGATGAGCGAACTGCTCACCGCCGGTGTGCTGGAACCGGATTCGCCGGTGAAGGCGCTCTTTCCGCTGATGCCCGGTAACCATGCGTTCCAGGATCTGCTCGACCACGACGGCTTCTACAACATCGCCTTCCTGGCCTCCATGCTGCAGTTCCCGATCACCCTGCTGCCGCAGCTCGATCCGATCCTCGGGCTGTATCGGGAGCCGGACAAGCTGGCCAGCGTCTTCGTCGACCACCTGATCTCGCACTTCCGGGCCGATGGCACCTGGCACTCGGTATTCAACGCGCTGCTCGACGGCGACAAGGCCTACAACAGCCCGTACTGGGAGTCGCGCGCGATCGACAATGTGGTGGAACAGATTGCGGCGAACGACATTCCGACCTACCTGATCGGCGGTCAGTACGACCTGCTGCAGGACGGAACGCCGCGCACCTTCGCCGGACTGCAGAACGCCTACGCCGGACGCTCGCGCAACGGTCCGATGCCCGCGGACGCGCCGTCCAGCGGCCGCTTCCAAATGCTCACCGGCCCTTGGTTCCACGTGCAGCCCGGCGTGCAGCGCAACACCGATATCGACATGCACGCCATTCAGCTCGCCTGGTTCGACCGGTGGTTGAAGAACGACCGCAACGGCATCGACGAGACGAAGACGCCGCTGCACGCCATCGATGTCAACGGCAATGTGCTCGAGAGTGCCACCTATCCGATGCGGGAAACTCCCACGCAGAACCTGTATCTCGAAGCCGGAGGCCGCCTGTCGCCGGATCGTCCGGTGGCGCAGTCGGGTTCGGACCGGGTGACCTTCAGCCCGGTCAACGGCGGCACCATCTGCAACTCCTCGTTCTCCCGCAACTTCTCCGGGGTGTACGAGCTGCTCACCACGATGGCCGGCCTCGACGATCCCTGCGGGCAGGTTCCCGCGCACCCGGATGTGCCTGGGCTGCTGGACAATCCGCAGTACACGACCGACGCGTTCACCGAGCCGACCGTGCTGGGCGGGCCGATCGGCGCCACGCTCTTCGCTACCTCCAGCACGCCCGCCTCGGCGTTCAGTGTGACGGTGCAGGACATCGCGCCGGACGGCACGGCCACCGCATTGACCGATGGTCAGCTCGCCGGAAACTTCCGCGCGTTGGACGAAGACCGGACGTGGCGGGCACCGGACGGCAGTGTGCTCGGCGCGTTCCATCCCGGCACGCGAGAGTCGATGCTGCCGGTGGTCCCGGGCCAGGTGACCGAGTACAACGTCAAGGTCCGTCCGGCCTTCCATGTGTTCCAGCCCGGCCACCGCTTGCAGGTGACCATCGGCTCCGGCGACGCGCCGACCCACATCTTCAACCCGAAGGACTATCCGGCGCTGCTGGGTGGCGTCTACGACATCCAGCGCACCGAAGGCGCGGCCTCGTTCCTCACGTTGCCGCTGGCAAGCGCCTCGGCGCCGCACCGCTGAGGCGGCGCCCGCTTGGCATTGCCGCACCGGAATCTCTACGGTCGGCAGCGTGCCTGTGATCAGATGGTTCGCGTGCCAAGAAAAACAGCAGGTCGGGTCCGGGACGGTGTGAGATGACCGGACCGACCGACCGCCCCCAGCGGTGGAACCGGCTGCTCGAACTGCTTGCCGAATCCGGGCGGCTCTCCGTGGAGGAGGCCGCCGAGCGCCTCGGCGTGTCCTCGGCGACGGTCCGCCGCGACTTCACCGCCCTGGCCGAACAACAGCTGGCGACCAGAACGCACGGCGGTGTCGTGGCGACCTCGGTCGCCTACGACCTGCCCGCCCGCTACCGGCAGACCGGCGGCGAAGCCAAGCAGCGGATCGCGGAACACGCTGCGTCACTGGTGGATCCACGCGCGGTCATCGCGATGAACGGCGGCACCACCACCACGGCGGTAGCTCGGGCACTGGCCGGTCGCACCGACCTCGGCATGACCGGCGACGAACAACTGACCATCGTCACCAATGCCCTGAACATCGCGGGCGAGATGGTGCTGCGCCCGCACATGCGCACCGTCGTGCTCGGCGGCGTCGCCCGCCGCGAGTCCTACGAACTGCACGGCCCGCTCGCGGAACGCGCCCTCGCCGAACTCCGCCTGGACGAGCTGATCCTCGGCGTGAACGCCATCTCCGCCGAGGGCGGCGCGCAATGCAGGCACATCGACGAGGCCGGCGTCACCACCGAAATGGTCCGCCGCTCCGGCCATGTCATGGTCGTCGCCACCGCCGACAAACTGGAACGCACCGCCCTGGCCCGAATCTGCAGCATCGAACAGGTCCACGTCCTGGTCACCGACACCGACGCGGATCCGGTCGCAGTGGCGGCGATCCGCGCGACGGGCGTGCGCGTCGACGTCGTGTAGACACGCCCAACGCGCAGTCGCCCACGCCGGTTTGAAGATGGTCGCGCCGGGCATGCACCTGGCCATGACCACTGAACCCGGTACCGACCGTTCCGATGACACCGAAGTGGACCGCGACGACATCGATCAGCCGGATGCGACCGACGACGCTGCGGCGACCACGGAAGATCAGGCGGCGGATATGGACTACGAGGGCGATACACCCAACTGACATTTCCACCTCCCCGATCCCCGAACACACGCTGATCGAGGGCGGCTGGACGACGGCCCGACCCATCCATGACGCCGCTGGATACGAAATAGTGTTGATCGAACCCTGATGAAGATTGAGCCGGATGCCAGGCCGCCCTTTCCGGCGGCCGCACGTCAACCACGGTCCAGCGGTTCATCTTTCAGAGAATGGGGACGATATGGCTACGAATGCCATTTCCAGGATGGCAACTCTCGCGGTGTCCTGCTTGATCACCGCCGCAGGTTTGGCCGCGCTGGCACCGGCGGCCCAGGCTGCCGCGAATCCGGAGTACACCTGCGACACTCTCACCGGCGAAAGCGATTGGGGGCCGGCCAAGGCCACCGGTCATTGCAAACTGAGTGATGGCAAAGGACCGAAGTCAGGGAAGATCATGTCGGCGTTCACCGTCGTCAACGCGGTCGGCGGCGAACAGTTGACCTGCAGATACGACGGAAAGAACGCGGCCGGTACCGCCGACCTGCCCAAGGAGGTAGTCGGCACCAGGTGCAGGTTCCAGCAGGCGCCCGGCTAGTCGCGCCGACGGGGCAGTTCGTCGGATCTGTGCTTCACCAGCAGCCCGGTAGGCCATCTACGGCCTACCGGGCTGTGCTGTTTTCGGCTAGGTCAAGCGATGGTGTTCACCCATTGACCGAGTCACCGTGTCTCACTAGTCTGAGTGGGACAGCACGTCCCATGTAAGTGTGTAGGCAAGGTGAGCCCGCTATGGCCGATGTTGATTCCGTTGAACCTGTCATTGATTCGAAGTTGCATCCGCCCCGTTGGGCGCCGACGTTCATCCGATGGCACAACACCCCGGTGACCTGGTGGGAGTCGGTGAAGTTGTCGGTGGGGATTCTGCCGAGGGTGCGCGATCACACGGTGTTGGATTACGTGACGAACTTTCCGGGGCAGGATGACGTGCTCGTTGCCCGGGTGCCGTTCGCGAAGTTCGTCATCGTGCGTAGCCCTGAGTTGGCCCGGCATGTGCTGGTGACCAATCAGAACAACTACACGAAGAGCCCGGATTACGACATGCTCGCGGTGGCGTTCGGGCGCGGGCTGGTGACCGATCTGAATGATGAACTGTGGCAGCGTAATCGGCGGCTGGTACAGCCGATCTTCGCCAAGCGCAACGTGGATGGGTTCGCGCCGGTGATGGTGGAGGCGGCGCGCGATGCCGTCGCGCGGATCCGGGAGCTCTCGGCGAGCGATGGCGTGGTCGATGTCAATGCCGAAATGAACCGGCTCACTTTGGATGTCACGTCGCGGACGATGTTCGGCACCGACATCACCGGACCGATGTCGGAGGTGGTGCTGTATCGGCTGCTGCGGTTCTTCGGCCGCGGGTTCATGACCAACCTCAGTCATCCGCTGCACCACATCGCGACCTGGCTGCACAAGCGTGGGCGGCACCGCGACGATGCCGGGAATTCGCGGTTGCCGATGCGAGTGATGCGGGCCGCGGGCTGGGTGATCGAACCGCGCAGCATGCGCGACCTGCGGCACGCCGAGGGCGTGGTCGACGGCTTGATCGCCGATCATCGCGCGGGCCGGATCACCCGCAAGGACAACCTGCTCGCCGCGCTGATCGACGCGTCCGATCCGGAAACCGGCTACCAGTACACCGATCAGGAGATCCACGACGAGCTGATGACGTTCATCGGCGCGGGCATGGAGACCACCGCGACCGCGCTGGCCTGGGTGTGGCAGATGCTCGCCGAGCACCCCGAGGCCCGCGATCGGCTGCGCGACGAGGTCACCTCGGTGCTCGGCTCGCGCCCGGCCACCGCCGCCGATCTCGATCGGCTGCCGTGGACGCAGGCCGTTGTCGCCGAGACCATGCGGGTGCTGCCGCCGGTGGTCGGGCTGGCCAGGACGGCGAAAGCGGCTGACGCACTGGGCGGTTACCGGATCAAGCCGGGTACCACGGTGATCACGCTGATCCACGGCTCGCATCACAACCATCGGGTGTGGGATCGGCCGGACGAGTTCGATCCGAGCCGCTACCTGCCGGAAAACGTTGAGCGCGAACACAAGCGGGCCACCATGCCGTTCGGTGCGGGTAAAAGGATGTGTGTCGCTTCGGGCTTCGCGAGCATGGAGGCCGCGCTGGTGGTCGCCACCTTCGCGCAGCAGCTGCAATTCGACGCGGTGTCGAATCAGCGCGTGCGACGGCAGATCTCGTTCACCGGCGGTCCGGACGGCCCGCTGCCGATGCGGCCTCGGTTCCTGCCGGAACTGGAGCGCGCGGACACCGCCGTATAGTCGGATCCGTGAAACCGCCCGCCCACATGCGCAGCCATCGCAGGCGCTCGGGCGGTCAGCGCTGGGACGAACACAATTCGACCAGGCAGGCGCAGATCCTGTCGGCGGCCGTCGCGCTGATCGAGGAGCACGGCCCGACCGCCGAGGTGTCGATCCAGCAGATCGCCGAGCGCGCCGGACTGGCCCGCTCGGTGGTCTACCGGCAGTTCGACAATCGGGAAGACCTGGACGCCCGGGTGCGCGAGTACATCCTGGATCACTATGTGGCCGAGGTGGAGTCGCTGTTCGTGCTCGACCCGACCAAGACCGCGGAGGAGATGTTCCTCGAGATCATGCGCCGAGTGGTGAGCTGGGCCGCGGAGCATCCGAACATCTATCACTTCGGCCAGAACGGGCCGGTGCACGGGCACTCGACGGGCGAGACCACCCTCACCATCGGCAGGCACCGGGTCGCCGAGACGCTGTGGCAACAGTTTTCGTCGTGGACCGGCATGCTCGCCATTGATGTCGAACCGTATCGACCGCTCGTCTACGGGCTGGTCGGACTGGTGGAAGGCATTGTCACGCAGTACATCGGCACGCCGGAGGCCGAGCGTCCCGAGCAGGAAGCCATCTCCCGCATGCTCACCGCTTCGGCCTGGCACCTCTTCGCGGGTCATGCTGCCGACCGCGGCTATCACTTCGACCGGTCCGCCAATATCGCGGAGACGCTCGCCAAGCTGTTCGCCGAGGCCGCGGCGCCGCGAGACTGACAGTGGTCGAAACTCACCCCGAGGCGGTCGATCGGGTCGCCGACATCATGCTCGACGGGCTGCGCGCCCGCTAGTGCGTCGCGGCCAGCGACACGGTGTCGGGTGTGGTCGCCGGGCGAATGCTGCGCATCCAGACCACGAAGCCCCAGGCCACGAAGCCCGCGTAGACGAAGTACAGCGTCGCCGACGGGTAGTAGCCCGCTTTTACCAACAGCGGGATGCCGACGATATCGACGGCGACCCAGATGAGCCAGAACTCGGCGAGCCCGCGCGCCATCCCGTAGGTCGCCAGCACCGAGCCGGTGAAGATCCAGGCCTCGGCCCACGGGCCATAGGAACCGATCAGCGCGAAGATCTGCGCGAAGGCCACGGTGCCGACGAGCATCGCGGCGACCAGAACGAGGCGTTCACGATTGCTTGCCCAGCGCGGATCGACGCCGCGATGTTCGAGACCGGTTTCGTTGGCGTGGCGATGCCAGCTCCACCAGCCGTAGACGCTGACCGCGACGAACATCAGCTGGCGTCCGGCCTGGCCCGCCATGTTCAGATGCTGCGGGGTATTGAAGACCCCGCCGACGAAAACGGTGAACAGCAGGGCGTTCCCGGCGATGCCGATCGGCCACGCCCAGACGCGCCGCCGCATGCCGCCGAGCGCGGAGGCGAGGCCGAAACCGTTGCCGATCACCTCGCGCCAGAGGATCTCCGAGCCTGCGATGTGCAGCTTGGCGTCGAGCAGCGAGATGATCGGGTTCACCTGTGGTGCAACCAGCGCGCCGGCCGATGTCATCCACCGGCCGGATATCGGCTCGGGCTGATCGAAAAACCGGCGGGCACGCGGGTTCGCGTAACGATTGCGAAATCTGGGGTCGCGATTCGCAATATCTGTGCAACGGACCCCTTCTAGGGTGACGTTCATGAGTGCGGAAAGCAGTACCGGGGGGACCGGAATCCACATCAGTGGGTTGACCAAAACCTTCAGAGTCGGTCGCAAGACGGTGGAGGCGCTGGACTCCGTTGACCTGCACACCGAACAAGGAACGTTCCTGTCGCTGCTCGGCCCGTCCGGCTGCGGCAAGTCGACCGTCCTGCGCATCCTCGCGGGACTGGAAACACCGAGCGCGGGCAAGACGCTCATCGACGGTCAGACGCCCGCCGAGCTGATCCGCAGGCACGAACTCGGCATCGCGTTCCAGGACTCGGCGCTGCTGCCGTGGCGTTCGGTCGAGTCGAACATCAAGCTGCCGTTGCAGGTGGCCGGCCTCACGCCGGATCCGGCGCTGATTGCGGACCTGATCCAGCTGGTCGGGCTGGAGGGATTCGAGAAGGCTAAGCCCGCGCAGCTCTCGGGCGGTATGCGCCAGCGCGTCTCGATCGCCAGGGCGCTGGTGGTGAAGCCCACCGTGCTGCTGCTCGACGAGCCGTTCGGCGCGCTGGACGACATGACCAGGCAGCGGCTCAATCTGGAGCTGCTGCGGATCTGGACGGAGAAGCCGGCGACCACGCTGATGGTCACCCACGGCATCGCCGAGGCGGTGTTCCTCTCCGATGTGGTCGCGGTGATGAGCCCGCGACCAGGCCGGGTGCTCGAACTGGTGGAGATCGATCTGCCGCGCCCGCGCACCCCGGAGATGATGCGCACCCCGGAGTTTCACAAGCTGCACGACTATCTGTCGGAGCTGCTGTTCGGCAAGTCCGGCACCGGCGGCGCCCTTGGCACCGCCGCGGGGAAGTCGAGCACGGGCGCGGTGCAGGCATGAACGGACAACGACCGGCGCGCTGTCAGTGGCAGGCGCGACCGGGTTGGCAGCGGATGCGGCCCCATGGACAGTCGATGCGGTCGGTCGCGATCTGCGTGCGGCGTGGCCGGGGAGGTCGGGCATGAAGCGAATCGGCGGCTTGCTCGGCGTCGCCGGGTTGATCGGGGTGTGGTGGCTGCTCGCGGCGCTCGGTGTCGCGGGTGGCACCGTGCCGAGCCCGTGGACGGTGCTGCACACCATGTACACCGACGGGTGGGGTCTCTACGGGCCGAACTTCCGGATCACGGCGCTCGGCGCGCTGAAGGGATTCCTCTGGGGCAATGGGATGGCGATCGCGTTGGCGATCCTCATCATGCTGATCCCGCAGATCGAATCGTTGGCGACGCAGTTGGCGATTCTCAGCTACTGCACGCCGTTGCTCGCCCTGGGGCCGATCATCCTCGTCGTGTTCGGCGGCCGCACCCCGACGGTGTTCCTTGCCGCGATGTACTGCTTCTTCACCACCATGGTCGGCACCGTGACCGGATTGCGCTCGGCCGATCGAACAAGTCTCGACCTGGTGCGCGCCTACGGCGGCGGGCGCTGGCAGCAGCTGTACCGGGTGCAGTTGATCTCGGCGCTGCCGAATACGTTCGCGGCGTTGAAGATCGCGGCCCCCTCGGCGGTGCTCGGCGCGATCATCGGCGAATACCTCGGCGGCGTGGACAGCGGCATCGGTGTCGCACTGACCGCCGCCCAGACGGCCTACAACGTGCCACGCACCTGGGGTATGGCCCTCGCCGCCGCCGCGCTGGCCGGCCTCGGCTACGCAATCGTCGCCCTAGCCGCCCGCGTCGTCGCCCCCTGGACCACCCAGGCGGCGCGATGACCACCGCACCCCCGCGTCCCCGCGCACGAATTCGCATGGTGCGCACGAATTCGCCAACGAATTCATGCGCGGCTGGACGAGATGCGCACGACGCACCAATCCGTGCGCGGCGGGTGCGCTGCGCACGGATTGGTGTGGCGCGTAAGGATTTGCCGACGGATTTGTGCGCAGCGGGACGAGATGTGCGCGGCGGCGCGGAGGAGGGGCGATGAAGGTTGTCTGGCGGATCGGGAAGTTTTTGTTCCCGTTGTTCACTTCGCTGTTGTTGATGTTGGTGATCTGGTATGTCTTTTTGAAGGCGTTTCCGCAGGTTGGGCCGCGGGTGGGGAAGTCGCCGGAAGACGTCTGGCGCTATTTGGTGACCTCGCCCGGGGCGAGTGCCGCGCGTGAGGTGATCATGGACGACTTGCAGATCACGTTGCGGGACGCGGCAATCGGGTTCGGCCTCGGCATGGTGGCGGCGCTGGTGGTGGCGGCGCTGTTCGTGTCGTTCGCTGCGGTGGAGCAGACCTTCCTGCCGGTGGCGATGCTGCTGCGGTCGGTGCCGCTGGTGGTGCTCGCCCCGATCATCGTGCTGGTGTTCGGCCGCGGACTCGGCGGCGTCGCGGTGCTGGCCGCGATCGTGGTGTTCTTCCCGGCGCTGGTGATGATCATGGCCGGGTTGCGCAACGCGCCGCGGGAGGCGCTGGACCTGGTGGCCGCGTACGGCGGGTCCACATGGACCGGCTTGCGGATGGTCGCGGTGCCCGCCGCGCTGCCCTCGGTGTTCGCGGCGGCGCGGATCTCGGTGCCGGGCGCGCTGATCGGCGCGCTGCTCGGCGAATGGCTCGGCAGCGGAACGGGGCTCGGCGCCAGCCTGATTCGGGCCATCCCGACGTTCCAGTACAACCAGCTGTGGTCGTCGATCGTCATCGTCACCATCGTTTCAGTGCTGCTCTACGCGATCGTGGGCGTGATCGAGAATCTGGTGCTCGCCCGCTTCGGGGCCGAGGCCGGTAGGTCGTGAGCCCCCGTCTTCTGCCCGGAAAACGCGGTGAAATTCGAGCAAATCAATATCCGGAACGTCAAAGTAAAGAAAATGAAACGCAATCGACCTAGATTCGGCGCATGACACCCGTGCAACGCTCTTCGTTCGGGCCGACACTGAACCGACGGTCTCTCCTTCGTTACTCCGCGCTGGCCGGCGCCGCCCTCGGCGGTACCGGCCTGCTCGCCGCGTGCGGCGGCAGCTCCACCGACGCCTCGGGCGGTTCCACCGCGGACGGCTCGAAATACGGCACCGTGGCGGTGCAGCTGTCCTGGCTGAAGAACATCGAATTCGCCGGTGAGTACTTCGCGGACAGTAAGGGCTATTTCAAGGAAGCCGGTTTCGGCTCGGTCAACCTCATCGCGGGCGGTGCGGCCAGCACCTCGGTGGAGGCCGGGCTGGACACCGGAAAGATCTGGCTCGGCCTGTCCGCCCCGCAGACCACCGCCAAGGCGGTGCTGGAGGGACTGCCGGGCAAGATCATCGCCACCACCTATCAGAAGAACCCCTTCGCGATCGTCAGCTCGGCCGCCAAGCCGATCAAGACGCCCGAGGACATGAAGGGCAAGAAGATCGGGGTGCAGGACACCAACCAGCTGATCTTCAACGCCCTGCTCACCGCGAACGGCCTGAAGCCCAGCGATGTCACCATCGTGCCCGCGCAGTTCGACCCGTCCCCGCTGGCCAACGGCGAGGTCGACGGCTGGGTCAGCTACGTGACCAACGAGCCGATCACCTTGACCGCCAAGGGATTCGCCAATACCCACTTCCTGTTCGCCGACTACAACCTGCCGCTGACGGCCGAGACGCTCACCGTCAAGCAGTCCACCATCGACAAGGAGCGGGACAAGCTGAAGGCGTTCCTCGTCGCGGAGATCAAGGGCTGGAAGGACGCGGTGGCCAACCCGGCCGAATCGGCCAGGCTCGCGGTCGAGGTGTACGGCAAAGATCAGAAGCTCGATCTGGCCGAGCAGACGAAGGAGGCGCAGGCGCAGAACGATCTGGTCACCTCCGCGGACGCGACCGCCAACGGGCTGCTGACCATGACCGACACGCTGATCGAGCAGAACATCACCGCGTTGAAGGCGGCCAAGCTCGATATCAAGGCCGATCAGCTGTTCGATCTGTCGGTACTGCGTGAGGTATACGCGGAGAACCCGGGCCTGAAAGCTTAGTTATTCAGTCCGACAACGGTTTTCAGTGGGGGCTGAGTGCTGTTGTGCAGCGAGTGCCGCCCGGACTGTTCGGTCTTGGCGGCAATCAGCTCGGCGGCGATCGCGACGGCCATCTCAGTGGCGGTCCGTGCGCCGAGGTCGAGTCCGGCGGGGGAGTGCAGGCGGGCGAGGGTCGCTTCGGTGAAGCCGCCCGCGCGTAGGTCTTCCATGCGCTGGGTGTGCACGGTGCGCGCACCCATGGCGCCTAAGTAGCCGAGCTCGGGTAGTCGCAGCGCGACGGTGAGCAGCGGGATCTCGAACTTCGGATCGTGCGAGGTGACGACAATGCCTGTGCTGCCGTCGATTTCGCCCGCCGCGGACAGCGTGTTCAGGTACCGGTGCGGCCAGTCGACGACTACCTCGGCGCCGGGGAACTTCTCCGGTATCGCGAAGTTCTCGCGCGAGTCGCAGATGGTGACGCGGTAGCCGAGCAGCCTGGCCTGCACGGTCAGCGCCGCGGCAAAAGAGTTGGCGCCGAAGATGATCAGCCGTGGCGGCGGGGCGAACGACGCGACGAACACATCCGAATCCGGCAGCGCGAGCAGCTCGGTGCCGTGCTTCTTGTCGGTGACCAGGTGCTGGCCGATCAGGTCCGCGTCGGAGTTCCACACGACGGTGAACACGGTGATCCGCCGGTGCGCCGCGATCTCCGCGGCGACGAGGGGAAACTCGGGAAAGTGCCTGCGCGAGAACGGTTCGGTGAACACGTCCATGGTGCCGTCGCGGTCCGTCGCGCCTTCCGCACCGGTAGCCACACCGTAGCGGTGCATCGCGCGCCGACCCGTGCGCGCGGCCTGCAGCACGGCCTCGTAGGCGATCTCCTCGAGCCCGCCGTCGGTCACCGCGCCGTAGACGCCACCGTCCGGATCGACCAGCATCGCCGAGCCGATCGGTAAGGACGCGGAGCCCATCGTGCGCACTATGGTGGCCAGCCCACCGGTCCGCCCGGAATGCCAAACCCGCAGTAGGTCATCGACGATGTCCCGCATCAGCTCGCTCCGATCAGCGTGCGGACGAGGCCGGGTAATCACGATCGACGCCCGTCGCCAAATCGTCGCACGTGACGCACACCATATCTGTCTTGCGTGACAAATAGTTGCGCGCGCCCGAATCTCCTACGGCCTCCTGACATATCGAGGTCCAGTGCTTGTGAGCGAGCACAACGGGGTGCCCCGGTGTGCTGTGGAACACAGCGCGGGCGAGGCCGCTGGACGAGTCGAAGGCCGCGGCGGTGACCCGGGCGACCACATCGGCGCCGACGTCCGGGGTATCCACGGGCATGATCGCGGCGTAGCGCGCCGGGGTGCGCGCGGCGGCGATGAGCCCGGCCCGGACGGACGCGCCGAGCCCGGTGGCCCAGTCCGCCGCCCAGACGTGGTGGACGCCGGCCGGGAGGTCGAGCAGGGCCGGATCGGGCCCGGTGGCGCCGAGCACCACGATCACCGGATCGCACCCGCCGTCGCGCAGCGCGGCCACCGCGCCGCGCAGCCAGGAACCGCCCTCGGCCAGGGCTTTGGGCCGTCCGTAGCGTGTTCCGGCGCCCGCCGCGAGCACGATGCCCGCGCAGACGGGCGGGACGGCCGGGCGATCGGGTACAGCCATGGTGACGACGGTAGTCCGGAACCGTTGTCCGCGCGTGTCGGAAGAGTGCCGCTCGCGGACCTGCGCGGCCGCTTTCGTTGCGGCGACACGCCGGGGGTGATCTATCTCTTTCGGGTGGCGGCCGGGCGGGTCGTATTCGATGCTGGTCCGATGACAGACGACCGGGCGGGCCTGGTGGGGTTCGACGCGATGTCCGACGGCGCGGCCACCGAGGCATTGCTCGCGTGTTGCTCTTCGCCCGAGTGGGCGCGGGTGCTGGTGGCGGGGCGGCCCTACCCGAGCGTCGACGCGCTGCTGGACGCGGCCGACACCGTGCTGGCCGGGCTGCCGGAGTCCGAGATCGACCGAGCGCTGGCCGGGCATCCGCGGATCGGCGAGCGACCGGACACGGCGGCCTCGGCGCGGGAGCAAGCCGGGGTCGCCACGGCCGAAGACGCGGTACGGTCGGCGCTCGCGGCCGGAAACCGGGCCTACGAGGCGCGGTTCGGTCATATCTATCTGGTGTGCGCGAGCGGTAGATCGGGCAGCGAGCTGCTCGCGATCCTCGAGGAACGACTCGGCAACGAGGCCGAGACCGAAAGGCGGGTCATGCGAACAGAACTGGCGAAGATCAATCGAATCCGGTTGCGCGCGTTGCTGGCGGCGGCCCGATGAGCTCACTGAGCACGCACGTGCTGGACGCGGTGCGTGGCGCGCCCGCGCAACACGTCGCGGTGACGTTGTATCGCGGTGCCGAGCAGCTGGATTCGGGTACGACCGACACGGACGGCCGGATCGGCGCGCTGGGCGGCGCGCTCCCGGCGGGGACCTATCGGCTGGTGTTCGCCACCGGAGCCTACTTCGCCGGACAACAGGTCGACACCTTCTACCCCGAGGTCTCGGTCTCGTTCGCGGTCACCGAGGAGCGGCACTACCACGTCCCGTTGTTGCTGTCGCCCTTTGCCTTTTCCACCTATCGAGGGAGCTGAACCAAGCATGGAACTGACCGGGCCGATCGTGCTGTCCGACCACCGATACGGCAAGGCCGAGAACCGGATCGTCCGGATCTGGCGACAGCGCGCGCGCCATGAGATCCGCGACGTGAACGTGTCCACCGTGCTGCGCGGCGACTTCGCCGACGCCTACGTCGCCGGTGATCAGCGCAAGGTGCTACCCACCGATACGCAGAAGCAAACCGCGTACGCCTACGCGAAACAGCCTGGGCTACAAACAATCGAGGACTACGCGCTGGCGCTGGCGGGTCATTTCGTCGACGACGTCGAACCGGTGACCAGCGCCCGGATCGAGATCGACGAGTATGCCTGGCAACGGGTTTCGGTCGACGGCCGCGAACATGACCACACCTGGGTCCGGCAAGGCCCCGAGGTGCGTACCGCGGCGGTCACCGTGGCGGGTAAGGGCGCCGACCGGCAGGCCTGGGTGATCGGCGGGGTGAAGGACCTGACGATCCTGAAGTCGACCGGCTCGGAGTTCGCCGACTTCCTGACCGACGAATTCACCGTGCTGGCACCGACGCACGACCGGATGCTGGCCACCTCGCTTGTCGTGGCATGGCGTTTCGCGGGCAGCACCGACATCGCCTGGGACGAGGTGTACGCGGGTGTCCGGACGCGGTTGGTCGAGACGTTCGCGACGCAGCACTCGAAGGCGTTGCAGCAGACGCTGTTCGAGATGGGCAAGGCCGCGCTGGAGGCGTACCCGGTGCTCGCCGAGATCCGGCTGGCCGCGCCGAACAAGCACCACTTCGACTACGACCTGGCGCGCTTCGGCATCGAGAACAACGGCGAGGTATACCACGCCGCCGACCGCCCGTACGGCCTGATCCACGCGACCGTGCAGCGGGCCGACGCACCGGAGGCAGGGCCCGCATGGACACAGTGACAGTCATCGAGGGCTGTGCCGTCGCGACGGTCGACGCGGCAGGCACCGAATATCGTGACGGCTATGTGGTGTTGCGCGGCAACAGGATCGAGGCCGTCGGCGCCGGCGCGGCACCCGCCGTCGACGGCCAGGTACACCGCATCGACGGCCGTGGTTGTCTGCTGACCCCCGGTTTGGTGAACACGCACCATCACCTCTACCAGTGGATCACCCGGGGTCTTGCCGCGGACAACACGCTGTTCGAATGGCTTACCACGCTCTATCCCATCTGGGCAGGCATCGACGAAGAAGCGGTCCGGATCGCGGCAACCGGCGGGCTGGCCGCATTGGCCAGGACCGGCTGCACCACTACGACCGACCACCACTATGTGTTCCCGCGCGAGGGCGGCGACCTGCTCGGCGCCGAGATCGCCGCGGCGGCCGAGGTGGGGTTGCGCTTCCATCCGTGCCGCGGCTCGATGGATCTCGGCGCCAGCGCGGGCGGACTGCCGCCCGATCACGTGGTGCAGACGCTGGACGACATCCTGGCCGACAGCGCGGCGGCCATTGCCCGGCACCATGATTCGTCGTTCGACTCGATGCTGCGGATCGCGCTGGCCCCCTGCTCGCCGTTCTCGGTGACGCCGGAGCTGCTGCGGGAGTCGGCCGTGCTGGCGCGCGAGTCGGGCGTGCGGCTGCATACCCATGTCGCCGAGACGATCGACGAACAGGACTACTGCGCTGAAACATTCGGCTGCACGCCGGCGCAGTACATGGAGCAGCTCGGCTGGGTCGGCTCGGACGTCTGGTGGGCGCACGCGATCCACCTGGACGACTCCGCGATCGAAACCATGGCGAAAACCGGTACCGGAGTGGCACATTGCCCCACCTCGAACGCGCGGATCGGCGCGGGTATCGCGCGCACCGCGGATCTGGTGCACGCCGGTGTGCCGGTCGGTCTCGGGGTGGACGGCGCGGCGAGCAACGAGTCCAGCTCGATGATCGAGGAACCGCGCAATGCCCTGTTCTTCGCGCGCAACAAGGGCGGTCCGCGGGCGATGACCGTGCGAACGTCGTTGGCGCTGGCCACCATCGGCGGCGCGCGGGTGCTCGGCCGCGCCGCCGAGATCGGTTCGATCGAGCCGGGCAAGCTCGCCGACCTGGCGTTGTGGCGGCTGGACACCCCGGCGCACGCGGGCATCGACGATCCGGTGACCGCGCTCGTACTCGGCTCGGCGCCACCCCTCGCGGCGCTGATCGTGCACGGGCGCGAGGTCGTTCGCGACGGTCGGCTGCGCACCGTCGACGAGGACGTCGTCGGGACGCAGGTGGCCAGGGCGCAGGCCGCACTGGTGGCCAAGGCGGGTTAGCGCGTGGTCGAAAACCGCACTCGGGCAGCCTGATCGGGCCTATGCGGCGAACGATGACGCGCCGTGTATCAGCGCCCAGGTGGACCTGAGTCGATCGTCGGAAAGTTCGCAAGGTGCGTCCGGTTCGGACGCCTCAGGCGCCCGCAAGGCCAGCAGGATCATGATGTCGTGCAGGGTGCAGCCCAATTCCATCGCGTGCACGTGCGCGATCTCCTGATCGAAACCGGCCGGGTGCGGCTGGTCGAGCAGGATCATTTCGGCGAGCACCATACCGGTCAAGGCCTGGTTCCTGGTCAGTCGCCGATTGGTCGGCAGATAGGACAGTACCCATTTGCCCCGGTCCGCCTCGGGCAGATCGACCCGGAATGCCGCCTCGTGCGCGATATCGCTGGTGATCAGCCAGTCGGTGGCCCTGATCGCCATCGCGGGACCCCCTTTCGTCCGCAGCGCCTGGTCACATTGTCCAGGCGACTCCCTTGATGGTGCCAGTTCGTTTCGGCGCGGCGCGATCCCAGCGGGCGTAGCGTTTTATCGGGTCGGCCCAATTACTTGACCTGGGAAAACGGCACTGCTACCAAGGAATTAATCACAATCAGCGTCTCGATTCTCCGGTTCCGGCGCACCGCTTCGCCGGACACATCGCGCGCGGGAGGGTGGCGGGATGGATCGATCCGGCCGAACCGACCGATGGCGTCCCGGCGGCAATCTGACCGCTGAGCAACGACGGCGGCTGCGTGATCGGTTGGCCGACTTGGGATTAACCGAGCTGCAGTTGCTCGAACCGCTGGCGGCGGAACTGCGCCAGCGCGGCTACCGGCCGCGGGCGGCCTGGCGCTACGCGAACGGACTGACCCAGGCCGCCGTCGCGGAGCGCTACAACGAGGTGACCGACAGCGCGCGGGCGGCGATGAAGGCCAGCCGGATCTCCGAGTACGAGGCGTGGCCGTTCGCCAGGGACGGCGCCGATCCCGACGACGAGCACCATCGCCCGAGCGGTGCCCGGCCGACCATCCGGGTGCTGAAAAACCTTGCCGCCATTTACGGCACGGCCTGGGATCAGCTGGTCGACGTCGCGGATCTGGCGTACATGCCGCACCGCGAGCGGATGGAATATCACGAGGCGGTGGCCAGGCGATCCATCGGCCGCCAGCCGGTGCGGGCCGGTCGCGACCTGCCTGCGGAGGTACCGCATTTCACCGGCCGCGAGGGTCCGAAAGCGCAACTGCGCGAACGTGTTACCGCGCATCTGCGCAACACGACGGCGGCCGTGCACGTGATCGTCGGGCTCACCGGGATCGGCAAGACCGCACTGGCCAGGTACGCGGTCGCGGTGTTCGGCAAGCACTATCCCGACGGCACCCTCTGGATCGACCTGCACGGCTACACCCTCGGGCGCGAGCCACGCGAACCGGTCGACGTGCTCGAGCAACTGCTGCTGCAGATCGGGGTGCCCAGGGAGACCATCGACACCGACCTGGCCGGGCGGGCCGACCGCTGGCGCACCGCGACGCGACCGCGTCGCATGCTGATCGTGTTCGACAACGCGCTCGACAGCGCCCAGGTGAAACACCTACTGCCGCAGGCGCCCGGCTGCTTCGTGCTGATCACCAGCCGCAGCAAGCTCACCGGCCTGGCCGAGGCGTCACCGCTGCGCCTCGACGTGATGGAGTGGGACGAAGCCGAGGAACTGCTGGTCAAGTTGGGCAACCTGCGGCCGGGTTACGACCGCGGCGCGGTCCGTCAGATCCTGCGGACCGCGGGGCGGCTGCCGTTGGCTATCCGGTTGATCGGCGGGCAGATCGCGCACCACGGCGAGGCCATGCTGGCCGACAGCGCGGCCGATATCGCGCAGCTGACCGAGCGGATCAAGCGCGCACCCGCGGACCACACCAACGGTTCGGCGGCCGAACATCTACTCGACCGGTTCGCGGCCGAGGACGAATCGCTGCGGGCCGCGTTCGAGATGTCGTATCAGCGCCTGCCCGATGCCGGGCAGCAGCGGGCCGTTCGGCTGCTCGGCTGGTTCCCCGGGCCGGAGATCACCGCCGAGGCGATGGCAACGATGGCCGCGGTGCCGCTGCGCGACGGGAAGATGTTGGTGCGCAGGCTGTTCGAAGCGGGGTTCCTGGATCCGTCGCCCGGTGGCCCCGGCGGTCCGCGCTACCGAATGCACGACCTGACCCGATTATGCGCGCGCCTGCACGCCGAGCGGGAGGAATCGGCGCTGGAGTACGCGGCGGTGATCGACCGCCTCGTCAACGACAGCCTGACGGTGGCCCGCCGAGCCAGCACCCACCAGCTCTTCGATCCCGCAGGCAGCGAACACCTTTCGAATCCGTCCGCCGACACGGCGCGGGCCAGGGCCTGGCTGACCAGGGAACGCGAGCTGCTGGTCGGCTGCCTGCGCGACGCCGAACCCAGCGCGGCGGCAGCGGAATTGGCGACCCGGCTGGCCTCGCACCTGTCCGGTACCGGTCACTGGTCGCTGGCGTTGCGGCTCTACGCAAGGGCATTGGAGATCGCCACCGAAGTCGGCGATCGGCGAGCCCAGGCCTGGGTGTTGGTGGGCCAGGGCCGGGTCGATCGGCTGATCGGGCGCCATGAGCAGGCGTGCACCGGTTTTCGGCTGGCCCGCAAGATCGCCGTCGAGCTGGGCGATCAGCAATGTCACGCGGCCGTGCTGTGCGAGCTGGGGCAGACGGCGCGGGTCACCGGCGACCACCGGGCGGCACGGCGCTACTTCAGCGAAGCCCTCGGTATCGCGCGGGATATCGACTATCAGCCGATCGAATGCGACGCACTGGACGGCCTCGCGCACGTCGAGCGCGCCTCGTCCGAATACCGCGCCGCCTGGAATTGTTCGGCGCAGGCCCTCGCCATCGCGGAGGCCATCGACGATCCGGTGCGGATCGCCAGCTCGCAGTGGGGGTTCGCGGAGGTGATCCGGCGGCTCGGCGACGCCGAGGGGGCCGAACGCCGGTACGCCGAGGCCCTGGACATCGCCAGGGGGCTCAACCATCAGAAGCTGGAGGGCGATGCGCTGCGCGGGCTCGGCCACATCGAACGGCTGGTCGGCGACCACGAGACCGCGCGGCGCAACTTCGACGACGCGCTGGAGATCGCGCGCCGGATTCACGATCGCTACGGCGAGGGCTGGACCCTCTGGGGGCTCGGCAATCTCGCGCGCAAAGCGGGGGACTACGTCGAAGCGCGCGAGATGTTCCAGCGGGCCTATGACATCGCGGTCGAGATCAACGATCCGCTCGGACAGGTCGACGCGCTGCGTGGGCTGGGGCATATCGACCGGCAGTTCGGTCGATTCGATGCCGCGCGACGGTATTATCTCGAGTCGATGGACGTGGCGCATCGCATCTGCGACCCGCTGGGGCAGGCCGACGCGTTGCGCAGTCTGGCCGGCGTCGAGACGGTTACCGGTTCCGAAGCGCAGGGCGAGGCGCTGTTGACGCGGGCGCTCGCGTTGTACGACGGCATCGGGCTGCAGCTCGCGGCCCAGGTGCGGGCCGAACTACGCACTCGCGGACGGTAATTCACCCACAGCGGCGGGCCGCGAGCAGTGCGAGAGTATCCGCGCAGGCGCGCATTTCGCTGATCAGCACATGGTGTTCGGTGTCAGGTGTATCGCCGCGGGGTCCGAACAGGCAGCACTCGATGCCCGCCCGGCTCAGGTGGGTGGTGTCGTTGCCGCAGTAGGAGTAGGGCAGCGCCAGGCCGGTCTCCTCGACCTGGAAATCCGAGACCCGGGGCAGTAATTCGGCGATATCGCGGACCACCGAGCAGTCGGCGGGCATGTCCATCGGCGGCATATCGGTGCCGCCGACCCGGAACTGCGGATCGACCGGATGCTCCATGGTGATCTGCGCTTGCCGGAAAGTGTCCCTGGCGCGGTCCAACACCTCGTCGATGGCCTTGCCGACCTGGTGCGGCTCGTAGGGCGGCGGGTAGCGCAGATCGATGAGCGCGGTGGCCTTGTCCGAGCAGTAGCTGACCCCGGACAGGTCGTGTCCCTCGCCACGTCCGGCGATCAGGCTGGCCACCTGAAGCCTTGGTAGCGGCGGGAATTCGGGGTTGTGCAGGCCGAGGTCGGCGGTGTCGAGCAGGTCGAGCACGCGGCGCAGGATCGCGACCGCGTCGACGCCCTCGTGGTGCCTGCTGGTGTGCGCGGTGGCACCGCGCACCACGATGGCGAACTTGTGCACGCCCGCGGTGCGGGTGATCACCCTGCGCACCGAATACGGTTCGGGGACAACGGCGGCGTCCGCGGTGAGGCCGCTGCGCAAGGCGTGGCGGGTGCCGACCCCGCCTTGTAGCTCGCCGACGACGAACTCCAGCAGCAGCGGTCGGTGCAGCGCGATCCCGCTGCGGCGCACCGCGATCGCCGCGCCGAGGATGGCCGCGAGACCGCTCTTCATGTTGTGCAGGCCCGCCCCGTACAGCCGGTCGCCGTCGCGTCGGGCGCTGAACGGCTCGCCGGGGTAGTCCCGGCCGAGCGGATCCATGTCGAGGTGGCCGTTGAGCAGCAGCGCGGGGGTGCCGTGCTCTGGGCCGAGGCGCGCGATCGTCTGTAATCGGCCCGGCTGAACCTCTTGGTGGTACGAGTGAATATCGTTGCGGGCGAGGGTATTTCGGACGTGAAAGGCCAGCGGCGTCTCCTGTCCGGTGAAGGAGGGTACCGCGGTGAGCCCGGCGGCGAGCTGCACGAGTTCGTCGTCGGGCAGCAGCCGGGGCAGCTGGTCGACAAAGGTCGTTGTGGAACTATTCACGCTTTCTGAATCCGATCAGCAGGACATCGCGTAACCCGGCGCCCTCGGCGGGATCGGTCACCGTGATTGTCGTCGTGTAGTGCAGGACCCGCTCGTCGTCGAAGACGTAGGAATCGAGTGGCCGCTCGAGGACGAAGCTGCACAGCTCCCGTTCCGGGTCGTAGCGATCGTAGAGGGCGGAGCTGCCGCCGGTGACGTTGGTCCGCTGGATCAGGTGCGCCGAGCCCGCGATCAGGCCGTCGCGGTGCTTGCCCTCCGGAGCCGGATGGCCCGGCGCGATGAGCCGCATGTAGTGGGCATCGACGAGGCAGTGCGGGGTATCGGCCGCGGACAGCACGCCGTTGGCCGCGAGCAGCCGGGCGACCGCGGTGGCGATCTGCCTGGTCGGTTCGGTCGCCGGGTGGTCGGGCGGGATCAGCTTGAAGGCGCGTTCGATATCGCCCGCCACCGTGTTGACCTGCTTCGACTGCAGGTACGGCGGCGGCTCGCCGATGGCGATGAGCGCGTTCGGTCCGTCCGCGGCCAAGCGGGCCGTCTCCAGGTCGAAGCACTGGTACGCGCGGCGCCGGTACTGCTCGCCGCCCGGCAGCCAGTGGTCGAGTTCGGTGTAGTCCCGAAAGGTGCGACGTAAGACGTGCAGGTCGCGGTCGGTGAGTGGGAAATCGTTCGCCGTCATCATCCAGGAGGCCGGTCGGTCCTCGGAGCTGGGCGCTGGCAACTTTTGGTCGGCAGTCGCCGCCCGCTGGTTGGCGTTTATCGGTAACCCTTCCGCGTCGGGACATGGGCCGCCGACGGGACGGCCGACGGTGGCGCACATCAGTAAGAGATGGCCCGCGTATGCGTGGGAAATGTCACACAGGGCGGGCCGCGATGGACATTAATCCGGCAGCCGCCCGGTTGTCGAGTGTGTGACGTGCTCGATATCGCGTGTCGAGAGCAAGCTGTGGACCGGGGGCTCGAGGTGTTGCGTCCGCAGTGGGTCGCGGCACTGATTTCGGGGCCGATGCCGCGGCCGAGGCATAAATAGACCGGCAGGTATTGAATCGGCGTCGGGCCAGTTCAGGGCCTGTGCGGGATACTGGAACAGTGCCGCCTCTGACCGGGCGACGGGCGGAACCAACGTCGGGTGTCACGAGGGCGCGCGGGGCGATTCGAGGGAGTGGGATAGGCCGGTCGGGTAACGGTCGCGAAATCTGGGGCGGTTGTTGTGCAACATTGCGGCAACTCCCCGCTCCTAGGGTGGCCGCAGAGGCTGCGGAGTGAGGTGAGACGTGGACCTGGACACGATCCGGGAAGTGGTGCTGGCGCGGGAGCGGGCGGACCTGGGTGCGATCGGTGATTCGTGCGCGGTGCTCGCGGGGGGAACCTTTCTGTTCTCCGAGCCGCAGAACCACCTGGACCGGTTGGTCGATATCACCGCCCTCGGCTGGCCCGCGTTCACCGCTGGAACCGACGGGCTGGAGATCGCGGCCACCTGCACGCTGGCCGAATTCGCCGGTGCCGCGTCGGGGCGTGAGCTCGGTGCGCCGGTGCTGCGCGAAGAGTGGCCGGGGACAAGGTTATTCGCGCAGGGGTGTCGCGCATTGCTTGCGTCGCACAAGATCTGGCGAACGGCGACGGTGGGCGGCAACGTCTGTCTGTCCCTACCTGCCGGTGCGGTGCTCGCGGCGCTGACCGCGCTAGACGGTGTCGCGCTGGTGTGGGGGCCGGAGGGGGTGGATCGTCGGATTCCATTGCGGGAGTTCGTGCTCGGACCTGGTCTGAATGTATTGCTGCCTGGCGAGGTACTGCGCTCGATCACCGTGCCGACCTCGAGTCTGCTGGCGCACACGAGCTTTCGGAAGGTCGCGCTCGCGCCGCTCGGCCGGTCCGGATCCGTGGTGATGGGGCGGCGCGATCCGGATGGTCGCTGCGTGGTCACCATTACCGCCGCCACCGACCGGCCCGTCGTGCTGGATTTCGGTGCGGTGCCCAGCGATCCCGAGATCGATGCGGTGGTTGCCGAGATAGATCCGCTGCTGTGGTTCGACGACCCGCACGGCACACCCGACTGGCGCCGACACGTCACCGGCGTACTCGCTCGTGCGGTAGCCGCCGAGCTACGTGGGCTGGAGCGACTATGAAGTTCGAAGTCGACGGCCGTCCCATCGAAGCCGAACCGCGCGCCGGCCAGTGCCTGCGCACCCTGCTCCGTGAACAAGGCACGTTGTCTGTCAAAAAGGGCTGCGACACAGGCGATTGCGGAGCCTGTTCGGTACAGCTCGACGGAATGACCGTGCACTCCTGCCTCATCCCGGCCCACCGCGCGGCCGACCGCGCGATCACCACCGCAGCGGGCCTCGGTACCGCCGATGAGCCACACCCGATCCAGCGCCGATTCGTCGAGAACGCCGCCTTCCAGTGCGGGTTCTGCACTGCTGGAATGGTCGTGACCGCCGCAGGTCTGGGCTGCGGGACATCCGTGCGCGGATCGGCGACCGCGCCATGCGGGGATGCTGCCAACGGCGCGCACCTGTCGGGCGAGGTGTCGGGTTCTGAACGTTCCGACGCCGAGTTGGCGGAGCTGATGAAGGGAAACCTGTGTCGCTGCACGGGTTATCGGTCGATCGCCGAGGCACTGGCCGGTGGACGAGCCGACGCCGACGACCAGGGCGGTGCGCCCCGGAGGCCTGCCTCCCCCGAAACCGGCTCGGGCAGTGGCGGGTTGGGTCACGCTGTCGCCGGACGAGCCGGCAGTGGAGTAGGTGCCCCTGCGGGTCCGCGGATCGTGCGCGGGATGGAGCCGTTCACCTTTGATATCCGACCAGGTGCTGCGCGAGCGGACGCGGACGGTGTGATTGAAACCCCGGCGAGTTCGCCTGGGGAACCGGAGGTTTCGCCACCTACCGCACCGCTGCACCTCGCGGTGCTGCCCAGTCCGCACGCACACGCGCGCATCGTGTCCATCGATACGACAGCCGCCGAGGCGCTACCCGGCGTGCACGCGGTACTCACCTACCGGGACGCGCCGGACGTGGCGTTTTCCACCGCGCGGCACGAGTTGCGGGCGGACGATCCGGACGACACCTATGTGCTGGATCGGACGATGCGCTTCGTAGGACAGCGTGTCGCCGCGGTGGTCGCGGAGAGTTCAGCGGCCGCTCGTGCGGGTTGCCGGGCTCTGCGGGTCGAGTACGAAGTGTTGCCCGCCGTGTTCGATCCGGCCGCGGCGTTGGCGCCGGAGGCACCGAAACTGCATGGGGAGAAACCGGATTCGGCGCGGATCGCGGACGTCGAGCGCAATCTGATCGCCGAGGTGCACGGCGAGGTCGGCGATGTGCCTGCGGGTCTCGCGGCGGCGGCGAAAGTGGTGCGCGGCGTATGGCATTCGCCGCGCGGACAGCACGTGCATCTGGAGACGCACGGCGGCATCGGCTGGCTCGACACGGACGGCAGGCTGGTCATCCGGTGCAGCACGCAGGTGCCGTTCCTGGTGCGGGACGAGCTGTGTCAGGTGTTCGGGCTGCGACGCGAGCAGGTGCGGGTGTTCGCCACCCGGGTCGGCGGCGGGTTCGGTGCCAAGCAGGAGATGCTGGCCGAGGATCTGATCGCGCTGGCGGTGCTGCGGACCGGGCGGCCGGTGCAGTACGAATTCACCAGGGCCGACGAATTCGTCTCCGCCACTTGCCGTCACCCGATGCGGGTCGCGGTGACCGCGGGCGCCGACGCGAACGGCGTGCTGACCGCGCTGGCGGTCGACGTGCTCGCCGACGCGGGCGCGTATGGCAATCACAGCGCGGGCGTGATGTTCCACGGCGTCGGGGAATCGGTCGGCGTCTACCGCTGCGCCAACAAGCGGGTCGACGCGCAAGCGGTGTACACCAACAACATTCCCTCCGGCGCGTTCCGCGGCTACGGGCTCGGGCAGGTCATCTTCGGCATCGAGTCCGCGCTGGACGATCTCGCGCGCGAGCTCGGCCTCGACCCGTTCGAATTCCGGCGCCGCAACGTGGTGGTCCCCGGCGACGAGTTCGTCGGCGCCGAGGTGGACGAGAGTGACTTGTCGTTCGGCAGCTACGGCCTCGACCAGTGCATCGACCTGGCCGAACGAGCACTGTTGCGGGGCAACGGGGTACCGGCGCCTGGACCCGAATGGCGGGTCGGCACGGGCATGGCGGTGGCGATGATCGCGACCATCCCGCCGCGCGGGCACGCGGCCGACGCCACCATCGCCCTGCGGCCCGACGGCCGGTACGAGCTCCGGGTCGGCACCGCGGAATTCGGCAACGGCACCACCACGGTGCATGCCCAGCTCGCAGCGTCGGCGTTGGAGACCGATGCGGCGCGCATCGTGGTCCGGCAATCCGATACTGATCTGGTCGGGCACGACACGGGCGCGTTCGGCTCCACCGGAATCGTGGTGGCGGGCAAGGCAGCCTACGCGGCGGCGCTCGAATTGCGCAGGCTGTTGCTGGCCAGGGCGGCGAAGCTGGCCGGGCTGCCCGAGCGTGACTGTGTGCTCGAGTCCAACGGAGTCCGTTGCGGCGACCAGGTATTCGGCGTCGGCGAATTGCTGGCCGACGGCGACCTGATCGCGCACGGCGAGCACTCGGGCACCCCGCGTTCGGTGAGCTTCAACGTGCACGCCTTCCGGGTCGCCGTGCATCAGGACACCGGCGCGCTGCGCATCCTGCAGTCGATCCAAGCCGCCGACGCAGGCACCGTGCTCAATCCGGTGCAGTGTCGCGGCCAGGTGGAGGGCGGCGTCGCACAGGCCATCGGCACGGCGCTGTACGAGGACATGCGCAGCGAACTCGGCGTCGTCACCACCCAGTCGCTGCGGCACTACCACATTCCGCAGTTCGCCGACGTCCCGCGCACCGAGGTGTACTTCGCCGACACCGCCGACGAGTTCGGCCCGCTCGGCGCCAAGTCGATGAGTGAATCCCCGTACAACCCGGTCGCCCCCGCCTTGGCGAACGCGATACGGGATGCTGTCGGGGTGCGGCCGGATCGGCTGCCGATGACCGCCGATCGGATCTGGCGGTCCATGCAGGAAGGAGACCAGCGGTGACACGGTTGCCGGAGGACGTCCGGGTCAGCATCGACGCGATGCTGGACGCCGTCGATGCCGAGCTGCGCACGCGCTACCCGGGACCGGACGGACGAGCACAGCCGATTCACACGGCCTATGTCCCGGCCGACCGGATTCGCGAGGACACGCCAGCCGTCTGGGGTGCCGCCGCGATCGAGCTGCTCGACCGGCATGACGACCTGCTGTCCGAGCTGGATTCGACCGGCTCGCTGCCCGATGTGCGCAAGCGCCTCGAGCAGGATCCGATTCAAGATCTGCGCATCGACTTCGAGGACGGCTACGGGTTCCGCTCCGACTCGGAGGAGGACGAGGCGGCCACCGCGGCGGGTGCCGTGCTGGCCACCTGGGCGTACACGCCGTACCGCCCGCAGAGCTATGGCATCAGGACCAAGGGCCTCGCGATCGGCGAGCGAAACCGTACGCTGCGCACGCTCGAACTGGTGCTGGCGGCCATGGTCGACGTGCCAACCGGTTTCGTGTTCACTGTCCCCAAGATCCGTGCGGCGGAGCAGGTTCCAGCACTGGTCGCGTTGTGTGAAGGGCTGGAGAGCGGCTACGGCCTCGCCGCGGGCACGCTCCGCTTCGAGCTGCAGATCGAGAGTCCGCAGGCGATCATCGCCGCCGACGGCACCGCGCCGATCGCGCGCATGATCGGGCTGGCCGACGGACGCTGCAGCGCATTGCATTTCGGTACCTATGATTACACCGCCGCGTGCGGGGTCGCCGCGCCGGATCAGGCTCTCGATCACCCGGCCGCGGATTACGCGAAGGCGGTCATGCAGGTCGCCGCCGCGCAGACCGGCGTGTGGGTGTGCGACGGCTCCACCCAGATCGTGCCCGACACCGAACCGGAAGCGGCGCTGCGCAATCACCATCGCCTGGTCAGCCGGTCGCTGAAACACGGCTACTACCAGGGGTGGGATATGCATCCCGGCCATCTGATCACCCGCTGGCTGGCCACCTACGACTTCTTCCGGCAGGCGATCGACGTGGCCGTGCCGCGACTGCAGGCTTACCTGGACCGCCGATCGGGCGGCGTCATGGACGAACCCGCCACCGCGGAAGCCTTGGCGTCCACCGTTTTACGCGGCGTGGAGTGCGGCGCACGCACCGCCGAGGACCTGGCCGCCCGAGCGCCCGAATTGTCACCGGCGGTGTTGCGTGCGCTGGTCACGCGTTCGCCGATTCCCCAGGAGGTGCGGTCGTGACCGACCCGCAAGAGTTCACCCTGCTCCCCGACCTCGCGGTTCGCCCGCTCGGCGGTTCGGTGATCTGGGCCGACGACGAATTCTTCGCGGAGAAGGAGAATTTGATCAACCCGGACCCGGCCGAGTATCAGCCGTCGACCTTCGGGCACAAGGGGCAGGTCTACGACGGCTGGGAAACCCGCAGGCACCGTGGCCGACCCGGCGACGACTCCGCCATCGTGCGGCTCGGCGTGCCCGGCGTGATCCGCGGCATCGTGGTCGATACCGCATGGTTCAAGGGCAACTACCCGCCCGCGGTCTCGGTGGCCGCGCTGGAGGTAGTCGACTATCCGACCGCGGAAAGCATTGCCGCACGCGACGATTGGGAGACCCTGATCGATCACGCGCCGGTCGCCGGGGACAGCCGGAACCCGTTCGCCGTCGAGAGCGAACGGCGATGGACCCACCTCAAACTCACCATGCACCCCGACGGTGGTGTGGCGCGGCTTCGAGTGCACGGCGAGGGCAGCCCCGATCCGCGCCTGCTCGGCCTCGGACCGCTCGACCTGGCCGCGCTGGAAAACGGTGCGCTGGTGCTGGATTGCTCCAACCGCTTCTACAGTTCGCCGAATCAGCTGCTGTATCCCGGGCTGGCCCGGCGGATGGGCGACGGCTGGGAGACCGCCCGCCGCCGTGACGACGGCAACGACTGGGTGCGGATCCGGCTCGCCGGCCCCGGCCTGATCCGGCTCGCCGAGATCGACACCTCCTACTTCCTCGGCAACAGTCCGGGCGCCGCCCGGCTGACCGGCCGCACCAACGATGGCACCGAGCTCGAATTGCTTCCGCGCACCGAGCTTTTGCCCGACACCAGGCATCAGTTCGCCGTCGCGCCGATGGCGGCCTCGGTGGAGGAGGTACGCCTGGACATCTATCCCGACGGTGGCCTGGCCCGGCTGCGGCTCTACGGGGAGCTCGGCGGATGAGGGAACCTTATGAGCCCGCTCGCGAATTCATCGGCTACGGCCAGCATCCGCCCGACCCACAGTGGCCCGGTGGCGCGCGGATCGCCGTGCAATTCGTGCTGAACTACGAGGAGGGCGGCGAGAACAACGTCCTCGACGGCGACCCGGCTTCGGAGACCTTCCTCTCGGAAATGACACCGGCGCAGGCCTTTCCGAACCGTCACATGAGCATGGAGTCGCTCTACGAGTACGGTTCCCGCGCCGGACTCTGGCGGGTCCTGCGCGCCTTCGAACGCCGCGGCCTGCCATTGACCATTTTCGCTGTCGCGCACGCCATGCAGCGAAACCCGGAGGCGGTAGCGGCTTTTCGCGAACTCGGCCACGAGATCGCCAGCCACGGCCTGCGTTGGAAGTCCTACCAGCTCACCGACCGCGACACCGAACGCGCGGACATGGCCGAAGCGGTCCGCCTGCTCACCGAGCTCACCGGCGCCGCGCCACTGGGCTGGTACACCGGCCGCGACTCACCGAACACCCGCGAACTGGTGGTCGAGCACGGCGGCTTCGTCTACGACTCCGACTCCTATGCCGACGACCTGCCCTACTGGGTCACCGTGCGCGGCCACGACCACCTGGTGGTGCCCTACACGCTCGACACCAACGACATGCGCTTCGCCTCGTCCGCCGGATTTCCCACCGGCGAGCAGTTCTTCGCCCACCTGCGCGACGCCTTCGACGTGCTGTATCGCGAAGGGGCGGAAGGCAGTCCGAAGATGCTGTCGATCGGCCTGCACTGCCGCATCGTCGGCCGCCCGGCCAGAGTCGCGGCGCTGGAACGCTTCCTCGACCATGTCCAATCCCACGATCAGGTGTGGATAACCCGCCGCATCGATATCGCCGAGCACTGGCGCAAGGTCCATCCGGCCAAGGGGTAGTCGATCCCGTTCAGCGACAACACAATTCGGGGCATGCAACGCGAGGGCTCGCCGACTAGTGTTCGGCCGTCTACCCGAAGCTCGAGGAGTCGTGAATGTTCGCAGTACGTGGATTTGTCATCGCCGCCCTGATCGGCGGTGCAACCCTGGTCGGTAGCGGCGCGGCCATGGCCGCCGGTCCGCTTCCGCTCGAGCCGAGCACTGCGGCACCGGCGGATTCGATCGCCAACAACTGTGCGGGCGTCATCCACCCCATCGGCCAGCTGGTCTGCACCATCAGCAGCCTGTCCGGCTAGCCGTGACGCGCGGCCGGTCACGAGGACCGGCCGCGCACGCTCGCGGGATCAGCCGAAGAGACCACGCACGAAGGGCACCGAGTCCGGCAACGACGCGTTGACCGTCCCGCTGTGATCCTCGGCGTAGGTGTGCAGCTGCACCGGCTGTCCGTTCGCCCGTAGCACCGCGGCGAACCGCAGCGTCTCGGGGGTGATGACGTCGGTGTCGCGCAGTCCTTGGCCCATGAACAGCGGCTTGTCGTAGCCGGATTCGGGCAGCCCGAGATAGCGGGTGAGCAGTCCGTGCAGGTCGGGGATCTGCGCCAGCGGCTTACTGAACAGGTTGCCCACCACCACGCCTGCCGCGCCGAGCTCGTCGCCGAGCGGAACGAGGCACTCCTCGCGCGCCTTGGCCAGCCACGAGCGGCCCGCGTCGGTGAGGAACGAGTCGATGTTCAGCTCCGGGTAGGTGGTGCGCAGCCCGTTGAGGATGTAGAGCACATAGCCCGTGGTGTGCGGACTGAGCTTCACCGGCGGCATATTCGGGCCCAATGGCACCAGAATGTCCTCGATATAGGCCGGTACGCCGGTGCCGACCGCGCCGCGGTAGTCGAGTTCCGGACCACCGAATTCGGTGGCGTAGCGCGCGGTATAGACGGCAGCGCCGCCGCCCTGCGATTGACCGACCACCACCCATTTCTTCGCCAGCGACGAATACTGCCGGGTCGCCGCCTTTACAGCGTCCACCACGTTGTGCGCTTCGACGATCCCATTGAGATAGGGATGTTCACCCGGCGTGCCGAGCCCGGCGTAATCGGCGGCCACGATCGCATAACCCTGCTGTAGCCAGGTGCCGAGGTAAGCCCAGTCGCGTTCGACCGCGCCCGGCCCGGCGATGCTGTACGCGCAGTCGTCGCCGAGGCCGACGGTGCCGTGCGCCCACGCGATGACCGGCCAGCCACCGGGCGGCGGCGCGCCCGGCGGGAAGTAGACCGCCGCGCTCGCGGTGGTCGGCACGTCGTCGGCCGTGGTCGAGCTGTACAGAATGCGGGTCGAATCCACCGCGCCCGGCGGCGTGGCGGCCGGTGCCAGCGGCGCGATCGATTCGACCGTGCCCACGGGCGCGGCCGTCGCGACGGGCAGATTCAGCAGGCCTGCGGTGCAGGCGAGGGTGAACGCGGCGGCGATGACCGATTTCCGCATGGGATCTCCTGTCCAGGTGCACGGGGGTGCCGTGGCTTCCGCGGGGAAGCCGGACGTATGTCCAAGTTCAGATTCGACCCAGTCTGCCCGAACCGGTGTCCGCCGCCCACGCGCGGGTGGCGTAGGCCACACGGGCGGCACCTGCCCGGACTTGTGAACGTCCTCACAACCCGGAATGCATGGCCGCGCGGCGGGCGGATACGCCGCCGATCTCTAACAGTACGAGCGTTACGCTAAAACCGCATGTCAGGGCTACTTGCCGGTAGGTTCCATGTTTGCAATTTGCTCGCAAATTTCGCAGAGTTAGCAAACAGGGATCGAAACCTAGCTTAGATTCACATTAGCAACAGGTAGACGGCCATTTCGCATTGTGCAATCGTGTGGAAGTACACCCCATGGGCCTAGCAAGCCTGCAAATTGCCGCTCCAGCAGTTCGAGCTGTTTCACCGCTCGGCCGTGGGGCAATCGACTTAAAACGAGGAAGTGGAGTCAGAGATGTCGAACGCCGGCACCCCGAAGACCGCTGCGGAAATCCAGCAGGACTGGGACACCAACCCCCGCTGGAAGGGCGTCACCCGTAACTACACCGCCGAGCAGGTGTCGAAGCTCCAGGGCACCGTCGTCGAAGAGGCCACTCTTGCTCGTCGCGGTTCGGAGATCCTCTGGGATCTCGTGAACAACGAGGACTACATCAACTCGCTGGGCGCCCTCACCGGCAACCAGGCGGTCCAGCAGGTCCGCGCCGGCCTGAAGGCCATCTACCTGTCCGGTTGGCAGGTCGCCGGTGACGCGAACCTGTCCGGCCACACCTACCCGGACCAGAGCCTCTACCCGGCCAACTCGGTCCCGAGCGTGGTGCGTCGCATCAACAACGCGCTGCTGCGTGCCGACGAGATCGCCAAGGTCGAGGGCGACGATTCGGTCAAGAACTGGCTCGCCCCGATCGTCGCCGACGCCGAGGCCGGCTTCGGTGGCGCGCTGAACGCCTACGAGCTGCAGAAGGCCATGATCGCGGCCGGCGCCGCTGGCGTGCACTGGGAAGACCAGCTCGCCTCGGAGAAGAAGTGCGGCCACCTCGGTGGCAAGGTGCTGATCCCCACCCAGCAGCACATCCGCACGCTGACCTCCGCGCGTCTGGCCGCCGACGTCGCCGACGTGCCGTCGGTGATCATCGCCCGCACCGACGCCGAGGCCGCCACCCTGATCACCTCCGACGTGGACGAGCGCGACCGGGAGTTCCTGGACGGCACCCGTACCGCCGAGGGCTTCTACGGTGTGAAGAACGGCATCGACCCCTGCATCGCGCGGGCCAAGGCCTACGCCCCGTACTCCGACCTCATCTGGATGGAGACCGGCGTGCCGGACCTCGAGGTCGCGCGCAAGTTCGCCGAGGCCGTCCGTGGCGAGTTCCCGGACCAGCTGCTGGCCTACAACTGCTCGCCGTCCTTCAACTGGAAGGCCCACCTGGACGACGCGACCATCGCGAAGTTCCAGCGTGAGCTCGGCGCGATGGGCTTCAAGTTCCAGTTCATCACGCTGGCCGGCTTCCACTCGCTCAACTACGGCATGTTCGACCTGGCCTACGGCTACGCCCGTGAGGGCATGACGGCCTTCGTCGACCTGCAGGAGCGCGAGTTCAAGGCCGCTTCCGAGCGTGGCTTCACCGCCGTCAAGCACCAGCGTGAGGTCGGTGCCGGTTACTTCGACACCATCGCCACCACCGTCGACCCGAACACGTCCACCGCGGCGCTGAAGGGCTCGACCGAAGAAGGTCAGTTCCACTGATCGGGAGTTGATTGAGTTGACCACAGCGTCGACCACAATCCACCACCCACGCGCGAGTCTTACGAGCGCCGTTCGCGGCCCGTCTCGCGTCCGAGTGGCCGAAGCGCATGCGCCGCAGGCGCGCGTCTCGGCCGCTCGAACGCGAGACACAAAGGGGCCGCGAACACGCGGTGCCGCAGGCGCCGCAGTAGGACAGAGCCCTCCCTGCTGAACAGCCCCAGCAGGGAGGGCATCCCTATACCTTGGACCATCGAGGGGTCGCTCACACCAGAGCACACCCCCTCCAGCCACCGACTAGCCAGACCAACAGCAGGAGCGGGACGTGAGCAGCGAGAAGATTCAACGCGTCGGCATCATCGGTGCCGGACAGATGGGTGCCGGAATCGCGGAGGTGTGTGCCAGGGCGCACGTCGACGTGCTCGTCTTCGAACAGACCAGGGAATTGGCCGCCGCGGGTCGCTCTCGCATCCTGCGCTCGCTCGACCGCGGCGTCAGCAGCGGCAAGATCACCGAGCGCGAGCGCGAGCAGGCCGCATGGCGACTGCGCTTCACCTCCGACCTCAGCGACTTCGCCGACCGCCAGCTGGTGGTCGAGGCGGTGCTCGAGGACGAGAAGGTCAAGACCGCCATCTTCGCCGAGCTGGACAAGGTCGTCACCGACCCGTCCGCCGTGCTGGCCTCCAACACCTCGTCCATCCCGATCATGAAGATCGCGGTCGCCACCACCCAGCCCGAGCGCGTGGTCGGCATGCACTTCTTCAACCCGGTGCCGGTGCTGCCGCTGGTCGAGCTGGTCACCACGCTGAAGACCAGCGAAGAGGTGTCCAAGCGGGCCGAGGCGTTCGCCGGTGACGTGCTGGACAAGCAGGTCGTCCGCTCGGCCGACCGCTCCGGTTTCGTGGTGAACGCGCTGCTGGTGCCGTACCTGCTCTCGGCCATCCGGATGGTCGAGTCCGGCTTCGCTACCAAGGACGACGTGGACAAGGCGATGGTCCTGGGCTGCGCGCATCCCATGGGTCCGCTGGCACTGACCGACCTGGTCGGCCTGGATACCGTCAAGTCGATCGCCGACTCGATGTACCAGGAATTCAAGGAGCCGCTGTACTCCGCGCCGCCGCTGCTCATGCGTATGGTCGAGGCCGGGTTGCTCGGCAAGAAGACCGGCGCGGGTTTCTACCAGTACAACCGGGCCTGAGCTCGTTTCGATTCAACCCAGGCGCTTCAGCGTGCGGCGTCCATTGTTCCCAGTGGGCGCCGCACAGCCATCGAAGGGAGCAGCGCGCTCATGGTGAACGTGACCGACGGCTACGGGTCGAGCATCCTCGGCTATCCGCGAATCGGGCCGCATCGAGAACTCAAGCGGGCACTCGAGGCCTATTGGCGCGGTGCGATTCCCCGCGCCGAATTGCTCGCGGTGGGCCGTGATATTCAGGAGCGGCAGTTCAACGAACTCGCCGCCACCGGGCTGACCCAGGTCCCCGGCAACACCTTCTCGTTCTACGACCATGTGCTGGACAACGCTCTGTTGTTCGGCGCCGTGCCCAAGCGGTTCGAGCAGTATCGCGACGAACTGGACCCGCTGGACTTCTATTTCCTGATGGCGCGCGGCAATCCGGACGTGCCGCCGCTGGAACTGGTGCGGTTCTTCGGCACGAACTATCACTACCGGCAGCCGGAATTGGATGCCGACACCGAATTCTCGCTGCACCCCGAGGCGCTGCTGGACGAATTCGATCGGGCCAAGGAGCGCGGTATCGAGCTGCGGCCGGTCGTGCTCGGCCCGCTGTCGCTGCTGCTGCTCTCCAAGGCGGGCCAGACTCCTGGTCAGGACGAGTTCGACACGCTGAAGCTGCTGGACAAGCTGCTCCCGGCGTACGAGCAGCTGTTCGAGATCCTGGCCAAGCGCGGCTCGACCTGCGTGCAGCTGGACGAGCCCGCGTTCACCAGCGAGCGCACCCCCGCCGAGCTGGCCGCGTTCGAGGCTGCCTACCAACGACTTTCGAAGGCGCCGCTGCGCCCGCGGATGTTGGTCACCGGGCAGTACGGCGATTTCGGTGAGGCGCTGCGGATTCTGGCGGCCAGCAATGTGGAGGCCATCGGGCTGGACCTGTCCAGCTACCGGATCACCCCGGAGGACCTCGCGGAGATCCCCGGCATTCGCCGTAAGCGTTTGTACGCCGGTGTGATCAGCGGTCAAAACGTCTGGCGGGCTGATCGTTACGTCACGCTCGAGTATCTGAACCGGCTCGCGCAGGTGTGCCCGGACCTGGTCGTGTCGACCGGGACGACGCTGCTGCACGTGCCGTACGACCTGCTCATCGAGTACGACATCCCCGGCAACGTGGCAGACCGGCTCGCCTTCGCGAAACAGAAGGTGGGCGAGGTGGTTTCGCTCGCCAAGGCGCTCACCGACGGACCCTCGGAGAGCTGGCGCAAGCGGCCGACCGAGGTGCATTTCAAGCAGAAGCACGCGGTGCGGCAACGGGTTTACGCGGTCACGCCGGAAATGCGTACGCGCGAGCCCTATTCGGTGCGCCGGACGGCGCAGCAGGCCAAGCTGAACCTGCCGCCGGTGCCCGCGACCACGCTCGGTTCGTTCCCGCAGACCAACAAGATTCGGCAGGCACGCTACGAGCTCGGCCAGGGGCGACTGTCCTTCGACGACTACAAGAAGCGGATCGAAGCCGAGATCGAGGCGACGATCCGGCTGCAGGAGGACATCGGACTCGACGTGCTGGTGCACGGCGAGCACGAGCGCAACGACATGATCCAGTACTTCGCCGAGCTGCTGGACGGCTTCGCGACCACCCACTTCGGCTGGGTGCAGGTGTACGGATCCCGGTGCGTGCGACCGCCGATCATCTACGGCGACGTGTCGCGGCCCGCGCCGATGTCGGTGGAGTGGATCAGCTACGCCCAGTCGTTGACCGACAAGCCGGTCAAGGGCATGGTCACCGGGCCGGTCACCATGCTGGCCCGCTCGTTCGTCCGGCAGGACCTGCCGCTGCACGAGACCGCGGACCAGGTGGCCCTGGCCATCCGTGACGAGGTGGTCGACCTGGAGAAGGCGGGCATCGCGATCATCCAGGTGGACGAGCCTGCGCTGCGCGAGATGCTGCCGCTGCGGCCGGACGGCCGGGCGGAGTACCTGCGCTGGGCGGTCGGCGCGTTCCGGCTGGCCACCTCCGGGGTCAAGCCGGAAACCCAGATCCACACGCACATCGGGTATTCCGGCCGGGCCGAGGTGGTCGAGGCGATCGAGGAACTCGACTGCGACGTCACCGCGATCGTGGCGACCCGCTCGATCGAGTGGGTGGTCAAGGCGCTCAAGGCGGACAGCGGCACCGATCACGGGCTGAGCCACGGCGTCGGCCCCGGTGTCTACGAGAGCCGCTCGGCGCGGATCCCGGACATCGACGAGCTGGACGAATTGCTCACCGCCGCAGCGGAAGCCATCACACCGGATCGACTATGGGCGAATCCGGACGGTGGGCTGAAGACGCGGCACTACTGGCAGTTGGAGCCGTCGTTGCGCAATCTGGTCGCGGCGGCGCGCCGGGTGCGCAGGCGCGCGCTCGAGAACGAGTAGGCGAACTACGTTGACCGCCCCCTGTTTTCGCAGGGGGCGGTTTTCGTTCGAGCCGTGTGTTCGGTCGTCGGCGGTGTGGCCCGCGCTACCGCGGCGGTCATGCCTTGCGTGCGGCGTCGTGATGTAACCCACTACCGACCTCGCGGTCTGAAGGCGAGGAATACGCGAGGTTGCGGTAGAGTTACCAAAGGCAAGCGTTGATCTTCACGCTCCCTCTCGATCCGTCGTGGATGTCTTACCTTTCGCGTCGGCGCCTCAGCTGGGTGTCATAACACCGAACGCACGGACCACCGTCCTGCGCAGCGCTGGGGTACACCCCGATGCCTGGAAGGCACACCCAACACATATGACGACCCCTGTTTCGAGCCCTGCCCCCACCACGACGTTCGCCGCTCTCGGAGTCGGCGCGAAGCTGGTCGGCGCCCTCACGGCGAGTGGCATCACCGCTCCTTTCCCCATTCAGGCGGCCACGCTGCCCGACACCCTGGCCGGTCGCGACGTGCTCGCCCGCGGCAAGACGGGTAGCGGCAAGACGCTCGCCTTCTCCATCCCGATGGTCGACCGTCTCGCCGGCGGCGACCAGCGTCCCGGTCGTCGGCCGCGCGGCCTGATCCTCGCGCCGACCCGTGAGCTGGCGACCCAGATCGCCGCCGCGCTCGAACCGATGGCCACCGCCGCCGGGCTGAAGGTGACCACCATCATGGGTGGCGTTTCCCAGCATCGGCAGGCCAAGGCGTTCTCGGCCGGTGTCGATATCGTCGTCGCCTGCCCCGGCCGGCTCGAAGACCTGATGCGCCAGCGCGTGGTCTCCCTGCAGGACGTGCAGATCACCGTGCTCGACGAGGCCGACCACATGGCCGACCTCGGCTTCCTGCCCGCGGTGACCCGCATCCTGGCCGCCACCCCGAGCGGCGGACAGCGGCTGCTGTTCTCCGCGACGCTGGACAACGGCGTCAACAAGCTGGTCAAGCAGTTCATGCGCAATCCGGCCAACCACTCCGTCGACACGGCGGACTCCCCGGTGCCCGCGATGACCCACCACGTCTTCGAGGTCGGTGGCGTCGAAGCCAAGCGCATTCTGGTGGAGACCCTCGCCGCCGGATCCGGGCGCCGGATCCTGTTCATGCGCACCAAGCACCAGGCCCGCAAGCTCGCCAAGCAGCTGACCACCGTGGGCATTCCCGCGACGGACCTGCACGGCAACCTGTCGCAGGTGGCCCGCGACCGCAACCTGGCCGCCTTCACCAACGGCTCGGCCCGGGTGCTCGTCGCGACCGATATCGCGGCGCGCGGCGTGCACGTCGACGATGTCGAGCTGGTCGTGCACGTCGATCCGCCCGCCGAGCACAAGGCTTACCTGCATCGTTCCGGGCGTACCGCCCGCGCGGGCAGCTCCGGTGACGTCGTCACTGTCGTGCTGCCCGAGCAGCGCCGGGATGTCGCGGCGTTGCTGCGCAAGGCCAACATCAACGTTGCCTCCCAGCGGGTGACCGCTGATTCGGCACCGGTGACGGCGCTGGTCGGCACCGTCGCGCCGCGGGTCGCGCCGAGCGCGGTGCCGGTGACCTCGAACGCCGATACCCAAGGCAACCGCAACCGTCGTGGCGGTGGCGATCGTCGCTACAGCGCGCCTGCCGGGCAGGCTCGTAGTCGTGGCGAGCGTGGTCCGCGGGACGGCGCCGCTGCCGGTGGCCAGCCGCGTAGCCGCAATGCGCGTGGCACGGACGATGCCGCCTCGCGCGGTGCCGCCGGTGGCCAGTCGCGTGGTCGCGGTGGACGTGGTGCCGGTGACGCCGCACCGTTCGCCGGCGGTGGACAGCCGCGCAGCCGGAATGGTCGCGGCGGCAACGGTGCCGCGGCCCATGGCATCGACGGCGCAGGCCGGCCCGCGAGCCGTTCCGCGCGCAGCGGAGCGCCGCGCACCCGCACCGTCGCGACCCGTGAGCAGGCGCCTGCCGCTCGCGCCGGACGGTAGTAGTTCCATAGCTTGAAAGACCAAGGCCGTCTTCCCATTACGGGGAGGCGGCCTTGGCCGTTCAGTGGTTGAGTGCGGCGACGCCCAGCATGAGTGCCGCGCCCGCGACGGTGCAGGCGAGGGTGAGGCGGGACGGGTGCACGGCGTGCGCCTCGGGCAGGATGTCGGCGGTGGCCAGGTACAGCAGGAACCCGGCGAAGTAGCCGAGGTAGAGGCCGACCACGCCCGGCGGGACGTGGATCAGCGTGCCGAGTATCGCGCCGGCGACGGGGGCGATGGCGTCGAGGGCGAGCAGCGTCAGTGCTCGTTTGCGCGCGTTGCCGTAGAGGGTCGAGATGGTGAAAGTGTTGAAGCCGTCGGCGAAGTCGTGCGAGATGACCGCGATGGCCACCGCGGCGCCGACGGTGGCGCCTGCCTGGTAGCCGAGGCCGATGCCGAAACCGTCCAGCAGGCTGTGAAAGATCAAGCCCGCCGCGGCAAGTAGGCCGACGGACTCGAAACCGTGTGTGTGCGTGCCGAATTCCTGCTCGTGCCCGGTGTGGATGGCGACCGCGCGCTCGATGACGTGGATGGTGAGGAATCCGACCACCGCGGTGATCAACGCGGCGGGCACCCCGAGCACGCGTTGGCTGGACTGATCCAGCGCCTCGGGCAGCAGATCGAAGAAGACCACGCCGAGCATCACACCGGCGGCCAGGCCGAGCACCAGATGTTTGCGGTCGCCGATGCGCACCGCGACGTAGCCACCGACCAGTGTGGCGCACATCGACACCAGCGCCAGCAGAATCGCCATCGTTCCAGCATGGGTGATCGGCACGGGCGGGAACGTTAGCACGGGCCGACGAGTTCGCCGGGCGGTCGCCCGGTGCCGGTCAGGCGGCGGCGAGCCCGGCGGCCAGCGCGCGCAGGCCCGCGACGATGGTCTCGGCGGAGGGTGCGTCGGCCGGGTCGACCAGCCATTGGACGAGCAGTCCGCCGATCATGGTCTGCAGCACCGCGCCGATGGCGGGATCGGGCGTTGCGTTATCGAAGACGTGCGAAAGTGCTTCGCGCGCTTGGGCTTGCGCGGTGCCGAGCTCGGTGCGCAGCTCGGGGGAGTGCAGCGCCTGCACGAAACTCTCGATATTGGCCGACCAGAGCAGCCGATCCTCGGTGAACGAGGCGGTCAACCGCTGGAGGAAGGCGCGCAGGCGCGCGGCCGGATCGGCGGTGTCGTCGGCGGGCAGCGAGTCCAGGATCGCCTGTACCGCAGTCGCGCTCGACTCCATCATGGCCTGGCTGAGCAGCTTGTCGCGGGTGCCGAAGTGGTAGTTGATCGCCGCCAGGTTGGTGCCGGAGGCGGCCACGATGTCGCGCACGGTGGTGCGTGCGTAGCCGCGTTCGGCCAGGCACTGCTTGGCGGCGGCGAGGAGGTCGTCTCGGGTTCCCACCTCCGCACGATAGCAGCCTGGCATACGTGTGTTTGTGACGACCGTTTCATGCATATGTTTGTGACAAATGTTTGAAACGTGCGTATGGTCGGGGTGTGACCGCACAGCGCCCCATTTCCCCCTTCGAAACCACGTTCTTCGGCACCGGCACCAAGCTGGGCAGCGTGCCGACCGGTGGCATGCCGCTGTTCATCGGCTCCACCGTGCACGGCGAGCTCGATCCCGAGATCCTGCGTCGAGTTCTCGGCGAACTGGCCGCCATCCACCCCTTGCTGCGCAGCAAGGTGGTGACCGCGGCCGACGGCACGATGCACCTGCGCCGCGACGACGACTATCGCCCGCGCCTGGACATCGCGGACGGCGACGAGGCCGACTATCTGCGGCTGGTGAACGGTCCGCGGGACTGGACCGGCGGGTTGTTCCGCGCCCAGCTGCTGCGGGCCGGTGGGCGTCAGCAGCTCGTGTTGATCATTCATCACGGAATCTCCGATGGCCGATCGGCTTTCGCGCTGCTCGCGGAGTTCTGGCGGCGCTACGCCGCGCACCTCGCGGGAAAGCCGCTGCCGGTGGATGATTCGGACCAGTCGTTGCCCCCGGCGATGGATACCCTTCTCGCCGAAGTGTTTTCCGAGGCCGAGGTGGCCGAGTTCCTGGAACTCGTCCGCGCGGGTGTGACGATGATCGACCCGGCGGCGGCGCCGCGGCAGCTCCCCGACGACGGGGACGGCAGCGGTGACGATCCGCTCGGGCGATTCGCGGTGCGCCGCATCGAGTTGGATGCCGCCGAAACCGGGGCGCTGGTGGACTCTGCTCGCGCGCAAGGCATCTCGGTCAACAGCTTGCTCACCGGCGCGGCGCTGGTCGCGTTCCGTACCGAGATCGACCCGGCCACCGGTGCGCTGCCGATGATCTGCGGGCACGCGGTGGACGTCCGCGGCGAGCTGACGCCGCCGGTGCCCGCCAGCACGATGGTGAATTTCGCGTCAGGCGTCGGCACTGCGGCGGCGGTCGAGCCGGACCACAGCCCGATCGGCCTCGGTCTACTGGTGGCGGCGGACATGCAGGCCGCAGCCGAACGGCACGACGCGGGCCGATTCCCATTGGCCGCGCAGCGCGTCACGGACCCCGCGACGGCCGCCGCGTTTGCCGCCGCGCCCACCATGGCCATGTCCAATATCGGCCGCCTGCCCGCACATTCGACACCGGCGGGTGTCCGGCACGTGCGCGACGAAGTCTTCGCGATGGGGCCTGGCATGCCGCCGAAGCTCACCGTCTTCACCGTCGGCGACCGGCTCACCATTCAGGTCGAGCACGACACCGCGCAGCACAGTCGCGCACAGCTGGGCCAGGTCACGCTGGCACTGATCGAGCAGATCCGCCGGTGCGCGACTACGCGCCCGTCGGCCGATCTGCGCCGGTGAACCGAATGGTCAACTGGCGAGCCCATTTTCGATGGGGCTTCGGCGGTGGCGGCGGCGCGTCGGGGTCGACATCGGTCTGCACCTCGTAGCGCCGGACGTAGGCCCCGGCGAAGGCCTGCACGGTCGCGGTGACCGGAATGGCAAGCAGCGCACCGGTGGCGCCGAGTAAGGCCGCACCCGCCAGTACCGCGCCGAACGCGACCGCCGGGTGCATGTCCAGGGTGGTCGCGGTGATTCTCGGTTGCAGCACATAGTTTTCGAACTGCTGGTACACCACGATGAAGCCGAGGATCCACAGCGCGTCCGAGGGGCTGTGCACCAGCGCGACGATGACCGGCAGCGCGCCGGCCAGGTAGGTGCCGACCGTCGGGATGAACTGCGAGACGACGCCGACCCACAGCGCGAGCGCGAAGGCCGACGGCACATCGATTACCCGCAACGCGACATAGTGCGCGATTGTCGAAGCGAGCGCGAGCAAGCCGCGCGAGTAAATGTAGCCGCCGGTCTTCTCCACCGCGATATCCCAGGCGCGCAACACATGTCGCTGCTTGCGTGGCGGCAGCAGCGAGCACACGGCGTTGCGGAAACGCGGGCCGTCGGCGGCGAAGTAATAGGTGAACAGCAGCACGCCGAGGGACTGGAAGACCGCTCCGACGGTCCTGGTGCCGATGTCCCAGGCGTTTCCGGCCGCGCCCTCGACGTACTTGCTCCAGTTACTGGTGTACTTCTCGATGTCGGTGCCGGACAGGTTCGTCTTGAAGGTGCGGTTGATCCAGTCGATGCCCTGGTCGGCATATTGCGGCGCGTTGTTGACCAGGGTGGTGACCTGATCGATCAGCAGCGAGCCGAGCGCCCAGAAGAAGCCGATGACGACGGTGGCCAGGACGAGAAAGACCACCCCCGTGGCGAGTCCGCGCTTCATTCCGCGGCGCGCGAGCGCGTTCACCGCCGGCTCGATGGCGAAGGCCAGGAACAGCGAGACCAGCAGGATGGTCAGCAAGCCCTGCAGCCGGGTCAGCGCCCAGAAGCCCGCGAACAGCCCGGCCACCGTCGCCGCGGCGAGCAGGAACGCCCGCAGCAACCACGGCGGCGGACCGGTGGTCATCTCCGCGGTGACCACGGCGTCGCCGGTGGACGCCGCCGGTGCATCGGTGGGCCGTGTCGCGCTGTCGTCTTCATCGGAGGCCACATCGCCAAACGTACCCACGCCGGGACGGGTCCACCGGTCGACCCGCCCCACGCTTACATCGTCGAGACGTCGATGACGAACCGGTAGCGGACGTCGCTGGCCACCACGCGGTCGTAGGCGCCGTCGATCTCGTCGGCCGAGATCACCTCGATCTCCGCGCCGATGCCGTGCTGGGCGCAGAAGTTCAGCATCTCCTGGGTTTGGGCGATGCCGCCGATCGATGAACCGGCCAGCGAGCGCCGGTAGCCCACGAGGGTGAACGGCTTGATGCTGATCGGGTTTTCCGGAAGCCCGAGGATCACCAGGGTGCCGTCGAGATTCAGCAGCTTCATGTAGTGATCGATCGGCAGATCGGCCGAGACGGTGTTGAGGATGAGGTCGAACTTGCCGCGCAGCTCGCGGAAGGTCTCCCGGTCGCTGGTCGCGTAGTAGTGGCTCGCGCCGAACAGCTTGCCGTCCTCCTGCTTGCTCAGCGAGTGGCTGAGCACGGTGACCTCGGCGCCGAGCGCCGCCGCGATCTTCACCCCGACGTGCCCGAGCCCGCCCATGCCGATGATGGCGACCTTCTTGCCCGGCCCGGCGTTCCAGTGCCGCAGCGGGGAGAACAGGGTGACGCCCGCGCACAGCAGCGGCGCGGCCTGGTCGAGCCCGATCCCCTCGGGGATGCCGACGACGAAGTTCTCGGTCACCACGATCTGGGTGGAGTAGCCGCCCATCGTGTATCCGTTGGCCTGGACCGCCGGGTCCACCGGGGTGTTGTAGGTCATGGTGGCGCCGCGAGTGCAGTACTGCTCCTCGTTGGCCAGGCACGGCCCACATTTCCCACAGGAATTCACCATGCAGCCGACGCCGACGCGATCGCCGACCTGATATTTGCTCACTTCGGCACCGACCGCGGCGACCAGGCCCGCGATCTCGTGACCGGGCACCACCGGATATTTGGTGCCACCCCACTCGTCGCGGGCGGTGTGAATGTCGGAATGGCAGATGCCCGCGTATTTGATGTCGATCAAGACATCGCGCGGACCGAGGTCCCTGCGCTCGATCGTCACCTTCTCGAACGCGCCGTCGGAACTGGATAGGGCGTACGCGGCAGCAGTAGTCATGCATACATGCCTACCGCCGCATGCCGTGAGTTGCCAAACACGACACATAACGGGCATGGCTGAAATACGGACACGCGGGTATTTCGGCGGTGATCGGCCGCCATCCGGACCGTTTTCTGATCTACGGTGAAGATCTCCGGCCACAATGGAATTCGCAGGCATCGAGGCGGAGAACAATGAATGAGCAACGGTTTGGTGGCCGCGCGCTGGCGTTGATCGTCGCCGCGCTGCTTGCCGTGGCCGGATTCCTCGGTTATCGGGGTGAGCTGCCCGGGTGGCATAGCGGGGCGAGCGAGGTGGCCGCGCCGATCGTGGAGCCCGCGCCGCCGCCGCTCGATCCGGTGACCGTCGCCGCCGTCGTGGACCCGGCGCTGGTGGATGTCAGCGCCTCGACCAAGCCGTTCGGGCTCGGCGCGGCCGGGTCGGGCATCGTGCTCACCGCGGACGGTCAGGTGCTGACCAGCCATCACGTGGTCAAGGGCGCGGACACGGTGACCGTCACCGATGTCGGCAACGGGCGCGAGTACGACGCCGTCGTGCTCGGCTACGACTCCGACGCCGATATCGCGTTGCTCGCGCTGTCCGGCGCGGCGGGGCTGTCGACCGCCCGCATCGGCAGCTCGGCGGAAGCTCGGGTGCGCGACCAGGTGCTGGCGATCGGCAATGCGGGCGGGGTCGGCGGCACGCCGACGGCGATCCAGGGCACCCTCACCGATCTGGACAGCACCATCGTCGCGCTGAATTCCGCCGACCTGTCCCGCAAGCCGCTCACCGGAATGCTCGAGGTCGCCGCGGCGGTCACCTCCGGGCAGTCGGGCGGGGCGCTCGCCGACCGCGAGGGTGCGGTGATCGGGGTGATCGCCGCCGCGTCGGGCGATCCGGCGCGCGCGGTGAGCAGGCCGCCGAACGGCTATGCGGTGCCGATCGATACCGCGATGCGGGTGGTCCGGCAGATCCGCTCCGGGACGCCGACCGAGACCGTGCACATCGGGCCGACCGCGACCCTCGGCGTGCTGACCACCGACGCGAAAACCGGTGGGGCACGGATCGATATGGCGATCTACGGACAACCCGCCTACGCGGCCGGGCTGACCCACGGCGAGGTGATCGTGTCCGTGGACGGGCGCCCGATCACCTCGGCCTGCACCCTGCACGCCGCGATCAACGTGCACAAGCCCGACGACACGATCCAGCTCGAAATCCTCGACCCCGCGGGTGCTCGGCGCACGGTGACCGTCGTGCTCGCGCTCGGCACGCCGAACTAGCGCACCGCAGGTGCGAACTAGACCAGCGACAGCCAGTAATCCTGGAACCGCAGGAAGATCAGCAGCAGCACCACCGCGTAGAACACCGCGACGATCGTCCACCGCCACTCCGCGAGGATCCGCAGCGGACCGCGTGACCCGCCCCAGAGCTGATCGATGACCACCGCGAGCAGCGGGGTGATGATCGCCCACACCACCATGCAATACGGGCACAGCGCGTTGATCCGGTACAGGCTCTGGAAGATCAGCCAGCCGACGAACCCGACCCCGAGCAGCAGGCCGAGGAACAGCCCGCCCCAGATCCAGCGCGGGAACCCCACCCCGGCCACGGACAGCACCGCGAGGGTGACCAGCACGGAGAAGCCGACGATGCCGATGAGCGGGTTCGGGAATCCGAAGACCGCGGCCTGCTTGGTCACCATCACCGAGCCACAGGACAGGATCGGATTGATGCTGCACGAGGGGGTGTAGCCCGGGTCGGTGAACAGCTTGAACCGTTCGATGGTCAGCGCCACCGCGGCCAGCCAACCCGCCAGGCCGCCGAGAAGCAATATCCAGGCGGCCCGGGGCGGGGCGGCGACGATCACTGCGCCGCGGCGGCGGCGATCACCGGTGCGAGGCCGCCGGGGCCCATGAGCTCCTGGCTCGACTGGATCTGCTTGCCGTTGACGAAGACCGACGGGGTCGACTTGATGCCGCTGTTGAGCACCTCATCGGTGCGGGCCTGGATGTACTTGTCGTACTTCACATCCGTGATGCAGCTCGCCACCGCATCCGGGTAGCCCGCGTCCTTCGCGATCTGGGCCAGCTTGTCGTTGGTCAGGCCGGCGCCGCCCTCGGCGGGCTGCTGGGCGAACATCGAGGTCAGCCAGGCCATGTACTTGGTCGGGTCCGCCTCGGCGACGCAGTAGGAGGCGTTCGCCGCGCGGGTCGAGTAGCGGGTGGTCGACGCCTTGTCCAGGAACGCGATCACGTTGTATTCGACCGCGATGGTGCCGTTCTTCACGTTGTCGTCGAGCACTTGGGAGTTGGCGGCCTCGAAGCCCTTGCACGCGGGGCACTGCAGGTCGGCGACGACCCGGACGGTGGTCTTCGCGCCGGGCTTGCCGATGCGGATCGAACCGTTGTCGGTGATCGTGCCGGTGATGCCCGAGGCGTTCTGGTTCACCTCGGCCGGAATCGCCGGGCTGGCGCCGGGGTCGTCCTTGCGGGCCTTCTTCACCGCGACACCGATGCCGATCGCCGCGATGAGCGCGATCAGCACGGCCGCCACGGCGACCTGGATGAAGATCTTGCGGTTGCGCTCGCTGCGATCCGCCGCCAGCAGCGGGTTCTTCTTCCCACCCGGGTTCTTGCTCACCGTGCGTTCACCACGCCTTTCGCTCGCCTGCCGGTACCTGCCGCCACGATGGTAGAGCCGGAAACCGAACTCCGCGTGGGCGGCCTCGCGCATGCGTGACTCGCAAGCGCTCTAATCGGGCCACGGCCACATCATCGTGGGTCAACCTGAGAGATTCCGAAATATCGGACACAGACGCGGTCGTGGGGATCGCCAGGATGTCGTACCCGCCGGGTAGGAATGGTCGGGTGACTGTTCTCGGCGCCGTATTTCGTCCACAGAATCCACCCGAGCGGCTGCGTGCCGCGGTCCGTGTCGCGGAGGAGGCGGGGCTAGAGCAGTTGTGGCTCTGGGAAGACTGCTTCCTGGAGAGTGGAATAGCCAGTGCCGCAGCGGCTTTGGCGTGGAGCGAGCGGCTGCGGGTCGGCATCGGGCTGTTGCCGGTGCCGCTGCGGAACGTGGCGTTGACCGCGATGGAGGCCGCCACCCTCGACCGGCTGTTTCCCGATCGGGTGCTGCTCGGCGTCGGGCACGGCGTGCAGGACTGGATGGGACAGGTCGGTGCGCGGGTCGATTCCCCAGTGACGTTGCTCGGCGAGTATCTGGATGCGTTGCGTGCGTTGCTCGCCGGCACACGGGTCAGCACCAACGGCCGCTATGTGCGGCTCGATGACGTGGCGCTCGACTGGCCGCCGCTCGCGCCGCCGCGGATTTATGCCGGTGCGCGGGGGCCCCGCTCGATTCGTCTGTGTGGTTCGCATGCCGATGGGACGCTGCTGGATTCGATCACCGACGCGGACGGTGTGCGTGCCGCGCGGGTGCTGATCGACGAGGGACGCGCTGCGGCCGGGCGTACCGACGAGCACGTGCTCGTCGCGAATCTGCTTGCGGTCACCGGTCCGGACGCCGAGGCGCGGCTTGCCGCGGAGCGGACGCCGCAGCACGCGCCTGGAGCGGGCGTCGCGGGTGACGCGCACGCCGTGGCCGACGCCGTCCGCAAGTTGGTCGAAGCCGGCGCGAATACCGTGATCATCCAGCCGACCGCAGCCGAGCCGGATCCGGCCGCCTTCATCCGCTTCGTCGCCGAGCAGGTTCGTCCGCTGGTGTAAAAGGCTCGCGCCCAACGGAAATCGGTGGCGGCTGGTGCGCCGCCACCGAGCTCAGGCGTCGGCGAGGCGGCGCTTCTGCTCCTCGACGTCGAATTTCGGCGCCGGCCACTCGAGGTCGAGTCGTTCCAGCGCGTCGATGAGTAGTTCGGTGATCGCGAGGCGGGAGAACCACTTCCGGTCGGTCGGGATCACGTGCCACGGGGCGTAATCGGTGTTGGTGCGGTCGAGCATGGCCTGGTAGGCGTCTTGATAGTCGGGCCAGTAGCCGCGCTCGTCGATGTCGGCCGGATTGAACTTCCAGTACTTGTCCGGCCGTTCCAGCCGCTCCATCAGCCGCTTCTTCTGTTCGTCGAGCGAGACGAACATGGCCACCTTCACCACCGTGGTGCCCTCGTCGACGAGTTCGCGCTCGAAGGCGTTGATCTCGTCGTAGCGCGGCTCCCACTCTTGTTCGGGGACCAGATTGTGTACCCGCACCACCAGCACGTCCTCGTAGTGCGAGCGGTCGAACACGCCGAGCTGGCCGCCGCGCGGCAACGCCTTGCGGATGCGCCACAGGTAGTGGTGGCGCTTCTCCTCGTCGGTCGGCACCCCGAACGCGTGGTGATCGACGCCCTGCGGGTCGACCGAGCCGATGACATGCCGCACGATGCCGCCCTTGCCCGCGGTGTCCATGCCTTGCAACACCAGCAGCACGCTGCGCGAATCACCGGATCGCCCATTGGCATAGAGCCGCTCCTGCAGCGCCGACAGCACCTCGGTGCGCTCGGCGAGCAGCTCCTGGCCTGCCGCCTTGTCGCCCTTGAAGCCGGGCGTGCCGGAGGTGTCCAGGTCGGCGATCCGCACGCCATCGGCTTTCAGGGCCTCGGTGGCCGGAACGGACCAGCGCTTCTTCGCCATCTCCCACAACTACCACAGCGGGCGGCCCGCTCAGCGGATGTGCGCGAGACTGATCAGCTGGGCCGCGAAGTCGTCGTCGGAGACCGGGGTGAGGATGAGGTCCTGGGACGTGGTCAACAGGTAGCGCCCGTCGCCGGTGAAATCGAGCCAGGTGCGGTGGCGGGTGGGCGGTGACATCGGGTTGTCGGGTTCCACCGTGACGGTCAGGAAGCCGCGCCCGTCGACCGGCTTGCGCAGCGTCTGCCGGAAGCGGGCGGCGCCGCGCTGCCCGTTGGTGCCGAACGGCTCGGTGCGTTCCTGGCTGAGCACCGCGTCCTGCGGTTCCCGCATGGCGCCGAGCTTGCCCGCCGGGGCCGGGCCGATGATCTGCACCAGGCGCTCGCCGACCTGACGGGCATGGCACATCAGCACGGTCACCTTTTCCGGAGTGGCGACCAGGATGCCCGCGTGATTGTGCACCACCGCGGCGTAGGCCAGGATGCGCTCGGTGTCGGGACCGGAACCGTTGCGCGGCGGCGTATTTCGGTCACCGGAGACGGTGATGGTGGTCGCGTCGGAGCGGCCGCACAGCATGAGCGCGGCGGCCAGGTCGGGGTCGGCCTGGCGGGCGAAGCGTTGCGGCAAACGCAGTGCGGCGTACTCGGATTCGGTGCGCACGGTGGCGGCGGGCACCATGTTGACCGGGTAGGGCCTGCGGTCGAGGCTGGTTTCGTTTTCCCAGACGTGCGAGAACTCGTCCGGGGTGAGCACCCATTTCACTGTGCGGCGCCCCCGTCGCCCGCGGGCTGTGGTCCGTCGGGTGGTGGGGTGAAGCGGGGCACGTGGTTGCCGGTGGCGGGCATGGTCGGGAGGTAGACGTAGGTCATGGTGTCGCGGACATCGGCTTCGATATCGGCCGCGGCGCTGTCGTGCGCCATCCGCCGTTTGCCGCCGTAGACCGCCTCGGCCGCCGGGTCGTCCAGCGGCCGGTAGGGTAGCGGCGGCGGGATGGCGCCCCGGATCGTTTGCGCGGCATCGCCATTCAACTCCATCAAGCGCGCGACGGCGCGGCAGACCTCGTGTGCGGCGGTACCGGCGAGGACGAATTCCCTGGTGGCACGCAACGCGGCGTCGGCGGTGCGGCCGGACCAGTGCGCGAATTCCCGGTTGGCGACGTCCGAAAAGGCTTGGAACGCCTCGGCGAGCGCGTCCGCGTTGGCCTGCCACGTCGCCGCCGCCTGGCCGAGCGCGGACGGGTCGAGTGCCTCGTGGACGAGGTCCCAGATCTCCTGGTGACTGTAGGAACCGAAGCGTTCGCGATCCGGCGCGTAGGCGGGATCGGTTGCGCCGGTGCGTAATCCGGCCAGTTCCTGTCGGATGGTCTCGGCGGCCGCGCGGGCCGCGGAATCTGCCATGGCTGCCCCCCTCAGCCGTCGCCGTGCGGAATCATCGGGCCGCTAGGTGCTCGGCGACGAGGTCGATCGCGGCCTTGTTCGCGGCGTCGGCGTCGGCGAATCGCTTGCCCGCGGCCAGATATGCCGCCTTGAACAGCAGCGCGGTCTCCTGGAAGGCCGCCAGGGTGTCCAGGTATTGCCTGCCCTTGTCGTCGAAGCCGCGGGTAAGGCCCTGTCCGCTGGGCAGATTCGGGAATCCGGTCACGTCGGTGACGAGATGTCCGGTGGCCATTGCCTGATGCAGATCCTCGACCAGCTTGTCGCAAGCGGCAGCGAGGTTTTCGGCGACGTCGGGCGCCAGCTCGAAGGGCTGGCCGGGGCCCGCGCCGGTGGCCGCCGCGTACAGTTGTCTTGCCGTCCCCTGCCCGGTGTCCGGTACCGCCATCTGGAAACCCCCTCTGCTGGTCCAGTCCGTAGCGCCGTACTCGGTTGGGCACTCTACCGGGCGGTAAGGCTCGCCGGGACCTGGATGGCCGCGCTCTCCCGCTGTGATGTGAGGCACGATTGTTACACTGACCAGTGGCCTGAGCGGTACGCGCAGAGAGGCGACCGGTGCCCGAATTCGACGAAGTGCTGCCGAAATATCTGCGGATATCGGGGTACATCCGCGATCGGATCGAGCGCGGTGAGCTGGCGCCCGGCGACGAGGTCCCGTCCGAGCGCGAGCTCGCCACGCAATGGAAGGTGGCCCGGCCGACCGCGGCCAAGGCGCTGAATACGTTGCGGCAGCAGGGAATTGTGGAATCGCGGCGTGGCTCCGGAACCTATGTGGCCGATCGGGCCGATGGTCCGGCCATGCGCGATCAGGTGCCGAAGTACGGTTCGGCCTTTGCCGAGGGTGCGTCGGTGACCGTGCTCGAAGCTGCGATCGTCGCCGCGCCCGACCAGGTCGCCGAGGTACTCGGCCTGCCGAAGGGGAGCGCGGCGCTGATGCGGAAGTGGTTGACCGGCAACGGGTCTCGTGCCACCGAACTGGGTACGTCCTGGTTCGCGAGCGAGCTCGCCGAGCGCGCGCCCCGGCTGTCGCGCGCCGAGCGCCTGTCCGACGGAACGCTGCGCTACCTCGAATCGGTGACCGACCGCCGGGTGGCCTATCTGCGCGAGCGGGTCGGCGCCCGCCTCGCCAACGCCGACGAGCGGCGCCGGCTCGCGCTGGCCAGGCCGGCCGCCGTGCTGGTCCATCAGCTCACGCTGCACGCCGCGGACGGCACGGTGATCCAGCTCGACGAGATCGTCCACCCGCCGGATAAATGGATGTTCCAAAAGGAACATTCCAGCAGGTCATAGCCACTTTTTCCGCATTGACACCCGTGTGCGAAGGGTGGCATAGTCCGCACATCGACAGTGGCATAGGCCAACAGGGTGGGAGGCGCGATGTTCGATCAATTGACCATCGGTAGCTGGGTGATCGTCGACGAGCATTGCTCGGTCCGACGCGCACCCGTTCATCAAGACGAGTACCTGACTTTCGTCTTCGACAGCGGCGGAAACGAATTCGAATTCGCCGTGGCGCCGGCGATGTTGCGGCGCATGGTCGAGCTCGCCGCGGCGCCGTCCGTGCCGGACGATCCGGACGAGCCCGACTGATGCTGAGCGTTGCGAGCGCCCGCTCGCCGCGGACCGAGTCCGCGGCGAGCAGGCCTTTCTCTCATCCTGATCTCAGATCGAGGCCGATATGCTGGGCAAATGAGCACACTCCCGAGCACGTTGGTGACGGTTGCCGAGGACGTGGACTCGGTGACGACGATCGGCGCCGAGGACGATCCGGTCGCGGCCGGGGTGTCGGCGCGCGAGGTCGAGGCGCTGTGGGAGTCGGTGCGGGACTGGTACCGGATGGGGACGACGCCCGCGATCCAGGTGTGTCTGCGGCGCAACGGGCAGATCGTGCTGAACCGGGCCATCGGGCACGGCTGGGGGAATGCGCCGGGCGACGGGGCGGATGCGGCGAAGGTGCTCGCGACGCCGGAGACGCCGTTCTGTGGGTTCTCCACCGCCAAGGGCGTTGCGGCGGCGCTGATGTTCATGCTGATCGAGCAGGGTGCGTTTCAGCTCGACGATCCGGTGTGCCAGTACATTCCGGAATTCGCCGCCAATGGCAAAGAACGGATCACCATCGGCCATGTGCTGTCGCATTCGGCGGGCGTGCCGTTTGTGACACCACCCTATAAAGGGTTCGAATTGGTGGTCGACGAGGAATTGGCCGTGCGGGGATTGGCCGACCTGGTCCCTAGTTGGCCGCCGGGCCGGTTCCGTATTTATCACGCGATGACGAGCGGGCTGATTCAACGGCTGCTGGTGCAGCGGGCTACCGGAAAACGGATGCGCGAGCACCTCGCCGAGCAGGTGCTCGAGCCATTGGGGTTCCGCTGGAACAACTTCGGGGTGCGCGCCGAGGAGGCCGACCAGGTGGTGGCCGGGGTGAAGACCGGGCCGGGGCCGTCGCGCATCTCGAAGTTCCTGGCGCGCAAGGCCCTCGGCGGCGGGATGGGCGGGGCGATCTCCGATGCCGCGACCCGGAGCTTCCTCACCGCCGAACTTCCGTCCGGCAATCTCGTCACCACGGCAGCCGAGTTGTCGCGCTTCTACGAAATCCTCAGCCGCGGTGGGGAACTGGACGGCGTGCGGATCATGCGGGCCAGCACGTTGCGCGACGCGATGCAACCGGCGAATCGCATACCCGGCCTGGCCGGACGGGTGAGTCGAGCAGGCTTCGAACTCGGCGGACGCCGATCGAAATTCGGGCGCAACACTCAGACACACTTCGGCCGCAGCGGACTGACCACCCAGTACGGCTGGGCCGACCCGGCCCGCGGCCTGTCCGGCGCCATCCTGACCAGCGGCAAGGCGACCACCGACATGCAGCGACCATGGCAACTCGTCGGGCAGATCTCCGGCACCATGGCGCCCACCGCCCAGCCGACCTGGCTGTGAATCACCGGTGGTCGCGCACGGTTTATGTGAGCACACATAAACGGTGCCCAACTGTGTGATCGGGTCCTTAGTCGTATCCGGCTATTCTTTCAAGCCCCGGAAAGTAGGGAAGTCGGGAAAGCCACTGTCGTGTATCGAAATTGGACATTCAACCGATAGGGGACTCGAGTGCGGTGAGCGCGCTCATTTCTCGATGGAGGTCGAAGATGTCCCAGTGGAGGACAAGACCGCGCACGGTGCGGCAGTCGGTCCTACTGGCCGCTGTGGCCGCGACGATGGTGCTCGGTCCCGCGGCAATTGTCATACCGGCATTCGCAACCCCTGATCAGAGCCCTGCCACGCCCGCTACCGTCGCGCCGGTAACCACCGCGCCGCCGATCACCACCGCGCCGCCGATCACTACCGCGCCGCCGGTGACCACGGCGCCCCCGATGACTACCGCGCCCCCGGTGACCACCCCACCCGTCACCACCGAACCGCCTGTCACCACTCCGCCGGTGACCACCGAGCCACCCGTCACCACTCCGCCGGTAACTACCCCCAACTTCCCGACCCCCGACGACGAATATGGTCCCGACGGCTTCGACAGCTGGGGCTACGACCGATGGGGTTATGACCGCGCCGGTTTCGACAAATGGGGCTATGACCGATCCGGCTACAACAGCCGCGGATACGACAAATGGGGCTACGACCGACAGGGCTATAACTGGGAGGGCTACACCTCGCAGGGTTGCGCCCGGTCCGGCGAGGACCGTCCGGACGCCGACCACGCGGCCTGCGCACTGCGTAGGGCGCGCCCATCGACCGGCAGCGCAGGCAGCTGAACACCTAATACCTGACCGGCCCGCATCCGGCCGAGCCTCTCGCACACCGGCTCGTCACCGCGCTCGAAAAGTCGCGCGACGAGCCGGTGTGCGAAGCCGGTTCACGAGGCGCAGAGGGCGGCGTCGGCGACTGCGTTCATATCGCCCTGATGCATGATCGTGGTGATCGGGTCGGGCAACTGATTCATGCTGATGGTGACCGCGCGACCCGGGGTGGCGGCGTTGATGACGACGAAGCCGTTCATCGCACCGCCGTGGCTCCAGACCTCGAGGCCGCAGGCGTTGATCCGGTGGAACAGGCCGAGCCCGAAATCGTTGCCGCGCAGCGGGTCGCCGGACGGGACGGTGCGTTGCATATCGGCCAATTGCGCGGGCGGTAGCAGCTCGCCGGACAGCAGCGCCATGAAGAACCGATCCAGGTCGGCGCCGGTCGACACCATCGCGCCGTCGGACAGACCCCAGCCCGGATCGATGTCGGTGATATCGACCAGCGTGCCGTCGAAATCGTGATAGCCACGGGGGTGCGGCAGCCGAATGACGTGCTCCAGTGGGAACAATGGCCAGTAGGTATCGCGCAGACCGAGCGGGAGAATGATCCGGCGCGTCACCTCGAGCCCCACCGGCTGACCCGTCACTCGCTGGATCAACTCGCCCGCCAGCAGGAAGTCGGTATTGGAATAGCCGGTACTCGTGCCGGGCGCGAATTCGGACGGCTGGTCGAGACCGAGCCGGATCAGCTCGGCCGCCGACCGGGGTGTCTGCAACCCGGCGACGGACGCAAGGTTCAGGTAAGGCAGGTAATCCGGTATTCCGCTGCTGTGCTGCAACAGGTTTCGCACCGTGATCGCATTGCCGTCGCCCCCGGGCCCGGTGACGATGCCCGGAAGATACTGCTCCACTGGGGCATCCAGGTTCACCCGCTGCTCCGCGACCAATTGCAGCACGACCGTCGCCACGAAAGTCTTGGTGTTACTGGCGATCCGCACCTGCGCGTCGTCCGGAAAGGCGGCGCCGGTGACCAGATCTCCGACGCCACTGTCGAGTTGGGCGTTCAGGCCGTCCCCGGTGACCACGAGTTGCGCGCCGGGAACGCCGACGATCTGCACCAATTGATCGAGGTCCGCTTGCAACCGCGAGGTAGGAGCGTCCGGTTCGGCGATCGATATCGGCGGCTCGGAAATCAGCGAAACCGCCACGGTCACAACAAGGATCGCAGTCATCAATAATTGCCGCACCAGGTTCTCCATTTTCGTCGCCTGCTCTCCGCGCGCCCCCGAATTCGGTGAAAGGGCAGGCGAGGGTGACACCACGGCGAATGTTGGTGGCACAAGTACGGTCTGGATGGACACTAGAGGTATCCCCGGCCAGACAAAGATCGTTTCCGATCCGAGCGATCTCATCGCGCGGCAACAGATGAAAATCGCTGCGATACACCGCAGCTACCGCGGCGGTCCAGTGCTACTCGGGACGGGTGGCGCTGACGTATTGCAAAAGGCGGTGCACGTCCTGCTCGATATCGACCAGGCCCGCCTCCTCGAAGAGATCGGGAAATGTCCTGGTATCGAAGACGCGCAGCCCACTCCACCCGCCGACCACCCGGCTGACATCCCCGAACGGATTGTCCGCGCGGTAACTGGTGGTGATGGCGATCCGCCCGCCCGGCGCGAGCACCCGGAGCATTTCGCGGGTGGCCGCGATCGGATCGGGGATCAGGTATAGCGCGCCGAAGCAGCACACCGCGTCGAACGTGCCGTCTGCGAACGGGAGGACGCGGGCGTCGCCGCGCAGGTAGCCGACGCGCGGGCCCGCGTTGTCGGCGACGGCGCGGGCGAGCATCGGTTCGGAGTAGTCGAGGCCGATGGCGATGCCGTCGCCGGTCAGCGCGGTGCTCAGGTGACGGGTGAAATTGCCGGGCCCGCAAGCGATGTCGAGCACCTTCTGGGCGCCACCGAGGCGCAGCGTGCTGACCGCGTCGCGTCGATCGGACTCGGTGGTGCGCCCGCTGGCCAGGTAGAACAGCGCGGGCCGCCATGCCCGCTCGTAGACCGCGGCCAGCGCGGGATGGTTCATGGTGCGTCGCGCCAGGTTCATCGGGGCTCCTCGTGGTTCACCATCGCGAGCGGGCGGGTTCGGCGACTCGCACCGAAACCCGCCCGCCGCATCGTCTTTCAGGCCCGCGCGACCTCGATGGTCATCCCCGCCGCCCGCAGCCGCTCGGTGAGCGCATCGCCCATCGCCGCGGCGGGAGTGAGGATGCCCGCCAGCTCGGGCTGCTTGTCGATGTCGAAGGCCAGCGACAGGCCGCTCTCGCCGAGCAGCACCGCGGTCGCCTTGTAGCCGGGGTCGCCCTGGCCCGAGAAGGTCGCCACGTACTTGGCGCCCGACGAGGTTCGGGTGAACGTCTTCATGGCGAACCACCCACTGTCGCGGGCCTTTTCACTCGGTCCGGTGCCCGGCTTCGGCAGCACCCGGTCGAGCAGCTTGCGGCCGACCGCCACCCGGGACAGCACCGCGCCCGTCGCCATTCCCGCGACGAGACCGCCCGCGATACCCGCGGCCACCAGCGGCGCGGCGGGCGACTTGCCCGCGCTCATCACCTCGCGATAGCGGAAGTTCTTGCCGTACACCCAGCCGAGCAGGCCGTTGGTCCGGCGCACGATCTTTGTGTTGTGCTGCGCCATGACGAACGTGCTCACCCAGCCGTCCAGACTCGGGTCGATGGCGTTGGCGCGTGACAACGCCTGGTCGGACTGCCGGCCGACGTCCGGGTCCATCGATCGGTCCGGGCTCAGCGAATACGGGTGCGACAGCACCGATCCCCGGCTCGGATCGGCGGCGATCGCCTCCATCATCGCCCGGCCCGAGTCGATGGTGCCGCCGCTGACGCCACCCTTGAGCGACGCGACCAGCGTGGTCTCCTCCAGCTCGCCGGTGTTGTCCTCGAGCGACCGCTTGTACAGCTGGTACACGCTCAGATCCGACGGAATCGAGTCGTACCCGGCGGAATTCACGATCTTGGCGCCGGTCTCGACGGCCTGCTCGTGGTACTGGTCGATGGCATCGCGGATGAACAGCGGCTCACCGGTGAGGTCGGCGTAGTGCGTGCCCGCCTTCGCACAGGCGCCGACCAGCGGCAACCCGTAGCGCAGGTACGGGCCGACCGTGGTGACCACGACCTTGGTCCGCGCGGCCAACGCGGCGAGCGCGGCGTCGTCGGTGGAATCGGCCACCACGAGTCCCCAGTTCGCGGCGGCCGGGCCGAGCTCGGCGCGCACCTTGGTGAGTTTGTCCAGCGAACGCCCGGCCAGCGCGATGCGCGCCGACTCCGGCGCGGCGGTGAGCAGGTACTGCGCGGTCAGCTTGCCTACGAAACCCGTTGCGCCGAAAAGAATGAGGTCGAACTCGCGATTGTCTGCCATGGTCTTCCGTTTCTGCGGTTACGCATCGGGGCTGGATTTGGGGACCTTCTTGGCCCTGGTGCGCGGCTTCTTCGGCGCGACAGGCGGGTGCTCGGCCAGCCACGCGTGGTGTGTCTTACCGAGCTCGGTGACGGGCGGCTCGTCGTAGAGCCATTCCCGGGAGATCTGATGCCAGTTCGCGGTGCAGCCGAGCTGACCGAGCATGCCGAAGGTGAGGAAGTCGGCGCGGCGGGAGAACAGATGCTCCGGCGGCAGATTCTGCTGCTTCATGCCGGCGAACTCGCTGGCCCTCGGGTCCACCGCGAGCAGGAACGCGCCGCTGGCCAGCTCCGGGGTGATCGTCAAATCCTCGTCGATCAAACACCATTCGGACGCGGCGAGCACGTATTCCAGGCACTCCTCGGCGCCGATCTCCTCCGGCGAGTCGATCACGCCGCGCTGGATCATCAAGTCCCGCAGGTCTTCGGCCCGGTCCTCGGCGGCCGCGCGCAGGCAGGTCAGCTCGAACTGGACGTGGTCGGGGTCCATCCGGTTGAACAGCCCGAAGTCGAGGAAGGCGACCTTGCCGTCCTCGGCCAGCAGCACATTGCCCGGATGCGGGTCGCCGCAGAATTCGTTGAAGGTGAACAGCGAACCGACGTAGAAGCGGTAGATGATTTCGCCGATCCGATTGCGCTCGGCGTCGGGCAGCTGCCGGATGTCCTCGAAGCCCTGGCCTGCCACGTATTCGCTGACGAGCACCCTGGTGGTGCTGAGTTCCGGCATCGAGCGCGGCACCACGATGAACGGATGTCCGGCGTAGAGCTCGGCGATCTGTAGCTGGGTGTTCGCCTCGGCCTGGTAGTCGAGTTCGCTTTCCATATTGAGGCGTAGCTCGTCGAGCACAGCGGGGGTCACCCAGGGCATCGCCGATTGCAGCACCCGGCGAAACATGGCCAGGTTCTTCAGGTCCGCGCGCACCGCGGCATCGATGCCCGGGTACTGCACCTTGACCGCGACCCGCCTGCCGTCGTGCAGCGTGCCCCGATAGACCTGCCCGATGGAGGCGGCCGCGATCGGCTCGGCCTCGAACTCGGCGAAGATCGCACTCAGTGGCTGGCCGAAATCGTCCTCGATCACCTGGCGCATCGACTCGAACGACACCGAGGGGGCGGCGTTGCGCAACACCGCGAGTCGCTTCTGGAACCGTTCCCGATGAGCTTCCGGCACCAGATCCATGTCCAGCACGGACATCATCTGCCCGAGCTTCATGGCCACGCCCTTCATGGTGCCGAGCACCATCACCACCTGCTCGGTGGTGCGAATCATGGACTCCTCGGCCATTTTCGCGCGCACGGCCTCGGAGCGACCCCGCATCGACAGCCGAGCGCGTTGCGTGCGGATAACCGAGCCGGCTGCGACGGCACCGAGCTTGGTGCCACGAGCAAGCCGGGAGGTCGGTACTTGCTTCGCCATCGAGGTACCTCCATTGGTGCCAGTGCGCGGGGCGGTGACGCAGCCCACTGGGCGTACCGCTCGCGTTCAGAGTAGCCAACCTCGCGACAAAGTCGAGCCCCTCGTCACACTTTTGCTAGCACCCCAGCTAGCACCCCTGGAGTCGGGCGATTGATCAGTTCGCTGAGTTCGCACCGGGTGAGGGCAGCACGTGCGGCTGCGCGTTGAACACCTGGGCGGAGCCGTTGGCACGCGCCATCCCGTCGATCGCGCTCCAGGCCATCATGGTCAGGTAGTCGATCACTTCTTCGCGCGACATCGTCTTGTTGGTGGTCCACCAGTGCGTGGCCAGTTGGATGCCGCCGACCAGCACGTAGGACCAGAGCATCGCGCCGTCGGTCTGGATGCCCTTTTCCGTCGCGCGATCGACGATGACCGCGGCCACCACCTCCGCGAAGAGCTTCTCGAACTCGGCGAGCGAGGACTGATCGGCCGAGCCGTTACCCATGATGAAGCGGTAGACCTCGGGGTCCTCGTCGACCGTGCCGACGTACTCGGCGAGCGCGGAACGGACCAGCTGATACTCGTCCGCGTCCAGGCTGATCGCGCCGTAGACCCGCGGCATCAGAGTGGTCTCGATGAACCGCTGCATGGTCGCGTGGACCAGGTCGTTCTTATCGGAGAAGTACCGGTAGAGGACGGTTTTGGAGACGCCGATCTCGGCGGCGATCTCATCCATCCCGGCGTTGGAGCCGCGGGCTCGGACAGCGGCAAGAGTGCCGTCGACGAGTTCCTCGCGGCGGTCGATCTTGTGCTGGCGCCAACGGCGTTTGCGGCCATCTTGTCGGCCGGTGCGCACCGCCGCCGGTCGGTCGGCGAGCTCGCCGACATCGACAAGGTCATCGGTGGACAGCGTGGGCTCCCTTGTTCGTCGGTTTCTCCTCGGACCCCCAGCTTAGGTCCCTGTCACTGGTGATATGCGCGTTTGGGCAGGGATGCGACGGGTTGCACATCTTCGGCGCCTACGGCGGGCCGGGCGCTCGGCACAGCAGAATAGGAGACATGGAGAAAGCCCCCGGCACCATCGCGGTCCTGGAAACGCCCCCGGCGCCCGGTGCGGCCGCGCCGTTCGGCTTCGCCGCCGTCCTCGACGAGGAGAGCAAGCGACGCGACCTCTGGCGGATGAAGGCGCTGGCCACCGGGTTGCTCGCGGTGGCGACGGCGATCTATCTGTTCTGTCGCTGGCTGGAATCGCGAGGCAGCGGCGGTGGCTGGGTGGACTATGTGCGGGCGGCGTCGGAGGCGGGCATGGTCGGCGCGCTGGCCGACTGGTTCGCCGTCACCGCGCTGTTCCGGCATCCGCTCGGCCTGCCCATTCCGCACACCGCGATCATCCGCAAGAAGAAGGATCAGCTCGGCGAGAGTCTCGGCACCTTCGTTGGCACCAACTTCCTTGCTCCCGAGGTGGTTTCGGCGAAGGTGACCTCGGCGCAGATCTCCTGGCGGGTCGGTAAGTGGATGGCCGATCCCGGTCATGCCGCGCGGGTGGCCGAGGAGAGTTCGACGCTGCTGCGCGCGGTGGTCGACGTGCTGCGCGACGAGGACGTCGAGCAGATCATCGACCAGACGATCGTCAGGCGGATCGCCGAACCGCTCTGGGGCCCGCCGATCGGCCGAGTGCTCTCCGAATTGCTCGCCGACAACCGGCAACTCGTGCTGTTGGATCTGCTCGCCGAGCGGGCGCATCAGTGGGCGTTGGGTTCACAGGAGACGATCGACCGAATCGTCTTGCGTGATGCACCGCAATGGGCCCCGAAATTCGTCAACATTTTGCTTTCCGAACGGATCTACCGCGAGCTGGTCGAGTTCACCTGGAAGGTGCGGTCCAACCCCGAGCACGAGGTGCGGCTGGCCGCGAATCGCTTTCTCGAGGAATTCGCCGACGATCTGCAGCACGACGACGCGATGATCAAGAAGGCCGAGCGGATCAAGGCCCAGATCATGGGCCGCGACGAAATCACCGGCATGGCCGAGGCGACCTGGCGGGCGGCCAAGCGATTGATCTTGGAATCGGCCGACGATCCGAACAGCACACTGCGGCGTAAGGTCGGCGAGAACGTGCAGCAACTCGGTGAGCGGTTGCGCGACGACGCCGATATGCGCGCGAAGGTGGACGGCTGGATCGACCGGGGGGCAAGGTATCTCGTCGGCAACTACGCCGGGGAGATCAGCACGCTGGTCACCGATACGGTTGCCAGGTGGGATGCGGACGAGGCAAGCAAGAAGATCGAATTGCAGGTTGGGCGTGATCTGCAATTCATCCGCATCAATGGAACGGTCGTCGGTTCGCTTGCGGGCCTGGTGATTTACACAGTTTCGCAGCTGATGTTCGGTGGCTGAGACATAGCGCGCCGGATGTTTGCCGCGAGGGTGCTAGCAGACTGCTTGCAATAGTTAGCACCCTGTCCTAGAATTGAACTCGTACAACCGCCAGAAGGTGAGTGATGGCAGACCAGCCCGAGGTTTCCGCCGAGTACACCGATAGTTCGGCCGAGCAATCGGCCGGCGTCGGAGAAAAAGCGGCCCGCGTGGTAAACGCGGCGCACGACATCGGCGGCTTCATCAGGGCACAGCGAGAGGCCGCGCAAGTCTCGCTGCGTCAGCTCGCCACCCTTGCGGGAGTGAGTAATCCGTACCTCAGCCAGATCGAGCGCGGATTGCGCAATCCATCCGCCGAGGTACTCGCGCAGATCGCCAAGGCACTGCGGGTGTCGTCGGAGGTGTTGTACGTCCGGGCCGGTTATCTCGAACAGCGGCCACACAGCCCGGTCCGGGATGCCCTGCTTGCCGATACGTCTGTCAGCGAACGGCAGAAGCAGGTGCTGCTCGAAATCTATGAATCGTTTCGCCGGGAAAACGGAGGGAACGAGCCAGGGGGGGATGGGGACAGCGTCGTTCCGCGCACAACAACCGAAACTCCGCCACGCCAGGAGAACGAAATACCATGACCGAGAAGACCACCCAGACCGTGACCAAGCCGATCCTCGCGACCGTCGGTGCGGGCGACGCCATCTACGCCGCCGTGACCGATGTGGTTACCCAGGTGCGTGAGCGCGCCGCCGCGACCGACGTCTCCGCCCGGGTCGACGAGGCCCGCGAGCGCTTCGCCAACGTGCCCGCCGACGTGCAGGCCCAGTTCGAGACGCTGCGCGAGCGGCTCGCCGGACTGCCCTCGGAACTACCGGAGGACCTCGCCGAGCTGCGCGAGAAGTTCACCCCCGAGGAACTGCGCACGCTGGCCGACAAGTACTACCACCAGGTGCTCGACATCTACGCCGATCTCGCCGTGCGCGGCGAGGAGACCGTGGAGCGGCTGCGCGCCAACCACCTGGTCGAGGGGCAGATCGAGCGCGTCGAGTCGCTGTACAAGGACGCCGCCACCCGCGCCGAGGACGTGCTGGGCCGGGTCAACGGCCTGCTCGGCCGTCCGGCCAAGGTCGAGGACGAGGCTGCCGCGCCGGTCGTCGACGCCGAGGTCGTCACGGTGACCACCGAGACCACCCCGGCCCCCGAGGCCAACGGCGCGCCCGTCGAGGCCGCCGAGCCCGTCGCCAAGAAGGCTCCGGCCAAGAAGGCGCCCGCCAAGAAGGCCGCGCCGAAGAAGGCTTGATCCCGCCGATTCGCCGCTGGTCCTGAGCACTGATTCACCAGGGCCGCATGGCTTTTGGAGCCAGCCCAGGTAACGCCCCCGCACACCCTGGTGTGCGGGGGCGTTGCTCGTATGATGGGACAGGTGAATATGGTGCACGGATTGACCGGGATGATCCTGCTCGTGCTGTGGCTGGCTGCGCTCGGCGCGACGATCTTCGCGCTGATCCATGCCGTGCGGCAGCGTCCGGACGCGTTCACCGCGGTGGACAAGCTGACCAAGCAGATCTGGCTGGCGATCCTCGGGGTCGCGGTGGTTCTGCTGCTGCTCTCGCCCGCGGGGCTCGGGCTGCTCTCGTTCGCCGCCATCATCGCGACCGGTATCTATTTGGCCGATGTGCGGCCGAAGGTGGACGAGATTCAGCGCGGTCCGCGCTGGTAGAAGCGTTGCGGCCGGATGTGGTCGCGGTCCGGCGGTAGGACTCGGACGACGAATACTCGATAACTTTTCGAGTGCTAGCACTAGCTAGCGGCGCGTATCGGAGTTACTGTATCGAGCAGTAACACAAAGGAGTGTCCGATGCGTGCCATGCTGCCGACTGCGTTGGTGAACTTCCCCGGTCAGGTTCGGGGGTTGCTCGACGCACACCGCGCGAACCTGCGGTCCCGTACCTATGCGACCGCGGCATTCAACCCGCCCGCCCTCGCGCCCGAGGTGATCCCGGTGGTCACCCGCGACGGCGCCAGGCTCCGCGTGCACGCCTACGGACCCGCCGACCGGCCGGTGATCGTGCTGGTGCACGGCTGGAGCTGCTGCATCGAATACTGGAACGCTCAGATCAACGCCTTCGCCGGCGAATATCGCGTGGTCGCCTACGACCAGCGCGGCCACGGCGAGAGCGAGCCGGGCGACAGCGCATTGAGCATGGATCTGCTCGCCGACGATCTGGCCGCCGTACTCGACGCGGCGTTGCGTCCTCGCCAGCGGGCCGTGCTCGTCGGCCACAGCCTCGGCGGCATGACCTTGCAGGCCTTGGCCGGGCGCTACCCCGACCGGGTCGCCCAGCAGGCCCTCGCGGTGCTGCTGACCAATACCGCACCCGATCGACTGGTCTTCGAGACCACCGTGGTGCCGTTGCTGAACCGGCCGATGCGGCTGTTGGAGTTGAAGGTCCCCCTGCCGTTCCTGTTCGGCCGCCTCGGGCTCGGCGCGCCGCTGGTCTTCCCGCCCATCGCGCCGATGCGTTGGCTGTTCGCGCGCTCGATCATGACGACCAAGGCCAAGGGCGACTTGCTCGACTTCAGCATGGCCATCGTGCGGTCGTGTCCGGCGGTGGTGCGGGCCAGGTTCGGGCGGCTGCTCGCCGACATGAACGTGGGCGAGGCGGCGCGAAACCTGGTGGTGCCCACCACGGTGATCGCCGGATCGTTCGATGACATGACGCCCGTGGTGCACTCCGAGCGGATCGCGGAGATGCTCAGGGAGACAGGCAGTCTGGCGCGCTTCGTGCAGCTGCCGACCGGGCATCTCGGTAACACCGAGGCGTACGAGCAGTTCAACGAGGAGCTGGGGCACGTCCTCGAATCGGTGCGCCTGCGCGCCGAAATCGCGGGCTGATTTCTCGCCTGTTGGTCAGGTGAACACGACCGTGCGACGGCCGTGCACGAGCACCCGGCCCTCCAGGTGCCAGCGCAGGCCGCGGGCGAGCACCACGCGTTCGATGTCGCGGCCCTGCCGGACCATGTCGCGCACGTCGTCGGCGTGGTCGATGCGGCTCACGTCCTGCTCGATGATCGGGCCCGCGTCCAGTTCCGCCGTGACGTAGTGGCAGGTGGCGCCGATCAGCTTCACGCCGCGCGCGAAGGCCTGGTGATACGGGCGGGCGCCGACGAACGACGGCAGGAAGCTGTGGTGGATGTTGATCGCCCGGCCGGTCCAGTGTGCGCACAGCTCGGGCGGGAGCACCTGCATGAATCGGGCGAGCACCACGGCATCCGGATTGTGCGAGTCGACCAGCGACCGGACCTCCGCGAAGGCGGGCCCGCGCTCGGCCGGGTCCTTCGGGAACCGCACGTGATGGAACTTCACGCCGTGCGCCTCGGTCATCTCGGCCAGATCCGGGTGATTGCCGATCACCGCCTCGATGGTCGCGGGCAACTCACCGCTGGCGGCGCGCCCGAGCAGATCGTGCAGGCAGTGCCCGTCCTTGCTGACCAGCAGCACCGCCTTGCGGCGTGTGCCGGAATCGAGCAGCTGCCATTCCGTCTCCGGACCCAACTCGGCGGCCACTCCGGCGAATCGGTCGCGCAGTTCCGCGAGCCCGAACGGGACCGTCGAGGCCTTGATCGCCTGGCGGGTGAAGAACCAGCCGCTGTCGGCGTCGGAGTGGTAACCCGCCTCCACGATCGAGCCGCCGAAGTCGGCGATGAACGAGGTGATCCGGGCGATGATGCCCGGACGGTCGGGACAGCCGAGCGTCAGTACGAAGCGGCGGTCGTCCGGGGCGGGTAGAGCGGAACTCATAGGCTCATCCTTGCAGGTCGCCTGACGACTGATTTCGCAAGTACATGGGTAACGCGTCGGGCACCGGCCAGCTCATACCCAAGCGGCGCCGTCGGCCGCCAACGCCAACTATCGTGCTACCCGAGTCTGGCCTGAAGTCCCGGAGAGGCGGAGGAGCTCGAGTGGTGGATGGTCTGAAGTTTGTGCGGCAGATAGATGGACTGACATACGAATTCGTGCCGGACGGATCAGCGCACGGCTACCCGTCGTTCAAACGCATCGATCGCGACCTGTGGTGTCAGCGGCTGCCGGACTTCGGCTGGTGCGTTGTCACCGACTCGGGAGCGGTGTCGAGCCGACCGTTCGATGACGCGGGCCACGGCGACCGACCGCCCGAGGGGACATGGGTGAGCCGCAAGGGCGATCGCTCGTATGTGTACGACCTGGTCCGGGTTTACAGCTCGTAAAACGGCTCGGGGTAATGGAATTCGCCGGTGATCCTGGAGTCGTAGGCGCTGAGCGCCCGGACTTGGAAGTGCGATATCCAGGACGGGTCGTCGGGCGTGATGCCGAGGCGAGCGGCGGGGACGAAGCCGAATTGCGGGTAGTAGTCGAGATGCCCGAGCAGGCAGACCAGTGGCTCGTCGAGGGCGTCGGCCGCGCCGAGTACGGCGTGCATGAGGGCCGAGCCGACACCGGTGCGCTGATGCTCGCCGAGCACGCCGATCGGGCCGAGGGCCAGTACCGGGAACGGGCCGATGCCGGCCCTGGTCAGGCACACGTGGCCGATCACCGTCTGGTACTCCACCGCCACCATCGACAGGGTCGGGATCCAGCCGGGGTCGCTGCGCAGCCGGGTGACCAGATCGACCTCGGGCGGATCGGCGCCGTCGTCGTCGGGCGGTTCGCCGGTGAGCTCGGTGAGGTCGCCATCCGCGTGGTGTGGACCGAACGCGCTGCGATGTACGGCAGCGATCCCGGCGATGTCGTCGGCGCGTTCGCGACGGATCAGCACGGTGTCGTCTCCTCCCGAACCAAGTAGGGGTCCATCCGCACACGTTAACCAGTCGACCGCTCGGTCACTACCGGCGATCTGTCACCCGGTACGAGTGTGCGGGAAGTGTCACCAGGCGCGCAACGGAATTCGCCACAGGTATGCCAGACTCTCAGCTCATGGCAAGTTCCGCGTCACCGACCAGGGCCGAAGTGGCCGCCATGATCGATCACACACTGCTGGCGCCGGGGGCGACCCCCCACGACGTTGCCGAGCTGATCTACGAAGCCCGCGAACTGGGGGTGCTGGCGATCTGCGTATCACCGTCGATGCTGCCCGTGCGCGCGCCCGGCCTCGTGGTCGCGACCGTCGCCGGATTCCCGTCCGGCAAACACCATTCGCTTGTCAAGGGCGCCGAGGCGCGGCTCGCGGTCGACCAGGGCGCGGCCGAGGTGGACATGGTCATCGATGTCGGCGCGGCGCTGGCCGGCGACTACAACGCGGTGCTCGCCGACATCGTGACGGTGCGCGAGGCGATGGGCGACCGGGCGGTGCTCAAGGTGATCATCGAGGCCGCCGCGCTGCCGGACGACGCGATCGTCGAGGTCTGCCGGGTCGCCGAACGCGCGGGCGCGAATTTCGTGAAGACCTCCACGGGTTTTCATCCCGCGGGTGGGGCCAGCGTGCACGCGGTCGAGCTGATGGCCGCGACCGTCGGCGGCCGGCTTGGCGTCAAGGCGAGCGGTGGCATCCGCACCGCAGCGGCCGCGGTGGAGCTGATCGCGGCGGGCGCGACGCGGCTCGGGTTGTCCAAGTCGCGCGAGGTGCTCGACGGGTTCCCCGCCTGACTCGCTGGGCCGCAAGGACTCTCGGATAATCGACCGAACCACCCTGGCCGCCTGGCGAATTCGCCACGCGGCCAGGGGCGGGTCAGGAGCAGGTGGCGCTGGTGTTGCTCTCGGCGGCGGGCAGCTCGGCGCGGGTGCCCGCGAGCTTGACGGCGATGCCGTCGTCGGTGACCTTCACCTCGGTCGGCCGCATGTTGTACGGGTAGCTCTGCAGGCTCTTGGTGAACACCTCGACGATGCCCTGCACCAGGTCGGTGGGCAGACCCATGCCGAGCAGCTGCGCCGACATCGTGTCCACCTCGATCACGCCGCCCTTGATGACCGGCTGTACCTGCAGCTGTGCCAGCCCGCCGAGCACGTCCAGGGTCAGCATGTTCGAGCTCGCGGACGATTTCACGCCGCTGACCAGACCGCCGAGCGTCTGCCGGATGCCGTCGTTGTTCCAGGTGACATCGGCCGAGGAACTGCCGATCACGCCGCCGCCGCGGCCGCGGTCGGTGATCTCGACGTCGTGGAACTCGGCGTGCACCACCATGCCGACCGCGGGGCCGAACTTGGTGTCGTCGCTGTCCACCTTCACCGTCGGCACCTTGCCGTCGATCGCGGTGATCAGGATCGGTCTGGCGCCGAAGCTCACATCGATCTTCGAGCCCATTTCCTTCTCGAATTGCGTACTGATGCAGCGGGACACGGTGTGCCGGTAATACGCCTCGCCGCCGACCAGGGCCGTGGCGAGCAATATCGCTACCACGATCAGGGCGATCAGCAGGGCCCGCCGGTTGATCGTCATGGTGGACGGTGGCTTCGTACTCATGCGGCTGATTCTTCCCCAAGTTTCTGTGCCGTCTCTGAGGGGGCATTGAGGGGATCGAATGTGACATGTGACACAAGAATCGAGCGTAGCCTGATGCACATGGCTGGCGATGCGGCGGGCCGCGCACTCGGTTCCGCGGACCACGGATGGCGGGTGCTGCGCCGATTGGCCGGTCGCCACGCGGGTTTCTTCACCACCCGTCAGGTCTTGCGCACCCGATGTGAGGCCCGGGTCCGCATCGCGCTCGGCGACGGCTCGGTGACCAGGGCCGGGGTCGGCCTGCTGCGACTAGCCGAGTGGCCCGCCGGTCCGCTCGACGAATACGCCATGTGGGCGGCGTGGTTCGACGGCGCCGCGGCGGTCTCGCATCACAGCGCGGCGGAACTACACGGCATCGGGCGACTACGTCCCAGGTTCCTGCACCTCTCGGTGGGTGCGGGCCGTCCGCCGGTGACGCCGCGACTAGTGGTGCTGCGGCGCTCGCTGATCGGCACCGAGATCGAGTCGGCCGGGCCGTTCCTGGTGACCACACCGCTGCGCACGGTGCTGGACCTGGCCGAGGCGGACATCGGACAGTCCGCGTTGGACGAGGTGGTCGCCGATGCGATCGCCATCAACCGCTGCACCAGCGATGAAATCCGTTCGGCTGGTGGCAGTTTGACGCCGCGCGGGGCGTCCCGGGTGTATCGAGCATTGACCGGCGCGTAGCCGGGGCGAATACAGAAGCGCCGCAGCGAAAGTCGTCGCAGCTCAATCCGCATGGGGCGGTCCGGGATTTGGCGCGACGGTGTCCCACGGAACCGACAGCACGCAGTCGCGCATCCGCCGCCGATAAGCGCGGAGCGGGAAGCCTTCCAGGCGTAGGGATTCGGCGGCAGCGCGCCAGCGGATGCGGGGGCCGTAGGGGGCCAGTGGCGCGGCGTGGGCCCAGGCCCGGTCGGCGGCGGTGAGCAGTGCGTGGATCGGCTCGCCCGGAATGTTGCGGTGGATCAAGACTTTCGGCAGTCGCTCGGCGATGTCGGAGGGTTGGTCGACGCTGAACGGGTCCCAGGCGAGGGTGAGCGATCGCGGGCCGGAGCGGTCCAGCAGAACCCAGGCGCAGCGGCGGCCGAGCTCGTCGCAGGTGCCGTCGATCAGCAGACCGTCCGGCGCGAGTCCGGACAGGATGGTCGCCCACGCCGCGGGTACCGCCGATTCCGGGTACTGGCGCAGGACGTTGAACGCACGCACCAAAACCGGTCGGAGACCGGTCAATTCGAACCCGCCACGGGCGAAGGTGACACCGTCGCGGCCGGGCACCACGCGTTCCGGATCGATCTCCAACCCGACGACGCGGACGTCCGGCCGCACGGTGCGCAGCCGCGCGGCCAATTCCAGCGTCGTCCACGGACTCGCCCCGTAACCGAGATCGACCACCAGCGGATCGCCCGCCATCCGAAGCCGCCCGGCTACCAGCGCGTCGTGCATCAGCCAGCGGTCACTGCGCCGTAGTCGATTGACCCCGGTGGTGCCGCGGGTGATGCTGCCGACCGGCTTGGTCAGCTGGTCGGGTGGTGTTCGTCGAGCCACTGGACCGTGAATTCCGCTTCGGCCCGGAACAGATCGACCAGGTTCACCAGCATCAGCTGCTCCAGCCGCGGGCCGACCATCGGGATGAACACCTTGGCCTCCGAGGAGAAGCGCATGGTGCAACCGGTGTCGGTGGGGAACAGGCGGATGGTGCCGCCCAGGCTGCCCGGCCCGGCCGGGATCGAGGCCGAGTACTTGCCGGTGATTTCCTCGGCGCCGAACGGCCCGTAGGTTTCCTTGCGGGTGATGATCATGTCCTTGCGCATCACGGCCTGCGCGATCTCCGGCAGCATCTCGCGCGGCAGGACGTGGTGCAGCTCGACCTCGATGCCGCCGTCGCCCGCCTCTAACTGCGCGACTTCGTTCCCCGGCGAGTACTTCCGCATCTCGGCCATCCGCGCGTCCCAGTAGTCGCGGTTCGACAGCGCCGCGTACAGCTCTTTGGTGGTGTGCAGCGGGTAGCGCGCGGAGTAATCAAGTCGACGGGCCATGAGTCGAGAGATTACTGGGCTGCATTTTTGGCCGCGCGGGCGCGGCGTGTTCGCGGCCCCCCGGGTGTCTCGCGTCCGAGCGGCCGAGACTAGCGCCTGCGGCGCATGCGCTTCGGCCACCGAGCGCCGTTCGCGGCCCGTCTCGCGTCCGAGTGGCC